>NZ_LZHZ01000001.1 GCF_001667505.1 Mycobacterium sp. ACS1612
GGATCTTGAGCATGCTCGTCGCGAGGTTGCCCTCGCTGGTGCGTGGCGCTGCCGTCGGCCCCGGCCGGGCCACCGACAACGACATCGTGATTCCCGACGTGCTGGCGTCGCGTCATCACGCGACCCTGGTGTCCACCCCGAGCGGCACCGAGATCCTCGACAACCGGAGCATCAACGGCACGTTCGTCAACGGCGCCCGCGTCGACTCGGCGATGCTGCACGAGGGCGACACGGTCACCATCGGCAACATCGACATGGTGTTCCGTGGCGGCACGCTGGTGCGTCGCACGGAGACCGAGGCCGCGACCCGCACCGGCGGCCTGGAAGTGCACGGCGTCACGTGGACCATCGAGGGCAACAAGACGCTGCTGAACAACATCTCGATGTCGGCGCGGCCCGGCACGCTGACCGCGGTGATCGGGCCTTCGGGCGCCGGCAAGTCGACGTTCGCGCGGCTGGTGGCCGGGTACACGCACCCGACGACGGGCACGGTGGCGTTCGAGGGCCACGACGTGCACGCCGAGTACGCGTCGCTGCGGTCCAGGATCGGGATGGTGCCGCAGGACGACGTGGTGCACGGCCAGCTGACCGTCCGGCAGGCGCTGATGTACGCCGCCGAACTGCGGTTGCCGCCGGACACCAACAAGGCCGACCGCGAACAGGTGGTCAACGAGGTGCTCGAGGAACTCGAGATGACCAAGCACCTCGACACCCGCGTGGACAAGCTCTCCGGCGGGCAGCGCAAGCGCGCGTCGGTGGCGCTGGAGTTGCTCACCGGCCCGTCGCTGCTGATCCTCGACGAGCCCACCTCCGGCCTGGACCCGGCGCTGGACCGCCAGGTGATGACGATGCTGCGCCAACTCGCCGACGCCGGCCGTGTGGTGCTGGTCGTCACGCACTCGTTGACGTACCTGGACGTGTGCGATCAGGTGCTGCTGCTGGCGCCCGGCGGCAAGACGGCGTTCTATGGTCCGCCGAGTCAGATCGGCCCGTCGATGGGCACCACCAACTGGGCCGACATCTTCAGCACTGTCGCGGGCGATCCGGACGGCGCCAACCAACGCTTTCTCGCGCAGCACGGTCCGCCGCCACCGCCGCCGCCCGCGCAGAAGCCGGCGGATCTCGGGCAGCCGACCAAAACCAGTCTGCGACGGCAGTTTTCGACGATTGCGCGGCGCCAGATGCGGCTGATCGTGTCCGACCGCGGGTACTTCGTCTTCCTGGCGTTCCTGCCGTTCATCATGGGTGTGCTGTCGCTGTCGGTGCCCGGCGACGTCGGCTTCGGTGTGCCCGTGCCGGCGATCAAGGGCGGCGAGGCGCCCAACGAACCGGGGCAGATCCTGGTGCTGCTCAACGTCGGCGCCATTTTCATGGGCACCGCGTTGACCATTCGCGCGCTGATCGGTGAACGCGCGATCTTCTTGCGCGAGCAGGCCGTTGGGCTGTCCACGACCGCGTACATCCTGGCCAAGGTGTTCGTGTTCGCCGGATTCGCGTTGCTGCAGTCCGCGATCGTGGTCGGCATCAACGTGTGGGGCAAGAAGTGGGGTCCCGGCGCCACCGAACACGGCGCGGTGATACCGCCGCGCACGCTGGAGTTGTACGTCGACGTGGCGGCCTGCTGTGTGGCGGCGGCGATGACGGGCCTGGCGCTCTCGGCGCTGGCGAAGTCGAACGAGCAGATCATGCCGCTACTGGTGATCGCGATCATGTCGCAGTTGGTGTTCCAGGGCGGCATGATCCCGGTGACCGGTCGCATCGTGCTGGACCAGTTGTCGTGGATCACGCCTGCCCGTTGGGGTTTCGCCAGCACCGCGTCGACGATCGACCTGTTGCGACTAGTACCCGGGCCACTGACACCACAGGATTCGCATTGGCGGCACACGCCGGGCGCATGGTGGTTCAACATGGCGATGCTCGGGGCGATCTGTGTGGGCTACGTCAGCTTCGTGCGGTGGAAGATCCGCCTCAAGGGCGGCTGAGCTTTCGCGCACTTATCACGGTCCTTGGTCGGCTTAGAGGCCTGGCTGGTCTTCGATGATGCCGAGCCAGATCTGGGCGGCGTCGATGGCCACCTTCTCGCTGATGAAGGCGTGCTGCGTGCCGGTGTAGATATCGCGGAAGGCTCGCTCGAGGCGACTGCCCTCGCGGATCGAACTGGTGCCCGCTACAAGGTGCGCCCACTCGCCGCACGCGCGTGCGACGTCGGTGGCGTACACGGCGGCCACCCGCATGTCCGCACGCATCGTCGGCGTCAGCTCCTCCCCCACGGCGACGACCGCTTCGGCGGTCGTGAACGCATCGAGCACCAGCAGCCGAGCGGCCCGCCACGATGCGACGTGATGCGCCAACCCTTTCTGGAATGTCGCCCGACTGGCCAGCGACGCCATGTCGCTCATCCGAAATTTCGTGGCGGCCAGCTCCTCGACGTCGTCGAGCATGCTCTTGGCCACCCCCAGCGCCCACGACGCGTGCCCCGCGGCGGTGACGGGCATCAGCCCCATCCTGGTCGCGGGCGACGCACCGCGGTGCGGTTCGCGCGCGAACAATGGGAACGTCCGGTACCCCGGCACGAAGACGTCGGCGGCGTTGTAGTCGTAGGAGCCGGTTCCCTTGAGGCCCTGGACAAACCAGCCGTCGGTGAAGGTGACGTCTGAGCGCGGCAGGATCGCCACCTGCATATCCGGTAGGCCTTCGCTGACCCAGCGGACCTCGCCGTCGTCCATCGGCATGAAGCCGGCCGCAATGTACTCCGAATGCCCGGTGCCAGAACCGAAGCTCCAGGACCCGGTCAACCGGTAGCCGCCGTCTACCGCGTGCCCCTGGCCGTTGGGGAAGAACTGCCCGCCCATCGTGATGCGGTTGTCGTTGGCGGTGAACACTTCGGCGAAACCCTTGTCCGGCAGATACGACGCCGCGGCGAACGTCGACGGCAGGTTCGCGATCCCACACCAACCGAATGAGCCGTCCTGCCAAGCCATTTCGATCCACGCCTCGATCATCTCGGCGAACGAGGGCTCGACTCCGCCCGCGGCGACGGGGTTGAACGACGTCATCAGGCCGCTGGACCACATCTGCTCGACGATCCCGGCCGTCAAGGTGCGCAGTTGCTCCGACTCGGCGGCTTCGGCCATCACCAGTTCGCGCATGCCGCGGGCCCGCGCCACGACCTGATTTCCCATGGTCGATGACCGTACGCGGTAGCTTGTCAGGTCACGGCTGATTTGCGACGATGTCGAGCCCGAGAAATTCGGGCGCCTTGATGACTCGACGAAGCATGAAGCGGATGAACGCGGGCATGTCGGAAGCGTTCTCATCGCGGTAAAGCCGCGGAGCCCCAAGCTGGTAGTGCCGCCGTCGGCTCTCGAGTTCGCAGCCACCCGCGGCGAGAACATTGCGCACCCAGTCCGCGTCGGGCCCATAGGTCAACGCGATCACGTATCGGTTGCCACGCCGAAAGGCCCACAGCGGCGTCCGGAACGTCCTGCCGGACTTCCGCCCGCGATGTACGACGACCGCCCACCCCGGCGCCCACGGCGCGACGAATTTGGTGAGGCGGTTCAGCCCCACTTTGTTGGCTTTGGCAATCCATCGAGGCGCTGGCATGTCGAAAACTCCTCACTTGTGGAATTTCAATTTCCACGCTAACTCCGCACCATCACAAAAGTCAACGACTGTAGAATTTCGCACCATGGCCCGGATCGGACGACCGCGCGGCAAGACGGACACCCGCAACGTGATACTGGCGGCCGCGCGCCGCCTGTTCGCCGATGCCGGTTACGACAAGACCTCGGTACGCGACGTCGCGGCGGCCGCGTGCGTTGACCCCGCCATGGTCCGGCACTACTTCGGCAGCAAGGCCGAACTATTCCGGGCGACGATGGGTTGGCCGTTCGAGCCCGCGGCGATCGCTGCCCGAGTCACCGGCGGCGCACGGCGCGACATGGGCGAGCGGCTGACCCGGGTGTTTTTCGAGGCGTGGGAGCAGCCGGAATCGCGCGCGCCGCTGCTCGCCATTCTGCGCGGGGCGGCCACCCATGACGAGTCCGCGCACCTGGTCCGCCAGTTCATCCAGGGACAGGTGTATTCAGAGATCGCGGCGAGCCTTGCCCAACCCGACGCCGAGCTTCGGATCGATCTCGCGATGGGCCAACTGCTGGGCATCGCCTATCTGCGCCACATCCTGCGAGTGGAACCGATCGCATCGACGCCGGTGGACGTCCTCGTCGAACGGGTCGCGCCCTTGATCGCCGCCCATCTGAGCGGGGTCAGGTGACCGGCGGGGTGATGGACACCGCCGAATCGACAGTGAATCTCACCCGCCGCCCGACGCCCCCGTCGTCGCCGCGAATGTTGGGCGCTGTCCATTCGACCGCCGCGGTGCCCGACACGTGAAGCCTTGTGCCACTGTCGAAATCGATGAACAACAATGACGCCGTCGGATCGACCTCGATATTGCCGAAGCTGTTGAACATGTTGTTGCCGGGGTAGTCCGGCCACCACAGCCCACCGTCCTCGACGCGGACGAAACCGGCCTGGCCACCGCGATGCGACGCATCGGCTCCTCTGGTCGGATGAACGGTGCCGAGGAAGAACGTGTCGGCGTGTGTGATCAGGGCGACGTGCTCGGCAGTGAGGTGATCGAAACGCTCGGCCCCGCCGGCGCCCCGCTCGAGGTGGTCCAGGTGGCGCTGGTGAATGTACTTGGGGCAGTTGCCAAATGCCTGGTCGACGAACAGTTCCAAACCGTCCGGATCCGAGCGGATCAGGGTGCCGTTCACACGAGCCCTTCGCCTGATCGCGAATTCGATGGCGAGCATCCCGACGGGTTGCCCCGCCGGCAGGCCGTGCAACGGATCACCGCTGCCCGGCGTGGCGTCGACGCGCAGCGTGCGGTCGCGTGCTTGCAGGGATCCCGGCGCCGCGAACAGGGGTGAAATCCACAGTCGGCCGTCGACGTCGCGCGCTGTGATGACGGCGAAGTCGCGCCCGGCCAGGAAGCCGCCGATGCCGCCGTTGAGGTCGGGCACGGCCAGCATCGCACCACCGAGGCGCGCCGCCTGGGCACGCACACCTGCACGCTCCTGGACGGCTAGTTCGCCGTCGTGGAAGCCTTGGTCGGTCATGCCACCGTCAACCCGATCGCGCGGCGGTTATTCCCTTAGCTGCGTGCCGGGGCCAGTCGCTTGAGCGCGAGGCCGCCTTCGAACGGCCGGAAACCGAACGCGGGCGGGGCGACGTAGCCGGTGTCGCCCAGCGGCGTGTGCACCTCGGCCACCGTCGGGCCGATCTCGGCGGCGACCGGGGCGAGGGCATCCAGGTCGAACCGGTACAGACGACCCGCGTTGCCGCCGAGAATCTTGCGGCAGGTGTCCTCGGGTTGACTGTGCAGGGCCCACCGGATGGCCAACTTGGAGTGCGGCGCGAACCCTTCCTCGTGCGGGTAGTCGCTGCCCCACATCATGTGGTCGGCGCCCATGTAGTCGATCATCGACGACTCGTACGGGGTCAGTTCGGACGCGAGGTAGCAGTTGCGCTTCGCATACTCGCTGGGCGCCATGGTCAGTTCGTCGATCGACGAACCGCCGAACATCCCGTACGTGCGGTTGTGCGCCTCGGTCTTCATGCTCGGCACCATCACGTCGAGCAGCATCATCTGCTGCTGCAGCCACAGCGTTCCCTGTTCCGTCGGCACGAACCGCAGCGTCGGGTAGCGCTCGAACACGCCCGCGAGGATCAAATGCGAGACGGTGCGCTGCGCCCACATCGCCATCTCGGTGACGAGCACCGCGTTGGACGCCGGCTGATCCATCGGCATCAGCGGACTACCGGCCCCGGCGTGTTGCACCACGGTGAGGTCGAGGTCGGCGCACAGCGCCCAGATCGGTTCGTAGCGGGTGTGAAACAGCGGCGCGACATTCGGATCGCCGGGCGACACCGCGGGCAGCAACACCCCACCGAAGCACTCTTGCTTTGCGCCCCAAAGGATTTCGTCGAGCGCCAGCTCGATGTCGTTGGGGAAGATCTGGATCAGTCCGCGTCGCCGCGTCGGGGCCAGCGCGCAGAAGTCGACCTGCCATCGGTTGTGCGCCTGCACCCCTGCCCACCGCTTCTCGAACTCGTCGTGCGTGCGCGGCAGGCTGATCGTGATGTTGGGCGTGGTCGGGAAGAACGGCGGAATGGTGTTCGGCAGCAGCACTTCGGCGGCCACACCGTCGGCGTCCATCTCCGACATCCGCATCTCGTGATCCCAGTTGCGCTGCGCGGTGGCGACGACGAGGTCGTCGAACGGGCTCACGTAGGTCTTCGCCCACGCGTCGAAATCGTCGTGCCACCGGGACGGTAGGTACCGCTTGTAGTCGTACAGATCGGCGCCGGCGTGAGTGTCCGTCGAGATGACGACGTAGCGATCGATGCTGTCCCAGGTATCGGCCATGGCCCCATCCTGATCGCCGGCGGGCCACCGCGCTGCGAAACCGCGGGGTAGCCCTACGGGCAGGGCGTCGGGATGAACAGCGACCAGCACCACCCCGGCGGAAGCGGCGGGGTCAGGTTGGGCGGAGGCGGCGGTGGCCCAGGCGGATTCGGCCCGTCCCAGATGTTCTGCGCCACGTTGCCCTGGCCGTGATACACGTAGTAGTACGTGTGGCAGATGTTGTTGTCCCAGATGACCGGGTTGACTCGGATGTTGCCGGTTGCCACGGGTGGATCGCCCGGGCACCACGTGTAGGGCCCGCCGGGCGGGGTGCCCGCCTCAGCCGTACCCGCGCCCAGACCAAGGCCCGCGGCCGCGACACCGGCCGACACCAACGCCCCGGTGAGCATCCGCTTCGCGGTGCTAGTGGTCATGTCGTGTTCCTTTGCTTCTGCGACGGCAGGAGGCGGCGCCGTTCGATGAAGCAAGTTTCACAGCCGGTGCACAGCTACCGATCCCAACATCGGGTCGACGGCGGGGATCAGCCGCCGTGGATGTCGAGGCCGTGCGCGGCCGCGAAAGCGACCGCTTGCTCGATGTCGACCTTCGCCCCGCGCACCGCCGCCGTCGTCCACAGCGTCGGTTCTATCCGGGCACCGCGCAGATCGGCCTGATCCAGTTTGGCGTTCTGGGTCCGTGCGCCGGACAGGTCGGCCCGCCGCAGCACCGCCTTGCGCAGATCCGTATCCACCAGGCCCGCTTCGCGCAGTCGGCAGTCGGACAGGTCGACGCCACGTAGATCCGCCGCGCCGAGGACGGCCAGCGTGAAATCCACCTCGACGAACGTGACCGGCCGCATGCGGCATTCGGTGAACACCGAGCCGAGGAAGCTGCTGTGGCGAAAGTTGCTGTGCAGCAACGATGTCCGGCGGAATGTGCAATTGCGGAACGCCGTGCCCACATGCTCGGATTCGGACAGGTCGGCGCCGCTGAAGTCGCACTCGGTGAACACCACACGCTCGGTGCGCAGCCGACTCAGGTCTTCGTCACGAAAGTCGCGGCCGTCGAACTCCTGCTCGGTCCAGACCTCGTCGGCCACGGGCTCAGCCGTGCAGTGGTGTGAGGCTGTTCAGGGCGTACTCGGTGATGGCGATCAGCGCGGCCTTGGCCGAATGCCGGTCGCGGGCGTCGACGGTGATGATCGGAATGTCCTCGCGCAGCGCCAGCGCCTTGCGCACCGCCTGAGCGGGATGCCTTGGCGCCCCGTCGAATTCGTTGACCGCGATCAGGAAGGGCAGATTGCGCGCCTCGAAGAAGTCGACGGCGGCGAAGCTGTCCGCCAGCCGTCGGACGTCGACCAGGATGATCGCGCCGATGGCGCCGCGGACCAGGTCGTCCCACATGAACCAGAAGCGCCGTTGCCCCGGCGTGCCGAACAGATACAGCACCAGGTCGTCGGCGAGCGTGATGCGGCCGAAGTCCATCGCCACCGTGGTGGTGTTCTTCGTCGGGGTCATCTCGAGTCCGTCGACTCCGGCCGAGGCGTTGGTCACCAGAGCCTCGGTGCGCAGCGGCATGATCTCGGATACTGCACCCACGAACGTCGTCTTACCGGCGCCGAAGCCACCGGAGATGACGATCTTCGTCGAGGCGGTGTCCCGCCCCTCAGAGCGCTCGTAGGCCACGCAGGGTCCTTCCTATCAATTCACGTCGTTCGTCGATGGTGGTGGAGTCACCGATGGTGGTGTGCACCCGTAGATAACCTTGCGTCACGAGGTCACCGATTAGCACGCGCGCCACGCCGAGTGGCAGCGATAAGACAGCTGCGACTTCGGCCACCGAGGGGCTGTCGGCGCACAACGTGAGGATTTGGCCACGGACGTCGTTGCCCGGCCAGCGCGGCGGTCGCGGTGGCTCCGGCACCGTTTCGACGGGGGCCTCGAGCGGTAGGTAGACGCGGGAATCAGTGCGACCGGCCGTCAAGGTGTACGGGCGAACCAGCTGCGGCTCGTCCGTATCGTCTGCTTCCCAGAAGTCCATAGGCGGCTCACGAGTGCTGAGGGGCGCGCCGCCCGGATTGGACCACGGCGCCGACTCGTTCCACCAAAATGGCCATCTCATAACCGATTTGGCCGATATCGCAGTTGCGGGTCGCCAACGTCGCGAGGTTGGAACCGTCGCCGACACGCATCAGCAGCAGGTATCCGTTCTCCATCTCGACGACGGACTGCAGCACGTACCCGCCGTCGAACAGTTGCGCGGCTCCGGTTGACAGGCTCGCCAGACCGGAGGCCACCGCGGCGAGTTGGTCGGCACGCTCCATCGGCATGTGCTCACTGGCGGCCATCAGCAACCCGTCAGCGGACACCAGCACGGCATGCGAGACGCCGGACACGTCGCGTGCGAACTTCGACACCAGCCAGTCGAGCGAATCCCGCTGCGTCGCACGTGGCTGGTGGGTCATTCGCGATCTGTTCCTCTGCTCTCTTGGGCATGTGATCGACCCGCGCGCACCCCACCGAAATGGTTGCTGATGCTTGCGCGGACCGCGTCCGGGTCGCGCGATGGAATAGGTCCTCCGCCGGTGCCGAACTCAGCCGCCGATGCTACCTGCTCGCCGCCGCCGTCGCTGCTGTGAGAGCCCCCGTTGGGACCACGTGCTGCGTCGACGGCGCCCGGTACCAGGCGTGCCCCGGGCCGACGCATCGGCAGACCTTCCTCGGTGTGCTCGGTGACGGGCGCCTCGTCCGCGGCAGCCGCCACTGACCAGCCGTGATCCCATACCGACTCCCAGTTCAGGTCGTCGCTCTTGGCCAGATCCGTCGGGTCGACGAGCCACTCGGACAACATCTTCTGATAGATCGCGTCGTCGGCGCCCGCCGTCGCCGACGGCTCGTCGACGGTGTGCTGGGCCTGCGGCGCGACCTGCTCGTTTTCAATCGGCTGGGCAGGCGGCGCCGGTTCGATCCCGTTTTCGTGGGCGACGCCGTTGCTGGCTGCCTGAGCGCGGGACGCGAAGAACGCCGACGTGTCGACGGGCGCGCGGTCGGCCTCCTCCGGATGCGGCGTCAGCGGCTGGCCCCACGGCGGGTGCTCTTCGGTCTGCGCAGGCATCGAATCCTCGGGCCACGACTCCTCGGCGTGCCACTCGTCCTGCGGCGGCTGTTCTGGCTGCGCCAGCGACGCAGGAAGGTCGGCGATACCGCTGGCGCCGGGGTTGCGCTGCGGCAGCAACGCCACCGGCACGTCGCCGTGCCCGTTGGTGTACTCGTGCCCGGGCTCCTCGACGTGATCGGCGTAGTCGTGATCCTCGTCCAGCGCCAGCGCGGTGTGGATGCCTGCGTGCGCGTCCGCGGGCAACCCGTAGTCGGGCTCGCCGAACTGGTCGGGCGCGCCCGCGACCGCCAGCAACGTACCCGGCACGAACACACCGGCGGTGGTGCCCGAATTCGGTTCTCCGGCAATGGTGCTGCGCAACCGGACCACCAGGCCGTGCTGGGCGGCCAGCCTGCCGACCACGAACAGACCCATGTGCCGGGCGGTGTAGGGGTTCACCTCGCCGCCGGACTGCAACCGGGTGTTGGCCACCCGCAGATCGGATTCGGTCATGCCGATGCCGATGTCGCTGACTTCGATGACCAGCCCGCCGTTACCGGTGTGCACGGCCGACACCCGCACCTGCGAGATCGGCGGCGAGTAGCGCAGCGCGTTGTCCAGCAGTTCGGCCAGCAGGTGCACCAGGTCGCCCGCGATCGCGCCGACGACCTCGCTGTCGGGCACCGTCGCGGTGACCACCCGGGTGTAGTCCTCCACCTCGGAGGCCGCGGCGTTGATGATGGCCGACACCGGCACCGGCTCGGCCTGGTCGCGCGGCACCTTGGCACCCGCGAGCACCAACAGGTTGGCGCCGTTGCGGCGCATCCTCGCCGCGAGATGGTCCAGCCGGAACAGGCTCTCCAGCCGGTCGGGGTCCTCTTCGTTGCGCTCGAGGCGGTCGATCAGCGACAACTGCTGGTCGACAAGCGACCGGCTGCGCCGCGACAACGTCTCGAACATGTCGCTCATCTGCAGCTGCAACTGCGACTGCTCGCTGGCCAGCAGGACCGCCTGCTCGTGCAGCTCGTCGACGGCGTGCGCGACCTGGCCGACCTCTTCGGAGGTGTGGACCGGGATGGGCTGGACGTGGCCCACCTCCGCGCCGGCGCGGACCCGTTCGATTTCGCGGGCCAGGTCCTCGTGCGCCACCTTCAGCGCGCTGTCCCGCAGCCTGCGCAGCGGCCGCACCAGCGACCGCGCCACCAGGATGACCAGTAACAGGGCCAGCAGCATTGCGGCGACGACGATCACCGCATCGCGTATCGCGCCGCTGCGCTGGGCCGCCGCGTCGGCCTCCACCGCATCCGTCACCGCGCGAGAGGTGTCGGTGACCATCTTGTCGGCGATCTGGTCGGTGGTTTGAATCGATGCGCTCAGGTCCGGGTTGTTGACCAGCACCGCCGCCGGATCGGACATGATCGCCAGCCGCTTGACGAACTCTCCCTGCAGCTTCTGCGCCTCAGGAGAGCCGACGCCGAGCACCTGGCTCATGCCGAACAGGGTCGACGGTTCGGTGCCTGCCACCGTGGTCATCGACAGCCGCAGTTCGGGGTCCGGCAGTTCGCCGCCGAGGTTGACCAGCAGCTGCTGGATCATCATCTGGCCGCGGGCGCCGACGGCGCGACTCAGGCCGAGCGTCTCGGCGCGGATGCGTTCGTCGTCGACGCGCACCGAGCCGTTGATGGCATCCTCGGCGGTCAGCAGGATCGGCGTATAGGCCTGCACACGGTCTCGCAGCCCGATGCTGTTGGCGGTGACCTTGTCCATCAGCCCCTGGCCGGCGCTGATCATTGTCTGGACGCCCTTGCGCACGTCGGGGGCGACGTCGGTGTCGGTCAGCCTGCGCTGCAGTTCCTGCCTGCTGCTATCGAACTTGGTCAGCGCGGCCTGGGTGTCGCCGCCGGTCGAACCCGCCAGCATCGCCGCGTCGAGCGCGGTCATATAGCTTTCGATCGCGGGCACCATCTCGGCGCGGTCGGCCGCCCGACGCAGGTCGGCGGCGTGCGTCGCGCTCGAGTAAATACGTAACCCGCCGAACGTGCCCGCGAGCACCAGCGGCACCAGGACGATGGCGAACACTTTCCAGCGAACCGGCCAGTTGGCGATCGACCATTTCGACGGTCTCTTGGCCGGCGGCGGCTGTTTCGGCTCGAAATCGACGACCGTGCCATCGGCCCTTTTCAGCTGCGAGAACGCGGTCATGGGCGCCCGCCGCTGCGATCGGCCGCCTGCCCGCAATTCAGTAATGGAGCGTGGTTCATAAGGCTTCCTGCTGATTTCGCCCACCGATGGACGCGCGTTCTACGCCTGGCAATTGGTCGAGTATGCCAGCCATGTGCAGCCGATTCCACAATTCTTACTGAACAGACAGAGTTGATAACCGCTCTGACGAGCCGTTGCGTACCGTCTGAGCAAACGAATTACGCGCCCCGAAGGACCGCGACAAGGAAGTCGGAGTCGTCGTGAAACGGCCGCAGATCCCATGTCGAAAGCAACAGATCCTTCACGAATCCGGCATGCGCCGCGTCGTCGAAAAACTGGCCAAACTCATAATCACGGCCAGCTCCGAATCCGATGACCGCGCGGCCGTCGGACGCGAGGTGGGCGCGCAGCCGGCTGAGCACCTGCACCCGGGTGCTCGGGGCGAGGAACGCCATCACGTTGCCCGCGGAAACGATGACGTCGAACGGCTCGCGTATGCCGCGAGCGGGCAAGTCGAGTTCGGCGAGGTCCCCGACGAGCCACCGCGGGCCGGGATGATCCTGTTCGGCGGCCTCGATCAGCGCCGGGTCGACGTCGACGCCGATCACCCGGTGCCCCGCCTTGGCCAGCACCCCGCCCAGTCGGCCGGGGCCACAGCCGGCATCGAGGATGTGCGCGCCGCGCGGCGCCATCGCGTCGACGAATCGAGCCTCGCCTGCAAGGTCCTCCCCGGCGCGCGCCATGGCCCGGAAACGCTCGATGTACCAGTTCGAATGTCCGGGGTTGGCAGCAACCTTCTGCATCCAAATGCTCCGCTCGACCATGTAAGCATTATCGCCGTGTTCAAGGTGCTGTTCTTTTCGCCGCGCATCGCGCCCAACACCGGCAACGCGATCCGGATGGTGGCAGCGACGGGATGTGAACTGCACCTGGTGCAGCCTCTGGGGTTCGACCTGTCCGAACCCAAGCTGCGTCGCGCGGGCCTGGACTACCACGATCTGGCGTCGGTGACCGTGCACCGCGATCTGCCGTCGGCGTGGGAGGCGCTGGCGCCGACGACGGTCTACGCGTTCACCGCACATGCCGAGGCGTCATTCGCCGACGTTCGCTATCGGCCGGGCGACACGTTGATGTTCGGTCCGGAACCGACGGGCCTCGACGCTGCGACGCTGGCCGACCCGCACATCAGCAGACGCGTGCGGATCCCGATGCTGGCGGGCAGGCGATCACTGAACCTGTCGAACGCCGCAGCCGTCGCCGTCTACGAGGCGTGGCGGCAGCACGATTTCCGCGGCGCGGTCTGACGCTCGCGGCTCACCAGTCGTTCCAGTGCGACACCTGTTCGGCCGGTAGCCGGTTGGCCTTCTTGAAGTCGGTGCCCTTGGTGTAGGCGATCGGAAAGAGGCCGGCCTGGCTGTACTTGCCGTGCGGGATGCCGAGGATCTCGGCGGCTTGCTTCTCGCCGTCGTCGAGCAGGTGCAGCGTGGTCCACGCCGAGCCGAGGCCGCGGGAGCGCAACGCCAGCATGAAGCTCCACACCGCGGGCAGCAGTGAGCCCCAGAACGACGCGGACTTGCCCGCCGGCGCGCCGTCGGGCCGCCCCTCCAGGCATGGGATCAACATGACGGGCACCTCGTGGAGGTGTTCGTTGAGGTACTTCGCGGAGTCGTAGACGCGGGGCCGCTGCTGATCGCGCACGTCGCCGTACTCGGGCTTGGGCAGGTCGAGGTACGGGGTCGCGTTGGTCCGGTAGATCTCGGCAAGCGCGGTGATCTTTGCCCGGTCGTCGACGAACATCCATTGCCAGCCTTGATGATTGGAGCCCGTCGGCGCCTGCAGCGCCAAGTCCAGACACTCCATCAGCACCTCGCGGGGCACCGGCTTCTCCAGATCGAGCCGCTTACGCACCGAACGCGTGGTGGTCAGGACTTCATCGACGGACAAGTTCAAGGTCATTTCGCCGAGGCTACCGGCACACAGGTGACGACCGTCTCCGGCAAACCTGCCTTACTCGAATCACGCGCGCTCGACGAGTCACTTGGAGGTAAGGTGCTGACGCTTTTTCGGCGAGCCGCCAACGTTTTCAGGCCGCCTGCGTTGCTGAATGTGCTGTATTGCGCAGAAGATGACACCATAGTGAAGCTTTGGTAGCCCGGCTGTCGAGTAGATAGCGCACTCTAACTGGTTTTTCAACCGGTATTGAACCACGGGCGGCCCGAATTGGTTAATAGTTCCACACACTCTTGACACATTGCTGAATTCGGGTCTTTATGTCGAGTTTGATCTTGTTTTTACCGCGCTAGTGCTTGTTCCGTGCCACGGTAGGAATTCAGCGCCCAAGAAAGCAATTTCCGGAATCTGGCAAAATCAACTATCGCATGCGTTAATTTCCTCTCACCAGATGGTGATCGCTCACCGAACGGGATGAGGGGAACCAATTATGAGGCTTGGTACACGTCAAACAATCCGGCGGTACGCGATCGTCGCCGTGATCGCCGCCATTCCGTTCGCCGCGATGTGCGCCGCGATGACCTATCTGCTCAACCCGAAGCCGACGCCGGTCGCGCTGGACGTCATGCCCGTCGTGTCGATCGACCAATCGTCGACGACCGTCGGCGTTGCCGACTCTGATCTATATGGCAGATCGAACGCCGAGATCATCGATTCGTTGAACGACATGAAGGCGTTGGGGGTCAACACCATCCGTGTGCTGATTCCCTGGGGCGATATCCAGAAGGTGCCGCCGGGCAGTCCGTTGGAGGTGTTGGCTCCGCCGGACTGGTCCAAGGTCGATTTCATTGTGCAGCAGGCGGTCAACCGCAATATGGCGGTGCTCGGCGTGCTGAGTGCGACGCCGTATTGGGGCGGACAGAACGGTACCGGCTGCATCGGTTGCCCTGGGGTGGCGCCCGACCCCACCAAGTTCGCGGCTTTCGCGGGGCTAGCCGCGGCGCGGTATGCCGGGAAAGTCGCCGCCTACGAGGTGTGGAACGAACCGAACTACATCAAGTCCTGGCTGCCCACCCCCGATCCCCTCGCCTACACCAACGTGTTGAAGGCCGTCTACACCGCGATCAAGGGTGACCCGAACAACCCCAACGACGGCGCTGATCCCAACGCTCTGGTGGTCGGCGGGGTGCTTGGCTCGGTGGCCGGCTTCGCCGGGATCACTTATGACACTGTCGATTTCGTGCGCAAGATGTATGCAAACGGCGCAAAGGGTTACTTCGATGCGCTGTCGTATCATCCGTACAACTTCAAGACCAAGTTCTCCGACGGCACGTATTCGATCTCCAAGCCGTGGAACAAGTTCTCCCCGCTCAACCAGCTGCTCGAGATCAGACAACTGATGATCGCCAACCAGGATCAGGCGCTGCGCATCTGGGCGAGCGAATTCGGTCTGCCGACCGGCGGCCCCAACGCGGTCACCGAAGCGACGCAGGCGGCGTTCATCGCCGACTTCCTCGACAAGTGGTCGAGCATGTCCTTCACCGGTCCTGCGTTCATCTATTCCCTTCGCGATCGTCTCGGCGCGGAACTGACCGAGCAGGGATCGCTGGGTGTCTTCAAATACGCTGCAGATTTGAATGATTGGGTGATGAAGGCGGCCGCCCAGGTCATCAAGGACTTCATCGACGCCCATCCGGCCGATCCGACCGACCCGACCGATCCGCCTGGCCCGGCGAGCCCGCCCAATCTTGTTCAGCAACTGACGCAGGCGCTGGCGGCGTTGTTCCACAGGGTCCAAGCAACGGTTCAGGGCGTGGTCGGTTCGGTCACCGGGTTCGTCAATGCCATCACCCAAGCGGTGGCCAGGATCTTCAACCCCGGTGGCGCCGCGCTCAGGACCGTACCTGCAGCGCTGCAGGACGAGGTCACCGACGCAACGAGTTCGGCCGCGACGTCGGCGCAGAGTAGGGCGATTGCGCCGGATCGTTCGTCGCCCGACTCGTCGCCCGGCACCGAGAAAACCGGTGCCGAACCGTCCGAGGTGAGCATCCCTGCACCGGAGTCGAAGACGGTCGACACGGACAAGGCGCCGACGGACGACGTCAAGACAGTCGAGGCAACGACGGACACCAGCAGTGACGATCCCGGCGATGTCGTCAAGGTGGAGTCCCGCGAACCGGTCCGGACCGGACTCGTGGCCAGGCCGACCAAGCTCGGTTCTGACCGCGCTGTGAAACCGGGCAAGGCCACCAGCGATGACGAGAAGGCGAGCACGCCGACGGCCGATACCACCGAGGACAGCGAGTCGTCGACTGAATCCGGCCCCAGTGACGAAAGTTAGCGGAAGTCACGGCTTTTCGAGCCGACCTTCAAGGCGAGCTTGCCCATTCGGTCGGCGACGACCGTCACCGCACCGGTGGCGTTCTGCACCTGCCCGCGGATCAGCAGCGCCGACGCCGTCTGCGCGAGCTTGCGATGCCGGGCCCACACCCCCGGTGCGCACAGCACGTTGACCATCCCGGTCTCGTCTTCGAGGTTGATGAACGTGACACCCTGCGCGGTGGCGGGCCGCTGCCGGTGCGTCACCGCACCCGCTACCAGCACCCGAGTTCCGTCGGGCACCGATAGCAGTTGATCGGCGGGTACCACGCCGATGGCCTCGAGGTCTTCCCGCAGGAACTGGGTCGGATAGCTGTCCGGTGAGATGCCGGTGGCCCACACATCGGCGACGGCCAACTCCAGGTCGGTCATGCCGGGCAAGGCGGGAGCCCCCGTCGCCGATCCCACCCCCGGCAGCCGGTCGGGGCGTTCCCTGGCGGCCGCACCGGCCGCCCACAACCCCTCACGACGGGTGATCCCGAAGCAGGCCAGCGCTCCTGCGGTGGCCAGCGCCTCGGTCTGCGGTACCGACAGCTGCACGCGACCCGTCAAATCGAGAAGAGAAGCGAACGGTCCGTTGGCGTTTCGCTCCTCGACGATCTGCTCGGCCAGCTCGTCACCGATGTGACGGACTGCCCCCAAACCCAGCCGCACCTCCGTACCCGCGTTCTCCAGCGTGGCGTGTGCCAGGCTGGCGTTCACGTCGGGACCGTGCACGCTCACCCCGTGTCTGCGAGCGTCGGCCACCAGCGACTGGGGTGAATAGAACCCCATCGGCTGCGCCCGTAGCAGCGCCGCGCAGAACGCCGCGGGGTGATGCAGCTTGAACCACGACGAGTAAAACACCAGCGAGGCGAAGCTCAGCGAATGACTCTCCGGGAAACCGAAATTGGCGAACGCTTCCAGCTTCTCGTAAATCCGGTCGGCCACCTCGCCGGTGATGCCGTGTCGCTCGCGCATGCCGTCGTAGAACCGGCCGCGCAGCCGTCGCATCCGCTCGGTGGAGCGCTTGGACCCCATCGCCCGACGCAACTGGTCGGCCTCGGCGGCGGAGAAGCCCGCGCAGTCGACCGCAAGCTGCATGAGCTGCTCCTGAAACAGCGGCACCCCCAACGTCTTCCGCAGCGCAGGCTCCATCGACGGGTGGTCGTAGGTGACGGGCTCGACGCCGTTGCGTCGCTTGATGTAGGGGTGCACCGACCCACCCTGGATCGGCCCAGGACGGATCAGCGCAACCTCGACCACCAGGTCGTAGAACACCCGCGGCTTGAGTCGGGGCAGGGTGGCCATCTGCGCGCGCGACTCCACTTGGAACACGCCGACGGAGTCGGCTTTCTGCAGCATCTCGTACACCGCGGGCTCGGACAGGTCCAGTTTCGCCAGGTCGACCTCGATGCCCTTGTGCTCGGCCACCAGGTCGATGCAGTAGTGCAACGCCGAGAGCATGCCGAGGCCCAGCATGTCGAACTTCACCAAACCGATTGCTGCACAGTCGTCTTTATCCCATTGCAGGACGCTGCGGTTCTCCATCCGTGCCCACTCCACCGGGCACACGTCGGCGATCGGCCGGTCGCAGATCACCATGCCGCCGGAGTGGATGCCCATGTGTCGAGGCAGGTTGGAGATCTGCATGGCCAGGTCGATGACGGGTTGCGGGATGTCCTCGACGTGCGGCGCTTCGGCCAGATTCCCCCACTGGCCGATCTGCTTGCTCCACGCGTCCTGCTGTCCCTGCGAGAAGCCGAGCGCGCGGGCCATGTCACGTACCGCGCTGCGACCGCGGTAGGTGATGACGTTGGCGACCTGTGCGGCGTAGTCACGGCCGTAGCGGTCGTAGACGTACTGAATCGCCTTCTCGCGCAGGTCGGATTCGATGTCGATGTCGATGTCGGGTGGCCCGTCGCGCGCCGGGGACAGGAACCGTTCGAACAGCAACTCGTTGGCCACCGGGTCGACGTTGGTGACCCCGAGCGCGTAGCAGACCGCCGAGTTGGCCGCCGAACCACGGCCCTGGGCCAGGATGCCGTTCTCCTTGCAGAACCTGGTGATGTCGTGCACCACCAAGAAGTAACCCGGAAAGGTCAGCTGTTCGATGGTTTTCAGCTCATGCTCGATCTGGGCGTAGGCCCGCGGCGCCCGTTCCGGCGGGCCGTACCGGTCCCGTGCGCCCCGCATGACCAGGTGCCGCAGCCAGCTGTCCTCGGTGTGGCCGTCGGGAACGTCGAACGGCGGCAGTTGTGGGGCGATCAACGCCAGCCCGAACGCGCACTGCTCACCGAGTTCGGCCGCCGCCGTCACCACCTCGGGGGTACTCGCGAACAGTCGCGCCATCTCCTCCCCCGACCGCAGGTGCGAACCGCCAAGCGGGGCAAGGTAACCGGCCGCTTCGTCGATCGAGTTGCGGGCCCGGATGGCGCCCATCGCCATGGCCAGCCTGCCCCGCGACGGCGCGGCGAAGTGGGCGGCGGTGGTGGCCACCACGCCGACGCCGAATCGCGGCGCCAGTTCGGCAAGCACGGCGTTGCGCTCGTCGTCGAGGGGATGGCCGTGATGGGTCAGTTCGATGCTGACCCTGCTCCGCCCGAACCGGTCCACCAGGTCGGCGAGCGCTCTGCCTGCGGATTCGGGGCCGCCTGAGGAAAGTGCTTGGCGGACATGGCCTTTGCGACACCCGGTCAGGATGTGCCAATGCCCGCCCGCCGCCTCGGTCAGCGCGTCGTAGTCGTAGCGCAGCTTGCCCTTCTCCCCGCCCGCCAGATGCGCCTTGGCGAGTTCCCGCGACAGCCGCCGGTAGCCCTCCGGCCCGCGGGCCAGCACCAGCAGGTGTGGTCCCGGCGGGTCGGGGTCCTCGGTGCGGTCGCCGCCGCCGAGGGACAGCTCGGCACCGAACACCGTCTGCATGTCGAGTTCCTTGGCGGCTTCCGCGAATCGCACCACCCCGTAGAGCCCGTCGTGGTCGGTCAGTGCGATGGCGCGCAGATCGAGGCGGGCGGCCTCCTCGACGAGTTCCTCCGGTGTGCTGGCGCCGTCGAGGAAGCTGTACGCCGAGTGCGCGTGCAACTCGGCGTACGGCACCGTCGACCTCGGCCGCTCCACATCGAGCGGCTGGTATTCGCCCCGCTTGCTCGACCAGGCCGGGCTGTCGCCGCCGTCACCGTTCGGTTGGTCGATGGGCCAGCCGGCGCGGCGGGGCTTGCTGTTGAGCACCCGCTGCATTTCCGTCCAGCTCGGCGGCCCGGTGAACCAGCTCACCGCACCACCATATCGAACGGATGTTCGAGACTGCTACCCCTGGCGGGCCACGATCGTCGCCGACTTGACGGTGTGCACGACGGCCGTGCTGACCGAGCCCAACAGCATGCCTGCGAAACCGCCCCTGCCGTGGCTGCCGACGACCACCAGTTGAGCGGTCTTGGCTTGTTCGACGAGTTGCTTGGCCGGCTGGTCACACACCACCACCCGGCGCACCCTGACGTCGGGATAGCGTTCCTGCCAACCCGCGAGTCGCTCGGCCAGCGCCTCCTGCGCCTGCACTTCGAGCGTCGAGAAGTCGAGCCCCGGCAACTCGATGGCGCCGCCGTCCTGCCACGCGTGTACGGCCACCAACTCCACGCCGCGACGCGAGGCTTCGTCGAAGGCGATCTCGGTGGCGGTCGACGAAGCGGGTGAACCGTCGATGCCCACCACCACGGGTGCCTGCTCAGGCAGCTCCGGAGCGTCGTCGTGGATGACTGCGACAGGGCAATGCGCGTGGTGGACAAGGCCCGTGCTGACCGATCCCAACAGCGCCCGACTGAACGCGCCCTTGCCCGACGAGCCGACGACCATCATGTCGGCGTCCTTCGACAGGTCCACGAGGTTGCCGACCGTCCCGCCGTGCAGCACCACGCTGTGCAACATTGCGGGCGCTGAGACGCCGCAGATTTCTGCAACGGTCTCGCGGGCGGCCGCGAGTACCCGCCTGGCCTCCTCGTTTTGCCATTGGAAGAAGTCCACCGGGAAATCCGGGACCGCCCCGGTGGCCAACAGCGGGGTGATGACGTGAACCAGCGTCAGTGGCGTGTTGCGCAACGCCGCGTCACGCGCGGCCCAGGCGACCGCCGCGGTGGCGGCCCGCGAGCCGTCGACACCGACCAGGATCCCGCGGTGCACAACCGAATCGGACATCTGTGACTTCCTCCGGACTGTTTGTACACCAACGTATGAGCAGGCACCCGACAACGGGATGGCCGTTGGTCCCTACTCGGTTGGGCTTATGGCCCCAACTGGTGCCGCTTCAGGGCAGATCGGCTGGGCCGAGTTGGTCCCTCGGCACGACCATCATCGGAACATCAAGTACGCGAAGCATTTTGGCTGCGGTCGAACCGAGGAACAGCCGACGCGGTGCGCTCAGCCGGCTCGACCCGACCATGATCAGGTCGCCGTCATGCCACTCGAGTTTGCGCACCGCATCCTCGACGGTCTCTCCCTCGACGATCGTCGAGGTCACCGGGAAATCCTTCGGCAGCGAGTTTTTCGCGGTGTCGAGGACGTGCTGGGCATGTGCGAGCGCCCGCCCGCGGACCGCCTCCTCATCGGCGCGCAACGAGCCGAACGTCGGGTCGAGCGCCACCAGCGAGACCAGCCGCAGCGGTGTGCCTGCCGCCCCGCTGAACCGAACCGCCTTCTCCAACAGCAGATCCGCGCCCGCCCGCTGCCCTATCGCGCACGTGACCTCGCGCACCCGGTCGACCGTCGAGTCCCTGATGCCGCGTGGCGCGACCACCACCGGCACCGGCGACGAGTGCAACAGCTCGTTGACCACCGAGCCCAGCGAATAGCTGCCCGCCAGGCCGCCACCCGACCCGCCGACCACGATGAGGTCGGCGGCCACGCGCGCCGTTTCGCGAATCAGCCCGTCGGCGAACGATTCGTCGAACGTGACGTGACTGTGCGCAGCCAGATCGTCGGGCACCGCCGCGAGCGCATCGGCCAGCCACTTCTCGGCCTGCTCGCCCAGCTTCGCCTCGTACGCCCGCGCGCCGGACAGGCTCGGCAGGCCCCGGTCGGCAGGCAGGATGATGCACGCCTCGACATCGGCTCCGAGCGTCCTGGCAAGCCGCGCGCCGAGTGCCATCGCATCCGCGCCACCGGGAGTGGCCAAGTAACCGACGACCAGCTTCATAGCCGACATCCTGTCAACCCGCGAGAGGGATTATCGGCGGTTCGACCCAATCAGTCGCTGTATTCGGCCGTTCCGTCCTCGAGCACCAGCCGGGCGTCGGATCCGTCCGGGCCAGACGCCTCGGTACGGAACACCGCATGGCCCGTCTCGGTGCGCCAGATCGAGGTGGTCAGCGTCTCGCCGGGGAACACCGGTGAGGTGAACCGGGCGCCGACCTGGCTGACCTTGGTGGCGTCGCCGCCGCCGAGTTCGCGCACCAGCGCACGGCCCGCGACACCATATGTGCAGAGCCCGTGCAGGATTGGCTTCGGGAAGCCGGCCAGATTCTGGGCAAACCACGGGTCGCTGTGCAGCGGATTGCGGTCACCGGACAGCCGATAGATCAGGGCCTGGTCCTCGCGCGTCGGCAAGGCGATTCGGGCGTCGGGCTCCCGATCCGGAATCTCGGGGGCGACCGGCCGCTGGCCCGGTTGACCGCCGAAACCGCCCTCGCCGCGGATCACCGCCGTCGTCAGCGTTTCCGCGACGACCTCGGACGTATCGGGATCAGTGCCCGTCGCCTTCAACATGACGATCGCGTTCTTGCCCTCACCCTTGTCCTGGATGTCGGCGACCTCGGCGACGACACTCAGCTTGCCGGCCGGCGGTAACGGCTTGAACAGCCGGATCTCCTGGGAACCGTGCAGCAGCATGGCGAAGTTGAAACTGCCGATCTTGCCTGCGGCCGCGAACGGCAGGCAGGCGATCACGGCGAACGTCGGCAGCACCTGCTGCGGAATGTCGTGGCTGTTCTCGGTGGTGAACGCAAGATCCTCGGTACCCGCGCCGACGCCCAGCGCGTAGAGCAACGTGTCGCGGTCGGTCCACTCGAAGATGCTCGGGTCGGTCTTGGCGCCTATGGCGTTGGGGTCAATGGGCATAGACGGACGATAACGGGTAGACCGACGACCTCGTCACACATGTTGACCTTCGGCGAGCAGGGGGTGAGCATGGCTCGCATGCGTTATGTCGTTACCGGCGGTACCGGGTTTATCGGCCGCCGGGTGGTCT
Source organism: Mycobacterium sp. ACS1612 (assembly GCF_001667505.1). GTDB lineage: Bacteria > Actinomycetota > Actinomycetes > Mycobacteriales > Mycobacteriaceae > Mycobacterium. Next base: position 22,257 of record NZ_LZHZ01000001.1, read on the forward strand.
CGGAGATCCTGGCCCGCAGCCAGGCCGCCGAGGTGTGGGTGCTGGTCCGACGAAGTTCACTGGGCACCTTCGAGCGGCTGGCCACGGAATGGGGGGACCAGGCTCACGCCGTGGTTGGTGACCTGACCGCGGATGGCCTGGCGCTCACCGAGGACGCCGTCGCCGAGTTGGGCACCATCGACCACGTCGTGCACTGCGCCGCGATCTACGACATGACCGCCGACGAACGCCGCCAGCGGTTGGCCAACGTGGACGGCACCCGCGCGGTGATCGACCTGGCCCGCAGGCTGGACGCGACGTTGCATCATGTCTCGTCGATCGCCGTCGCGGGCACCTACCGCGGCGAGTTCACCGAGGACGACTTCGATGTCGCGCAGGATCTGCCGACGCCGTATCACCAGACGAAATTCGAGGCGGAGATGCTGGTCCGGTCCGCACCAGGACTGCGCTATCGGGTGTATCGGCCCGCGGTCGTGGTCGGCGACTCGCGCACCGGCGAGATGGACAAGGTCGACGGCCCCTATTACTTCTTTCCCCTGCTGGCCAAACTGGCTGTGCTGCCGCGGTTCACGCCGATGGTGCTACCGGATACCGGCCGCACCAACATCGTCCCGGTGGACTATGTGGTGGCCGCCCTGGTCGAGCTGATGCACGCCGACGGCCGCGACGGTCAGACCTTCCATCTGACCGCCCCGAAAACCGTTGGGCTGCGCGGCATCTACCGCGGTGTCGCGGCCGTAGCAGGCCTGCCGCCGCTACGCGGGTCACTGCCGGGCGCCACCGCCACACCGTTTCTGCGCGTCAGCGGGCGCGCGAAGATCGTCCGCAACATGGCCGCCACCCAACTCGGCATCCCTGGCCAGATACTCGACGTCGTCGACCTGGCGCCCACCTTCACCGCCGTCAACACCACAGAAGCGTTGCGGGGCACCGGGATAACGGTTCCCGAGTTCGCCTCGTATGCACCCAAACTGTGGCAGTACTGGGTGGACCACCTCGACCCCGACCGGGCCCGCCGCGACCATCCTGCCGGACCGCTGGTCGGCAAGCACGTGATCATCACCGGGGCGTCGAGTGGCATCGGGCGCGCTTCCGCTGTCGCCGTCGCCGAACGCGGCGCAACGGTATTCGCGTTGGCTCGCAACGCCGATGCGCTCGACGACCTAATCGCCGAGATCCGGGCCGCGGGCGGTCAGGCGCATGCCTTCACATGCGACGTCACCGACTCGACGTCCGTCGAGCACACCGTTAAGGACATCCTCGGCAGATTCGGACACGTGGATTATCTGGTGAACAACGCGGGCCGGTCGATCCGCCGCTCGGTGTCTGCGTCCACCGACCGCCTGCATGACTACGAGCGCGTGATGGCGGTCAACTACTTCGGCGCGGTCCGGATGGTGCTGGCGCTGCTGCCGCACTGGCGCGAACGCCGATTCGGCCACGTGGTCAACGTGTCCAGTGCCGGCGTTCAGGCCAGCAGCCCGAAGTACAGCGCCTATGTGCCGAGCAAGGCCGCGCTGGACGCGTTCGCCGAAGTCGTTGGCACCGAGACGCTGTCCGACCACATCACCTTCACCAACATCCACATGCCGCTGGTGAAGACGCCGATGATCGCGCCCTCCCGCCGGCTGAACCCGATGCCGCCGATCACCGCGGAGCACGCGGCGGCCATGGTGGTGCGGGGCCTGGTGGAGAAGCCGGCGCGCATCGACACTCCGGTCGGCACGCTCGCCGACGTCGGCATGTACTTCACGCCGAAGTTGTCTCGCCGGGTGCTGCACCAGATCTACCTCGGCTACCCCGACTCGGCGGCCGCCCGGGGACTGGACGCCGAACCCGCACAGCAGCGCACGCCGCGACGGCCCAAGCGCCCGGCGACCGCGATCGCCCCGTTGCGCGCGCTGCGGCCCGTCACCCGTCCGGTGAAGCGGGCGGTGCGACTGGTACCCGGCGTGCACTGGTAGGTGGTCGGTTCTATCGTTGGCGAGGTGACTTCGCTGCCGGTGTTCGTCGACGTCGATACGGGCGTGGACGACGCCATGGCGCTGGCGTATCTGTTCGCCAGCGACGACGCTGACGTGGTCGGCATCGCCTCGACCGCGGGAAACGTTGGAGTGCACCAGGTTTGCCGGAACAACCTGGCGCTGCTCGAGCTGTGCGGCATCACCGGTGTGCCGGTGTCCAAGGGTTCGGAGCAGCCACTGAGTACGCCGCTGCGCACCGCGGAGGACACCCACGGGCCGGAGGGGCTGGGCTATGCCGAACTGCCGCCCACCGATCGTCAGCCCACCGCCCATGACGCCGCCGAGGCGTGGGTGCTCGCCGCACAGGCGTATCCGGGCGAATTGGTCGGCATCGCGACGGGACCGCTGACCAATCTGGCGCTGGCGTTGCGCATCGAACCGGCACTGCCCAAACTGCTTCGCCGCCTGGTGATCATGGGCGGCGCGTTCGATTACCGCGGCAACACCACGCCGGTGGCGGAATGGAACATCAGCGTCGATCCCGAAGCCGCCGCGGAGGTGTTAGCGGTGTGGGGTGCGGCGTGGGGGCTGGAAGCCCCGAAGCACATTCCAATCCTGTTGGGACTCAACCTGACCGAGAACATCGCGATGACGCCTGCCATCTTGAGCAGGCTGGCGGCGGTGGCCGGGTCGTCGTCTGCTCCGATGAGTGTGCTCGACGACCGCGGCACCAGATCACCGGCATCCAATCCGTTGATCCGCGTCCTCGAGGACGCGATGCGGTTCTACTTCGAGTTCCACTTCGACCAGGGCGAAGGATATCTCGCCCATCTGCACGATCCGCTGGCCGCCGCGGTGGCATTGGATCCCGAGTTGGTGCAGTGCCGCGCCGCCGCGGTCGACGTCGAGTTGACGGGCACGCTGACCCGCGGCATGACCATCGCGGATTGGAGTGGACACTGGGGCAAACAGCCCAATGCGCTCGTCGGTGTCGAGGTCGACCCGGCCGTGTTCTTCGACCGGTTCATTGCGCGGGTGGGGGCATTCGCCCGGCGACTGGGCTGAATCCACAGCCAAATACAGCTTGGTCGCAGGTCTTTCACAAGTTCGCCGTCGAAGATTCTCGGGAACGACGAATGGAGACGACGAGTGAAACCTGCCAGGTTTATCGCCGGTCTGATCATTGCGGGTGGCGTCGCTGTCGGTGCGATGGGAACCGCCGGCGTCGGCGTGGCGTTCGCCGATTGGCCGCCACCGGGTCCCGGTCATGACCGCGACCATCACGACTGGGGACCACCGCCCCCGCCACCGCCGCCTGCGCAACCACCGGGCACGTGGAACGGGGGCTGGGAACCCGACGGCGGGTTCTGCTTGTTCGGCGCCTGCATCTAGCCTGTAGGCCGAAACTCGCGGGGACTCAGTCGTCGGTGACGACGAGCTTGACGTCGATGTTGCCGCGCGTCGCGTTCGAGTACGGGCACACCTGATGCGCCTTCTCGGCGAGTTGCACCGCGGCGTCGTGGTCGAGGTTGGGCAGTGTGATCTCCAGTTCGACCGCAAGGCCGAAGCCACCGGTGTCGAGTTGGCCGAGCGAAACCCGCGCTCCTACAGCCGAATCCGAAACGTCGGCCTTCTCCTGACGGCCGACCAGCCGCAGCGCGGAGTGGTAGCAGGCGGCGTAGCCGACGGCGAACAGCTGCTCGGGGTTGGTGCCGTTACCGCTGCCACCCATCTCCTTCGGGATGGCGAGGTCGAGGTCGAGCTTGCCGTCCGAGGTGCGGCCATGGCCGTCGCGGCCTTCGCCGGTGGCCAGCGCTTCGGCGGTGTAGAGGGTCTTCATGCGGATTCCTTTCGTAGCGATGCGTTGAGGGCATCGGTCAGGTGACGGACCGCATCGCGCAGGTCCGCAGCTTGTTCTTCTGTCATTCCCATCGCGCCGAACAGCTGCTCCGGGATGCACTGCGCCTTGCGTTCGAGTCGACGCCCAGTCGCAGTGAGCGTCACGTCGACAAGGCGTTCGTCGTCGCGCGATCTCTCGCGGCGGACAAAACCGTTGGCCTCCAACCGCTTCAGCAGCGGCGACAGCGTTCCCGAGTCGAGTTGCAGCCGCTCGCCCAGTCTGCCGACGGTGACGCGGCCCTCCTCCCACAGCACAAGCAGCACCAGGTACTGCGGATAGGTCAGGTTCAGCTCGTTCAGGATCGGCCGGTATGCGGCCGTCATCGCCCGCGAGGCCGAATACAGGGCGAAGCAGAGATGTCGGTCGAGGGGCAGCATGGCCATGCCAGAACTATAGCCCACAATTCAATTGTGCACAACTAATCTATGGCGAATCTACTCATAGACCCCCTCGACATACCATCGCCGCTGCCGATAGCACAGCAGCAGGGCCTGCGCCGGGTCCCCGTCCACCAGCACCTGCGCCCGCGCGGTACGGCCGGCCTTGGACTGCTCGGGATCCCACCACCGCTCGTCGACCGGCCATGGCCCCGCCCACCACGACAGCTCGCCCTTCCTGCCGGGTGCACGCAGCCGCGACGGGTTGGCGGAGAACAGGCCGCGACCGGTAACCCGCACCTGATTGCCGTCGGCGTCGAGCAATTCGACCGGATCATCGAGCAGCACCGTCGGCGACGGCTCGGGAAGCTGACCCGGCCACGGTTGACTCGGATCGGCGCGCGGCACCGGCTCATCGCCCAGCGGGGTGAAGGTGATGCGCTCGGCGGGCCCACGCCCGCCGCTGAGCACCGGCACCTGCACCGCTTCTGGTCCGAGCAGACCCTGCACCCGCACCAGCGCGCGGCGGGCGCGCAGCCGGTCCGCTTCACCAACGCCGCCCCACAGCGGCAGCTGCAGCGCCTCGGCCGAAACCACCTCCACCGGCCGGAGCCGGAGCAGCGTCACCGGAGCGGTCGGCCGGTCGTTCGGGTTGCGCTTGTTCAGCCAGCCGTCCAGCTGCCAGCGCACCCGGTCGGCGGTGGCGTCCTCGGTCAGCGGTTCGGCGCATCGCCAAACCCGTTCCAACTCTTGACCATTGGCGGTGACAGCGTGAATGGCCAGCCTGGTGCATCCGACGCCTGCGGCCTCGAGGCTGCGGTGCAAAGCGCTGGCCAGTGACCGACCGGCGAATGCCGCCGCGTCGACCCGGTCGATCGGCGGGTCACAGTTCATCACCGCGTCGAGTTCCTCGGGCGGTTCGCGTCCCGACGGGCCACGGGTGGGCTCGCCGCGGGCGAACCGGTGGGCGGCGACGGCGTCGGCGCCGAACCGGGACGCCACATCGCTTCTGGACAACGCGGCGAACTGCCCGATGTTGCGAATCCCCATGCGCCACAACAGGTCTGCCAGATCTTCCCGGCCCGGCGCGGCCAGGCTGGGCTCGGTGGCCAGCTGCCGGATCGACAGGGCGGACAGGAACAGCGCATCCTTGCCCGGCTCGATGATCCGGCCCGCCCGTGCGGCGAACACGGCGGTGGCCAGCTGATCGGCGATGCCGACCTGACATTCGGCGCCCGCCGCGGCCACCGCATCGACAAGCCGCTCCGCGGCGGCTTCTTCAGAGCCGAAGTACCGGGCCGCGCCGCGTACGGACAACACCAGCAGGCCGGGCCGCAACACCTCTGCCCGCGGCACCAGGTCGTCGACCGCGGCCGTCACGGCTTCGAAATGGCGGGCATCGCGCGCGGGGTCGGCGGTGACGACATGCAGTTCCGGACAGCGTGCCTGAGATTCCCTGCGGCGCAACCCCCGTCGCACCCCCGCCGCCCTGGCTGACGCCGAGCAGGCGATCACCCGGTTGGCCAGGGTCACCGCGACCGGCGCTGTCGCAGGAAGGTCCGCCGCGGCCAGCGCGGCGACGGCCGGCCAGTCCATGCACCACACGGCCAGCACACGCGAGGCAGACCTGGATGACACTCATCCGCCTACCGCGCGCGCGTGGCCGCCGAATGATCGACCCCTGGCCCGCATGGCCAGTCGCACTCTGCTGATCCGGCCGAAACCCGGGCGCCCGGATCCGGCGATCTCATATCCACAGACCCTGGCCTCCAGTCGGGTGGATGCGCCTTGCCAGTCCCCGCCGGTGACCAGCAGGGTGCACCCCTTCTGCCGCGCCCGTGCCACCACTGCCCGCGCCCGACCCGCAGGCACCGACCGGCCGCCGAGGCCGAGCACCACCAGATCCATGCCGTCCATCAGCACGGCGGCCACCTCGACCGGATCAGCCCCCGGTTCGGGGATGACCGCGATCCTGCTCAGATCCGCGCCCATCTCGACCGCCGCCAGCAGACCCACGTCGGGCTGGCCGACGATCGCGGCGTGTCCGCCTTCGGCCGTCACCGCCGCCACCATGCTCAGCGACAGCGAGCGGGCGCCCAACACCACCGCCACGGACCCCCGCGGCAACGACGCCGGAAGGAGTTCGGCCAGGGTTTCGGGCACCGGCAGCAAAGATTCCGAATCCGGTAGCGGGTCGGTCGACGGGGTTGGGCCGCGACGCCCGGCGCCGACCTTTCCGGACACCGCTGCTATCTTGCGACGCAGGTGTTCTACCTGTTCAACCCGGTCGAGCCGGCGCTGATCCAGGCTCATGGCCACTGTCACAGCAGCACCTCCTGCATCATCAGAATCATGCTCTTTTCGAATATATGTTCGATAGCTCGAGTAAACACCCACCCACCGACACCGTCAAGCGGCCGGGACGGCGTCAAAGGCCTCCCATTGATCAATAGTGACATTGACAAATGTCATCAGTTGGTGTTGTACTCCAGCGATGCTCAATGACGAGCGCGGATCACTCCGTTCCCGTGGCGCCGCAGCACTGGCCAGCCTGTCCCTTCGGCAGATCGCCGCCGTGATTCCCTCCCAACCGGCATGGGGGGTGTGGCTGTCCCGCCAGATCATCGCCGGCGTCATGGACACCTGTGGTCCGTCGCTCGCAGGCACCCATGTCACCCCGGTCGACACCAGGACCTCCGACGGCCGCCGCGTCGTCGGTGAATGGGTGCACGGCGTCGGGGTGCAACGCGATCGGACCGACGCCGCAATCTACTTCGTGCACGGCAGCGGCTATGTGTTGTGCTCGCCGCGCACCCATCGCCGGCTGACCTCGTGGCTCTCCCGGCTGACCGGTCTCCCGGTGTTCAGCATCGACTACCGCTTGGCACCCAAGCACCGATTCCCCACTGCCGCAGACGATGTCCGGTCAGGTTGGGATTGGCTCGTCGGTGACCATGGGCTGCCACCCGAACGCACCGTGATCGCAGGCGACTCCGCGGGCGGGCACCTCACCGTCGATCTGCTGCTGCAGTCCGACGTGGCGCATCCGGCGGGCGCGGTGCTGCTCTCCCCTGTACTGGATCTGACGTTCACGCTCGCCCGCGCCCGCGAGCGGCTTCGTCGCGATCCGGCCATCCGCTCCCGCGACGCTGTCCGCCTGCTCGAGTTATATTGCGCTGACATCGATTCCGCCCATCCGCGGCTGAAGCTCGACGTCGCAACCGGTCGCACCCTGCCACCGACGCTCATCCAGGCCGGTGGCGCAGAGATGCTGGCCGCAGATGCGATCGCGCTTGCCGACCACATCCAGGCTGCGGGCGGGCAATGCGAGTTGCAGATCTGGCCCGACCAGGTGCACGTCTTCCAAGCCCTGCCGCGCATCAGTCCCGAGGCCACCCCCGCGATGCGGCACATCGCGGGCTTCATCGCCCATGCGCTGCGCCGGCGCGCCTTTGACCAGGCCGCGGGGTGATCGGCATGGGACTGTTGGGAGCGTCGAAGAAGCGCAGTCGCGATGCCGCGGCCGTCATCACCGGTGCGGGCAGCGGCATCGGCGCGGCGTTCGCGACGGAACTGGCTCGCCGTGGCGGCCGGATCGTCTGCAGCGATGTCGACGAGAACGCCGCCCGCGCAACCGCTGACGCGATCATCGCCGAGGGTGGACAGGCTACGGCCGTCCGTTGCGACGTGACTGAGATCGGGGACCTGCACGGGCTTGCGACCAAGGCGCAGGCTTGGTTCGACGGCCCACCGACCCTCGTCATCAACAACGCAGGAGTCGGGGCGGGCGGCAAGGCGATCGGTGATGCGCATCTGGACGACTGGAATTGGGTGCTGAGCATCAATCTGTGGGGACCGATCCACGGCTGCCACGTATTCGCACCGATTCTGCGTGCGACGGGATATGGCGGCATCATCAACGTCGCATCGGCCGCGGCGTTCGGCGCCGCACCCGGGATGGCCGCCTACAACGTCAGCAAGGCCGGCGTGCTGTCGCTGTCCGAGACCCTGGCCGCCGAGTTGAGCGGCACCGGAGTGCACGTTACGGTGCTGTGCCCGACATTCGTCAAGACCAACATCGTCGGATCAGGCCGCATCACAGCACAATCCAGTCAGCTCGCCGATCGGCTGATGCGCTGGACCGGGTTCTCACCCGAGCGGGTGGCGCAGATGTGCCTGGACACCCATGACCGTGGCGGCCTGTACTGCATGCCACAGCCCGATGCCCGGATCGGTTGGGGCATCAAGCGTTTCACCCCGACGGTGTACACCCGCGCCGCCGGTCTGGCCAATCGTGTGACGACGTAGGAGACGGCAATGGCCCCCAAAACAAAGATCGACATGGACGCGATGCTCGACAAGATCAAGGATCGCCAGTGGGCCCTGGCCGACATCGACTGGGACGCGCCCGGCGCGGAACTGATCACCGACGAGCAACGACCGGAGCTGAAGGCGTTCATGGCCGATCTGTGCTGGATCGAGAACATCGGCGCCCGCGGCTTCGCCGCACTGGCCAAAAAGGCGCCGACGCCGACGATCGCCGAGATCTACCGCTACTTCCACGCCGAGGAGCAGCGGCACGCCAACGCCGAACTGGCGCTGATGAAGCGCTGGGGCATGCTGTCCGACGGCGAGGTCCCCGAACCGAACGTCAACATCCGGCTCGCCATCGACTGGCTGGATCGGTGGGCCGACGACATGCCGCTGTCGCTGCTCGGGACCGTGATCCCGATGCTCGAAGTCGCGCTCGACGGTGCGCTGTTGAAGTTCCTCCTCGACGAGGTCCACGACCCGGTCTGCCACCAGGTCTTCGAGAAGATCAACAACGACGAGTCACGGCATCTCGTCGTCGATTTCGAAGTTCTCGACATGATCGGGCATGCCAAGATCCGACGACTGCTGATCGACTTCGTCGGCCACCACGCCACCCCCGGCCTGATTGTCGGCGCCATCACGGGCGCCCCGCTGATCAACAGGATCCGCAACGAGATCACCGCCATGGGCATGGAGCCCGAACGGCTCTACCGCGCCGTCAAGCGGTTCAAGGAGCTCGGCGACCGCGGCGAATACACCAGTCGAGTGCCGACGTACCGGTTCCTGCGGCGCTACGCCGGGGTGGTCACCAACCCGCGCCATCCCTATCACCTGCTGGCCAATTCGATGGTGTGGCTGTCGGATCGGTATCCGCGGCCGCTGTTGCCGTCGGTACCGACCTGGGTCAAGGAAGTCACCCCCGAGCCGGCGGCCTGACATGGCCGCACCACACGACACGCTGATCGTCGGCGCCGGATTCACCGGCATCGGCGCGGCGATCAAGCTGACCAAGGCGGGTGTCAACGACGTGGTCATCGTCGACCGCAGCGACCGCGTCGGCGGCACCTGGCGTGACAACACCTATCCCGGTGCGGCATGCGATATTCCGTCGCTGCTGTATTCGTTCTCGTTCGTTAAGAACCCGGCGTGGTCACGCGCGTACTCCCCCGCCGACGAGATCTGCCAGCACATCGAGGACCTGGTCGACGCGCACGACCTGCGCCGTCGCATCCGGTTCGGTGTCGAGGTCACCGGCTTGGAGTTCGACGAAGCCGACGGCGTGTGGACGGTGAAGACGAAAGGAAAACGCTCCACTACTTTTTATGCTCGCACCGTCGTGCTGGCCTCCGGCCCGCTGGCCGACCACGACTGGCCGGCCATCCGCGGTCTGGACACCTACACCGGCCACAAGATCCACAGCGCCCGCTGGGATCACGACTACGACTTCGCCGGAAAGCGGGTCGCCGTCATCGGCACCGGCGCGAGCGGGGTGCAGATCATCCCCGAACTCGTCAAGAAGGCCGACTTCGTCAAGGTCTTCCAGCGCACACCCGGCTGGGTGCTGCCCCGCCTCGACACCGCCATGCCCACTGCCGCGCAGGCATTGTTCGCGAAAGTACCTGCGGCACAAGAACTTGCCCGGCAGGCGTTGTTCTGGGGGCACGAGATCTCGGCGACCGCACTGGTGTGGGACACCCCGCTGAGCGGCCTGGTGGCCCGGCTGGGCAAGGCGCACCTGCACCGTCAGGTCAAGGACCCGTGGTTGCGCCGCCAGCTGACACCGGATTTCACGCCAGGGTGCAAACGGATGCTCGTGTCCAGCGACTATTACCCAGCGCTGCAACGGGACAACTGCAAGCTCATCGACTGGCCGATCGCCACCATCAGTCCGGTCGGCATCCGCACCAGCGACGGGATCGAGCATCACCTCGATTGCATCGTCTTCGCCACGGGCTATGACGTGCACCTGACCGGCCCGCCGTACCCGGTACTCGGCATCGGCGGACGCTCGCTTCGCGAGGAGTGGGCCGCCGGGGCGCAGGCCTACAAGAGCATCAACGCCAACGGCTACCCCAACCTGTTCTTCATGACCGGACCCAATTCCGGACCAGGGCACAACTCGCTGCTGGTGTACGTCGAGGGGCAGATCGATTACGCCGTGCGCGGCATCACCACGATCCTCGGCGAGAACCTGCGCTACCTCGATGTGCGCGCCGACGTGCAGCGGCGCTACAACGAACGGATTCAGCGACGGCTGACCAAGACGACGTGGATGTCGGGCTGCAGCAGCTGGTACCTGACGGCCGACGGTTTCAACGCGGCGATGTACCCGGGGTTTGCGACGCAGTATCTTCGTCAGATGCGGGACTTCCGGTACACCGATTACGCCGCGGTGGCATGACCGCCGGTCCGCGCCAGCAACCTGGTGCGATCTCGACGGTGTTGAAGGGCCTGCGCCGGCGCGTTCAGCGTGGTTCACGCGACGTCATCGAAACCGCCGTGTCGCAGTTGTTCGACGCCGCGGTGCATCCGCACGGGGTGGCGGCGTCGGGTGAATACCGCATCGACGATCTGGCCCGGCTCGCGGGCACCACGACCCGCAACATCCGCGTCTACCGTGACCGGGGGCTGCTGCACCCGCCGCTGCGCGTTGGCCGGATCGCGTTGTTCAACGACACGCACCTGACCCGGCTGCGGCTGATCACGTCGCTGCTCGACCGCGGCTACAACATCGCCCACGTCCACGAGATGCTCAGCGCGTGGGAGCAGGGCAAGGATCTGGGTTCGGTGCTCGGGCTCGAGTCGGCGATCGCAGGCACCTGGGCGGCGGAGAAGCCGCAGACGATGCCGGTGTCCCAGGCGCGGCGACTGATCAACGACGACGCCGCGTTCGACCGGCTGGTCGGCTCGGGGCTGGTCCGCATCGAGGACGACGAGGCAATCGTGTTGCGGCCCAAGCTGATCGAGGCCTTCAACGACATCCGCGAGTACGGGGTGTCCATCGACAAGCTGATCGACATCCACGAGCAGGTGCTGCCACTGGTCGACCAGATCAGCGCCATCTTGGTGCAGGCGGGCGCCGAGCATGTCCAAGACAGGATCAAACCCGGTGTCGGGTTGCCCGACGACACCGAGGTCGCCGAGTTGATCACGATGCTGGTGCGGTTCCGGACGCAGGCGGTGGCGGCGGTGACCGCGACGCTGGCGTCGTCGATCGAGTCGACGATCGAGGAACTGGTCAGCCGGCTCCTCGCCGACTACGTGGAGAACTCCCCCGGCGAGCAGATATAGAAATCACTCCCACTCGATGGTGCCGGGCGGCTTGCTGGTGATGTCCAGCACCACCCGGTTCACCTCGGGCACCTCGTTCGTGATGCGGGTTGAGATGCGTTCGAGCACTTCGTAGGGCACCCGCGTCCAGTCGGCGGTCATCGCGTCCTCACTGGACACCGGCCGCAACACGATCGGATGCCCGTAGGTGCGGCCGTCGCCCTGGACCCCGACCGACCGGATGTCGGCCAGCAGCACGACGGGGCACTGCCAGATCTGGTGGTCCAGCCCCGCCGACGTCAACTCCTCGCGGGCGATCGCGTCGGCGCGGCGCAGCGTATCGAGTCGGTCGGCCGTGACCTCGCCGACGATCCGAATACCCAGTCCAGGTCCCGGAAATGGTTGGCGCGCAACGATTTCCTCCGGCAGGCCGAGCTCGCGGCCCACCGCACGGACCTCATCCTTGAACAGCAGTCGCAGCGGCTCGACGAGCTTGAACTTCAGGTCGTCCGGCAGACCGCCGACATTGTGATGGCTCTTGATGTTGGCCGCGCCTGTGCCGCCGCCGGACTCGACCACATCTGGATACAGCGTGCCCTGCACCAGGAACTCGACCTCGCCGCCGCTGTGGCCGACGATGTCGCGCACCGCGCCTTCGAACGCCCGGATGAACTGGCGGCCGATGATCTTGCGTTTGCCTTCCGGGTTGGTCACCCCGGACAGCGCTTCGAGGAACTTATCGGCCACGTCGACGGTGACCAGGTTGGCCCCGGTGGCGGCGACGAAGTCGCGCTGCACCTGGGCGCGCTCACCGGCGCGCAGCAATCCGTGGTCGACGAACACACAGGTCAGCCGGTCGCCGATGGCCCGCTGCACCAGCGCAGCGGCCACCGCGGAGTCCACCCCGCCGGACAGCCCGCAGATCGCGTGGCCGTTGCCGATCTGGTTGCGGACCTGCTCGACCAGCGAGTCGGCGATGTTCGCCGGCGTCCAGGATGCGTCGATGCCCGCGAACTCGTGCAGGAACCGGCTCAGGATCTGCTGGCCGTGCGGGGTGTGCATCACCTCGGGGTGATACTGCACACCGGCCAGTCGACGGGCCCTGTTCTCGAACGCCGCCACCGGGGCGCCCGCGCTGGTGGCCACCACGTCGAACCCGTCAGGCGCGGCGGTCACGGCGTCGCCGTGGCTCATCCACACCGGCTGCCTCGCGGGTAGATCCGAATGCAGTTGTCCCCCAGACACATTCAGCTCGGTGCGGCCGTATTCACTGGTACCGGTCTTGGCCACCGTGCCGCCGAGCGCCTGCGCCATGGCCTGGAAGCCGTAGCAGATGCCGAACACCGGAACACCGAGGTCGAACACGGCCGGGTTGAGTTGCGGCGCACCATCGGTGTACACGCTGGCGGGCCCGCCGGACAGCACGATGGCCTGCGGGTCCTTGTCCTTGATGTCCTCGACGCTGGCGGTGTGCGGGATGACCTCCGAGTACACCCGTGCCTCACGCACGCGGCGGGCGATCAGCTGGGCGTACTGGGCGCCGAAGTCGACCACCAGGACGGGGCGGGGCGATGCTGATTCCACTGGGTCAGTCTAGTTGGCGACGGCAGGCACTACGGACGTGGCGACGCCAGTAGGTCGCGCGCCCGCAACGCCAGCCAGAACTCCGCGATGGCCGCCGTCTCGGAGATCGAGCGGCCGGTGATCTGCTCGATCCGCTGGACGCGGTACACCACGGTCTGCCGATGGACGTTCAGCGCCGCGGCCGTCTGCACCCACGATCTGTCGCACCGCAAAAATGTGTCCAACGTCTTGACCATCTCGGCAGAGTGCCGCGCGTCATAACCGATCAGCGGGCCGAGCACCCGGTCGACGACCACTTGCGCCTCATCGGTGTCTCGCAGCACGGAGAACATCGTGGCGTCGGCGAACCGCGCAATACGGTCGGGCGCGGTCTCGGCGACGCGCGCGGCCCATGTCGCCTCCCGCACCGCTGTCGGGGCGCGGCCCGGTCTGGCCAGTGGCTCGCTGATCCCCACCGTGGCCGAAGCGCCGAGTCGCTGGCGCAGCGCGGCCAACGACTGATCGGTGACGGGCATGAGCGCATACAGCAGGTCGCCGCGCCGCAGCAGCAGATGCGGCACTGATCGTCGACCGAGGTTGAGGTGCAGCTGCCGCTCACCGGCGGGCAACACACCGCCCGCGGCCACGATCGAGCACTCCGACGCCCTGAGCCCGCGCTCCGCCAGTTCCCGGTCGGCCTCCCGCGCGGCCATCCGCCCGTCGCACAGTTGCGCCATCACCTCGGCGCCGATGCGTCGTTCGTGCTCGAGTCGCACGTTCTGTTGCGCGAGCAGCACCGCCACCGCCGATGCGAGGTGCTGCAGGTGAACGAGATCGATTGCGGGACCGTGGAAGTCGTAGGTGACGAGCACGGTCGGCTCCTCGTCGGGTACTTCCACCACGAGCGCCCGGATGCCTTCGGCGGCGACGTGCAGAACGCCGGGCACCGCGCCTCGCCGTTCTGCGATCTCGTCGATGACGGCGCGACGCAACTCCGCGGGTACCGGTTTGGAGCCGTCGAGGGCCACCTCTCCGGTGGCCGCGTCGAGCACCGCCAGTCGGCAGGACAGGTCACGACCCAACTGGCTGAACACGTTTGACCGCGTGGTCTGGGTCACCGACTGCCGGATGACGTTGTAGACGCGTTCGGTGGTGACGACCCGTCCGCTGTCGGCGTCAGCGTCGGCCACCGCGCGCCCGATGGCGCCGAAGCCGATCGAGTACGGCACCACCATCACGGGGAAGCGCAACTGGTCGGCCAGCGCGATCGCCGCCGGGGTGAGTTCGGGCGTGGCCGCATCCAACCCGATCACCAGGCCGCACATCCCCTTCTCCGCCAGGCCTCTGATCAACGCGGTCTGGCCGCGGGCCGACTCGGGCAGCGTCTGTCCGTTCTTCATCAGCAACTCGCCGCCGGCAAGGTATGACCAGGGCTCCTCGAGGTCGGAGGTCTGCGCCCATGCGACCGGTCGGTCCAGACCATCGGCCCCGGCGCGCACCCGGACGCGCAGATGCGGGGTGTCGACCAGATCCGCAACGCGATAGACCATCGGTCTCACCGCCTTCCGGGAAGTTCACGCCGCCGCAATGTGCGGTTACGTGGCTGTTGCGACACGGTTCGCCACCGAAACCGCCTGTTCAGGTCGTATGCGTGACGGCTGATGGGACCAGAACGTCCGCGCTTCACCGCTCAACGTTAGACCATCATCTAATTGTCGGCACTTGGTCTATACGAAAGACTACTTCTGTTCGGGCGGCGACAAGCTCACAGTGATGCCTCGATACCACTGACCACGGGAGGCGCCATGGCCCAGCCGCTGGACACCCAACCGGCTTCGAACGACAGTCCGCCGCAGCTGCTGCGCGGCTTCAGCTTCCGATCGGCCCTGTCGCTTGCCTTCGCCGACGTGTCACCGATCGCCGCGGTCTACGCGATCTTCACGCTCGGGTTGTTCGCCGCAGGGCCGAAGTTCTTCTGGGCCTTCCCGGTAGTGCTGATCGGTCAATTGCTGGTTGCGGCGGTGTTCGGCGAGCTGGCCTCCCGATGGCCGTATGCGGGCAGCGTCTACCAGTGGTCCCGCCACGTCCGCGGCACCAGTTGGGGCTGGGCCGCCGCATGGGCGTACATGTGGGGATTGACGTTGGCGCTCGGCACGCTGTCGTATGCCGCCAGCGGGTTCCTGTTGCAGATCTTCGGGGTCGTGCAGCCCGGCCGGCTGCAGATCGCCGTCGTCGCCATCTGCATCATCGCGGTCGGCACGTTGATCAACATGATAGGCCGCAAGGGTCTGAAAGTCGTTGTCGCGATCAGCATTACGTGCGAGATCGTCGGCTCGCTGGGCCTCGGCACGATCCTGCTGCTGTTCTATCGGGAAAACCCGTTCTCCGTGCTGTTCTCCAGCGCAGGCATTCCCGGTGCCGACGCCTGGACGTCGGGACCGATGCTGCTCGCGATCGCCTACGTCGGCTGGTCCTTTCTCGGGTTCGAGGCTGCAGGCTCGATCGCCGAGGAGGTCGATCAACCGGAACGTAATGTGCCGAAGGCGATCATCTTGGGGCTGCTGTTGGTAGGTCTGGTGGTGATGTTCTCCAGCGCGGCGCTGATCCTGTCCATCCCCAATCTCACGTCGGTCGTGCAGGCGCAGTCCGGTGACGTGGTGGCCGACACCCTGACTGCGCATCTCGGCGCAGGCATCACCAAACCACTGCTCGCGATGTTCGTGATCGGCTTCGTGTCAAGCTTTCTCGCGGTGCAGGCCGCGGTGTCGCGCTGCATCTGGGGCGCCGCGCGCGATCGCGGCCTTCCTGGTTCGAAGATTCTCGGCGGGCTGGCGGGCCCCGAACGGTTGCCCGTCTACGCCATCGCACTGACCGGAATCGTCGCCGTGGTGTTCGTTCTGATCGCGGGTACGGAGTTCTACAACGTGTTGGTGAACTTCAACATCATCGGCTTCTACATCGCGTTCGGCGTTCCGGTGATCGGTGCCGCGATCGCGCGACTGACCGGCAAGTGGCGGCCGGGTCCGTTCAACCTCGGCCGGTGGGGCGCGCCGGTGACGTATCTGGCCGCGTTGTGGATCATCTTCGAGACCGTCAACGTCGCCTGGCCGCGTACCCAACCGGACCAGCCGTGGTACATCAACTGGGCCAGCGTGCTGACGACAGCGGCGCTCGCGGTGATCGGACTGGGCATCTTCCTGACGGTGCGCAAGCGCATGGAGGATCCGATCGCCCATCGACTGGGCGCCGACGCTTCGTGACTCGCACCGCCATCGTCACCGGGGCGGCTTCCGGCATAGGGGCCGCCGTCACCGCAGCGCTGACGAAGGACGGCTACACCGTTGCCGGTCTCGACATCGATTCGGCCGCAACGTATGTCGTCGACATATCCGACGCGGCCGCAGTGGCGCGCGTTGTCGACGAGATCGGTCCGGTCGACGCCGTCGTGTCCGCGGCAGGCCACTACGAGATGATCCCGATCGCGGACATCACCGGCCAGCAGTTGCGCCGCATGCTGCGTGTGCACCTCGGCGGGCTGCGCAACGTCACCCGCAGCGTGCTGCCATCGATGCTCGGCCGCGGCCGCGGCTCGATCGTCGCGATCGCGTCGGAGTTGGCGATCGGCGGCGGCGACGGTGACGCGCACTACGCGGCGGCCAAGGGTGCGATCATCGGATTGGTGCGTAGCCTCGCGGCCGAGGTCGCGGGTCGCGGTGTCCGGGTCAACGCAGTCGCACCGGGCCCCACCGACACCCCGCTGTTGGGCGCCGACTCGCCTTGGCGCGCACCGGATTACCTGGCCACGATTCCCAACCGGCGACTGACAAGACCCGACGAGATCGCCGAAGTCGTGCGATTCTTGCTGACTGACGACGCCGACTTCTTCGTCGGCGAAGTCCTCTCGCCCAACGGCGGGGCGGTGATCTGACGATGGCGGGCCCACAGCAAGGACGCATCGCGCTGGTCACCGGCGCCACCCAGGGGATCGGCGCGGCGATCGCGCGCAGACTGTCGCGCGACGGCGCCACCGTCGGGGTCAACGGCCTCACACACGATGAGCGGATGAGCGCCGTACTTGCCGAAACCAGAGGTTTCCCAGCAGTCGGCGACATTTCCGACCCCGACGCGGTCAAGCGCCTCGTCGATGCCGCCGAAACCACTCACGGACCGATCGACATACTGGTGTGCAATGCCGCCTACATGGCCATGGCGCCGTTCGTCGAGCACGACGACGAGGACTGGTGGAAGGTCATCGACACGAACCTCGCCGGCACGGTCTACCTGATTCAGGCGGTGCTGGCCGGCATGCGCCGGATTGGCGGCGGCAACATCGTGATCATCACTTCCGAATGGGGTGTCACCGGGTGGCCGGAAGCCAGCGCCTATTCTGCCTCGAAGGCGGGACTGATCGCGTTGACGAAAACCCTTGGGCGAGAACTGGCTCCCGCGAGCATCACCGTCAACGCTGTCGCGCCGGGGGTGATCGACACCCCGCAACTACAGGTTGACGCCGACAACGCGAAAGTGAGTTTGGCCGAGATGCACGAGGAATACAGCCGCGGCATACCGATCGGAAGGATCGGAAGGCCTGAGGAAATCGCCTCTGCAGTAGCGCTGCTGGCGCGCAAAGACCTTGGCGCGTTTGTGGGCCAGACGATTCAGGTGAACGGCGGGACGACGAGGAGTCGAGTATGAGTGAACCGATCGGGCCGGTCGACGGCCGTGTGGTACCCCGGTACGCGGGCCTGACAACCTTCGGGCGGCTGCCTCGAATCGAGGACGTCGAGAGCTATGACGTTGCCGTCGTGGGGATCCCGTTCGACACCGGGGTCAGCTACCGGCCCGGCGCACGCTTCGGGCCGTCCCATATCCGGCAGTGTTCCCGGGTGTTGCGGCCGTACAACCCGGCGTTGGACGTGTCCCCGTTCGCCAGCCAGCAAGTGGTCGACGCCGGCGATATCGCCTGCACTCCGTACGACATTGCGACCGCGGTGCGCCAGATCGAAGAACATGCGTCGGCGCTCATCGACAGCGGTGCCAGGATCGTCAGCCTGGGCGGCGACCACACCATCGCTTACCCGCTGCTGCGCGCCCACCACCGCCGCTACGGGCCGGTGGCGTTGGTGCACTTCGACGCCCACCTCGACACCTGGGACACGTATTTCGACGCGCCGCTGACGCACGGCACGCCGTTCCGGCGCGCCGCGGAGGAAGGCCTGTTCGTCGCGGGCCACAGCGCGCACGTCGGTATCCGGGGGGCGTTGTACACCCCCGACGACCTCGACGACGACGCGGAACTGGGGTTCACCATCGTGCACTGCTCGGCGTTCCAGAAACGCACCGTCGACGACGTGGTCGAGCAGTTGCGGGAGACCATCGGTGACCATCCCCTGTACGTGTCGATCGACATCGACGTGCTCGACCCGGCGCACGCACCTGCCACCGGCACCCCCGAGATCGGCGGGCTGTCCAGTCGTGAATTGCTGGGCCTGGTACGTGGTTTCGAGGGGCTCAACCTGGTCGGTGCGGAGATCGTCGAGGTCGCGCCCGCCTATGACCACGCCGAGATCACCGGCATCGCCGCGGCGTACCTGGCTTACGAGTTCGTGTCGCTGCTGGCGCAGAAATCCAGCCGATGAGCGTTCCGGCGGCGCCGATCGCGTGGCCCAACGGTGCGCGCTGTGCGGTGTCGTTCAGCTTCGACGTCGACGCTGAATCGGCCATGCTCGGTGTGTCCACCACACATGCCAGCCGGATGTCGGCGATCAGTCACCAGGCGTACGGGCCGCTCACCGGTGTGCCGCGGCTGCTCGACATCCTCGCCAGAAACAGCGTCACGTCAACCTTTTTCGTGCCGGGCTACACCGCTGTGCGCTACCCGGAGGTGATCAAGTCGATCGTCGGGGCCGGCCATGAGGTCGCCCACCACGGTTATCTGCACGAAGCGATGTTCGGGATGACGGAGGAGCAAGAGGCGGCGATTCTGGACCGCGGCCTCGAGGCGCTCGACACCGTCGCAGGTGTGCGGCCCACCGGTTACCGCGCCCCGATGTGGGAGCTGAACTGGCACTCACCGAAGTTGCTGCGGGACAGGGGATTTACCTACGACAGCAGCTTGATGGACACCGACCACCCGTATGAGCTCGCCGTCGACGGCGGTGGCCCGTTGGTCGAGATCCCGATTCAGTGGGCGTTGGACGACTGGGAACAGTATTGCTATGTGCCGGACTTCTCCGGATCGGGTTTGATCGAGAGTCCGGTCAAGGCCGTCGAGATGTGGAAGCTGGAGTTCGACGCGGTACGGGAGGCCGGCGCGTGCTTCGTGCTGACGAATCATCCGTTCCTGTCCGGCCGCCCGTCGCGGGCCAAGGCGCTGGAGGGCTTGATCTCCTACGTGTGTTCCCACGACGACGTGTGGGTGGCCAGCCTGGACCAAATCGCCTCGCATGTGCGCAGTCTCGACCTGACCCCGCGCAGTGTCGACAAGCCTGACGAACGGGACTTCTAGCACCGACCCGAGATGGCATTCTTAGCGGCGTGAACGTGGACGCGATTCTGCAGACGGTCCCGCCGATTGCCATCTATCTGCTCGTCGGCGCCGTCATAGGCATCGAGAGCCTCGGCATCCCGCTGCCGGGAGAGATCGTGCTCGTCAGCGCCGCGCTGCTGGCGTCGCGCCACACGCTGGACATCAGCCCGGTCGCGGTGGGCGCGGCGGCCACGATCGGCGCGGTCGTCGGGGACACCATCGGCTACTCGATCGGCCACCGCTACGGCATGTCGCTGTTCGAACGGCTGGGCAACCGCTTCCCCAACCATTTCGGCCCCGGCCACGTCGCCCTCGCCAAACAGCTGTTCCACCGGTGGGGTGTGTGGGCGGTGTTCTTCGGGCGGTTCATCGCCCTGTTGCGCATCCTGGCAGGCCCGCTGGCGGGCGCCTTGAAGATGCGCTATCCGCGGTTCTTGGCCGCCAACGCCACCGGCGCGCTGTGCTGGGCCGGAGGCACCACCGCGGTGGTGTACTACCTGGGCCTGGCCGCCGAGAAGTGGCTGTCGCGGTTCTCCTGGATCGCCCTGGTGATCGCGGTGCTCGTCGGCATCGGCATGACGCTGCTGCTACGCGAGCGCACCGCCAAAGCGATCGCCCATCTGGAGGACAAACACGACTGGGAGTCGCTGAGGCGGCACTAGGCCATCTTCTTGTGGTCCGGCAGGCCGCCGGTCGCCTCGAAGACCACCCGCTTACCGATCTCCACCGCGTGGTCGGCGAACCGTTCGTAGTACCTGCCGAGCAGCGCGACGTCGACAGCGGAGCAGACCCCGTCCTGCCAGTTGCGATCGATCAACAGGGTGAACAGGTGCCGGTGCGCGGCGTCCACCGCATCGTCGTCCGCACGCAGGCTGGCGGCAACGGCTGGATCCCGCGACTGCAGCACCTCTTTGGCTGTGCGCGCCAAATTGACTGCCCGCGAGCCCATCTCGGCGAAACTCCCCCGCACCTCGTCGGGTAGCGCGCATTCCGGATGACGCAGCCGGGAGATGCCCGCGACGTGCACCGCCAGCGCACCCATCCGCTCGGTGTCCGCGCCGACGTGGATGGCGGTCAGGATGCTTCTCAAGTCGCCGGCGACCGGTTGCTGCAACGCGAGCAGTTTGAGCGCGGACGCCTCGGTCTGCCTGCTGAGCGCGACGATGTGTTCATGGTCGGCCATCACCTGCTCGGCGACCGACAGGTCAGCGCCGAGCAACGCCTGCGTCGCGCGCTCCATCGCGTCGGCAGCCAGCCCGCACATGTCGGCGACGCGGCTACACAGTGCGGACAGCTCCTCGTAGTACATGGTCCGCATGGCATCACCTCCGCCCCTGACTGGCGTCGCTGAGGTACCCCGCCGGCCCGGACTGCAAACTCACGACACGGCGATTTTTGCAATCTCCTCGGCGATTGACCGCGCATGCGTGACATACAGGCCATGGCCCGCGCCGGGCAGTTCGAGCAGCGCCGCCTCGGGCAGCAACGCGGCGGTCTTGCGGCCGGTGATCTTGATCGGCGCGGAGGCGTCGGCGTCGCCGTGGATGACCAACGTGGGCATGTCGAAGGCGGACAACTCGGTGCGGAAATCGGTCTCGGCGCCCATTCTCAGCGTGTCGACCAACGTTCTGACCGGGGTGTCGTTGATCTGCCTGGTGGTCCAGTCGGTCATCCCCGCCGACACGCGGGGATTCACCCCGAAATAAGAGGGCGCGTTGTCCGCACACCAGTGCGGCACGTCGCGGCCGAGCAGGTCCAGCGACGCCTCGAGGTAGGAGTTGTCGACGCCGCCGGGGTTGTCGGCGGTCTGCACCAGCAGCGGCAGGATCGGTGCGAGGAACACCGCACCCGAGACCCGGCCGCCGCCGTAACGCGTGACGTACCGCACGATTTCGCTGCAGCCCATCGAATGTCCCACCAGCGTCACATCTTTGAGGTCGAGATACTCGATGACTTGCGCGAGATCGTCGGCGAGCAGGTCCATGCTCCAACCGCCGCCATGCCGGTCGGATCGGCCGTGCCCGCGCCGGTCAAAGGTGACGCAGCGGTGCCCCTTGTCCAGCAGAGCGGCGACGACATAGGTCCACTGGTCAGAGTTCAGCGCCCAGGAGTGGGCGAAGACGACGCAAGGTCCGTCCCCCTGATCGGTGTAGAAGAGCTCAACGCGGTCGGCGGTCAGCATTCTCGGCATGTCTGAAATGCTGACCGCCCGACCGGCGTCGTGTCGATTACCTCGTAGGTAGCGACATCAGTGCTGCCGCGATCCGAGCTGGTCGCGATTGTCGTTGCGGCCGTCCTGCTCGCGCGGCTGCCACGTCGGAGTGGCTGTCACCGTTTGGGTTTGGGTGGCCACCGAGGTTTGCACCGTCGTCTGCACGTCCGTCTCCGTGTTAGTCACGATGCTGGGCGCCACGGTCTCCGTCTCCGTCTGCACGGGCGCCGCTCCCCCACCACCGCCACCGCTGTTCGACGAGCCACCGGACTGCTCGTGCTTGTCGTGGTGGCTGGTCGAGGAGGTCGTGGTCGTCGTCGTCGAGGTCGTCGATGTGGGCGCGGGCGTCCCGTGGGAACTACACGCAACCGACAGCATGCCGACCGCGACGGCGGCGACACCGACGGAAAAGGATGCCCGCTTACGGACGTGGGCAGTGGTCAACGACAACGGAATCTCGCTTTCCTCGCAAACTCACGACAAGACAGCGAGATTCATACCTGTGCGCAGGTGAGCGCCACCAGAATCACTGGTGCGGTTTTACGTATAGCTTGCTGTCAGCCCGCTGAACTGACCGGCTGGATTGGCAACCGTCGCAGCGCCGCGGGTGCGTCAGCGGGCACCACCGGATGTTCCGGCGGAATCGGCGCCAGTCGCTTGTACGGCTGTCCCTGTTCCGGACGCTGGTCCGCCTCGCCCTTGTTCGGCCACAGCGACGCCGCCCGCTCGGCCTGCGCGGTGATCGAAAGAGACGGGTTCACACCGAGATTCGCCGACACAGCGGCCCCGTCGTGCACCGACAGCGTCGGGTATCCGTACACCCGCTGATACGGGTCGATGACGCCGGTCTGCGGGCTGTCGCCGATCGCGGCCCCGCCGAGGAAGTGGGCGGTGAGCGGGATGTTGAACAACTCGCCCCAGGTGCCGCCGGCAACCCCGTCGATCTTCTCGGCGATCCGGCGGGTCACTTCGTTGCCTGCCGGGATCCACGACGGATTGGGCTGGCCGTGGCCCTGCCTGCTGTCGAGTCGGCGGAAACCGAACTTCGTGCGCCGAGTGAACGTGGTGATGGAGTTGTCGAGGTGCTGCATCACCAGTGCGATCATCGTGCGCTCGCTCCAGCGTCGCGGGTTGAGCAACCGCAGCATGCCGCGCGGATCCTCACCGGCCTGCTGGAGAAACTGCTTCCAGCGCGGCACGTCGGTGCCGTCCGGTCCGTCCCCGTCGGTCATCAGAGTTTGCAACAGACCCATGGCATTTGAGCCCTTGCCGTACCGCACCGGTTCGATGTGCGTGTCCGACGTGGGATGGATCGACGAAGTGATGGCGACGCCGTGGGTGAGGTCCAAGTCGGGCGAGACGTTGAACCGGCCCGCGCCTACGATCGACTCCGAGTTGGTCCGCGTCAGCACGCCCAGCTTGTCGGACAGCCTCGGCAGCTTGCCCTTGTCGCGCATCTTGAACATCAACTTCTGCGTGCCGTATGTCCCGGCGGCCAGCACCACATGCGTGGCGGTGTACGTGCGCCGCTTACGCGGCAGCAAGCCCGTCCTGGCGGTGCGAACCTGCCACAATCCGTCGGAGGACTGCTCGAATCCAGTGACGGTGGTCAGCGGAATGACTTCTGCCCCAGCCCTTTCCGCCAGACCCAGGTAATTCTTCACCAACGTGTTCTTGGCGTTGTGCCGACACCCGGTCATGCACTCGCCGCATTCGATACAACCGGTGCGTGCCGGGCCCGCGCCGCCGAAGAACGGATCGGGCACCGTCTTGCCTGGCGTCTTCTGCCCGTCCGGGCCGAAGAACACCCCGACGGGCGTCGGCACGAACGTGTCGCCGACGCCCATCTCGTCGGCTACCTCTTTCATGACGCGATCGGCGTCGGTGAAAGTCGGGTTCTGCACGACGCCAAGCATCCGCTGGGCCTGGTCGTAGTGCGGCATCAACTCCGCGCGCCAGTCGGTGATGTTCTTCCACTGGGGGTCGTTGAAGAACGGTTCCGGCGGCACGTACAACGTGTTGGCGTAGTTCAGCGATCCGCCGCCGACACCCGCACCCGCCAGGATCATGACGTTGCGCAACAGGTGGATCCGTTGGATGCCGTACATGCCGAGCTTCGGTGCCCACAGGAACTTTCGCAGGTTCCACGAGGTCTTGGCGAAGTCTTCGTCGTTGAACCGGCGGCCGGCCTCGAGTACCCCGACGCGATAGCCCTTTTCCGTCAGGCGTAGCGCGGTGACACTCCCCCCGAACCCCGAACCAATGATCAGAACGTCATAGTCAGGTTTCATGCCCCCAGTATGGACTTAGCGCTCGCATAGTTCTAGACAGGGGGGCCTAATTTGTAAAGCGCGGTCTCACGGGAGATCAGCTGCCGACCGTCAGGCCGACCTTCTGAAACTCCTTGAGATCGCAATAGCCGGCCTTGGCCATCGACCGGCGCAGCCCGCCGACCAGGTTGAGCGAGCCGAACGGATCGTCGGACGGGCCGTTGAGCACCTGCTCCAGCGGCGCCCGCTCACCGATCGCCACCTGCAGCAGCGCACCGCGCGGCAGCGAAGGGTGGGCCGCCGCGGCAGGCCAGAACCAGCCGCCGCCGAGCGCTTCGGCGGCCGTCGACAGCGGCGTGCCGAGCACCACCGCGTCCGCACCGCACGCGATGGCCTTGGCCAAATCACCGGACGTGTGGATGTCCCCGTCGGCCAGCACATGCACGTAGCGGCCGCCGGTCTCGTCGAGGTATTCGCGACGCGCGGCGGCCGCGTCGGCGATGGCCGTCGCCATCGGCACGCTGATGCCCAACACCTCGTCGGTCGTCGTGACACCGGACGTCGACCCGTAGCCGACGATGACGCCCGCCGCGCCGGTGCGCATCAGGTGCAGCGCGGTGCGGTGGTCGAGCACCCCGCCAGCCACCACCGGCACGTCCAGCTCGGAAATGAAGGTCTTCAGGTTGAGCGGCTCACCGTCCTGCGCGACGCGTTCAGCCGAGACGATGGTGCCTTGGATGACCAACAGGTCGATGCCCGCAGCCACCAACGCCGGCGTCAACGACTGCGCGTTCTGCGGGCTGACCCGAACGGCCGTCGTCACCCCCGCCTCGCGGATGCGCGCCACCGCAGCACCCAGCAATTCGGGATCCAGTGGCGCAGAATGCAATTGCTGCAACAGCCGAATCGCGGCCGAGGATTCTGGCTCCTTCTCGGCGGCCTCGAGCACCTGGGCGATCTTCTCTTCGACGTCGGCGTGCCGACCGATCAGCCCCTCGCCGTTGAGCACGCCGAGGCCGCCGCGCCGCCCCAGTTCGATGGCGAATTCGACCGACACCAACGCGTCGGTCGGATGCGACACCACCGGGATCTCGAATCGGTATGCGTCCAACTGCCAGGCCGTCGACACGTCTTGACTGGACCGCGTCCGCCGGGACGGAACGATGTTGATGTCGTCGAGTTCGTAGGTACGGCGGGCGGTTCTGCCCATGCCGATTTCAACCATGTCGCGCACGGTGGGGCTCCCCTTGTCAGCGGGTGTAGTAGTTGGGCGCCTCGACCGTCATCGTGATGTCATGCGGATGGCTTTCCTTCAACCCGGCCGCGGTGATCTGCACGAACTGCGCCTGCTGCAACTGCTCGATGGTGGCTGATCCGGTATAGCCCATGGCGGCGCGCAGGCCGCCGGTCAACTGGTGGATCACCGTCGACAGCGGACCGCGGAACGGCACGCGGCCTTCGATGCCCTCGGGTACCAGCTTGTCCTCGCTCAACGCGTCGTCCTGGAAGTAGCGGTCCTTCGAATAGGACTTGCCGCCGCCAGGACCGGACCGGCCTTGCATCGCACCGAGCGACCCCATCCCGCGATAGCTCTTGAACTGCTTGCCGTTGACGAAGATCAGCTCGCCAGGCGATTCGGCCGTGCCCGCCAGCAGCGAGCCCAGCATCGCGGTGGACGCGCCTGCCGCCAGCGCCTTGGCGATGTCGCCCGAGTACTGCAGTCCGCCGTCGGCGATCACCGGCACGCCCTTCGGTGAGCAGGCGGCCACGGCCTCGAGGATGGCGGTGATCTGGGGTGCGCCCACGCCGGCGACGACCCGGGTAGTGCAGATGGAGCCCGGACCCACGCCCACTTTCACCGCGTCGGCGCCCGCGTCAACGAGCGCGGCGGCCGCGGCGCGGGTGGCGACGTTCCCGCCGATCACCTCGACGCGGTCACCGACCATGGTCTTGAGGCGGTGCACCATGTCGAGCACCAGACGGTTGTGCGCATGCGCGGTGTCGACGATCACCACGTCGACGCCGGCGTCCACGAGCGTCATCGCCCGCGTCCACGAATCGTCGCCGACACCGACCGCGGCTCCGACCAGCAGCCTGCCGTCGCTGTCCTTGGTGGCGTACGGGAACTGCTCGGTCTTGACGAAGTCCTTGACGGTGATCAAACCGGTCAGCTTGCCGTGCCCGTCGACTATGGGCAGTTTCTCGATCTTGTTGCGGCGCAACAGGCCTAGCGCCGCCTCAGCCGAGACGCCCTCCTGCGCGGTGATCAACGGCGCCTTGGTCATCACTTCGGAGACCGGCTTGCTCATGTCGACTTCGAAGCGCATGTCACGGTTCGTGATGATGCCGACGAGCGCACCGTCGGCGTCGACGACCGGCAGCCCGGAGATGCGGAACCGCGCGCACATGGCGTCGACTTCGGCGAGCGTGTTGTCCGGCGAGCAGGTGACCGGGTCGGTGACCATACCTGCCTCGGACCGCTTGACCGTCTCGACCTGGCCGGCCTGCTCCGCGACGGGCAGGTTGCGGTGCAGCACCCCCATCCCCCCCGCCCTGGCCATGGCGATCGCCATCCTGGCTTCGGTCACGGTGTCCATCGCCGAGCTGACGAGCGGCACCCGCAGCCTGATCTTCTTGGTGAGCTGACTGGAGGTGTCGGCTGTGGCGGGCACCACATCGGAGGCGGCGGGCAGCAGCAGCACGTCGTCGAAAGTGAGCCCGAGCATGGCCACTTTGGTCGGGTCATCGCCACCGGTGGGCACCGGAACGGCGATGGGAATGCTGCTTTCAGCAATCGACATGGGCGGGCCTTCCATCAGCGTCGAGCTAGATACTCATCTTATCGGCATTCACGACACCGCTTCGGTCCCACGCTGCCTTGCGGACACGCACGTAACGACGTTGCCGACAGCTGGCGCGATGCCAGTGCCGCTGCGTAGTGTGGACTCGTGCGTGATCACCTGCCACCGGGTTTGCCGCCCGATCCGTTCGCCGATGACCCGTGCGACCCTTCGGCGGCGCTTGATGCGCTCGAGCCCGGCCAGCCCCTGGACCCGCAGGAGCGGACCGCGGTCGAGGCGGATCTCGCCGACCTGGCTGTCTACGAGGCGCTCTTGGCGCACAAGGGAATTCGCGGCCTCGTCGTGTGCTGCGACGAATGCCAGCAGGATCACTACCACGACTGGGACATGCTGCGCGCCAACCTGCTGCAGCTGCTGGTCGATGGCACTGTGCGTCCGCACGAACCGGCCTACGACCCGGAACCCGACGCCTACGTGACTTGGGATTACTGCCGCGGCTACGCCGACGCATCGCTCAACGAGGCGACGTCGGACACCGAAGGTTATCGCTGAGGGCTTAATTACTCCCCGCCGCCGCTGCGCTTCCTCGGCTGCGGCATCTCCAGCGTGGTCGTGACCGGCGCGGTCACCGCAGGTGCAGGCTCTGGCGCTGGATTCTGGGTCACCGGATTCTGCTTCGCCGGGGGCTCCGGCGCTTCGGGCGCCGGTGCCTTGGGCTCCGGCGCCTGCTGACGCGGCACCTCCTGCGGCACGGTCGTCGGCGGCGTCGCGACTTGCGCACCGCCAACGGGCGGGCCGCCGGGGGGCGGGACACCGGCGCCCGCGGCGGGCGCATCACCCACCACGCTCGGCCCGCCGCCAGCGGCAGGCGGCGGTCCCGCGACCGGCGGCACCTGCAGAGTGGTCGTGGTGGTCGTCGTGACCGCAAGCGTCGTCGTGGTCGCCGTGCTGGTATTCGTCGGCGGCGGGGTCGTCGTCGGCGTGCCGCTCGGCGGGGGCGGCTCGGCCGTCGGCGAAGTCGGCGTCGCGGAACTCGTCGAAGTGGTGCTCGACGATGTCGTCTCCGACGCCGACGTCGACGTGCTGGTCTCCGTCGACGACGAAGACGACGACGTCGCGCTGTCGGTCTCAGACGACGTCGAGGTCGACATACCGGAGTCCGGTGCGACGACGACCGGCTCGGGCATCGGTGGCGGCGGCTCGCCGGGCGGCAGCGTCGCGTTGGCGTCCTTCGCGTCGACCTTGACCGTCAGTTGCTGCCACTGCGACACCAGTTCCTGCTTCTGCCCGACGTCATCGACCGTCGCGACGGTGGTGGTGACCGCCTGCAGCTTGTCCTGGGCGGCCTGCCACTGCCCCTGGTCGATCAGCTGCTGCACCTCCGCGAGTTGCTGCGACGCGAGCGCCACCTGATCGGTGCGGGTCTGTTCGCCGAACAGCGCGGTGTGCAGGCCGTAGAGCGCATCGCCCGGTCCGGCGCCGGCGACCACCGCGCCGAATCCGCCGATGCACAGAACGGCCGCGGCGATGGAGCCGACCACAGCGAACGACGTGCGGGTGCGTTTGCGCGCTTCGACGGCGCGGGTCAGTGCGGCGGCCGCGTCTCGCGGCGTGACCGGCCGCATCAGCGGTGGGGTGCGGATCTCGTCGCGCCAGCCCGCCAGCAGGTGCGCGAGTTCGGCCTCACCCGGATCGCTCGAGTACACCGGCTGCTGGTTGGCCAGCGCGTCGATGAACCGGTCCGTGCGGTTGATCTCGTTGAGCGACGGATCCCCACCGTTGTTCCAGCGTCCGAAGTCAGGCATGGCCGTGCTCCGTCGCTGTGATCTCGTTCTTGAGCCGCGCCAGCGCGCGGTGCTGCGCGACGCGGACGGCGCCCGGCGTCGAGCCGACGGCCTCCGCGGTCTCCTCGGCGCTCATCCCGACGACGATGCGCAGGATCAGGATTTCGCGCTGCTTCTCAGGCAGTACGGACAGCAACTTGTTCATCCGCGCTGCCGATTCGGAGTCCAACGCCATTTGCTCGGGACCGGCGTCCAGCGAGTAACGTTCCGGCACCGCATCCGTAGGGTCGGCACGATTCCTGGCGGCCGCGCGGTGCGCGTCAGCTACCTTGTGGGCGGCGATGCCATACACGAAGGCCAGGAACGGTCGTCCCTGATCCTTGTAGCGCGGCAGCGCCGTTATGGCGGCCAAGCACACCTCCTGTGCGACGTCATCAGCTGAAAGACCGCTTCGCTCCGTCGTCCCAACCCGGGCCCGGCAGTACCGAACCACGATCGGACGAATGATCTCCAGCACCTCCCGGAGCGCGTCCCTGTTGCCAGCCACCGCCTCAGCAACGACAGCATCGAGACGTTCTCCCGAAAATGTCATCGTGAGTGGCTTCTCCAGCGTTACGTGAGGGACATGTCCCCGAAGTGTGGACGTCAGCTAAACAATAACGATCACAGTGGCGTGACCATTCTCAGCGATCGGCCAGGTCGCCACCCCGGCGACGCACCGTAGCTGCGCATTCGTTACGAATCATCAGTACGTCTGCTGTGTCGTGGCGACCGCTACCGATGTCGGCCAGTAGGCAGGCCAACGCCCAGCGCAGCGGGATGATTCCCAGCCGGCCGGCGTCCTCGAGCGCGCCGTCGGCAACCCGCCGAGCTGCGTCGACGTCCCCGGCGCTGCACAGCGCCGCGGCCTTCACGACGTCGGATTTGACGGCGTGCCGCGCCGACCCCAGCGCCTTGGCCAATTCCACGGCCCGTTCGGCATGCGGCAGGGCCGCCTGACCGTCGCCCCGGGCCATCGCCAGTTCAGCAGACACCCAGGCAAGCCGCACCGGCAGCCTCGGGGGCGACTGCCCGGCCAGCAACACAGCGGCGCGCTGAAGCGCCGTGGCCGATGCCGCGAACCGGCCGACACCGAGTGCGTCGGCGGCCAGTCCGATGAGCGCGTCGGCGCTCGCTTCGACGTCTGCCCCGGCAAGGGTCAGCCCCCGGCCGTCCCAGCGGCGGGCCCTGTCGTGCCAGCCCAGTTGTCGCAGGAACGACGCGCGGGTGCTGTGCGCCAGGGACACCACCGCGCCGTCGCGCTGGTGTCGACACAGGACGTCGAGGTCGGCCATCGCGCTGCCGTAGTGACCCTGGCCGCCCGCGGCGACGGCGCGCAGCCACAGTTCGCGAGGCGTCGCGGCCGCGGGCAGCGGCCAGCGGCCTGGTTGATCGCCGAACGCGATGTCGGCCAGCGTGCTCATCGGTTCGCGACGCTATCAATGCATTGCGCGATATCCGGTACCGCGGGGCACGCATTCCTCGTATGGCGAATGCGACATCCGTTAACAGTTGATGGTCGCCGTGTTAATGCCGTGTCAACGGGGCCATCCAGACGAAGGATATTGTTTGCGACACGGCGAGAAGCGAACTGCTAAAACACAAGTCGTCATCGCATCGACGACGCTTTGCTACCACCGCCGTCGTTGCCAGTGCATCGCAATGATGAACGTGATGTAAATTCTGGGCCTGCGGCGATGCGGGTGAGCACATGTTCGGGCTATTGACGAAATTTCGTGAGCGCCCCTAGTTTGTGTGCACGAGTAGTCATCGGCGACTTGCGCTCGGATCGGTTCCACAACTCACGCACCCGTTCGCGTGCGAAAAGGGTGGGTAGAGAGGGTTTTTCCATGCCACAGCCGCAGCAGCTACCCGGACCTAATGCTGATATTTGGGATTGGCAGATGTCAGGCCTGTGCCGGGGCGTCGATTCCTCTATGTTCTTCCATCCGGACGGCGAACGTGGCCGAGCACGTGCTCAGCGTGAGATGCGCGCCAAAGAGATGTGCCGCCAGTGCCCAGTGGTCGCACAGTGTCGCGCGCATGCACTGGCCGTGGGTGAGCCGTACGGCATCTGGGGCGGCCTGTCCGAGTCCGAGCGTGAGCTTCTGCTCAAGCGGGGCATCCGCCGAGCCTCGTAACGCGAAATCGAAAACAGCCTCAGCCCCCTGCGATCCGGGTTGGGGCTTTTTCGTGCCGCGTCGTCCCGCCAGAGCCCACGCTCTCCCCGGTCGTTGCCACATGAGCGATGCTGATGACATGACGACACAAGAAGCCGAGGGCGTCGTGACCGTTTCAGGCACGGGCCCGAGGTCGTACACCCAGCACATCACCGCCGGGGCGCATCACCTGATCGCCGACGAACCGACGCCGGTTGGCGCCGACGCGGGGCCCACCCCCTACGATCTGCTGCTGGCCGCGCTCGGGGCGTGTACCTCGATGACGGTACGGATGTACGCCGACCGCAAAGGGTGGGCGCTGGAGGACGTCCGAGTGACGTTGCGGCACAGCCGTATTCACGCAGAAGACTGTGTCCACTGTGAGACCACCAAAGGCCGGATCGACCACATCGACAAGGAAGTCGCGTTCGTCGGCGACCTGGATGATGCGCAGCGGCAACGGTTGTTGCAGATCGCCGAACGCTGCCCCGTCCATCAAACGCTGGTGTCGGAAATCGACATCGCTACCGTGTTGCGGGACGCCTAGCGATTGGCCGCCGAACCTTCCACGAACCCCACTCACCCAGGGTGACACCCGCCGCCAGGGCGGTACCGATGGCCAGTGCCCCCAATACCGAACCGAATCCGACCGCGTGCTGGTCGTTGAGGATGGCGTAGATGCCGTGCAACAACGCCAAGCCCGGCAACAGCGGAACGATGCCGGTGATCGAAACCACAAGCGGCGGAGCCAGATTGCGTCGTTCCATCAAACGGCCCACCAGGCCGATTGGCACCGCCGCGATGAATGAAGCGACGACCGGGCCCAAACCCGCGCCCTGGGCCAAAAGGAACGCGATGGTGCCCGCCGCACCGCCGAATGCCGCGGCCATCGCCGCGGATCGTTCCGCGTAGCAGGCCAGTGCGAAAGCCGCCGCGCTCGCCGCACCGAAAGCCACGCGCGCGGGGAACTCCGCGAGCGCCGGTGGGGCGTTGGCGCTGATCGCGACGAACGGCGCACCGAACCGGTTGGCGAGGTGCAGTACGACTGCCACGCCGGCGATCGTCGCCGCCGTCATCATCACCAACTCGAAGAAGCGGCCCGCCGCGGTGACGGGAGCCCCGCTGATGACGTCGCCGACCGAACCCACCAACGACAGTCCGGCAAGGAGCACGACCAGTCCGGCAGCAATCGCGACCGTCGGCTCGAAGTGCAATCCGAGCTTGGGGCTGAATGCGTACAGGACGATCGGCGGCGCCGTCGCGATCGCACCACCGACTGCGTACTGAAAGAAGAACGGAAGGCCGTGCCGGTTGAGTCGCCGATTGACCCGGTCGATTGTCATCGCACTCAACGCGCTGACCAGGCACACCAGCAGACCCGCACCGAGGGTTCCCGCCGTGGCGAACGCCAGCGCACCCCATGCCAGGGTGGCGACCCAACGCTTGTAGGGATGGGGCGCGGTGATGATGGCGTTGAGTTCGTCGCGGGCTTGCGACGGCGGCACCTGGCCGGCGCGGATGCGGGCGATCAACCGGTCGACGGCGGCCAACCGACTGAAATCCATGGACCGGTACCGCACGATGTGCAATGTGCTCGCGGCGGGCGACGTGGGTCCGCGGTAGGCGGCTAGGTGAATGGTCGTGTTGATGACGTCGACCTCGCACCGGTCGATGCCGTAGGCCGCGGCGATGGCCCGCACCTGCTCCATCGTGGCCGTCGCAGGCGTACCCGAGGCCATCAAGATGGCGCCTATGTTGCCCGCGACGTCGAGCACCTCGCCGACGCGCTCGCGGTAGGCGGCGTCGCCTTCGTCGCGCACCGGATCGGTGATCCGGGCAAACGTATCCGTCGGCGGGTCGGTCTCCCGGACGATACGCGTCAACATCTCGCGTCGACGCACCCCCCACGGCTGGCCCGCGCGGCCACGGGTCAACTGCACAGCAACTCCTCCAAATCCACCGTCGACTCGGATCACCAAACGCGCGAACGCCGGTGATGGTTCCGGTTATTGCCCAGGCCGGGTGGTGTTTTCGCTCACACCGATGGCAACGATGTGGTCGAGGAAGGCGCGCGCGATCGGCAGGAACACGTCCGCCAGACCGCCGGTGCCGCGGACGATCGGTAGCGGATGTGTGCGCATCGACGGCCAGACGTGGAACGTCAAGCCGGGCACTTTCGTCAAGGTGCCCGCCAATTCGGTGCATGGGCTGACGAACACCGGCGACAAGGATCCGATTTTCCTCGTCATCTACGATCCACCGCGCGTCGCCACCGATTAGCGGCTGGAAGGTTGTCGCCCGTCAGCCCAACTCGTAGTCCTCGCGGGAGACCTGGAAGAAGTGACCGGTGGCTGTGTCGGTGCATGTCACACCGGACTGCTCACTGGCACAAGTAATCCGGCCCAACGACTGGGTCTGCCCGTAGTCGAGTGTCTTCAGACCATCCCGGTGCAACGCACTGACGCCCTCGTAGC
Organism: Mycobacterium sp. ACS1612; assembly: GCF_001667505.1. Taxonomy (GTDB): domain Bacteria; phylum Actinomycetota; class Actinomycetes; order Mycobacteriales; family Mycobacteriaceae; genus Mycobacterium. The sequence goes on from NZ_LZHZ01000001.1 coordinate 55,913, forward strand.
ATCCGAGGCTGCCCGAGTTGCCTCCGCTGACGTAGAACTGCAAACCTCCGAAGGTAAAGTCGCACGCCCGGCCTTCCGGGCCGCGGGTGGATGCAGGTACCGCCCACACGTGTTCGCGGACTTCGCAACTCGCGCCAGAGCCGTTCCCGTAGATGTCGCAGACGATGTTCCCCGACGGCGTCACGAATTCGGCGCTCGGAGGGATGTCGCCACCGCCGCCGCAGGCGTTCGCGACGGCCGCAGCGGGCAGCGCCGCCGCGGCCGCGATCGACAGCGCGGCAAGCAGTTTGGTCTTCATGATCGTCCCTCTCCGGAATGTGTTGGTCCCCAGAGTGGACTGGACGTCTTGGCGGATCCTTGGTGCGAATCCGCGGATTTCAAATCAGCGCGGGACCATCATGCCGCCGGATCCCATCATCGGCCCCATAATGGCCGGCATCCCGTCGCGGACGAATCCGGTGACCTCGCGGGCATGTTCGCGGATTGCTCGAATGATGACAGGATCCTCGGCGGTCTCTTCAGCGATGACCCCGGTCGGAATGAGGGTGAGCTGGCGGCGGTACTCGTCGGCGGCACGGAAGAGCGTCGGCAGGCTCTGGCTCATGCACATCACCTCCGTTCCGTTTCCCAGCCGCGAGTACATGGCCGATACATGCGCCTGAAGTCGTGCGACCAAGTCCGGCGATGTCGATTCCGTGGTCGTGCGGACGCCGCCCGGGATCTCCTCGACAACGCGGTTGATCTCGGCATGGCGGCTGAACATCTCCATGTACGTCCGCATGTCGGCCGGGTCGACGCCCATCATTTCGCCGCCCGGCCCGTCGGCGAGCTGCGCCTGCGGCACGGCCGAGCGGCGTGCGAACTCGAGACCAAGCACACCGGCTACCGCCAGTGTTCCGAACGCTGCGAGCGCTACCCGTCGGGTCGTCATCACTTGAGGGTCCCGCTGGTCAAACCTCGCGCGGTAGGGACCTTCTGCCCTCAACCTGAGTGCTTGGGAACCCGATCCGATCAGGTGACCCGCGTCCACGGTTCACAGTTGTGCGACTCGAAGGCCTGCACCGTGGTGTTTATGGTGACGTACATCGGCCCAACCGACATATTCGTCGCGACGACATGGTCCTTGTTCGCATCGGGCGTGCTGTAGGTGAACCACAGGCACATCGAATCCTCTGTCGGCACATCGTTTATCAAGATCTGCCACGTCGATGCGGTCCCCTCCGTGTGGTACAGGCCCGGCGCGATATCCGGCCCGACCCGGAAGAACCCTTCACCGGGTATGGGGTCCACGGGATCCGCACCGGCCGGGGACGCGAACGCGATCGCGGCCCCGACGGCGACCAATCCGACCGCCACGCGGTTCTCGATACCCATCCCGGAAGTATTACGCGCTTGCGTCGCTACCGATCCCAATTCCGGTTGGATTCAAACGCCCATCTCTGCTGGTCGTGGGCGGTGCCCACCTGCACAAGGACAGCATCACCTCTCGGTCGTGGTTGCCGACGGAATGCCGTTTGTCTTCGACGGGTTCGACCTCACCGGTATGAAAGGCTCGAGCGGATTCCGGTCAACGCCAACGACTAGTGCGCGTGGCCGTGACCGGATCAAGACCGAAGACGTGGACGGGGGCTGATTTGCCTTTCAGGGCGTGGGCGCCTCGGTCGGTCAGTCCGTGCGGTGGGATAACCATGGCGTCGAGGGTGTTCCGGGTGAGCAGGATGGCGTCAGCGGTGGTCTTGGTGAGCTGCTCGACACGGGCGGCGACATTGGTGGTGTCACCAATCAACGTGAACTCCAGATGGCCTGCTCCGCCGATGGTGCCGGCGATCACCACGCCGGTGTTGATCCCGATCCCGATCCGAAGCTCTCCCCCGAATCGGTCGGCGACGAGTCGGTGTATCAGCACCGCGGCGCCGACCGCGGCCCCGGCATGGTCGGCGAGATCGGCGGGGGCGCCGAAAACTGCGAGGGCGCCGTCGCCAAGAAACTTGTTGACATGCCCACCGGCGTCAACGACAGCGGGCACGACAATTTCGAACAATGCGTTCAGCCGCGCGACGACATCCTCGGCCGGGTTGGCCTCGGCGAACGGCGTGAAATCGCGGATGTCGACGAACACCACCGTCACCTCACGGCGCTCACCGGTGAACACATCGTCACCCTGCTCGAGCAGCCGCGTCGCCAACGCTGGATCGACGTACGTGCCGAAGGCGGTCTGAAGCCGTTGTCGCTCAGCTAAACCCGCCTGCATCCGATTGAACGACGCTGCCAGCGCACCGAGGTCGTCGTCCTGAACCACCGGCAGACGCTGCGAATAATCCTCCGCTGCAACACGTTCAGTCCCCTCAGCGAGATCGCGAAGGGGTCTCAACGACGGTGCGATGAGTTGGCCGACAGTGATGGGCAACGCCAACGCCGTCCACCCACACGCGGTCGCGGCTATGGCCAGCACCGGAAATTGCGTGGATCGGTTCAACACTATTGCCAGCAGCGCTCCCCCGACGGCAAAGGTGAAAATGGCGCCCAGAATCGCAAGGTTCAACCACGCGGCAAAGGTCGGACGAGAGCGCGGAAGCGCGTCACCGATGGCGGTGTCTCCTGCGAGTGCCGCTCTGGCGGGCCGCAACATTCCCTGCACCGAAGTGTGTAAACCCATCAGCGCCATGGCAATTCCCAAGGCAGCGCCTAAGATGCCGTATTCGATCAGCCGCGGTCCGCTCACCGTCGAGAACGCTCCGACACCCACCAACAGCATGGCCGTCCAAACGGGTTGGAACCACAACGCCCGTACACCTGCCGCGCGAGTCCAGGTGTATGTGTCTTTCAACGCCTTCGCGCGGTCGACGTCGTAACCGGCCGCCCACCGCTGGACCAGGCGGAATCGGGGGCTACCGGGGAGAATCACCACATACGCGTCTACCACCACGGCGGCCATGGTGAAGACGATGGCTTCGACGTAGTGACTTGACCGCTCGAAGGCGACGACCACCGACGACAAGAGAACGTACGACAGCAGCATGGGGAGGAAAATGAGTGCGGAGATCGCCCAGGAGTATTTCGGCCCGTACCGATCCCACGCCCATTGCCAAATGCGATCCATGCCGAAAGAAAACACCCCCGGCCTGATGACCGGGGGTGGTTCGTCAGAAACTGCTAGTGCGCGTGGCCGTGATGACCGTGGTGGTGAATGTAAGCCCGTCAGCGAGTCATCGCTGGGTCGAGTCCGAAGACCTGGGTGGCCGCGGACTTGCCTTTCAACGCATGCACTCCCCGATCAACTAGCCCTGCTGGCCAAATAGCCAGCGCTTCGACAGATTGGGCGGTCAGAAGGATGGCGTCACCAATGTTTTTGGTGAGTTGCTCGACGCGGGCCGCGACGTTGACGGTGTCACCGATCAACGTGAACTCCAACTTGCTTCCGCCACCAATAGTGCCAGCGATCACCTTACCGGTGTTGATCCCGATGCCGATCCGAAGCTCACCGCCGAATCGCTCGGCGACGAGGCGGTGAATCAGCACGGCGGCGCCCACCGCGGCGTCGGCATGATCCGCGAGATCGTTTGGAGCGCCGAAGACGGCCAGCGCGCCGTCGCCGAGAAACTTGTTGACGTGCCCTCCGGCGTCGACCACCGCCGGCACCACGATCGCGAACAAGGAGTTGAGCCGGGCTACGGTGTCCTCCGCGGTGTGCGACTCGGCGAACGGGGTGAAGTCGCGGATGTCGATGAACATCACCGTCACCTCGCGGCGCTCGCCGGTGAACACGTCGTCGCCCTGCTCGAGGAGCCGCGCGGCGAGAGCGGGGTCGACGTAGGTGCCGAATGCCGCCTGAAGTCGTTGCCGCTCAGCCAATCCCGCCTGCATGCGGTTGAAGGACGCCGCCAGCACTCCGAGATCGTCGTCCTGAACCACCGGCACGCGCCTGCCGTAATCACCGACCGCGACACGTTCGGTTCCCTCCGCGAGATCACGAATCGGCCGCATCGACGGTGAGAAACCGACGCCGACGGCTAGCGGGATTCCGAACCCGACTGTCAACGCACTGCCGATCCCGAGGAACAGTAATGGCTGCGGGCTGGCCCCAACGATCGCGGCAACCAACATCGCACTGTCGACGGAGAAGACGAACGCAGTCCCCAGGACCGTCATGTTTGACCACGCGGCGATCGTCGGGCGAGCGCGGGGTAAGGAGTCCCCGATGCTTGTGTCGCCAGCGATCGCGATCCGTGCCGGCCGAGCTGTCGCCTCCAACATGCTGTGCACACTGATGAGATACGTCATAGTTCCGACCACGGCGCCCAGCACCCCGTACTGGGCAAGTCGCCCAACGCCCGCTCCGGCGATTGCACCGACGATCACCGACATCAGGGCGAAGGAGACCGCGGCTAACCACAGCACCCGAAAAACCGCGCTCCGAGCGAAGCTGTATGTGGCCTCCAGCGCTGTTGCCCGATCGACGTCGTGGCCGGCCGCCCATTGCTCGACTGGGCGGTAGCGCTTGCCGTCGGCGAAAGCCGCGTACAAATTCAGCGCCAGCAGGGCGACGAGGGTGACCACGGCTGCCTCGACGTAGTGACGGGAGCCTTCAACAGCGACGATGAGGAACGACCAGAATAGGTAGATCGGCAATCCTGCTGGCAATATGACGGCCAGACCCGCCCAGCGATGTCTCGCTCCAAACCGGTTCCACGCCCACTGCCAGATGCGTTCCATGTCCGGAGACTAGAGACCGAGCGCTCACCCTTCTGCGGATTGCCAAAGCAGCACATCGGTACGCGCGAGTCTGCTTACCAAAACACCCCCGGCTTAACAGGACCGGGGGTGTTTCGTGTCGAACTATCTAGTGAGCGTGGCCGTGATGGCCATGGCCGTGGTCTTCCTCCTCGGCGGGCTTGTCGACAACCGCCGTCTCGGTGGTCAGCACCATGCGGGCCACCGACGCGGCGTTGAGCACCGCCGAGCGGGTGACCTTCACCGGGTCGACGATGCCCGCCGACACCAGGTCGCCGTACTCCAGCGTGGCGGCGTTGAGCCCCTGCCCTGCCGGCAAGCCGGCGACCGTGTTCACCACCACCGAGCCGTCCAACCCGGCGTTGGCGGCGATCCAGTACAGCGGAGCCGACAGCGCTGCCTCGAACACGTCGACGCCCACCGCCTCGTCACCGGAAACGGATTCCCGCACCGCGGACAGCGCCTTGCGTGCCTGCACCAGAGAAGCTCCACCGCCGGTGATGATGCCCTCTTCGACCGCAGCCTTGGCCGCTGAGACGGCGTCTTCGACGGCTTCCTTGCGCTTCTTCAGGTCGGTCTCGGTAGCGGCGCCCACCTTGATGACGGCGACGCCACCAGCGAGCTTGGCCAGCCGCTCTTCGAGCTTCTCGCGATCCCAGTCGGAGTCGGTGGCCTCGATTTCCGAGCGCAGTTGCGCCTTGCGCGCCTCGATCGCGTCCTTGGTGCCTGCGCCGTCGACGATGACCGTGCTGTCCTTGTCCACGACGACGCGCCTGGCGCTACCGAGCACCTCGAGGCCGACCTCACGCAGCAACAGGCCGACGTCCGGGTTGACCACCTGGCCGCCTGTCACGACGGCAAGGTCATCGAGGAACGCCTTGCGACGGTCACCGAAGAACGGCGCCTTGACCGCGACGGCCTTCAGCGTCTTGCGGATCGCGTTGACCACGAGCGTCGAAAGCGCTTCGCCCTCAACGTCTTCGGCGACGAGCAGCAGCGGCTTGCCCGCCTCGGCGACCTTCTCGAGCAGCGGAAGCAGGTCCGGCAGCGAGCTGATCTTCTCGCGGTGCAGCAGCACCAGCGCGTCCTCGAGAACCGCTTCCTGCGAATCGAAGTCGGTGACGAAGTACGCCGAGATGAAGCCCTTGTCGAAGCCGACGCCCTCGGTGATCTCCAGTTCAGTGTTCAGCGTCGAGGACTCCTCGACCGTGACGACGCCGTCGGCGCCGACCTTGGTCATCGCCTCGCCGACCAACTCGCCGACCTGCTCATCGCGCGACGACACCGTCGCGACCTGAGCGATGGCCTTCTTGTCAGACACCGGCGTGGCGGCGGCCAGCAGCGCCTCCGACACCGCGTCGGCGGCCTTGCTGATGCCCGAGCCGAGCGCGATCGGGTTGGCACCCGCGGCGACCTGCCGAAGGCCGGCCTTCACGATCGCCTGCGCCAGCACGGTCGCGGTAGTGGTGCCGTCGCCCGCGACATCGTTGGTCTTGGTGGCCACCGACTTGACCAGTTGCGCGCCCAGGTTCTCGAACGGATCCTCGAGATCGATCTCCCGGGCGACCGTGACGCCGTCGTTGGTGACCTGCGGGCCGCCGAACGCCTTGGCCAGCACGACGTGCCTGCCGCGGGGCCCCAGCGTCACGCGGACCGCGTCGGCGAGCTTGTCTACGCCGGCTTCCATTGCGCGGCGCGCAGTTTCGTTGAACTCAATCTGCTTGCTCATATGAGTCTTTCGGTATGACGCGTTCCGCCCCGGACATCACCCGTGATTACGGGGATCTCCGGGGCGGGACACGAGTGCCTACTTGTTGACGACAGCCAGTACGTCGCGGGCCGACAGGATCAGGTACTCCTCGCCGTTGTACTTGATCTCGGTGCCGCCGTACTTGCTGTAGATGACGACGTCGCCCTCGGAGACGTCCAGCGGAATCCGCTTCTCGCCGTCCTCATCCCAGCGGCCCGGGCCAACTGCGACGACGGTGCCTTCTTGCGGCTTCTCCTTGGCGGTGTCGGGGATGACCAGACCGGACGCGGTCGTGGTCTCGGCCTCGTTGGCCTGTACGAGGATCTTGTCCTCGAGTGGCTTGATGTTCACGCTCGCCACGATGGAGCCCTCCAGTAGTTCGGGTTGTTGATCCGGAGCCAACCCCCGGATGCCAGCATTACAGGTGTTCGGCATGCGTCCGCGCCCTCGCGCCGTCGTCGCGGGTGCCGGAGCAGGGTTTGGCCGCGTGCCACCTAGCACTCTATACAGGAGAGTGCTAGCACTCAAGGTCCCCCCGGTACTAACGGTCAAAGTCGCGGGGGTCGAACATCAGGTGGGCGGAGATGTCGCCGATCATCTCGACGTCGACCTGGCGCCCGGTGAAGTACCAACCGTCATCGTCGCAGGTGAAGGTGTCGAAATAGCGGCCGACCACGATCGGCTGCAGCGGCACGGTCTCGGTGTTCTGGACGACGCAGAAGGTCGACCTTGCGGTGGCTGTTCGCTCGTCGCTGATCTCGACAATCGGGTTGAGCACGAGGTGCCGGGTGCGCGGTGTGTTGCCGTGACTGGGATGGCGACGGGTCGTCGCGCCGAACAGCTTGGCGATGTCCTCGGCGCCCGACGTCGATGCCGACCTGGTGCCTGCGAAAGTTGCCCGGGCCAGCAACCGGCCCACACCGTCGAAGTCTCCTGCGTCGATCAGCTCGGCGTAACGATAGAGCAATTCGATGATGGCGAGCTTGTCCTCGATCAAGCCACTTGTCCTTTCACCACCGGTAGCCCTGGGTCGCTGGCCGCGTCGAGCGGCGACGGCGACGCCCCCGCCGCGATCAGATGCGCAGCGAACGACGCGATCATCGCACCGTTGTCGGTGCACAGCCGCGGTCGCGGGATCCGCAGCGTCAACCCGTTGGCTCCGCACCGCTGGTGGGCCAGCTCACGCAGTCGCGAGTTCGCGGCCACCCCGCCCGCGATCAGCAGCGTCGACACGTTCAGTTCTTTCGCCGCGCGCACCGCCTTGAGCGTCAGCACGTCGGCCACCGCCTCCTGGAAGCCGGCCGCCACGTCGGCCTGCGGGGCGTCGGGGTGACTCTCCACATACCTCGCGACAGCGGTCTTCAGCCCCGAGAAACTGAACGCGTACGGGTCGTCGCGTGGCCCGGTCATGCCACGCGGGAACACGATAGCGTCGCGATCACCCGTGCGCGCCAGGTCGTCGAGCACCTTCCCGCCGGGATAACCAAGCCCGAGCAGCCGGGCGACCTTGTCGTACGCCTCCCCCGCGGCGTCGTCGACGGTGCTGCCGAGTTCGACGATCGGCTCGCCCAGCGACCGCACGTGCAGCAGGTTGGTGTGCCCGCCGGACACCAGCAGACCAACGCTCTCCGGGAGCGGGCCGTGGTCGTAGACGTCGGCGGCGAGGTGACCGCCGAGATGGTTGACGGCGTAGAACGGCACCTGCCACGCGGCCGAATAAGCCTTGGCCGCAGCCACTCCCACCAACAACGCGCCCGCCAGCCCAGGGCCGATGGTGGCGGCGACGATGTCCGGTTTGTTGATCTGCGCGGCCTGCAACGCGCGCCGCATGGTGGGACCGAGCGCCTCGAGGTGGGCGCGCGACGCGATCTCGGGCACGACGCCACCGAACCGGGCGTGTTCGTCGACGCTGGACGCCACCTCGTCGGCGAGCAGCGTCACGGCGCCGTCCTCGTCGAGCCGCGCGATGCCGACACCCGTTTCGTCGCAGGAGCTTTCGATGGCCAGGATGGTCGTCATTGCGGATCCCGTCTCATGGTGTACGCGTCGGCGCCGCTGGCCCGGTAGTACCCCCGGCGCAGGCCGACGTTGACGAACCCCAGACTTTCGTACAGTGCGATAGCGGGCACGTTGTCCGTACGAACCTCCAGATAAATCTTTCCGTCCGACGCATAGTCGAGCAGCTCGGTCATCATTCGCCTGCCGATGCCCTGGCCCTGATAGGCAGGGTCAACCCCGATGGTGTGAATCTCGTACTCGTAGGGCTTCTTTCGGCCGAGCCGCGAGATGCCGGCGTAACCCACGAGCTTCTGATCGACTCGCGCGGCCACATAGTGGATGTGCTTGGCGGCCAACTCGGCGAGGAACGCCCGAGCGGGCCATGGATCGTCGCCCTCGAACAGTTGCGCCTCCAACTCCGCGCACCGAGCCGCGTCGTCGCGAGTCAGCTGGGTGTAGACGACGTTCACTTGGTCACCACCGACGGTTTGGCATCGGGGCGGCGCAGGTACAGCGGCACCAACGGCGCAGGCTCGGCCGCCCAGTCGGCGACCGCGCGCACCAGGCCCGACACGGTCGGATACACCGGCGGGCGGGTCAATTCCTGTTCCGCGCCGGGCACATCGGCGGGCGCGTTGACGGCAGGGCCCTCGACACGGACACCGTCGTGGAAGCGCGCCCAATAGATCTCCCGGCGACGGGCATCGGTGACGACGAGCGCGTCCCCCGCGGTGAAAACACCGATCGCGTCGAGACTGCACACACCGTGGACCGGTATACCCAACGCGTGACCGTATGCCGCCGCCGTCGCCATGCCGACCCGCAGCCCGGTGAAAGGACCTGGGCCGCAACCGACGACCACGGCATCGAGATCGGCTACGGTCAGGCCCGCATCGGCCAGCGCGCCGAGCACGTTGGGCGTCAACTGCTCGGCGTGCGCCCTGGCGTCGACGGTGACGCGTTCGCCGAGGACATGCACTCCGTCAAGCCGGACCACCCCCGCGGTCACCGCGGGCGTGGCCGTGTCGATGGCCAGGATGATGGTCACTGCCGGCTCCAATGCCAGATCGCGGTCCGCACTTCGGTGTCGGCTCCACGCTCGAGCCGAATGTCGAGGTGGCTGTCCGAGAGCCGTTCCGCCAGGCCCTCACCCCACTCGACCACGACTACGGCGTCGTCGAGATCGGTGTCGAGGTCCAGCGAATCGAGTTCGGCGAGCAGGTCGACGGAGCCGTGGTCGAGCAACCGGTACAGGTCGACGTGAATCATCGCAGGCGCGCCGGCTTTCCGGGCGCGGTGCACCCGCGCGAGCACGAACGTCGGCGAGATCACCGGTCCTTCGGTGTCCAGCGCCTTGGCGATGCCCTTGGCCAACACCGTTTTTCCCGCCCCCAGCGGGCCGGAGAGCACCACGACGTCGCCTGCCCGAAGCTCACTGCCGAGTCGCGCGCCCAGCGCGATGGTGTCGTCGGCGGTGGCGAGTTCAGCGGTGCCAGAGGTGCGCTCAGCCATGGTTGCGCACCCGCTCTCGGACGCGGCGGGTGAGCGCGACCAACTTGGACGGGGTGGCCCGCTCGACCAGCCTCACCAGACCGTCGTCGATCGCCTCCGGCTGCTCGAGCTGCACCAGATGCCCTGCGCCGCCGACGATCACCAGCTCGGACTTGGGCAACGCGGCCGCCATGTGCTGCGAATACTCCATCGGCGTGAGCAGGTCGCGGTCACCGCAGGCGATCAGTGTGGGCACCTTCACCAGTGTCGCCAGCCCCGCCGTCTCGTCGTGGACTTCCAGCGCATGCAGGAACTCGACAAGGGTGGCGATCGGAGTGTCGTGCATCATCTTCTCGGAGAACGCGACGACGCTCGGGCTGATCTTCTCGTCACCGTAGGAGGCGGCCCGCAGGATGGGGGCGATCACCGACTTGGCGGCACCGCGGGTGCGGTGCACCGTTTTCGGCGCGTAGCGCACGGCGAACCGAGCCGCCTCGAGGGCGGGATTCTTCAGGATTTCACCGAGCGGTGACCGCGAAACCCCTTCAGCGGCAGAGGCGATGATCGCGGCACCGACCACCCGCGTCGGGTAGCGATGCGGAAACTGCCTGGCGTGCGACAGCACGGTCATCCCGCCCATCGAGTGTCCGACCAGCACCACCGGCCCCCGCGGTGCCATCACGGCCAGCACGGTTTCCAGGTCTCGGCCCAGTTGTTCGACGGTGTAGGACTCGGGTGACGCCTGACCCGAATGGCCGTGGCCGCGCTGGTCGTAGAACACCATGCGGACTTGGCGGCCCCACTGCTCGGCCAGTCGTGCGCGCTGAAAGTAGAACGCGCCCATCCGCAGACAGAAACCGTGTGCGAAGACGACCGTCACGAACGCGTCCTCCGGGCCGACTTCACGCACCGCGAGGTCCACGCCGTCGGGAGTGGTGACGATGTGGCTGCGGTCGGCCTCGAGTAGTTCAAAGTCCTCGTTCTCGTAGGGATCGTCGGTGCTCAAGCGCCGGCGCAGCGACCTGGCGACGGACACGCCCGCCGCGGTGCCGACCGCTGTCAACCCCGCGGTACCCGCCAGCCACGGCGCCGGAGACCGTCGGCGGCGTGGCGGCGTGATTTCGTTGTCAGTCAACGACTTTGGCCCGCCGCTCCGCGATATGTCCGGGTGACCCTGCCGCGGGGACTGGTGACCACTTCGTAGTTGATGGTGCCGAGCAGGTCTGCCCAGTCCTGGGCGGTCGGTTCACCATGGGTGCCGGGCCCGAACAGAATCGCGTCGTCCCCCTCGGCGACGTCGACGTCGCCGGGACCGAGATCGACCACGAACTGATCCATGCAGATGCGGCCGACGTTGCGCCGCAGTCGACCGTTGATCAACACGTCGATGCGTCCGCTCAACGTCCGAAACACCCCGTCGGCGTATCCGATCGGCAGTAGCGCCACCGTGGTGTCGCACTCCGCGACCCAGGTGTGGCCGTAGGACACCCCATCGCCGGTGCGCACCGAGCGGACCAGTGCGACAGGGCATTTCAGCGTCATGGCTGGCAGCAGACCCATATCGCCACGCTCGGGGATTGGCGTCTGGCCGTACACCGCGATGCCGGGCCGGACCATGTCGAACGCCAGGTCAGGTCGGGTCAGCGCGGCCGGCGAGTTGGACAGGTGCACGAGCTCGTAGCGCACCCCCTGCTCCTTGGCCTGCGCGACCATGCCGGTGAGCCGTTGCGCCTGTACGTCGTTGAAGGGGTTGTCCGGATCGTCACCGTGGGCGAGGTGCGACATGATGCCCCGCAGCCGGGCCGCGCCGTCGGCCTGTGCGCGACGAAGTATCGGCAACATCTCGAGATACTCCGCACCGCTGGCGCCGTTGCGACTCAGGCCGGTGTCGACCTTGACGGTGACGGTCGCCGTGTGGCCGGTTCGCTGTGCGGCGTCGAGAAGGTCTTCGAGTTGGCGCACCGAGGACACGGCGATCTCGACGTCGGCCTGCAGCGCGGGACCGAAGTCGGCGCCCGGCCTGTGCAGCCACGCCAAGACCGGGCCGGAGATGCCGTCGCGGCGCAGCGCCAACGCCTCCTCGATGGTGGCCACGCCAAGGTGGGTGGCGCCCGCGGCCAGGGCGGCGCGCGCGACCTGGGTGGCGCCGTGTCCATAGCCGTCGGCCTTGACGACCACCATGACCTGGGCCGATCCCGCGCGTTCCCGCAGCAGACGGACGTTGTGAGCGATCGCGCCGAGGTCGACGACGGCCTCGGCGGCCGCAGTCGGACTCGTCGAAAGCTCGGTCGTCTGGGTCATCGTCGCCATTGTCCCAGACCCGGGGCTCCGGCCGTCGCGGCCGGGCTGACAACGAAATAAGGGTACCCAAACTTTTCTTCGTCGTAACCCAAACTTATTGGGCCAGAACGACTTTCGAATCGGCCGAGTTGCATCGACCTCCGTGCCATGCGTAGCATGGCGGCAACGAAGGGGAGTAGCCCCGAATCGGGTGATCGACATACTGGCTTGCGGCTTCGGCTCAGGCCCGGTCACCCGGACCGGCACCACAACCGGTGGGCGAGACCTTCGGCCGGATGACCGTTTCGGTTGTCGGCCGGAGGCATCTCCCAATTCCTCCGGACGCCAGCCACCGACCGAGGAGTTGTTGGTGTTCGCCGCCGTGCTCTTGAGCTTCGCCGTCATCTTCGTCGCGGAGTTGGGCGACAAGTCCCAGCTGATGGCGATGACGTTCGCGCTGCGTCACCGCTGGTGGGTGGTGCTTGCCGGAATCACCGCCGCCACCACGGCGGTGCACCTGATTTCCGTCGCGGTCGGCCACTATCTCGGCGCGGCGTTGCCGACGCATCTGCTGGGCCTGCTGGGCGGCGTGGCATTCGTCCTGTTCGGGTTGTGGACACTGCGCGGGGATCGCCTGTCCGATGACGAGGCCACCCGCGCCCAGCGGTCCACCGCGCCGGCGTTCTTCGCGGTCACGTCGGCGTTCCTGCTCGCCGAGTTGGGCGACAAGACCATGTTGGCGACCGTGACGCTCGCCGCGGACCACGACTGGGTGGGCGTGTGGATCGGCTCCACCCTCGGCATGGTGGCCGCAGACGCGCTCGCCATCGTGGTCGGCGCGCTGGCGGGCAAACACCTTCCCGAGCGGGCCATCCAGCTCGCGGCGGCCGGTTTGTTCCTGTTCTTCGGCGCCTACCTGCTTCTCGAGGGCGTGTTCCAAACGGCCTCAGCACCGGTGATCGGCGGCATTGCCCTCGTCGTCGTCGCGGCGGCGGCGGCCGCGATGTTCGCGTTGCCGCCGCGTTGGCGGCCTGCGGTGATGCGCCCCCGGCCCGCGGAGACCGTCGAGGTTTAGTGCGCGAACGGCTGCACCTCGTCGAAGTGGCCACCGGGCTTGAGCTCGTCGAGGTGGTTGAGCGCGGTGGTCATGTCGTCGTGCAGCGCCCTGGCCAGGTCGGCGGAGAAGCCCTCCCGGACCACGATGCGCAACATCGTGATGTCCTCCGCGCCCGTCGGCATGGTGTAGGCGGGCACCTGCCAGCCATAGGCGCGCAGCGTGTGCGAGACGTCGAACTCGGTGTAGCCGAAGTCCCCGGCCAGCCGGAAGCTGACCACCGGAATCGCCGAACCGTCGGAGACCACCTCGAAGTGCTTACTCGCGCGCAGTTGATCGCCCAGCCAGCGTGCGGTGGTCGACAGGCAGCTCATCACCTGGCTGTAACCCTCCCGACCGAGCCGGAGGAAGTTGTAGTACTGGCCGACCACCTGGTTGCCCGGCCGGGAGAAGTTCAGCGTGAACGTCGGCATGTCACCGCCGAGATAGTTGACCCGGAACACCAGGTCCTCTGGCAGATACTCCTTGCTGCGCCACACCACGAAGCCGATGCCCGGGTAGGTCAGCCCGTACTTGTGTCCGCTGACGTTGATCGAGACCACCCGCGGCAGCCGGAAATCCCACTCCAGATCGGGGTGCACGAACGGCACCACGAAACCGCCGCTGGCCGCGTCGACGTGCACCGGGATGTCGCTACTGCCGTCGGCTGCGAGTTTGTCCAGCTCAGCGCAGATCTCGGCGATCGGCTCCAGTTCACCGGTGAACGTGGTGCCCAGGATCGCCACGACGCCGATGGTGTCCTCGTCGACGTTGTCCAGCACCTGTTCGGGAGTGATCACGTAGCGGTCTTCGGCCATCGGCAGATACCGCGGCTCGACGTCGAAGTAGCGGCAGAACTTCTCCCACACCACCTGCACGTTGGCGCCCATCACCAGATTCGGTGTGCGGCCCTTCCAGTCCTTGCCGACGCGTTCGCGCCACCGCCACTTCATCGCCAGGCCCGCGAGCATCACCGCCTCACTGGATCCGATGGTCGACACCCCCACCGCGCTCGACGGGTCGTCGTCACGCAGATCTTCGGCGTGGAACAGGTCGGCCACCATGCAGACGCAGCGCTGCTCGATGGCGGCGGTGGCCGGGTACTCGTCCTTGTCGATCATGTTCTTGTCGAACGTCTCGGCCATCAGCCGCTCGGCTTGAGGGTCCATCCAGGTGGTGACGAACGTCGCGAGGTTGAGCCTGCTGCTGCCGTCGAGCATCAGCTCGTCGTGGATGAAGCGGTATGCCGCATCGGGATCCATCGCGTCGTCGGGCAGCCGTAGCGACGGCACCGGCGCCATCGCCAGCCGCCCGGTGTAGGCGGGGGTGATGCTTGGGGCGTGAGTCAGCTTGCGCGGCATGGCAAGTCCTTTCTATAGCGAGGCGATAGCGGCACGAACATGAGCGAGGATGCGCGACGCCGACGTCGGCGCGGGACGCGGTCCAGGATCTGCGGCGGACAGATTGGCGGCGCGTGCGTGCACGAACGCGGCCGCAGCGGCGGCCTGTCCTGTCGGCAGCCCGGCGGCCAGCAGTGCCCCGATGATGCCCGACAGCACGTCACCGGATCCCGCAGTCGCGGCCCAGGATTGGCCGGCCGGGTTGAGGTAGACCGGTCCCCCGGGTTCGGCGACAATCGTCACGTTGCCCTTCAGCAGCACCGTGGCGCCGAGTCGGTCGGCCAACTTGCGTGTGGCGGCGACACGGTCGTGGCCTGGCGGAGCACCGGCGAGCCGCGCGAATTCACCTGCGTGCGGCGTCAATACGGTTGGCGCTGCGCGGCCTTCGACGAGTTCCGGATGCGCGGCCAAGATGGTCAGCGCGTCGGCGTCGACGATGACGGGCAGATCAGTGGCCAGAGCGAATGACAGCGCGACCGCCCCGGTCTCGTCGGTGCCGAGTCCAGGGCCGACAGCCCATGCCTGCACACGGCCCGATGCCTGTGGGGTCGGCGCGGCGATGACCTCCGGCCACTGCGAAAGAACCTGCGGGCCCGCGGATCCCGCGTAACGGACCATTCCGGATGTGGCGGCGACGGCGGCTCCGGTACACAACACCGCTGCGCCGGGATAGGTGGCCGAGCCGGCCAGGATCCCAGTGACGCCCTGGGTGTACTTGTCGTCCTTGGGGCCCGGAACCGGCCACAACGCGGCGACGTCGGCGGCGTCGAATCCGAGCATGTCGGTCGACGGCAGATCCAGTCCGATGTCGACCAACTCGACACGGCCGCATTCACCCAAAGCATGAACGGGTTTCAGGCCGCCGAAGGTCACGGTCAGGGATGGGTGTACGTGCGGACCGTCTGCGGCGCCGGTCTGCACGTCGATGCCGCTGGGAATGTCGACGGCGACGATCGGGCTGCGCACGTCGGCGAAGATTTCGGCCGCACCCGGTCGCAACGGTCCGGAGCCGGAGATGCCGACGACTCCGTCGATGACCAGATCAGTTGTCGCTGACACGTTTTCCACCAGCCTGCCGCCAGCTCGGGTGAATGCGGCGAGTGCCGACTTGTGTGCACGCTCGGGATTGAGCAGCACAGCGTCGGCGGAGGCGCCGCGGCGGCGCAGGAAGGTCGCGGCCCACAGCGCGTCGCCGCCGTTGTCACCGGAACCGACCACCGCGCACATCCGGCGGCCCGTGATGCCGCCGGTCAGCAGGATCAGTTCGCGGGCGATCGCGGTAGCCAACCCGAACGCGGCCCGGCGCATGAGGCCACCCTCCGGCAGGGACGCGAGCAGCGGCGCTTCGGCTTCGCGGATCTCGTCGGCGGTGTAGTAGTGCCGCATCCCAGCCAGGATTCCATGACTGGGACTTTGACAGCGACGTTTCAGCCCCGGCGGGTCCGGCTGTAGTGGCGACGCGCCTTCATCCGATTGCCGCATCCGCTCATCGAGCACCAGCGTGCGGTGCCGGCGCGGGAGCGGTCGAGGAGGAACAGCCTGCAGTCGTGGTTGGCGCACGGGCGCAACCGTCCGGGCATCTCCCGCTCCAGTTCGCCCCATGCGAGCACGACGCGTGCCTGCCAATCGGCTTCGAGCGTCCACTCGACTCCGTCGGGCCCGATGTCGGGCAGCTTGCGCGCATCGGCGAGGTAGCGGCGCAGCACCGATGCGTCGGATTCCATCCGGACGACTCGCTGCAGATCGTCGCGCACGGTCCGGACGTCGTCGACGTCCTTGGGTCCGCCGTGCGCGCGAAGCCAGCGCCCGTCGAGTTGGTCAACCATCTGACCCTCGATCACCGGTGTGGTGTTGAGCAGGTCCACCAGCACGATCTGCCAGTCCACCGTCGTACTCATGCTAACCATCATAAAAGTATTGACAGGTTAGGTTCAAGGGTGTTGACTGACACCTAACCGTCATAACAGCTTTAAGGGGTTAGGATGCTCACTCATCATCGCTTCGCCGTGATCGCCGGGCGCACGATCTTCTACCGCGAGGCCGGATCGCCGTCGGCGCCGGCCGTCGTCCTGCTGCACGGCACCCCGAACAGTTCGAGCCAGTACCGCAACCTCATTCCGGCGCTCGCCGACCGCTATCACGTCATTGCCCCCGACTACCCCGGCTTCGGGCACTCCGAGGTACCGGATGTCGACGATTTCTCCTATACCTTCGACAACCTCGCCGACCATCTCGACGCGCTTCTGGATCACCTGGGCCTGCAGCGGTACGCGATCTTCGTCCAGGACTACGGCGCCCCGGTTGGCTGGCGATTGGCGTTGCGCCACCCAGACCGCATCGCGGCCATCATCACACAGAACGGCAATGCCTACGTCGAGGGTTTCGTCGGCGACGTGATGGAGCCTCTGTTCACCTACGGGCGGGAGCGGTCCGAGACCAACGCCGCGCCGTTGCTGGACCTGATCAGCTTGGACGGGGTCAAATGGCAGTTCACGCACGGGGTTTCGGATCCCTTGGTGGTCGACCCCGATGCTTGGGTGAACGCGCATTGGGCGGTGGCGAGCAGCCCGCAGCGGGTGGCCGCACAGCTCGAACTGTTCGCCGACTACAGCTCCAACGTCGACCTGTATCCGAGCGTGCACGAATACTTCCGCACCTCTCAGGTGCCCCTACTGGCGGTGTGGGGGCGCAACGACCAGATCTTCGGGCCCGACGGGGCAGTGGCGTTCGCACGTGATCTGCCCGCGGCTGAGATCAATCTGCTCGACGGGGGTCACTTCCTGCTGGAAAGCCGACTGGCCGAGGTCACCGCGCTGATCCGGCCGTTTCTCGAGCGGCACTTACCCGGCTGACTGCCTCTGCGGCTTGTCGGAGGCCGTGGCGGAGCGCTGCTGCCAAGGCCACGACCCGGTCACCTCGAGTTGCAGAGAGAAGCTCAGGAACGTGCGGATCAACACGATGCCGCCGAGCACCGCGACGCTCTCAGCGCTCGGGGTGACGGCCACGGTGCGGATGATGTCTGCGGCGACCAGGAATTCGAGACCGAGCAGGATCGCGCGACCGAGGCGCCGCCGGAAGAACTCGTACGCGCCGCCGTCCTCCTGCCTCGCCCGCGCGATGGTCAGGATGACGGCGACTATCGCACCACCCGCGATGACGGCGACGCCGATGGCGTCGATCACGCTGCCGGTGCGCTCGATGATCTCGACGAGAGCCACGACGCCATCGTGACACCGCCGCCGCGGCTATTGTGCTGACACGCCGTCGGTCGTCTACTCGACGGTGACGGACTTCGCCAGGTTACGCGGCTTGTCCACATCGTAGCCGCGGGCCTGGGCCACACCGGCGGCGAAGATCTGCAGCGGGATCGTCGACAGCAGCGGCTGGAAAAGCGTTGACACCGCCGGTATTTCGATCAGGTGATCCGCGTACGGGCGGACGGTGTCGTCGCCCTCCTCGGCGATGACGAGGGTGATGGCGCCGCGGGCCTGGATCTCCCGGATGTTCGACAACAGCTTAGCGTGCAGGGTCGGGGCGTTCTTCGGCGACGGCATCACGACGATCACCGGCAGGTCGTCTTCGATCAGCGCGATCGGACCGTGCTTGAGTTCACCGGCGGCAAACCCCTCGGCGTGCATGTACGCCAGTTCCTTGAGCTTGAGCGCGCCTTCGAGGGCGACGGGATAGCCGACGTGGCGGCCGAGGAACAGCACCGCCGACGACTGCGCGAACCGATGGGCCAGTGCGGCGACCGGTTCGGCGGTCTCCAGCACCCGCGAAACCAGTTCGGGCATCGCCTCCAGGTCGCGGTATTCGCGCTCCACCTCGTCGGGGTACTTGGTGCCTCTGGCCTGCGCGAGGGCAAGTCCGACAAGGTAATTCGCCGCGATCTGGGCGAGGAACGTCTTGGTCGACGCGACGCCGATCTCCGGTCCGGCGCGGGTGTAGAGCACCGCGTCACACTCGCGCGGAATCTGGCTGCCGTTGGTGTTGCAGATGGCGAGGACCTTGGCCTTCTGCTCCTTGGCGTGCCGCACCGCCTCCAGCGTGTCGGCGGTCTCGCCGGACTGCGAGATGGCGACCACCAGCGTGTGGCTGTCCAGAACCGGGTCGCGGTAACGGAATTCGCTGGCCAGCTCGACCTCGACAGGCAACCGCGTCCAATGCTCGATGGCGTACTTGGCCAGCAGTCCTGAGTGATACGCGGTGCCGCAGGCAACCACGAAAACCTTGTCGATCTCGCGCAGTTCCTGGTCGGAGAGCCGCTGCTCGTCGAGCACGATGCGGCCGCCTGCGAAGTGGCCGAGCAGGGTGTCGGCGACCGCGGTGGGCTGTTCGGCGATCTCCTTGAGCATGAAGTACTCGTAACCGCCCTTCTCGGCGGACGACAGGTCCCAATCGATGTGGAAGGGGCGGGCGTTGGCTTCGTCGGCGTTGCCCTGGAAGTCGAAGATCTCGTAGCGGTCAGGGGTGATCACGACCGCCTGGTCCTGGCCGAGTTCGACGGCGTCGCGGGTGTGCTCGATGAACGCGGCCACGTCGGAACCGATGAACATCTCGCCCTCGCCGACCCCGACGACCAGCGGCGTGGAGCGGCGGGCCGCGACGATCATGCCCGGCACGTCTGCGTTGGCGAAGACCAGCGTGAAATGGCCTTCGAGCCGGCGCAACACCGCCAGCACGGAGGCGGCGAAGTCACCGGCGGTGTCGCCGTGTTGGTACTGGCGAGAAACCAGGTGCACCGCGACCTCGGTGTCGGTGTCGCTGGCGAACTCGACGCCCGCGGCCTCCAACTCGGCGCGCAGCGGCGCGTAGTTCTCGATGATCCCGTTGTGGACGACGGCGATCTTGCCTGCGGCGTCGCGGTGCGGGTGGGCGTTGCGGTCGGTGGGCCTGCCGTGGGTCGCCCACCGGGTGTGGCCGAGGCCGGTGCTGCCTGCGAGGCAGACGTCGTCCGTTTCGGCGAGGGCCGCCTCCAGGTTGGCCAGCCGACCCGCCTTTCGGCGCACGGTCATGCCGCCACGTCCGTCGAACAGCGCCACTCCGGCCGAGTCGTAACCGCGGTACTCCATCCGGCGCAGTGCGTCCACGACGATGTCACAGGCAGGACGCTGCCCGACGTATCCGACGATTCCGCACATAGCCATTCAGGGTAGTGCAAGAGCTGGGTCACACCTGCTGCGCTACGGTTCGATGGTGGCGCGCACGAAGAAGCTTTTCTCCGCTTTGACCCGCCGCGGACCGCACCGCGTTCTGCGTGGTGACCTGGCCTTCGCCGGGATGCCGGGGATCGTCTACACGCCGGAAACCGGGCTCAATCTGCCGGGTGTGGCATTTGCTCATGAGTGGCTGGCCAGAGCCGATCGCTACGAGGGCACGCTGGAGCACCTGGCGTCGTGGGGCATTGTCGCCGCGGCGCCCGATACCGAGCGCAGCGTCGCCCCGTCGGTGCTGAATCTGGCCTTCGACCTCGGCACCACGCTGGACATCATCGCCGGTGTGCGACTGGGGCACGGAAAGATCAGCGTCCACCCGGACAAGCTCGGGGTGGTCGGCCATGGTTTCGGTGGCTCGGCGGCGGTGTTCGCGGCCGCGGGCCTGCCGGTGAAGCCGAAAGCGGTGGCGGCCTTGTTCCCGACCGTGACCAAGCCGCCCGCCGAGGAACCCGCCGCGTCCCTGGCGGTGCCCGGGCTAGTGCTGACAGCGCCGGGCGACCCGATGATGTTGCGCTCCAACGCTGTTGAGCTGACACGGGTGTGGAAGGGCGCGACGCTTCGCACCGTGCACAAGGCGAAGGCAGGCGGCCTGATCGAGGGCAGGCGGTTGGCCCGTGTGGTGGGGCTTCCCGGTGCCGATCGCAGCACGCAGAAACTGGTGCGGGCGTTGCTGACCGGTTATCTGCTGCACACGCTGACCGGCGACAAGGCCTACGCCGACTTCGCCGACCCGGAAGCCGACCTGCCGAAGGCGCCTGCGGTCGACCCGTTCGCCGACGATCCGGTGGACATGGAGAACAAGGTCGTCGCGCTTTTGAAGCCCTGATGCGGCCCAACCAACCGGTTGGGTATATAACTTCGTAATGCGGACCGGGATTTTTCTCAACTACGCGGGCGGCTTTCTCGAGGCGGTCGACGAGGTCGTCGAACTGGAGAAGATCGGGGTGGACATCGCGCTGGTGGCCGAGGCCTACTCGTACGACGCGATCAGTCAGTTGGGCTTTCTGGCGGCCAAGACGTCCACGATCGAACTCGGCACCGGTGTCGTGCCCATCTACATCCGCACGCCGTCGCTGCTTGCGATGACTGCGGCGGGCCTCGACTACGTTTCCGACGGCCGCTTCCGGCTGGGCATCGGCACCTCCGGTCCACAGGTGATGGAGGGCTTCCACGGTGTGCCGTTCGACGCGCCGCTCGGCCGCACGCGGGAGGTGGTCGACATCTGCAGGCAGGTGTGGCGCCGCGAACGGGTCAACTACGACGGCAAGTACTACCAGGTGCCGCTGCCCGCCGACCGCGGCACGGGGCTGGGCAAGCCGCTGCATTTGATCAATCACCCTGTCCGCGACCGCATTCCGATCACGATTGCCGCCCTGGGCCCGAAGAACGTCGAACTCACCGCCGAAATCGCCGAGGGTTGGCAGCCGGTGTTCTTCGATCCGGAGAAGGCCGACGACGTATGGGGCGAGTCACTGCGCGCTGGCTACGCGAAACGCGACCCGTCGCTGGGGCAACTGGACATCATGGTCAGTGCGCCGTTGGCGATCGGGGACGACGTCGACGACCGATTGGGTTGGGTAAAGCCGCAATTGGCGCTCTACATCGGGGGTATGGGCGCTCGCGGCCGCAACTTCTACCACAACCTGGCGACCCGTTACGGGTTCGGCGAGGTGGCCGACCACATCCAGGACCTCTACCTCGGCGGCAAGAAGGAAGAGGCGATCGCGGCCGTCCCCGACGAACTGGTGCGCAGTGTCTCGCTGGTCGGGCCGCGCGCCTACGTCCAGGAACGGTTGGCTGCATTCACCGAGGGCGGTGCGACCACGCTTCTGCTGCAACCACTTTCGGGTGACCGACGTGAATCTGTGCGGTTCGTCGAGGAATTGCAGGGCATGCTCTAGACGAGCAGGGCGCCGCCGTCGACGGTCAGCACGATGCCGGTGCCCCACTGCTGCTCCATGCCGTACAGGTAGGCCAGCGCCGTGTCGGACACCAGGTGTTTGATGTCGCCGACGTCGGCGGCGAGTGCCTTGAGCGAGCCGGGGCACGGTCGACGCCGGATTGCCGCCGATGACGAGGCCTCTTGCGTCTTCAAGCTCATGTCTCCACTGTCGAGATGATTCGTCGCTAGGTCCAAGACTCTTCTCGCCGCTCGGCGATACCCTTGCGGTATGGCGGCATCCGATCTCGATCTGCGCAAGCTCCGCTACTTCGTGGCGGTGGCCGAGGAGTTGAACTTCGGTCGCGCCGCCGAGCGGCTTCATATCGCGCAGCCGGTGTTGTCGCGGCAGATTCGTTCGTTCGAAGGCGAACTCGGGGTGCAACTCTTCGCCCGTGACTCGCGGGGCACCGAGTTGACCATCGCGGGCAAGCAGCTGCTTGAGGATGCCCGTTTTCTGCTTGCTGAGACAAAAGCATTGCGGCAGCGGTTATCTCGGGTCGCCGACCAGACGGTGACGGTAACGGTAGGTGTGATGCCCGGCCTATTGGCGACAGCGGCCGCGACTGCGTTCGAGGCCGAAGATTCGACGCGGCGCGCCGTGGTCTTTCAGGTCGGGTGGGCCGACCAGATCGATGTCATTCGGCGCGGCGAGGCCGACGTGGTCTACGCGCGTGAGCCGATCGATCACCGGGGCCTGGGCAGCGCGCCGCTTCTCGAGGAGCCGCGAGTGGTCGCGTTGTCGGCCGGCGATCCGCTCGCCGCGAAGCCCGCTGTCCGGCTGGCCGACTTGGCGAGCAGGCGTCTGCTGCAGGATCCGGCCACGGTACCGGAGTGGTATGACATCGCGCTGCCCGAGTTTCGCCGCGGCGGCCAGACAGCGCACACCGTCGAAGAGAAGCTCGAACATGTCGCTGCGCGCGAGGGTGTCGTGATCCTGCCGCAGTCGACGGCGGCGTACTACCGCAGGCCCGATGTGCGGGTGCTGCCGATCGGGGACCTCGGCCCGAGCAAGGTCACGCTGATCTGGGATGCGACGACTGACAATCCGGGCCGCGACGCCTTTGTCACCGCGGCATTGGCGTGCCGGGAGCAGACGGTTTGACAGTCGGCTGCCGGTCCTTGGCGGCGATTTCGGCGAGCACGCCGCACACGGCGCCGCGACCGTCACCGAGTACGCAGTACGTGATCGCTGCGAGCGTGTAGATCAGCACCGTCACCGGAACGGCTGGGCCGGCGGCTTCGACCTCACCATTCACTCCCCCACTTGCGGTAGTTCGTCAGCCGCGATCTCACACGGCGTTTCTCCCGCAACCGGTTCCGGCTCAGGCTCGGGCGGGGGTGGTGGCGACGGCGACGTCGGCGCAGGCTCGGGTGCAGGGACCAGCGGCTCAACCGGCGGCGGCGGCTCGTCGGGCGGCTCGCTCAACGGCGGCGCGTCTTCGAGTGGGTCGCCGGTCTCACAGCGGTCCACTTCGGGGGCTAGCGGCTCTTCATCGGAATCAGCCTCTGTTTCTTCATCTTTCGGTTCGGCATTCTCCTCGTCGTCGAGTTCATCAGGCTCGTCGAGTTCGGGCGGGTCGGCCAGCTCATCGCCGGACGTTCCCAACAGGCCGCCGAACGCATCGGCAAGCTGCTGCCCGATGCCAGACAACCCGCTACCCAGGTCAGGCAGTCCACCCATAGGGGGCATCCCCGACGATGTGATCGGCGCGGCCGGCGGAGCGTCGGGCAACGCGGCCGGCGCAGGGAGCGGCCCCGGTGGGGGTGGAGGCGGCGTCGCCGCGAATCCCCAGGGAGGACCCGACGACGCCCCGCCCCATGCCGGCGGTGCACTGCCAACCGGCGATGGCGGCGGTGACGCCACGAACGATGCCGGCGTCGTCGCAACCGCTTCATCGGGCGGCGGCAGCCACCCCGGTCCGAGGTCACCGGGTACCGCGAACGTCGGCGCAGGTTCGACACCGAGCGTGGCCCCCGCGCCCTCGTAGGCATCAGTCACCGCCGCTGCCGCTGTACGCATTGCGGTCAACCAGTCCTGCCGAATGTCGTTGTCTATGAACGGCTTTATCTCCTGGTCGACCAGTTCACTGGCCGCCGCCCGATCACCCGATCCTGTCGTCACCGTCTGAGCAGCCGCCAACCAATCGGCCCGACGGGCCGCACTGCGGTCGGCGATCGCCAGCGCCGCAGCGACCTTCCCGTCGACGGCATGCCACAGGTCGTCGCGCAACGCGGCCATCGCATCGGCAGCGGTGCGAATCGACGCAGCCACGGCGGTGGCCGCCTCGCCGTGCCGTCGCAGAAACTCTCGCGACGCTTCAGCGCCGCTACCCTGCCATGCCGCCGACACCGCCGCGAGTTGCTGTTCCTGTTGCGCCCGGGCATCCTCGATTGCCACCACCACCGCCTCCAGCGCGGCGCAGTCCGCGTCCATCGCTCGGAGATCCAGCCCGTCCTCGCTGCCGTACCAATCGCGCACCTGCTCTGCATTCAGCGTCAGGTCCGGGTTCTGGTAGCCGAGCGATCGGCACGCCCACACGTAGTTCTGGACGTCGTCCACCGCGGGCCCGCCTTCGGCCAACCGCGCTGCCACATCGAACTTTTCGGCCACGGCTCACCCCAAACGGCTTGCCGCGCGCGCGTCGGCGTCGGCGTAGCGGTCGGCTGATGCGCGAAGCGCGGCGGCGATCTCCCGAGCGGCCCGCGACCACTGCGGTAACCGGTCGACGACATCGTCGACCGCCGTACGCACCGCATCCCCGCTCGCCACATGGTCGCGCCCCGCGGTGCCGCCGTCGAAGGCCAATCCGGTCAGATGCGTCCGCACTGCGGCGTCCACGATGTCTGCGGCTGTGTCGTATCCGCGCGCAGCACCGTAGAGCGCCGCAACGTCGACACGGGCCGCGTTGCGTTCTCCCATATTTGATTACGACGCAGGCGAGGCCGCGCCGGTTCCACCGAGTTTCAGCGGTGGCGGCTCACCGATTCGGCGACGCGGACGGCCACCTGCCGGGCGGTGTCCTCGTCGGCGGCCTCGACCATCACGCGGACGACTTGTTCGGTTCCCGAGGGCCGCAACAGAATTCGACCCGTGTCGCCGAGCTCTGCCTCGGCTTCGGCCACCGCGGACCGCACCGACGGCGCGTCCGCCACGGTGGCCTTGTCCGCCACCTCGACGTTAATCAACACCTGGGGCAGAGTGTGCATCGGCTCAGCCAACGCCGCCAACGTCGACCGGGTCTGCGCCATCCTGGACATCAGCCGCAAGCCGGTGACCACCCCGTCGCCGGTGGTCCCGAGCGCGGGCATCACGATGTGGCCTGACTGCTCGCCGCCGAGCGAATACTCGCCTGCGCGAAGCTCTTCGAGCACGTAACGGTCGCCGACGCCGGTGGTGCGGACCTCGATGCCCGCGGCGCGCATGGCCAGATGCAGCCCGAGATTGCTCATCACGGTCGCCACCAACGTGTTCGACGCGAGCTCACCGGCGTCGCGCATCGCGAGGGCGAGGATGACCATGATCGCGTCGCCGTCGATGACGCGGCCGCCGGCGTCCACCGCCAGGCACCGATCGGCATCGCCGTCGTGCGCCAGACCGAGGTCCGCGCCATGCGACACCACGGCGGCCTGCAGCTGCTCCATGTGTGTCGAGCCGCAGCCGTCGTTGATGTTGAGCCCGTTGGGCTCGGCGTTGATCGCGATGACGTCGGCGCCCGCCGCCCGGTACGCCCGTGGCGCGGCGGCCGAGGCGGCCCCGTGCGCGCAGTCGACGACGACGGTCAGGCCGTCGAGTCGGGTAGTGACCGCCTTCGCGGCGTGGCGCAGGTAGCGGTCCAGCGCGTCCTCGGCGTCGACGACCCTGCCGATGCCTGCCCCCGTGGGTCGGCTGCCCGGCCCCTGATGGACGAGTTCCTCGATGCGGTCCTCGGCGGCGTCGTCGAGCTTGTGGCCCCCGGGACCGAAGATCTTAATGCCGTTGTCGGGCATCGGGTTGTGCGACGCCGAGATCATCACGCCGAAGTCGGCGTCGTACGCGTTGGTCAGGTAGGCCACCGCGGGCGTCGGCAGCACGCCCACCCGCAGCGCATCGACACCCTCGCTGGTGATCCCTGCGATCACCGCGGCCTCGAGCATCTCGCTACTGGCCCGCGGATCGCGGCCCACCACGGCGATCCGGCGGGCGTGCCCACCGACGCTGCCGAGGCGGCGCGCCGCCGCGGAACCCAGGCCGAGCGCCAGCTCAGCGGTCAGATCCTGATTGGCGACGCCGCGCACCCCGTCGGTGCCGAACAGTCGAGCCATGCCGACAAACTTCTCACAGATGGCGGCCGGAGAGCCAACTGCCAGGCGGATGTGACCGAAAAAGCTCACCGCCCGCACTCGGGTGTGATGCGGGCGGTGAGGGTCTTTCCGGCTAGCCGAGCAAGCCGAGCAGCTGATTCAGCAGGTTCACGAACTTAACCAGGTCAGTGATGGCACCTGACGGATCGAGCAGGCCCGCCACTGCGCACAGCAGGTTGCCGAGCAGGTTCCCCGCCCCTGGCACCGCGGTGATGTTCAGATGCACGGTGTCGAGGTGCACCTCGAGGCCGAGCAGGTTCAAGTCGAGCGGCCCCAGCACGAGATCGAGGATCTCGCAGCTGGCCTGCGCAACCGCGGCAGGCATGGCAACACCTGGCTGCGATACATCCTGAGCACCGACGCCCTGGCCGGGTCGGATCAGCTTGCCCGTGAGGTCTCCGACCGCCTCCACGGGTGTGGGTGCGCCGGCAGCAGCCTGCCTGAACTGCGTCACCGTGAATTGGCCGTTGAATTTCGACCCGTCGTCCGCCGTGCCCCGCACCTGCACAGTCTTCTTACCGACGACCTCAGGAGGGGCCGCGCCTGCTGTCCCGGCGCCTATACCCCCGAAGAGCCCGAGGGTCGCGACGGCAACCATCAGGGCAAGTAGCCGCATGAACCGTGACGTCATAGAAATACTCCATTTCCTGTTCGGGGAAGCCAGTAACCCGGTCCCCCGACCAGCTCCGTGACGTCGCACCGGAGATGGGAGCGCTCGCCTGCGCGATTCGCACCCGTGCTTCCGCAGAGTTCTTTCCTCGATCAAGCAAGGTCCCAAACCGAAATTCGGAAGAAAATTTCTGAAGGCGTCAATAACTCTCACGGGCTAATTAGCTACAGCCAATACTTTGCAGTTCAGTTGCCATCGCCGTATTTACCGGCTGGCGAAAACAATCTCCGAAGAAGACTCACCGCCCGCACCAAGAGATGCGGGCGGTGAGGTGCGGTCTAGACCGAGCTACCTAGCAGTGGCGGTCGTCGGAGCCACGGTCGTCGGGCTCGACGGTTCCACCTGGTTCTGACCAGGCGCGTTTTCGGACTGTCCCGGGCTGTTCTGGGTGAACGTAAAGGTGAGACCACCCTCGGCCCCGGCGCAGGTGCCGGGCACCTGCGTTCCGTTGACATCGAGGGCCTGCAGGGCCCCGGCGGTGATCCCGCCGCTCGGGCAGGCAGAGGCGGCAAGGGCTTCTGCGCTGGCCAGCGACACGTCCTGGAGGGTGCCCACCTGCTGACCGTCTGCGGTCACGGTGACGTTGATTTTGCCGTCGTTGACGACGGCCTCGGCCGGCGGAGCGGCGTGCGCGAGTCCAAGGCCGCCGGCTGCCAGGAGGCCTCCACCCAGAACGGCGCCCGCAGACGCAAGCTTCACACGGTTATGCATCTATCTATCCCTTTCAGTCAGGAAGCAACGGCCGATCCCCCAACGAGCTGGCTGAGTGACCCGTATCGACGACAGATCGTCTGTCGAACGCACTATGGCGCCCGTGCTCCCGACGTGTGGGCTCCCCGATCACACCGAGTCTCAAACTCGATGTGACGAATCTTTCTGGACAAAATGCGAAACGCCGGGCGTGCATGTGCACACCCGGCGTTCCGATGAATCGATCAGCGCTTGCTGTACTGAGGCGCTTTACGGGCCTTCTTGAGGCCGTATTTCTTACGCTCGATGGCACGCGGGTCACGCGTGAGGAAGCCCGCCTTCTTCAATGCAGGCCGGTCCTCGGGCTGTACGAGGATCAGCGCACGGGCGATGGCCAGCCGCAGCGCGCCGGCCTGGCCGGACGGCCCGCCGCCGTCGAGGTGGGCGTAGATGTCGAAGCTGTCCACCCGGTCAACGGTCACCAGCGGAGCCTTGATCAGCTGCTGGTGCACCTTGTTCGGGAAGTAGTCCTCGAGGGTGCGGCCGTCCAGGTGGAACTGGCCGGTGCCCGGCACGAGGCGCACCCGCACCACGGCCTCCTTGCGGCGGCCGACGGTCTGGATCGGGCGGTCGATCACGACCGGCTCCCGCGGAGCGGCCTCGGTCTCGACCACAGCGTCAGTGGTCTCAGTGTTTTCAACGATCTCGGTCACTGGGCCACCTGCTTGATCTCGTACGGCACCGGCTGCTGAGCAGCGTGCGGATGGTCGGGTCCGGCGTAGACCTTCAGTTTCTTCTGGATCTGACGGCCGAGCTTGGTGTGCGGAATCATCCCGACGATCGCCTGCTCG
Organism: Mycobacterium sp. ACS1612; assembly: GCF_001667505.1. Taxonomy (GTDB): domain Bacteria; phylum Actinomycetota; class Actinomycetes; order Mycobacteriales; family Mycobacteriaceae; genus Mycobacterium. The sequence continues at coordinate 84,366 of NZ_LZHZ01000001.1, forward strand.
ACGACCCGGTCGGGGTGCTTCTGCATCAGCTCACCGATGGTGCGCCTGCGCAGACCGCCGGGATAACCCGAGTGGCGGTAGGCGTACTTGTTCTGGAGTTTGTCGCCGCTGATGGCGACCTTGTCAGCGTTGATGACGATGACGAAATCGCCACCGTCGACATTCGGCGTGAACGTGGGCTTGTGCTTGCCACGCAGCAGGTTGGCTGCCGCGACGGCGAGCCGGCCGAGCACCACGTCGGTGGCGTCGATGACGTACCACGACCGCGTGGTGTCACCCGCCTTCGGCGTATATGTAGGCACAGCGTCTACCTTCTTATCTCGGGTTGGATCCCGGTGTGACCCGGGTGCCGGTCAGGCGTTTCGGTGGGAATCCCTCGGCGACCGACGTTGACCCGAGGACCCGTGCGTCACCGCACGCCAACGGAGCAGCTTACCTGTGGGCGTCCTCGCAGGTCAAAACGCGTTCGTCGGGCTAGCCGCCGGCGAGGTTCAAGACGAAGTTGGCGTCCGTCTGGCTCGGCACATCTTGGGGTACCTGGACGGTCCCCGTGCCGGCTGCGTTGGCGTAGACCCCGGTGCCGCCGAGGATCGTCAGAGGATGAACATCGGGGGACGACAAGTCGCCCTTTCCCTGAACCGCGAGCTGGCCGCCGGCGAGATTCAACGTGGCAGTGCAGACTGTGTCGTCCGCGCTACGACTGCTCAGCGTGGTGCACGTGCCGCCGACGGTGCCTTGGAACATGCCGCCAGGACGGTCGAACAGATCGCCGGCGAAACTGAACTGACCGTTCCCCCCGCCCAGGTCCGACTGGTGTTGGAAGGTGTCGCGCTCGAACAGAGCGAGCGTGGTGTCCGCCGCTGCGGTCGGCGCGGACAGGCTACGCCGCTTGGCGGCTTCGCACCGCGTTTCGACGGCGAACAGGGCCCCGACATCAGCCGGGGCCCTGTTGACGTCGGCGACTAGCGGTAGTCGATGACGACGCGGCCGTCGATCTGCCCGCGTTCCATCCGGCCGAACACCTCATTGATGTCGTCGAGCCGTGCGCTCTCGACCGTCGGATGGATCAGCCCGCGGGCGTAGAAGTCGAGCGCCTCGGCCATGTCCTGGCGAGTGCCGACGATCGACCCGCGGATCGTCAAGCCCTTGAGCACGATGTCGAAGATCGGCGCCGGAAAGTCGCCTGGCGGAAGACCGTTGAACACGATCGTGCCGCCGCGCCGCGCCAGCCCGATCGCCTGGCCGAACGCCTGCGGGTGCACCGCGGTGACGAGCACCCCGTGCACGCCGCCAGTGGCCTTCTGCACCTCGGCGACGACGTCGCTCGTGCGGGCGTTCACGGCGACCTCCGCCCCGAGGCGAGTGGCCAGCGCGAGTTTGGCGTCGTCGATGTCGATGGCCACCACCCGCAATCCCATCGCGCGGGCGTATTGCACCGCCACGTGGCCGAGTCCGCCGATGCCGGAGATCGCCACCCATTGCCCTGGCCGGGTGTCGGTCACCTTGAGCCCTTTGTAGACGGTGACGCCTGCGCACAGGATCGGCGCGACCTCGAGAGGATCGGCCCCATCTGGGATGCGGGCCGCGTAGGCGGCATTCACCAGCATGTAGCTGCCGAAGCTGCCGTTGACGCTGTAGCCGCCGTTCTTCTGGCTCTCGCACAACGTTTCCCAGCCGGTGCGGCAGTATTCGCACGTCCCGCAGGCCGACCACAGCCACGCGTTGCCGACCTTGTCACCGACCTCGAGGTCGTCGACACCGTCACCGACCGCGACAACGGTGCCGTAGCCTTCGTGTCCTGGAATGAACGGCGGTTGCGGTTTGACGGGCCAATCTCCATGTGCGGCATGCAGATCGGTGTGACACACGCCGGAGGTCTCGAGTTTGACGAGCGCCTCGCCGTAGCCAGGTGTCGGTAGGTCGAGTTCCTCGACCTGCAGCGGGCGGCCGAACTCGGTGACGACGGCGGCGCGCATGATATCGGTGCTCTCGGGCGCTGCGGGCGCGCCTAGGGTCTGGGTCATTTCGTCATTCCAATCGTGAAACGGCTTGATCTGAAGGGTCTTTGGTCCCGGCTTAGAAGAAACCTTGGGCCTTGTTGCTGTAGGAAACGAGCAGGTTCTTGGTCTGCTGGTAGTGGTCGAGCATCATCTTGTGGGTCTCACGGCCGATGCCGGACTGCTTGTAGCCGCCGAATGCGGCGTGCGCCGGATAGGCGTGATAGCAGTTGGTCCACACCCGGCCCGCCTTGATGTCGCGGCCCGCGCGGTAAGCGACGTTGCCGTCTCTGCTCCACACCCCGGCACCGAGGCCGTACAGCGTGTCGTTGGCGATGTCGATCGCATCGTCGTAATCGGTGAACGACGTCACCGCGACCACCGGCCCGAAAATCTCCTCCTGGAAGATGCGCATCTTGTTGTCACCCGTGAAAACTGTTGGGGTGACGTAATATCCGCCGCTCAGATCGCCGCCGAGCTCGGCGCGTTCGCCGCCGGTGACCAGCTTCGCGCCGTCCCTTTTGCCGATCTCGATATACGAAAGGATCTTCTCCATCTGATCCTCGGACGCCTGGGCACCGATCATTGTCTCGGTGTCCAACGGATCGCCCTGCCGGACAGCCTTGGACCGGATGGCCGCGAGTTCGAGGAACTCATCGAAGATGTCGGCCTGGATCAGGCTGCGCGACGGGCACGTGCAGACCTCGCCCTGGTTGAGGGCGAACATCGTGAACCCTTCGAGCGCCTTGTCCTGGTAGTCGTCGTTTTGCGCGAGAACGTCGTTGAAGAAGATGTTCGGGCTCTTGCCGCCGAGTTCCAGTGTCACGGGGACGAGGTTCTGCGACGCGTATTGCATGATCAACTTGCCGGTGGTGGTCTCTCCAGTGAACGCGATCTTGGCGATACGCTTCGAGGACGCCAGCGGCTTACCGGCCTCGAGGCCGAACCCGTTGACGATGTTCACCACGCCGGGCGGAAGCAGGTCGCCGATCAACGAGAACAGGTAGAGCACCGACGCGGGTGTCTGTTCGGCGGGCTTGAGCACCACGGCATTTCCCGCCGCGATCGCCGGTGCCAGCTTCCATGTGGCCATCAATATCGGGAAGTTCCACGGGATGATCTGGCCGACCACGCCCAGCGGTTCGTGGAAGTGATAGGCGACGGTTTCGTCGTCGATCTGCGACAGCGATCCTTCCTGTGCGCGGATCGCGCCTGCGAAGTACCGGAAATGGTCGACAGCCAACGGGATATCGGCGTTGAGCGTCTCACGCACCGGCTTGCCGTTGTCCCACGATTCGGCAACGGCGATCGATTCCAGGTTCTGTTCGATGCGGTCGGCGATCTTGTTGAGGATCACCGCCCGCTCTGCGGGCGTCGTCTTGGCCCAAGCCGGCGCCGCCGAGTGCGCGGCGTCGAGCGCCTTGTCGATATCGGCCTCGTCAGAGCGCGGGATTTCGCAGAACGGCTGACCGGTGACCGGACTGGCGTTTTCGAAGTATCGGCCCGCCACGGGCGCGACCCACTCCCCACCGATGTAGTTCTGGTACCGGGTGTCAAAGGCCATCACTGAGCCCACAGCACCGGGTCGTGCGTACACCGTCATGGCGTTCTCCTTCGCGACGTGAATGTGTCGGACGTCACTGAAGGTAGGTTCACGACCGTTGCAGCACGGTTGCACGAACTGGGGAGGCTAGGCCAGGTCGAGATCCAGTCCGGCGAGATGACCACGAGCCTCTGACCGCATGGCGGAGCCCGGCGCGGCGTGGTTGTACAGCACCCGCCAGCAGTCGCGGTCGTCGCGGCCCTGCGGCAGCTCGAGCCAACGACGAAGCAGCGCAAGGTTTCCCGACGCGAGTACCGCGCCGCGCACGCTCGCGCTGAGCTCGGCACGCAGCCGCGCGACGCCAGGCGACACCGACTGCGGAAGTAGCTCACCGGTGTAGTGCGCCAGGGCGCGGTCCACATCGCCGGCATGCAGGGCGTCGCATACATCGTGGTAGTCGCTGGCGACCGATTTGAGAAGGCGGTACGGCCGGGAGTCGGTGTAGTCGGCCCCGATGACGCGACGCAGCCTCGACATTTCGGCGCGAATCGTCACCACGTCGAGATCTTTGTCGTCGAGAAGCACCGCGAGGTGATCGGCACTCAGACCTTCGGGATGGCGGCCCAGCAGTACCAGGATGTCGGCGTGCCGACCCGTCAGGGCGCGGCTCTCGGTCTCTGTTCGCCAGCGCGGCCGATCGGCGCCGAGCACCGTCAGCCGCGCGGTGGCCGGCGCGTCGGCAGTCGGCCGATTGAGCTGTATCAGCGCGAGATGATTCTCGACGGCGACAGCGGTCGCGCGGACCAAGGCAAGCGTTTGCGGCGAGGCAACCTGGGTTCCTCCGGTGAGGTCGATAGCACCGATGAGCACACCGGTGGCCGGATCGTGCACCGGCACCGCGGTGCAACTCCACGGCTGGACGATGCGCGAGAAATGCTCGGTTCCGCGGATCTGCAGTTCGGTATCGAGCGCGAGCGCCGTACCGGGGGCGTTGGTTCCGGCACCTTGTTCGCTCCAGTCGGCGCCTGGCACGAAATTCATCCGCTCGGCCTTGCGGCAGGCTTTCAGATCACCCTCGACCCAGAGCAGCGTGCCGTCGGCCGAGGAGACGGCGACCACGACACCGGCATCCGTCGCGTCGTTGACCAGTAGTCGGCGGATGACGGGTAGGGCTGGGGCCAACGGATGCGAGGCGCGCATGCGGTCGAGGGCAATTTCTGCGGCGGGCCTGGCACCAGCGAGGTCCGGGTCGACGCCGGTCGCCAGGCTGCGTCGCCAGCTCTCCGCGACCACGCGTCGTACCGGCGTGGAGTCGAGGTCCACCTGACCGGAGACGAAAAGCTCATGGACGGCGCGCAACGACTTCGACGACAGCCCGGCCGATGCCCGGCCGCCCGATGTCTTCGAGATTTTCACCGGCAGTCACGCTCCTCGCACGCGTGGGCGCCACGATAGCCCAACGCCGAGGATCGGGGCAGAGACTTATGGCCCCGCATGGACGGCAAACATAGGGAAACACCTGATTCCTTGCAGAGGGAATCAACCTAGCTTTCGTTACGACGACTCCGGAGTTTCCTGGACCGTCTCCCCGAAGTTCAAGATCACTACGGAGTGTCGATGTTTCGTGTCTTCATCGCTGCAGGTTTTGTTTGCTTGGCGGCCGCCGTCGGCGCGGCCCCGGTGGCGACTGCCAGCGGCCCGTACGCGAATTGCACGCAAGCGCATAAAGACGGCCGCTGGGACATCCCACAGGGCGATCCCGACTACTGGGATGGCGGCGATCGCGATCACGACGGCATCGCCTGCGAATCCTGACAGAACTGTGCGGTCCCACCCGGCTCCCCTCCAGGTGAGACCGCACAGAGCTCTGTGACGGCGGGGCGTCAGTAGCCCCACGCGTTCGCGGCGCGGCGATCGGTGGCCGCAACCTCATCCGACCCGTCGCGCACGGCGTTACCCAGGTTGACCAGGATCTCGTTGAGCGCCGCGGCGGCCTGTTCCCAGCGCGTCTGCTCGATGCGGTAGGCCTCGGCCGCCTCCCGCGTCCAGACCTGCTGTAGCGGCGCGATCTGCGCTCGAAGGTCGTCGAGCGCAGCGTTCAGCCGAGCGGACGTCGCGTGGATGTCCTGGCGCACCGCGTATTCGATTTCGTCGAAGTTGTATGTGAGCACGTGATCCATGTGTCAGCCCCTAGAGGTTGGTCGCGGCAGAACTGATTTGATGCGAATGGCTTTCGCCGGCTTCCCGCAGCGTGCGCTCGTTGTAGCGAATGGTTTCGGCGATCCGGCCGAGCGCCGTATGCAGCTTCATCGACTCCGCGTTCCACCGCTCCACGACATCGCGGAACCGCACCGCGGCAACGCCTCCCCACACCGAGGGCGCGACGCTGTTCATCCGGCCGATGAACGACTGCAACATCGCCCGGATCTCCTCGTTGCGGCCGTCGGTCTTGCCCGCGACGGCCGACATGAGGTCGAAGTCGGTGGCGAGCGGGCCGCCCCCAGGTGTCGTCATCTCCCATCCCTTCGTATCGTTCTGCGCGATCTGAAAGGTTGGACGCGCGCCCGCGGGCGCCGGTTCCGTCGAACGGAAAATTTCTTTTCAGAACACCGCGTGCGCGGATCGAATCGCCTCATCGCAGGCCTCCCGCACGGACGCCTCGCGTCCCGGCGCGCTCTGACACCCGATCGCGATCCGCAGCGACTCGTCGGTCAGCACGAACCAGTCGATGTGCCGGTCCGCGCGGGTCTCGCGGTACGTCAGCACGGCGCGGCCCGCTCGTTCGCCCGCAGGTTCGAAGTCGACGAATACGCCGTCGGGCGCCTCGCTAAACGCGCGTCGTAGCGCGTCCTCGACCTGCTGGCCAGACTGCTGCGGCGCGAGCGTTGACTGTGTGATGTGCAGGGCCACGTCGCGATCCTCGGGTGAAACAAGTTGCAGCCGAGCCGATCCCGGGCCCGGAGTGATGCGCTCGACGGGCCATCGCGCTGGCACCATCACGCCGAGGCGCCCCTCGACCAACAGCGTCATCGGAACGGTTGCCGCGGGTGCCTCGGGGCGCGCGACATACACGCCGCACAGCGCGGCCACCGTCAACAGGGTTCCTGCCACGACGGCCGTCACGCCGCGCCTGGGTTTCGGTCGATCCTCCTCGAAGCCCGTCGCCAGCGCGTCCTCGACCCAATCAGCTGCGGCGATCGTGACGTCAACACCATTACGCCGCAACCGATCCGCGATTGCACGCTGCCCATCCGAGACGTCCACCACGACGCGGCTACGCGGTGGAATCGCCGCCGCCAGCCTCTCCTCGTCTCTGACCACCGCGACCACGCCCGACGGCGCCGAGACGACCACGAACTCGGGTGCGGCCTCGATCAATACGGTCCGGTCATCGGGCAGCACCTGCGCACGCCGCATCACCATGACGTCGCCCGCGACGCTGTCGGCGGCCGCACGCACCCGCTCGACTCGCGCCGAGGACCACCACGTCGGGAACACCAACGTGACCGTGTCGACCGATCCGCCGACGGCATCGCGCAAGATCGTCCGCCACACATCCGCCACGTCGACGGGATGCTCGTCGATCAACACCAGATCGTCGTCGATGGCCTCGATGCCCGCCGAAACCCATTGCGCGCGTGCTCGACACGCACCTCGAACGGTTGTCGGGCCAACTTCGACCACGGTGGTCATCGCGGCGGATCGGTCCAGGCGACCTGAATGAGTTGGTCCGGCTGTCCGCGGGTGATCAGCGTGCCTCGCCCCGGCGGTTGCGCCGACGGACGGACAGCACCCAACAGCACACCCTCGTCCTGGCCGGCGCTCATCATCAGTCCCATGCAGCCGAGATCGCGCATCCGGGCCAACACCGGGTCGAACATCGCCCGCGCCGCGCCGCCCGAGCGCCGCGCCACGATGACATGCAGCCCGACGTCCTTGGCGTGTGGCAGGTAGTCGGCAAGCGGCGTCAGCGGGTTCCCGGTGGCGCCGGCCACCAGGTCATAGTCGTCCACCACGAGGTATATCTCTGGACCCGACCACCATGAGCGAGTGCGCAGTTGTTGCTGCGTCACACCCTCGTCCGGCATCCGCGCCTGCAATCGCTCGAGCAGCACAGGGACACGCGCCGCCAACGTCGCGGCCGACATCGAATATCCACTGAGGTGATTGGTCTCGACCTCACCGAGCAGCGTCCGACGGAAGTCGACGATCTCGATCTGCGCACCGCCGGAATCGTTGACGCGCATGATCTCTCGGCACAGCAGCCGCAGAGTCGCCGTCTTACCGCACTCCGCCTCACCCAACACGATCAGATGCGGATGCTCGACCAGATCCAGCGCGACCGGCTTCAACTCGGTTTCTCCGATGCCGATGACGATCTCGACCGCAGCATTGCCGTAGTCGTGCGGCACCTGCAGCGGCAGAAGCTCGACGCGAGGTGCACGCCGCCCTGACCCGTCGTCCGTGACCACGGCCGGCGTGGGCGTCGCGATGGCCATCTCCTTGCCGTCGCGGGTGATCCCTCGGCCCGGCGGCAGATCACCGAGCTGGCGCGCCCGCCTGCGGTCCATCTCGGAGTCCGCGGGGTCACCGAGCCGCAGCTCGATGCGGGTGCCGATCTGATCCTTCAGCGACGGTCGCAGCTCTGCCCACCGGGACGCCGTCAGCACGAGGTGGACACCGAACGAAAGTCCCTGGGTAGCAATGCCGATGACTCGCGGCTCGAGAGCGTCGAACTCCTGCCGAAACGTGGCCCAGCCATCGACGACTAGAAACACGTCGCCAAACGGATCATCGTCGTGCCGCATTTTGCGGTAGTCCGTCATCGAGTCGATACCTGCACGCCTGAACCGTGCCTCTCGTGAGCGCAGCACCGCTTCCATCTCCGCGATGACGCGTCGGCACAGTTCGGCATCGGACCGGCCCGCGACTGCGCCGATGTGCGGCATTGCGCCAAGCGGAGTCAATGCGCCGCCGCCGAAGTCCAGGCAGTAAAACTGGACGGCCGACGGGTCATTGGTGGCGGCCAGAGCCGTCAGCAGGGTGCGCAATGCCGTCGACTTGCCCGACTGCGGCGCGCCGACGATGGCCACATTGCCTGCGGCGCCTGCCAAATCGACCATCAACGCGTCGTATCGCTGCTCGAATGGGGCGTCGATCAGGCCGATCGGCACCGACAGCGGCGGCTGCTGATCCGGTGCGCAGGCGAGAAGAGCGTCCAGTGCAGGTGACTGCCGCAGTGGCGGCAGCCAGACCCGATGCGCTGCCGCACCGTGGCCGGCCATCCGATCCAGCACAGCGTCCATCAGCGAACGCGCCACCGAGGGGGCTGCGGCAGGTGACCGCTCAGACCGCGCCACCACCGAACCGACCGCCGCCGCGGTGAGCACCTGCGGTTCGGGCGACACACCATCTCCGGTCGGCCGCGAAACGCGTTGCGGGGCAGATACGTAAGCGGTCTGGAAGCGAATCATTTGTCCGTCGGCCGTCTTCAGGTAAGCGGCACCCGGCGAGCTGGGCAGGTGATGCGCATCGGGGATGCTAAGCACGGCTCGGGACTCGCTGGCGGAGAACGTCTTCAGACACACCCGGTATGACAGGTGGCTCTCCAGCCCGCGCAGCCGGCCTTCGTCGAGACGTTGGCTGGCCAGCAGCAGATGCATGCCAAGCGAGCGGCCGAGCCGGCCGATCGCGACGAACAGCTCCGCGAACTCGGGATACTGGGCAAGCAGTTCGGAGAACTCGTCGACGACGACGAACAACGCGGGCAACGGGGGCATCGTGAGCCCCCGGCGGCGTGCCTGCTCGTAGTCGGCCACGCTGGCGAACCGCCCTGCCGCCCTGAGCATTTCCTGCCTGCGGTTCATCTCACCGGCCAGCGCGTCCCGCATCCGCGAGACGAGAGGCGCCTCCTCGGCCAGATTCGTGATGACTGCTGACACGTGCCGAACCCGGTCCATGCCCAGAAACGTCGCGCCGCCCTTGAAGTCGACGAGGACGAGGTTGAGCACGTCCGGCGGATGAGACACCACCATGCCCAGGAGCAGGGTGCGCAGAAACTCCGACTTCCCAGATCCGGTGGCGCCGACACACAAGCCATGCGGACCCATACCGCCCTGGGCCGCCTCCTTGATGTCGAGCATCACCGGTTTTCCTTGCTCGGACACTCCGATGGGCGCTCGCAGCCGCCGCGGTTGAGGCCACTGTTCGGCGGCGCCGATGCGGTCGAGTTCGCGCACGCCCATCAGTTCGAGCCAGCCCATGGTCGCGGTGGTGCCGGCGTCGTCCAACCTGTGCCGGTAGGGCGCCAGCCGGCGGGCACACAGCGCAGCCTGTTGAACCGTCAGCCCGTCCAGTCGAGTGCTGTCGTCCACGTGCAGCCGCGGACCGTCGGTGAAGGGCTGTTTGATCAGTGGCACCGAGCCGTCGTCCACGACGACCACTACGTGTGGCGCCGTACCCTCGTCGGGCGGTCGACACGCGGTGATGGCCTCCGCCAGGCTGTGGTACGTCATCCTCGCGGGTCCCAGTTCATCGGCCAGCCGCCAATGCTGATGGTGAGCCAGCCATTTCAACCAATCCCAGTCCCACGCCGCTGTCGGAGCCACCACTGCGGCGATCCGGACGTCATCGGGACTGTGCAAGACGGTCAGTTGGCAGACGATCGCGCGTAGCAACGCGCGGGCGACTTCGGGATCCGCGTTCACCGTGAGCGCCGACGCCGTCCGTAGCAGCACGACGACCGGCACGTCGGCGACGACCGCCCTGCGGCGAATCAGCCGCCCCAGCGCCGCTGACGTCACCGGATCCTGCGTCTCGACCGGACCCAGTGAGGGCGCTATGAGTCTCGTGCACAGCGGTTGTTCGCCGACGCCGATGCGGACCTTGCAGTAGTCGAGATCCTGCCGGCTGCGCTCCCACATTCGTCGGCCACCGACCACCGTCCACAGGGTCGCGGGGTCGGGATGCGTCCAGTGCAGCGAATGATGCTGCGAGGCAGCGGCTCCGGCGAGCGTCCTGTCGAGACCCTCCAGGTATTCGAGGTAGCTTCGACGGTCGTCGTTCAGTTGCGCGGTGTGGTTGGCGGTCCTGGCGTTGTAGGCGAGCGAGCCGATGACGGAGACGGCCATCATCGCCGGAAAGAACAGGAACATCGGGCCACGGCCCGCTGACGCGCCGCCCGACGTGAAGTAGAGCAGCATCATGCCGCCCGCCGCGACGAGCATGGCCACCGGCAGCAGCCGGGCAATGGCGTTGGCTGGCGCGGCTTTCGGAAGCGCGGGCGGCGGGTCCACCGTGAGGTCGCCTTCGGCCATCGGTGGAGCGGGCAGTCGGGGCTCGCGGAAGAACTCCATCGTCTGATGGACGCTGCACATGGCGACTCGGTTCCATCCACACGTCGTCGAATTGCCGCGTCACCGGGTGACCGACGCGCGTTACCGTCAGATCGCGGGGGGTGATGTGATGCCTGAATCCATGTGCCGATTAGCCGTTCAACACGACTCACGGTGCGTAGCTCTGGCGCTGCCGGCAAATGCGCCTGTTGGCGTGCTTCTACCTGCCGTGGTCGACCTCGTCGGCGCCTCGGTCGAGGGTCGCCGGTGGCATCTGTCGCGGGTGGGCCAGCCCCGGTTGGACGAGGCGATGAGTCTGCGCGACAACGCTGTTCACGACGGCGAATTGCTGTTGCTGACCACCGACGACATTCCGCCACCCGCGGAACTGCCCGACGGGCCTGCCCAAGCGGTCATCGCGGCGGCCGAGCACCACACCGTTCCCGCCGGTGCCACCACTGCGGCGGCGTGTCTGTCCGTGGCGCTGCTCGGTGTCACGGCGTCGATGTGGGGCGGCATCACTGGCGATGCGGTCGGCCACGTCGTCGCCACAGGCATCACTGCCACCGCGGCAGCGGTCGGCGCGGTGGTGTTGCGGCGCGATCCGCTTCGCGGTGCCGTCCTGGCCGCCATCGCCGTCATGTTCGGCGCCGTCGCAGGTTTTCTCGCCGTTCCCTCGGGTCCGCCCGCCGCCAGACTGCTGCTCGCATCGGCCGTCGGAGCCACCGTAGCCATCCTGCTTCGGCGCATCGCCGACTGCGCTGACATCTCGCTGTCGGCAATGGCCACGGCGGGCATCCTGACCAGTGTGGCAACGGTGTGCGGTGTCGGCGGGGTGTTGCCAGTCGCCGCGACAGGCGCGGTGCTCGCGTCGTCGGCACTGGCCACACTCGGGGTGGCGGCCAGATTATCCATTGCGGCAACGGGTTTGGCGCCCCGCGTGGGCGATCCCGACGCAGGAGAAGATCACACCGTCGAACCCCGAGCGCGTGCCGCGCAGCGCGCGCTGACCGGGCTGGTCATCGGGTCGGCCGCCGCGACGGCGGTCGGTGCCGGACTCGTCGTCTGGGACAGCATTCCCGAGCGCCGGTCGAGTGCCGCCGTCTTCGCGCTGGTCGTCGCTTCGGTGTTGACGTTGCGGGCACGCACCCACATCGACATCGCCCGCCGCGCCGGGCTCATCGTGTGCGGCGCGGTGTCTTTCGCCGCTGGCTGCGCGATCGTCGTGGCCGCGGCGCCGCATCGCGCGCAGTGGGTCTGCCTACTGGTCGCGGTGGCGGTGGCCGCCATGCTCTTTCGCCCGTCCGGGGCGGCGAATCCTCTTGTCCGCCGCACCGTCGACGTGCTGGAGTACGCCGTGCTTGCCGCCGTGGTTCCCACCGCGTGCTGGGTCGGTGGCGCGTATGCGATGCTCCGTGGGCTCAGCCTGTCATGACGCTCATCGATCGGATGGCAAGGCTGTGCATCGCCTGCGTGCTCGCGGGCGTACCGGTGGGCACCGCGCCTGCCGCAGTGGCGGTGACGCCGCCTGCAGTCGACGATTCGATGTTGCCCAAGCCCGGACCGCCGACGCCGCCGCGGCCAACGGAGCAGCGGGAGCGGTGCGCGACCGCGGCTACAACACAAGAGGCCGGTCCGGCGGCCCGACAATTCAAAGGGATTGATCTGCGGCAGCTTTGGCGGCTCAGTCGCGGCGCGGGGCAGACCGTGGCGGTCATCGACACCGGCGTGGCTCGCCACCGGTTGCTCCCCCACCTCGTTCCCGGCGGCGACTACGTTCACACCTCCGACGGCACCGTCGACTGTGATGGGCACGGCACGGTGGTTGCGGGGATCATCGGCGCGGAGCCAGACCCGGACGGATCGAACTTCAGCGGCGTGGCACCGGACGCCACCATCGTCAGCATCCGTCAGTCCAGCAACAAGTTTCGCGCCACCGACGATCCGACCGGCAGCGGCTTCGGCGACGTGGACACACTCGCCCGAGCCATCCGTACCGCCGCCGACCTGGGAGCCACTGTGATCAACGTGTCGTCGGTCGCGTGCCTGCCCGCCGACGGCGGATTGGACGACCGTCCGCTCGGCGCCGCGCTCGCCTACGCCGTCGACGTCAAAAACGCCGTCGTGGTGGCCGCCGCCGGAAACGTCGGCGGCCCAGGCCAATGCCCCACACAGAATCCGGCCAGCGATCCGGCGAAGCCCGGCCAGGCGGACTGGGATCACGTCAGCGTGGTGGTCAGCCCCGCCTGGTACGACGATTACGTGTTGACCGTCGGTTCGGTCGATCCCGACGGGGCGCCCTCATCCTTCAGCCTCGCCGGCCCGTGGGTGGACGTCGCCGCACCCGGCGAAGGTGTCGTCTCGTTGGACCCGGACGGGGAGGGTCTGCTCAGCAGCATGACCACATCCGGTGACCCGACGCCCATCTCGGGTACCAGTTATGCCGCACCTGTGGTCAGCGGCATCGTCGCACTCGTGCGGTCACGGTCGCCCGAATTGACCGCGCGAGAGGTCATGCGGCGCATCGAAACGACCGCGCGTCGCCCGGCATCCGGATGGGATCCTGTCGTCGGAAACGGCGTCGTCGACGCGGTCGCGGCGCTCAGCACCGGCGCGACGTCCCCGCGCACGCAGAATCTCGAGCGGCCCCTGTCCCAACCAACCACAAGGCCTGAAGATGGTCGGGGTTTCGGATTCGCAGTGGGCGGTGCCGCGGTCTGTCTCGCCGTGTCCGCGGCGAGCATTGCCGTGACGGCTTCGACCGCGCGGCTACGGCGATCCCGCGACACTGTCCCGCGCGACTGACGCGGCGCGCTTGCTCAATTCGGGTCCGCGCGGCAGCCACGACAGCACCGGCCACGGCGCGGGCACGGCCGCCTCGCTGAGACCGATGTGTTTCGCGGTGTCCTCGTCGGCAAGCCCGAAGACAACACCAGAGTCGTTGACGTAGTACAACGCACCGGCATTCGCCTCATCGCCGCCGATTCCGGCCGCCCAAACGTACGCACTGCGGCCCGGCGTCATCGCGAAGGCGTCCACGGACGGGCCCTCCGCGTCAGCCTGCGCCAGCGACATCACCGCCATCGGCAGCGAATCAACCGATACCACACTGGATTCGGCTCCTGCCGCGGTGGGCTGCCACCGTGTACACACGATGGCCTCATCGGACACCCCACTACGCTCGGGGAAGTCTGCGACAGGCAACGTGTCGAGAATCGGCAGGGCCGCGACGGAATCGGGTGACACGGTGGTGATGTCTCGATCGTCCTGTGAGTCGGCGAACCGGATGAGGTCCGCGACCACCTCGCTGATGCGTTGCACACCCTCGGCAAGCAGGACGTAATACTCCTCCGCATCGGCACGGATCACCCGCACGACCGTTCCGACCGGCATCCCGCGCACCGGACTCGGCGAACCCGCACCGTCGATGCGGGGCGCCCGGAGAACTGGCGCTTCCGGCGTCGCGTCCAACAGAGCGCGCGAAACAGGGCGCGGGACAACGCCGTCCAGCCGCAGGGCCCGCACGACCGCGCGGTCGCGCAGATCCACCTGGGCGCGCCACCCGCCGTAGAGTAGATACGTGGTCGCGGCGCTTTCGGACCGCGGCGTGACCAGGACGCCGGCAGACGCGCTGCCCGGCAATGGTCCGGCGACCACGGTGGTCCTGGATTTCTCGTCGCAGACGGCCCAGCCTGATTCGTCGCCACGGAGCGGCGCGGAAACTCCGGCGGGTGCGCCCGGGATGCCGAGCAGTGGGCCGCGCTTGGCATTGTCGACAGCTGTCGCGCTCACCGCCTCGGGATTCGCCGGCGCACCGGCGATCAACCGGGCCGAGGTGAGGTTCGGCACGGGATGCACGACGTCGCCCACCCGGACGTAGAGGGCACCCGATTCGCGCACGATCACGATCTGCGCGTCGCCGAGCGTACCCGGCGGCCGAAGCAACGCCAGCACGATGCAGACCGCGGCGACGATCACCGCGATCACGCCGCCCGCTGTGAACGAAATCGATTGCGCGCGAATCGGATCATCGGGCATCCGCGTGTCACCGCGCACCAACGCGTGTTCCAGCCGGCGCAGCAGAAACCGGTACCCGCTGACTTGCAACTTCGTCGAGTGCCCAGCCATCAGTCCCCCATCAGCCAGCCTAGCGTCGGCCGTAGGGACCTCGGGTCACCATTTCCTCGGCGCGCCACTCGACTGCGATGTACGTTTTGCAACATGTCCAACCACTTCACCGGGCTGAGCCTCGGACCGCCGCTCGGCGACCAGCGACTGGATCTTTGCGACCTCTACGCGTTCCTGTCGCCGTCCGACCCCACCCGCACGGTGATCATCATGAACGCCAACCCGCTGGCCGACGCGCTGCACCCGGACGCGGTCTACCGGGTGGCGATCGACAACGACGGAGACCTGTTGAACGACATCGCTTTCAGCTATGTGTTCTCCGAACCGGTCAACGGCAAGCAGACCGTCGACGTCTACCTGGCGGCCAACGATGAAGCCGAGGAACCTGAGGCTGTCGGTGAGGTGATCTTCTCCGGCGTCTCGGTGTCGTTCGTCGGCGACGAGCCGCACATCGCGACATCCGGTGACTTCACGTTCTTTGCGGGCGCCCGCAGCGACGCGTTCTTCTTCGACTACGACGGCATCAAGAATCTGTTCGACACCTCAGGAAAGCGAAACTTCACCGATCTGACACTGCCCGGCGAATCACCCTGGACCGGAGTCGATTCCAACCTCGAAGCCAACGTCTTCTCCATCGCCATCGAGATGCCGACCAGCTTCCTTGGCGCAGACCCCGACATCAGGATCTGGGGCCGCTGCAGCGTGCGCAGGGACGGCAAGCTGATGCATGTCGACCGTGCCGGTCACCCATCGGTCAGCAGCTTCTTCAACACCGATGACACCAAGGAGGAATACAACGCCACCGAACCGGTCAGCGATAGGGAGCGCTGGATCGACATGTTCATCCACCAACTCGGTCACACCGGCGGCTACTCGCGGTCCGAAGCCATCAAGGCGATCGACACCGAGGGGACCCTGCCCGACATGTTGACGTTCAACCCCTCCAAGCCGGCGAAGTACCCGAACGGACGGGTCTTCACCGACGACGTCATCGACTACCGGCTTGCGTTTCTGACCAAGGGCGAATGCCCACCCTCTGGCCTGAGCCCGCACACCGACACGCTCACCGAATTCCCGTACCTGGGCCCGCCGCACCAGTAACGGCGCTACCCCTCTTTCGCGCGCCGCTCCCGATATGCGGCCACATGCTGACGGTTACCGCAGTTGCCGGTGTCGCAGAATTTGCCGGAGCGGTTGCGCGAAAGGTCGACCAGCACGGCCTCGCAATCCGGCGCCGCACACACCTTGAGCCGTCGCAACTCCCCGATGCGGATCAAGTCGGCCAGCGCCATCGCGATCTCGGCGCCCATGCGCTGCCACAACGGATCGTGCACCGATGCCAGATGTAGATGCCACTCCGGCTGTTCGGTGTGCCGGGTCAGCCACGGCGACGCTTTGGTGTCGCTCAGCAGCGCGTTCACCTGCTCGACGGCGCGTACCTCCGCGTCAGCGGCGTCCCAGATCTTGCCGAGCCGCTCCCGCAGCCGATGGATCGACGCCAACTCGGCGTCGTCGTGGTCGCGGCGGCCGGTCCAGCCGTAGCCGTCCAGGAAGTCGTCGAGGGCCGCCAGGTCACCGAGGCGCTCACCGTCCACCCGATCGCTGTTGACCAGCCCACATGCGGCGCGCAGTGTGAGCTCGGTGTCATGACTGAAAAGCATTTGACCCATGACCTCTCCCTGACGTAACGTCACGACCAAAGCAAATTTTACTCATGACATACCGGAGGTGCAGCCATGGCGACCACTCAGTCGACGGTCGACCACTTCCGGTTCGGGTTGTTGCTCGCGGTTGGCTCCGCCTTCGCCTTCGGGTCCTCGGGGCCGTTCGCCAAGTCGCTGATGGAGTCCGGCTGGAGCCCGACGGCGGCGGTCACGGCCCGGCTCGCGGGCGGCGCGCTGCTGATGGCGATCTTCGCGACGATCGTCAAGCGCGACTGGGTCAGTGAGGCGCTGCACCACGGCAAGACTGTCGTCGCCTACGGCCTCATCCCGATCGCCGGCGCACAGTTGTGCTACTTCAACGCCGTCGCGCACCTGTCCGTAGGTGTCGCACTGCTGTTGGAGTACACCGCGCCGATCCTGGTGGTCGGATGGGTGTGGGCCACCACGGGGCGTCGGCCCAGCGGCCTCACGCTGACAGGCGTAGCACTGGCCATTGCGGGAATCGTGTTGGTACTTAACGTCTTTGCGGGTGCCCACATCAACCTCATCGGCGTCGGCTGGGCGCTGGCCGCCGCCGTCTGCGCCGCTTGCTACTTCGTGATGTCCTCTTCGGTGGCCACCGACGGCGACGGCCTCGACCCGATCACCTTGTCGACCGCAGGCCTGATCGTCGGCGCGGCCGCTGTCGCTGTCCTCGGCGTCACCGGCGTGATGCCGCTGACCTTCACCACCAACACGGCGGTCGTCGCCGGAATGACGACATCTTGGTTGGTGCCGGTCATCGCATTGGCGCTCATCCCGACCGCGATCGCCTACACCCTGGGCATCATGGGTATCGCCCGGCTGCAGCCGCGGTTCGCGTCGCTGGTCGGACTGTCCGAGGTGATGTTCGCCGTGCTGGCAGCGTGGGTGTTGCTGGGCGAAGCCATCACACTGAGCCAGGCGCTCGGCGGCATCGTCGTTCTCGTCGGGCTGGCCCTGGCCCGCCAGGGCGATCGCAGTGAGAAGCTGGCCGAAGCGTCCTGGCCTGACGCCCCCGTCAGCGGATCCGCGTTGGGAGCAAAGGGTTAGCCCCAGTTGATCGAGATATGTGAAGATGACCGGCGTGACTTCGCTCCGCATAACGGCCCGGTTGGCCGCAATCATCTCCACCCTCGTCGGCGCGGCCACCACGCTGGCGGTCGCCCCGGTGGCAGCGGCGGATCCCTGCCCGGACATCGAGGTCATCTTCGCCCGCGGCACACATGACGCGCCAGGGCTGGGGAATCCCGGGCAGGCCTTCGCCGACACCCTCAGAGGGCTCGTCGGCGGCCGCACCCTCAGCACGTACGCGGTGGACTACCCCGCCAGCTACGACTTCCTCGAGGCAGCGACCGGCGCCACCGACGCCGCGAACCGCATTGCGACGATGGCTTCCTCCTGCCCGTCGACGAAGCTGGTCCTCGGCGGCTACTCGCAGGGCGCGGCCGTGGTCGACATGCTGGCCGGCGTCCCGCCGCTGGGCAACAAAATCGGTGACATCGGGTCAGCGCCTCCGCTGGCAAGCAATCTGGTGCCCAACGTCGCGGCGGTGGCGGTGTTCGGTAACCCGGCGACGAAATTCAGCAACCCGATCACCTCCTCGGTCTTCGGCGGTCGCGCCATCGACCTCTGCAAGGACGGCGATCCCATCTGCTCGCCCGGCCGGAACCCGTTTGCCCATAGCGATTACGTGAGCGCAGGGCTGACGGACCAGGCCGCGAACTTCGTCGCAGGCATCATTTAGCCCGGCTATCGGCTATCATTTGTCGTGCCTGTGAACCGAATTCGCCGCCTCGCCGTCGCCGCTCTTGCGGCCTACGCCGGTGTTCTCGCAACAACGGTGTCGCCCATGCCAATTGGGGTCGCGTCAGCCGACGACTGCCCAGACATCGAAGTGACCTTCGCCCGCGGTACCAATGACGCACCCGGCCTCGGCAACGTCGGCGACGCATTCGTCTCCGCGTTGCGCGGAAAGGTCGGCGGCCGGTCGGTGGGCGCCTATGCGGTCAACTACCCCGCCAACTACGACTTCCTCGCGGCAGCCGACGGCGCCAACGACGCCAGCGCGCACATCCAGTACATGGTGAACAACTGCCCGAACACCCGGTTGGTGCTTGGCGGCTATTCGCAGGGCGCGGCCGTGATCGACGTCATCGCCGCGGTGCCGATGCCGGTGCTGGGTTTCAACGACCCGCTTCCGCCGAACGTACCCGACCACGTCGCAGCCATCGCCGCATTCGGCAACCCCTCGGCCAAACTGGGCCTGCCCCTGACCGTCAGCCCGGTCTACGGCAGCAGGGCGATCGACCTGTGCAATGCGAATGACCCGATCTGCCAGACCGACGGTGAAAGCGTCGCGGCGCACCGGGCCTACCCGGGGGGACCGACCGATCAGGCGGCTAACTTCGTCGCCGGGCTGCTTCCGCAGCCAATCTCAAATTGACGCGAAGGTGCACACTCTCGGTTAGGATCGGCTAAGTGGGGACTGATCTTGACCCTCGCCGATGGGTCCGACGAGGTCTAATACTCTTCTGCGCAGCACTTCTCGCTGCTACCGGTCTAGTGGCGCCGGCGATGGCGCCGACTCGCGATGCCCTCCCGTCGGCGTCTGCGGCCTGCCCAGCGGTGGAGGTGATCTTCGCCCGCGGGCGGCTGGAGTCGCCGGGCGTTGGGGTGCTCGGCAACGCGTTCGTCAACGCGCTGCGTTCGAAGAGCAACAAGAACATCGGGGTCTATGCGGTGCGCTATCCCGCCGACAACCAAATCGATGTCGGGGCCAATGACATGAGCGCCCACGTGCAATCCATGATGAACAGCTGCCCGGATACGCGGTTGGTGCTTGGTGGTTATTCGCTCGGCGCTGCGGTCACCGACGTCGTGCTGGCGGTGCCGTTCGAGTTCTTCGGGTTCGACAACCCACTGCCGCCTGGTGCGGATCAGCACATCGCCGCCGTCGCGCTGTTCGGCAACGGCGTCGCCTGGGTGGGCCCGATCACCAACTTCAATCCGATCTACCGCGACAGGACCATCGAGTTGTGTCACGGCGCCGACCCGATCTGCAACCCGGCCGACCCCAACACGTGGCAGGACAACTGGCCCGCCCACCTCGCCAACGCTTACATCGGCGCGGGCATGGCGAATCAAGCCGCGGACTTCGTCTCGGGCCGCGTCTAGTCGATGACGCGCAGGTCTCGTGTGACGGCGGTGCGCGCCCCCAGTTGATCGTCGGGCGGATAATCCACCCCGATCAACGTCAGGCCGTGCGCCGGTGCCGCCGCGAAGTCACTGGACCGTTGGGTTGCGGTCAACAACCCTACGCACCAATCTGGTTCGCGTCGATGCTCGCCCACCGCCAGCAGCGCGCCGACCAGTGACCTCACCATCGACCAGCAGAACGCGTCGGCGCTGACGTCAGCGATGACCCGGTCACCGTCCCGTCTCCAGTCCAGCCGCTGCAGGTCGCGAATCGTGGTGGCGCCCTGACGCTGACGGCAGAAGGCGGCGAAGTCGTGCAGCCCTACCAGATGTCGTGAGGCCGCCGCCATCGCCTCGACGTCCAGCGGCCGAGGCCACGCCGTCACGAAGCGCGCCTCCTGAGGCTCGACGCCGTACGGGGCGGTCGACAATCGGTAGACATAGTGTCTGCGCAGCGCCGAAAAGCGAGCGTCGAAACCCGCTGCCGCACGGCTGATGTCGAGGATCCGGACATCGGAGGGCAGGAATCTGGCAAGGCGACGCACCAGCGGCAGGAACTCGCTGTCCCCCTCGCGGGTCGTACGCGGATACGCATTCGGCAGGGCGTCGCCAGGAACGTCCACGTGCGCCACCTGCCCCGTGGCATGCACACCCGCGTCGGTGCGACCCGCCGCGCGCAGTTGAACGGAAGCGCGGAACACCGTCGACAGTGCGTCGTCGAGAACGCCCGCGACGGTCCGCTGCCCGGCCTGTAGCGCCCATCCGGCGAATTCGGTTCCGTCGTAGGCGATATCGAGCCGAAGACGAACAAACCCGCCACCGGAATCGATGGCGGGCTCGTTCATGGCTTCGCTACTTGTCGTCGTCGGCCTTGTCCTCGGCCTTAGCCTCGGCGACCTCTTCGGCAGCCTCAGCGGTCTGGGCCTCCTCGATCGCCTCGTCCTCGGCCTTGACCTCGTCGACGGTCGGGCCTTCGGCGGCTTCCGGTTCGACCGCGGCCTGCGGAGCGGCCGCGGCAGCAACCTTCTTCGCACCCGCGGCGCGACGCGCCCTGTTGGCCTCGTCGGTGACCGTCTTCTCCCGCACCAGTTCGATGACCGCCATCGGAGCGTTGTCGCCCTTGCGGTTCTCGACCTTGATGATGCGGGTGTAGCCGCCGTTGCGGTCGGCGTAGAACGGCCCGATCTCGGCGAACAGGGCGTGCACCACGTCCTTGTCGCGGATCTTCTTCATCACCTCACGCCGGTTGTGCAGCGCACCCTTCTTGGCGTGGGTGATCAGCTTCTCCGCGTAGGGCCGCAACGCCCGAGCCTTGGGCTCGGTCGTCTTGATCCGGCCGTGCTCGAACAGCGACGTGGCCAGGTTGGCCAGAATCGCCTTCTGGTGCGAGGACGACCCGCCGAGGCGAGGGCCCTTGGTGGGCTTGGGCATTGCGACTTCTCCTATGTGGGGCCGACCCCCGTATCAGGTAGGGCCGGGACGGACTTCTTGTTTAGAGCTGTTCGGTTTCGGCGTAGTCCTGGTTGTCGTCCAGGTCGTAGCCGGCGTCACTGTTCCAGGTACCGGTGGCCACGTCGTAACCGGCGACCTCGGACGGATCAAACGTGGCCGGGCTGTCCTTGAGCGAGAGACCCAGCTGATGCAGCTTGATCTTCACCTCGTCGATGGACTTCTGGCCGAAGTTACGGATGTCCAGCAGATCGGACTCCGTGCGGGCGACGAGCTCGCCCACCGTGTGCACACCCTCGCGCTTGAGGCAGTTGTACGAGCGCACCGTGAGGTCCAGATCGTCGATCGGCAGCGCGAAGCTGGCGATGTGATCCGCCTCGGCGGGCGACGGGCCGATCTCGATGCCCTCGGCTTCGACGTTGAGTTCGCGTGCCAGACCGAACAATTCGACCAGCGTCTTACCCGCCGATGCCAGCGCGTCGCGAGCGGTGATCGAACTCTTGGTCTCGACGTCGAGGATCAGCTTGTCGAAGTCGGTGCGCTGCTCGACACGGGTGGCCTCCACCTTGTAGGTGACCTTCAGCACCGGCGAATAGATGGAATCGACTGGGATGCGGCCGATTTCGGCACCCGACGCCTTGTTCTGCACAGCGGGCACGTAACCGCGGCCACGCTCGACGACCAGCTCGACCTCGAGCTTGCCCTTGTCGTTCAGTGTCGCGATGTGCATCTCGGGGTTGTGCACCGTCACACCGGCAGGCGGAACGATGTCACCCGCGGTGACCTCACCCGGGCCCTGCTTGCGCAGATACATGGTGACCGGCTCGTCCTCCTCGGACGACACGACCAGACCCTTGAGGTTCAGGATGATGTCGGTAACGTCTTCCTTGACCCCGGGGACGGTGGTGAACTCGTGTAGCACGCCGTCGATGCGAATGCTGGTGACCGCCGCGCCCGGGATGGACGACAGCAGCGTGCGCCGAAGCGAATTACCAAGCGTGTAACCGAATCCGGGCTCCAGCGGTTCGATGACGAACTGCGACCGGTTCTCGGACTTGACCTCTTCGGACAGGGTGGGTCGCTGAGAAATCAGCATGTTTTCTTTCCTCCTTCGCGACAACCGCTATTTGATGTCGCGTGTCCCGGCCGCCATCCGGACGGCCGAGAAGTCTTTACTTCGAGTAGAGCTCGACGATCAGCTGCTCCTGCAGCGGGATGTCGATCTGCGCGCGCTCTGGCAACTGGTGCACCAGGATCCGCTGACGCTCGCCGACCACCTGCAGCCAGCCAGGGATCGGACGGTCGCCCGCGGTCTCGCGTGCGACTTCGAACGGCAACGTGTTCAGCGACTTCGGCTTGACGTCGATGATGTCGTACTGGGACACCCGGTAGCTCGGGATGTCCACCTTGACGCCGTTGACGGTGAAGTGGCCGTGGCTGACCAGCTGGCGCGCCATACGACGCGTTCGGGCCAGGCCGGCACGGTAGATCACGTTGTCGAGACGGCTCTCGAGGATCCGCAGCAGGTTGTCACCGGTCTTGCCGGGCAGCCGGTTGGCCTCTTCGTAGTAGCGGCGGAACTGCTTCTCCATCACGCCGTAGGAGAAGCGGGCCTTCTGCTTCTCCTGCAGCTGCTGGCGGTACTCGCTCTCCTTGACCCGCGCACGGCCGTGCTGACCGGGCGGGTAGGGGCGCTTCTCGAACGACTGATCGCCACCGACCAGGTCGACGCCGAAGCGGCGCGACTTGCGGGTGGCGGGTCCGGTGTAACGAGCCATAAGTCAGATTCCTCCCTAGACCCGGCGCCGCTTCGGCGGACGGCAACCGTTGTGCGGCTGCGGCGTGACGTCGGAAATGGCGCCGACCTCGAGGCCGGCGGCCTGCAGTGACCGGATGGCGGTCTCACGGCCCGAACCCGGGCCCTTCACGAACACGTCGACCTTTTTCACGCCGTGCTCCTGCGCCTTGCGCGCGGCGTTCTCGGCGGCCAACTGTGCGGCGAACGGGGTCGACTTACGCGAACCCTTGAAACCGACGTGACCCGACGACGCCCAGGCGATGACGTTGCCCTGCGGATCGGTGATGGACACGATCGTGTTGTTGAACGTGCTCTTGATGTGCGCGGCGCCGTGCGGGACGTTCTTCTTTTCCCTGCGGCGGGTCTTCTGGCCCTTCTTCGCCGCGGAGGCACCCTTTTTTGCTGGTGGCATCTACTTACCTGGCCTTCTTCTTGCCGGCGATGGTGCGCTTCGGACCCTTGCGGGTGCGCGCATTGGTCTTGGTCCGCTGGCCGCGCACCGGCAGGCCACGGCGGTGCCGCAGGCCCTGGTAGCAGCCGATCTCGATCTTGCGGCGGATGTCGGCCTGCACCTCGCGGCGCAGGTCGCCCTCGACCTTGAGGTTGGCTTCGATGTAGTCGCGCAACTGGGTGACCTGATCGTCGGTCAGGTCCTTGGTGCGCAGGTTCCGGTCGATGCCGGTGGCTTCCAGGATCTCCTGGGAGCGGGTACGGCCGACGCCGTAGATGTAGGTCAGCGCGATCTCCATGCGCTTATCGCGCGGAAGATCGACGCCCACGAGACGTGCCATCAGGCGGTGTTCCTTCTTCTATGCGGAGGTCTGGTCCCAGTCCGTTCCCTCGTAATGGGGTCCGGCCTCCGTTCCGGACGTAACTGAGCAGCCGATCCACTCAGTGGTACTGGGATTTCATCATTCAGTTGTCGGCAAGATCAGCCTTGGCGCTGCTTGTGGCGCGGATCTGAGCAGATCACCATGACCCGCCCATGCCGACGGATCACCCTGCACTTGTCGCATATGGGCTTGACGCTCGGGTTCACCTTCACGGCTGTCGTCGATCCTTCTCGTTCTGTCGTCTTACTTGTACCGGTAAACAATGCGGCCCCGGGACAGGTCGTAGGGAGACAACTCCACCACGACGCGGTCCTCGGGCAGGATGCGGATGTAGTGCTGCCGCATCTTGCCGCTGATGTGGGCAAGAACCTTGTGTCCGTTCTCCAGCTCGATGCGAAACATCGCATTGGGCAGAGGCTCGACCACGCGGCCCTCGACCTCGATGGCACCGTCTTTCTTGGCCATTGTGTTTCGGAGATCCTCCGTGTCCCTGTAGATCGTTGGCGCCCGGTCGGCGCAGCTTCGTCCGACTACAAAACGTGGGCCTGTAGCCAGAAATTCCAGCTTGTCGAGGACAGAGAGCACGCAGGAGCCGGCGCGGGAGCCGCACCGTCGATCTATGATACCCGTTCGGCGGCGTGCCCCAAAATCGCGGAAGGCCCAGGCCAGCGGGGCCATCTTAGGCCGATAACCGCTGGACAACGGGAGCATACTGATAACCGATGACTGCACCGGTCTCTACGCCCCGCAAACCCGTCTTGCTGACAGTCGACGACGACCCCGCGGTCTCCCGCGCGGTCGCGCGCGACCTGCGCCGCCACTACGGCGACCGTTACCGCATCGTGCGCGCCGAAACGGGCCTGGAAGCCCTGGAAACCCTCAACGAACTGAAGCTGCGCGGCGACACCGTCGCCGTGTTCGTGGCCGACTACCGGATGCCGCAGATGAGCGGCATCGAGTTCCTCGAAGAGGCGATGGACATCTACCCGCTCGCCCGCCGCGTGCTGCTGACCGCGTACGCCGACACCCACGCCGCCATCGACGCGATCAACGTCGTCGACCTGGACCACTACCTGCTCAAGCCGTGGGACCCGCCGGAGGAGAAGCTGTACCCGGTGATCGACGGCCTGCTCGAGGCGTGGCACGCCACCGGCGACCGCGCGATCCCGCACACCAAGGTGATCGGCCACCGCTGGAACGAGCGGTCCTGGGAGGTGCGCCAGTTCCTGGCCCGTAACCAGCACTCGTTCCGCTCGTTCAATGCCGACGAACCCAAGGGCAAACAGCTGCTGGACGCGGCGGGCCTGGACGGCTTCCAGCTTCCCGTCGTGATCACCGAGCAGGGCGAGACACTCGTCGAACCCACCGACGCCGAACTGGCAGGGATGCTGGGCCTGTCGACCACCCCGTCGCTGGAGATGTACGAACTGGCGGTCATCGGCGGCGGCCCCGCAGGTTTGGCGGCCGCGGTGTACGGCGCCTCGGAAGGCCTCAAGACCGTGCTCATCGAGGAGACCACCACCGGCGGGCAGGCCGGCCGCAGCTCCAGGATCGAGAACTACCTCGGTTTCGAGATGGGTATCTCGGGTGCGGAGTTGACGACGTCGGCGCGCCGGCAGGCCGAGCGGTTCGGCGCCGAGGTCATCACCACCCGCAAGGCCGTCGCGCTGCACGCCGGGGACAGCGGCACCGCACGCACCATCGAGTTCGCGGACGGCAGCACCATCGCAGCGCAGGCGGTCATCCTCGCTACCGGCGTCTCCTACCGTCAACTGCAGAACGTTCCCGGCTGTTGGGACGACCCCGACGACAACGCCTGCAACTACATCGGCCGGGGTGTGTACTACGGCGCCTCGGTGTCCGATTCCAGCGAGTGCGCGGGCGAGGACGTCTACATCGTCGGCGGCGCTAATTCGGCAGGCCAAGCGGCGATGTTCATGTCCCACTCCGCCAAACACGTGACGCTGCTGGTGCGTGGCCCGTCGCTGGAGGCGTCGATGTCCTACTACCTGATCCAGCAGATCGAGAAGAACGACAAGATCTCCGTCCGGGTGTGCACCGAGGTCGTCGACACCATCGGCGAGGACGACCACCTGACCGGTCTGGTGCTGCACAACAAGCAGAGCGGCGAGAACGAAACGGTCAACTGTGACCGGCTGTGCTGCTTCATCGGCGCCGAGCCGCGCACGGACTGGCTCGACGTGGTGGCCAAGGACGACCACGGGTTCATCCTGTCCGGCCCAGACCTCAAGGACGTTTCCGGGTGGACGCTGGATCGCCCGCCGCACCACTTGGAAACAAGCGTGCCGGGTGTGTTTGTTGCAGGTGATGTGCGAGCCGAATCCGCCAAGCGGGTGGCAGCAGCCGTCGGCGAAGGGTCGATGGCGGTGATGTTGGTGCACCGCTACCTAGCGGAAACTTAGGAAAGAAGTCGACATGGGCGAGACTGGAAGCAAATGCCTGCCTGACGAACTGCGGACGCTGTTCCTGTTCGAGGCCCTGACCGACGAGCAGCTGCAGATGCTATGCGAAAACGGTCATATCGAGTCTTTCGAACCCGGCCCGATCGTCGTCGAAGGGGAACCGGCGACCTGCTTCTACGTCCTGCTCGATGGTGAGCTGATCATGTCCAAACGGTCGGCAGGCATGGACATCGTGACCGGACGCACCTCGCAGCGAGGCGTCTACTGCGGTGCGTGGTCGGCGTATGTGCCCGCCGAGGAACACCTATATGAAGCCTCGGTGCGGGTGACCAAGCCGTCGCGGTTCTTCGTACTCGACGCCGAAGCGTTCGCCACCTTCATGCGCAGCCAGTTCCCGATGGCGGTACATCTGCTCGAGGGACATATGGTCGGTGGCCTGCGCCAGCGTCAGATCATCGGACAGCGGGAGAAGCTGCTTGCGCTGGGCACCATCACCGCGGGTCTGACCCATCAGCTCAACAACCCGGCCGCCGCAATCTCCCGCGACGTGTCGAACCTGCGCGAGAACGTCGGCAAGATGCGTCACAAGCTGTCGATGCTCGCCGACGGTAAGTTCACGCCCGAGGCGCTGCGCGTGTTGGTGTCCATCCAGGACGAGGTGGCCGAGCAGGTAGCCAAGGCCAAGACCCACGAACTCAGTCCGCTGGAGACCTCTGACCGCGAGGACGAGATTGGCGACTGGCTGGAGGACCACGGGATCGCCAGCGGCTGGGATTACGCGCCGACGTTCGTCGAGGCTGGACTCGACATCGACTGGCTGGAACGTGTTGTGGCGTCGATCGACGACGTCGACTGCTCAGCCACGTTGCAAAGCGCGATCGGCTGGCTGAAATACACCATCGACACGGAACTCTCTGTGAATCGGATTGCCGAAGCCAGTAAGCGCATTTCGGCACTGCTCGCAGGCACCAAGCAGTACTCGCAGATGGACCGGGCGCCGTATCAGTCCGCGGACATCCACGAGCTGTTGTGGAGCACGGTGATGATGTTCGGCGAGAAGGTCGGCAAGGAGGCGCCGATCAAGATCGTCAAGGACCTCGACAAGTCGATACCTGAATTGCTCTGCTACCCAGGCGATCTCAACCAGGTCTGGACGAACATCATCGACAACGCGATTCAGGCCATGGATGGCCACGGCACGCTGACGCTGCGCACCCGCCGGGAATCCGACGAGATGATCAGGGTCGAGATCTGCGACGACGGCCCCGGTATCCCCGACGACATCATCGACCGCATCTTCACTCCGTTCTTCACCACCAAGCCGTTCGGCGAAGGCACCGGCCTTGGCCTCGACCTGGCCTGGCGCATCGTGGTGGAAAAGCATCGTGGCAATCTGCGCGTGGAGTCGCAGCCCGGCGAGACCAAGTTCATCGTGACGCTGCCACTGCAGGCGCCCGCACCGGAACTACCGACGCCGACGGAGCTTCCTGCCGGAGTGGAATAGTGGCGACTCGGTCGAAGTTAACCCGACCATGACGAAGCCCAATCTCGGCGCCTACGGCGTATTCGGCCACCACCAGCTTTGGCAACAACTCAGTCCGGCGCAACTCAAAGACATCGAAGCGCTCGGATACGGCGCGATCTGGGCGGGCGGGTCACCGGCGGCCGAGTTGGCTTGGGTGGAGCCACTTCTGGAGCCGACCACCACGCTGCAGGTCGCCACGGGCATTGTCAACATCTGGACGGCCGACCCAGGACCGGTCGCCGAGTCCTACCACCGCATCGACACCGCCTACCCTGGTCGCTTCCTGTTGGGTATCGGCGTCGGCCACCCGGAGGCGGGCCACGAGTATCGCAAGCCCTACGACGCGCTGGTGGAGTACCTGGACAAGCTCGACGAGCACGGCGTGCCGAAGGACCGTCGGGTGGTCGCGGCGTTGGGACCCCAGGTCCTCAAGCTGTCCGCGCGCCGCGCCGCAGGCCCGCACCCGTATCTGACGACGCCCGAGCACACCGCGCAGGCCCGCGAACTGCTCGGCCCTGACGCGTTCATCGCACCAGAACACAAGGTCGTGTTGACCACCGACGCCGAGAAGGCGCGCGCCGTCGGCCGCAAGGCGCTCGAGATCTACCTCAACCTGACGAACTACCTCAACAGCTGGAAACGTCTCGGGTTCAGTGATGAAGAGGTCGCGAAACCGGGTAGTGACCGTCTGGTGGACGCGGTCGTTGCCTACGGCACCGTCGACGCGATCGCGGCGCGACTGAAGGAGCACCTGGACGCGGGCGCTGACCATGTGCCGGTGCAGGTGTTGACGTCGCCGGACAAGCTGGTGCCTGCGCTCGCCGAACTGGCCGGACCACTCGGACTGAAGTAAGGGGAAATGGACATGACCGAACTCAAACCGGACCTGGGCCGCTACGGCGTCTGGACCTTCGGATCGCCGGGGCCGGAACAGGCCGCCGAGATCGAAAAACTCGGCTACGGCGCGCTGTGGGTCGGCGGTTCACCCAAGGGGGATCTGGCGTTCGTCGAGCCGATCCTGGATCAGACACAGACGCTGCAAGTGGCAACCGGCATCGTCAACATCTGGACAGCGGACGCCGGCGAGGTCGCCGAGTCGTATCACCGCATCGAGAAGGCGTTTCCGGGTCGCTTCCTGCTGGGTGTCGGGGTCGGCCACCCCGAACACACCCAGGAGTACCGCAAGCCCTACGACGCGCTGGTGGAGTATCTCGACGTGCTGGACGCGAACAAGGTGCCGACCAGCCGCCGGGTGATCGCGGCGCTCGGCAAGAAGGTGCACGAGTTGGCCGCGAAGCGCAGCGCGGGCGCGCATCCCTACCTGACGACGCCGGAACACACCGCGCTGGCACGCGAATGGATTGGGCCGACAGTGTATTTGGCGCCCGAGCACAAGGTGGTGCTGACCACGGACGCGGAGCAAGCCCGGGCGATCGGACGCGAGACCGTCGACTTTTATCTGAATCTGAGCAACTACCTGAACAATTGGAAGCGGCTCGGCTTCACCGACGAGGACATCGCAAAGCCGGGTAGCGACAAGCTGATCGACGCGGTGGTCGCGCACGGCAGCGCCGACGACATCGCCAAGCGGCTGAACGAACATTTGGAGGCCGGCGCGGATTCGGTGCTGATCCAGGTGCTCGGTGGACCGGACAAGCTGCTGCCGACACTGACGGAACTGGCGGGACCGCTCGGGCTGAAGGGCTGAGCGTCGGCGGCGCTCTTCAGCCGCTAGGACTGTTCGGCTTGCAGCGAGGCGACTCGCGCCTCGAGTCTGGCGTTGACGGCCTCCAAGGCCGCGTTGCGTGCTTCCAAGTCGAGGATGCGCGCAACAGCGGCCAGGTTGACCCCGTCGTCGGTGAGTTCGGTGATCCGCTGCAGGGTGGCGAGGTCGTGATCGCTGTAGCGGCGCGTGCCGCCCTCGGTCCGTTGGGGGCTGAGGAGGCCGTGGCGCTCGTAGAGGCGAAGGGTCTGGGGGCCAAGACCGGACAATTCCGCGGTGACCGAGATGCCGTACACCGCCCGCAGCGATCCGCTATCCGGCCTCTCACGTCCGGTGCTCGCCGCGGTTTCAGCCATGTGCGGTTTCTCCCTTGCCAAAATGCCTCTCCAGTGCTATCACAAATCTATAGCAGAAGACATAGATCTGGCGCATCCGAGTTAGTGGGAGGTGGACAGAATGTTGATGCGCACGGACCCATTCCGCGAATTCGACCGTTGGACACGGCAAGTGCTGGGCACGGCAGCGCAACCGGCGGTGATGCCGATGGACGCCTGGCGCGAAGATGACCACTTCGTCGTCGAGTTCGACCTTCCAGGTGTTGAGCCCGACTCTCTCGACCTCGACGTGGAGCGTCACGTCCTGACAGTGCGTGCGCAGCGGTCGCCGCTCAATCCAGACAGGGAAATGGCCGCCGCCGAACGGCCGCGCGGCGTGTTCAGTCGCCAGTTGTTCCTCGCCGAGAACCTCGACACCGATCGGATCGAGGCGAGCTATCACGATGGCGTGCTGCGGTTGAGCATTCCGGTTGCCGACCACGCCAAGCCACGGCGCATTGAAGTCAACCGCAGTGACGAAAAGCGGCCGATCAGCGCATAGTCGGCCGGCAGGACAGCGATGCGACGCATAGGAGGTGATGCACTGAGGAGCACCACAGATTCGCACAAAACCTTTGTGCTAGAAGACTTCCGAGCATAGCGAGGTCGTCGTCATCTGAAGAGACGGACGCGACCCAGCGATAGTGGCGCGGACCTTCTGGCACCTTGTTTGTCTGTCGGCGGACCCCGGCCTGTTTCACGATTCGCCGGGGCCCGCCCCACAGCGCAGAAGAGTGAAAGCATGGATGACAGCGCCTTCGACCCGTATGCCGTCCTGGGTGTCCCGGCTACTGCCAGCCAGGAGCAGATCAACCATGCCTATCGCCGCAAACTGCGGGCCCTGCACCCCGATGCAAGAGACGCCGCGCTGCCGGCGGATCCGGCCGCGGACGACGAGCTTCGACGAATCATGGCCGCCTACGCGGCATTGCGCACGCGGCCGACCGATCGGATACCGCGTTCCGGCCCTGTCCGCATACCGGTCAGGCACGGCCGCCCACGCTGACGAGGCCCGCTAGGGTTCTACCCATGCGGT
Source organism: Mycobacterium sp. ACS1612 (assembly GCF_001667505.1). GTDB lineage: Bacteria > Actinomycetota > Actinomycetes > Mycobacteriales > Mycobacteriaceae > Mycobacterium. The sequence continues at coordinate 115,409 of NZ_LZHZ01000001.1, forward strand.
TGCTGGTCACCGGGGGGGCGGGTTTCATCGGCGCGAACTTCGTTCACGCTGCTGCCCGGGAAAATGCGGTGACGGTTCTCGACGCGCTGACGTATGCGGGTAGCCGCGAATCACTGGCGCAGGTCGAAGACGACATCCGCCTGGTCCAAGGCGACATCACCGATGCCGAGTTGGTGTCCAAGCTCGTCGCCGAGTCTGACGCCGTCGTGCACTTCGCCGCGGAGACCCACGTCGACAATGCGCTTGCCGATCCCGAGCCGTTCGTGCACACCAACGTCGTCGGCACCTTCACGATTCTGGAGGCGGTGCGCCACCACGGTGTCCGTCTTCACCACGTGTCGACCGACGAGGTCTACGGCGACCTGGAATTGAATTCGGCGCAACGGTTTACCGAATCGACGCCGTACAACCCGTCCAGCCCGTACTCGTCGACCAAAGCCGGGGCCGACTTGCTGGTGCGCGCGTGGGTGCGGTCCTACGGGGTGGCTGCGACCATCTCGAACTGCTCCAACAACTACGGGCCATATCAGCACGTGGAGAAGTTCATCCCCAGGCAGATCACCAATGTGTTGTCCGGGCGACGGCCCAAGTTGTACGGCACCGGCGCCAATGTCCGGGACTGGATCCATGTCGAGGACCACAACAGCGCGGTTTGGCGAATCCTGACCGACGGGCAGATCGGCCGAACGTATCTGATTGGCGCAGAAGGGGAACGAGACAACTTGTCGGTGATGCAGACGATCCTGCGACTGATGGGCCGCGATCCCGACGATTTCGACCACGTCACCGATCGCGCAGGACACGACCTGCGGTACGCGATCGATGCGACACCGCTGTACTCCGAACTCGGCTGGAGCCCGGAGCACACCGACTTCGAGGAGGGCCTGAAGGCCACCATCGGCTGGTATCGCGACAACGAATCCTGGTGGCGGCCACTCAAAGACGCCGTCGAGGCCGGTTACGAGGAGCGGGGTCAGTGAAGGTTCGCGAACTGTCTGTCCCCGGCGCCTGGGAGATCGCGCCGCAGGTGCACACTGACTCGCGTGGGCTGTTCTTCGAATGGTTCACCGACTCGACGTTCACCGAGTTCGCCGGGCACCGCCTGGATCTGCGGCAGGCCAACTGCTCGGTGTCCGCGGCAGGTGTACTGCGCGGGGTGCATTTCGCGCAGCTTCCACCGAGCCAGGCCAAGTACGTGACCTGCCTGTCCGGATCGGTGTTCGACGTGGTGGTCGACATTCGGGTGGGTTCGCCCACCTTCGGCAAATGGGACGCCGTGGTGCTGGACCCGCGCGAGCATCGCTCGATCTACCTGTCCGAGGGCCTGGGCCACGCGTTCCTCGCTCTCGAGGACGACTCCACGGTGATGTACCTGTGCTCGGCCGACTATGCGCCGGGCCGCGAGCACACCATCAATGCGCTCGACCCGGCGTTCGACATCGCGTGGCCTGCGGTCGACGGCGAACCGATCATGTCTGACCGCGACCGTGCGGCTCCGTCGCTGGCGGAGGTGCGGGCGGCGGGTCTGCTTCCCACCTGGGACGACACCCAGAATTTCATCGCCGACCTGCGTCGATAGCCGCCGCCGCCGGACGAAAACCTGCCCTACACCGAGGGGCCTTGCACACAGCGAGATGCCGATACTAGGATATCCTAGTATTCAGCCATTCGGGGCGAGGGACAAACTCATGACCACACAGATTTCGCACTTCATCAATGGCAAGCGCACGGCGGGCCAGTCCACGCGCACCGCCGATGTGATGAACCCCAGCACCGGTGCGGTGCAGGCCAAGGTGCCGATGGCCTCGGCAGCCGATGTGGACGCCGCCGTCGCAGGCGCGGCCGAGGCGCAGAAGGAGTGGGCGGCGTGGAATCCGCAGCGCCGGGCCCGCGTACTGATGCGCTTCATCGACCTGGTCAACCAGAACGTCGACGAGTTGGCCGAAACGCTGTCGCTCGAGCACGGCAAGACGGTCGCCGACTCCAAGGGCGATATCCAGCGCGGCATCGAGGTCATCGAGTTCGCGACCGGCATCCCACACCTGAGCAAGGGTGAGTACACCGAGGGCGCGGGCCCCGGCATCGATGTGTACTCGATGCGTCAGCCGCTCGGTGTGGTCGCGGGCATCACGCCGTTCAACTTCCCGGCGATGATCCCGCTGTGGAAGGCGGGGCCTGCGCTGGCGTGCGGCAACGCATTTATCCTCAAGCCCAGCGAGCGTGACCCGTCGGTGCCGGTGCGGTTGGCGGAGTTGTTCCTCGAGGCAGGCCTCCCGCCGGGGGTCTTCCAGGTGGTGCACGGCGACAAGGAGGCCGTCGATGCGATCCTCGAGCATCCGGTGATCCAGGCCGTCGGCTTCGTCGGCAGCTCCGATATCGCGCAGTACATCTACTCCGGCGCGGCCGCCAACGGCAAGCGGGCGCAGTGCTTCGGCGGTGCGAAGAACCACATGATCGTGATGCCCGACGCCGACATGGACAACGCGGTCGACGCGTTGATCGGCGCGGGCTATGGCAGCGCCGGCGAGCGTTGCATGGCGATCAGCGTTGCCGTTCCGGTGGGTGAGCAGACCGCAGACCGGTTGCGCGCCAGGCTGATCGAGCGGGTGAACGGACTGCGTGTCGGCCACAGCCTCGATCCGAAGGCCGACTACGGTCCACTGGTCACCGAGGCCGCGCTGGCCCGAGTGAAGGACTACATCGCCCAGGGCATCGAGGCGGGCGCCGAGGCCGTCGTCGACGGGCGCGAACGCGCCAGCGACGACCTGCAATTCGGCGACGACAGCCTCGAGGGCGGCTACTTCATCGGCCCGACCCTGTTCGACCACGTCACCCCCGACATGTCGATCTACACCGACGAGATCTTCGGGCCGGTGCTGTGCATCGTGCGGGCCAACGACTACGAAGAGGCGCTGCGCCTGCCCACCGAGCACGAATACGGCAACGGTGTCGCAATTTTCACTCGCGACGGTGACACCGCGCGTGACTTCGTATCCCGGGTCCAGGTCGGCATGGTCGGCGTGAACGTGCCCATTCCGGTGCCGGTGGCTTACCACACCTTCGGCGGTTGGAAGCGGTCCGGATTCGGCGACCTCAACCAGCATGGGCCGTCGTCGATCATGTTCTACACCAAGACCAAGACGGTGACGCAGCGCTGGCCGGCGGGCAGCCACGGCGCGGAGTTCGTCATCCCGACCATGAAGTAAATGGACTACTTCGGGCTGGACGACGACGAACGCGTGATCGCCGAGACGGCGGCCGCGTTCGCCGAGAAGCGCCTCGCGCCATACGCATTGGAGTGGGACGAGAAACATCACTTCCCCACCGACGTATTGCGTGAGGCCGCCGAACTCGGCATGGCGGCCATCTACTGCCGCGACGACGTCGGCGGCAGCGAGTTGCGCCGACTCGACGCGGTGCGCATCTTCGAGGAACTCGCGAAGGCCGATCCGACCATCGCGGCGTTCCTGTCGATTCACAACATGTGCGCCTGGATGGTCGACACGTTCGGCACCGATGCCCAGCGTAAATCCTGGGTGCCGCGGATGGCTTCGATGGAGGCGATCGCCTCCTACTGCCTGACCGAACCAGGCGCGGGCTCCGATGCCAGCGCGTTGCGCACCAAGGCGGTCCGCGAAGGCGGGGACTACGTCATCGACGGCGTCAAGCAGTTCATCTCCGGCGCAGGGACATCCGACGTCTACGTGGTGATGGCCCGCACCGGCGCTGATGGTCCGCGCGGCATCTCGGCGTTCGTCGTCGAAAAGGGCACGCCTGGGCTGAGTTTCGGCGCCGACGAGCAGAAGATGGGTTGGAACGCGCAGCCGACGGCGCAGGTCGTCTTCGAAGGTGTGCGGGTACCTGCGGACGCAATGCTCGGTGGCGCCGAGGGCGAGGGCACCGGGTTCGGCATCGCGATGAACGGGCTCAACGGCGGGCGGATCAACATCGCCGCCTGTTCGCTCGGCGGTGCCCAGGCCGCGTATGACAAGGCGTCGAGCTATCTGGCGGACCGCCAGGCCTTCGGTGGCTCGCTGCTCGACGAACCCACCATCAGGTTCACCCTGGCCGACATGGCCACCGCGTTGCAGGCGTCGCGCACCTTGTTGTGGCGCGCGGCGACCGCATTGGACAACAACCACCCGGAGAAGGTCGAGTTGTGCGCGATGGCCAAGCGCTACGTCACCGACTCCTGCTTCGACGTGGCCGACCAGGCGCTGCAGTTGCACGGCGGCTACGGCTATCTGCGTGAGTACGGATTGGAGAAGATCGTCCGCGATCTTCGTGTGCACCGAATCCTCGAGGGAACCAACGAAATCATGCGTGTGGTCATCGGTCGGGCCGCGGCGGCCCGGGCCCGCGCGTCCGCGTAAGGAGAAGCATGAACATCGCGTTCTTGGGGTTGGGCCACATGGGCGGCCCGATGGCGGCGAACCTCGTCGCGGCCGGGCACACCGTGCGTGCCTTCGATCCGGTGGCCGCGCTCAAGGATGCCGCCGCCGAGGCGGGCGCGCAGGTCTTCGACAGCGGCGCCGAGGCGGTAGCGGAGGCCGACGTGGTGATCACGTCGTTGCCCAATGGCGCCATCGTGAAGTCGGTGTACGCCGAGGTACTGTCTGCCGCCCGTGCGGGCGCGCTGTTCATCGACACCTCGACCATCTCCGTTGACGACGCCCGTGACATTCACAAGCAGGCGACCGACCGCGGCCTGGCCCAACTCGACGCCCCGGTCTCCGGCGGCGTGAAGGGGGCGACGGCGGGAACGCTGGCGTTCATGGTCGGCGGTGAGGACGAGGCCGTGGAGCGCGCACGGCCCGTGCTGGAGCCGTTGGCGGGCAAGATCATTCACTGTGGGGCCTCGGGCACCGGCCAGGCCGCCAAGCTGTGCAACAACATGGTGTTAGCTGTGCAGCAGATCGTGGCGGGCGAGGCGTTCGTGCTGGCCGAGAAGTTGGGGCTGTCCGCGCAGTCGCTGTTCGACGTGATCACCGGCGCAACGGGCAACTGCTGGGCCATCCACACGAATTGCCCTGTGCCGGGGCCGGTTCCGACGTCGCCGGCGAACAACGACTTCAAGCCCGGCTTCGCGACCGCGTTGATGAACAAGGACATCGGGTTGGCCATGGACGCGGTGAAGTCGACCGGTTCGTCGGCGCCGCTGGGCAGCCACGCCGCCGAGATCTACGCCAAGTTCGCCGCCGACCACGCAGACAAGGACTTCAGCGCCGTCATCGAAATGATCCGCGGAGGCTAGAACGGCGCGGACGCTTGGTTGCGCGCGCGTTCGGCCTTGACCCATGCGGCGTATTCGGCGGCTCGGGTGCGACGCCGTCTGGGCATCATCAGGCCGCGGTCACCGGTGTTCGGTACCACGATCGACGGTGGAGGCAGGTCGGCGGTCGTGATATCCCAAGTCTCGAAGAACAATCGGCTGCCCGGTTTGGTGATGTACTTCCTGCCGCTGGGCGAAATCCATATCACCGTGCCGTCAGGCAACTGAATGTCACGCCATCCGCCGAATGTCTTCATCAGATGGTTGGTTCGACACAGGCATTTGAGGTTCGACGCGTGGGTCGGCCCAATCGGATGAGGGATGGTGTGATCGATGTCGCAGCGATCCGCCGGTACGTCGCAGCCGGGTGCGCGGCAGTACAGATCTCGCATCCGGACGAATTCGGCCAACTCCGCCGACGGTCGATAGTGCGGTTCCGGTTCCTCGCTGGGCAAAAAGATCGGCCGGACCTTGGCGCCGTCGCGGATCAGCTGCGCCAGCACCGATGTGGGCACGACGCCCTCCCCGACGATCAGCGCCGGGGCCGACGCAGCTGTGCTTTCCTGCTTTTCGCCCTCGGCCACCGTTACGTCGTTAGCCGACGCGGTCGCCGCCTCCACCGTTGACTGTTCCGCCAAGACCCGGATCACGACGTTGGAGGAACTCGGTACGTCACGTGCCGGGCATGTCGGCGAACCGCATTGGCACGCCAGACGTGAATTGCCGGTGACGATGGCGCCCGCTGCGTCCGAGCGGCGTTCTCCCATGGAGCGAGGATCGTTTTCACAGACTCCCTGAATCATCTGCGCGACACGGCGTTTGAGCACCGCCGCGTGCGGGGTCAACAGCCGGCCCCACACCGAGGTGGTTTCGGCCGGATCGTCGAGATCTCCGACCACGAAGTCCCTGGTGCGCGTGGATGATTCCGAGCGGCGCACGGCGGCAGGATCGAATCGGAAGATCCACGCGTCGATTGCCTGATCGAGTCGTTCCTCCGAGAGCGGACCCCATTTGGTCGCTCCCTCCGCAACGGCGGCGTCGATGAGGGCCAACGCATCGGGGTCTTCCACCAGTTGGGTGCGCCACGTGATCGCCGAAACCACCCGTGAGCTGACCGCGCCCTGCACATACAGCGCCGCGACACGGGGAAGACGGTCACGCAGCGCGACCGCGATGCGCATCTGCGCCGACGCGCGGCGATGCCCGACCGTCATCGCCGCCGCCACCTCGGCGGCCGCTGACGCCCAGCCGTCGAACACCCATTTAGCACGCTCGTCGTCGTCATCGACTCGGCGACGGGCGAGCTCGGCGATGGCGGCCAGCCGACGAGCCCCGGCGGCAGCTTCCGCACGCGCACCCTCCTCGATGGCGGCGACGACCGTCGCGTCATCCGCCGTCGAGAATTCCGAGTCGAACATACTTTTGATTATGCCCATCGCGACCGACGGGCGAGAAAGTTATCCACAGGCGCGGATTCATCCACAGATTCGGTCCCGCAACACATTTGGACTTGACACGCCGACCGCTCTGGCGTCCTGGGGCGAGATCACCACACGCGCCGAACTCGGCGTGCGCTTGGGTCCGGACCCGCGCTGAGACGACAGTTCAGCGCTGCGGCCGTACCCCGAGCACGTCGCGAAACAGTGCCTGACGCAGGTCGAGTTCACGCGGATCACTGAACGGATACACGTTCATCCGGTTCATCAGGTAGGCGAACCCGACTCCGGTGTCCGGGTCGGCGAACGCGAAAGACCCTCCCGCGCCGGGTGTTCCGAACGCGGTGCTCGACGACCCGAACGCCCACTCCGCGGTCGGCTTGTTGAAACCCAGCACATACGACGTGTCGGCCCCGCCCACGAAGTCACGGGCCCCGCCGGTAGGCATGACTGCGCGCCGCTTCAACGCGTCCACCACGCGGGGCGTCAGCCCCAACTCCGCACCACCGGTGGCAGCGGCACCGTACAGCTTGGCGAGCGACCGCGCGGTACCGGTGCCGTTGCCTGCCGGTATCTCGAGCGCACGTATCTCGTCGCTGTTGATGTCGACGTCCTCGTAGCCCTCGGCGAGCGCGATGGCCCGCTTACCCAAACCGAACGGGTTCACCAAAGAGAACATTTGACGCGGCGACAGCTTCACCAGTTGCCGCAGCGCCGCGATTTTTCTCGGCGTAACCATGTCGGCCACCCGGTCGCGGCCGATGTCGGACGGCAACCCGATGTAGAAGTCCAACTCGTGAGGTTGCGCGATCTCCTGGTCGAAGAACTGCGCGATGGTGCGGCCCTGCGCATCGGTCTGGCGGATCAGTTCCGACGCATACCACCCGAATGTCAGCGCGTGGTAGCCGTGCCGCGTGCCGGGCGTCCACAGCGGGGCCTGTGCCGCGAGTTTCGCCGACATCGCCGCCGGGTTCGTGAGGTCGGCGAAGGTCAGCGGTGGATCGATGACGACGAGGCCGGCCTGATGAGATAGCAACTGCCGCACGGTGATTGCGCCCTTGCCCGCCTGGGCGAAGTCGGGCCAGTAGTCGGCGACCCTGGCGTCGTAGTCGATCAACCCACGCGATGCCGCCAACGCGACGGTCAGCGCGGAGACACCCTTGGTGGCCGAGAACACCGTGACCAGGGTGTCGCGCTCCCACGGCGCCCTCGTGGTCGCGACGCGGTAGCCGCCCCACAGGTCGACGACCTTGCGACCATCGCGGTACACCGCGACCGCGGCACCGAACTCGCGACCGCTCTGCAGGTTGCGGCGGAACGCGTCGGCGACTTTCCCGTAGCCCTCGTCCGTGTCACCACCGATGAGTCCGGGTGAGATCTTGATTTTGGCAGCCATATGAGCGCGAATAGTAATCGCGCCGGCTGTGCGCGCCCGTTTGCGAGGCTAGGCAGCGGACTTCTTGTGAGCGGCCCACCAGCTGCTGTGCAGGCGTTGGCATTCCGCGACGGACAGCGGCGAGTCGCCGGTGTAGTCGCTGCGGACCGCGACCGCCGCAGGGATGTCCGGGGTGCCGTCGCCGGTGATGACCACGCTGGCCAGACCAGCGCATGTCGCCGAACGCAGACCCGACGCCGACCCGGTGACGGCCAACGCGTTCTCGGCGGATATCCCGAGCTCCCACAGCGCACTCTGGAATGCCTCGCGGTCCGGTACCGGTTTCTTCACGTCGTCGGCGGTCACTACCGTCTCCACCAGCCCGTCGCCGACGAGTTGCCGGATCAGCGGCTCCGCCCAGCTGCGCGCGCCGTTGGCGATGACGCCCACCCAGACACCCGCTGCGAATGCGTCCATCACGAGGTCGACGAGGCCCGGTCGGGGCGCCAGGTCGGCGTCGTGGATCAACTCGTCGAACATGATCGTCTTGGTCGCGTAGATCTCGTCGGCGAGCAACTCGGTCAACACGTCGGATTCGGTCGCGATGCCGCGCTTGCGAAGCTCCGCCGACACGCGCTGCCGCTCGTCAGGAAGGGCCAGCAGCTGCCGGTAGCGGCCCACCGACCACTCGACGTCAAGGCCGTGCGCCGCGAATGCGGCGTTGAACGCCACGCGGTGACCGTCGCATTCAATGTCGGTCAGGGCGTCGAGGTCAAAGATCACGGCGCGCAGCGGATACACCGCACTTCGCGCGGGCGCGCTGGCATCCCACCAGAAGCGACCCGCGCGCCATGATTTCTCCTGGGTCATAGGCATGCGGATAGGGTGGCCCACATCACAGGCATCAGTCGTCCCCCAATTGGGGGATCGGGCAGGCCAAGATGTTCTACCTCAGGAAAAATCCCAGCTCTAAGGTGGTGCCATGGCTTCCAACGGGGCTCCCGTCCGGCTTGTGCTGGTCGATGACCACGAAATGGTCATCGAGGGTCTCAAGGCGATGCTCGCGGCGTTCTCCGACCGGGTCGAGGTGGTCGGCCAGGCCGTCGGCGCTGAGCGGGCGCTCAGCGTCATCCAGGAACTCGACCCCGATATCGTGCTGTGCGACGTGCGCATGCAGGGGGCCAGCGGTCTGGATCTGTGCCTGGAACTCCGCGAGAGTGACCCGAAGCGCAAGGTCGTGATGCTGTCGGTGTACGACGACGAGCAGTACCTGTTCCAGGCGTTGCGCGTCGGCGCGTCGGGCTATCTGCTCAAGAGCATCAGCAGCGACGAACTCGTCCGCCAGCTGGAATTCGTGCACAGCGGTGAGACGGCGATCGATCCGGGGATGGCGGCGCGGGCCGTCGACACCGCGGCGAGGTTGCAGCGCGACGAGTTCTGGCCCGGCGCGCGGCAGGGCCTGACCCAGCGCGAGAGCGAGATCCTCTCGTTCGTCGTCAACGGGCTGTCCAACCGGGCCATCGCCACCAAGTTGGTGATCGGCGACGAGACCGTGAAGTCGCATCTGCGGTCGATCTACCGCAAGCTCGGCGTCAGCGACCGCACCGGCGCCGTCGCGACCGCACTGCGCGAGGGGATCTACCAGTGAAACCTCGGCCGCCCAACGCCGTTCGCGATCTCGTCGATGCCGACCGCGAACTCGCTCTGCTGCGCGAACTGATCCAGGCCGCGTCGAAGGGACCCGGTGTCGAGCCGCTGGCCGCCGCTGCGGCCAGGATGATCACCGCCGCCACCGCAAGCGACGTTTGCTTCGTGCACGTGCTCGACGACAGCGACCGGTCGCTGACGCTCGCCGGGGCGACGCCGCCCTTCGACGCGGCGGTCGGCCAGGTGCGGCTGCCGCTTGGGCAGGGCATTTCGGGGTGGGTGGCCAGTCACCGTGAGCCCGTGGTGATCAGTCACGACAAGGAAGCCGACCCGCGGTACATGCCGTTCGAGTCGTTGCGCGGCAAGGACTTCACATCGATGGTGTCGGTGCCGATGGAGACCGATCCGGGCGGGCTGGTCGGCGTGCTCAACGTGCACACCGTCGAACGGCGTGAGTTCACCGAACGCGACGTCGAACTCCTGCTGGTGATCGGCCGCCTGATCGCGGGCGCGCTGCATCAGGCGCGGCTGCACCGGCAGCTGGTGGCCCGCGAGCGCGCGCACGAGAACTTCGTCGAGCAGGTCATCGAGGCGCAGGAGATCGAGCGGCGCAGGCTCGCGGGCGACATCCACGACGGCATCTCGCAGCGTCTGGTCACACTGTCCTACCGACTGGACGCGGCCACTCGAGCCGTCGACGACCTCGAGATGATGACCGAACAGTTGAGCAAGGCCCGCGAATTGGTCGACCTGACACTGCAGGAAGCACGTGCCGCGATCAGCGGCCTGCGGCCGCCGGTGCTCGACGACCTCGGGTTGTCCGGCGGGCTGGCCAGCCTGGCCGGCTCGATCCCGCAGATCGACATCGAGGTCGACCTCGCCGACACCCGACTGCCCGACCACATCGAGTTGGCGCTGTACCGGATCGCGCAGGAATGCCTGCAGAACGTGGTCAAGCACGCCAACGCCAAGCGCACGCGGCTCACCTTCGTCGTCACAAGCGACACCGCCCGCCTCGAAATCGTCGACGACGGAATCGGTTTCGACACCTTCGAGCATCCGCTTGGCGGCGACGAGATGGGTGGGTACGGGCTGCTGTCGATGGCCGAACGCGCCGAGATCGTCGGCGGCAGGCTGAACATCCGATCGCGGCCGGGATCGGGAACGGCTGTGACGGCGATCATTCCGCTGCCCCCGCGCGACGAGCCAGGCCCCCACTAGAAGTCGCCGGAGTTACGGCGCAATGTCTCAATCGAATCCGCGAGTGCCCGTGACTGCTCGTCGGACATGCCGATATCGGCGAACACCTCGTTGTTCAGCGTGACGGTGGCGTCCTCGACCGTCGAGCGGCCGAGGTCGGTGATCTGGACCAGCGTGGTGCGGCCGTCGGTGGGGTGCGGTATCCGCTCGACCAGCCCGTCGGCCTCCAGTCGTCGGATCGCGTGGGTGACGCTGGTGACGTGCACCTGCAACCGATCGGAGGCCTTGGTGATCGGCAGCGCGCCTGAGCGGCTGAACGCCAGCAGCCGCAGCAGTTCGTAGCGCGAAAAACTCAAGTCGTACGGCCGCAGAGCCGTCTCGACGCGGGCCAGCAGGATCTGATGGGCCCGCATCACCGACGTCACGGCGACCATGCCGTCTGCGACGTCGCCCCAACCCGCCCGGTCCCAATTGGCGCGCGCCAGCGCGATCGGGTCACGCTTGTCGGATTCCGAGGGCACGCCCCTTCTTACCGCACGCCGGTCAGCGGCCGGCCAGCGGTGCCACGGCGGCGAGCACCGCACGGGTGGACTGTCGGTTGCCGACGGTGATCCGCGCGCCTCCGTCGGCGTAATGACGTACCTGTAAGCCCGTCCCCTCGAACACCTCCCGCCACGGCCGTCGCCACTTCGGCAGGTAGACGAAATTCGCGTGCGCGTCGGCGCTGTACACGCCCATCGACCTCAGCCGCATCCGTAGGTGTCGCCGTTCCGATGCGATCACCCGGATACGTTGCCGCAGCTGACTTTCCGCATCGTAAGAGGCGGCCACCGCGACCAGGCTCGCATTTCCGATGCCGAACGGGGCCTGCATCGCCCACAACCGGCGGGCCAGGTCCGCTGCGCAGAAGCCGTAGCCGACACGCAGCCCGGCTAGTCCGTATGCCTTCGAAAACGTACGCAACACTATGACATTCGGGTACCGCGCCACCAACGCGGGTGCGTCGATCCGATGCTCCGGCGACAGAAACTCGACGTACGCCTCGTCGAGCAGCACGACCGTGTCGGCAGGGACTCGGCGCAGGAACCGCTCGACGTCGGCGGCAGGCTCGAACGTACCGGTCGGATTGTGCGGTCGGCAGACCACCACGACTCGGGCGTCGGCGGCGGCGTCGGCCATCGTGTCGAGGTCGTGGTGGCCGTGGGCATCCAACGGTACGGTCACCGCTTCCAACCGCGCCATCTTCGCGAAGATCGGGTAGCCGTCGAAGGTCGGTGACGGCGTCACGATCTTCTCGCCGGGACTGGTGACCGCCTGCAGCACTTGCAGGATCACCCCGGTCGCTCCCGCGCCGATCACCACCTGCTCATCGCGTACGCCGACCCGCCCCGCGATCAGGGACCGCAACTTCTCGGGCAGGAACTCCGGATACCGGTTGGCCGCGTCGATCGACGCGATCAGCGCCGAGCGCACCGTTGGCAATGGCGGAAACGGATTCTCGTTGAGCGACAACGCCAGTGGGTCCAGCGCGGTGGGCAGCGCACCGACGGCTTCAGCCGCCTCGCGCTTGAGCGTGGCCATCAGCGGCCGCCCCACTTGACCGCGGCGGCGCCTGCGAAGTCGCCTGCGTGCGCGAACGCCGCCATCATCACGACGTCGCCTGCCTTCAGGGTGCCATCGGTGATGGCCCGATCAAGGTTGATCGGGATCCCTGCGCCGAACAGATTCCCACACTGGTCGAATGTGTCGACATGGCGCTCCTTGGGCAGTTCCAGCGCCTCGCGCCAGTTCCGCAGGAAGACCCGGTTGGGCTGATTGGTGACGAACACGTCAAGGTCCTTGGGCTGCATGCCGATTCGGTCGCACACCGCGTACGCGACCTCCGGCACCTGACGGTTGCCCCTGGCCAGCACCTTGGTGATCTTGCTCTCGGTGAAGCCGATGTAGCCCTCGCCCGGTCCCGGCTGCCACCACTTGCGCGGCGGATCGATCTCGATCGTCATGTCGCCTGCGAATTCGCCATAGGTGCGGCACTCGACGTCGAGGATCGGTGACTGGTCCGACAGCGTCACCAATCCGACGGCGGCGCCGTCGCCTGGCACCGAGGCCTGGGCCTTGCGCCGCACCGTCGGCTGGTCGAACACCTGACCCGCGGCGTTCTGCGCGATCGCGATCAGAGCGGTCCGCCCGGCACCCGTCGACAGCAACTGCTGGGCCATCTGCAATCCCAGCACGAACGCCGCGCATCCGCCGTTGTGGATGTCCAGCACCCAATTCGGTTTCATGCCAAGGCGATGCGCCATCCCACCGCCGCCACCATAGAACGGCATATCGGGCACCTGGGTGTGCGTGATCAGCACGTCGACGTTTGCGATGACGTCCTGACCGTGGCGCCCGATCAGTCCCGCGGCGGCGCGCTCCACCATGTCGATGGCCGTTTCGTCCTCGGCCACGTGATGGCGGAACTTCGGGGCACGGAACATCAGGTTGTCACGCAGGTCGTCGGAGTCGGCGAACTGGGCGTAATAGTCGGCGCCGAGAGGCTCACCGGGTAGATAAGTCGAAACATCTATCAGACTGACGGTCATCGCTTACTCACTTCATCCAGGCCGGTGTGACGGGCAGGCCGTTGCGGTGCCGGTACTCGGCGATCGCCTTGAGGTTCTTCAGTTCGAGCAGATGGCCGGCGCCGAACATGTCCCAGAAGTCGCCCACCCACACCGGACGCCCCGGCGGGGCGGTCTCCGGATAGGGGTTGCGGTCGTAGAACGGGTGGTGACAGTTCGTCCACAACACCACCGACCCCGGCTTGTCCAGGACGGTCTGCGCGTCCACGATCCGCATCAGATAAATCATCCAGAGGTGTTTGCCCTGATCCCATGCGCAGTGGTAGTCGACCGTTCCCGCGGCCTTGTTCGCCACGGTACGGGTGAAAATTCTTGTCTCCGAACCCAATCGGTCATACGCCAGCCACAGGCCGGGCTCCTCGGTCGTGGTGAAGCCGCGCAGGCTGTACGTCCACTCCTCGAGGCAGCGGGTGTCGGACATGTAGTCGAACAGTTCGTCCGGTGGGCAATCGATGTAGGTGTTGACGGTGCAGAACTCACCGAACACCTGATCGTGCGGGTAGACCGACCGCATCATCTCCATGATGATCGGGGTCGCCTTCTCCCGCGGCGCGGTCTCGATCCGGACCACGTCGTCGATCGGTTCGGCGGTGCCCCGGTGGGCGGTGATGTCGTCAAGTGCCGGCAGCGACATGGGAACGGCTCTCCTTCGGGGCGGGTGCGGTGAGAAAAGCTGCGAACGGCGGGATTTCGTCGGCGGAGCATTCGATGCTGACCACCGAGGGCCCGTCCGCGTCGAGTGCGGTGCGCAGTGCATCGGGCAGCGCGTCGATATCGTCGACGTCGACCGCGTGCAGGCCGGGGAACATCGCGGCCAGCCCGGCACCGAAGCGGCTTGGCCCGAAACGGTTGTAGCTGTACCGATCGCCGAAGAAGATCTGCTCGCGCGTCACGCACATCGCATGTGCATGGTTGTCGAAGATCAGGAACGTCACGGGAAGCCGATACTGCAGCGCGGTGTGAACCTCCATGCCGTGCATCAGGAAGGATCCGTCGCCTGCGATCACGATCGTTCGACGGCGGCGCCCGAAGGCCATGCCGAGGCCGGCACCGAAGCTGTATCCCATGCCGCCCATGCCGAGGGCGACGATGAACCGCCCGTCACGTCGGGCAGGCAGGTAGTGGATGGCCGACGCACCGATGTTTCCCGCGTCGACCACGATGTCGGTGCCGTCCGGAAGCGCCGCGTCCAACGTCGCCATCGCGTCGCGATACCTGACTCCGGGCCCAGTGAACGGTGGCGGCCGCAACTCGTCTCGCGGCGTTCGACTGGGCGGCGGCACACCCGGCTTCCCCGACAGCGCCGACGTCAGCAGGGGCAGCGTGGCGCGCAGATCGTCGGTGTGCACGTGCGGGCACGGCACGTAGGGCGCCGCCGACCCGATGGACAGCACCGGAACCGACGCCAGCGTCTGGTCCAGTCCCGCGCGCGCGGTCACGTTCATCCGGGTGCCCACCAGGAGGCACACCGCGCTGGCCGCGATGGCGTCGGCGAGACCTGGATGACCCATCACCCCGGCGACCAACGCTGAGTCTGCGACGTCCTTGGCGTCGGGCACCGTGGCTACCTGGGCGCGCAAGATCGCCCGTAGCGCTTCGAGTTCCGCGCGCGCGTCGTCGCGAGCCACCTGCTCACCCGCGATGATCGTGACGGGCCCGTCCGCACGTTGCAGCGCGGACGCGATCGCTGCCGGATCGCCGGGGGCACTCGCGGCCGGGACGGCGCGTGCCCCGTTGGCGCCCACCGCTGCCTGCTGAATGTCTTTGGGCAGCAACAAGACTGCGGGTCCTCCGGATCGCGCGGCCTCGATGGCGTCTGGCAGTGCGGTGACGATATCCTCTGGCCGGGTGACCCGTCGGCAGTACACGGACAGCGCGGAGAACAGTGCCTGCGCGTCCAGCGCCCCATTGCGGCCGCTGGTGTCCTGGAAAGAGCCGCGGCCGTCGAGGGTGGTCGGCGGCTGGCCTATCAGCGCCAGCACCGGAACTCGGCTGGCGAAGGCTTCGCCGAGTCCGGGCAACGTGTTCAGGCAGCCGCCGCCCGACGTCGCAGCCACCACGCCCAAGCCTGCGCCGCTGCGGCTGTACCCGTCAGCCATTGTGGCAGCGGAGAATTCGTGCTTGGCCAGGACCGCACTGATGTCGTCGCACAGGAACGCGGCGTCATAGACATCTTCGATGTTCGCGCCGTCGACACCGAAAATGTAATCGACGCCGCTCGCCGCCAGATGCGCGACGATGTGATCGACGACGCGATGCCTGCTGACCATCTCTCACTCGCTTCTCCCCCGACCTGCTAGTGACACGACTCACGATGGAGTTGGGTTCACTCGTCGGGCCGGACTCACAGCTGCGTTTCGAGAAGGACCTTTCCGTCATCGGGCGAAACCAGTTGCACCGCAGCGATATCGCCCTTCTGCATCGGTGTGGTCGCACTCGGCAGCGCGGTGGCGCCCGAAATCCCGAGCCATGTCGCCACCTGGGTGTGACTACCGTCGCGGCCCACCACGACCATGCCGAGATTCTGCGGAGGGGTGCTGCCGCTCTGGCCCCACTCGCCGTAGGAGCAGGCCATGTCGATGCGCGTGCCCCACCCGTAACCGGTCAAGGTGATCGAGGCGTTGATCGAAGTCTCCGACACCTTCGCCATCTCCAACGCCTGGGTGGTTTGTTGCGGCGGGGTGTTCTCCAGACCCAGGATCTCCGGACGAATGGCGATCACCGCCCCGACCGCCAGCAGCGCGGCGGCCAACCCGACCGCGGCCGACATCAGCCACCGGGACCGCCTGCGGCGCCACCGCACCTTGTCCAGGATCGAGTCGAGCACTTGCGGCCGCAGCGGCGGAGTCTCCGGCGCGTCCTCGTCCAACGCGCGCACGTCCTCGAGATCCAGCATCGCCAGCAGCGCGGGCACGCCGCTGATCTCGGCCACCGCCGAACGGCACCGCTCACAGGTTTCCAGGTGGGCCTCGTATTCACGACGTTCATTGCTCGTCAGTGAACCGAGGACATAGGCCGCGTCCCAGGTCACGTAGCGATCGCCGTCCAACAGATCACCGCCTAGGGGAAAACCGAATTGTGTCATCGTGTCACCCCCATCTCTTGCAGATTCAGCCGCAACGCCCGAACCGCGTAATGAAGCCGGGATTTCACCGTGCCTTCCGCGATCGACAGATCCTTGGCGATCTGTGCGGTCGTCCAACCCTGGTAGTAGGACCGGCGGATCACCGCGCGGTGCTCCTCGGACAACTGGCTCAAGGCGGTGCCGAGCAGCAGGCGGTCCAGGGCCGAGTCCACTTCGTCGGGTCCCGCACGGTCGGCGACCTGCTCGAGGTCTGGCGTGCCCGCCTCGTTGCGGTATCGCGCGCTGCGGCGCTCGTCGATGATCAGGTTGCGCGCGACGGTGAACAGCCACGCCCTTGCGGACCGCTCCACCTCGTCGGTCACCTCGGGATGACGCCACGCCCGAAGCAACGTCTCCTGGACCACGTCCTCGGCACGCGCTTGATCACCAGTCAGCCGCAGGGCATAGCGCCACAAAGCTGCGGCGTGCTCGTCGTATAGCACCCGCATCATGGCGGCTTCTGGATCGTCCACTACCAACCTCCGTATTGGATACGACGTTGGGGGCGATCGGGTTCATTGCTGCGCCGGGCTAACCAACCGCCCTGGCGCAGGAAACTCACATTGTGAGGATTCGCGGGCCGTCGTCGGTGACGGCGACGGTGTGCTCCCAGTGGGCGGCGCGCGAGCCGTCGGCGGTGACGACGGTCCATTCGTCCTCCAGCACAACGGTCTTCGTGGTGCCCAGCGTCAACATCGGCTCGATGGCCAGCACCGAACCCACCGCGAGGTAGGGCCCGCGGCCAGGCGCGCCCTCGTTGGGCAGGAACGGATCCATGTGCATCTGGCGGCCGATGCTGTGCCCGCCGTAACCGGCAACGATGCCGAACTTGCGGTCGTAGCGGCCCTCCGCGGCGCGGCTGCCTGCCTCGATCGCGTGCGAGACGTCGGTCAGCCGGTTACCGGGCACCATCGCGGCGATCCCGGCTTCCATGGATTCCCGAGTCGCCTTGGACAACATCTCGTCGGCGGGGATCAGCGCCCCGATGCCGAATGTCACGGCGGAGTCGCCGTGCCAGCCGTCGAGGATCGCGCCGCAGTCGATCGAGACGAGGTCGCCTGCGGCGAGAATCTCGCCGGCCGACGGAATGCCATGCACCACACGGTCATTCACCGATGCGCAGATGCTGGCAGGGAAGCCGTGGTAGCCGAGGAACGACGGAATGCCTCCGCCGTCGCGGATCACGGATTCGGCGATCTCGTCGAGCGCGAGCGTCGACACCCCCGGGGCGGCCGCCTGCCGGACGGCAAGCAGGGCGGAGGCGACCAGCGAACCGGCCGCCGCCATCGCGTCCAGTTCACCGGCGGTGCGCTGCGCGACGACCTTTCGGTTGCGCAGTCCCGGAAGGCCGATCATCGAGTGCTACTTGCCCAGCGCACGCAGCGCACGGGCGAACACCTCATCCAACGCGCCAACGGCGTCGACGGTCTGCAGGTTGTTGTGGCTGTAGTACTCCAACAGCGGCTCGGTCTCGTCCCGGTACACCTGCATCCGGTTGTGGATGACCTCTTCGGTGTCGTCGGCACGGCCGCGCGCCTTCAGCCGCGCGAGTAGTTCCTCCTCGGAGACGGCGAACTCCAGTACCGCGTCGAGCTTGGTGTTGTGGTTCTTCAGCATCTCGTCGAGCGCCTTGGCCTGCTCCACCGACCGCGGATAGCCGTCGAGGATGAACCCGTCGACGGCGTCGGGCTGCTCGATGCGGTCTTCGACCAGCTTGTTGGTCAACTCGGCCGGCACCAGATCGCCCGCGTCTAGGTAGCGCTTGGCCTCGACGCCGAGCGGGGTGCCCTCACTGATGTTCTTGCGGAAGAGGTCGCCTGTGGAGATCTGTGGGATGCCGAGCTTCTCGGACAGCTTCGCGGCCTGCGTGCCTTTGCCCGCACCGGGCGGTCCGAGTAGAACGAGTCTCACTTCAGGAACCCTTCGTAGTTGCGTTGCATCAGCTGGCTCTCGATCTGCTTGACCGTATCCAACCCGACCCCGATCATGATCAGAACCGCAGTTCCGCCGAACGGGATGTTCTGGACGCCACCGCTGTTACCCATCTCCAGGAACAGGTTCGGCAGCACTGCGATCACGCCCAGGTAGATCGACCCGGGCAGGGTGATGCGGCTCAGAACGTAACGCAGGTAGTCGGCGGTGGGCTTACCCGGCCGGATACCCGGGATGAAGCCACCGAACTTCTTCATCTCGTCGGCGCGTTCGTCGGGGTTGAACGTGATCGAGACGTAGAAGTACGTGAAGAAGATGATCAAGCCGAAGTAGATGGCGATGTACACCGGGTCAGCGGGGTTGGTCAGGTAGTTGGCGACGAACCGCGGCCACCACCCGTTGCTCGCGTCCGGCTTTCCGCTGGTGACCAGCTGAGTGATCAGGTGCGGAATGTAGATCAGCGACGACGCGAAGATCACCGGGATGACGCCGGCCTGGTTGACCTTGAGCGGTAGATACGTCGACGTGCCGCCGTACATCCGCCTACCGACCATGCGCTTGGCGTACTGCACGGGGATGCGCCGCTGGCCCTGCTCGACGAAGACGACGCCGATGATGATCGCCAGCGCGGCCGCGCAGACCGCGGTGAAGACCAGGCCGCCGCGGCTGTCGAGGATGGTCTTGCCCTCGACCGGGATGCGGGCAGCAATGCCGGCGAAGATCAGCAGCGACATGCCGTTGCCGATGCCGCGCTCGGTGACCAGCTCGCCCATCCACATCACCAGCGCAGCGCCTGCGGTCATCACCAGCACGATGACGACGAGGGTGAAGATGTTCAGGCCCTCGCTCTGGCCCTGGATGATGTCCAGCGTGCAGCCCTGCAGCAGGCCGCCGTTGGCGGCCAGCGCGACGATGCTGGTGGCCTGCAGGATCGCCAGCGCGATCGACAGATAACGCGTGTACTGCGTCATCTTCGCTTGGCCGGACTGGCCTTCCTTGCGGAGCTGCTCGAAGCGCGGGATCACCACCGTCAGCAGCTGCACGATGATGCTCGCCGTGATGTAGGGCATTACGCCGACCGCGAACACGGTCAGGTGCAGAAGCGCACCGCCGGAGAACAGGTTGATCAACGAATAGATCTGCGCGGAGTCACCGCCGCTGACCTGCGCAACGCATTTCTGCACGTTCGGGAAGTTGACGCCTGGCGATGGGATCGAGGCGCCGACCCGATACAGAATCACGATGGCCAGCGTGAACAGGATCTTTCGCCTCAGGTCTACTGTCCTGAGCGAAGAGATGAAAGCCGAGAGCACTCTTCCTCCTGCGCAGCCGACCTGTAGATCCCGGCGTGCGAATGGGGCTGGTCTGACCAGCGTCTTGGTTTAAGTCCTGCGCGGACGCTCGACAGGCGCGCAGCCTGCGAAGTCACGCGTCAAACAGTCTACGAGACTAACAGTTGACGTTCCCCCGCCCCGCATCCGTTTGCGGGCAAGCTCCAACAAGTCTGCATCCAGAATCGAAGCGTACAGTCGGCGCCGGGTCGTTACATGACCTAAGTAACACCGTGTACCAGTCGAATAGGGGTCGAGGAAATGGCACGTACGGACAACGACACGTGGGACCTGGCATCGAGTGTCGGGGCTACCGCCACCATGGTGGCAGCAGCCCGCGCGATGGCCACCGCCGCCGAGAAACCGCTGATCAACGATCCGTATGCCGATCCGCTGGTGCGCGCCGTCGGCGTGGACTTCTTCACCCGACTGGTCACCGGCGAGCTGAAACCCGAGGATCTCGACACCGACGGTCAGACGGTCGGCATGCAGCGGATGACTGACAACATGGCCGTGCGGACGAAGTTCTTCGACGAGTTCTTCCTGACCGCCACCGGAGGTGGCAATTCAGCGGCCGCCACCGGAGGTGGCAATTCAGCGGCCGCCACCGGAGGTGGCATCCGACAGGCCGTGATCCTGGCGTCGGGCCTGGACGCCCGGGCGTACCGGCTGGCGTGGCCCGCTGGCACCACCGTCTACGAGATCGACCAACCCGAGGTCATCGAGTTCAAGACCAGGACGCTGGCCGACCTGGGCGCCGAGCCGACCGCCGACCGCCGCACGGTCGCGATGGATCTGCGCTACGACTGGCCGTCCGCGCTGATCGAAGAGGGCTTCGACCCGAACCAGCCGACGGCATGGAGCGCCGAGGGGCTGCTGGGCTACCTGCCGCCCGACGCACAGGACCGCCTGCTGGACACCATCACCGAACTCAGTGCTCCCGGCAGCCGGATCGCGGTCGAAAGCGTCCCGACGATCAACCCGGACGACCACGACAAGGCGATCCAGCGCATGCAGGCCGCCTCCGAGCAGTGGCGCCAGCACGGCTTCGACCTCGACTTCGCCGAACTGGTCTACCTCGGCGACCGCAACGAGGCCGCCGCCTATCTCAGCGATCACGGCTGGCAACTGAACCGCAGCACCGTCGGCGAACTGTTCGCCGCCAACGGTCTGCCGCCGATCGTCACCGACGGCGAGGACGCCGTCGACTTCGGCGAACTGCAGTACGTCAGCGGTGTGCTGAAATGACGCGCTCGGAGGCCGACAGCTGGGACCTGGCGTCCAGCGTCGGAGCGACGGCCACCATGGTCGCCGCGGCGCGGGCGCTGGCCAGCCTGGAACCGGAGCCGTTGATCGTCGACCCATTCGCCGCCGATCTGGTGCGGGCCGTCGGCGTCGACTTCTTCACCCGACTCGTCGACGGCGAGATCCCGCTGACCGCGCTCAACGGGGACGGTCCGCGGTTGATGGCCGGCGTCATCGCGGTGCGGACGAAGTTCTTCGACGACTTCTTCGTCAACGCGGGCGGGGCGGGCATCACGCAGGCGGTGATCTTGGCGTCCGGGCTGGATGCCCGCGCCTATCGGCTGCCGTGGGCCGCGGGCACCACCGTCTACGAGATCGACCAGCCGCAGGTGATCGAGTTCAAGACGGCGACCATGACGTCCATCGGCGCGACCCCGACGGCCGAGCGGCGCGCCGTCGCCATCGACCTGCGTGACGACTGGCCGGAGGCATTGCGTGCCAGCGGATTCGACGCGACCAAACCGACGGCGTGGAGCGCCGAGGGGCTGCTCATCTACCTGCCGCCCGACGCGCAGGACCGGCTGTTCGACAACATCACCGCGCTCAGCGCGCCGGGCAGCCAACTGGCCACCGAGTACCACCCGGACGCCGGTGCCGCCGTCGCCGAGCGGACGAAGAAGCTGGGCGGTCAGTGGCGCGAGCACGGGTTCGACGTCGACCTGTCGCAACTGTTCTATGCCGGCGAGCGGGCGCACGTCGGCGACTATCTGACCGCCCACGGATGGCAGGTTTCCACCAGGACGCGACCAGAGGTGTTCGCCCACTACGGCCGCGAGTTCCCGGTCAGCGACGAGGTGGCGCCGCTGAGCGCATCGCTCGCGGTCGTCGCGAAACGCACATAGGAGACAACACATGGCCCGAATCGACGGAGACACCTGGGATTTGGCGTCAAGCGTTGGCGCGACCGCCACGAGCGTGGCGGCGGCGCGTGCACTGGCGTCCAAACAGCCCGATCCGCTGATCATTGATCCGTTCGCCGATGCGCTGGTCAAGGCCGTCGGCCTCGAGCACTTCGACAAGCTGGCCGACGGCGAACTCGACTACGGCGACGATCCGGTGCTCGGCCGCCAGCACATCTGTGAGCAGATCGCCGTTCGCACAAGGTTTTTCGACGACTTCTTCATCAGCGCCGAATCGGCAGGGATACGGCAGGCGGTGATCCTGGCGTCCGGATTGGACACCCGCGCCTACCGGTTACCGTGGCCGCGGGACGCGGTGGTGTTCGAGATCGACCAGCCACAGGTGCTCGAATTCAAGAGCAGGACACTGGCCAGGCTTGGCGCCGAACCGGCCGCCGATCGGCGCGCGGTAGCCGTCGATCTGCGGGACGACTGGCCTACCGCATTGCGGGAACACGGGTTCGATCCGGGCATCCCGACCGCGTGGATCGCCGAGGGGCTCCTCATCTATCTCCCGCCCGACGCGCAGGACCGGCTGTTCGACAACATCACCGCACTCAGCGCGCCCGGCAGCCAGCTGGCCACCGAGCACATGGTGTTCGGTGGTTCGGCGAAAGAGTGGACCGACAAACTCAACGAACGGTCACGCCGGATGGGATCAAATCTGGACTTCGCAGAGTTGTTCTACACGGGTGACCGCTCCCAGGCCGGCGAATACCTGGCGGCCAATCACTGGAAGGTCACCGTCCGATCCTCACGGAAGGCATATGCGCTCAACGGATTCGAGTATCCCGCGGACGAGCTGACTGCGCTCGCCGGTGACTCGGGCTATCTCTCGGCGATCCTCGACTAGGAGGTCTACATGGCACGGACAGATGGCGATTCCTGGGACCTGGCCTCCAGCGTCGGGGCCACCGCCACGATGGTGGCCGCGCAACGGGCACTGGCCAGCCGGGACGGCCTGATCGACGATCCGTTCGCCGAACCGCTGGTGCGCGCCGTGGGATTGGACTTCTTCGTCAGGGCGCTCGACGGCGACATCAATCTCGAGGATGTCGATCCGGAGTTCAACATGCGCCGGGCCGCAGAGAGCATGACCGTGCGCACCCGCTGGTTCGACAAGTTGTTCACCGATGCCGCCGCCAAGGGGGTGCGCCAGGCGGTGATCCTCGCCGCCGGTCTGGATGCCAGGGCCTACCGGCTGGACTGGCCGGACGGCACGACGGTCTACGAGCTGGACCAGCCGGAGGTCATCGCGTTCAAGACCCAGACGCTGGCCGGGCTGGACGCCAAGGCGAGGGCGGATCACCGGACCATCGCGATCGACCTGCGCAACGATTGGCCGAAGGCGTTGCTGGACAACGGCTTCGACTCCACGAAACCCACCGCCTGGATCGCCGAGGGTCTGCTGATCTATCTGCCGCCGGACGCGCAGGATCTGCTGTTCGATCGGATCAACGAGCTCAGCGCTCCCGGCAGTCGTGTTGCCACCGAACACATCCCGGACATGACGATGTTCGCCGACGAGCGCTCACAGCAGATCACGGAGCGGCTCAAGAAGTACGGCAGCGACATCGAGATGAAGGACCTGATCTACCACGGCGAACGCAATCACGTCACCGACTACCTCGCGGCACACGGCTGGGAGGTCACCGTGCAGTCGATGCGCGAGGCGTACGCGACCAACGGGTTCGAGTTCCCCGAGGAAGACACGATCGGGTTCTTCTCGGGGCTCAACTACGTCTCCGCGGTGAAGCGCTGAATCATCCGCGCTCGGACAATTCGAGAAAGCGGGCGTAGCGGTCTGCCATTGCGTTGGTCCACAACGGGTCTGGCTCGACCACGCATTCCGTCGACGCCCACCTGCCCGCGTCGGCGGTCGACGTCTCCAGGCCTGCGGCGACTCTGGCGACGAACGCAGCACCCAGCGCCGCGCCTTCCGGGACGGCGGACACCGCGACCGGCAGGCCGGTCCCGTCGGCCATCGCCTGCATCCACGGAAGGACGCGGGTGCCGCCACCGGTCGCCACGATCCGATCGGGTGACGCGCCGCTGCGGTCGATCAGTTGGCGCACCACGAAACCGGACGCTTCGAAACCTGCGCGGCGCACCGCGGCGCCGCCGTGGGTGAGATCCAAGCCGTCGAGGTCAGCCCGTCGATCCGGATCGTGAAGCGGCACCCGCTCACCGCGCACATACGGCGCCCACACCGGCACACTTCCTGGCTGCACCGTCGAATCATCCTCCGCGACAAGGTTGTTGACCCAATTGAGGAACAACCCACCGGCGTTGCTCGGGCCGCCGATCTGAAACCTGCCCTGCGTGCTGTGCGGCAGCGTCCACAAACCGGGCACCTCGCGGTACTCACCGACGGTGATCCACACGATCAGCGTCGTGCCGCACAGCACGACGACATCGCCGTCCCTGTCGGCGCCTGCGACGAGTTGTTCGCACAGCGCGTCGACCGAACCGGCGGACAGCACGGCGTCGCCGAGTTGGCCGACCGCCTCACCTGTCTGCGCGACGGCGGGCATGCGGTCGGCCGTCGCGCCGCACTCCGAGCACAGGTCATCGCTCCACCCGGTGCCGTCGTACAACGGATAGAGGGTGCTCGCGGTGGCCGCGTCCACCACGGCCGCACCCGCAAGCGCGTGGTTTGCCACCGCGGACGCGGGCCAGTAGCCCTTGGCGTCGGGCGCCTGCTGCGCGGTCCAGCGCAGGAATTCGACCGATTCGCCGGACAGGAACGTGGTGCTGACGGCTGCCGCTCCCCTGCCCCTGCTGTCGCCATACAGCAGCCCCGAGGTCAGCGGCCTGCCGAGTTCGTCGACGGCGGTCAACGACGGCACCATCGCCGTGACCGCCACCGCCTTCGCGTCGGATCTGTTGAGTTGCGCCAGCGCGGCCAACGGTCCCCGGCGCCAGGCCACCTCGGCGTCGTGCTCGAGGCGGTCCGGCGCCGGCACCAGCAGCCGGTGAGGAATTCGTGTCCTGGCGACCACGGTGCCGTCGGCGTCGGCGGCCACGGCTTTCACGGCGGTTGTGCCGATGTCGATGCCGATTGTGACGTCTTTGCCTGACACGGCCGTCACCGTACGCCAGCATGTTCTGTCGTGACAGAACTTCGAGCGCTTGTCACGGCCCCGTTGCGCGGTGCCGGCCTCGCGAAACTCCGGGAATTGGCCGATGTGGTCTACGACCCGTGGATCGACCAGTCGCCGCTGCGGATCTACAGCGCCGACCAGTTGGCCGAACGCACCGCGGCGGCGGGCGCGAATCTGCTTGTCGTCGAGAGCGATTCGGTGGCAGGCCCGGTGTTCGACCTGCCGGTGCTGGCCGTCGCGTCCACGCGCGGCGACCCCAACAACGTCGACATCGCGGGCGCCACGAAGGCGGGCGTCCCGGTGCTCTACACCCCCGGCCGCAACGCCGACGCCGTCGCCGAGATGACGCTCGCCCTGCTGTTGGCCGCCACCCGCCACGTGATCACCGCCGACGCGGACGTCCGGGCGGGTCAAGCCTTTCGCGACGGCACGATCCCGTATCAACGCTTCCGGGCGTGGGAGCTGGCCGGGCAGACCGCGGGCCTGATCGGGCTTGGCGCCGTCGGCAGGGCGGTGAAGTGGCGGCTGGAAGGACTCGGCGTCTACGTCATCGCCTGCGACCCGTATTGCGCCGAAGCCACCCACAGCCTCGACGAACTTCTCGCTGCAGCGGACATCGTCTCGCTGCACGCGCCTGTCACCGAGGAGACCGTGGGCATGGTCGGCGCCGCCCAGTTCGCGGCGATGCGTGACGGCGTGGTCTTCGTCAACAGCGCACGGGCGCAACTGCACGACACCGACGCCCTTGTCGAAGCGCTGCGCAGCGGCAAGGTGGCCGCGGCAGGCCTCGACCACTTCGTCGGCGAGTGGCTGCCGGTCGACCATCCGCTGACCGGCATGCCGAACGTCGTCCTGACACCGCATATCGGCGGCGCGACGTGGAACACTGAGGCCCGGCAGGCGCAGATGGTCGCCGACGACCTCGACGCGCTGCTGTCCGGACAAGCGCCCGCGCACATCGCCAACCCGGAGGTGCTCAGATGAGATTCGTCGAGAACGCGGCGGACGCGGTGCTGGCCGCGGCCAAGGACATGCTGCGGCGCGGTCTCGTCGAGGGCACGGCAGGCAACATCTCGGCTCGCCGCGACGACGGCAACCTCGTCATCACCCCGTCGTCGGTGGCCTACGCCGACATGGCGCTGGACGACCTCGTGGTCGTCGACCCCGCCGGCGCGGTGGTGCAGGCCAAGATCGGCAGGGCACCGTCGTCGGAGATGGCACTGCATTTGGCGTGCTATCAGGCCTTCGACGACATCGGCAGCGTGATACACAGCCATCCGGTGTGGGCCACCATGTTCGCCGTCGCGCACCAGCCGATACCCGCCGCCGTCGACGAGTTCGCGGTGTACTGCGGCGGCGAGATCCGCTGCGCGGACTACGCAGCATCGGGCACACCGGACGTCGGCACCAACGCGGTCAAGGCGCTGGAGGGCCGCGCGGCCGCGTTGATCGCCAACCACGGGCTCGTCGCGGTCGGCCCGCGGCCCGACAGGGTGCTGCACGTCACCGCACTCGTCGAACGGACCGCGCAAATCGTCTGGGGCGCAAGAGCTCTCGGTGGACCGGCGCCGATCCCCGACGAGGTCAACAAGAACTTCGGCGCGGTGTACGGCTACCTGCGCCAGAACCCCCTCTAGGCCGGGCGGATGCCGCGGTAGAACGTCAGCCTGCCGACGAAGCGGTGCGGTCGCGAAGCCACCACGCCTGCGTCGAACCCGGCCGACCGCAGCAGTCGCGGGATCGCGTCGCCGAGGCTGCCGGTGATATGCGGACTGCGCAGCATCCGCCGCGCCGCGACGCCGTCGGCGGCGGTCATGGCACCACCGACATCGAGAATGTGCACCGAACCGCCTGGGCGCAACACGCGGAAGACTTCGGCTGCCGCAGCGGCTTTCACCTCGTCGTCCAGGTGGTGCAGCATCATCGACGACAGCACGCGGTCGAACTCGCCGTCGCCGAACGGCAGCTCTTGCGCGTACGCCCGCTTGAAGCGGATACCGGCGAGGCCCTGCGCTTTTCGCTGCGACCTGGCAAGCGCGAGCGGGTCAGGGTCGGTGCCGACGACGTCTGCGCCGGGCGCTACACGCTTGATGCGGGTGGTCACGTTGCCGGTACCGCAGCCGATCTCCAATACCCGTGAGCCGTCGACGAGATCGGCTTGCGCGACCAGCGCATCGTAGCTGCGACCCATGCCCAGCGCCCTGGTCAGCAGGTCGTAGAACGGAAGCAGCGCGTCCTTGCCGAACGCAGGGATGTAGTCATGCTGATGGATGGCGGCATGTGGACGATGTTCGGTCATGCACTTCATCATCACTCGCCATGACACAGCGTTGTTGGGTGATCATCGGCAATAGATGGACTATGTTTGGCACATGGAGTCACCTTCGCGGCTGGCGAGTCTGCGCGACGGCCTACCGGTCTACCAGTACCGGGCCGACTCCGAGACGCCCCCGGTGTCGGTGGTCAGAACGGACGGCATGCTCGTCCACGAAGTGCACATTCACGATTTTCCGGTGCTGTGGTACGCCGCAGCGGCCGGCGTGGTGTACGTCGTCGCCCCCGGCGTGGCCGTCAACCCGAACCGGGTGCCTCATCGAGACAGCGGGCTCGGCGTGTTCTTCGATCCCACGGCGCTGGACGGCGACGCGCGATCACCGTGGCCGTCATGGCGGGCTCATCCTCTGCTCTTCCCGTTCGTTCACGGAAAATCCAGCGGACTGCTGCAACTGACGGTGCCCCAAGTGCGCCGACCGGTGTGGTCCGCGACCATCGCGGCGATCGAAACCGAACTGGCGGAACGCAAAGACGGCTACCGGCAGGCGGCGTTGGCGCATCTGACGCTGCTGCTGATCGACGTCGCACGGCTCGCGGACGACGTGGTCGGCGATCTTCGGCGCAGCGGCGAACCGCTTCTGGCCGAGGTGTTTTCGGTGATCGACCGGCACCACGGCGAGCCGCTGTCGCTGCGCGATGTGGCCGACGAACTCGGCGTCACGGCGGGGCATCTGACCACCGTCGTGCGCCGCCGCACCGGCCGCACGGTGCAGGAGTGGATCATCGAGCGCCGGATGGCAGAGGCGCGCAGCCTGCTGTCCAACACGGAACTGTCCGTCGCGGAAGTGGGCAGACGCGTCGGAATCTCCGACCCTGGCTACTTCAGCAGGCAGTTTCGCCGCACGCACGGCACCTCGCCCAGGAACTGGCGGGGCAGCGCCTGACTCACTTGGCCTTGCGGATCGCCTCGAAGACCCCGGCGTCCAGCAGGGTCGACGTATCGCCGAGCTCACGGCCCTCTGCGACGTCGCGCAGCAGCCGACGCATGATCTTGCCGCTGCGAGTCTTCGGCAGCTCCGGCACCACGTGGATCTCCCGCGGCTTCGCGATCGGCGAAATCTCGCGAGCCACTTCGGCATTCAGTTCGGCGATCATCTGCTCACGCGTCATGTCAGCGTGGTGTGCCTTGAGGATCACGAACGCACAGATCGCTTGGCCGGTGTACGGATCGGACGCGCCCACCACCGCCGCCTCCGCGACACCGGCGTGTCCGACGAGCGCGGACTCGACCTCGGCCGTCGAGATGCGGTGCCCGGAAATGTTCATCACGTCGTCGATGCGGCCGAGCACCCGGATCTCGCCGTCCTCCCCGTAGCGCGCGCCGTCGCCCGCGAAGTACCAGCCCTGCTCGGCGAACCGCGACCAGTAGGTCTGTTTGAACCGCTCCGGATCACCCCAGATGCCCCGCAGCATCGCCGGCCACGGCTCGTCGAGCACGAGGTAACCGGTTGTGTGCTCGCCGAAGTCGTGTGTGGGTGAGAGCTCACGTCCGTCGTCGTCGACGATCTTCGCCGATATGCCCGGCAGCGCCTGCATCGCCGACCCGGGCTTGCACGACGTCACGCCGGGCAGCGGTGAGATCATCGCCGCGCCGGTCTCGGTCTGCCACCAGGTGTCGACGATCGGCGTCTCGTCGCCGCCGAACACCAGGCGATACCACCGCCACGCCTCCGGGTTGATCGGCTCACCCACCGAACCGAGCAGGCGCAGGCTGGACAGATCGTGGTCGTAGGCGATGTCGCGGCCCCACTTCATGAACGTGCGCACCAGCGTCGGCGCGGTGTAATAGATTGTCACACCGTACTTTTCGATGATCTGAAAGTGGCGATGCTCATCGGGCGACGCCGGCGTCCCCTCGTACACCACCTGGGTGGCGCCGTTCACCAGCGGGCCGTACACGATGTACGAGTGCCCGGTGATCCACCCGATGTCTGCGGTACACCAGTACACGTCGGTCTCGGGCTTGATGTCGAAGACGTAGTGGTGGGTGTAAGCCGACTGGGTGAGGTATCCGCCCGACGTGTGCACGATGCCCTTCGGTTTGCCCGTCGTCCCAGAGGTGTACAGCAAAAACAGCGGTTGTTCGGAGTCGAAGGCCTCGGGGGTGTGGTGCGTCGACGCCGCGCCGACGATGTTGTGCCACCACAGGTCTCGGCCGTAGACCATGCCAATGGCGGAGCCGGTGCGCCGCACCACCACCACATGCTCGACCGGGCTGGTCTCGCCGAGGTCGCCGATGGCTTCGTCGACAGCGGGTTTGAGCGCCGCCGCCTGGCCACGCCGGTACTGACCGTCGGCGGTGACGACGACCTTCGCCTGAGCGTCCTCGATTCTGGCCCGCAGCGCCGCTGCGGAGAAGCCGGCGAACACGACCGAGTGGATTGCGCCCAGCCGTGCACAGGCCAGCATCGCGATGATCGCCTCGGGCACCATCGGCAGATAGATCGCCACGCGGTCGCCTGCTACAACCCCGAGTGCGGCCAGCGCATTCGCCGCCCGGCACACCTCGTCCTTGAGTTCGGCGTACGTGATGTCGCGGCTGTCGCCGACCGGTTCCCCCTCCCAGTGGATTGCCACCCGGTCGCCATGACCCGCCTCGACATGCCGGTCCACGCAGTTGTAGGCGACGTTGAGCCTGCCGCCGACGAACCACTTCGCGAACGGCGCGTCCGACCAGTCCAGCACCTCGGTGAACGGGGTCTCCCACGACAACCGCTCGGCTTGCGTCGCCCAGAAGCGCAACCTGTCCGCCGCCGCCTGCCGGTAGAGGTCAGGTGTCGCGTTGGCCTGCGCGGCGAACTCGCCGGAAGGCGGATATAGCGGCGGAGTCTCGGTGTATGTCTGACTCATGGAGGGTGAGCGTAATCACCAAATCGGCCTCAGTCGGTCGTGCGCCACACTGGTCTGCGAGCGGCGCGAACCCCGCGCCGACCGGTCTGTGATGTCGGCCCAACGGTCGTGCAGCGAGGTGAAATGTCCGACGCGGTCTTGACGGTGGTCGTCGCGGCGTTGGCGTCGGCCGCGCTGGCCGCCATGGCGTACCTCGTCAGGAGCCGACGGGTGGTGGCGACGCCGACCGAACGCGCGGTGCACGAGACACTTCATACCGCATCACTGGCGGCGCGTGCGCTGCGTAAGGGCCTGGATGACGAGTCGGCACGCGCTGCGGCGCCGCATCTGCGGAAGCTCACCGGTGCGGACGCCGTCGTCGTGTTCGACGCCGAAGGCCGCGTGCTGGTCCGCGATTCCGTCGACGCCGCGGTCTGGTCGGCGGACGTGCTCGCGGAAAGTCAACGCGTCGCGCATGATTCGCTGACCGGCCAGCGTCGGGTGATGTCGGGTGGGCAGCCGGCGGTCGTCGCCCAACCGCTGCTCTCCGACGGCTCGGGAGTCATCGGCGTCCTTGTTGTGGTGACGACGCAGACGCCGGGACCGGGGATGCTCGGCGCCGTCGGCGAGGTGGCCCGCTACGCGTCGAGCCAGATCGAACTGGCCGAGTTGGATGCGTCGCGGGCGCGGCTGGACCGGGCCGAGGTGCTGGCGTTGCGGGCACAGATCAGTCCGCACTTCGTCTACAACGCGTTGAACACGATCGCGTCGTTCGTGCGCACCGATCCGGACCGCGCACGCGAACTGATCCTCGATTTCGCCGACTTCACCCGGTACTCGTTCCGCGCCGCAGGTCAATTCACCACCCTGTCGGAAGAACTGCACAACATCGACCGATACCTGCGTCTGGAGCGGGCCCGATTCGGCGAATCTCTGGTGGTGAGACTGCAGGTCGCGCCCGAGGTGCTCAACGTCGTGGTGCCATTCCTGGCGCTGCAACCACTGGTCGAGAACGCGGTGCGGCACGGACTGGCAGGCCGGGGCGGTGGTCTGGTGGAGATCATGGCGAGCGACGAGGGATCCGACTGCGTGATCACCGTCGAGGACGACGGCGCCGGGATGGATCCCGACGTGCTGCGAACCGGGCACGCGGACGCGCTGGCGGCCTCCGATTCCGACGGTCCTTCGGCGCACGTCGGGTTGACCAATGTCGACCATCGGCTGCGCGCGGCGTTCGGCAACGACTACGGTCTGGTGGTCGAGACGGCGGTGGGCGCAGGCACGAAAGTCGTGATGCGCGTACCCAAGTTCCGGTCCGGGGTCCGGGCCAGCGGAGGTGACCTGGCGTGACGCAGGAGTTGACCGTACTCGCCGTCGACGATGAAGCGCCCGCCCTCGACGAACTGACCTACCTGCTGCAGCAGCACCCGGCGATCGGCCGCGTGCTCGGCGCGGCGGACGCGACGTCGGCGCTGCGCCAATTGCACGAGGGCGGTGTCGACGCGGTTTTCCTGGACATCAACATGCCCGGACTCTCAGGCCTCGAATTGGCTTCGGTGCTGGCGAATTTCGCCGATCCGCCGCCGGTCGTGTTCGTCACCGCACACGACGACAAGGCGGTGGCGGCGTTCGACGTCGGCGCCGTCGACTATCTCCTCAAGCCGATCCGCCGCGACCGTCTCGACGAGGCGGTGCGCAGACTGACGACCAACCGGGTGCCCGACGCAACGGCCGCCGGCGAAGCCGATCAGCGGATGGACGTGGTGCCCGCCGAGATCGGCGGGGTCACGAACCTGGTACCGCGGGACTCCATCGGATGGGTCGAGGCCGAGGGCGATTACGCCCGTCTGCATGCCGCGTCCGGCTCCTACCTGGTGCGCATCCCGCTGAGCACCCTCGAATCCCGTTGGGCAGAAGCGGGTTTCCAGCGAGTGCACCGCTCGTATCTGGTGTCGCTCGGCTTGGTGACGGGTGTGCGCGCCAAGGGCGGTTCGGTGACGGTGCGCCTGAGGGCCAACGGGAAGTCGCCCGCAGTCGAACTTCCGGTCAGCCGCCGACAGGTACGGGAACTGCGTGACCGGCTGATCCGCGACCCGCTGCGCGGCTACCGTCAGGCGCCCGGCGATGACTAGCCCGAAGCCGCCACGGCAGCGGGTGGTGCTCGCACACCGTCGAGGCGCCAGGATCGTGCGCACCCGCGTCGAGGTGCAGGAGCAGACCCAGGTCGGCGACGCCCTGGTGCGCGGGCTGATGCGGGCCCAACTCGGGCTCGCGCTGCGACTGGCCGCCGTCGTGGTCGGGCTGGCCGTCGCCATCCCGCTGAGCGGCAGTCTGTTTCCGGGTTTGGCCACCGCGTCGGTGTTGGGCATTCGGCTGAACTGGGTGGTGCTCGGGCTGATGTTTCCGGTGGTGTACGGCGTCGGCGGGCTTTACGTCAGGCTCGCTGAACAGGCCGAGCGCGAGTTCATCCGCGTCGTGGACGCCGAACCGTGACGGGATCGGCAGCGCTGACGGGGGCCGCGCTGCTGGCCGCGGCGGTCGCGACCGTGGTGGTGGGCGTGTACGGCGGACGGTTGTCGCGCACCACGTCGGACTTCCTTGTCGCCTCGCGTAGCGTCGACCCCCGCTGGAACGCCGCGGCGATTTCGGGCGAATATCTCTCGGCCGCATCGTTTCTCGGAGTCGCGGGCCTGGTCGCCAAGTACGGCGCCGACGCGTTGTGGTACCCGATCGGCTTCACGGCAGGCTATCTGGGTTTGTTGCTGTTCGTCGCTGCACCCTTACGTCGGTCCGGGGCGTATACGGTGCCCGATTTCACCGAATTCCGGCTCGGCTCATCACGATTGCGCACGATGACCATGCTCTTCGTCGTCGTGATCTGTGTGCTCTATCTCGTTCCTCAGTACCAGGGAGCCGGACTGACGCTGAGAATCCTGCTGGGCCTGCCGTTCTGGGTCGGACCGGTGGCGGTGGGGCTGATCGTGATCGCCAACGTGGTCGGCGGCGGGATGCGGTCCATCACGTTCGTCCAGGCGTTCCAATACTGGTTGAAGCTCACCGCGATCGCGGTGCCTGCCCTCGCGCTGCTGGCGCTCTTTTTCGCTCACCCGGCACCGCTGGGCGAACCGCTGCCACCGACGGTCAGCCAACACACCGCGATCACGATCGAAACCGCGGTGGTGCTCCAGGTCGACGCGCCCGCCGGGCTGTCCGTCACCGGGACCATGGACGGTCGGCCGGTGCACGACGCCGCAGTCCCGTCGAGCGGCGAGCACATGTTCGGCGCAGGCGCCACGCTGACGCTGTCCGCCGGGGCAGCCACGCCCGTAGTGGCGGGCGCACCGAGTACGGGCGCGGAGTGGATTGCCTCCGGCGGCGGACTGGGCGGTGCGCATCCGTTGTTTCAGGTGCTGAGCACCATCGTCGCCACATTCCTCGGCACCATGGGGCTGCCGCACGTAATGGTCCGCTTCTACACCAACCCGGACGGCAGGGCCGCGCGGCGGACCGCCCTAACGGTGATCGCGCTGCTCACCCTGTTCTACGTATTCCCAACGCTGATGGGTGTTTTCGCGCGCCTGCACGTGCCTGCGCTGCTCGTCACCGGTGACACCGATGCTGCGGTGTTGCTGATGCCGCAGGCCGCGTTCGCCGGTCCGGTGGGGCAGTTGCTCGCTGCTCTCGCTGCGGCCGGCGCCATCGCCGCGTTCCTGGCCACGTCATCTGGCCTGCTGGTGAGCATCGCAGGCGCGTTGGCCACCGACGTGCTGCGCGGGCGTGTTCGAGACTTCCGGATCGCGGCGCTCATCGGTGGGCTGATACCCATGCCACTGGCGTTGGCGGCGTCGCAATTGAGTTTGTCGCGCAACGTCGGCCTGGTGTTCGCGGTCGCGGCCTCCACGCTGTGCCCTCTTCTGCTGCTCGGCATCTGGTGGCGGGGCCTTACCGCGGTGGGAGCGATGTGCGGGCTGGCCGCCGGGGGGACGGTGTCCGGGGTCGCGGCGGCGTTGGCGCTCGCGGGCGGAGTCGACGACAACGTCCTCGCGGGATGGCCCGCGGTGCTCGTCGGCTATCCCGCCGCCGTCAGCGTCCCGCTGGCCTTCATCACGATGGTGCTGGTCAGCAAGATCACCAGGACGCCTGACGACACCTCGCGGATCTTCGCGCGCATGCACGTGCCCGAACGCCTCGGCATGGGTGTCGAGCGGGTTCCGCGGGGCTGACCGCTCGCCGTTCGTCGTCGCCGATCGACCGCTCACCGCAGCGCTTGACGGCTTGACCGTTTCGGGGTCGACACCAGCGCCCGCTGTGAGCAAGGTCTCCGTCAGCCGCCGGCAACAGCCGGGTCACAGCGAGTCAGGAGCCGACCGGTGTCACCTACCAACAGTCCGCCACGCAGCGCGTCGACGACGCATCAACCGAACTACGTTGAATGCCAGCAGAGCCAGGAGTTCGCGGAGCTACGAAAAGCGCTGCGCCGGTTCGCTTTCCCGATGACCGCCTTCTTCCTGGTTTGGTACGCCAGCTATGTGCTGCTGGGTGCGTTCGCACACGACTTCATGGCGGTCAAGGTGTTCGGCAACATCAACATGGGCTTGCTGATCGGGCTGGGTCAGTTCGTGACGACGTTCGTCATCACCGGTCTGTACGTGCGGTTCGCCAACAGGGAACTCGACCCGCGTGCCGAGGCGATCCGCGCGGACCTGCAGGGAGAGCCCGCATGACGTACCTCGCCGCCGATCAAACGGTCGGCAATCCGGTCGCCAACATCGCTATCTTCGCGCTGTTCGTCGGCATCACCCTCTTCGTCGTCATCCGTGCCGGCCGCAGGAAGGCCACGGCCGACGAGTTCTTCACGGGCGGGCGCGGCTTCAGCGGTCCGCAGAACGGCATCGCGATCGCTGGCGACTACCTCTCCGCGGCAAGCTTTCTCGGAATCGCCGGTGCGATCGCCGTATACGGCTACGACGGCTTCCTGTACTCGATCGGGTTCCTGGTGGCATGGCTGGTGGCGCTGCTGCTGGTCGCCGAGCTGCTGCGGAACACGGGACGTTTCACCATGGCCGACGTGCTGAGCTTCCGGCTCAAGCAGAAGCCGGTGCGGATGGCCGCCGCCACCTCGACCCTGACGGTGTCCCTGTTCTATCTGCTTGCCCAGATGGCGGGCGCAGGCGGACTGGTCGCGCTGCTGCTCGACATCAACGGAAGGACCGGCCAGAGCGTCGTCATCGCCGTCGTCGGTGTGCTGATGATCGTCTATGTGCTGATCGGCGGCATGCGAGGCACCACCTGGGTGCAGATCATCAAGGCGGTGCTGCTGATCACCGGTGCGGCGATCATGACCGTGATGGTGTTGGCGAAGTTCGGGCTGGATTTCTCGGCCATCCTCGGATCCGCACAGCAGGCGATCTCGGGGTCGGCCAGTGAAGCGGTCGCCAGTCGCGATGTGTTGGCACCTGGCGCCCAGTACGGCGGATCGGTCACGTCGAAGATCAACCTGATCTCGCTCGGCCTGGCCCTGGTGCTCGGGACCGCGGGTCTGCCGCACGTGTTGATGCGGTTCTACACGGTCCCGACGGCGAAGGAGGCGCGCCGGTCGGTGGTGTGGGCGATCGGGCTGATCGGTGCCTTCTATTTGTTCACGCTCGCACTGGGTTACGGCGCAGCGGCGATCGTCGGCCCCGACCGCATCCTCGCCGCGGCGGGCGGGCAGAACTCCGCGGCGCCGCTACTCGCCTACGAACTCGGCGGCGTCATCCTGCTCGGTGTCATCTCGGCGGTCGCGTTCGCCACCATCCTCGCGGTTGTCGCGGGCCTGACCATCACGGCGTCGACGTCGTTCGCACACGACGTGTACGCCAGCGTGATGAAGAGCCACACCGTCAGTGGTGAAGAGCAGGTGCGGGTTTCCCGTATCACCGCTGTGGTGCTGGGTGTTCTCGCGATCGGGTTGGGCATCCTGGCCAACGGCCAGAACATCGCGTTCCTCGTGGCGCTTGCGTTCGCGGTGGCCGCGGCAGCCAATCTGCCGACGATCGTGTACTCGCTGTACTGGCCGCGGTTCAACACCCGCGGCGCACTGTGGAGCATGTACGGCGGCCTGATCTCGACCATCGTGCTGATCGTCTTCTCCCCCGCCGTCTCCGGGGCCAAGACCGCGATGATCCCTGGCGCCGACTTCGCGTGGTTCCCGCTGGCCAACCCGGGCATCGTGTCGATTCCACTGGCGTTCCTGCTCGGCATCGTCGGCACGCTGACCTCGCCGGACCGCGGCGACCCCGACGTCAACGCCGAGTTCGAGGTGCGGGCGCTGACCGGAGTGGGCGCGGAGGAGGCTGCCGCACACTAACGAAAGTCGAAGGCCACCTTCACCGCGCCGGACTTCGCCTGATCCGCGATCGCCAGAAACGCCTCCCGCCACTGCGACAGCCGGAATGTGTGAGTCAGCATGGGGCGCAGATCGATTCGGCCGTCTGCGACGAGGCCGAGGTAGTGCTCGATGGCATGCTTGCGCCGGCCTTCGACCTCCTCGACGCCGAATGCGTTTGAACCCACCCAGTTGATCTCCTTGAAGTACAGCGGGCTCCACTCCCATCGCCCCGGCGCGTGTACGCCTGCCTTCACCAGCGTTCCGCGCGCCTTGAGCACGCGGACACCGACCTCGAAGGTCTCAGGCTTGCCGACGGTGTCGTAGACGACGTCCACTGCACCCGGATACGCCATCGGCAGTCCCTGCAACGGCTGCCGCAGCCGACCGCCGCCCCACGCCGCGAGTTCCTCGACGACGGCGAGTCGCGGTTCGTGCGCAAGCACCAGATCGGCGCCGAATCGACGCGCCAACTGCGCCTGCGCGTCGAACCTCGCCACCACGGCCACCGCAACCTGCGGGTACAGCGCCCGCAGCGCGGCAACCGCGCACAGGCCGAGCGAGCCCGCGCCGTACACCACCGCACGGCCCGACACCGGCGGTGGATGCCGGGTGATCGCGTGCAGCGACACCGAGAACGGATCGGCGAACACCGCGACCTCGTCGGGCACCGCGTCCGGCACCGCGAACAGCATGCTGTGATGCGCGGGCATCAACTCGGCGTAGCCGCCGGTCACATCGGCGGACACCCCGGTATGGATGCCCGGCTTGATATCACCGTCGGTGAAGCTCCAGCACAGGCTGTAGTCGCCGACTTCGCAAGCCGGACAGGCCGGTTCGATGCCGCGCGGGGCGCAGGACAGCCACGGATTGAGCACTACGCGCTGGCCGACGTCCAGTCCGCGCGCGCACGGCCCCAACGCCACCACGTCGGCCACCACTTCGTGGCCCATCACTTGCGGAAAGGAGCAGAAGGCGGCCAGCGCGTTGTCGGCGTCGCCCTCGCCGAAGTCGAGCAGGATCTGCTTGGAGTCCGAGCCGCAGATGCCGGTCAGCCGCGGCTTGGTGATCACCCAATCGTCGTGCAACGGCACGGGATCCGGCACATCACGAAGCGCGACGGGCGATCGGGAGAGCCGGTCGGGCACCTCGACCGGTTCGGGCGGCACCCCGAACATCAACGCCCTCATGTCATGCCTGCCGCTCCGGCGATGTAGGTGTCGATGTCGGCGTTCTTCAGATCGACGACGGCTTTCATGTCGGGCACGTAATGCTCGAAGCCGTCGCCGCCCAGCGCTGAGATGATGCCCGCGGCCACGTCTTGCGGGCTGAACTTCGGGCCGTCGTAGACGGGTTCGTCGTTGTCGGGCTGGTCCCAGATCTCGGTGTCGACGGGTCCCGGTTCGATCAGCTTGACCTCGACGCCGGTGCCGTGCAGGTCGACGGCCATCGCCTCGCTCCAGCCGCACAACGCGAATTTGCTTGCACAGTAAGCGGCTTCATGGATGATGCCGAGCCTGCCGCCGACGCTGGACACGTTCACGATCAGCCCATCGCCACGTTCGAGCATGCGCGGCAACACCGCCAGCGTCAGGCGCATGGGCGCAAAGAAGTTCACCCTCATGACGGCCTCGACGTCGTCGGGTGTCAACGCGGTCACGGCCCTGCGCTTCGGCACTGCCGCGTTGTTCACCAGTACGTCGATCCCGCCCATGGCGTCCCACGCCTGTTGTCCTATTGCGCCGGCGTCTGCGGCAAGGTCGGCCACCCACATCTGCGACTGTCGCGATGCCTCGCGACAGTGGTCGAGCACCGCTGCGAGACGGTCGCGTCTGCGGGCGATCAGCCCCACGACCGCCCCGTCGGCGGCCAGTGCCAGGGCCAGCGCGGCACCGATCCCCGACGAAGCACCGGTGATCAGCACCCGCTTGCCCTGCGAGGCGAAAGCCATACCTACAGGCTGACGTATGCGGCCGGGTTAGAAGCGGTATTCGCCCAGCCACAGCGCGCTGACGCCGGTCAACGACCGCTCGACCTGGCTGACCGCACCGGCCACCGAGCGGCCCACCAACGCTGCAAGCGCGTCCGGCAGCGACGCCGCGGCAGGTTGAGACGATGCCTTCGGCCGCAACATGTCCATCAGCGACGACCCCGGATAGCTCACGAGGCGCACGTCGGTATCCGGTTCCAGGCCGGCGAGCACCTTGGCGCGCGTGACCGCGGTGCGCAGTCCGCCGAGTTCGTCGACCAGCCCGCGCTCCAACGCATCGGCGCCCGTCCACACGCGGCCGCGGGCGATCGCATCGACGGCCTCGACCGTCATCTTGCGCCCCTTGGCCACCCGCTCGACGAAGTCGGTGTAGAACAGGTCGGCCTCGGCCTCGACATGCGCATGCTGCTCGTCGGTGAACGGATGGTTGATCGACCACGCGTCGGCGTTGGCGTTCGTGCGCACCGAGTCGGAGCCGACGCCGAGGCGATCCTTGAGTTCGCGGGCCACCAGCTTGCCCGTCACAACACCGATCGAGCCGGTGATGGTGCCTGCGTTGGCGACGATCGTGTCGGCAGACATCGACACGTAGTAGCCACCCGATGCAGCGACCGCGCCCATCGACGCCACTATTGGCTTACCGTTGTCGCGGATCCGATTCACTTCGCGCCAAACGGTTTCCGATCCGGTCACCGAACCGCCGGGGCTGTCCACACGCAGCACGATCGCCGAGACGTCGTCGTCGGCGGCCGCCTCGCGCAACGCCGCGGCGATGGTGTCGCCGCCCGCGCTTGAACTGCCGAACGGCAACACCTGCGGGCCGCCGCGCCCGCTGACGATCGGGCCGTGCAGCGTCACGACGGCGATCCTCGGCTTCGCCTTGCGTCCGGGGATCGGCGGGGTGGGCGGCATGGGCCGCGACGCAGTGGCCCTCGCATACCGCGACAGATACAGCCGGGGCGGCGCGTCGTCAGAATCGGCGTCACCCTTTTCTGGTGAAATCCCGGGCGCACCAACGAATTCGCTGATGCGGGCGTACGCCTCGTCGCGGAAGCCGATGCGGTCGACCAGGCGTCCAGTGACGGCGTCGTCGCGCAGCAGCGGCGCCTTGTCGGCGAGGGCGTCGACCTCGGAGGTCTCGAGATGCCGTGCGTCTGCAACCGCCCGCAACACCTGGCCGTGCAGACTCTCGATCAGCCTGCTGTCGGCTTCGCGGTGCGCGTCGGTGTAGCGATCCTGTGTGAAAAGGTTTGCCGCCGATTTGTATTCGCCGCGCGCGATGAACTGCGCCTCGATACCCGCCTTGTCGAGCGCGTCACGCAGGAACATTGCATTGGTGGCGAAGCCGACGAGGCCCACCGTGCCCGACGGCTGCATCCACACCTCACGGAAGGCCGACGCCAGGTAGTACGACAGCGTGCCAGGATAAGTCTCGGCCCACGCCAGGGACGGTTTCACGTCGCTGAACGCGAGGATGGCAGCCCGCAGCTCCTGCACCGGGCCTGGCGCGGCCGCGGGTATCTGCACCCGGGCGATCAGGCCCGCCACCCGCGGATCCTCGGCGGCGCGGTGAATGGCGGCGACAGCTTCGCGCAACACCAACGGCTTGCCGCCGCTGGCGATCATCGCGAACGGATCGAAGCCGCCGGTCTCCTGCGGCATCGCCTGCAAATCCAGTTCGAGCACGCACCCGTCCGGCACGCCATGGTGCCGTGCGGTGTCCACCCGCTTGGCCAGGTTGCGCAGGTCGTCGATGCCGGGAACACCAGACAGGAAAGCAAACATCTTCCGAGCGTACCGACGCCCCGCCAGATCACACCAAGGCCCGGACACGCCTACCGTGGACGTGTGAAATTCTCGATTTCCATTCCTCAGCGGGCAGCGGACGGCTTCGACGCCGACGGCACCCGCGACTTCCTGAAGCGGGCCGAAGAACTGGGGTTCGAAGGCGGCTGGACGCTGGAGCAAATCGTGGGGCCCGCACCGTCTCTCGCGCCTCTGCAGCTGCTGTCATGGGCCGCCGCGCATACCACCCGGTTGCGGTTGGGCGTCGCCGTGCTCATCACGTCGCTGCATGACCCGCTGCAACTCGCGACGGCCATCACTGCCGCCGACCAACTCAGCCACGGTCGGCTGGATGTCGGCGTCGGCCACGGCGGCAACTTCAGGCCTTTCTCGGCGTTCGGCGTCGAGAAGGACACGTTCGTGAGCTATTTCACCGAAGGCCTCGCGTT
Source organism: Mycobacterium sp. ACS1612 (assembly GCF_001667505.1). Classification (GTDB taxonomy): domain Bacteria; phylum Actinomycetota; class Actinomycetes; order Mycobacteriales; family Mycobacteriaceae; genus Mycobacterium. The sequence goes on from NZ_LZHZ01000001.1 coordinate 156,415, forward strand.
GATGAAAGCCGCCTGGTCCGACGAACCGACCGTGACCTTTCACGGCCGCTTCCGCGATGTCGACAGTCTGCTGATCGAGCCGAAGCCCGTGCAACGGCCGCACCCGCCCCTCTGGTTCGGCGGCGGCGCCCCCAAAGCCCTGGCCCGCGGGGTGCGGCTTGGTGACGCGTTCATGGGCGCCGGCTCGTCGACTACCGAGAGTTTCGCCGAAGCAGTGCAGGTGGTGCGCCGCGAACTCGACGAACAAGGCAAGGACGCAACAAGATTCAGGATCGCCAAGCGCGTCTACCTGACCGTCGACGACGACGCGACCCGCGCCAGGGAGCGGGTGCTCGCCGGTCTGCACCGCATCTACGGCGACGCACTCGCCTCCCGACTGGGCGACGTCCCGGTGGCAGGCACCGTCGACGACGTGGTCCATGGGCTGCGCGAGGTCATCGATGCCGGAGCCGAGATGATCCTGTTGAACCCGGTCGGCCAGGACGTCGTTGAAGATCGTGAGCAGATGGAACGGCTTGCTGCAGAGGTGATTCCGCAGCTCAGCTAACACACAGCTTTTGCTGAAAATTAGCTGTTTTAAGTTTGTGATCTTGGTGGTAGAACCGGAGACATGATGGCGAAACTGAAATTCCTCGCCCCGCTGGTCATGGCGGGTGCGGCCGCGACGGCGATCGCCGCCGCACCGGTGGCCGCCGCCGAGTCCATCGCGGCGTTGACAAGCACATCGATCACGCAGTTCGCACCCGAAAGCCCTGGCGGCGACGGCTGCTACAACGGGGTCTGCGGTAGCGGCGACGCGGGCGGCGGCAGTGGATGCACCGCCGACGGCACGTGCGGGGGTGGTGGGCCGCTTGGCGGCGGTGGGTGCACTGCCGCAGGCGCGTGCGGCCACGGCGGACCGTCGGGTGGCGGCGGCTGCGTCCCCGGTGTCGGCTGCTTCAACTGGGGCCAGTAACGCAAGCAAAAGGGCCCCGCCACGCCGTGTGAAGTGGTCCCCGGAAGTTGGACCGAGAAATTTGGTTCCTTCTTCTGGGGAGTACTTTTTTGCATCCGTGTAGTTC
>NZ_LZHZ01000002.1 GCF_001667505.1 Mycobacterium sp. ACS1612
GACAACCCACGGATGCGCCTTCACATACACAACAACCTCCAACTAAATGGCTGTTGCAATCACCCCCGGAAACCGCCGCCCAAAAATGGGCACTTTTGCGTCTGCTCGCCGCGGAAGTTGCATTGACAGCGCAGGCTAGGGCTGGTTTCATATCCGGTTATGCAGATTATTCTGGTCATTTCTACCAACTTAATGAGGTTGTGGTGACCGCCACGCAGGAACTCAATCCCGGCCGCTACGAGCTGAGCCATCTGCGCTCGCTCGAGGCCGAGGCCATCCACATCATTCGCGAGGTCGCCGCGGAGTTCGAGCGGCCGGTGCTGCTGTTCTCCGGCGGCAAGGACTCCATCGTGATGCTGCACCTGGCGATCAAGGCGTTCCGGCCCGGCCGACTGCCTTTCCCGGTCATGCACGTCGACACCGGACACAACTTCGACGAGGTGCTGACCGCGCGCGACGAACTCGTCGCCGAGTCCGGGGTCCGCCTCGTCGTCGCCAAGGTGCAGGACGACATCGACGCCGGGCGTGTGGTCGAGACCATCCCGTCGCGCAACCCGATGCAGACCTTCACGCTGCTGCGCGCCATCCGGGAGAACAAGTTCGACGCGGCCTTCGGCGGCGCCCGACGTGATGAGGAGAAGGCCCGCGCCAAGGAGCGGGTGTTCTCCTTCCGCGACGAGTTTGGCCAGTGGGATCCGAAAAACCAGCGGCCTGAACTGTGGAACATCTACAACGGGCGGCACCGCAAGGGCGAGCACATTCGGGTGTTCCCGCTGTCGAACTGGACCGAATTCGACATCTGGTCCTACATCGGCGCTGAGAAGATCAAGCTGCCGTCGATCTATTACGCCCATGAGCGCAAAGTGTTCGAGCGCGACGGCATGCTGCTCGCGGTGCACAAGTACATGCAGCCCCGCAAGGACGAGGAAGTCGTCACGAAGACCGTCCGCTTCCGCACCGTCGGCGACGTAACCTGCACCGGCTGCGTCGAGTCGTTGGCGGGCACCGTTTCCGAGGTGATCGCCGAGACTGCGGTGTCACGGTTGACCGAGCGCGGCGCCACCCGCGCCGACGACCGGATCTCCGAAGCCGGCATGGAAGACCGCAAGCGCGAGGGTTACTTCTGATGACGACACTTCTGCGCATCGCGACCGCGGGCTCGGTCGACGATGGCAAGTCCACGCTGATCGGTCGGCTGCTGTTCGACTCCAAAGCTGTGATGGAGGACCAACTGGCGGCCGTCGAGCGCACCTCCAAGGAACGCGGGCACGACTACACCGACCTGGCGCTTGTCACCGACGGCCTGCGCGCCGAGCGCGAACAGGGCATCACGATCGACGTTGCCTACCGCTACTTCGCCACGGCCAAGCGGAAATTCATCATCGCCGACACCCCGGGGCACATCCAGTACACCCGCAACATGGTCACCGGCACGTCGACCGCGCAGCTGGCGATCGTGTTGGTCGACGCGCGGCACGGGCTGTTGGAGCAGTCGCGTCGGCACGCGTTTTTGGCGTCGCTGCTGGGCATCCGGCACATCGTGCTTGCGGTCAACAAGATGGACCTGATCGACTGGGACCAAAAGACATTCGAGACGACTCGTGATGAGTTCCATGAGTTCGCGGCCCGTCTCGACATCCACGACGTGACCACCATCCCGTTGTCGGCGCTGCAGGGCGACAACGTGGTGACCAAGTCGAGCAACACCCCGTGGTACGACGGGCCCTCGCTGCTGTCACACCTCGAAGAGGTCTACATCGCGGGCGACCGCAACCTCGTCGACGTGCGGTTCCCGGTGCAGTACGTGATCCGGCCGCAGACGCACCATCACCTCGACCACCGCAGCTACGCGGGCACCGTTGCCAGCGGCGTCATGCGTCCCGGCGACGAGATCGTCGTGCTGCCCAGCGGTAAGACCAGCCGCATCACCACGATCGAAGGCCCGAGCGGCCCTGTGCAGGAAGCTTTTCCGCCGATGGCCGTGTCCGTCAGCCTCGCCGACGACATTGACATCTCCCGGGGTGACCTGATCGCGCGGCCGAACAACCAGCCGCGGGTGACGCAAGAGTTCGACGCCACGGTGTGCTGGATGGCCGACGGATCGGCGCTTGAGCCCGGCCGCGACTACATCATCAAGCACACGACACACACGACGCGGGTCAGGGTGACCGCGCTCGACTACCGGCTCGACGTCAACACCCTGCACCGCGACAAGTCCGCGACTGCACTGAAACTCAATGAGCTGGGCCGCGTCTCGCTGCGCACCCAGGTGCCGCTGCTGCTCGACGAGTACAGCCGCAACTCTGCGACCGGTTCGTTCATCCTGATCGACCCCAACACCAACGGCACCGTCGCGGCAGGCATGATCCTGCCCTATGTGACGGCCCGCACCGCAAGCCCGAACACTGTGCGCCATGAATCGCTGTGCACCTCCGAAGACCGGCTGTCGAAGGGCCGCACCGTGTGGTTCACCGGTCTGTCCGGTTCCGGGAAGTCGTCGGTGGCCATGCTCGTCGAACAGAAGCTGTTGGAAAGAGGTTGTCCCGCCTATGTTCTCGACGGCGACAACCTGCGCCACGGCCTGAATGCGGACCTGGGCTTCTCGATGGCCGACCGCGCCGAGAACCAGCGCAGGCTCGCTCACATCGCCGCGATTCTGGCCGACTCGGGTCAGGTCGTGCTCGTCCCGGCGATCAGCCCGCTCGAGGAGCACCGCGCGCTGGCACGCAAGCTCACCACCGAAGCCGGCCTGGAATTCTTCGAGGTGTTCTGCGACACGCCCCTGGAGGATTGCGAACGTCGTGACCCGAAGGGGTTGTACGCCAAGGCCAGGGCCGGCGAGATCACCCACTTCACCGGGATCGACAGCCCGTATCAGCGGCCCAAGAACCCGGATCTGCGACTGACGCCGGACCGCAGCACCGAGGAACTCGCCGACCTGGTGATCGAGCTGTTGGAAAGCAAGCGGTGACCGACCACGAGGTGGCGGCACAACTGGCCACGGCGGCGGGCAAACTGCTGCTCGACATCCGTGCTGAGCTGGCCGACGCCACCGAGGCGGAGCGAAAAGCCGCGGGCGACAAGCGGTCTCACGACTTCTTGACGGACGCGCTGGCGTCGCAGCGGCCCGGTGACGCGGTGCTGTCTGAGGAGGGTGCCGACAACTCGGTGCGGCTGTCCGCCGAGCGGGTGTGGATCGTCGACCCGCTCGACGGCACCAGGGAGTTCTCCGAGCCCGGCCGCGACGACTGGGCGGTACACGTCGCGCTGTGGCAGGCGGGGGAGTTGGTCGCGGGCGCGGTTGCCCTTCCCGCACAAGGCATCACGCTTGCCACGCCGACGGTCACCGCGCCGCTGGCAGCCGCGGACAAGCCGCGCATCGTGGTGTCGCGCACCAGGCCGCCCGCCGTTGCACTCGCGGTGCGGGACGCGTTGGACGGCACGCTGGTCGAAATGGGCTCGGCCGGCGCCAAGGTCGCGTCGGTCGTGCAGGGCATCTCCGATGTCTACGTCCATGCCGGCGGCCAATACGAGTGGGACTCCGCGGCGCCGGTCGCGGTCGCCCGCGCGGCGGGCCTGCACACGTCACGCATCGACGGCACGCCGCTGGTCTACAACCAGGCCGACCCGTTGCTGCCGGACCTCGTGGTGTGCCGTCCCGAGTTCGCCGACGCGGTGCTGACGGTCACCTCGGGCTGATCGGCCGGTGCGGCGGGACCGCCGAGACGCGGTTCGCACGTTTCGTCACCGGTGACGGGTCGGTGCGGTTCGCGGCGCCCGTACTCATCGCGAACGCTGCAGCCTGATGCCAGTACGCTCGGCGCGTGAGCAACCCGACCCTGCGCGTCCTGGCCGATCTACCGCAACAGCCGGTCAGCCTCTCGGAATCGACACTGATCCTGATCGACTGCCAGAACACCTACACGCGCGGCGTGATGGAACTCGAGGGCGTGCAAGAGGCGCTCGACGAGGCCGCCGCGCTGCTCGACCGGGCGCGCTCGGCAGGCATCCCGATCATTCACATCCAGCACGACGACGGTCCCGGTTCCCTCTACGACATCGAAGGGGAGAGCGGCGCGATCGTGTCCCGCGTGGCCCCGCGCAACGGTGAACCGGTGGTGGTGAAGAACTACCCGAATTCGTTCGTGCAGACCGACCTCGACCAAGTCCTGAAGACCTCCAACGCGACGAATCTGGTGCTGGCCGGGTTCATGACGCACATGTGCGTCAACTCCACCGCCCGTGGCGCGTTCAACCTGGGCTATGCGCCGACTGTGGTCGCTAGTGCCACCGCGACGAGGGCGCTGCCAGGAGTGGGTGACTCGACGGTGTCCGCCGAGGCGCTGCAGGCCGCCAGCCTGGCCGCGATGGCTGACCTGTTCGCGGTCGTCGTGCCCGGCGCCTACGACATCCCCGATTAGTCTTTCGGCATGTCGGCCACGCCCTCCACCCAGGTCACCCGGCTCCGCGAAAAGCAGGACACGTCGCGGCGGCGGCTCGACGAACTCCTCGACAGCACACCCCTTGCGACGGTCGCTCTGGTGCGCGATGGGCATCCCGTCGTGTTCCCGACGGGCTTCGCGCGCCTCGACGACGAACTCGTCATCCACGGGTCGACCGGTTCACCGTGGCTGCGCGCGCTGGCGGCCGGCGCGTCGGCGGCGGTTTCGGTCACCGCGCTGGACGGTGTGATGGTGGCGCGCAGCGGGTTTGAGTCCTCGTTCCGCTACCGCAGCGCCGCGATCTTCGGGCGGTTCGAGGTGATCGACGGAGACGACAAAGAGCGCTATCTCGACGCGTTGGTGGAGGCCTTCATCCCGGGGCGAGTCGCCGAATTGCGGGCAAGCAACCGCAAGGAAATCGCGGCTACGCAGGCCTTGCGGCTGGCCATCGGCGAGACGAACTGGTCGTTGAAAGTCAGCGACGGCTGGCCGGAGGATCCGCCGGAGGACGTCGCGTCGGGAGCGTGGGCGGGCGTGGTGCCGATGACGGTCACCTATGGCCCGCCGCAGCCCGCCCCCGACAACCTGCCCGGCACGCCGATGCCTGCGTCTGTACGCGCGTTGAGCGGTAACTTCGACAATCCCGACTAACCTGGCCAACATGCGGATGTCGGCCAAGGCGGAGTATGCCGTCCGGGCCATGATCCAGCTCGCCACCGTCGAGGCCGGTGTGCTGGTCAAGACCGACGACCTGGCGAAGGCGCAGGGCATCCCGCCGCAGTTTCTCGTCGACATCCTGTCCGAACTGCGCACCGACCGGCTGGTCCGCAGCCACCGCGGCCGCGACGGCGGCTACGAACTGGCCAGGGCGGCCGCCGACATCAGCATCGCCGATGTCCTGCGCTGCATCGACGGGCCGCTGGCCAGCGTGCGGGATATCGGGCTGGGCGATCTGCCGTATTCGGGTCCGACCGCCGCACTGACCGACGTGTGGCGCGCGCTGCGCGCCAGCATGCGATCGGTGCTCGAAGAGACCAGCCTCGCCGACGTCGCTTCGGGTACGCTGCCCAACCACGTTGCGAAGATGGCGGGCGACTACCTCGGCCAGGAGCAGCAGCGCGGCCACACGACGGCCGAGCCGTCGCAAGATCCCGTGGGCTAGCGACGCTTGCGCAATCTGCGCGTCGCGATGCCGTCGAGCAGCATGCACAGCCCGCGGTCGAAGTCCTCCTCGGGCGACATTCGCATCGCAACCTTCGACAGTGACCCGATGTGCGGATACGCGTCGCCCGCCACCGTGCCGATCCGCGCAGCGACATCGGCCGCGTCACGGCCGCGAGTCAGCGGGCCTGCCAATTCGGTCTGCACGGCGCCGATGACGAAGCCGAGCACGGCGTGGAACGCGGCCAATCGGTCGTGGTCGGGCAGCCCGCCCCGCTCGAGTGCGGAGATCAGCGCGTCGGCGGCGGCATAACCCGTGGCCGACAACGTACGACGGGTCAGCACCAGCGGAATCGCGGCGGGGTGCGCGCGGATGCCACGCCACATCGCGTCGGCGATCGCGTACGCATCGTGCTGCCAATCGTCTGTCGGTGCGGGCAGTCGTACATCCGCGACCACCGCGGCGACGACCAACTCCTCGAGCCCTTCCTTATCGGGCACATAGTTGTAGAGCGTCATCGGTCCCGTGCCCAACGCGGCAGCCACCGATCGCATGCTCAGGGCGGAAAGCCCTTCCTCGTCGACGATTTCGAGCGCCGTCGCAGCGATCTCGTCGGTTGTGAACCGTGCCCGCATCTGTCACCCCTCGACACCCCTTGACAAGTACACCGTACGTAACGCAGTGTAGCCAACACGTACGGTGTACTTATATCGGAGGTGTAGATGCCGGCGACCATCCCGACCCAACGGGTCGACTTCTCATGCCGAGGCGAGGGCTGCGCGGCATGGCTGACGCTGCCCGCCGGACCTGGGCCCCATCCGGCCGTCGTGCTCGTGCACGGGCTCGGGGCGACACACGACATGATGCTGGCGCAGTACGAGCAGCAGTTCGCCGGAGCCGGCATAGCCACACTGGCGTTCGACTACCGCAACACCGGTAGCTCGGGTGGTCTGCCGCGCCAACACATTTCGGCTCGCGACCAACGCCAAGATGTGGTGGCGGCGCTGGAACACGTCATGGCGAGACCGGACGTCGACGCGGAGCGGGTCGGGCTGTGGGGCACCAGCCTGGGCGGAATGAACGTGGTCCGGGTCGCCGCCGAGCGCTCCGACGTGGCGGCCGCGGTGGTGCAGTGCCCGATCGTGCACGGGCCCGGTGCGGCGCGAAAATTGGGAGTGCGCGCCGCGTTGCGACTGACGCCCGCCATTGCGGAGGACATGCTCCGCACGGCATTTCGCAGGGGGCGCCGGTACATGCCGATCGTCGGGCCGCCAGCGGGCTTCGCCATGGTGACCGTCGACGGCGCCGAATCGGGTTGGCGATCGACTGTCCCGCCCGGCGGGCGGTTCGACAACCGCATCGCGGCCGCCGACGCGGTGGCCATGGTGTTGACGTCCTCGCTGCGCCACGCTCGCCGCATCGAGGCGCCGTTGCTCGTCTGCGTCTGCGACCGGGAGAACCTGATGGACCCCGCGTACGCGGCGTTGCTGGCGCGGCGCGCACCTCGTGGTGTCGCCAAGCATTACGACTCCGATCATTTCGCGATCTACCACCTGCCGCTTGCTACACAAGTGATGGCCGACCAAACCGCGTTTCTTCAGGAGCACCTCGGTGTCCGCGCGTGACCGCCTGCGCGCCAACGACGCGCGATTTCATGAGCTTGCCGCCGGGTTCAGCGCCGCGGAGTGGGCACGGCCCAGCCTGTGCGAGCACTGGTCCAACCACGATGTGCTCGCCCATCTCGTCGTCGGGCACAGCGCCTCATCCGCAACGGTGATCTCCGAAATGCTGCGCCACAGAGGGTCGTTCGACCGGGCCAACGCCGCGATGGCGCGTTCGCTCGCTGCCGCACGCACCCCGGCCGAACTGCTCGACGACTTCCAGCGACTGACCCAACGCCCGCACGGGCTCGGCCGTTACTTCCCGTCGCCGCTGCTGCTCGGCGATCACGTCACGCACGAACTCGACATATTGTTTGCGCTCGGCCGCGAGCCTGTGATCCCCGCCGATGCGCTCGTCGCTGTGCTGGAAACCCAAGTGCGCGTGCCGAACCCGTTTGTCCCCGCGTATGCGAACGGCCGCGGGTTGCGCCTGGCCGCGACCGACGTCGGCTGGACGTACGGTGATCGAGGACCGGTAGTCCGTGGCCGCGCCGCCGAACTGGTGAGCGTGCTCGGCAACCGGCCCGCGATGCTGAGCCGCCTCGACGGTGACGGTGTGGATGTGCTGACGTCGCGGGTCAGCCGCCACCTGAGCCATAAGGACGGGTGAGGATTTCCAGGTAGTGCCCGCCCGGGTCCTGGAAGTACACGCCGCGGCCGCCGTCGTTGCGGTTGATCTCGCCCGGTCTGCTGCCGTGCGGATCCGCCCAATGCTGCATGCCGCGCTCACGGATGCGGCCGTAGATCGCGTCGAACTCGTCCTCGGAAACCAGGAACGCGTAATGCTGCGGGCGGATGCCCTCGTCCGGTCCCACCTGCGCGTAGTCGAGGCTGACGCCGTGGTTCAGTTCGACGGCCAGAAACGGGCCGAATTCCTTGGCAGGTGGCAGACCGAACAACTCGGTGAAGAACCGGGCTGACTCCTCGCGGTCCTTAGCCGCGACGATGGTGTGGTTGAACGTGATCGCCATATCAATCCACGATAGGCCTATGTCAGAAGTCGAGACGCTCGCCGGTACGCGGATCAGGTTGCGTGCACCCACGATCGACGACGCGCAGCCGCTGTTCGACCACGTCGTGTCTGACCCGCAGGTATCGCGGTACATGTCGTGGCGCACGCATACCGATGTATCCGAGACGCGCCGGGTGATCACCGAGATCTTCAACGTCGGTGGCGAGACCACGTGGATCATCGAATTGCTCGACGGCGACGGTCCGATCGGGGTGTGCGGCTGGCGCAGGCCGCAACCGCACATCATCGACTTCGGTTATTTCCTGGGCAGGCCCTGGTGGGGCAGGGGCCTGATGTCGGAAGTCGTGCAACTGCTTCTCGACAAGGCCCAGCGCGACCCCACCGTGTATCGGGTCACCGCGCACTGCCATGTCGACAACGCCGCGTCCGCGGCGCTGCTGCAACGCAGCGGGCTGACGCTGGAAGGCCGGCTGGCCCGCTATGCCGTGCTGCCGAACATCAGCGGCGAGCCGCAGGACTGCCTGTTGTTCGGCAAGGCCTTGCGGTAACGACGGAGCCCGGGTGGTACGAAGGATCGATGGCGTTCGACTTTCGCGATCTTTCAGTGCCCGTCCTCGTCGCCCCGATGGCCGGTGGGCCGACGACGCCGCAACTCGCCGCGGCAGGCACCAACGCGGGCGGCCTCGGTTTCGTCGCGGCGGGCTATCTGACACCGGAGGTGTTCGCCGAGCGGCTGGCCGCGGCCCGCACCCTCACCTCCGGCCCCGTCGGCGCGAATCTGTTTGCCCCACAACCGAGTGCGGGCACCCGCGAGGACATCGCCCGGTACGCGAAGGCGCTCGCGGGGGAGGCGCAGCGGTACGGCGCGCAACTCGGTGAGCCCCGGTTCGACGACGACCACTGGGCGGCCAAGATCGAGGTGCTGCTCGACGTGCGGCCGGAGGTCGCGTCGTTCACCTTCGGCGCGCCGACCGCCGACGAGTGCCGTCGGTTGCGGGAGGCGGGCATCGCTGTGGTCGGCACCGTAACTACGTTGGCGGAGGCTTACACGGCGGTCGCCAACGGTGTCGACGCGGTCGCGGCGCAGGGGCCGGCGGCAGGCGGGCATCGCGGCACCTTCGACCCGGGCGTGCCGCCGGCCACTCAACCGCTCGACGAGTTGCTCGCGGAGGTCAAAGCCGCGGTCGACGTGCCCGTTGTCGCCGCGGGCGGATTGATGACGGCCGAGGACGTCGCGAGAGTTTTGGCTGCAGGCGCCGCCGCGGCCCAGTTGGGCACCGCGTTCCTGCTGTCCGACGAAGCGGGCAGCAGCCCGGTGCACCGCGCCGCGCTGCAGAATCCGCGATTCACCGAAACCGTTGTCACGCGCGCATTCTCGGGCCGCTATGCACGCGGACTGCGCAACCGGTTCGTCGACGAGCACGAGGCGGAGGCGACGTACGGTTACCCCGAGATCCATTGGCTGACCAGTCCGTTGCGTGCCGCGTCCGTGCGCGCCGGTGACCCGGAGGCCGTCAACGTGTGGGCGGGCACCGGATTTCGGCAGGCCAGGACGGGGACCGTCGCGGAGATAATCGCGTCGTTGACGTAGCGTGGGGTTACGGACGGGCCTCGTAGACGATGTTGAACGGTGTCTCAGTGGCCCGCCGGAACTGCGTGAAGCCGCCGCCGTCGACGACGACCTCGCGCAGGCGTTGTTCGCCGGCCTGCGCACCGAGTGCGGGACCGTTGCGCGCCAATGACACCGGCACGCAGACCTGCGATGACGCCCCGTACATCACCCGGCCGACCGGGTTGAGGTTGTCCTGGATGCGGTCATTTGCGAACGGCTCCACGATCATTGCGATGCCGTCGCCGGCGAGTGCGTCGCGCGCGTGCCGCGCCGCGCTGACGGGATCGCCCATATCGTGCAGGCAGTCGAAGAACGCGATCAGGTCGAAATCCTCGCCTTTGTAGCTGACGGCGTCTGCCACCTCAAACGACGCGTTCTCGACACCGGCGGCCGCGGCGCGGGTGGTCGCCACCTGTATGGAGTCCGGGTGGTAGTCGTACCCGATGAACGTCGAATTCGGATAGGCCTTGGCCATCAGCACGGTGCTTGCCCCGTGACCGCAGCCGACATCGGCGACTTTGGCGCCGGCCTGCAGGCGATCTACCGCGCCGTCGAGTGCGGGCAGCCACGACTCGAGCAGGTTCACGTTGTAGCCGGCTCGGAAAAAGCGTTCGGTGCCGACGAACAGGCACGGGTGGTGTTCGCCCCACTCCATGCCCTCACCGGTCTGGAAGTTCTCGACTGTGCGCCCGAGCGCGTGGAACAGCGCCTGGACGATGTGGTAGGCACCGGGCACGTCGACCGGCCCGTTGGGATCGGCCAGGCATGCCGCTTGTTCTGCAGACATCGACCACTTGCCCGTGTCGGGGTCGTACTCGACGTAGCCGGCGGCGCCCTGATTGCCGAGCCACTCCCGGAGGTATCGCTCGTGGGTGCCCGTCTTTTCCGCCAACTCGTCCGACGTCAGCGACCCGGCGGCCAGCGCCCGGTACAGCCCGAGGCGATCGCCCACCAGCACGAGCGTGGCGCTGACTGCGGCACCGAGATCAGCGACCGCCTTGCCTAGGAATTCGTTCAGCTTTGCTTCGTCAATGGCCATTGCACTCACCCCCACCCAATTCCTACGTCGAACGTGAACTTGTGTGCGAGGAATCGGCAAGATTTCGAGCACAAGTTCAGCTTCGCCCCGACGCCGACCCCGACGCCAAGCGGCGCTAGCGCGAATCCTCGATGATCACGTCGCCGTTCTCCGAGCGCGCGGTGATGACCGCCGCGGCCTTCTCTCGATCGGTCGCCTGCGGAACCCGTACCACCGTGTCGCCGTTGTCGGTGCTCGCATTCACCGCATAGGGGCCACGCGCAGGCAGCGCGATGACCACGTCGCCGTTATCGCTGGTGATGTCGATGGTGCGCGGTGGAGCTTCGGCGAAGTCCACCTTGACATCGCCGTTATCGGCTGTGGCAGTGAATGACTCGGACACCGAGATCGGATCACGGCTGACCACATCGCCGTTGTCGGTGTCGACCTCGATGCGCCGAGCGGAGCCGCCGAGGATGACCCGCCCATTGTCGGTGTGCGCAATCAGTTGATCGATGCCGGCCTGCGCGAACACTATCCCGTTGTCCTGCCGGGTGGTGACCGACAATCGTCTGGCCAGCTCCGGCGGCAGCAGCAGCGTCATCTCGCCCGCCCGGCCCCAATCCAGAAACGGCGTTGATTCGCCGCTGATCATGATTCGTGTGTCGCCGCCTTCGGCCTTGACCGCCAAGGGATGTGCCCCTGCCCGGGTCGAATTGACCATCCGCAGATCGGCCCGCGGCTCACGGGCGTCACGGTCGGTGGTGATGCGGATCGCGACCGGTGTGTCGCCGGTGTCGACCACCACTGACCGCATCCCGGCGGGCAGCGGCTTGCTGTCAGTGATGACCCGGAAGCTGGAGATACCCCACGCCACCGTGCCGAGCGAGGCAAGGGCCCCCACCACCAGCACCACCGCGCCGGCGATGAGCACAAACCGGAACGCGGTCCGCCAGCCGGGGGACAGCGGAGGCGGCGCACTGGTCGGTGCCGGTGGTGGGGGAGCAAAGGTTGTCATCAGCCAAAACCCTTTCAGCGGTTCACGATTCGAGGTAGCGCAGCACCGCCAGCACGCGGCGGTTCTCGCTCTCGTCGGGTGCCAGATCCAGCTTCGTGAAGATCGACGCGATGTGTTTCTCGGCGGACCCGACCGAGATGTGCAGTGCCGAGGCGATCGCGGAGTTCGTCTTGCCTTCTGCCATCAGTTGCAGCACGTCGCGTTCGCGCGGCGTCAACTCGTCGAGCGCGCTGCGGCGGTGCGAACGCACCAGGATCTGCGACACCACTTCCGGGTCCAGGACGGTGCCGCCACCACCCACCACGTCCACGGCGTCGAGGAACGCGGGCACATCGGCGACGCGGTCCTTGAGCAGATAGCCGAATCCTCTTGTGTCCGAGGCGATCAGGTCAGCGGCGTAGCGCTCCTCGACGTAGTGCGACAACACCAGCACCGGGGACTCCGGGTTCTGGCTGCGCAGCAGCGCCGCGGCGCGGATGCCTTCGTCAGTGAAGGTGGGAGGCATTCGCACGTCGACGATGGCGAGGTCGGGTCGCTTCTCATTGACCAGACGGAGCAGGTTGGTCGCATCGGGCACACCCGCGATCACCTCGTGGCCGGCGTCGATGAGGATTCGCTCGATGCCGGCCCGCAGCAGCGCCGAATCCTCGGCGATCACGACGCGCATGGCAGTACCGCTGTGACGATGGTCGGCCCGGTGCTGGGGCTGGACACGTGGAAGGTGCCGTGCGCGGCACGCACCCGTTCCTCGAGGCCGCGCAGGCCGGTGGCGTTCTCGTCGGTGGTGATCGCGGCGCCGCCGCGGCCGTCGTCGAACACCGAGACGTAGAGCTGATTGGCGGCCTCGTCGAGTCGCACCGTCACCACCGCCCGCGAGGCGCTGGCGTGTTTGGCGACGTTGGTCACCGCCTCTGCGACGACGAAATACGCGACCGACTCCACTTCGTCCGGCAACCTGCGGGGCAGATACAGATTCAAAGCGATCGGCACGCCCGTGCTCTCCGCGCGTTGCACCACCGCCGACAGCGCGGCGTCCAGGCCGCGGTCGGACAGGATTGTCGGCGCGATGCCGCGGACCACGTTGCGCAACTCGACGAGTGCACTCTTGGCATCGTCGTGGGCCTCCGCGATCAACTGTTTGGCCGCGGGCAGGTCGGTGTCCAGCTTGGTCTGGGCCAGACCGATGGTCATGGCCAGTGACACCAATCGGGGCTGCACGCTGTCGTGCAGATCGCGTTCGATCCGGTGGCGCTCCGTCTGCGCAGACGACACCGCGCCCTGACGCGCATATGACAGCGCGCTGACCTGGTGCTGCAGCGCGGCGGTCGGCGAAGGGGACAACAGCCAGCGATCGATGACAGCGTCGACGGCCGGCGCGAAGACCAGGATGGCCACCGCGCCGACGACGGCGAGGACCGCCAGCAGAAACGCCAGCGGCGGCGACAGGAACGACAATCCGGCGTCGGCGTCGCTGTGTCTGATTGCGATGGCCGCGGCCGGGCCGAGGAAAGCGAACGCCAGCAATGCAAGTGCCACACCCGCTGCCAGCATGTCGTAGGCCATCCGCAGATAGTGGTGGGCGGTGGCTTTCCAGAACCGGGCGCTGCTGATGTCCAGCCACAGTTGGTGCAACCACCGCTGGAATCCGGCATACGGTGACAGCCGCCGCGGGGGAACGGCGATGCCGAGGCCGAACACCGCCTCGCTGCGCAGCCGTTCGACGTGTTCGACGCCGCGCATCAGGTAGATGAACACCACTGCCGACAGGGCGAAGCCGATGCCGCTGGGTATCGACGAGATGCCGATGATCAGGATCGCCAGCGGGATCCAGAACCAGCCTGTCGCGACCGCTGCCCCGGTGAGCAGCGAGGCGGTCGACACCACGCCGATGTTGCGGTGGCGCACCGCGGCGCCGTCGCCGGTAGCGGGTGCCTGCGAGGTCTCGGGACTCGTGTCGGTGAGTGCGACCATGCCTTCAACCTATGGACCGCAGGCGCGCAGCGACACAGCGTTTTCCCGAGACCCTGCCGGGGGAAAACCCCCGTAGGCGCGATGATGACGCAATGACGACGACGGACCGGCAGCAACGCCTCAGCTTCCTGGGCCCCAACTGGTTCGCCTCGGTGATGGGCACCGGCATCGTGGCCACCGCTGGTGCCACCCTGCCGGTTCACATCCCTGGCCTGCGGGCGTTCGCCGAGGCGGTGTGGGTCGCGACGACGGTATGGCTGGTGATGCTGATAGTCGCGGTGGTCGCGCACTGGGTACGGCATCCGACCGTGGCGCGCAGCCACGCCCACAACCCGCAGATGGGCCACTTCTACGGCGCGGCGCCGATGGCGTTGCTGACCGTCGGCGCAGGCGCGACGCTCGTCGGCAGGGATCTGATCGGCGAACAGGCGGCCGCCGACCTGGACTGGGTGCTGTGGACGGCGGGAACCGCCGGCGGGCTGTTCACCGCGATCAGCATCCCGTACCTGATGTTCACTCAGTACCGGGTAGAACCCGATGCCGCCTTCGGTGGTTGGCTGATGCCGGTGGTGCCGCCCATGGTGTCGGCCGCGACGGGCGCTCTGCTGATCCCGCACATGGCACCCGGCACCGGCAGGCAAACCATGCTCTACGGGTGTTACGCGATGTTCGGGCTGTCGCTCGTAGCGTCGCTGATCATCATCACGATGGTGTGGAGTCGGCTCGCGCACTACGGCACCTCCGGCACGGCGCGGGTGCCGACGTTGTGGATTGTGCTGGGCCCGCTCGGCCAATCCATAACGGCGGCAGGGCTTCTCGGCGCGAACGCCGCACTCGCGGTGGATCCGGACCTGGCCGACGGGATGGCCGTATTCGCGATCGTCTACGGGGTTCCGGTGTGGGGTTTCGCGGTGCTGTGGATCGCGTTGGCGACGGCACTGACGATCCGCACGTTGCGCCGCGGTATGCCGTTCGCACTGACTTGGTGGAGCCTGACTTTCCCGGTGGGTACCTTCGTCACCGGCACGACACAGTTGGCGGTGCACACCGGGCTGCCGTCGTTTCGCGTCGCCGCCGCCATCGGATATGTGGGGCTGCTGAGCACGTGGTGTCTGGTTGCGGCGCGGACATTGCGAGGCGGCTTGCAGGGCAACATCTTCGCGCCGCCTTCGCCGAATCCGATCAGGGCAAAAAAGGATCCGCCTGCCTAGCGTGGCAGACTCGCCGCATGGCGACCGAGCCCCTGATCTCTCACGTCTCGGATACGGCGCGCTGGGTTGCCACCTACCGGGCGATCGAATCGGCCCGTCCTGACGCGCTTTTCGACGACCCGCTGGCCGACCGGCTCGCCGGTGAGCGCGGTCGTGCCATCGTGGCTAAAGGGCCGCGCGCACTTCGTAACGGCTGGTGGTTGGTGGCCCGCACCAAGGTCATCGACGACGTCATCCTCGAAGCCATCGACGGCGGTTGTGACAAGGTGCTCAACCTGGCCGCGGGACTCGACACCCGGCCGTACAGGTTGGAGCTGCCACCCGATTTCGCGTGGGTCGAGGCGGACCTGCCCGACCTGCTCGCCGAAAAGCAGCAGGCGTTGGCCGACCAGCCCCCGCGCTGCCGGTTGGCCAGGCACGCAGTCGATCTGGCTGATCCCGTCGCCAGGGATGCCTTTTTGGACGAGGAGTTGGCAGGCGTCAGGCGAGCCCTGGTCTTGACCGAAGGGCTGCTGATGTATCTCGAACAACGCGACGTGGTGTCGTTGTCGGCGGCGCTGAAGCGGCCCGAGGTGGCCTGGTGGATGCTCGACTTCTCCGGCCCCGGCCTGCAGAAGCGGTTGAACAAGCGCAGCCGAGGCATGCTGGACAGCGCGCCGTTCAAATTCGCCCCCGAGAACGGTGTGGCGTTCTTTGAGGACCTCGGCTGGCGGGCCATCGAAATCGAATCGGTGTTCACGGTGGCGCGCCGCATCAACCGATTGCCGCGGTGGATGCGCCCGCTGGCGTGGCTGCCGCAACCCGATCCAGGCAAGCCCGGCAACAGCACCTACAGCGGTGTGGTCCGCTTCGCGCAGGCCTGACGATCCGGGTTGCGGCCGGCCCGTGCCAGAATCGCGGCGTGCGAATCGGGATGACCATGCCGGTGATGGAAACCAATCTGGACGCGGCGACGCTGAAGGCGTGGGCCACGGTCACCGACGGCGGCCCGTTCACGTCGCTGTGCTGGGGTGAGCGCATCGCGTTCGACAACCCCGAGGCGTTGACGCTGCTCGGCGCACTCGCGGCTTGGACCGACAGGGTTCGGTTGGTGATGACGGTCGTCGTGCCACAACTGCACGACCCGGTGATGCTGGCCAAACAGTTGGCGACCGGCGACATGCTCAGCGGCGGCCGACTGACCGTGGGTATCGGCATCGGTGGCAGGCAGGAGGACTACCGCGCGGTGGGCGCCGACCCGGCGACACAGACGATGCGCGGACTTGCCGACAGGGTGGCCGTGATGAAGCGCGTCTGGGCCGGTGAAAAAGTCACCGAGTCCGTGGTTCCGGTCGGCCCCGCGCCGGTCCAGGCAGGCGGGCCCGACCTGCTGGTCGGCACCATGGGCCCGAAAACCGTTCGCAGTGCGGCATCCTGGGCCGACGGACTGGCCGGAACCACTCTGGACCTGGACACCGAGAAACAGGACGAGCTCTTCGAGGTGGCCCGGCAGGCGTGGGCCAACGCGGGAAAGCCCAAACCGCAGCTTGCGACGTCTTTCTGGTTCGCGATCGGCGACGACGCCGCCGAAGCCAGGGCGCAGGTGCACCGGCATCTGCTGCGGTACATGAATTGGATCCCGGGCAGTGTCGTCGACGCGATGGCGCCCGGCACCGGATGGGCGGGCGATGACGACGATCTGGCCGCGGTGCTGCGTAAGTTCGCCGACATCGGCACCGACGAGGTGCACCTCATCCCGACGAGTTCCGACATCGACCAGTTGCGCCGGGTCGCCGACGTGGTCACCGACTTCCGCTGAGCCGGTGAAAGATTCGGGCCCCTCCCCGGTCCGCCGACGAGGGGCCCGAACCTCACTGCGGTCAGCTCTTCTCCGAACCACCTCCGGACTCGGCGCCTGCCTTGTCCTTGGTGGCGTCATCCGACTTCGCGGTGTCTGCCGAAGCCTTCTTGGTGGCCTTCTTCTTCGACACCTTGGTGTGGGTGACACTCTTGGTGCTGTCGGTGACCTTCTTGTCGCCGTTCGACGCGGTCTCGCCCCCAACCGAGGCGTTGTCGGTGTCGGTGCCCGACTTCTCGGTACCGGACGTGTCGGTGTTGGCGCCGCTCTTGTCGGTCTCCGGCTGCGACTTCACTGGTTGGGCACCGGTCTTGTCGACCGTGGAGCCTGAACTCTGTGTGGCAGCAACCGTTGTGCCGCTGCCCGACGACTGCGAGTCGTTGTCGCTCTTCGCCGTCGAAACCTGGACCGGCGTCTTCAGTTGCTTGGCATCGACCGCCGTGTTGTCGACCTTCACAGAGAGCAGCCGAGATTCGGCCGCCGGCACCGTCTCCGGACCTGCGACCTTCGCGGTGGCGGTCGCCGCGGCGAATGGCACCGCACTACCGACACCCGTGATGACGTTCACGAGGAAATCGGCTACCGCGGTGCTGACGAACGCCCCGGCGTCGGCCGCCGCGGTGATCAGGTCCGAGAACGTCTGCGCTCCCGATGCGGTGAGGCCGGCGAGCCCTTGTGCCACAAAGGAAATGGCGCCTGCCGTCTGGTTGATTCCGAAGTCGACCAGGTCGCGGGTTTGGGTCACTGCGAACGACGCCAGATCGGCCAGTTGACTGGTGGCGAAGGTGCCAACGGTGGCAATTCCCGCCGCCAGGTCGGCGGTGGTGGCGGCACCGGCGGCGACCAGATCGGCGAACGCGTCCGCACCGAAGTTGAGTGCGCCCGCCGTCTGGGTGATGCCGAAGTTGACCAACCCGGTCAGCCCCGCCACGAGTGGTGTCAGCGCACCCGCGATCGGTGCAGGCAGCACGGAATCGATCGCGAAGGTGACCAGCTCACCTATCGAGGTGTTCACGAAGACCCCGGCGTCTGCCGCGGCCGTCACCAGTCCTGAGAAAGCTTGCGCGCCAAAGGCTGCCAGGCCGGCGACGCCCTCTGCCCCGAAGGCAACAGCGGCCGCTGTCTGCGCGAGCAGGAAGTTGACTGCGGTCTCGGTCTGGCTCACCCCGAACACAATGAGCTCGGCGAGCGAGTCGCTGAAGAAGACCCCGGCTTGTGCGGCGGCGGCAGTCAAGGAGCTGACTCCGTCGGCGCCGAACGCGATCAGATCGGCGAACTGGTCCGCCCCGAAGGTTGCGCCATCGGCCACCTGGATCAGGCCGAAGTTGACCAGCTGCGAGGTCTGCGTGACCAGGAACGCCAGCGCCTCGGCCGCGTCGGAGGCGAGCCCCAGAAGTTGCGTATCGGCGGTGATCGACGGTGGCGACGGCACGTGGAGGTCGGGCACGGGCGGCGCGATCGGGCTTGCCACAAGTGCACTAGCTCCGACTACGGCTATCCCGGCGGCGAGGTGTTGGCGAACTGTCAGTTCCATTTGAGCCCCCTTTGCCTGGGTGGTTGGATAGCAAACAATTTACGCCGGAGGAACGCGAAATGCATACAAATTTCAGCAATTCACCGGCCATGTATTCGACCGGTCATTGGTGGCTTATTAGCTGATATCGACCGATCTTGTGCAAATACTTTCAGGGCGCCCGAATTCCTCGGCCGAACCGACTTTGCTCATGAATTGCGATCGTCATTCCATAGCTGTTTTCAGCAATTTGCTGATGTCGTCTGACGATTCGTAAGACACAGCAAAGACATATGCCAGTGTCGGTGTGTTCCTTTGCCCTTTCTGCGGTATCCGGCACGTTTGCGATAGCCCACTACCAGCTGGATCATCTGGTTTCACCTGGTGGCGCCGCGATGGCCCGTGCCGGCTGGTTTGTTTGCCAAGTGTCGGTTGCGTCTTGTGACGGCCTGCGCTGCGAGACACGCTCGGTGTTGGCAGCGGCCTGGAGGTCGTGGCACTTGCCTCGCTTGCAGGCAGCCGAAACTATTCTGTCCGGAGTGGCAACATCCCCCGTTGGAGAGCTGTGAGGACCGGCGCATCAGCAACACTTTACCGGCGCGTCTAACGCCGCGACTTGCAGAAAAAGACACGGCTATCCGCAAAGCGAAACAATCTGCAAAGTTACTTAGCGCAGCAACTATTTATAACCAGTATTGAGAACCCCGTCTGGACGGGTTGTTGCGGGTGATCGGTCGCATGGTGAAATCGCCTGATCCGGCTCGCGGCCAGCCATCGCCCTTATGGTCGCCAACGGCGATGGGAACAAGAAGATCTGGGCCACCGAGTATGGCCAGCCGGCGGAGATCGTCTCGGAGGCGAATCAGGCCGAGACTGCCGGCAGGACCGGACGGCCAAGCCCGCGGTCCGTGTGCTCGAGACCGTGATCGAGCAGAACAAGCAAACGACATCGCTTAGCGGAATTTGCTTGCAGACGCAAATGCCAATAGGAAATTTCGCCAAAGTCAATTACTCCCATCTGCAAAGGCCTAGTCTGAAGCTGGCTCCGAGCGACTGGGGGCGCGGCTAGTCCGGGTGTTCGCTCGACCGCCCGGATTTCTTCGTGATAGCTCAGCGAAGAAGGTGGGGGAAATGGGCTACAGCAGGTATGTCGGGCGCATCGGCGCCCTGGCCGTAGCGCTCGGAGTTGGAATCGCGATCGGGGCACCTGGCGCAATCGCCTCCGCGGCGCCTGACGAATCCACCACCGCCGGCCCGGCGGTGGACAACGACACGGAGAACAAACAAGCCGGCGAGCCCGCGACAGACGGCGAACCCAAGACCGAGACACCGGATGCCAACGGTGTCGAACCTACGGAGCCGAAGGAGCCGGCGACGTCGGGCGGTGAGCACAAGTCGCCGTCGTCGTCCACCGTGGAGGTGGCGTCGGGTGTGACGGTGTCCAGCTCCGGCGGCGCGCACACCTCCGGTGCGGGCGTGGGTAAGCGGACGACCAAACCGAAGAGTGCCACGAAAACGCCCGACACGAAGAAGACCGCCGCCGCTGCCGCGCGGGTGATGGCGCAGACGAACGCATCACAGACGGCGCAGGCCCAGGCGCAGCCGACCGACGAGCCAGCCGAAACGGTCACGATTTCGGCTGCCGCCGAGTCCGCAGTGCCGACGACACTCTCAACACCACAACCGGTATCCGCCAAGGTCGCGTCCTCCCCTGTCGCCGCGGTGCTGAGCAGGGTGGTGTCACCGATCCTGTCGTCGATACTCGGTGCGCTTCCGCGCATCCCCTCCGAATCGCCCCTGGCGTGGGTGTTCGCCGCCGCGGCGCGTCGACAGATCGGGGCGACACAACCGGAGACCATGCAGTTGGCGGCACTCGCGACAACCACCGCACTTGTCGAGAACCAGTCCCCGACAGTCGATGTCGTCTTCGGCACACCGGTCTCGACCTCGGGCGCGATCTCCGGCCAAGTCATCGGGACCGATCCCGAGGGGCAGCCGGTCACCTACGCGCTGACCGCTCCGCCGACCGCGGGCACGCTGGTATTCGACAGCACCACCGCCAAATTCACGTACACGCCGACAACGTCACAGCGGATCAACGCGGGCGTCGCCTCCGCCACGGTGACCGTCCCCATCACCGTCACGGTGTCGGACGGCACGAACAGCGTGCCGGCCGTGGTGAACATTCCAGTGGCCCCCCTGCCGATCGCGAAGCAGACCGAGATCGGCGCGGTCAACGACGCCACCGCGGTGGTCGCAACCGCCACCCGCGCCTATGTCACCAACCGGACCGCCGGCACGGTGACGGTGATCGACACCACCAAGAACACCGTGATCGGCACCATCGCCGTCGGGCCGACGCCCGACGGGTTGGCGATCAAACCCGACGGCACGAGACTTTATGTCTCCAGCCTCGACAACAACACCGTCACGGTCGTCGACACCAAGACCGCTGCGGTGGTCATGACCATCGCGATCGCCAAACCCAGTGCGATGGCGATCAATTCGAGCGGCAGCGTGCTGTATGTCACCAGCCGCGACGCCGGCACGGTGACCAAGATAACCACCGCCACCAACGCCGTCAGCGGAACCGTCACACTGCCCGCGGGCTCACTGCCCACCGGCATCACCGTCAGCCCCGACAAGACCAAGCTCTACGTGATCAGCAACAAGACCACCGGCGGCGGCACCGTTGCGGTGTTCGGCTACACCTCCAGCACCGTCACCACCATCGCCAATCTGCCAAGCATCCCAACGGGTTTGGCGGTGAGTCCGGACAACAAGCGGCTGTACGTCAGCTCTGCGGACGGCAAGGTCACCGTCTACGACACCGCGACGCGTGCCGTCGTCGCCACCCGTACCGTCGCTGGGGTGCCATCGTCGGTGAGCATCAGCAACGACGGCACCACGCTATTCGTCACCGACACGGTTGGCCGCGTGGTTGCTCTCGACGCCGCCACCGGAGCGCCGTTGACCACGGTCGCCACCAGAATCTCGACGACGGCCATGTCCGTCGCGCCTCGGTCGGCGGTGAGTCCGGACGGCACAAAGCTGTTCGTCACCGACTACGACGCCGACAAGGTCTACGTCGTCGGCATGGTCACCCCTAACACCGCGCCGACGGTCGGTGCCCCGATCCTCAACGCCCCCAGCGTCACGACCGGCACGCTCACCGGGAAAGTGGTGGTGAACGATCCGGACGGTGACCCGCTCACCTACACCGTGGTCACGAAGCCGACCAAGGGCACGCTCACGCTCAAGGCGGACGGCACGTTCACCTATACCCCGACCGCAACCGCCCGGCACACCGCCGCACTCGACAACCCCCCGTCCGGTGCGCTCACCGATTCGTTCACGGTGTCGGTGTCCGACGGCCGAGGCGGCGTCGTCACGCCGACCACCACCGTAAACATTCTGCCTGCCAACAAGGTGCCGACGTACACGTTGACGGTCGGAACGCCAAGCGCCATATCCGCAGTCGTCACCGGCAAGGTCACCGCATCCGACGGGGACTTCGACGTACGAACCTTCACGGTGAGCGATCCCGCCAAGGGCACCGTCGTGCTCAAGTCGACCACTTCGGCCACCACGTTCACCTACACCCCCACCGCGGAGGCGCGGCACGCCGCCGCGAAGGTGGGCGCAACGGCTGCCGACAAGGTCGACACGTTCACCGTGACGATCAACGACGGCCACGGCGGCGTCGTACCGGTGTCGGTGACCGTCACCGTGAGTCCGACGAATTACGCGCCGACGGGCGCCACCGTCGGTGGCCTGTTCACCGATCTCAACAGTGGCCGGGTCACGGGCACCGTCACCGCCGTCGACGTGAACAACGATCCGTTGTCGTTCAGTTCGACCACTCCGGCCAAGGGAGCGTTGGTGTTCGGGCCGAATGGAGCGTTCACCTACACGCCGACCGACGCTGCCCGTCAAGCCGCGTCGGCGCTCAATGCCACCACCGCCACCAAGACCGACGTGGTCACCATCACGGTGGCGGACGGATACGGCGGCACCGCAACCGTCAAGGTCAACCTTCCCGTTGCTCCGTACGGCCATGTCAATTCGGCGCCCACCAACGGCCGGGCGTCGGTCGGAGACCCCAATGTCGCCATCGGAAAGGTGACGGGGACCCTTCTCGCCGACGACGAGGAACGCGACGTCTTGACCTATTCGCTGGCAACCGGCCCCAGCAAGGGTGTGGTGAACATCGATCCGAGCGGCACGTTCACGTACATACCGAACGTCGAAGCCAGGTGGGGCACGAAGACCACTGCCGAAGTCGACATGGATCGGTTCACAGTCGTCGCCAGCGATGGCTACGGGGGGACGACGACGTTCGATGTCAGCGTCACGATCGCGCCGCCCTCGACCTCGGCTTCCGCCATCGATCAGCGAGCCACCACAGTCGGGATGAACGTTCAAGAGATGTACGGGTTTACGCAACCCCAGATCGATCGGGCGCTCGATCTACTCAAGGCCGACGGAGTCGACACGATCCGGATCATGATTCCCTGGGTTGGCGTAGAGCCGTCGAACGATACCTGGAATTGGTCAGCCGTCGACCGAATGGTCAACTCCGCCAACGCCCGCGACATGACGGTGATCGGCATTTTGAACTCGCCGCCCGACTGGGCGATGGTGCCCGGGTCGCCGTCGCTCGGCGGACCGCCTGCCGATATGGCGGAGTTCGCGGAGTACGCCGGCATGGCCGCCGCACGTTACGCCGGCAAGGTGTCGGCTTACGAAGTCTGGAACGAGCCGAACTACTACCGGTTCTGGGAACCGACACCTGACCCGGCCGCATACACCGCGCTTCTGAAGGCCGGATACACCGCGATCAAGGCTGCGGACCCGAATGCCGTTGTGGTGGGCGGTGTCATCGCCGCCGCGCCCGACTCCGGCACGCAGGCGATCGATTCCGTACGGTTCGTGACCGAGATGTACGAGGCGGGCGCCGCAGGCTATTTCGACGCGCTGTCGTTCCATCCGTATTCCATGGTGCTGTTCTCAGAAGGCGGGTCGGTGGCCGGCTCACCCCTGATGATGGCCAACCAGATCCACGACGTGATGGCCGCCTACGGTGACGGCAACAAGAAGATCTGGGCCACCGAGTACGGCATGCCGTCCTACTTGGTCACCGAGGCCGGACAGGCCAACTACATCGACGACTTCCTGACCACCTGGCGTGACCTCGACTACGCCGGACCGGCGTACATCCACACCCTGCGCGACTTCGCCACGTTCGATCTCGCCCAGGGAACGATGGGCGTCTACAAACAGGATTGGACCCCGAAGCTCGCGGTGACCGTGATCGAAGCCGTGATCGACGAGAACGAAGCCTTCCTCGCCGGCGGCGGAGGTGTCGAACTCTAGGCGGGGCTCTGCGGCAGCGGTACGGTGCGGTCGAAGGGTACCGAACGTATCAGCGGCGTCGTCACGGCGTGGCAAGCTGCGGTCATGCCCACACCGATGCCGCCGATCGTGACGCGTTCCGAATGGCAGCGGGCGCGCGCGGAGTTGCTCGTCCGCGAGAAGGAACTGACCAAGATGAAGGATGCGGTCAGCGCCGCGCGCAGACGTCTGCCGATGGTCGAGATCACCGAGCTCTACATATTTGACACCGAGCAGGGATCGGCGACGCTGTTGGATCTGTTCGACGGGCGCAGGCAGTTGATCGTCCAGCATTACATGTTCGGCCCGGATTGGGAGCAGGGCTGCGACGGCTGTTCGATGATGGCGGATCACATCGGTCCGCTGTCCCACCTGTATGCGAAAGACACCTCGTTCTACCTGGTTTCGCGAGCCGAGCTGGCCAAGCTGCTGGCTTTCCGCGAGCGCATGGGCTGGAAACTGCCATGGGCGTCGTCGGCCGCCTCGAGCTTCAACGACGACTTCGGTGTCACCGTCGACGGCGAGGAGATCCACTCGATCAGCGTGTTCCTGCGCGACGGCGAACGGGTGTTTCACACCTGGCAGACGTTCAACCGGGGCGAGGAGCCCTTCATGGTGGTGTTCGACCTGCTGGATCTCACCCGTACGGGCGGCAGGAGACGTGGGAGGACTCGCCGGACGGCTGGCCGCAGCAGCCGCCGTACGAATGGATGCGGCTGGCCGACGCCTACTGAGGCAGTCGCGGCCCCACCCTTTGTCGTCCGAACGTAGGGAAATACCCGATTCCTCCGGATCCGCTATGAGCCAAGCTAGAGGCGTGGGACCGGGCCCCGCTCGGGGGAGGCGGGCCTGGTTTCACAATCACCGTGCACCTCACAGCGAAGCAACCACCGGGGTGTCGGCACGCAGGCGTTCGGCGTCCCGACCGGGGGGTGCGCCGAATAGCCGCCGGTATTCGCGGGTGAATTGCGAAGGGCTGTCGTAGCCGACCAGATGCCCGGCGCCCGCGATGTCGTGAGGGCGCGTGAGAAGAATCGATCGGGCCTGCTGCAACCGGATCCGCTTCTGAAACTGCAACGGGCTCATCGCCGTAACCGCGCGAAAGTGCCGATGGAACGACGATGCACTCAACCCGCACAGCCGCGCCAGGTCGTCGACGCGCATCGGCTCGGCGTAATTGTC
Organism: Mycobacterium sp. ACS1612; assembly: GCF_001667505.1. Classification (GTDB taxonomy): domain Bacteria; phylum Actinomycetota; class Actinomycetes; order Mycobacteriales; family Mycobacteriaceae; genus Mycobacterium. The sequence goes on from NZ_LZHZ01000002.1 coordinate 24,995, forward strand.
GCGGATCCAGGCGATCGCGCGGCTGACGTGTGTCAGCTCACTGTCGGCAAGTCCGATCTGACGCATGGTGTCGCCCAGCGGGCCCGCGAGTAGCCGCCACAGGATCTCCTGTGTGGTCAGCGGTCCGAGTACCGGCGCGTCATCGGGGTGGTCGAGCAGGCGCAGCATCCGGACGGCGGCATCGAGCAGTTCGGGCGAGGCGACGTGGGTCGCGATCGCCGGTTTGCCCGGCGCACCCCGCGGCCACCGTCCCGCCGGGGCCTTCAACAGTAGTTCGGCGATCGCCGCCGGCTTGAGCACCAATCCCATGCCGAGCACGCGTCCGGTCCCGTCGGTGTCGAGCCAATGGCCGGTGACCGGGAGATTGGCGGTGATGACCAGGCAGTCTCCTCGCCGGTATTCGATCACCTGGTCGCCGAGCAGAAGTCGCTTGCCGCCCTCGGCCATGATCACCAGCAGCGGATGGGTCACCGAGTACTCCGGGATGGCGGGCGTGGCGGACACGTTCGACAGCAGCAGTCCGTCGACGGACGTCGACAGGTCCGGCCGCGCGTGGGCCGCGATGCGGGCGCGGATCTCGTCGAGAAGGTCGGAAGCGGGGCGCACATCGCAAGACAACCACGAGGCCAGCCTGATCCGGGTGGTATCGATAGGATTGTGCAAGAGAAAGACTTGATCAATCTACCGCTGTACTGGCAGTTCGGGTTTTGATGGGCGTAGCAATCCAACTGACAGGAGCAGGTTCATGCCACTCGATCACTATCTCACCCTCGGCCGGTCCGGGCTGCGGGTCAGCCCGTTCGCGCTCGGCGCGATGACCTTCGGCAAGGACCCGGGCGCTGCGGGCAGCAGCGTCGAGGAGTCCGAAAAAATCCTCGAGACCTATTTCGACCTCGGCGGCAACTTCGTCGACACCGCCAACCTCTACACCAACGGGCACTCGGAGAGGATTCTCGGCGACTGGTTCGCCGCACACCCCGGCAGGCGCGAGCGCGTCGTCGTCGCGTCGAAGTTCTTCTGCAACATGTTCCCAGGCGATCCGAACGGCGGGGGTGCGGGACGAGGGGCGATCACCGCGCAACTGCACGACACCCTGCGCCGGTTGCAGACCGATTACCTCGACCTGTACTGGCTGCACAACTGGGATCGCAACACCCCGATCGAGGAAACCATGCGCACGCTCGACGACCTGGTGCGAGCGGGCAAGATCCGCTACATCGGGTTCTCCAACGTCCCAGCGTGGGTGACCGCGCAAGCCCAGGACGCCGCGCTGTTTCGCGGATGGACCCCGCTGATCGCACTGCAGGTAGAATACTCGCTGCTGGCCAGGACCGTCGAAGGCGAAATCGCGCCGCTGGCGCAGCAACAGGGCATGGCGCTCACCCCGTACAGCCCGCTGAAAGGCGGGTTCCTTTCCGGGAAGTACCGGCGCGGCGGTGACGTCGTCGACTCGGAGCGGGCCGCGTACGTCGGCGGTCCCAGCGACGCCGAGTTCGACGTCATCGAAACGGTCGCCCGTATCGCGGCTGAACTCGAAACAACGCCCGCCGCAGTCTCTTTGGCGTGGCTGCTGAATCGGCCGCAGACGGTCGTACCCATCGTCGGGGCGCGTCGGGTGGACCACCTGGACTCGAACCTGGCCGGACTCGACGTGCAACTGAGCGCGGACCACCTCCGGGTCCTCGACGAGGTGTCGGCACCGGCGCTCGGCTATCCGGCGCCACTGAACGGGCAGATGCGCAGGATGCTGCAATTCGCAGGGACCACCGTCGACGGCGAGACCTCGACCGTATATCCGCCGCTGCTCGCCAGCGACATGCGCTACTGACAGGGAGGCCTCCGTGCGGCGGGATGGGCTACCGCACGGAGGCCTCCAATTGGCCCGATCAGAGCAGACCGAGCAGCTTCAGATCGGTGATGTACTTGACAATCACCGGAGCGGACAGATGGGGGATGTCCTTGTCGGGCCCGATCTTGTTGTCCTGCACCGCCTTCCGGAAGTGGTCGGCAGGCGCCAGGGAGCCGTTGATCGGCGGTTCCGGCTTCTGGTAGGCGTGCAACAACGGTAGGAGCGACGCTTGGCGTTGCTTGTCGGGCAGCGCCCGCAATGCCGTCTCGAACCGCGCCAGCCACTCGGCGTAGTCCGGAACACTGGTGATCTGGTAGCCCGCATCGACCAGCCAGTCGACGAACGTGTCCCTGCTGATGTCGTCGTCGTAGGGGTTCATCACGTGGTAGGTCTCGAAACCGGAGACCACGTTGACACCGAGGGTCGAGATGGCCTCAGCGATGAACTCCACTGGCAGACCGTCGAAATGCGCGCGCTGCCGGCCGCCGTCGGCGTCCAGTTCGTAGAACGAATACGGCGCGATGCCGGTGGCGACGAGAGACAACATCATCCGGGTGAACATGTCCGGCAGGTTGAGCTGACCCGCATACGTCGTATCGGCCATGATCATGTCGCAGCGGAACACCGAGACGGGCAGGCCGGCCAGGTCGTGTGCCTCACGCAGCAGTACCTCACCGCCCCACTTGCTGTTGCCATAGCCGTTGGCGTACCGGTCGCTGATCTCGCGGGTGGCACTCATCTCCCGGACGTCGGCCTGCTCGACGAACTTGCCCGGTTCGATGCCGTCGCCGACGCCGATCGTCGAAACGTACACGTAGGGCTTGATCCGTGTCGTCAACGCGATGCGGATCAATTCGGCGGTGCCGACCACGTTGGGTCCGAACAACTCGCTGTACGGCAACACATGGTTGACCAGTGCGGCCGGGTCGACGATGAGGTCGACGGTGTCCGCCAACCGCTGCCAGGTGGCGTCGTCGAGCCCGAGATTCGCCTCACCCTTGTCGCCGGCGATCACCTCGAGATGATCGGCCGCAAGGTTGCGATAGTGCTCCAGCAGCAGCGCGTCGCCGCTGTCGAACGTCGCGTCCAGACGCTGGCGCGCCGCCTCGTCGTCCTTCGCGCGGACCAGGCAGATGACCTTGCCATCCACCAGATCCATCCGCTCCAGCCACTGCAGCGCAAGATAGCGGCCGAGGAAACCCGTTGCGCCGGTGAGCAGTACGGTGCGAATCTCACCGCTGGCAGGAGCCAGTGACGGTGCCGCCGCCAGCGTCGCGTCATCGAGGAACTTGTCCAACGTCAGATCGCGAGCATGCACCTCGGTCGCGTCGCGCCCGTGCACGGCGTCGTAGCTGGGCCGCTTGGCCGCGCCGGCCCGCTGCGAGTCGATGTACGCGGCGATCGACGCGAGGTCGCTGGCCGGGCTGACGATCACGCCCACCGGCACATCCACCACGAAGATCTCGCGCAGCAGATTCCCGAACGTCAACGCCGACAGCGAATCCCCACCCAGCTCGGTGAACGCCGCATCGGGCGACACGTCGGCCGAAGCCGCACCGAGCAGGGCGCCGGCGGCGCGGCTGACCGTCTCCACCGTCGGGTGATTCGCCCCGTCCTTGCGCAGTGCCCGCAGCACCTCCGCCTGGCCGTCGGCCAGATCGCTGTAGAGCTGCTCCAGCGCGGGGCCGTAGTGCTCCTTGAGCTGGGGACGGGCCAGCTTGCGGATCCCGGTCAACAGACCGTTCTCCAGCGTGAAAGGTGTTGTCTCGACGATGAAATCGCGCGGTATCTCATACGACTGCAGACCGACCTCCCTCGCGATGCTCTGGAGTGCCTCGGCCAACAGCGGCTTGACGGCGGTGACGTCTCCGCCGACACTCTCCAGCGCGTCGTCGGTCGGGACGATCACGGCGAGCAGATATGAGCGGGCGCTGTTGCCGTACACGAAGATCTGGCGCACCGACGGGTGGCCGCCGTAGGCAGCCTCCAGTTTGGAGACGGTGACGAACTCACCCTGCGAGAGCTTCAGAACGTTGTTGCGGCGGTCCACGTAGACCAGCTCATCGGGTCCGATCTCGGCCATCACGTCGCCGGTGTGGTACCAACCGTCGGCATCGAAGAGTTCGGCGGTGACCTCAGGCCGCTTGTAGTAGCCGGGGATCAGATTCGGTGTCTTGACCCACAGTTCACCACGGGGGTGTGGTTGGTCGGTGCCGAAGTACCCGAGATCGGGGACGTCGACAAGCTTGTAGTCGGTCACGGGCGGACGCTTGATCTTGCCGTCCTTCAGGATGATGCCATCTTCGGTCGAGCCGTACACCTCGGTCAGCGGAATATCCAGGAAGTCTTCCACCCACGCATACAGTTCCGCCGAAATGGGCGCCGATCCGGTCATCGCCGTGAATTGCCGCCCGCCGATGAGCTTCTCGCGCTGCTCGGACATCACCTGACGCTCGACGGATTCGCGGTCGCCGTCGGTCCAGCGGTGGTCGACCTCGCTCTGCAACTCCTGGAACAGCATCTCCCAGATGCGGGGGACGAAGTCGAGGCGCGTCGGGCGGACGAGGGAAATGTCCTCCAGCAGCGTGGACAGGTCGCTGCGGGCAGCGAAGTATGCCGTTCCGCCCGCACCGAGCGTGGAATACAGGATGACCCGCCCCATGACATGGCTGATCGGCATGAACGTCAGGCTGATCGCGGGCAACTTGCCGTCCGGATCCCAGTCGGGGCGGTACCACCCGCGGAAGCAGTCGGCCATCAGGCGGTCGGTGTACATCGCGCCCTTCGGGGTGCCCGTCGAGCCTGAGGTGTAGATCAGCAGGCGCAGCGCCTCGCTGTCACCGCGGACGTTGGGTGCCTCGGCGTGCGCAGGGGCACTAGCGATCACGTCGTCGAGCGCCTCGACGGTGACCTGGTGCGAGGCAAGCCGAGTGGCGGCGTCGGTGACCGCCTCGCGGTGGTCGTCGACTTGCGGGTGATAGTCGAAGACCACCATGCGCTTCGGTGCATACGCCGTGAGTGCCAGTTCCACTGCGTCGCCGAGTTGGTCGACACTGGACAAGATCGCGACGGGTTCGGTCTCGATGAGGATCGGGTGCAGTTGCGCCACAGGGGCATTCGTCTGCAGAGGTACTGCGACGGCGCCCGTCAGCGACAACGCCATGTCCACCACGGCGTAGTCGGCGCTGGAGAAGCCGAGTGTCGCCACCCGGTCGCCGGGCCGGACGGGATTGTTCGCCAACGCCGTCGCCAGAGCGCGCACCCGCGACCAGGTCTCGCGATAGGTCAGGGTGTCGAACCGAGGCTGCAGTTCGGCGATTGTCCGTCCGGTCCCGTCGGTGACGAATTCGACGGCGCGCTGACCGAGTGCAGGCCGGTCTGCGTAGCCGTCGAGCACGGTGCGGATGACATCGGCCAGCAGCATGCCGGATGCGTCGAGGGCGGCGGCGACGGCCGGATCGGGTCGCGCCGCGACCAACTGCGGATCGGTCGACGTCAACTTCGCGAAACGACTCCGCAAGCGTGCTTCACGCTCATTTACTGAATCTGACATAGCAGGCTCCTTCAAAGACAAAAACCAACTTTTGGAACGATCGGTCCCTTACTGGGTACAGCCGCCGTGAGGTCGTGACGTATTCCTGTCAACTTGCTGTGTGCCCCGACGAAACACGCGTCGGAATCACTGACCGGATCCGAAAAGGCCTGGCGGACGCTATTTTTGGCGTCACACCCAGAGTGAACGGTGAGTTTCGTCACGGAAGGGAAGCTTCTCTATGGGCGGTGGAGTCCCTCTTCAAATCTGCGCTTGGCGCGACCGCGGTGTCATTGCCACTAGCCGGAGAACGGGTTACCTGCTAGCCGGTAGGAGTGCGTTTGGTAGGGATTCGTACAGCCGACTCACACGAATCTGTGAGCCAGGGGCGGCAGACGTCGATCGAGACGACCTAGCGAAAGGACCACAACAGTGGACACCGATACCGTGGACCGCCAATTCAGCGCGCTGCAACAACAAGCGCAGCAGACCGCCGCACTGATCGCGGCGCTTGCCGGAAAGCTTTCGACGGCCGCCGCAGCGGGCGACCCCAACGCCAGGGAGTGGGCGCTGGATCTCAAGGAGATCGCGCTGGCGATTCGCGACGAGCAGAGCTCGACAACTGAACTTCTGCAAGCGATTCACGCGCTGGTCGACAACCACGTAGCCGCCGTTCCGCCTGCGCCGCCCGTGTATGCCCAGCCGACGCAGTGCGGTGGCGCGCTGCAGCGCTTCCTCGGCGGGCGGTTCGGTCAGGCGATCGTGACCGGCGCAGGCATCGGTATCGGCGACGACCTCGTCAACTCGATCTTCGACCGGCTCTGAGCCTGCCCGCACGGACAGGCTCAGAGCGCGGACTACGCGCAGCGCAGCGGGTGAAGCAGATCGAACAACGGTCCGGCGCAAGGGCCGACCCATCCCGGCGGCGGCGCCCACCCAGGCGGGGGATACCAGCCGACGGGCGGTGTCCAGTCCGGCGGCGGGGCCCAGCCGACGGGCGGCACCCAACCCGGCGCCGGGTAGCCGTCGTTCCAGCCCGGGCCCCATTCCGGATGATGCCAGTCGCCAGGGTGGGGCCGCTCGTGTCCGTAGGGGCCCCAATCGGTGGCGAATCCGGTGGGCACGGCCGGTACCGCGGCCGACGCGAGTGGGGGAACGGCAAGTGCGACAGCGATTGAAGCTCCGGCCGCAGCTACCGCGAACGTCCGCAAAGATGGTCTTCGCAGCATGGTCAGACTCCTCTCATTACAAGCATTGCAACGAAATTCGACGCTATGCCGGATGCTTGAGAGTTTCTCCGGTGCACGCTTGAGGTGTGCTGTGACGTCGGTTCCGGACTGTATGTGACTCTCTGATGTCGATGGGAGTCCACTGCCAGAACAGCTCAACGGCAGATTCGAGTGGCATGTTGGAACGACGTGAGTATGTCCATGTTTCGAGTCGCAGCGGCCGCCGTCGGAGCAACGGCCCTCGCTGGGATGGTGATAGTTTCCGCGTTTTCCGACGGCACCAAGATGCAATCGGCCGCCGTGGTTCCCGAGCATTTCGGTGGGCCCGTCGACACCTCGGTCTACAACCCCGCCGCCACGTTGAGTATCCCGACGCTGTCCACCTCGGCGACGAGCGCACCGTCAGCGTTGAGTGCACCCAGTAGCTGAGCCCGGTGCGGCCGACAATGCCGCCTGGATCGCAAGCTTCGTCGCCGTCGCCGCCCGACCACTGGCGGTCGGAGGGCCGGGAGCCGTAGAACTGCAGGATGGTCGCGCCCGTCAGTTCCTCGAATCGGGTCGCCTGGCTGTAGGGCAGCGGCTCGCCGCCGGTGAAGACCACGCGCAGGCTGCTCAGGTCGGCGGCCCGTGAGGCCAAGCTGGCCACTATTATCGCCAATTGTATACTGATACAACACAATACGGTGGCCTGGTAACGGGTGATGGCGACGCAGGCCGCCGCCGGGTCGAACTTCTCGAGTCTGACCGTCGTGGCGCCCAGATAAATGGGGGTGGTGTGCGAAGTCCAGATTCCAAACCCAAAGGGCATCGGCAGCGCGGACAGAAACACGTCATCTGATGTGAGTTCGCCGTTGGCTACGGCCTTCTGGTGGACGTAGGGCCATCGATTCTGGTTGTGCACAACGCATTTCGGCAAACCAGGGGTCCCGTGCCGTCCGGCGGGGCAGTGATGTTGATGTCGAGGGAGACGACGCGCAATCGCGGGTCCGCGTCGTCGGCGGCCCGCTGCGCCGGCGCAAGGCGGTCGGTGTCGGCCACGACGACGCTCGGCCGGGTGGTGCGCAGGATCGCGGTCACCTCGCGGATACCGGCCCTGGCTCCGATGCCGATCGCGACGGCACCGCAGCGCTCGATCGCGACCAACAGGGCGTGGATTTCGGCGGTGTCCTTGTGCCAGAACACCACCCCGGTACCCGGTGCGACTCCCAGCGCGCACAACCGATGAGCGAGATTGGTGGCAGCGTGGTCGAAGTCGAGCCACGTCAGCACGCGGTCCTGCCCGTCGGGGATGCAGTCGATATAAGCCGGCTTGTCAGGCGTCGACCCGGCATTGTGCGTAACCCGCTTTGAGAGGGTGGTGTCCGTCCACCACCCGGCGGCCCGGTAGTGTGCCGCCTCGGCGGGGGTCACGGCGGCTGCATCGACGCCCACCCGCACGATCATATGGACGCATTCCCTTCATGCAGCGGTGTTACCGTTCGCGCGTGGGATTCCTCGACGACGCACGACGGCTTCGAGAGCTCAAAGAAGCGAATCCTGACCTAGCCGTACGCGACCTGCAGCACATGCTCGAGGCAGAAAAGCACGAGGCAGAAGCCACCAAGTTCGACGAGCAGTTCGCCGCGGCCGCGGTCGTGCCCTATATCGAGGTCGTGCCCGCCAAGCTCTACAAGAGAGACCTCAACGCGTTTGTGAAGACCTACATCGGCATCGTCGGACTGCTGCCCGAGGACATGTTCGGGGTCTATACGCAGCCGTACGGAGAGTCCGCGGGCCCGTTGAGCATCGTCTACCGAGACCGGCCCGAGTACTCAGAAGGCCGCCGCCGCTACCGCCGCGCCGTGCTCGGGGAATAACCCGCGAGCGCCGTCGACCTGGCAAATACGCGCGGATAGCCAAATTCAGCAAATTCCCAGAGACGATCTCGGTATAGCACCTCAAACCGCTAGACTAACCAGCGGTTTGCTGTCGATTCGCCGAGCTAAGCTACCCGCTGCCGCTCAGCATCAGACGTTTACTGGGCAATTAGGGGAGATATGCATTCGCGATACGGCAGGTATGTCGGACGGGTGGGCGCGCTTGCCGTCGCGCTGGGCATCGGATCGGCAATCGCCGCGCCGGCAGGGATCGCGTGGGCGACCGAAGACGAGTCGACCACCTCCTCGCCCACAGGCACCGAGACCGGCAGCGAACCCGCCGGCGCACCCACCGCGCCCGAGACCGCTGGCGGCACCACCGGAACTCCGGTCACGCCGCACGACCCGAAGACCACCGAACCCGTCGACCCGAAACCCGGATCGGCCACCTCCGAAGAGGTGGCGCCCGGTGTCACGGTCTCCCACTCCGGCGGCGCACATGCCGTCGACGACCGTGGCGCGCAACAGCCGAAGAAGAAAAAAGCGACCGTCAAACCGTCCACCCGTGTTGCCGAATCAACTACGGCCACAACCGAGCCGGCGCGCCGGACCCGCACCCGGAGCACAGTCACGAGTAACAGCGCACCGAAAGAAGAACCAGAGACCGATGCGCCACCCGCCGTGACGGTCGCCGCGCTGCGCCAACCGGCCGCCGAGATGTCGACAACCCTCACGGCGCCCGTCAAACCGGTCGTCGTCAACCCGGTCCAGGCGGCGATCGGCACGCTAATCGATGTGGTGGTGCGTCCGGTGCTGTCGGCGTTCCTCGGCGTGCTCCCCGGCGGGGCCACGGAATCGCCGTTGTCATGGGTGTTGTTGGGGGCGGCCCGGCGCCAGGTGGGGCAGACCGAGGATGTCACCGCCGAGGTCGCCGCTACGCAACTGGCGGCCACCCAGACCGCCGCCGCAGCGACGGCCAACCAACCGCCGACCGCGACGGTGACGTGGGGCAGGCCCGACGCGACGACCGGCAAGGTGCTGGGCCAACTGAGCACCAGCGATCCCGAAGGCAACGCAGTCACGGTCACCTTGAAGTCCGGTCCGAGCGCGGGCACCTTCGCCTACAACTCGACGACCAAGGTGATCACCTACACGCCCACCACAGCGCAGCGCTTCGTCGCCGCAACGACGGCCACTCCCGACGACACAATCGGGATGACGGTCAGCGTGTACGACGGGGTCAACCGGGTCGACGTGCCGATCAACATCCCGGTGAGCCCGTCGCCGTTCTACAAAGCCAATGACTTCATCAACGTCACCGACGCCAGCGCGGTGGCCGTCACGAACACCCGGGCGTACATCACCAACCGCAGCTCCGGCACCGTCACCGTGTACGACACGATCAAGAACACGGTGGTGGGCACGTATCAGGTGGGCGCGGCGCCCGACGGAATCGCGGTCAAGAAGGACGGCACCCGGCTGTACGTGTCGAGTTCGACCAACAACACCGTCACGGTCATCGACACCGCAACCGGAGCCACCAAAAAGACGATCACGATCGCCAATCCCACTGCCATCGCGATCAATCCGAGCGGCAGCACGGTGTACGTCGCCAGCGGCACCGGCGCGGCGATCAGCAAGATCAGCACGACCTACAACACGGTCTCCAGCAGTGTCGTGAAGCTCCCGACCGGTTACAAGCCCACCGAGTTGGCGGTGAGTGCCGACGGCACCAAGATCTATGTTGCGAGCGCCAAGCCGACCAGCGGCGGCAACATCTCGGTGTTCTCGTCCAGCGCGACCACGGTCACGTCGATCACTGATACCGCCGGTACTCCAACGGGTTTCGCACTGAGCGCCAGTTATCCGAGGCTGTTCGCCACCGACACGGCGGGCGGGATCACCGTCATCGACACGACGGCGCGCACCGCAGTGACGCGAAACCTCGGCGTTCCGTTGTCCGGCATTGTCATCACCAACGACAGCAGCGCGGTCATGGTCGTCAGCAACACCGGCCTGCTGGCGGCAGTGAGCAGCACTGACGGTTCGACGTTGGGCGTGACGACGGTTCGCGGTACGCCCACCCCGATGTCGGTGCAACCCGGCGTCGTGCTCAGCCCCGACGGCACCAAGATGTTCGTCACCGACTACGACACCGACAGCGTCCACGTCGTCTCGCTCGTGCCGCCGAACACGTCGCCGTTCTCCAGCGACCCGTCCTACAGCGTGTCCAACCCGTCGACGGGTGCGCTGACCGGAAAAGTGGGAGTCGTCGACTTCGATGGCGACCCGCTCACTTACGTGGTCAACACCAAGCCCACCAAGGGCACGTTGGTGCTCAAAGCCGACGGAACCTACACGTACACACCGACTTCCACCGCCCGCCACGCTGCGGCCGTGCCGGGCGCACCGGATTCCGTGACGACGGATTCGTTCACCATCACGGTTTCCGACGGCCGCAACGGGACGGTGACCACCAAGATCATCGTCGCGATCGATCCCGCCAACAAGGTTCCGGTCGTGACGACGACAATCGGCACGCCCAGTACCACGACGGGGGTGGTCAAGGGCAGCGTCACGGCCACCGACGGCAACAGTGACAAGCGGACCTACACGGTGACCGCAGGGCCGACGAAGGGCACGGTGACGATCACGTCCGCCGGGTCGTTCACCTACACACCGACGGCGGAGGCACGCGCGGCCGCGACAGCACCGGGCGCGCCGTACGAGGCTACAAAGGACACGTTCGTCGTCACGGTCGACGACAGCCATGGCGGCGTGGTGCCGGTCACGGTGAACGTCAGGATCGGCGCACCCAACGCCAAGCCCACCGGAGCGGCGGCGACGGTGACCAACACCAACCCGCGCAGCGGCGTCGTCACCGGTGTCGTCACCGCATCCGATGCCAACGGCGATCCGCTGACTTACACCGCGAGTACGACCACCAAAGGTTCGATCGTGTTCGGCCCCAACGGCTCGTTCACCTACACACCGACGGCGGCCGCACGCCTGGCGGCCTCGGCACCGGGGGCGACGTCGACGACGAAGACGGAGACCATCACCGTCACGGTGCGCGATGGATTCGGCGGCACCACAACGACGACGCTCAAAGTGACTATCGCGCCGAACCCGACGACCAACGGTGCGCCGACGAATGGACATGAGGCGCCGGGAACCACGACATCGACCGCGATCGGCACGGTGACCGGCACGGTGACCGCGGACGACCCGGACGGTGACAAGCTGACCTACAGCCTGGGTTCCGGTCCCGCGTTCGGCACGGTGAAGGTGACGGCCGACGGGAAGTTCACCTACACGCCCGACGTGGATGCCAGGTACCGGGCGCTGGTGACGGATGGTGTCGACACCGACAGCTTCGTGGTCAACATCAGCGACGGCTTCGGCGGAACCACCACGGCCACAGTGAATGTCGAGATTGCGCCGCCGTCGTCAGCGGCGGTCGACCAGCGTCCGACGACAATCGCCGTGAATGCTCAGCAGATGTACTTCTACTCGCAGACCGACACCGACAAGGCGATGGGGCTGCTGAAAGATGCTGGCATCGACACGATCAGGGTCCTGATGCCGTGGGCGGGAGTCGAACCGGCCGACGACACGTACAACTGGGCCGCGGTGGACCGCATGGTCAACAGCGCCAACGCCAAGGGCATCAAAGTGCTTGCCGTGCTGAACTCGACTCCCGACTGGGCTGCGGTGCCGGACCAACCGCCGCTGAGCGGGCACCCGGCCGACCTGACGGCGTTCGAGGACTTCGTCACCGCGGTGGCGACTCGGTACAAGGGCAAGGTTGCCGACTACGAGGTTTGGAACGAACCGAACTACAACCTGTTCTGGTCGCCGACACCGGACGCCAAGCAGTACACAGAACTCTTGAAAGTCGCCTATACGGCCATCAAGAGGGCTGACCCGAACGCCACGGTGATCGCGGCGTCGGTGGCCGCGGCAGCGGAAACGCCCGGGGGGCCGACGGTCAACCCGGTGACCTACCTGTCGCAGATGTATGCGGCGGGGGCCGCCGGCTACTTCGATGCGGTGTCGTTCCATCCATACCTGTACTCGCTGCCGTTCTCGGCGGGGGAGGGTCATGCGGGTGTGCCGATCACACAGGCGCAGCAGATGTATGCGGTGATGGTCGCCAATGGCGATGGGAACAAGAAGATCTGGGTGACCGAGTACGGTCAGCCGTCGTCGGAGGTGTCGGAGGCCAATCAGGCGGCGTTCGTCGGGGACTTCCTGCGTACGTGGCGCAACCTCGACTTCGCCGGGCCTGCGTTCATCCATACGCTGGCGGACTATCCGTCGAGTGATCCGATCCAGGGCTCGATGGGGTTGTTCCATCAGGACTGGTCGCCAAAGCCGGTGCTCACCATCGTGAAGCAGGTGATCGCGGAGAACAACGCAATCGAGGCGGCCGCGAACAACAACGTGCTTTAAGCGCCGAGGGATCAGCGTGTCGCCTCGCTTGCGCACGCCCGTCATCACCCTGTGAGGGGGTCAAGCGTTGGAAATCATTGGAACCCTTGTCCTCTGGGCATTGATGGGCGGCGTCGGGGCGCTAATTGCACAGTCCAAGAACCGAAGCACTCTCGAGGGATTCCTACTTGGTGGGCTGTGCCGCCCGCGCCCCCAGGTATGCGATCGACTATGTGCCCTCGCTGCAACGCGGTTCAGAACGTTTATCTGAACGCTGAGACGTTCGAGTGTTGGCAGTGCCATATCACGGTGCGCACTGGTGTGCCAGTGTCGCCTAGGCCCACACCGAACCCGACGCTGGTGTCAAAGGCCGCGCTGAGAGATGCCGACGAGACACGCGAGATCACATGTCCAGAATGCGGTGCGAGGTTAAGGGCGCGACCGGCGGCGAAGAGGATTCGCTGCGTCAAATGCGATTCAGTCAGTGATGTTCCACCCTTATAAGCCCCTAGGTAGTCGGGGTCATATTCGAGCAGTGGTGCAGTGGTCCTCTACTGAGGTCGCCGCGGCGTCGGTGCGCGGGTATTTGATGGCGCAGCACGGCACCGAGCGGTGACCGTCGTTGCGCCAGGTCCTCGCGGAAGGAACGTCGATGGCGTGCTTGAGGAGTATCGGCGCTATCGCCTGCGGCGGCATGCTGGCGTCGAGCGTCCTGGCGGTGCCGCCACCACGACAGAAGCGTCAACTGACCCGGCGCCGATGACGTCGACCGACAAGCGGGCCCATAGAGGCATCGCGAAGAAAGCTCACCGTTCCGCTGCTGACGACTCGTAACGGTGTTACGCGCTTCGATTCAACTGGCTAAAGACGCGGTAGCGGAGTCGCCGCACGACGGATATCAGATGGCCGTTGTTTGAAGCGTGCGGTGAACGCGCTGGAAAAGTACGCGCTGGACCGAAATGCCGGCGATAGTCATCGTCGCAAATAGCAACTGCTGCAACATGTTTCGCGCCGCGTCCAACCGTCGGCCGAGCACATATTGCCAGCGCGTCGAGGTTCGCCCGGGTCTCCGCGACGGTAGGGTCGTTGCCGGGCCAGCCCGGCGACGTCGCGTGGTAGCCATGCTGGCCAAAAGCTCGATTCATAGTCCATGGATGAAGATGACGGGACTGGCATTCGTAGGCGCGGTCATAACTGCCTCCTGAGTTGTTGAAAGTGGCCGACTGCAAGCGCTTTGCACGGCGCACGTGGCGATGTCGCCTAACTGGTCCGAGACCCGAAAGAATGGCGGATCTCCGGAATGTTCGGAGAGATGCCGCACGGTCGCGTACGACCACCTCGGCGATGAAGGCGCCCCAAACGGAATAGCTCGGGCTGCCTGTGCGTTGGGGGTTCGCGTGACTACGCAACCGGAAATGAGCCCGACGGACTGGATCCGCGAACAGACAGAGCGCATCTTGGCGCAAGGCACCACGGACGGCGTCGAGGTCCTCGATCGCCCGGTCGTCCTCTTCACGACCACCGGCGCGCAGTCCGGCAAGGCGCGATACGTACCGCTCATGCGGGTGGAAGAAGACGGCAAATACGCGATGGTGGCGTCCAAGGGCGGCGACCCCAAACATCCGAGCTGGTACTTCAACGTCCGGGCGAATCCCGCGGTGACCGTGCAGGACGGCGACAAGATCACGAAGGGAACCGCGCGCGAGATCGAAGGCGCCGAGCGCGAACACTGGTGGAAGCTGGCGGTGGCCGCTTACCCGCCGTATGCCGAGTACCAGGCCAAAACCGCGCGCCAGATTCCCCTCTTCGTCGTCGAGTAATCCGCGCGACGGCCGATCGAGAAGCGTCAGGGGAGCCGGCTCTCGCCGGACCCTGGCGTCATTGGTTACTGCAAGCACGACTCCCGATGCATAACGAAGGCACGTGCTAGACGGTGGAGCACCCCAAATAGCCTAGGCACGCAGCTATCTGAGTGCCCCCGGCTCGTGGGGTTCTCAGTTGATCTGGAGACTTCGCGGAACTTGTTGCCTGCGGTCGTGGCCCATTGCGCAGCGTCGCTTATAGACGCCGACATTATCGGCGGCCACCGACAAGAGAGGGACGGACACCCTTTTCCGGGTTGACCCGGAAAAGGGGCGACGGCCTCGGGGCAACGCTAGCGTCTTAACAAAGGGGATGAACCCCGGAGGGCCGCCTTGCAGGATAGCGTCGGGGTCATCCCTCACCGACGCCTCCCACTGCGCTGGGAATTTCCCTCGGCCAACACGTTTAAACGCGACCCGCCCCCTGACCTCGGCGTTAATTGCAACGGTGACCTAATCCTTCGAGGCCGGTGCATCGAGGGTGTAAAACTGAGATTTGCTTCCGGATTTTAGGAAGCCGCAGCTCAAAGGAATATTCCAGCCCGAGGGGTATCCGATGGCAAGTGATGATGGCGGTTCTCCAGGACCACCTATGCAACCTGCAAGTGGAAGTGATGGCGATGACGGCCGCAGCGTGGGCGATGGGGGTCCCCAGCGGATCGGGTGGTTTCGCTACTTCTTCGACGAGGATCGCTGGGAATGGTCGCCCGAAGTGGAGCGGCTACACGGGTACGAGCCCGGTACGGTCAACCCAACCACCGAGCTAGTGTTGTCCCACAAACATCCCGACGACTTCCGCCAGGTTGCTGACACTATCGACATGATCCGCCGGCGGCGACAGGCGTTCCGCAGCAGACACCGCATCCGCGACGCGCACGGAAATGTTCACTTCGTGGCCGTTCTGGGCGATGAGCTTCGTAACGAGTCCGGGGAGGTAGTCGGCACTTACGGGTTCTACGTCGACCTCACCGCGGAAGAACGAGTGCACCAAAGTCAGATGACAACGGAACTCCTACGGATAGCGGAGCGGCGCTCAGCCATCGAGCAGGCGAAGGGCATGCTGATGATGGTTTACAACATTGACGAGGGCGCGGCTTTCAACCTGCTGAGGTGGCGATCGCAAGAGGCAAACATCAAGCTGGTCCGCCTGGCGGAGCAATTGGTCGCCGATTTTCGCCAGGCGAACCACAGCGGCGACTTATCTCGCGCGCGTTATGACCAACTTTTTATGACAGCTCATGAACGCGCTCGATAGGACTCACTCGGTCGGTCCTCGCGCGCGAAAGAGATTCGGCCTCGCCGTAGGAGAGCGAGCGGGACCGACCACAGATCAGGCGACGGGCAGCCTATGACTTGTGGCGCTGCTTCGTATTGTCACGCGCCTTGATCCGCCGCCGGCTTTTCTTGCGCACCTCCGACGGGCCGTAGTGTGAGACGAACGGCAGCCAACTTCCGCGCCACGCTAGTGGTGAGCATGTCCTCCCACGACACGCCCTGCAGTCGGCTGCAGCGTTCCTCGACGGTGCCATCGATCAGTTGCGTCCCGTCGACGGACACGGTCACCGGGTCGTCATCCCGGCATAGCGGATCTCGGGCATCTTCCGAACCGGGCGAGCGAAGCACCGCAACTGTTCGGGCTTGCCGACGTCAGCCCATTCCGTGACTTCGGTGGCGCCGAGGGGCCACGGGACGGGTGCCGCGGTTGTGGTGGTCATGCGGGCTCCTTAATCGTTTGGAGCCACCCGAAAACGCCCTTGTTGTGCGTATCTTGCGCGGGTACAGGTCAGATGGTGCCCCCGGCAGGATTCGAACCTGCGGCCTTCTGCTCCGGAGGCAGACGCTCTATCCCCTGAGCTACGGGGGCGCATTGAGATGGAACTGCGCCAATTGGGCCCCGACAGCGTAACGCATCCGGACCACGGAAACGGATTCGGGCACTGACCACCTCAGACCATAGGATGGACCCTCGTGACCCCTGCCGACCTTGCCGAACTGCTCAAGGCCACCGCCGCCGCGGTGCTGGCCGAGCACGGCCTTGACACCTCAGCACTGCCGGCAACCGTCACGGTCGAGCGCCCGCGCAATCCCGAGCACGGCGACTACGCCACCAATCTTGCCCTTCAGCTGGGCAAAAAGGTCGGCGCGAACCCTCGTGAGCTGGCCGGATGGCTGGCGATGGCGTTGGCCGCGCAAGACGGCATCGCCGCCGCCGACGTGGCCGGTCCCGGCTTCGTCAACCTGCGCCTGGACGCCTCCGCCCAGAACGTGATCGTGGCGAACGTGATCGACGCCGGCGCCACCTACGGCCACTCCGACGCCCTCGCCGGCGAGCACATCAACCTCGAGTTCGTTTCCGCCAACCCGACCGGGCCCATTCACATCGGCGGCACCCGCTGGGCCGCGGTCGGCGACGCGCTCGGACGCCTGCTGTCGACGCAGGGCGCCCGGGTGGTACGGGAGTACTACTTCAACGACCACGGCGCGCAGATCGACCGGTTCTCCAACTCGCTGGTCGCCGCCGCCAAGGGGGAGCCCACCCCCGACGACGGCTACGCGGGCGACTACATCAAGGAGATCGCCGCGCAGGTGCTCGCCAAGGAACCGGACGCGCTGAGCCTGCCCGACGACGAGATGCGCGAGACGTTCCGCGCCATCGGCGTCGACCTGATGTTCGACCACATCAAGCAGTCGCTGCACGACTTCGGCACCGACTTCGACGTCTACACCCACGAAGATTCGATGCACACCTCCGGTCGCGTCGAGCAGGCTATCGCCAAGCTGCGGGAAGCCGGCAGCATCTACGAGAAGGACGGCGCAGTCTGGCTGCGCACCACCGGCTTCGGCGACGACAAAGACCGCGTGGTGATCAAGAGCGACGGCAACCCCGCTTACGTGGCCGCCGACATCGCCTACTACCTCGACAAGCGTGAGCGTGGCTTCGACCTGTGCATCTACATGCTCGGCGCCGACCACCACGGCTATATCGCCCGCCTCAAGGCCGTCGCCGCCTCCCTCGGTGAGGACCCGGCGACCGTCGAGGTGCTGATCGGGCAGATGGTCAACCTGGTTCGCGACGGCCAACCGGTCCGGATGAGCAAACGCGCAGGCACCGTGATCACCCTCGACGATCTCGTCGACGCCATCGGTGTCGACGCCGCGCGGTACTCACTGATCCGGTCCTCGGTGGACAGCCCCATCGACATCGATCTCGCGCTGTGGTCGTCGGCATCCAACGAAAACCCGGTCTACTACGTGCAATACGCGCATGCGCGGCTGTCCGCGCTGGCCCGCAACGCCGCCGAACTGGGCCTGAGCCCCAACGTCGCGCACCTCGACCTCCTCACGCACGACAAGGAGGGCACCCTGATCCGCAACCTCGGCGAGTTCCCACGCGTGCTGAAAACCGCTGCGGCCCTTCGGGAACCGCACCGCGTCTCGCGCTACCTCGAGGATCTCGCGGGGGATTACCACCGGTTCTACGATTCCTGCCGGGTGCTGCCGCAGGGCGACGAGGAACCCAACGACCTGCACGCCGCCCGGCTCGCGCTGTGTCAGGCCACCCGCCAGGTCATCGCGAACGGCCTTGGCATCCTGGGCGTCTCTGCACCGGAGCGCATGTGATCGCTCATCCCGCTGGTCCCCGGCACGCCGAGGAAATCCATCACGCCGGCGCTCCGCCCCGGCCGCAGTGGGCTGCCGACGTGCTCGAGCTGGCCCCGAATGTATGGCCGCACAATGCCGTTCGCGGCGACGACGGCGTGGTGTCGATCGCGGGCGTTCCGGTCAGCGATATCGCCGCTGAATTCGGCACCCCCGTCTTCGTGATCGACGAGGACGACTTCCGCTCACGGTGCCGGGACATCGCCGCTGCGTTCGGTGGCGGCGACAACGTGCGTTACGCCGCCAAGGCGTTCTTGTGCACGGAGGTGGCCCACTGGGTCGAAGAGGAGGGGCTGTCCCTCGACGTGGCCAGCGGCGGCGAATTGGCGGTCGCCCTGCACGCCGACTTCCCGCCCGAGCGAATCGCGCTGCACGGCAACAACAAATCCATCGACGAGCTGACCACCGCCGTGAAGGCAGGCATCGGTCACGTCGTCGTCGACTCGATGATCGAGATCGACCGCCTCGACGAGATCGCCGGTGCGGCGCGCGTCGTGCAGGACGTGCTCGTGCGGGTCACCGTCGGCGTCGAAGCCCATACCCACGAGTTCATCTCCACCGCCCACGAGGATCAGAAGTTCGGACTGTCGCTGGCCAGCGGTGCGGCGATGGAAGCCGTGCGGCGCGTGTTCGCGACCGACAACCTGCGCCTGGTCGGCCTGCACAGCCACATCGGCTCGCAGATCTTCGACGTCGACGGCTTCGAGCTGGCCGCCCATCGGGTGATCGGCCTGCTACGCGACATCGTCGCCGAATTCGGTGTCGAAAAGACCCGCCAACTCGAAACCGTCGACCTGGGTGGGGGCCTCGGCATTTCCTATCTGCCGCAAGACGATCCGCCACCGGTGCAGGACCTCGCGGCCAAACTCGGCGCAATCGTTCGCAACGAATCCGCCGCCGTCGGCCTGCCCGCGCCCCGACTCGTCGTCGAACCGGGCCGCGCCATCGCGGGCCCCGGCACCATCACGCTGTACCAGGTCGGCACGGTCAAGGACGTCGCCGTCAGCCCGACTGCACACCGCCGCTACGTCAGCGTCGACGGCGGCATGAGCGACAACATCCGCACGTCGCTGTACGGTGCCGAGTACGACGTCCGCTTGCTGTCTCGCACCACCGAGATGCCCGCCATGCTGTCACGGGTCGTCGGCAAGCACTGCGAGAGCGGCGACATCGTCGTGAAGGACACGTGGCTGCCCGACGACGTCGCACCCGGCGACCTGCTGGGGGTCGCCGCCACCGGCGCCTACTGCTATTCCATGTCGAGCCGCTACAACCTGATCGGGCGCCCTGCCGTGGTGGCCGTGCGCGACGGGCAAGCCCGCCTGATTCTGCGCCGGGAGACGGTCGACGATCTGCTCAGTCTGGAGGTAACGAAATGAGTGAAAAGCCCGTCGGGGTAGCCGTATTAGGACTCGGCAACGTCGGCAGCGAAGTGGTGCGCATCATCAACGAAAGCGCCAGCGACCTGGCGGCCCGCATCGGGGCACCGCTGGAGTTGCGCGGTATCGGGGTGCGCCGGGTGGCCGACGACCGCGGCGTGCCGGTGGACCTGCTCACCGACAACATCGAGGAACTGGTGTCCCGCGACGACGTCGACGTCGTCGTGGAACTGATGGGCCCCGTCGAACCCGCCCGCAAGGCCATCCTCAGCGCCCTGGAGCAGAAGAAGTCCGTCGTCACCGCCAACAAAGCGCTGATGGCGGTCTCCACAGGCGAATTGGCGCAGGCCGCCGAGCACGCGCACGTCGACCTCTACTTCGAGGCCGCGGTCGCCGGGGCGATCCCCGTCATCCGGCCGCTGACACAATCGCTGGCTGGCGATACAGTGTTGCGCGTCGCGGGCATCGTCAACGGCACCACCAACTACATCCTGTCCGAAATGGACAGCACCGGAGCGGATTACGACAGTGCGCTGGCCGCCGCCCGCGCACTGGGCTACGCCGAGGCCGACCCGACCGCCGACGTCGAGGGATACGACGCCGCCGCCAAGGCCGCGATCCTCGCCTCGATCGCCTTCCACACGCGGGTGACCGCCGACGACGTCTATCGCGAGGGCATCACCAAGGTGACTGCCGCCGATTTCGCGTCGGCACGAGCCCTGGGCTGCACCATCAAGCTGCTGGCCATCTGCGAGCGGCTCACGAACGATGAAGGACAGCAACGTGTGTCGGCCCGCGTCTACCCCGCGCTGGTGCCGCTTGACCACCCGTTGGCCGCGGTCAATGGCGCATTCAACGCGGTCGTGGTGGAAGCCGAAGCTGCGGGCAGGCTGATGTTCTACGGCCAGGGCGCAGGCGGCGCACCGACCGCCTCCGCGGTGATGGGTGACGTCGTGATGGCCGCCCGCAACCGCGTGCAGGGGGGTCGCGGGCCGCGTGAGTCCAAGTACGCGAAGCTGCCGATCTCGCCCATCGGGTTCATCCCGACCCGCTACTACGTGAACATGAACGTCGCCGACCGGCCCGGCGTGTTGTCCGCTGTCGCAGCCGAATTCGGCAAGCGGGAGGTCAGCATCGCCGAAGTTCGTCAGGAAGGCATGGTCGACGAGGGCGGTCAGCGCTGTGGCGCCCGCATCGTCGTCGTCACCCATCAGGCCACCGACGCCGCACTGTCGGAAACCGTTGCGGCGCTCGCCGATCTCGACGTGGTGCAGAGCGTCAACAGCGTGCTGCGCATGGAAGGAACCACCGAATGACCGCCCCCGGGACTGCGGTACACCAGCCCTGGCCGGGGCTGATCGCCGCCTACCGCGACCGATTGCCGGTCGAGGACCACTGGACCGCGATCACGCTGCTCGAAGGCGGCACCCCGTTGGTGCCTGCGCCGCGATTGTCCGAATACACGGGCTGCGCAGTGCATCTGAAGGTCGAGGGGCTCAACCCGACGGGCTCGTTCAAGGACCGCGGCATGACCATGGCCGTCACCGAGGCGGTGGCCCGTGGCCAGAAGGCGGTGCTGTGCGCGTCGACCGGTAACACCTCAGCATCGGCCGCCGCGTATGCGGCGCGGGCTGGCATCACCTGCGCGGTGCTGATCCCGCAGGGCAAGATCGCGATGGGCAAGCTCGCCCAAGCGGTCATGCACGGCGCGAAGATCATCCAGATCGACGGCAACTTCGACGACTGCCTCGAACTCGCGCGCAAGCTGACCGCCGACTACCCGACGGTGTCACTGGTCAACTCCGTCAACCCATTCCGCATCGAAGGGCAGAAGACCGCGGCGTTCGAGATCGTCGACGCTTTGGGCACCGCACCTGACGTGCATTCGCTGCCGGTCGGCAACGCGGGCAACATCACCGCGTACTGGAAGGGCTACCAGGAGTATCACCGCGACGGCGTATCGGATCGTCTGCCGCGCATGCTGGGCACACAGGCCGCGGGCGCCGCACCGCTGGTGTTGGGGGAACCGGTGAGCAACCCCGAGACGATCGCCACCGCGATCCGGATCGGATCGCCTGCGTCGTGGGCCACCGCCGTCGAGGCGCAGCAGCAGTCCAACGGCCGTTTCCTCGCCGCCACCGACGAGGAGATCCTCGCGGCCTACCACCTGGTGGCCCGCACCGAGGGTGTCTTCGTCGAGCCTGCGTCAGCGGCCAGCATCGCCGGACTGCTCAAGTCGATCGAGGACGGCTTCGTCGCCAAGGGGTCCACGGTGGTGTGCACCGTCACCGGCAACGGTTTGAAGGACCCGGACACCGCGCTCAAGGGCATGCCGAGCGTCACGCCGGTGCCTGTCGACCCAACCGCCGTCGTCGAGAAGCTGGGTTTGGTCTGACGCGTGAACAGGTTGCCGGCCGGGTTGACGGCCACCGCCGTCGTCGCGGCGTCGAGCGCCAACCTCGGCCCGGGCTTCGACAGCCTCGGCTTGGCGCTGAGCCTGTATGACGAAATCGTCGTCGAGACAACCGAATTTGGCCTGACGATCGAGGTGGACGGCGAGGGCGCCGGGCAGGTTCCGTTGGATTCGACGCACTTGGTGGTCCGAGCCATCGAACACGGCCTCCAGGCGGCAGGCGTGGCGGCTGGCGGGCTGAAGGTGTACTGCCGCAATGAAATTCCCCACTCTCGCGGACTCGGCTCGTCGGCCGCAGCCGTCGTCGGGGGTCTGGCTGTCGTCAACGGCCTTGTGACACAGGTGGGTTCGTCGCCGCTTTCCGAGACTGAGCTTATCCAGCTGTCGTCGGAGTTCGAGGGCCACCCCGACAACGCGTCGGCCGCGGTCCTCGGCGGCGCGGTGGTGTCGTGGACCGAGCATGAGGGCGTGCTGCCCAGATATTCGGCGGCGCCGCTGCGCCTGCACCCCGACATCCACCTGTTTCCGGCGATTCCGCAGGTGCGCTCGTCGACCGCGGAGACCCGGGTGCTGCTTCCCGATCACGTCAGCCACACCGACGCGCGCTTCAACCTCAGTCGGGCTGCCCTGCTCGTACTCGCGCTGACCGAGCGGCCAGATCTGTTGATGGAGGCAACCGAGGACGTGCTGCATCAGCCGCAACGAGCGGCCGCGATGCCCGCCACGGCGGAATACCTGCGGATTCTCCGGCGTTGTGATGTTCCGGCGGTGCTATCCGGGGCTGGTCCTGCGGTTATTGCACTGAGTCCCCACCCAGAGTTGCCTGCAGAGGCCTTGGAATGCGGCGCCGCCAACGGGTTCACCGTCAGCAAGATGACCGTGGGCGAGGGGGTTCGATGGACTTCCGGTGTGGCCGTCCGGAGCTAACGTCGCGGATCACACGAGTCACACCGGAATCAGCGTGTTTCTTGCTTCCAGCTCCGATGCGGGTTATTCTCGCTGCTGTCCAGCAATCGCAGCGTCTCTGCTCGCGCCGACACTAGGACGACCACTTCCCCTTTAGGTGTTCAATCTTGTGGACTGACGGTTCGCCGTATACCGGCGAATCCCGGCGATCACCGTTGCAGAGGCAATGGTGGGACCTCCGCATTCAGCGCCTCAGCTGAGTGCCCGGACCCCCGCGTCCGCTGACGAGCGGGGGATCAGAAAGGAAATCCGTGACTGAAACGGACCTCATCACGGCTGGTGGCAGCGCCGAAAACACCGGGCTGCCGGAAACCCAAACCGTGACTTCAGACATTTCATCCACCCCGGAGGATTCGGGGTCGGACAAGACGAACGGCACATCGACGGCAGAGGCCGCATCGCGCAACCGTGGTGCCTCGCTGTCGAGCATGGTGCTGCCCGAACTGCGCGCACTGGCCAGGCAGATCGGCGTCGAGGGCGCCTCTGGCATGCGCAAGAGCGAGCTTGTCGCCGCCATCCGGGCACGCCGCGCCGACTCGAATGGCCGGTCGGCGGAGGCCGAAGCCAAGGCTCCAGCCGAGGTCAAGGCCCCGGCTGAGGCCGCGCCCGAACAGCCCGCCACCGAACAGGCTGCCGAGGAGCAGGCCCCGCGGCGGCGTGAGCGGCGCGGGGCTTCCCGCGGTGCCGGTGCGCCCGCCGCGGACGAGAAGGACGACAACAAGCAGGAGTCCGATCAGCAGCAGGACAAGCCCGACGCCGAAGGCGAGCGGGCCCAGAAGCAGGACACCAAGCCCGACAAGTCCGACAAATCCGACAAGTCCGACGGCGAACAACAAGGCGATCAGGGCGGCCAGAACCGCGGCGGCAACGCCGAGGACGACGGCGAGGGCCGAGGCGGCCGTCGCGGCCGTCGGTTCCGCGACCGCAGGCGCCGCGAGCGTGGCGGTGAAGGTGGTGGCGGTGGCGACCGCGACACCGAACTGCGCGAGGACGACGTCGTTCAGCCCGTCGCGGGCATCCTCGACGTGCTCGACAACTACGCGTTCGTCCGGACGTCCGGCTACCTGGCCGGCCCGAACGACGTCTACGTGTCCATGAACATGGTGCGCAAGAATGGCCTGCGCCGCGGCGACGCGGTGACCGGCGCGGTGCGCGTGCCCAAAGAAGGTGAAGGCGGCGGTCAGAACCCGCGGCAGAAGTTCAACCCGCTCGTCCGGCTCGATACCGTCAACGGCAAGCCCGTCGAGGAAGCCAAGAAGCGGCCCGATTTCACCAAGCTCACACCGCTGTACCCCAACGAGCGGCTGCGGCTGGAGACCACCACCGAGAAGCTGACCACCCGCGTGATCGACCTGATCATGCCGGTCGGCAAGGGACAGCGTGCGCTGATCGTGTCACCGCCGAAGGCTGGTAAGACGACCATCCTTCAGGACATCGCGAACGCGATCACGAAGAACAACCCGGAATGCCACCTGATGGTGGTGCTCGTCGACGAGCGTCCGGAAGAGGTCACCGACATGCAACGCTCGGTCAAGGGTGAGGTCATCGCCTCGACCTTCGACCGCCCGCCGTCAGACCACACCCAGGCCGCCGAACTCGCGATCGAGCGGGCCAAGCGGCTGGTGGAGCAGGGCAAGGATGTCGTCGTGCTGCTCGACTCGATCACCCGCCTCGGCCGCGCGTACAACAACGCGTCGCCGGCGTCGGGCCGGATCCTGTCCGGTGGTGTCGACTCGACCGCGCTGTACCCGCCGAAGCGGTTCCTCGGCGCCGCCCGCAACATCGAAGAGGGTGGCTCGCTGACCATCATCGCCACCGCGATGGTGGAGACCGGTTCCACCGGCGACACGGTGATCTTCGAGGAGTTCAAGGGCACCGGTAACGCCGAGCTCAAGCTGGACCGCAAGATCTCCGAGCGCCGCGTGTTCCCGGCCGTCGACGTCAACCCCTCCGGCACCCGTAAGGACGAGCTGCTGCTGTCCCCGGATGAGTTCGCGATCGTGCACAAGCTGCGTCGCGTGCTGAGTGGTCTCGACCCGCATCAGGCCATCGATTTGCTGATGAGCCAGCTGCGCAAGACCAAGAACAACTATGAGTTCCTGGTGCAGGTCTCCAAGACCGCACCGGGCTCGATGGACGCCGACTAACCAGCGATTTGGGTGCGTCAAGGAGCGCTGGGCGCGCCGAAACGCACGCAAATCACGCTTGCAGGCCGGGCATGACGTAGCGGCGCACATACGCCGCCACTGCCTCGGCGTCACCGGGGTCCAGCGTGTTGCCGGGCACGGTCGACAGCGAAAGAACTACGCGCGCAACCCATTCCGAGGCGTCGACGATGTCAGTGTCGGGATGGATTTCGCCGCGCTCGCGCGCTGCGACCAGATAGCGCGACCAGAAATCGGCCAGATCGGGGACCAGACCCTGCACGCCGGCGCCGGCGCACGCGGCGAACTCCTCGGGCTCGTCCATCCGCAGCTTCATCAACAAGGCGCCAGGATCGTCGTAGGCGCCGCGGGCCCGGGCGATGCCGAGTCCCATCTGCCGGTCCAAGCCTTCGACCTGCTCGAGCACCGCGTGCGCTTCGGACCAGTAGGCGTCGTTCAGGCGAACCAGCGCCGCGCCCAGCAGCGTCACCTTGTCGGGGAAATGGCGATACAACCAGCCCCGCGACACCCCGGCTACTTCGGCCACTTCAGACACGGTCGTGGACCGAATGCCCTTGGCGCGCAGACACACTTCCGCGGCGTCGATCAGCCGATCGCGGACGCTTTTGGTGGCGGTAGGGCTCGTCACCTCCGCATTGTGCCACGTCGGAATATCGGGTCCCCGGCACGCGTTTAGGCTGCTGACGGTCGAACTGGCATAATGGACCGTCGACCCCTCGGTTCCGGTTCACGCCGAATACCTCCACTTCCGGAGGGGCGACCCGGGCCCACGATTGAAGAGGAAACCATGAAAACGGGTATTCACCCTGACTACGTCGAGACCACGGTGCACTGTGGCTGCGGCAACACCTTCACCACCCGCAGCACCAAGAAGAGCGGCCAGATTAACGTCGAGGTCTGCTCGCAGTGCCATCCCTTCTACACCGGCAAGCAGAAGATCCTCGACAGCGGCGGCCGCGTGGCCCGCTTCGAGAAGCGCTACGGCAAGCGAGCCGGGGCGAGCGCAGCGAACAAAGCCGGCGACAAGGCCGCTTCGGCCGACAAATAGCTGCCTGACCGACGCCCGATCTGACGCGTATGCGCAGGCCGGGCGTCGGTTTGCGTTTGGCGGAGGGTATTCGGGAAGTCGGGAAGGAGGCAGTCATGACGGACACGGCACCGCGGATCGAGGCGCTGCTGGCCGAGCATGCCGCCCTGGAGAAGCAACTCTCCGATCCTGATCTGCACGCCGACCCGGCCGCGGCCCGCAAAGTGGGTCGCCGCTTCGCGCAGGTATCGCCGATCGTCGCGACGTATCGCAAGCTGGAGGCCGCGCGCGGCGACCTGGAAGCGGCGAGAGAACTCGCGGCCGACGACGATTCGTTCGCCGCAGAAATCCCCGAACTGGAAGCCGCGGTCGAGGAACTCGACACGCATCTGACCGATCTGCTGGCGCCGCGTGACCCGCACGACGCCGACGACATCGTGCTCGAGGTGAAGTCGGGGGAGGGCGGCGAGGAGTCGGCGCTGTTCGCCGCCGACCTTGCCCGCATGTACATCCGCTACGCCGAACGGCACGGCTGGACCGTCACCGTGCTCGACGAGACCACGTCGGATCTCGGCGGCTATAAGGACGCGACGCTGTCGATCCGAAGCAAGGGCGATTCCGCCGACGGCGTCTGGTCCCGGCTGAAATTCGAAGGTGGCGTGCACCGCGTGCAGCGTGTCCCGGTCACCGAGTCGCAGGGCCGCGTGCACACCTCGGCGGCGGGCGTGCTCGTCTATCCCGAACCCGAAGAGGTCGAGGAAGTCCAGATCGACGAGTCCGATCTGCGCATCGACGTCTACCGTTCGTCGGGCAAGGGTGGTCAGGGCGTGAACACCACCGACTCCGCGGTGCGCATCACCCACCTGCCTACCGGCATCGTCGTCACCTGCCAGAACGAACGTTCCCAGCTGCAGAACAAGGCTCGCGCGCTGCAGGTGCTCGCCGCGCGTCTGCAGGCCCTCGCCGAAGAGCAGGCGCAGGCCGACGCGTCGGCCGACCGGGCCAGCCAGATTCGCACCGTCGACCGCAGCGAGCGCATCCGCACCTACAACTTCCCGGAGAACCGGATCGCCGATCACCGGATCAACTTCAAGGCACACAATCTCGATCAGGTGCTCGACGGCGACCTCGACGCGTTGTTCGACGCCTTGGCCGCGGCCGACAAGCAATCCAGGCTGCAGCAGGCATGACCCGGCACGGCCGGGTGTCGGTATGGGCCGACATGCGCCAGGTTATTGACGCCGCCGAGGCGACGCTGACAGAGGCGGGGATCGGGTCGCCGCGCGCGGACGCCGAACTGCTGGCCGCACACGTCGCAGGCACCGACCGCGGTCGGCTGGCGTTCACCGACGCCGGGCCCGACTTTCAGCAGCGCTACGAGAGCCTCGTCGTCCAGCGCGCCAAGCGGATCCCGCTGCAACACCTCACCGGCACCGCGGCGTTCGGTACCGTCACCGTGCACGTCGGGCCCGGCGTCTTCATCCCGCGGCCGGAGACTGAGTCGCTGCTGGAATGGGCTGCGGCGCAACCGCTTCCGGCCCAGCCGATCATCGTCGATTTGTGCACGGGCTCCGGTGCGTTGGCGTTGGCGCTTGCGCAGCGCTGGCCCGACGCCCGCGTCATCGCCGTCGACGACTCCGAAGACGCGCTGCGCTACGCCCGACGCAATACCGCCGACACCGCCGTCGAACTGATCAGGGCCGACGTCACTGCCCCCGGATTGCTGACAGAACTCGACGGCCGGGTGGACCTGCTGGTCGCCAACCCGCCCTACATCCCCGACGGCGCTGCGCTGGAACCCGAAGTGGCCGAACACGACCCGACGCACGCGCTGTTCGGCGGGCCCGACGGGATGGCGGTCATCGACCGCATTGTCGAGCAAGCCGCCCGGCTGTTGCGTGTCGGTGGCCGGTGCGCCATCGAGCACGACGACACCACGTCGGCGCTCACCGTCGAAGCATTCGCCCGCACAGGCCGATTCGGGGACGTCACACCGCGATACGACCTGACCGGGCGGCCCCGATTCGTCTCCGCGACGCGTGAGAGGCTGACACCATGACGGAACAATTCGATTGCAGCGATCCGGTGCAGCGCGAGACGGGGATCGCATCGGCCGTCAGCGCCGTCAAGGGCGGCAGGCTCGTCGTGATGCCCACCGACACCGTCTACGGCATTGGCGCGGACGCCTTCGACAATGGCGCCGTTGGGGCACTGCTCGCGGCGAAGGGCCGCGGCCGCGATATGCCCGTCGGTGTGCTCGTGGGGTCATGGCACACGATCGACGGGCTGGTGTACTCGGTACCGCACAGCGCGCGCGAGTTGATCGAGGCGTTTTGGCCCGGCGCGCTGAGTCTGGTTGTGCGCCAAGCCCCGTCGCTGCAGTGGGACCTCGGTGACGCCTACGGCACCGTGATGCTGCGCATGCCGCTGCACCCGGTCGCCATCGAACTGCTGCGCGAGGTCGGGCCGATGGCCGTATCCAGCGCCAACGTCTCCGGTCGTCCGTCGGCCGTCACCGTCGACGAAGCGCGCAATCAACTCGGCGATCTCGTTGAGGTGTATCTCGACGGCGGGCCTGCCGAGCAACAGGCGGCGTCGACGATCGTCGACCTCACCGGCGCCCATCCGCGCGTACTGAGGGAAGGGCCTGTGACGCTGGACGCCATCGCCGAAGTGCTCGGCGTGCAACCCGAGTCGCTCACGGACTGATCTCAGCGTGCGGCAGTACGGTGCGACGGTGGTCTACGCGGCGGACAACTTGCTTGCCCTCAACGATCGAGGCGCGGGTGTGCCGCTACGTGAGCTCGCCCTCGTCGGATTGACCGCAGCGATCATCACCTACTTGGCCACCGGTTGGGTGCGGGTGCTGGCCAGGAAACTCGGCGCGGTGGCGTACCCACGCGAACGCGACGTCCACCTGCAGCCGATTCCGCGGATGGGCGGGCTCGCGATGTACATCGGAGTCGGATCGGCGGTGCTGCTGGCATCGCAGCTGCCCGCGCTGACCCGCGGCTTCGTCTACTCGTCGGGCATGCCCGCCGTCGTCGTCGCAGGCGGCCTGATCATGGCGATCGGCCTGATCGACGACCGCTGGGGCCTTGACGCGCTGACGAAGTTCGCCGGCCAGATCACCGCTGCCAGCGTGCTGGTCACGATGGGCGTGGCGTGGAGCGTGCTGTACATCCCGATCGGCGGCATCGGCACCATCGTGCTCGACCAGGTGTCGTCGATCCTGCTCACGCTGGCGCTGACGGTGGCGATCGTGAACGCGATGAACTTCGTCGACGGGCTCGACGGGCTGGCGGCCGGACTCGGGCTGATCACCGCATCGGCCATCTGTATCTTCTCGGTCGGACTGCTGCGCGATCACGGCGGCGACGTCCTGTTCTACCCGCCCGCGGTGATCTCGGTGGTCTTGGCCGGCGCATGCCTGGGCTTCCTGCCGCACAACTTCCACCCCGCGAAGATCTTCATGGGCGACTCCGGCTCGATGCTGATCGGTCTGATGCTCGCGGCCGCGTCCACGACCGCCGCGGGCCCGATCTCGCAGACCGCATACGGCGCCCGCGACGTGTTCGCTCTGCTGTCGCCGTTCTTGTTGGTGGTTGCGGTGATGTTCGTGCCTGCGCTGGACATGCTGCTCGCCGTGATCCGCCGGACACGGGCCGGGGTTCACTTCTCCACGCCCGACAAGATGCACCTGCACCACCGGTTGCTGCAGATCGGTCATTCGCATCGGCGGGTGGTGCTGCTGGTCTACCTCTGGGTCGGCATCATCGCGCTGGGCGCGGCGAGCACGATTTTCTTCGACCCGCGCTACACCGGAGCGGTCATGCTGGCCGCGATTCTGGTCGCGATCGTGGTGACTCTTATCCCGCTTCTTCGTCGCCGCGACGCCCCTGTCGGGGAAATGTACGACGAAAAGTAGTAGGCCCTCTTATCTGCCCTTAACCATGTGTTAGGGTTCGGTTAGAACCCGAAAAAACCTCGCGGGTTGCCGGCCTCCGGACCGACGGTTGACCGCCGTTCGGACCGGAACAACGACCGACAAAGGGAGCTGCCCCTTGGGTGATTCCAGCGAGCCCGTCGCCCTCCGATACGCTCGTGGCGCGACTCACAGGATCATCGGGACAGCAACTCGTGACCGCGGGATTGAGGTGAAGCAGTGACGACGCCAGCGCAAGACGCGCCGTTGGTGTTTCCGTCCGTTGCTTTCAGGCCGTTGCGCCTGTTCGCAGTCTGTGTCGTGCTGACCGGCCTCGCCACGCTGGCCGCCGGACTGCTCGGCCACGTGATGGTCGGTGTCTTTTTCGGCATCGGCCTCGGACTGGGTTTGCTCAACGCAGTGCTGGTGCAGCGGTCGGTGGAATCGATCACCGCCGAAGCGCACCCGCTCAAACGCAAGATGGCGCTGAACTCCGCCACCCGCCTGTTGGTGATGACGGTGATCGGGCTGACGATCGCATTCATCTTCCGGCCGCAGGGGCTTGGCGTCGTATTCGGTATGGCTCTCTTCCAGGTGGTGCTGGTCCTAGCGACCGCGTTGCCGGTGATGAAGAAGCTCAAGTCCGGTGCCGGTGACGACATCGAAGGGGCACAGCAATGACTGATTTGAATGTCGCCGACCAAGCGGCTCCGGTGACGTTCCACGCCGAAGGCGCGATCGAGGTCGGCCACCACACGGAGGCGCACTGGTTCGGCCTGACGGTCAACACCGACACCGTGCTGGCGACCGCGATCGCCGCGGTGATCGTGATCGGGTTGGCATTCTTCTTGCGCGCCAAGGTCACATCGACAGGCGTGCCGAGTGGTGTGCAGCTGTTCTGGGAAGCCATCACGGTTCAGACCCGCGACCAGATCGAGGGCGCGATCGGCATGAAGATCGCACCGTTCGTACTGCCTCTCGCGGTGACGCTGTTCGTGTTCATCCTGATCGCCAACTGGCTCTCGGTGTTCCCGGTGCAGTACACCGACTCCTCGGGCGCCATTCACGAGTTGATCAAGCCGCCGGCATCAGACATCAACTTCGTCCTGGCGCTGGCCCTGTTCGTGTTCATCTGCTACCACGCCGCAGGTATCTGGCGTCGCGGCATCATCGGCCACCCGGTGAAACTGCTCAAAGGCCACGTCACGCTGCTGGCGCCGATCAACCTGGTCGAAGAGCTGGCCAAGCCGATTTCGTTGTCGCTGCGACTCTTTGGCAACATCTTCGCCGGCGGCATCCTGGTCGCGCTGATCGCACTGTTCCCGCCGTACATCCTGTGGCTGCCCAACGCGATCTGGAAGAGCTTCGACTTGTTCGTCGGCGCGATCCAGGCGTTCATCTTCGCGCTGCTGACGATCTTGTACTTCAGCCAATCGATGGAGCTCGAAGAAGACCATCACTGAGGCCGACCCGAATATGCAGGACCCACAACCTGGTAGGACCACTGCCAGTTACCAAGGAGGATAAGGAATGGACCCCACAATCGCTGCCGGCGCCCTCATCGGTGGTGGACTGATCATGGCCGGCGGCGCAATCGGCGCCGGTATCGGTGACGGTATTGCGGGTAACGCGCTGATCGCGGGCATCGCCCGTCAGCCGGAGGCACAGGGCCGCCTGTTCACACCGTTCTTCATCACGGTCGGTCTGGTCGAGGCCGCCTACTTCATCAACCTGGCGTTCATGGCGCTGTTCGTGTTCGCCACCCCGGTTGGCTAATGCCGAACATGGCTGACCCGAACGTCGTCCTTCTGGCGGCTGAGGAAGGTGGGGGAGGTACCAGCAACTTCCTCATCCCCAACGGCACTTTCTTCTTCGTGCTGATCATCTTCTTGATCGTGCTCGGAGTGATCGGCAAGTGGGTTGTCCCGCCTGTCTCCAAGGTGCTGAATGAACGCGACGCGATGGTGAAGAAGACCGTCGAGGACAGCCGCAAGGCAGCAGACCAGTTCACCGCCGCCGACAAGGACTATCAGGCGGAAATGGCGAAGGCGCGTGGCGAGGCCTCCAAACTTCGTGACGAGGCGCGAGCCGAAGGACGAAAGGTCCTGGAGGACATGCGAAGCCGCGCCTCCGATGAGGTGTCGTCGACGCTGCAACAGGCCGACTCGGAGTTGAAGGATCAAGCCCTCTCCATCCAGGCGGACCTGCGGTCGTCGGTCGACACGTTGTCCACCACCCTGGCCAGCAGGGTGCTCGGCGTCGAAATCAACGCGGCCTCAGCGGCCTCGGGACGGTAAGGGCAATGTCGACATTCATTGGTCAACTCGTCGGGTTCGCGCTCATCGTGTTCCTGGTGATGCGCTACGTCGTACCGCCGGTGCGCAGGATGATGGCCAACCAGCAAGAGGCCGTGCGCAAGCAGCTTGAGGACAGCGCCGAGGCCAAGGAGCGGTTGACCGACGCCGAGAAGGCGCACGAAAAGGCCCTCGAGCGAGCCAAGGCCGAGGCCAAGCAGGTGACCGAGGAAGCGCGGGTCGACGCGCAGCGCATCATCGAACAGCTGCACGCACAGGCCGATGCCGAGGTCGAGCGGATCAAAGTGCAAGGCGCTCAGCAAGTTCAGCTGCTGCGCGCCCAGCTGGTTCGCCAGCTGCGCGGCGACCTCGGCGCCGAGTCCGTTCGACGCGCAGGCGAGCTGGTCAGGGAACACGTCGCGGACGCCGATGCGCAAGCGGCAACAGTTGACCGGTTCATCGACGAACTCGACGCGATGGCCCCGTCGGAAGCGGTCATCGAAGACCGTGCGACGGCGCGACTACGGTCGGCAAGCCGGGAGTCGCTGGCGGCGCTGGTCGACAAGTTCGACGAGTTGACCGCCGACCTCGGCGCCGACCAGTTGTCTTCGGTGGCCGAGGATTTGGCGTCCGTGGCGAAGCTGCTGGCGAGTGAGTCGATCCTGACGCGTCATCTCGCCGACCCGGCCGACAATCCGTCGGCCAAGCTGGGCCTGGTCGACGCGCTGTTCGACGGCAAGATCGGCGATACCGCGCTCGAGATCCTGAAGGCCGCGGTATCGGGGCGCTGGTCGTCCGACGCCAACCTGGTCGACGCCGTCGAGCATGTCGCGCGGTTGGCACTGCTGGTCCGCGCCGAACGCGAGGACGCAGCGGGTGACGTCGAGGAACAGCTCTTCCGGTTCAGCCGCATTCTGGACGGCGAGCCGCGGCTGGCCACTCTGCTGAGCGACTACAGCGCGCCCGCCGAGGGCCGGGTCAAGCTGGTCCGAGACGTTCTCGGCAGCGGCTCCGGCGTGAATGACACCACGGTTCAACTGCTTTCGCAGACCATCGAGTTGCTCCGCGGTGAGCGCGCCGACGAGGCCGTGCTGGATCTGGCTGAGCTCGCGGTGGCCCGCAGGGGCGAGGTGGTCGCCCACGTCAGTGCCGCCGCCAGCCTCAGTGACGCGCAGCGGACCCGGCTGACAGAAGTGCTGACCCGCATCTACGGCCACCCGGTTTCAGTGCAGTTGCACATCAACCCCGATCTGCTCGGCGGGCTGAACATCGCCGTCGGCGACGAGGTGATCGACGGCACCCTGGCATCGAAACTCGCGGCCGCAGAAACCAAGCTGCCCGACTGACCGACAACGAACGACAAGACCCCACACCGTAAGAGCAGGAAGACGAATCATGGCAGAGTTGACCATCTCCGCTGACGACATCCAGGGTGCGATCGAGGATTACGTCTCGAGTTTCACCGCCGACACCGCCCGCGAGGAGATCGGTACGGTCATCGACGCGGGCGACGGTATCGCACACGTCGAGGGCCTGCCCTCCGTGATGACCCAGGAGCTGCTGGAGTTCCCCGGCGGCGTGCTGGGTGTGGCGCTGAACCTCGACGAGCACAGCGTCGGCGCCGTCATCCTCGGCGACTTCGAGAAGATCGAAGAGGGTCAGCAGGTCAAGCGCACCGGCGAGGTGCTGTCGGTGCCAGTCGGTGACAAGTTCCTCGGTCGCGTCGTCAACCCGCTCGGTCAGCCTATCGACGGTAAGGGCGACATTGAGCCGGAAACCCGTCGCGCCCTGGAGATTCAGGCGCCGTCGGTGGTGCAGCGCCAAGGCGTGAGCGAGCCGCTGCAGACCGGTATCAAGGCCATCGACGCGATGACCCCGATCGGTCGCGGCCAGCGCCAGCTGATCATCGGTGACCGCAAGACCGGCAAGACCGCGGTGTGCGTGGACACCATCCTCAACCAGCGGCAGAACTGGGAGTCCGGCGACGAGAAGAAGCAGGTCCGCTGCGTCTACGTGGCCATCGGCCAGAAGGGCACCACCATCGCCTCGGTGGCACGCGCCCTGGAAGAGGGCGGTGCGATGGAGTACACCACCATCGTCGCTGCGCCGGCTTCGGACTCCGCCGGCTTCAAATGGCTTGCGCCGTATACCGGTTCGGCGATTGCGCAGCACTGGATGTACAACGGCAAGCACGTGCTGATCGTGTTCGACGATCTGTCGAAGCAGGCCGAGGCCTACCGCGCGATCTCACTGCTGCTGCGTCGCCCGCCGGGCCGCGAGGCATACCCGGGCGACGTGTTCTACCTGCACTCGCGGCTCCTGGAGCGTTGCGCGAAGCTCTCCGATGAGCTCGGCGGGGGCTCGATGACCGGCCTGCCGATCATCGAGACCAAGGCCAACGACATCTCGGCATACATTCCGACGAACGTCATCTCGATCACCGACGGCCAGTGCTTCCTGGAATCCGATCTGTTCAACCAGGGTGTGCGCCCGGCTATCAACGTCGGCGTGTCGGTGTCCCGCGTCGGTGGCGCCGCACAGATCAAGGCCATGAAAGAGGTGGCGGGCTCACTGCGACTGGACCTTTCGCAGTATCGCGAGCTGGAATCGTTCGCCGCGTTCGCCTCTGACCTGGACGCGACGTCGAAGGCGCAGCTGGAGCGTGGCGCCCGGCTGGTCGAGCTGCTCAAGCAGCCGCAGTACCAGCCGCTGGCGGTCGAGGAACAGGTCGTTTCGATCTTCCTCGGCACGGAGGGGCACCTCGACTCCGTGCCCGTCGAGGACGTCGGCCGGTTCGAGGCCGAATTCCTCGACCACGTGCGGGCGTCGGAAGGCGAAATCCTCAAGCAGATCCGCGAATCGGGCAAGCTCGGCGATGAGCTCAGCGACAAGCTGGTCGAGGTGATCAACCAGTTCAAGAAGGGCTTCGCGGCCTCGGACGGCAGCTCCGTCGTTCCCGACGAGCACGTCGAAGCGCTGGATGAGGCCGACCTCGAAAAGGAATCGGTGAAGGTTCGCAAGCCGGCACCGAAGAAGAAGTAAGCAGTCATGGCAGCCACACTTCGCGAGTTGCGCGGGCGCATCCGCTCAGCCGGGTCGATCAAGAAGATCACCAAGGCTCAGGAGCTGATCGCGACGTCGCGCATCGGCAGGGCACAGAACCGCCTCCAGGCGGCGCGGCCGTACGCCTTCGAGATCACCGCGATGCTGACGAACCTTGGCAATGAGGCGGCGCTCGATCATCCGCTGCTGGTCGAGCGCGATGACCCGAAGCGGGCCGGTGTGCTGGTTGTTTCGTCGGACCGCGGGCTCTGTGGCGGGTACAACTCGAACGTGTTCCGGCGCGCCGAGGAGCTGTTCTCGCTGATCCGCCAGGAGGGCAAGACGCCAATCGTCTACACCGTCGGGCGAAAAGCGTTGAACTACTACCGGTTCCGCAATTGGAAGATCACCGACTCGTGGAACGGCTTCTCTGAGCAGCCGACCTATGAGAACGCTCAGGAGATCGCTTCGACGTTGGTCGACGCGTTCATGGCCGGCGCCGACGACCACGGCGACGACCCGGGACCTGACGGCATCCTCGGACTGGATGAGTTGCACATCGTCTCCACCGAGTTCAAGTCGATGATGTCGCAGAACGCGGTCGCGCATCGCATTGCGCCGATGGTGGTCGAATACGTCGAGGAGGACACGGGTCCTCGCACCCTGTACTCGTTCGAGCCCGACGCGACAACGCTTTTCGATGCGTTGCTGCCGCGATACCTGGCCACCCGCGTCTACGCCGCGCTGCTCGAGTCGGCTGCGTCGGAGCTGGCGTCGCGCCAGCGGGCGATGAAGTCAGCCACCGACAACGCCGACGACCTGATCAAGGCGCTCACCCTCGAGGCCAACCGCGAGCGGCAGGCCCAGATCACCCAAGAAATAAGCGAGATCGTCGGCGGCGCGAATGCGCTGGCCGACGCCGCCGGACGTTAGCCCCGTAGAGAGAAGAAGAAATGACTGCTACCGCCGAAAAGACCGAAAAGGCAAATAACAAAGACACCAATGGCCGGGTGGTCCGGGTGACGGGCCCGGTCGTCGACGTTGAATTCCCTCGCGGCTCAGTGCCGGAACTCTTCAACGCGCTGCACGCCGAGGTGGCATTCGAGGAGCTCGCCAAGACGCTGACCCTCGAGGTGGCGCAGCATCTCGGCGACAACTTGGTGCGCTGCATCTCGCTGCAGCCGACCGACGGTCTGGTCCGCGGCGTCGACGTGGTCGACACCGGCGCCTCGATCTCGGTGCCTGTGGGCGACGGCGTGAAGGGCCACGTCTGGAACGCGCTCGGCGCGTGCCTGGACGATAAGGAATACGGAAAAGATTTCGACCGCTGGCCGATCCACCGCAAGCCGCCGGCCTTCGACGAGCTCGAACCCCGCACCGAGATGCTCGAGACGGGCCTCAAGGTGGTCGACCTGCTGACCCCGTACGTGCGTGGCGGCAAGATCGCACTGTTTGGCGGCGCCGGCGTGGGCAAGACCGTGTTGATCCAGGAGATGATCAACCGTATTGCCCGCAACTTCGGCGGTACTTCGGTGTTCGCCGGTGTGGGTGAGCGCACCCGTGAGGGCAACGACCTGTGGGTCGAACTTGCCGACGCGGACGTGCTCAAGGACACCGCGCTGGTGTTCGGTCAGATGGATGAGCCGCCGGGCACCCGTATGCGGGTTGCGCTGTCGGCGCTGACGATGGCGGAATTCTTCCGCGACGAGCAGGGCCAGGACGTGCTTCTGTTCATCGACAACATCTTCCGGTTCACGCAGGCCGGCTCCGAGGTGTCGACACTGCTCGGCCGTATGCCGTCGGCGGTGGGTTACCAGCCGACGCTGGCCGACGAGATGGGTGAGCTGCAGGAGCGCATCACCTCGACCCGTGGCCGCTCCATCACCTCGATGCAGGCCGTGTACGTGCCCGCCGACGACTACACCGACCCGGCGCCCGCGACCACGTTCGCTCACCTCGATGCGACCACCGAGCTTTCGCGCGCGGTGTTCTCCAAGGGCATCTTCCCGGCGGTGGACCCGCTGGCCTCGAGCTCGACCATCCTCGACCCTGCGGTCGTCGGCGACGAGCACTACCGCGTCGCCCAGGAAGTCATCCGAATCCTGCAGCGCTACAAGGACCTTCAGGACATCATCGCGATCCTCGGTATCGACGAGCTGTCCGAAGAGGACAAGCAGCTGGTGAACCGGGCGCGTCGTATCGAGCGCTTCCTGAGCCAGAACATGATGGCGGCCGAGCAGTTCACCGGCCAGCCGGGTTCGACGGTTCCGGTCAAGGAGACCATCGAGGCGTTCGACCGACTCACCAAGGGAGAATTCGACCACGTGCCCGAGCAGGCGTTCTTCCTGATCGGTGGTTTGGAGGACCTGGCGAAGAAGGCCGAAGGCTTCGGCGTGAAGCTGGAGGACAGTGGCAGCGCTCCCGCGGATTCGGACGAGGGCGAGAAGAAGGATGCCTAGGTTTTGCCTGCACCGAAAGGTGATGTGAGATGGCCGAACTGAACATCGACATCGTCGCAGTCGACCGCAAGATCTGGTCGGGGGAGGGCACCTTCCTGTTCACCCGCACCACGTCGGGTGAGATCGGCATCCTGCCCAACCACATCCCGTTGGTCGCCCAGTTGGTGGACGACGCGATGGTCCGCGTCGAACGGGAAGGCGAGGACGATCTTCGGATCGCGGTCGACGGCGGTTTCCTGTCGGTCACCGAACACGGCGTGACCGTCCTCGCGGAGAGCGCTGAATTCGATTCGGAGATCGACGAAGCCGCCGCGCAGCGCGACGCCGAGTCCGACGATCCAGCGACCGCCGCCAAGGGCCGGGCCCGGCTGCGCGCCCTGGGTCAGCTCGACTAGGTACGACGATGAGCGCGTCCATGTTGTTGATGGTCGCGCTGGTCGGCGTACTGCTGTGTGTTTCGGTCGCGCTGAGTTATCGGCTCTGGAAGTTGCGGCAGGTCGGCGGTACGGCCGCGATCCTGCGCGACGTCCCGGCGGTGGGCGGACATGGCTGGCGCCACGGCGTAATGCGCTATCAGGGTGGGGAGGCCAGCTTTTACCGGCTGTCGAGTTTGCGCTGGTGGCCCGACCGCAGGTTGAGCCGTCGAGGGCTCGAGATCGTGGCGCGGCGGTCGCCGCGCGGCGACGAGTTCGACATCATGACAGCCGAAATCGTCGTGCTGGAACTGCGTGACACCCATCCGGATCGCCGTCGTGGATATGAGGTCGCGCTGGATCGTGGTGCGCTGACGGCGTTTCTGTCCTGGCTCGAGTCGCGGCCGTCACCGCGTGCCCGACGCCGGACGTTTTAAGTCGTCCGGCGGGCAGGAGCGTACCGACCCGCGGGAATTACCTTGCGGGACCGCCGGGTTGCCACAGCACGTCGCCGTCGGGGTTGGCCACCCGCGACAGGATGAACAGCAGATCCGACAGCCTGTTGAGGTATTTCGCGGGCAGCACGCTGACCGAGTTCTGATGCGTGTCCACGGCATGCCATGCCGACCGCTCGGCCCTGCGCGCCACAGTGCGCGCCACGTGCAGCAACGCGGATAGCGGTGTACCTCCGGGCAGCACAAACGAATTCAGGGCGGGCAGCGGTTCGTTGAACTCGTCGCACCAGGATTCCAGCCGGTCGATGTAGCTCTGAGCGATCCGCAGCGGCGGATGTTCCGGATTCTCGACCACTGGCGTGGATAGGTCAGCGCCCGCGTCGAAGAGGTCATTCTGAATCTGCAGCAGCACCTTGCGAATTTGTTCACTGGGGTTTCCCAATGCGATCGCAACACCAATCGCGGCATTTGTCTCATCGCAATCGGCGTATGCGGCCAGTCGTGCGTCATTCTT
This sequence comes from Mycobacterium sp. ACS1612, assembly GCF_001667505.1. Taxonomy (GTDB): domain Bacteria; phylum Actinomycetota; class Actinomycetes; order Mycobacteriales; family Mycobacteriaceae; genus Mycobacterium. The sequence continues at coordinate 64,469 of NZ_LZHZ01000002.1, forward strand.
TGAGACCCTGCTGAAATCGCTCAGGCCGGTGGTCCCGTCGTCGCCGGTCCGGGTGTATATGCGGGTCAGGTGAACTGCCATGGTCAAACGGTACCGGGCACGACGGTCTGGAAACTGACACCGTCCCGCAGCGCTGTTTACACTAACCCGCGTGAGCGAGCGATTCGTGGTGACCGGCGGAAACCGGTTATCGGGCGAAGTTGCTGTCGGGGGGGCCAAAAACAGCGTCTTGAAGCTGATGGCGGCGTCGTTGCTGGCCGAGGGGACCAGCACGATCACGAACTGTCCTGACATCTTGGACGTGCCGCTGATGGCGGAGGTTCTCCGCGGCCTGGGCGCAACTGTCGAACTCCATGGTGACGTTGTGCGGATCACCTCGCCGGACGAACCGAAGTACGACGCGGATTTCGCCGCGGTCCGCCAATTCCGCGCATCGGTGTGCGTGCTGGGACCGTTGGTCGGGCGGTGCAAGCGGGCCAAGGTGGCACTGCCCGGCGGTGATGCGATCGGGTCCCGTCCGCTGGATATGCATCAGGCGGGCCTGCGTCAGTTGGGGGCGCGGTGCAACATCGAGCACGGCTGCGTCGTCGCCGAGGCCGAGCACCTGCGGGGCGCCGAGATCCAGCTGGAGTTTCCGTCTGTCGGCGCGACGGAGAACATCCTCATGGCCGCCGTCGTCGCCGAGGGCGTCACGACGATTCACAACGCGGCGCGCGAACCCGACGTCGTCGATCTGTGCACGATGCTCAATCAAATGGGCGCCCAGATCTCCGGGGCGGGAACGCCGACGATGGTCATCACCGGCGTGGACCGGCTGTATCCGACCGAGCACCGGGTGATCGGCGACCGCATCGTCGCGGCCACGTGGGGGATTGCTGCTGCGATGACGCGGGGCGACATCTCGGTGACCGGTGTCGACCCGCAGCACCTCCAGTTGGTGCTGCACAAGCTCCACGATGCCGGAGCAACCGTCACCCAGACCGACGACGGCTTCCGGGTGGTGCAGTACGAGCGGCCGAAGGCGGTGAACGTCGCCACCCTGCCGTTCCCGGGCTTCCCGACCGACCTGCAGCCGATGGCGATCGGCCTTGCCTCGATCGCCGACGGCACGTCGATGATCACCGAAAACGTCTTCGAGGCGCGGTTCCGATTCGTCGAGGAGATGATCCGGCTGGGCGCGGACGCCCGCACCGACGGCCACCATGCGGTGGTGCGGGGAATCCCCCAGCTGTCCAGCGCCCCGGTGTGGTCGTCGGACATCCGGGCCGGCGCCGGGCTGGTGCTGGCCGGGCTGGTCGCCGACGGCGACACCGAGGTCCACGACGTGTTCCACATCGACCGCGGCTACCCGCTGTTCGTGGAGCAACTCGTCAGTCTGGGCGCCGAAATAGAGCGAGTCGCGTAGCTGCTCGCCGGTTGGCGGACCCCGTTTTGGCGCGTGGGGCGAAAGGGCGTATTGTTTATCGAGAAGCCCACGGCCCCAGGCCATTAGGACTGGCGGACGGGGTTTGACGTCTCTGTCCACATGCAGTATAGTGGCGGGGTTGCCTGCAGCGCGGGTGTGTTGTTTGAGAACTCAATAGTGTGTTTGGTGGTTTTTGTTTGTTGTTTTTTGCCGCCCCTTTTTTTCCC
>NZ_LZHZ01000003.1 GCF_001667505.1 Mycobacterium sp. ACS1612
ACGTCGGGCGGTGGGCCGTTGGGTGGGCGGGCCAGTGATGCCGAGGTCAGTGGGTTGCCGTCGCTGTCGGTGACGACGAGGGTGTCGGCGGGCCCGGTGATGGTGATCTCACCTTTGTGATGCATGCGGTGGTGATACGGGCAGACCAGCACCAGGTTGTCCAGCTCGGTCAGGCCGCCGTCTTCCCAGTGGATGATGTGGTGGGCATGCAACCCTCGCGTCGCCTCACACCCGGGTACCGCACACGTGGGGTGGCGGTGTTCCAGCGCGCGCCGCAGTCTTCGGTTGATGGTGCGGGTGGTGCGTCCGGCGCCGATCACCCGCCCGCAGCGTTGGAACCACACCTCGCAGGTGGCATCGCAGGTGAGGTATTGGCGGTCGGCGTCGGAGAGCAGCGGCCCCAGGTGCAGGTTGGCGATGCGCGCCTCGAGATCCACATGCACCACCACGGTGGTGCGTTGACCCTGCGGGCGCCGCACCGCCTCGGCATCCCAACCAGATTCGACCAGCCGCATGAACGCCGCCGGGGCCGTCGGCAACGGCTGACCAGCGGTGTACTCGGCGAACAACGCATCCCGGTGTGACGCCAACGCCGCATCAAACGTCGCCGCCTGATCAATCGGCAGCGTGATCCGATACTTCGTGCACTGCTCGTCAGAAGTCTTGCTGAACGACGCCTGCGGCTGCGGCTTGGGATCCGGATCCGGGCGCGGCTCCAGTTTGACTGCGGTGCGCAACTGGCTCACCGTCGCCACCGCCGCCAGTTCGGCGTAGTGCTCATCCGATTCCTCGCCCGCGCGAGAAGCGATCACCCCGACCTGATCCAACGACAACCGGCCCTCGCGCATCGCTTGCGTACAGCGGGGAAACTCCTCCAACCGATCCGCGATCGTGGTGATGGTGTGCGCGGTCGTCGACGACAATCCCAACCGCCAGGCCATCAACGCCGCCACCGACCGCGCCCCGGTCGCACCCCACAGGTTGTCCCGCTCGATCTGCGCAGCGATCTCCACAATGCGCCCGTCAATCACATTGCGCTGCCCCGCCAACTCGGCGAGTTCGTCGAACAGCACTTCGAGACGATCACTGGTGGTGCCCACCGCAGACACCGATGTCGAAGACATGACCCCATCATCACCACGGCATAAGACACATCGCCCCGATTCACCTTGCCTAGTCAAACAACCTGGGGAGGAATACGCGCCTGGGGATAACTCCGCGCGGAATCAGTTGCGACGGAGGCGGTGCGGGGTCTTCGCGAGACCGAAGCCGGCGTGACTGTCTGAAGCAGAAATCGGGTAATCGGCTAGTGGTGGTGCTTCGCCGAAGAAGCGGGATGAAAGGACGGTCGCGATGAGCGGTGCCGACAAAGCGAGGAACAAGTTGCAGCAGGTCGCGGGCAAGGCCAAGGCAGCAATGGGACACGCAACAAACGACCCCGAGTTGAAGGCCCAGGGGCGCGCTGATGAGCGGGCGTCTCACCTGAAGGACGCGGGCGAGAAGCTCAAAGACGCGTTCCGACCTCGGCGCCGAGGCCAGAGGTAGCCTTGCGAATAGTGTTGCGGTGGCCCGGATTTAAACTTCATACCGGGTGAACTGGCACAGATCGGTGTAGCGGTCGCGGAACATCTCTTCCGACTGAATCGCGATCGCCTCGTCGCCGTGCGCCTCCAGCACGGCTGCCCACATGTCGAGCGTTCTGGCGTAGTACGGCCCTATCCGTTGGATCCGGCTGACGGTGTATCCGGCGCTCGTGGCGTGCCCCTCGACATCGGGACTGTCGGCAGGCGCCCGCCGGGGAAGATCCCTTCTTGCTCAGCGTCAGGCCGATGACGTGCAGCTGTATGTCCGCGTCGGAACGCCGCGAAGTGTGGCCGCAGGCTCTGGGTTTGTGGTGGCAATGTCGTCCCCATGACGGCTCGGGCGGGGAGTCCTTGTCGGTTTCGACGTCCGCGCGGACACCCCCAAAGCGATCCGCACGACCCGGTACCGGAGGCTGCGCCTTGCCAGCCCGGATATCGCGGAATAACGGCGCGAGGCGGGTCGATGCGATGAGTTCTCCGCGCCGGAGCAGTCTTATCCACATGGCGCGAACCAATCTCTCGATGTCGATCTCCGCGGACGGCTACGTCGCGGGCCCCAATCAAAGCGAACACAATCCCCTCGGTGTGGGCGGCCTCGCGGTGCACGACTGGCACATCGGCCCCAACAAAGACCACCCAATCAACCAACAGGTCGTGTCCGAGATGCTGGACGACATGGGCGCAACCATCATGGGCCGCAACATGTATGGCCCTATTCGGGGTGAATGGGGCGACTCGGACTGCCGAGGCTGGTGGGGCGACACTCCGCCGTACCACTGCCCCGTCTTCGTGCTCACGCACTACCCGCACGACCCCATCGAAATGAAGGGCGGGACAACGTTCCACTTTGTCACCGACGGCATCGAGTCCGCCTATGCACAGGCTGAGGCGGCCGCCGGCGGGAAGGACATCTCGATCGCCGGTGGCGCGTCGTGCGCTCGCCAGGCAATTCAGGCGGGCCTGGTCGACGAGATAGACCTGCAGGTGTCGGCGGTGATCCTCGGCTCGGGTGAGCGCCTGTTCGACGGCTTCGAGCCGGGCGTGCCGAAGATGGAGCTGGTTCGGGTGTTGGAGGCTCCTGGGGTGGCTCATCTCCGCTATCGCGTCGCGCGCTGAGCGCGATGTCAGAACGGGTGGTTACCGTGGCTTGGTGCCCCTGCAGAATCGGGTGACGCCGGGTGGCGAGATCATCGCTACCCCGGCCCGCGGCACCTTCATGGGCAATCGGGGCATTTTGCACGACGACCACAAACGGATCGTCCGGACGTCGCGCAACGCGATGTGGCTGATCTGTCGGCTCCAGTTCAGGGGGCGTCGACGCACAGTGATGACCCCTGGCACGTACACCGAACTGTTCTTTTTGGACGAGGCCGTCGCCCTTGCGGCCGGGCATCGTCCGTGTGGGGAATGTCGGCGTCCGCAGTACCGGAGATTTATGGCGGCGGTGGACGCGGGCGGCGAGCAACCGCTGGATGGTCCAAGGGATCTCGACCGACGGCTCAGCCGGTCGCGGCGGGCGCCGCGGACTACGACTGCGCTGGCGGACGTGCCTGACGGTGTCTTCGTAACCTTTTCGGACAACGACTTCCGCTTGATGTGGCGCGGATATCTTCATCGATGGACGCCAGCGGGTTACGTCGATGCATTCGCGATCGACGATGCTGGAATTGATGCGGCGGAAGTAGTAACGCCGGCGTTGTCGATAGAGGCACTGCGGCGCGGCTATCCTGTCGAAGTGCACCCGTCAGCTGCGCTGTCGTGACCGACGAAAGAAGTTGGCGGTCAGTGTCGTCCGACGAGGCCGCAGTCATCCGATCGATATTGTCGCACGCGGACTCTGGTCGACCGCTTCTCGCTGATCTCGACGGCGCACAGCACGGCCTACCACGGCGAAGTGATCATCTGGATCGCCGACGGAGTATGCGTGGGTGAGTGACGCCCCACCGACAACGTGGCCGCAAGCCGACGAGATAGAGGTAGTGACGCCGCCGGACTCCGAGGCGTAGCACTCGTCGCGCCATGGTTGACCATCAAGCGTCAACAACGGCGCGAAAGCAGCCGTCGAAGTGCCCGTTCTCGATGCCAGCAGCCTGCATGAACGAATGGGCCACCCGAGGCCCGACGAACCGGAAACCTCTGCGCCGCAGGTCAGTTGCGAGTTGCTCAGACTCCGCGGTCTGCGACCTGCCATCGCTCCACTGCCGAAGCGGATGTCGTCGTCGCGGTCGGTACCGCCAAGCGACGTCAGCGAGCGAGAAGCTGCGCAGCAGGCGTGCATTGTGCACGGTCGCCTTGATTTTGCCGCGATGCCGGATGATCTCCGCGTTGCGCATCAGCAGGTCGACGTCGCGGTCGGTCATCGCCGCCACGGCGGCCGGTTCGAAATCGGCGAAGGCACGACACAACGCATCGCGCTTACGGAAGACGAGCGACCAGGACAGCCCGTTCTCGAAATACGTCAACGCCAACGTCCGAAACACCGCCGCGTCGTCGTGGACGGGCGTGCCCCACTCTCGGTCGTGGTAGTCGGTCAGCCCGTCGCCGACCTCGGTGACCCAGCCACACCGCACGACGCCATCGGCACCTGTCAGCGTGACCGGACGTGTGGCGGGGACGCCCTCGCCGCTCATCGCCTTCACCGCGCGGCCACCGGTCTACGGCAACGCCTGCGGGGTCACGAGGAACTTCTCCCCCGTCGCGCGCTTGACGTAGGCGTTGAACGCATCCGGCTGCAGCATGCCGGCGAGGGAGACCTCACGGGTGTATGTACTCGCGAATGTCGTCGTCAGCTCGGCAGCCACCCGAGCGCGCAGCCGACCGACGGTCTCGGCGCCGGCGTTCATGAGGAAGTACGTGAGCAGCCATCCACCCAGCCCCCACGCCATGCCGAAGTTTCTGGTCAGAATCGTCGGACCGGTGTCGAGCCCGCCGTAGATGTACGCCTGCTTGTGGACCGTCGAGCCGTACCGGGAGTAGGCACCCGCGGTCGCGTTGGCCGCCTCCTCCATGGCGTTGAGTATCTGGCTCACCAGGGTTCCGCCGCCTGTCGCGTCGAACGCGAGCGTCGCCGACGTCGCCTTGAGCGCCTCCACCAGGTCTGCCTCGAATGTCGACGAGGCGGTGTTGCAGACGTGGACGGCGCCGAGCGAACGCAGCAGCTCTTCCTGTTCAGGCTTGCGGACGATGTTGACGAGCGGCACGCCGTCGGCGAGACATAGCTTGACGAGCATCTGGCCTAGGTTCGACGCCGCCGCGGTGTGCACCAGCCCCGAATGTCCTTCGCGGCGCATGGTTTCCACCATCCCGAGGGCCGTCAACGGGTTGACGAACGACGACGCGCCATCCTTGGCCGTCGCGCCCGGCGGCAAGACGAGGCAAGCCCCGGCGTCGACCGCCCGGTACTGCGAGTACATCGCACCACCCGCGATGCCCACTGTCTTGCCGAGCAGAGCCTGCGCAGCCGGCGATTCGCCCGCGGCCACGACGGTCCCCGCGCCTTCGTTCCCGACGGGCAGCGGTTGGTCGAGTCGCGCCGTCAGACCCGCCACCGCGCCATCGCCCAGAGGTGCCGTGACGACGGGACGGTCGGCTGTTCCCGTCACCGTAGCGGCCGACATGTCCGCTCCTGCGGTGAGAAGACCGAGGTCCGACGGGTTGATCGGAGAGGCCTCCACGCGAACCAACACCTCGTTCGCGGCCGGTACAGGGACAGGAACTTCCACCAGCAAAAGCTCCACTGTGCCCTTCGAGGTCACCGTCGAGCGCAGTTCCAGCGAGTTCTCAGGCAAGGCTGCGGTCATGGTAAACGCCTCTTTCGGTGCGAGCTCGGTCCACTGTACGAACTCAGTTCGTGCGGGGTCTATTTCGAGACATTAGTGTCGAACTCGCCCGGGGTATTGCTGTGTGAGCGGAGGTATGCGATGTCCGAAACGAAGATCACTGTCATCTACGACAACCCGACCGATCCCGAGGCGTTCGAAGGCGCCTACGGCTCGGAGCAGTTGGAAGCCGCCCAGCGCATCCCAGGCCATATCCGCTTCGAGGCGTCGAAGGTATGGCCGAAGGAAGACGGCAGCCCGACGCCGGCGTATCGCATGATCGACCTCTACTACCCCGACTACGACGCCGCGGTCGCCGCCGTCAGCACGCCGGAAGCCGGCGCGTTCTTCGAAGCCTTGGGACGGCTCGCCACCGGTGGCGTCCGGGTGCTGATGTCTGACGTGGAGGTTCCGCAGCAGTGACGCTCTCATGGAACCGGCAGTAGCCTCCGATTGGGCAAGTTGCCACCGCGGGCAGGCGCGACCGATTCGCGGCTGTTGTCAGTACCGCGCCCACGCACGGCACCAAATACGTGCCTAGAGGGCGCCCAACTGCTCTCGTCGCAACACTTAACGCGAAGTCACCACTCGTGGCCGCATTCGGCGCAGCACCATTCCCACGGCTGAACGCAGCAGCCCATCGCCGCGATCCACGGTTGTTCGACCGGCCCGGCCGGCATCCCGTACATCGTCGACATCGTGCGTTGAGCAGAACAAGATGGACAGCGCGGGTTCAGCGCGAACCGCAAGTCAACGAAACTGGTGAACCCGTCTCGGCGCATGCGGTCATGGCACGAATCGCACAAAGCGGCAGGCCAGTCTGCGGGAGCCTCTGACAGGCGAGGCGCCACGGTGTGGAGGTGCACACGGTCGCGCGCATCCTCTCCGGTTAGATCGATTCGCTGTCCACAGCCCGCGCAGCTGCCGCCGGAATGGAGCAAGATGCGAGCAGCGGCAAGCGAAGTCGCACCGAACAGCGACTCACTAACCCGCCAGCGGTAGCCGTCGAGCGTGTCCACGAAAGCTTCATACGAGTCGCGGTAATAGACCGTGCGGGCTCCTGGACGGACGGTGAAGTCTCCCACCGCGTTCAATGTGCCGAGTTCGAGCAGGCCGCTGCGATCGAGATCGTCAATCCTGCCGAGCGCTTGACCGACGTCGCCGTCCAGTCCGACGATGCCGACGGCCGCGAGCAGCGCTGGCGGGTCCGTGTCGAGGACTCCGATCACCGGTTCGCCGCTGGCGATGTCCGTCGAGGCGTGCCAGGCTCGATACGGCGACCGGGGCTCCAGGGCGCCGATCAACGCGTCCTTCCAAGGCCGACCTTCGGCGATGTGAACGGTCTCGATACTCGTCATTGGCCTACCGCTCTCAGGAATAGTTGGTGAACTGGTAATCGATTCCACTGGAACGAATTTCGCGCTCGAGCTGGTACGAGGCGTCGCCGCGATAGCGCTGTGCCAGTAGATCGATGATGTCCGTCCCCGGTTCTCCGCCCAGCGCGATGACCAGAGCCGGCACGTTCTCGGCGGCGATCGTGTAGAAGTACTCGTACTCGCCGTCCGAGCTGATCATCCGAGTCACCGGGCCGAAGTCTTGCCCGTTGATATGAAGCGATCCGTCGTCGCCCAGAGTGGCGTCCAGGTTGAGCCAACTGCCGTCGTCTCGATGCTCGCTGCGAAGACTGATATGACGCGGCGCCTTCGTGGCGGGCGGGCCCAGGTGGTCCTTGGCTTTGGCCGCCGCTTCCTCGACATCGTCGAACCCCAGGACGCCTGTCGCTATCTCTTCCTCGTCCGACACGTGTAGTACCCAGCCGAGCGGAATCAGTCGACCATCGGCGTCCTTCTCGTTGTCCGGGTTGCCGGCATGATAGGCCAGGAATGGTTCGCCGTCGGTATCGTCGAAAGTCAGCTCCAGGTCGGAGTTTTCGGCGATATGCAAGGACCCGGCGGTTGGCCGCCACAAATCCTGGTCATCCGTTTCGGCTATCTGCAACGGCGTCCACGCCACGGCGGTGCGCCATCGCGAATCTTCAATTACCCACGCCCACATCACATCTGCGAGCAGCGAGATCTCGGTCGAGCAGTACCTGAAGTGAGCGTCGGCCCCACCGTCGCGGTGCTCGAGCGTGTAGGAGCCGTCCTCTCCGCGATAGACCTGGACGTACAGTTCCTCGCCTCGTTCGACGATGAAGAAGGGGTCGTCAGGCCGAGGCCAGGTTGGTCGCAGGACGAGGTCCCGCAACAGCGTCGGTGTCAGGTAAGGCAATGCGACATCACTTTGAATCTTGACGTCGATGTCTACGCGTCCGCGTGGATCGTAGAGGCGGAACAGTTCGAGATCGTAAACGGCGAGACCACGGTCCATGGTTTCCGACAGCAGGTAATTCAGCAGGCCGTCCTCCGGCTGCTTTGTTTCGACGATCACGCCGCGGGAGTCCGCCGGACGCTCGACCCAGCAGACCTCTTCACCGCACTCGATCAGTGCATCCACCAACTCCACGACGGACGACGGTGGCTCACCCACGCTTTCGATGCACATCGTCACCACCAGGTCGTTCGCCGCTTCGATCGAGTCGACTGCACCAGCGGGAAACACCGCAAAACGATGACTCATCTCGTAACCCCCATCTGATCGTCAAGTCCCTATCGCTGTCGCACGTAGTTCTCCGCACGTATCTCGGATTCGCCCGACCAGCGGTAAGCCACCAGCACACCGCCTGGCTTGGCGGCGCTGAAATCGACGCATGCGGTGCGCCCCGTCCAGTCCTGTCGGTGCGTCGGCGATCCGTCGCGCCAGTAATGCCCGTAGAACACCGGCACGTCGTCGGTGTACACGAAGGACCGATAGTCCTCGGGCACAGCTGTTTCGGGCAGCGCTGGATACGGGTCGCCGTCCTCCGTGGTGAAGTCGCCGCCCAACTCGGCGATGTCACGCAGTGACGCGGCGGAGTCGTCCCACCAGCGCACGCGTGCCTCGTTGCGCAGGTCGCCACCCCAATCTATGAACGGTGGCTGGCCATGCTTGGTCAGATCGATCTCGGGTCCCTTCAGAAGCACTTCGACCGCGTCATGAAGCGGGTTGCCTCTTGTCGATGCCCTGGCGAACTGAGACGCGGAGCTGAATCGGTTCGAACCGAGTTCGCGCTCAACGATTTCGATCGACTGAGGATGCCAGCACGCGTGCACGACGCGAATGTCGCCCAGGTCCAGCCACAGCGGCAGTGTCTGGAACCACTCGACGTAGTGAGCGCGCTCGGCGTCGCCGAGCTGAGCGAGGAATGCCCGATGTTGCTTGGTGTTCTTCTCACTGTGCTCGCGTAGGTAGACACCAGCTGTGCGCGGATCTTCCGTGGCATAGCCGATGGCGTTGAACTCGTGGTTGCCCATCACGATGTAGGCGCTTCCGTCGTCCACCATCGGCTTGACGAGTTCGAGCACGCGACGCTGGTCCGGCCCCCGATCGACAAGGTCGCCCACGAACACCGCGCGACGGGCGGGATGCCGGTAGACGCCGGTCCGGTCGTCGGGTCGGTAGCCGAGCTTGACCAGCAAATCGTCGAGGACAGTCGCGCAACCGTGCACATCGCCGATGATGTCGTATCCGTTCACAATCCGATCGTCGCACGCAGGTACGACATATCGCCGCTTTCCGGCTCATCTGCACCTGTTCGCGGAGCCGGTTCAGCAGGGAGCGCACTTGACCGCGCAGCAACGGTGACGATCTCATCGCTTAGCGCGATCGGGCCAGACTCCGTTCGCGAACAGCTCCCGTTACTCAGCCTCTCCATCGGGCGGTATCCAACGGACGATGCGCTCGCTGTGGTTCACCATCGCCGACCATGGGTGACCCACTTCTCCGAAACCGAGACCGTTCCAATTGCGGCCCGTCCGGAACCAGGAAATAGTCTCTGGTGAACTCTTCGATGCGAGGCTTGAGGACGCTCGGCACGGCGCCGTCCCCACCGAAAGCATTGGCATACCAGGCCTCATCGGGCGCGACTTCGATTCGCCATCCCGACATGTCGGCGTCTTCCGATTCAATGATGGCGTAGCGATCGCCGTCGATATCAGAGGCGTAGTGCACGACGAATCCGTTGTCGTTCTGTTTAGTCAACTGCCCAACCAATCGTTCTCGGAATAGCCCACTTCCGCGCTGAATCACGCCGGGAGACGACAGGTCGCGCGGAATTCGGTTCTCGGGTCCACCGGGCCCTACGGTCGCGGTGATTGCGGCGGGACGACGCGCACATACTCGTCGCGCGAAAGAACAAGGGTATTCGTTGGCGAGGAGATGTCGACGTAGTCGTGGCCCGGGCCGTCGTTGTCGTTCAGCACTGCCAGATCATCGACGATTTCGGCTGCTTTGGCCTGGTCGAGGCGCCACACCACGCGAGCATCGCGCAACTCAACATCCGCTGAGCCGTCTTGTATGACGAACTGATGCGTCATCCCGTCGCGCTCGAGTGCAAACGCTCCTTGCTGTTCGGCCGTCTTCAATGCAGTGAGAAAAGTGGAGACCCCGGCGCCGTCCATGGCCAACAAACCACAGCTTCGTCCCTGAACTCCGGAGCGAGCTCGGCGCGGATTATGTTCATGCGACCCCAGATAAGCAGCTGTGCGTACGGCTCAAAAGCTAAACGAACCCTATCAATAGCCAAGGACGGCACTCCTCACAAAATTGCCGTCAGGGCACCAGCGGCGTCGCACCTACACTTGGCAGGGTGGACTCATCGGTCAGGTTTGATCCTGTTGGCCTGGAGTGGCTAGCTGCTACCTGCGCCGGTTTTGCTGCCGAAATCACCGACAATGCCCCCGGCTCGACCGCCGGTCCAGCATGCCAAGCCACGTCAACGGCTGTCGCGATGGTCCATGCCAAGGTCGAGGTAACTCGCGCGACCCTGGCCGACTGAATGGTCTCCACGGCTGCAAAACTCAGGGCGTCAGCCGGCGCATACGCTGCTACTGACGAAAACTCATCCGTAGATATCGCGACGGCCGGGCCAGCCCTGGTGACCTAGATGGCCGCCGAGTCATCTGTTCCGTCGTTATCGCAGATCCGCTCGTGGGACACCGACCATCTGCTGGATGCTGTTACCGCATGGCGTACAACTGCCGACCGATGGGAAGAGGCGTTTTCTCAAGTAGCGAGCCACATGCCCGCTCCCGGTGGAGTCCCTTGGCAAGGCACTGCGGGCAATGCCGCTTTATCGCGTGCGATCGCCGACGGACAGCAGGTCGGCGTGGCCAAAGGACGACGTGTCGAGTAAAGGCGTTGGCACGTAACGAGACTCGGCGATATTGTCATCTGGTGGCCGTGAGGACTTCCAGGGTGACGGGTTCGGTAAACTGTCCTTTCGGGTCGATCGCGATCAATGTGTCAGTGATCGCTTGTTCAAAGGCGGCCCTGCGTTCGCCGAGTGACCGGCGAAGCGGTAGCGACGTCGAGTAGAGGTATCCGATGGCTTGCTCGATCGTCCATGAGCGATCGAATGCATAGGTGGTGCGGCGGACGTCCCGAAACGGCGAACGGGCCAGGATCGCCTCGTGCGTTTCCGTCTTGCTTACTGGGCCGGTCGTGTTGGTCAGCGTTTCCATCGGGATGAAGCGGTTCTGGACGTCTTCAACTGCGCGTTGCCACTGTGTGGTCGGACGGACAAGGCAGCTGTCGTTGGCGATCACCAGGCCGCCGTCGCCATCGACGATGCTGTCGAGCGCTGTCAGGACCTGTTCACGATCCATCCAGTGAAAGGAGCGACCCATGGTCACCAGCCTGAAGGGGCCGATATTGCTTGGGAGATCGTTCGAGCCGCCCTGCGTCCAGGTCACGTTGGTGACGCCCGCGACGTTGGCTCGTTTGGCGGCCTCGCTGAGCATTCCAGGTTCAGGGTCCATGCCGACTGCTTCAGTGACATAATCTGCAAGAGGCAGCGTCAGCTGGCCTGTGCCGCAGCCAAGGTCCAGAAGACGGCCAGTCCGGTCAAGGCTGAAATGTTCAACGACGTCGTCGAAGAACTGCTGCGGGTAGCCGGGTCTGTATCGCGCATAATGCCAAGCGGATTCGGCGAATAGACCCATAATCACCTCTCCCACTTGCCGATTGCACCAAATTTTATTGGCAGAGGCGGCCGATCACATCGAAAAGATGAGCGGCCGATTCGGGGACGGCGAGGGCGCGTGGTCCTAGAGGTTTGCTTCCTCGCTCGCGAAACCGAAGCTCCACCGTATCGCTGCTGCCAAACCCGACACATACTCCGCTTCAAGCCGATCGTCGTGCTGGCGTTGGATCCACGACGGGTGCTTGGCGTTGAGGATGTAGGGCAAACCGTTGGGTAGTCGGCCACGCGGGATCTCAAAGGGCAACGTCGCAACCCGCGCCCGCGGATAAAAGAACATCAGGACGCGTTCGGCGTCGCGACCCAGCGTGATGACGAGTCGCGGCCGGACGATGTCGAGTTCGCGATGCAGGAATGCTGAGCAGTTGACGATTTCGTGCTCATGAGATGGCCGGTTCCGCGGCGGATGACAGTGCACCGCGTTACTGATGAAAACGTCGTCCTTCTTGCGGCCCGCGAGTTCAATACTTAGGTCGACCAACTCGCCACTGCCGCCGGTGAACGGGATCTGGCTCTCCATGCACTTCTCGCAGAGGCTCTGTCCGACCAGCGCTACCGGTGAGCTCAGGCAGCCGTAGCCGGGCGCAGACGCGGTGACCCGCTCAATGTTCATCCCGACGCAACGCCTGCAACTCTTGATCTCGATGTCGAGAGCGAGCTTGCGCGATCGCCGTGACACATCGGTGTCGTTCTGCGCCGCGCGCTCGCTCACCGGTGAAGTGTAAATAGATGCGGATCCTCCGACGGGCATGATGGCGATCCTGGGCGGAGCAAACCCCCGCCCGGTCCTAGTCGGTCAGGCACGCGGCCGCTCATCGCATATGCAAGCTGCCCCGAGTTGCGTTCAGTTCCCACGTCGTGTCGGCATAGCATCCAGACCATGCCGATGTCCGAGGGAAGCGTCTTCGCCGGGTACACGGTTCTGCGGCTTCTTGGCTCGGGAGGTATGGGAGAGGTCTACCTCGCCGACCACCCACGACTGCCCCGCAAGGACGCTCTCAAAGTGCTGCCAGCCCACGTCTCCGCCGATGCCGAGTATCGCGAGCGCTTCTTGCGTGAAGCCGACCTCGCGGCTTCGCTTTGGCATCCCAACATTGTCCGCGTCAACGACCGCGGAGAGTTCGACGGCCAGCTATGGATCGCCATGGACTACGTCGACGGCACCGATGCGGGCCAGCTCCTTTCCCAGCGCTATCCGGCGGGAATGCCGCTCGACCTTGCGGTGAACATCATCACGGCTGTAGCCGACGCGCTCGACTACTCGCACCGCCAAGGCCTGCTGCATCGCGATGTCAAACCCGCCAACATCATGGTGACCGATCCCACTGACGACCATGATCGGCGAATCCTGTTGGCCGACTTCGGCATCGCCCGCAGCGCAGAAGACATCAGCGGGTTGACGGCCACCAATATGACTGTGGGTACCGTCGCGTACACGGCCCCGGAGCAATTGATGGGCGAGCCGGTGGACGGCCGCGCCGATCAGTACTCGTTGGCGGCCACGGCGTATCAATTGCTCACCGGAACGCAGTTGTTCCCACATTCCAACCCCGCCGTGGTGATCAGCCGTCACCTCAACACTGATCCGCCCGCGGTGTCGCAACATCGCCCCGAACTGGCCGGCCTCGACGCCGTCGCCAAGGCATTATCCAAGGCCCCCGACGATCGCTACCCGCGCTGCAAGGACTTCGCTCAGGCGGTGGCAGGCCAAGCGTCAACATCGGCCCCAGTCAGCAAGGCCTCAACGGTCCAAGCCTCGATTCAGAAGAAGGACGCCGAGCGGCGGTCCGCTGGGTCGCCTCGCGTCCCCGCCGCAGCCCAATCGGGCAGGCGCCGCTGGCTGATCCCGGCAGCCGTCGGCGTAGTAGTGATCCTTCTGGCTGCCGCTGCGATTTGGGCAGTCTTCAAACCCTCCGGTCCGAACAATCCGACGGCGACATCGGCTCCGTCGGCGTCAGCATCCGCCTCGACAACAGCTGGGTTACCGTCGGCCGCCACAACACCTTCTAGCCCAACACCAGTCACGACGTTCGCTGCACCTGCACCGAACCCGAACCGGCCGCCGCAAGGCAACTGCCCGCCGGCATGCACGCAAATTCCCGATGCGGCCTGGATCGACCCCGCGGCGATACCTCTCTACAACGACTACCGCTGGGCGCCGCTAGCCGCTCTGTCCGAGCCGGTGACCAACCCCCGCTTCAAGATCGACGAACTGTGCGCGGCACCGCCCGCGTCCAGTGACGAGCGCGACGGCTCGTTGGCGGCACGGATCATACTGCCGAACCCGCCTGGCCAATGGCAGCTGCAAGTTCAGGTCCTCCACTGGCGCGGGGATCCCTGGATCGCGGGGCAACGGGCATCTGCCGTCATGGATGGCGCGGTCAACATCTTGCGCAACAACTGCGCATTTAGTTCGCCCGGTGTGTACGTGACGCGGATCGCCGAGCAGAACCTTCCCGGCGGAAACCCCGGCCAATCGCTCGCCGCAACCATCACAGAAACAGGGACTACGCCGATGGTCGCCCACGTGTACCTGATCTCTGACCTCCGCAACAGCACCGTCGTCGAACTGGCGATGTGGTCCGCCACGCCTCTAACGGTGGACTGGTCCCCGATCAACGATGACCAGCTCTTCGCCGACATGGTCGCGCCTCTGTGCACGGCCTATGTCAACTCTTGCACTTCATAAGCCGATTTCTGGGCTTCGGCGATCCGATGCACGCGAGCTGGACAATAAATTCCGTCATCCGGTGCGTTGATATTGAAAACGCCTGCAGCACAGCGTGATGCGGTCTCCTGGCAGTTTTAGTCGGACGGATGTAGCTCGACTTCCGCTTGCACGGTGGGCCAGAAGAGGTCGAACAGCCGCTTTTCCCATCCGGTGGCGACCCGTCCGGTGCGGGTGCGTTCGGCGATGTGTGCGCCGACCACGGCGTCGACGAGTGTGGCGGCGTCGAGGTCGGTGCGGATGGATCCCTCGGCCTTGCCGCTGCTGATCACTGCTTCCAGTTCGGCGCGTTGTTTGGCCAGGATGCGGCGGAAGAGCTTGGTGAAGGCGGGGTCCTCGTCGGTGAGCAGGGCGGCCAATCCGCCGTAGCCGATGCCGACCTCGATGGTCTTGATGGCTTCTTTGATCAGCCAGCGCAGCCGCTCGGGCGGGTCGGCTTGGGCTGGGAGCGGGTCGGGGGTGGTGACCCGAGACAGCGCGGCCGAGAGCATGTCGCGGCGGTCGCTGTGCCGGCGATAAATGGTGGTCTTGGCGACACCCGAGCGTGCCGCGACCGCTTCGACGGTCACCGAGCGGGGGCCTTTGGTGCGCAAAAGCTCCAGGGTGGCGTCGGCGATGGCGTCGTCGACGTCTTGTCGCTGCGCCATGTTGATCCTCCTCGGCGGACGCGGAATAACTCCGACCGGAAAAACGCTACACTAGGCGTAGCGCTACGCTACACGTAGCGTTTTGTTTAGGATGGAGAGGTGATCAACGTGTTGAAGGCATTGCGACGGGTATCGATGACGAACGTGGCGTACGTGCTGTTGCTGCTGGTGTTCGTGGCGCTGGGCATGTTCGTCTACGCGCTGGCGACCGGAGGCGCGCTAGCCGGCATCATCGCGGCCAGCATGGCCGTATTGATGGTTGCGTCGGTGGTGGGCTTCCGTATCGGCGCGCGCATGCGGACCGAATCCAACGACAGCGGCATCGCGATCCCCGGCGAGAACATCTGGGCCCAACCGCTGCGGCGCGAGCAGATTGACCGGTATATGCAGAGCTACCGCGGTGTGCGCGACAACCATGAGCAACTGGTGCAGGCCGCCGCCGAACCGACGAGGCTGATGGATCGGCGCGCGGCCTAACCGGTGCGGCACGGCGGCGAGCCGGCAGTCAGGATGTCGTGGCACAGCCCACTAACCTCCTCGCAAGTCGGTGGTCGGGGCCGGCCCATCCGGCGGCGGCGCGGCTCCGAATCGCTTGGTGATGGAAACGACCACGATGAGAGCAGAACCAAGGGCAGTGAGCGCGTGGCGGTGGATCGCCGCGGTGTTGGCGCTGAGCCAGTTGGCCGCGCCGTTCGTCGCCGACGCGGTCGCGGGGAACTTCCTCGAGTCGGGCGCGACGAACGAGGCGCTGATCACGCCCGCCGGTTACGCCTTCAGTCTGTGGGGGTTGATCACGGCACTGAGCGCGGTGACGGCGGTGGCGGTGCTGCGTTACGGGTTGGGCGCATGGTGGGAGACGAGCCTGCTGATCGACGTCAGCGTGGTGTTCGCCGGATTCAGCGTGTGGCTCGTGGTGGCTGCACAGGACTGGCTGTGGGTCAGCGTGGTGGTGTTCGCGGTGATGGTGTCGGCGTTGATCCACGTCCTGCGACTGCTGGTGCGGCGGCGCCATGACATGACGTGTCCGGCGTGGCTTGCGGTGTTGGCGACGGTGACGTTCGGCTTGTATCTGGGTTGGAGCAGCATCGCGGTGTTCGCGAATGTGGCTGCGGCGTTGATCAGTTCGGGCGTCTCGGCGTCGGCGAGCGGGTGGCAGTTCGTGCTGTTGGTGGCGGCCGCCGTGTTCGCGGTGGGGATGACGACGATGTTGCGCGGCTCTCCGGGATACGTGGCGGGCGCCTTGTGGGCTTTGGTGGCCATCGCCGTCGGCGCTTCGGGCCGGGGCAGCACAGCGTTGGCGGTGACGGCAGGTGTGGCGGCGGCGGTCGTGGTGGTTGCGGCGGTCGCCGGGTGGCGTCGAGGGATTGGTCGACGATCTGGTGGCGGGAGGTGAAGCACGGTAATGGACGCGATTACAAGGACGGCAATACGGAACGGCGGAACAAGAACTTTGGCCCGTGTGGAGAGCGCGCGCGCCACGGCCACCGCGCAACAGTCCTCTCGGCGCGCCACTTCACGGCGGGATCAAACCCGCACCCCGCGGCTGGCCGACGTTGATGTTATCCATCGCCAAAACATGCTGCACAAGTTGAAGATTCACGTGCAGATCGGAACCGCAGACGACCCGACGCTGTGTTGCGCCCGATCTTCGGGTGCGGGGTCACATGCGAACACCGATGCCGCGGCGATCATGGTCGCAGAGCGTACGTCCGCGCTCATCCTTGGCCATCAGTCTGTCGGCGCATGACTGTGTAAGTCGGGGGTGCCGCTATAGGACACAGGTAGGCGTACCAGACTGGAGGCATGTCGATATCGGAATGTAGGAAAGGACGCATTCGCGCCGCTCTGCCAGCAGTGGCTGTGGTGTCGAGCGTCTGCTCCATGCTGCTGAGTTCGGGTTACGCGCTGGCTGACCCTGCGCCAGGCGACCCAGGGGCGGGCGCGGGGCAAGACCCCACACCGTTTACGGGCACCGCCCCGTTCGGGCCGCCGAGGCTCGTGCCCGCCAATGGGTCGACGGTCGGTGTGGGGCAGCCGATCATCATCAACTTCCCCGGCCTCGTCGAAAATTCGGTTGACGCCGAGAGCGCTGTCCACGTGTCCTCGGTCCCACCGGTTGCCGGCAAGTTCTACTGGATGACGCCCACACAGCTGCGATGGCGTCCGCTGAGCTTCTGGCCCGCGCACACCGCGGTGACGGTCGATGCCGGCGGCACGGTGACAAGCTTTCAGACCGGAGATGCGTTGGTAGCCACCGCCGATGACGCGACCCATCAGTTGACGGTCACCCGCAACGGAGCCGTGGAGAAGACGATTCCGATGTCGATGGGCATGACAGCAGGCGGTCACCAAACCCCGAACGGCAGCTACTACGTGCAAGAGAAGATGCCATCCGTGGTGATGGACTCCTCGACGTACGGCGTTCCGGTGAACTCCACCTATGGTTATCGCACGACGGTGGAGCTCGCCGTGCGGTTCGACGACAGCGGCGACTTCGTGCACAGCGCCCCGTGGTCGGTGGACGACCAGGGCAAGCGCGACGTCAGTCACGGGTGCATCAACATCAGCCCCGCCAACGCGCAATGGTTCTTCAACACGTTCAACGCCGGTGATGCCATCGTGGTCAAGAACTCCAGCGGCGGCACCTACTCCAGGCACGACGGCTCCAACGACTGGCAGCTTTAGCCCGAGACATCGCTGGGGGGGCGGAGGGGACGCGTTTCGTAGTGCCCGCCTCTGAGTAGCCTTGTGTCAAGCTGCCGATTGGTTCTGTTGAAGTGGGGCTTGTAAGGCGCGGAGGAGGATGCGCACGGCTTCCTGGTGACGCGCTGCATCGCCAAAAGCGCTTGGAATACATCTTGATTGGCGTGCTCGCCGACGCCGCACTTCAGATGTGGCCCCTCGGTGGGCAGCGTCCTAGCGGGTGGCATCACTGATGACGTCGGTATGTGGCGGTAGTTGCCCAATGTGAATGTGTCCAACGCATCGCGGTCCAAGGAGAACTACAGCGCGCAGCGAGCGTCGCTGTGATGCAAGAACTCTTCTCGCCGACGTGACCGTCAGGTGTTGCGACCGCTGAGCGCATCGCGCATGCGGTCGATGAGTCCGGCGCCCGGGCCGAGAATCTTGTTGGCGGGCGGCCGATCCGGCGCAGAGGGATGCGGCCGAGTGGGCGCCATCTTCTTGGCGTGCTGGAACTTCTCGCCGAGCTCCCGCAGGTCGGCTTCGTCGCATGCCTTCCGTAGCGCAGGCAGGAGGTCGCCCTCTTCGTCCTTGATGTGGTGGCGGATGTCCTTCATGAGCTGGCGCACCAACTCCTCGAACTTGGGATCGTCGGAGTCGGTCTTCTCGATCTCTTTCATGATCTTTTCGGCCTTGGCATGTTCCTCGAGCTCGTGGTCGGCGATCTTGTCGCCGTCGTCAAGGACGCGTCGCGCCGTGGGGTACACGTACTGCTCCTCGCCGACTGAGTGCCGCACCAGTTCGGTGATGACATGTTCGACGAGTTCGCGCCGATTCTGGCCGTCGCCACCCCGTTCGAGCTCCTCGAAGACCGCTTCCACCTCGCGGTGGTCGGTGATGATGTCGTCGACAACATCGTGTTGCTGTGAAGTCGTCATGGATCTCTCCTCGATATGGGCTGTATGCACGGGCTACCCGACACCGATACGCCCAAACGCCGAGCTACTCCCCACGTCGCGGCGTGTTTCACCAAGGATGGTCAGGCCGGTGCGCGTTAGATCCGGGCCCAGGCGGGGCAGCACGGCCCTGTCTGCGACGGCGGGTGCGGCCGCTTTGGTCGTGGCGATTACCGCGTCGGCGGTGTGGCCGCGAGCCCATCGCAGCGGCCGGGGATAACCAGCGACGACCCTAGGCCCGGCGTAGCTCTCGTCGGTCTGTTTAGCTAGCGTTGCAACGGTCGTTCAGAGGCGGAACGCAGCGGGCGGTGACAGGAGGGGCAGATATGAGTATCCCGCCGCCTGCCGGTTGGTACCCCAATCCGAGCGGCGCACCTGGACAGCGCTACTTCGACGGGCACGTCTGGACGGCCCACCATCGCCCCGCCCCCCAGCAGTGGGATGCCGACCGGGTGGCGGCGGGAGTCGCTGGTATTCGCGTTCCTGTTCGCCCCCGTCGGCGCGAAGAA
>NZ_LZHZ01000004.1 GCF_001667505.1 Mycobacterium sp. ACS1612
CAGCCCTAAACCCATAACCCAGAGTGTCAAGGATCAGCCGAAACAGATCCGTCAACCGTCAACCGACTCTGAACAGGGGCACCAAAGGCTCGTCACCGCGGCTTCAGCAGTGCCGCGGCGGCCTGCTCGCGAAGCCAGTGCTCGGCCTCGTCCCACGTCCACCCCGCCTCGGCGACCAACGTGTGCCACGGCTGATGGCCGAAGTAGAACCAGAGCAGATCGGTGGCGCGCTCGTCGGTGAGATGCTCTCGGAGAGCGCCCATTTCACGTAACCGCGCCGCGGCCACGGCCAACGATTGCCGATAGGCGCGGTTGGATGTGTCGAGGATTTCGGCCGCGCTCTCGTCGACGGCCGCTGCGGTCCGGTTCACCTGAATGATGTCGTGGTAGCGCTCATTGTCGGCTCGGGTGCCGTGGGCCGTCACATCGATCACCTCACGCGGATCGCGGGCCCGGCGCACAGCGGCCAGCGTCTGTTCGACGACGGGGTCACGGACCGCCTCCTCGATGATCGTCGCGAGGAGCGCGGTCTTGCCCCCTGCGCTGGAGTACACGGTCGGCACCGCAACACCGGCCTCCCGCGCAATGTCGTTGACGGTGACTAGGCCGTAGCCCTTCTCGATGAACAGGCGCATTCCGGCGGCAAGAATCCGCGCGCGGGTATCGCCCGCCGCCTCCGCTCTGCGCGCCGATCGGTACGGCCTGCCCTGCACTGCACCCGCCATCTTCGTTATAGCATCCCTATAATCAATATTTCGTCCACCTAAGACTAAACCCGAGAGGGCAGATGCCGCATGAAATCGGAATTCAGCACCGTGTTCCATCGACTTGCCGGGATGCCGCCGAGCCAAAGCTTCGAGGTGTTCGGCGGCATCGTCGAGTTCCTCAGCTGGTCCGACGAGTTCTGCGTGCTGCGCGGCACCGTGCCGCCCGGCTCGGTGGTGCCGCTGCACCGTCATCCCGACGCTGAGGACTTTCTCATCCTGTCGGGCACCCAGCAGGTTCTCGTTGCGGGCGACAGCGGCCTGCAGTGGCGCGACGCCCACGCCGGCGACTACGTCCGGGTGCCCGGCAACGCGCCGCATGCGCACCGCAACGTCACCGACAGGCCCGCGGTCGATCTGATCGTCACCACCGCGCGGCTCGGCCGGTTCTTCCAAGAGGTGGGCCGTCCGATGACCGACGGCCTGGCTCCGCCCACCCCGGAGGAGGTGGCGAACTTCGTCGCGGTGTCGGAGCGGTACGGCTACGTGTTGGGTACCCCCGAGGAGAACGCGGCGGTGGGAATCACGATGCCGGTGTTCAGCGGCTGAGCCCCTCAGTCGCGTCAGTCGCGGCCCTTCTTGGGCCCCTTGCCATTGCCGTGCCCGGGCGGCCCCTTCTTTTTCGGCGGTGGCTGCTCGAGTTGCGCGGGCGTCGTGGTCGGTGGCGGCGGCACGAATGACGTCGGGGGCGGAGGTGGCACCGATGTGCTGGTGCTCGCGGGCTCCGGGACGGCGGGCTTCGACGACGAATCGACGATGAACGCGATCGCGATGACGAGCACTGCCACCACCGCCGCGGTGACCAGCCACCACCGCGACCGGTGGGTTCCCCGCACGGGCGCGGCCACCATCGTCGTGGGGTCGGGCAGCGGCGCCGCCATCACCCGCGTGGCCGGCCGCGCGGGAGGGCCGCCGCGGCCAGCCAACGCCGCGCGCATCTCTTCGGCGTCGGCGAACCGCCACGCCGGATCGGGCGCCATCGCCCGCTCGATCACTGCTGCCAACGCCGGGTCCGCGTCGGGCCGCAGCGCGCCGAGCGGGGGCAGCGCCCCGTGCGATATGGCCCTGGCCAACTCAGCGATGTTCTCCTGCGGAAAGGCTCGACGGCCGGTCAGCGCCTCATAACCCACCACACCGACGGCGTACAGATCGTCGGCGACCGACGCCGGCCTGCCCGCGATCCGCTCAGGGCTCAGATACGCCATGGTTCCGACGATTTGGCCCGTCATCGTGTGCACGCTGCCCGGGCTCTTGGCCACGCCGAAATCGGCCACCTTCGCATGTCCCGACAACGAGAACAAGATGTTGGCCGGCTTGATGTCGCGGTGCAGGATGCCTGCCGCGTGCGCGACGGACAGCGCGGACAGCACGTCATCGAGGATCCTCCGCACGTCCGGCTGCGGCAGTGGTCCCCGTGCGATCACGTCGGCGAGCGACTGGCCCGACAGCCGCTCCATCACGATGTACGGCGTGCCTGCGTGCTCGCCGCTGTCGTGGACGGACACGATGTGCGGATGGTTCAGGGCAGCCGCGGCGCGGGCCTCAGTCTGGAATCGCAGACGGTTGTCGGGTGCTTCGATCAACATCGGGTGCAGCAGCTTGACGGCGACCGGTCGGTCCAACCGGATGTCCCAGCCGTCGCGTACTTCTGCCATGCCACCGCGTCCGAGAACGCCCCGAAGTTCGTAGCGGCCGCCCAGCACCTCCGGCGCCTGCATGTCTAAAAGCTAGCCGGTCGACGTTGGCGTCAAACAACCGCTAGGTCGCGGCGTGCGGCGCGGGCACCGTGATCGGTGCGGGCGTCGCGATCATTTCGACCGCGTTGGCGAGGCCCTCGGCGATCGCGTCGATCACGTGGATGCCGATGGTGAACGGCGTGACCAGCACGGTCAGTGGCGACGGCGGCGGGTGGTAGCCGTTGGTCACCGTCGTCGCCGACGCAGGCGCTGGCGTGGACAACCCGATGGCCAGGGCGGCGATCATCGCCACCACTGCGCAGCCGACGGACCGCATTGCACGCAACACACGTGAATCGTGCCTTATAAACGGCGCCAGGCATAGCGGAAAACGCCGAACGTTACCGAGCCGGCACGGTCGGCACCGCCGAAGTGTTGGGCCAGCAGCCCAGCGGGCTGAGATGGGCCTCGCGTGCGGCGTCGAGGCACTTGCTCACCAACACGTTCGGATCGTTGGACACCGACGCGGCCAGGATCTCGTTCGCCCTGGCCTCGGCCGCGGCGGTCTTGGCCCGCTGCTCGGCGACCCGGGTGTTGGCCTTCTCCACGTTCAGCGCGTTGATCCGGCTCTGCGTCGCCTCGTCGTAATTGACAAGCGGCACAATCACATTGATGATCTCGATCTGCCCGCCACCTTGGACCGCAGCTTGTCGGCCACGTCGTCGCCCAGCGCCTGCACATTGGTGCCGTCGGAGTTCTCCGGTGCGAGCGGATCGAAGTTCGCGAACACCTCGTTGAGCGCGGCCCTCAACTCGCGGGTGACGAGATTGTCGCGAACGTTTTCGAAGTCGCGGTAGTCCAGGAACAGTTCGTCGGCGGCCGCGGGTTGGATGCGCCACCGCACGCTGTTGTCGACGAACGCCGTCGAGTTGTTGCCGAGTCGGACGGTGGTGGCGGCCTCGCCGGTGTGGTTGTCGATCTGGATGGTGCCGTTCATCTCGGTCACCGACTGCCACGGCGCCATGGCGTGCAGACCGTTGCTCAGTGTGCCGCCGGGCCTGCCGAACGTCGTGACCACGCCGATGTTGCGTGTCGAGACGATCGTCGTCGAGCCGAGAATCAGCACGAACACCAACAGGCCGCCCGATGCCACGGCGACCCGCATGGCCCTGGTCCGGCCCGCGTCGGCCTTCGAGGTGACCCGGACAAGCAGGGCGATCACGGTGACGATCACGAGCAACATCGCAGCGAACACTTGCCAAGGCACGTGGGCAGCCCTTTCGAAGGCGGGAGACGTCCGCCGCATCGTATGATCAAAATCGATGCTCTACCAGCAACCTCACAGGTCGTTTCCGTCACGGCATCCATTGCTCACCGGCGCGGGGCTGCTGGTGGCGCTGTGGTGGTTGAACAATGGCTGGTACGAGGCGCTCGCTGCCGTGGCGATCGTCGGCCTTCTGGTGGCCGTCACGCGGCGCAGACGGGCGCTCGAGATTCGCCGCGCCGGACTACGGGCACGCGCCGACTTCGAACACCGGCTGACCCTGGCGGGCGACCCCCGCGGCGTATTCGGACGGTACCCGCCCGTGCAGCCGGTCCTCTTCCCCGAGCCGCCGACCGTGAGGCGTCAGACCTTCGGGCAGTAATGCATCCCGTTGTCGCGGTGTTCGACCGGCGGCAGGTTGCGTGCGGGGGTGTGCACCAGCGGTGCGTCGGCGGGACAGCGCCCCGTTGCCCGGTCCCAGCCTGCGCGAGCCCGCGGATGAAAGCGGCGCCGTTTCGGCAGCAGCTTGAACGTCAGATTCACCAGCCGGCCGAACAGCCAGTGCAGCCGCTCGTCGCGAGCCGACCAGGTGTAGCCCATCAGGTCGCGGACCGGTTGGTCGTACAGTCCGACGGTGACCCAAACCGCAAAAGGCCCAAGCACTTTCAGCTGGAGGCGCCACAGCCAGTCCGGAATCCATTGCAGTGACGGATGCTTGGGCATGGTCGACAGATTGAGAACCTCGCGCGCGGCGAAATTGTTCTCGAGGACGTTGCGACACATGTGATCCCAGTAAGCCTGGAAATCCTCCCAGCTCTTGGGAACTGGTCGCATGCTCACGCCGTACATGCTGTACCAGGTGACATGTTCGTCGAACAGTTGCCGCTTCTGGGCCTCGGTCAGACCGTCGCCGAAGTGTTCGGCGGTCAGGATGGTGCCCATGAAGAACGTCGAGTGCGCCCAGTAGAAGACGTCGGGGTTGAGCGCGCTGTAGCGACGGCCTTGGTCGTCGACACCCTTGATGCCGATGTGGTAATCGCGAACTTCGGCACCCGTCTGCGGGGCGCGGTCGCCGTCGAAGACGACGCCGCCGATCGGATACAGCGAGCGAAGCAACCGCGGCATGCGTTCTTGGAAGAAGATCGAATGTTGTTCGACGGCGGCACCGAGTTGAGGGTGCATGTTCTGCATGGAACCGGCCCAGGGCCCCTGCAGCAGCCCGCGCCAGTCACCGAATAGTTGCCAGGTCAAGGAGTCGGGGCCGAGAAACGCAGGAACGGCGTCGTAGCCGCCCGTCGTGACCGGGCAGCCCGGTGCCGGAGGGGTGGATCCGGTGGTCTCCGGGCACGCCTCAGAAGTATCTTGAGTCACCGGTGAACTTCCGCTCGTGTCAAAAGCCGTCCACGGCATTCTGACTACGGGTGTTGTCATCATCGAGTTTAGGGAGTGATGTGACTTCGGGTCAACGACGGGGCCGTTGGTCAGGCGTTCCGCTGCAGGATCGTCAGGTCCTGCGGCGCGACGAACTGATCGCCGCCGGCGTCGGGCTGCTTGGCAGTGAATCCGGCCCGGGGCTGACGGTGCGGGCGGTGTGCAAGGCGGCCGGGTTGACCGAGCGCTATTTCTATGAAAGCTTCGCCGACCGCGACGAATTTGTCCGCGCGGTCTACGACGATGTGTGCACGCGGGCGATGTCGACGCTGATGACCGCGGAGACCCCGCGCGACGCCGTCGAACGCTTCGTCGCGCTGATGGTCGACGATCCGTCACGGGGCCGGGTGCTGCTGTTGGCCCCCGGCGTAGAACCGGTGCTGACCCGGTCGGGCGCGGAATGGATGCCCAGCTTCATCGACCTACTGCAGCACAAGCTGACCCGGATCACCGATCCGGCTGTGCAGGCGATGGTGGCCACCGGCCTGATCGGCGCGTTGACGGCGTTGTTCACCGCCTACCTGAACGGTCGGCTACCGGCCACCCGTGAGCAGTTCATCGACTACTGCGTCGACATGCTGCTCAACCGGGTGTCGAGCTATTAGTGCTACTCGTCGGGTGTGCTGACCTCTTCGAGCGACTGCTGCTCTTCGGCCGCGGCCTCATCGGCAGCAGCCTTGGCCTCGCGGCCCGCTGGGCTGGCGACCGACGCACCGGGGTTGGTCGCCGTGGCGTATCCGCCGTTGCAGTTGAGATAGAACTGCACCTGGCCGTCATAGTGAGCGCCATCGTCGGCATCGGCGAACGGCGCCGTCTGCGAACGCGTGACCAGGCACTCGTCCTGCGACAGTTTGTCGCCCACGCGGGCTGCGACCACGACGGAAAGCCCGGCATCACTGGCGGCCGACGAGGCGTCGGCGTAAGTCTGACCCGCGTAGTCGTCCGCCGCGGCGACTCCGGTGCCGAACAGCGCCATCAAGGCTGACGCGGCCACTGCCGAGCCGGCCGAAAGAACGAGGGACTTCTTCACTGAGTCCGACCTCCGAATTGTCGTAAAACTGCCTGGAAAGGTGATGGTCGGAGTGTATTGCGTGGTAGGCGTCACCGCTACCGATCGCGCAGTCCAGGTCAGCCGACTTGTTGAGCGGTGATCGCCTGCCGGCCCGCAGTACTGGCGGCGGAGTTGCCAGGAGTTCCCGGGCCCGCGATCGCGGCGTTACAGCTCAGCGCGACCCACACTTCGCTCGGACCCGATGCCTGCCGGGGCTGGTCGACACTCGGCTTACCCCAGGCGTTGGTGACAACACACTTGTCGATGTCCGCCGACCCGCCGGTGCGCGTCGCGATCACGACTGCCGACCCCTGGCTCTGGAGGGTGTTCTTGGCATCCCGGAACGTCTGGCCGACGACGTCAGGCACCGCGCCCGCGACGCCCGCGCCGACGGAGATGGTTGCTGCCATCGCGGCGGCAGCGCCTAATAGAACAGTGAGGGTCCTCATGTGAGCCCGACCTTCGAGTCGCGGGTGGCTGCGGCAGGATTTGCGGGCTCCCCCATTTGCCCGGGCCGATACTACCGCGACTATTGGCAACCTGTGAGGCGGATGTGACACACCGCGAGGCAACTTGAATGTCACCGGGGTACACAGATATATTGAGTGCAACCAACAGGTACAGATAACTGGGATAGCGCTTCCCTGCCGCGAGGAGGACGAAAACCCATGGCGCAAGATCTGACCGATCTTCAGCTACTGCACGAACTCGAGCCCGTTGTCGAGAAGAACCTCAATCGGCACCTGACGATGCGCAAGGACTGGAATCCGCACGACTACATCCCGTGGTCGGACGGCAAGAATTTCTACGCCCTCGGCGGTAAGGACTGGGACCCCGAGGAGTCCAAGCTTTCCGAGGTTGCCCAGGTGGCGATGCTGACCAACCTGCTGACCGAGGACAATCTCCCGGCGTATCACCGCGAGATTGCGATGAACTTCTCGATGGACGGCCCGTGGGGATTCTGGGTCAACCGCTGGACGGCCGAGGAGAACCGGCACGGCATCGCGCTGCGTGACTACCTCGTCGTCACCCGCGCCGTCGATCCCGTGGAGCTGGAGCAGCTCCGGCTGGAGCAGGTCACCCGCGGCTTCTCCCCCGGCCAGAACCAGCAGCTGGAGGGCAACGCCGAGCTGTTCGCCGAGAGCCTGTTCGACTCCGTCATCTATGTGACGTTCCAAGAATTGGCGACGCGCGTCTCGCACCGCAACACCGGCAAGGCGTGCAACGAGACCGTGGCCGACCAACTGCTGCAACGGGTTTCGGCCGATGAGAACCTGCACATGATCTTCTACCGCGATGTCTCCGCGGCCGGGTTCGACATCGCACCGAACCAGGCGATGCACTCGCTGCACAAGGTGCTGAAGAACTTCAAGATGCCCGGCTACACCATTCCGGACTTCCGGCGTAAGGCCGTCACCATCGCGTCCGGTGGCGTCTACGACCCGCGGATCCATCTCGACGACGTGGTGATGCCGGTACTGAAGAAGTGGCGCATCTTCGAGCGCGAGGACTTCACCGGCGAGGCGGCGCGGCAGCGCGACGAACTCGGCAAGCTCGTCGAGGAGCTCGAGGAAGCCTGCGTGAAGTTCGAGGTTGCCAAGCAGCGCAGGCTCGAGCGGCTGGCGCAGATGGCCGAGAAGAAGGCCGCGAAGGAGCTCGCCGCATCAGCGTCATAGCCGACCAGCGGCCCGCGCTCCGGATCGGGCCGATCGAACTGCCGAGCCCGGTCGTCCTGGCCCCGATGGCCGGTGTGACCAATGTCGCATTCCGCACCCTCTGCCGTGAATTGGAGTTGGCGCGCGCAGGCACCGTCAGTGGGTTGTACGTGTGTGAGATGGTCACCGCGCGTGCGCTCGTCGAGCGGCACCCGGTGACCATGCACATGACGACGTTCGCGCCCGACGAGACACCACGCTCGCTGCAGCTGTACACCGTCGACCCGGAAAACACCTTCGCCGCCGCGAAGATGGTCGCCGACGAGGGCATGGCCGACCACATCGACATGAATTTCGGCTGCCCGGTGCCCAAGGTCACCCGGCGCGGCGGCGGTGCGGCGCTGCCCTTCAAACGGCGGCTTTTCGGCCGCATCGTGGCTGCGGCCGTGCGAGCGACGGAGGGCACCGGCATCCCGGTCACCGTGAAGTTCCGCATCGGCATCGACGACGACCATCACACCCACCTGGACGCAGGCCGGATCGCGGCCGAGGAAGGTGCGGCCGCCGTGGCTCTGCACGCCAGGACCGCTGCGCAACGGTACTCGGGGACCGCCGACTGGGAGCAGATCGCGCTGCTCAAGCAGCATGTCACCACGGTCCCGGTGCTGGGCAACGGCGACATCTTCGACGCCGACGACGCGCTGGCGATGATGGCCGCGACCGGTTGCGACGGCGTGGTCATCGGCCGCGGCTGCCTCGGCAGGCCGTGGCTGTTCGCCGAGCTGTCCGCGGCCTTCACCGGCACCACCCCGGCGACGCCGCCGACGCTCGGCGAGGTCGCGGCCATCATGCGCCGACACGGTCGGCTGCTGGCCGAGCACTTCGGTGAGGACAAGGGCA
The DNA here is from genome assembly GCF_001667505.1 of Mycobacterium sp. ACS1612. Taxonomy (GTDB): domain Bacteria; phylum Actinomycetota; class Actinomycetes; order Mycobacteriales; family Mycobacteriaceae; genus Mycobacterium. The sequence continues at coordinate 8,742 of NZ_LZHZ01000004.1, forward strand.
TGCGCGATATGCGCAAGCACATCGCCTGGTACCTGCACGGGTTTCCGGCAGGCGCCGATCTGCGCCGGGCGCTGGCGCTGGTCAAAACCCTTTCCGAGCTGGATGCGCTGCTCGATCAGCTCGACGAAGACGTACCGTTCCCGCAGGCCGCGACCGGTCCGCGGGGCAGGCAGGGATCGGCGGCATCAGTGGCGCTACCTGAGGGCTGGCTGGCCGATCCCGACGACTGCACGGTCCCGGCAGGCGCCGAAATTATGCACTCCGGAGGCTAAACCGAGACGATCTCGGTACCTCCGGCGGACTGGCCGTTGAACACGATGTCTCAGTACGATAAGGATCTTGTCGTATCCGGCTCCAACGGCGGAGCCCGCAGAGTGTCGCTACACCAACCGAAGGCACACGAAAGCACTGCATACGCCCACGCGCACCGAGGCGCGCGATGGTCCAGAAGTCGGAGGCCAGCAGAAACATGAGTGACGGCCAGAACGCCACTCCTGGATCTTCGGGCGCTGGACCCAACCGATGGCTTACCCGAAGTACGCCGCCGCCGCCACACGCCGCGCCGTGGGAGCGCAGCGGAAATTCGGATTCCGGCGAGCTGACGAAGAGCGAGTCGGCCGGCAATCACACCGATGGCGTCACAGTCGCCGACCTGATCGCCAAGGTGCACGGCGCCGCGAGCGTGCCCGAGGAGTTGAAGCGGCCTCGGCAGGCACCCGAACCGGAGCAAGAGCCCGAACCCGAACCGAAGGCCCCGCCGACCGAGATCCTCGCCCCGGTCGTCGAGGGCCGGGATCCGGACACCGAGGTTATTCCGATCGTGGCGGGGTACGCCTCCGAGGTGCCCGATTTGGCGGCACAGCGCCCTCGTGACAGGGTGCAGCCGTCGCGTGTCGGCACCGGACGCGGCAGCGGAGTTCCTGCGCCGGCCCGCCGCCGCCTGAGGAAGACGGCGGCCGCAGGCCGCGCCGCCGCCGCCCTGATCGCCGTGGCCACCCTGGCCGTCACCGGCGGCGCCTGGCAGTGGCAGTCGTCGAAGAACAACATGCTCAACAAGGTCTCCGCGCTCGATTTGAATTCGCGCGACATCGTCGACCCCACTGCGCAGTTCGGCGACGAGAACTTCTTGATTGTCGGCGTGGACAGCCGCATCGGCGAGAACAGCGACATGGGCGCGGGCAGCACCGAGGACGCTGCGGGTGCGCGATCCGACACCATCATGCTGGTGAACATCCCGGCGAACCGCAAACGCGTTGTCGCCGTGTCGTTTCCGCGTGACCTCGAGATCACGCCGACGAAGTGCCAGCACTGGGATCCCGACACCGGACAGTACGGACCGGTCACCGACACCGAGTCGGAGATGTACGGCCAGAACGACGTCTACACCGAAACGAAGATCAACTCCGCGTACGCGGTCGGTGGCCCCAAGTGTCTGGTGAAGGTGATCCAGAAGCTGTCCGGGTTGTCCGTGAACCGGTTCATGGCAGTCGATTTCGCCGGTTTCTCCAAGATGGTGGATGCGATCGGCGGCGTCGAGGTGTGTAGCACCACTCCGTTGGAGGACTACGAACTAGGCACCGTGCTGGCCAACGCCGGCCGTCAGACGGTCGACGGCCACACCGCGTTGAACTACGTCCGCGCCCGCCAGGTCACCACCGAGACCAACGGCGACTACGGCCGGATCAAGCGGCAGCAGTTGTTCCTGTCGTCGCTGCTGCGGTCGCTGATCTCGAAAGAAGTGTTCTTCTCGTTGTCCAAGCTCAACAACGTCGTGAACATGTTCATCGACGACAGCTACGTCGACAACATCAAGACCAAAGACCTTGTCGATCTTGGCCAGTCAATCCAGGGCGTGAACGCGGGCCGCATCACCTTCGTCACCGTGCCGACGGTCGGCTATGCCGACGAATACGGCAACGAGGTCCCGCGCACCGACGATATGCGGGCGCTGTTCGACGCGATCATCAACGACGATCCGCTGCCCGAGGAGAAGAACCCGGACAACACCCCGGTGCCCGGCACGCCGGAGTCGCAGACCAGCGAACCGGAAGCGACGCAGGCGCCTGCCCCGGAGAACGCCGAGTTGGTGAGCGCGGTGACCACCAATCCGCAGGACATCACCGTGCGGGTGTCGAACTCGACCGGTGAGAATGGGTTGGCGGCCACCGCGGCGACTGAACTGCAGTCGCACGGCTTCAACGTGACCAGTCCCGACGACTACCCCGGCCCGCTGTCGGCGACGACGGTGTTCTTCTCGCCGGGCAACGAGCAGGCGGCCGCGACGGTCGCGTCGTCATTCGCCAACCCGACCATCGAGCGGGTGTCCGGCATGGGCGACGTGGTGCGGGTGGTGTTGGGCAGCGACTTCTCATCGGTGACCCCGCCGTCGCCGAGTGGCTCGCCCGTTCAGGTTCACGTCGTGAAGGGCGCCAGCACGCCGCCCACTCGCCTGCCCGAGGATTTGACGGTCACCAACGCCGCCGACACCACCTGCGAATAACGCCCGTCGGCCCACTCATTTAGGCAGGTGGCATTCACCTTTCGTTCACCGCCTGCGTCGTGACGTTGTGCCTAGTCACCCCGTAGGCTTGGCGCATGCGAACCGCATACCACGACCAACTGGACGCGCTCACAGCGCAGCTCGGCGAGATGTGTGGACTGGCCGGCGCCGCGATGGAACGCGCCACCCAGGCCCTGCTGCAGGCCGATCTGGTGTTGGCCGAACAAGTCATCACCGACCACGAGCAGATCGCGGCGATGAGCGCCAAGGCCGAGGAGAGCGCGTTCGTGCTGCTGGCGCTGCAGGCCCCGGTCGCAGGTGATCTGCGGGCGATCGTCAGCTCGATCCAGATCGTCGCCGATGTCGACCGGATGGGCGCGCTGGCACTGCACGTCGCCAAGATCGCCCGCCGTCGTCACCCGCAGCATGCGCTGCCGGAAGAGGTCAACGGCTACTTCGCCGAAATGGGCCGCGTCGCAGTGGAATTGGGTAACAACGCCCAGGAGGTGCTGCTCACCCGCGACCCGGAGAAGGCCGCGCGGATCCGCGAAGAAGACGATGCGATGGACGATCTGCACCGGCATCTGTTCACCGTACTGATGGACCGGGAATGGAAGCACGGGGTGGCCGCCGCCGTCGACGTGACGCTGCTCGGCCGGTTCTACGAGCGCTTCGCCGACCACGCCGTCGAGATCGCCCGCCGGGTCATCTTCCAGGTCACCGGCAACCTCCCCGACGAAGAGGAGATGGCCGCCCGCTGAGTTTTTCTCGGCGAGCAGACGCAAACGGGCCCGACACGCCGATGATTTGGCGCACTCTGCGTCTGTAGGCGCAGGGAAAGTCAGCCGAAGCGGCCCGAGATGTAGTCCTCCGTGGCCTTCTCGTTCGGGTTGGAGAAGATCTTCTCGGTGTCATCGATCTCGATCAACCGGCCGGGCTTACCCGTCGCCTCCAGGTTGAAGAACGCGGTCTGATCGCTGACGCGGGCGGCCTGCTGCATGTTGTGGGTGACGATCACGATCGTGAAGTCCTGCTTGAGTTCGGCGATGAGGTCCTCGATCGCCAGCGTCGAGATCGGGTCCAGCGCCGAGCACGGCTCGTCCATCAGCAACACGTCGGGCTGCACGGCGATCGCGCGGGCGATGCACAGTCGCTGCTGCTGACCGCCGGACAGGCCGCCGCCCGGCCTGTCGAGCCGGTCCTTCACCTCGCTCCAGAGGTTGGCGCCCCGCAGTGAACGCTCGCATACGTCGTCGAGCGTCTTCTTGTTGCGAACGCCCTGCAGCTTCAGCCCCGCCACCACGTTGTCGCGAATCGACATGGTGGGGAACGGGTTTGGCCGCTGGAACACCATACCGATGGTTTTGCGCACGCCGACCGGGTCGACGCCAGGGCCGTAGATGTCCTCACCATCGAGCAGCACCGACCCTTCGACGCGGGCGCCGGGGATGACCTCGTGCATGCGGTTCAGCGTCCGCAGCACCGTCGACTTGCCGCAGCCCGACGGCCCGATGAACGCGGTCACGCTGCGGGGCTGAACGGACAGCGCCACATCGGCGACGGCGTGAAAGGAGCCGTAATAGATGTTGACGTCTTTGAGGTCCAATCGCTTGGCCACTGAAAAGCTCCTAAACCTTCTTGGGGGCGAAGATCCGCGCGATGAGTCGCGCGCCGATGTTGAGTAAGGCGATCAACAGAATCAACGTCAGTGCGGCGCCCCAGAGTCGGTCGGTGGGCACCGGGTTGGCGCCGGCACCCGCCGAGATCTGGTCGTACATCATGCCGGGCAGCGATCCCATGAAACCGCTGAACATGTCGAAATTCATGGCCTGCGCGTAGCCGACCAGGATCAGCAGCGGCGCCGTCTCACCCATCACACGGGCCAAGGCCAGCATGATGCCGGTGATGATGCCGGACAGCGCGGTGGGGATGACGATGCGCACGATGGTTTTCCACTTCGGCACGCCCAGTGCATAACTGGCCTCGCGAAGGTCCATCGGAACGATGCGCAGCATTTCCTCGGTGGCACGCACGATCACCGGAATCATCAACAGCACCAACGACAGTGACACCGCGAAACCGGACCGCTGGAAGCCGAGCGTGGCCACCCACAACGCATAGATGAACAGGGCGGCCACGATCGACGGGACACCGGTGAGGATGTCCACCATGAAGGTCGTCAGCTTGCCGAGTCGGGAACCGCCACCGTACTCGACAAGGTAGACGGCGACCATGATGCCGATCGGGATGGAAATGGCCGCACACACCAGGCCCTGCAGCAGGGTGCCGACGATGGCGTGGTAGACACCGCCACCGGCCTGGAATGCCGTCATCCCAGCCTGTGAATGGGTGAACCAGACCGGTGAGGTGAGCGCCTTGAAACCCTTGGCGATCACCGAGTACAGCACCCACAACAGCGGCACCAACGCGATGACCAGCGATGCGGTGACAAGCACGGTGGCGATGTTGTTGGTGACCTTGCGGCGCAGGCTCACCCCCTGAAAGGTGGTGACCTTGACAGGGCGGTCCAGTGTGGAGGTCACTTCGCCCCCCTTCCGGCGACTGCGGCGCGCGCCGCCGAGTTCACCACGAACGTCAGGATAAACAGCACCAGGCCCGCCGCGATGTAGGCGCCTGCCTTGTACTGGTCGTTGAATTCGCTTGCGGTGGCGGCGATTTTGCTTGCGAACGTGTAGCCCCCGTCGAACAGTGACCAGCCGAACGCCTTTTGGGTGCCGCGCAGCACGATCAACAGCGCGATCGTTTCACCGAGCGCGCGACCGAGGCCGAGCATCGCGCCGCTGATGTAGCCGGAGAGGCCGAACGGCAGCACCGTGGTGCGCACCACTTCCCACCGGGTGGCGCCGAGCGCAAGTGCGGCCTCGATCTGGCCGCGAGGTGTCTGCACGAACACTTCCCGCGTCACCGCCGTGATGATCGGCAGGATCATCACGGCCAGCACGATGCCCGCTGTGAAGATGGTGCCGCCGCCGGCCACCGAGGCGTTACCGGTCTTGAACAGGAAGAGCCAATCGAGGTTCTCGTTGAGCCACAACGCAAATGGCTTGAGCACCGGAGCCAGTACGTACAGTCCCCACACGCCGTAGACGATCGACGGCACCGCGGCGAGCAGGTCGACCATGTACGCCAGCGGGCCCGACAGTCGCCGTGGTGAGTAGTGGGTGAGGAAGATCGCGATACCCAGCGCGACGGGCATGGCAAGGATCAATGCGAAGACCGAGACAAAAACCGTCACCTGGAGCAGGTCGAGGATGCCGAAGTGCATCGCCGATGTGTCTGTGGTGATCCAGTTTCCGCCGTAGAGGAAGAAGTTCTCCTCGTTGCGCGCGAGCGCAGGAATCGCGCGCCACAACAGGAAGACGCCGATCGCCGCGATGATGACGACGATCAGGATTCCGGCGCCTTCGGCCAGACCGCGGAAGATCCTGTCCCCCAACCGGACCTTCGAGCCCTTCGCGGGATCGGTGGGGATGGGCGCCGGTTCCGGGAGGGGTGAAGCGATCACTTCACCCGAGCCCGCTTTGGCTGGGTCAGGCAGCCCGCTAGCTTCCGTCACATCAAGCCTATCGGTCATTGGTCCCGGCACCCATCCTCACCGCTTGTGTGCTATCGCGCAGGGCAACTATGCAATTGCGTTGACGGACTTGAGCAGACGCTCCTTGAACGAGTCCGGCAGCGGCACGTATCCGGCGGGCGACAGGTTGGCTTGGCCCTGGTTGGCGGACACCGTCAAGAACGACTTCACTGCGGCGGCGGTGTCGGCGTCGTAACCCTTGCTGCACACGATCTCGTAGGTGGCCAGCATCAACGGGTAGGAGCCCGCTTCCTTGCTGGCGTACAGGGCGTTGAGGTCCAGCGTGAGGTCGTTGCCCGCGCCCGCGATTTTCGCGGCGGCGACCGCCGCCTTCGTGGAGTCGTCGTTGAGCGCGACCGGCCCGGCGCCGCTGTCGATCTCGGCGGTCTTGAGGTTGGCCGCCATCGCCGGGCTCTTCTCCACGTAGCCGATGGAGCCGGGGGTGGCCTGAATTGCCTGCACAACGCCGGACGACTTCTGGGCGCCCTCGCCGGCACCGCCCTGGAACTCCTTGCCCGCGCCCTTCGTCCATGCCTGCGGCGCGGCGGCGGCGAGATACTTCTGGAAGTTGTCGGTGGTGCCCGACGAATCCGAACGGTAGACGGGCTTGATGTCGGTGTTCGGCAGGTTGGTGCCGCTGTTCAGCGCCGCGATCGCCGGGTCGTTCCACTTGGTGATCTGGCCCTGGAAGATCTTGGCGAGCACCTCACCGTTGACGACGAGCTTGTCGACGCCGTCGATGTTGTAGGCCATCGCCACCGGGCCGAACACCAGCGGCAGATTCCACGCTTCGTTGCCGCCACAGCGCTGCGCCGCCTTGGGCTTTTGGTCGTCACTCAGCGGGGAGTCGGATCCAGCGAAATCAACCTGCTTTGCGATGAACTGGTCGACACCCGCGCCCGACCCGGTGGGGTTGTAGGCCAGCGTCTTTCCCGAGCACACCTGGCCCCACACCTTGTTGAACTCCGCGATCGCGTTCTGCTGCGCCGTCGAACCCTCGGCGGTCACCGAGTTCTTGCCGCCGCAGTCGGCCGATGCGGATGCGGTGCCCGTGCCCGTACCCGACGCGCTCGTGGAAGGCGCGGAGGCGTTGTTGTCGCTACCGCAGGCGGTCAGCGTCAGCGCGGCGATCGCCGTCGCGGACAGGCTGGTGCCAAGCGCCTTGCCAATGCTGTTGAGCTTCACTGATCCCACTTTCGAATTTTTGACGACTTGAACTCCACGGCAACGTATGCGGCCGTAGTAGACGGCTCTGAGATGGAAAGTGAACGAAGGGTGAACAGGTCGGCTAGTTCACTGGTGACGCCGCATAGGCGGCATCGACGCTGAACACCTCGAAACCAAGGCGTTGATACGTGTTCACCGCAGCGGAGTTATCTGCCTCGACGTAGAGCGTCACAGTCGGTTCTGCGCTTTTTGACAGACTCTCGGCGAGGTGATGCAGCCCGGCCAGTGTGAGCGTCGCACCGAGGCCGCGACCCTGCGCGGCCGGATCCACGCCGACCACATAAACCTCGCCGAGGTCCGCGCTGTGCCGCTTGGTCCAGTGGAAGCCTGCCAGCTTGCCGGTGTCCGAGTCGAAGGCCATGAACAGGCCTTCGGGGTCGAACCACGGCTCGCCGCGACGCTCGGCGATGTCGGCTTCGGTCCACCCGCCCTGTTCGGGGTGCCAGGCGAAGGCGGCGTTGTTCACCCGCAGCAGCTCCGCGTCGTCGGCAGGACCGGAATATGTGGTCAGGCGAACCCCGTCGGGGACGGTCAACGGCGGCAGATCGGTTAGCGGCCTGCGCATCTGCAAGAGCTCACGAACGACGACGAGGCCGAGTGCGGCCGCGGTGGCCCGCGCCGGCGCCAGGTTGCCGTGTGCCCAGATGCGGGCGTCGGCGCCGCCCTCGGACAGGCCGGTACGCACCATCGCCGAGCCGATCCCGCGCCGCCGGGCTGTTGGATGCACCACCAACTCGGCCATCGCGGGCTCAGCGGTCAAGTTCAGATATCCCACCACGTGATCGCCGTCGACGGCCAGCAGGTGGCGGGTGCGGTCGTGCGCCAACTCGCGCAGCACCTGATCACCGACGGGCGCGACGCCGTCCTCGCGTTTCGTGACCGCGATCAGTTCACGGATGTCATGCTGCTCGGCCAGGGAAAGGCTTGGGCGCCAGTGGATTTCGGTCACTGACTGCGCAGCGGGTCGACCAGCGCATCGGGCAGGCTGTCGGGCGCCTCATAGCCACCTGCCTCGTCGACCATGTCGTCGGACACCTCCGCACCCGCTGGAGCCGGGCGGCCGCGGGCGGGCCGCACCGCCTTGTACCCGACGTTGCGCACCGTGCCGATCAGCGATTCGTATTCGGTGCCCAGCTTGGCCCGCAGCCGCCGCACGTGGACGTCGACGGTGCGGGTGCCGCCGAAGAAGTCGTAACCCCAGACCTCCTGCAGCAACTGCGCGCGGGTGAATACCCGGCCCGCGTGCTGGGCCAGGTACTTCAGCAGCTCGAATTCCTTGTACGTGAGGTCCAGTGGTCTACCACGCAGCCGGGCGGTGTAGGTGCCCTCGTCGATCACCAATTCCCCGAGACTGATCTTGCCGACGTTCTCCTGATTGGCCACCCCGCCGCGGCGGCCGACCAGTAGTCGCAGCCGGGCGTCGATCTCGGCCGGGCCGGTGCTTGGCAGCAGGATCTCGTCCAGACCCCATTCCACGTTGACGGCGACCAGGCCGCCCTCGTTGACGACGGCCACCACGGGGACCGACGTGCCCGTCGTCCCCAACAGCCGACACAGGCCGCGAGCGGCGGCCAGGTCAGTACGCGCGTCGACGATCGCCACATCCGCGGTGCCGGCTTCGAGAAGGGAAGACACCTCCGTTGGAGCGGTCCGCACGTTGTGCGCGAGCAGCGCCAACGACGGCAGCACGGATTCGGGATGCGGGTCGACGGTCAGTAGCAATAGATCCAACTGGCCCTCCAGCAGCCATAGGGACCTCGCCTGGACAACGATGTCGGTGGTGACTTCCCAGATTCACGCCTGACATACGGCCGTTACCCGGCCGTTAGTCATCTAACGATAGCGCGCCACCTGCTCGTTAGCCGCGCCGAACAGGGAGGCGGGCCGCCCGTAGGCCAGAATGTCCGGGTGCGGAAGCTGCTGACCGGTGCGATCGCGACGGTAACCGCGGTGGTCGTCGGCGCCGTCGGAACCGACTTCGGCGCCGCCATCTACGCCGAATATCACCTGGCCAGAAGCGTGCGCACGGCCGCGAACCTGGATTTCGACCCGTGGGTCAGCATCCTGGGCTTTCCGTTCATCACCCAGGCCAGCCGCGATCGGTACAACGAAATCGAGATCAAGGCCAGTGGCGTGGATCACCCTGTCGTCGGCAAGGTCGGACTCGAGGCGACCCTGCACCAGGTCGACGCCTCCCAGACGTCCTGGTTGATCGGTCCGGACGCCAGCCTGCCGGTCGGTGAGGTGGAAAGCCGCATCATCATCGACTCGACCCACGTCGGCCGCTTCATGGGCATCCCTGACCTGCTGGTCGAGGCGCCGTCACGGGAGACCAACGATGCGACGGGCGGCACCACCGAGTCGGGCATCTCGAGCAACCGGGGACTGGTGTTCACCGGCACTCCCAGGAAGGCGGATTACGACAAGAAGGTCAGTATCGCCGTCGATCTGTCGATCAGTGGGCCGGACCAGACGACGCTGATCTTCACCGGGACCGGGGTGCTGACCGGGCCAGGCACCGCTGACCAGGAGATTCCCGAAGACAAACTGCCCGCGGTGCTGGCCGCGTTCAGCACCAGCATGCCCGGGCAGAAGCTGCCGTTCGGGGTCCGACCCACCAGCGAGGGGGCCCGGGGTTCGGACATCATCATTGAGGGCATTACCAAGGGAGTAACCGTCCCGCTTGATCGGTTTCGATTGTCATGAGCTCTTCGATGGTGCTGGCCGTCACGGTGCTGATCGCGGCACTGGGCGTCGCCTTCGTCGTCGGCAGGCTGCTCACGCTGCGCGCCGGGATGTTGAAAGCCGCCGCCGAGGCCAGCGACGTCGACACCTCGGGCCTGGGACTTTCCGAAAGCGGACCGACGATCCTGCATTTCAGCGCGGAGTGGTGCGGGCCGTGCGCCGCGGTGCGACGGGTGGTGGACCAGGTGTGCGGGGAACTGCCCGGTGTCGCGCACGTCGAGATCGACATGGACGTCAATCCCGAAGCCGCCCGGCGGCTTTCGGTGCTGTCGCTGCCGACGACGTTGATCTTCGACGCCGACGGCCGGCCGCGGTATCGGACCAGCGGCGTCCCCAGCGCCGCTGACCTGCGGTCCGCGGTGCAACCGCTGTTGGCTTGATCACCCTGTCGTTGGGTAAGCTGTCTGCCGTGTACGCCCGCCTCGAGCCGATGCTCACCAAGCGCCGCGCAGTCGATCTGTGCCGCGTCGCGGGTTGTTGCTGTTGTTGTTGTAGCTGCTGAGCGCAGCCGCGCGAGTTAAGCGCGTCCGCTCGGAGCAGCCGGTCAGGCCTGCTCATGCCCAGCCCCTCCCAACGCAACAGGAGTCTGCTTCATGTCGACCAACACCACAGCCACGCAGGTGGATGTGCGCGGTCCCCGGTTCGCCGCATGGGTGACGACGGCCGTGATCGTGGCGACTCTGCTCGCCGCGGGCGCCAGCCCGGTCGCCGCTGCCGTGATCCTCGGCGCCCAGGCCGTCGTCTTCGCCGTCGGCGCGTGGCAGGGACCGCGCCGGCATCCCTACGGATTGATCTTCGGCCGCTTCGTCGCGCCCAGGCTGGGGCCAGTCGCCGAGAAGGAACCGGTCGCACCGCTGAAGTTCGCGCAGTTGGTCGGCTTCGTGTTCGCGGTCGTCGGCGTCGTCGGATTCGCCTCGGGCGTCGAACTTCTCGGCTTGATCGCCACCGGCTTCGCGCTTGTGGCGGCGTTTCTCAATGCGGCCTTCGGCATCTGCCTCGGCTGCCAGATCTACCCGCTCGTCGCACGCGTCCGCTCAAGGGCGAGTGCACCGTCCACCGCATAACGCTCAAACAGTAAGCAATCGAAAGGATTTCGTTCATGGCACGCTCCGACGTCCTGGTCAGTACGGACTGGGCCGAGAGCAATCTCAACGCGCCTAACACCGTTTTCGTCGAGGTCGACGAGGACACCAGCGCCTACGACGGCGGCCACATCGAGGGCGCCGTCAAGCTCGACTGGAAGACCGATCTGCAGGATCCGGTGCGCCGGGATTTCGTTGACCAGCAGCAGTTCTCCAAACTGCTCTCCGAGCGCGGCATCTCCAACGACGACACCGTGATCCTCTACGGCGGCAACAACAACTGGTTCGCTGCATACGCCTACTGGTACTTCAAGCTGTACGGCCACGAGAACGTCAAGCTGCTCGACGGCGGCCGCAAGAAGTGGGAGCTCGACGGGCGCCCGCTGTCGAAGGAGTCGGTGAAGCGTCCGGAGACCAGCTACACCGCCAAGGCCCCGGACAACAGCATCCGCGCCTTCCGCGATGAGGTCATCGCGGCGATCAACCAGAAGAACCTCGTCGACGTGCGCTCCCCCGACGAGTTCTCCGGCAAGATCCTCGCGCCCGCGCACCTGCCGCAGGAGCAAAGCCAGCGGCCCGGGCATATCCCCGGCGCCATCAACGTTCCGTGGAGCAAGGCGGCCAACGAGGACGGCACCTTCAAGTCGGATGAGGAGCTGGCCAAGTTGTACGCCGAGGCCGGCCTCGACGGCGAGAAGGAAACCATCGCGTATTGCCGCATCGGTGAGCGCTCGTCGCACACCTGGTTCGTGCTGCAGGAACTGTTGGGACACAAGAACGTCAAGAACTACGACGGCAGTTGGACGGAATACGGCTCCCTGGTGGGTGCCCCGATCGAGTTGGGAAGTTGATATGTGCTCTGCACCGAAGCAAGGACTGACGTTGCCTGCCAGCGTTGATCTCGAGAAGGAGACGGTGATCACCGGTCGCGTCGTCGACGGCGCGGGTCAGGCGGTCGGCGGCGCGTTCGTGCGCCTGCTGGACTCCTCTGACGAGTTCACCGCCGAGGTCGTCGCGTCGGCAACCGGTGACTTCCGGTTCTTCGCTGCGCCAGGTACATGGACGCTGCGCGCGCTGTCGCCTGCGGGCAACGGCGATGCGAGCGTGGCACCGTCCGGGGCGGGCATCCACGAGGTCGACGTCAAGGTCGCCTGACGCCGGAGGCTGCGGCCGGGTGGACCGGCCGCAGAACGGCTTTCGCCGCGAAAACGCTCCAAAATTTGCTGGACCGGCTCACCATTGTGGTAGCTCCCGCGCTGTCGCACGGGACAACCACGATGAACAGGGCCGATCATGAAATTCGCAATTGGGGGATTCGCGACAACACTCTTCGCCCTCCTCGCCATAGCTACCGCTCCTGCGTCGACGGCCAGCCCGGACGACGACTTCCTCGCCGCTCTGACCAGGAGCGGCATCTCGTTCCCGCCGCAGGTGGGACTCAACCTCATCAGCGCAGGTCACAATGTTTGCGCCAAGCTGGCCAAGGGCGACCCGTACGACGACGTCGTTTCGTACGTCTCCAAGGGCCTTGGCAACAACAAGGGTCTGACGACGAGTTTCATCAGCGCCGCGACCAATACGTTGTGCCCCGGTCACCGCTGAGCGCCCGCGTGATCTTGAGCCACCATCACCGCCGAGAATCGGTGGGCGGCTAGACTCATCGCCGTGGTGTTGTTCTTCGAGATCATGCTCGTCGCGACCGTCGTGGTGATCACGTGGTTCGCGCTGTACTCGCTCTATCGCCTCATCACCGACGAGTCGTGACCTCCGGCGACGACGCCGTCGCCGCGGCGGCCGAACGAGCCAAGAGCACGGCGGCCCGCAACATCCCGGTGTTCGACGATTTGCCGCTGCCGGCGGATACCGCGAACCTGCGGGAAGGCGCCCACTTCAGCGACGCCCTGCTGGCACTGCTTCCGCTGGTCGGGGTGTGGCGCGGCGAGGGCGAGGGCCGCGGCGCCACCGGTGACTACCGGTTCGGCCAACAGATCGTGGTGTCGCACGACGGCGGTGACTACCTGAACTGGGAGGCGCGGTCGTGGCGGCTCAACGACAGCGGTGAATACGAGGCGCCCGGCCTGCGCGAGACCGGCTTCTGGCGCTTCGTGGACGATCCCGCCGATCCGTCGGAGTCCCAGGCCATCGAACTGCTGCTCGCACATTCGGCGGGCTACATCGAACTGTTCTACGGCAGCCCCCGCAACCAGTCGTCGTGGGAACTGGTCACCGATGCGTTGGCTCGCAGCAAGTCGGGAATGCTGGTCGGCGGCGCCAAGAGGCTCTACGGCATCATCGAGGGCGGCGACCTGGCGTATGTCGAAGAACGCGTCGACGCCGACGGCGGGCTGGTACCGCATCTGTCCGCGCGGCTGTCCAGGTTCGTCGGCTAGTGCGGCGGCTTGCGCTGGCCGCGGGGGTTGCCGCGGCAGGACTGCTCGCGGCGTGCTCGTCGAATTCGCCTGCTCCGGAACAAACTTCGCCATCGGTCGCTCCGGCCGGCCACGGCAGTCTCGCGCACTGTCTCAGCGAGCACGGCGTGCCTGCCGCCTCGGGTCCGGTCGCGGGTCCACCGCCCGGCGTCGACCAGAACGCCTGGCACCAGGCGATGCAGGCATGCTCCTCGTTCGCGCCAGGGCCCGCAGGCTAAGCCAGCAGCGGCGCCCTGCCCACATCGGCCAACCACGTCTGCTCGAGGCGGGCCAGGGTGCCGTCGCCGTGCAGCTCCTCGACGGCCCACGAGACGCACCTGGTCAACCCGCTGCCCTTGTCGAGCACGATGCCGAGCTGCTCTACATCGCCTGGGGCACTTGGCAATTGACCCACCATCAGGCCGTGGCGCAATTCGTTTGCGACCGCGAACGCGGTGGGTAGATCGGCCACCAACGCGTCGATCTCACCGGTGCTGAGGGCCATCTTGGCGTCACCGTTGGTGTTGTACACCTCGATCGGGATGTCGCCGTTCACCGACTCCGCCGCCGTGTAGCTGGTGGTGCCGACCTGGACACCCAGCCGCAGCTTCTTCAGCCCGCGCACGGTCGTGACGGTCGCAGCTGGCGACGACTTCACCGTGACGACGCCCTGTGTCACCGTGAAATACGGTGATGAGAAATCGACTGCAGCCCTGCGCTGTTCGGTGATCGAAAACTCGGAGAGGTTGGCGTCGAAGGTCTTGGGGCCCGGTGCCAGCGCCGCATTGAACGGCACCCGCACCCACCGCACCTCGTCGGGCGTGTAGTCCATCTTGGCCGCGACGGCGTAGGCCACCGCCGCTTCGAACCCCTCACCGCTGGCTGGATTGTCGCCCATGTACCACGGCGGGTACACCGGTTGGTCGGTGCCGAAGGTGAAGATGCCGGAGTACAGCGTCTTCAACGCGTCCTTCTTACATTTGTCGGCGGTAGGGGCCGCGGTCTTGTATGAGATCGGAGCACATGCCGTGCTCACCGCGACGAGGGCCGCCACCGCCACTCCGACCACCCGCCGCACGCCATGCATCATCGCGCACCCGAGTCAACTGGTGCCAGTATCAGGCCGGTCAAGGCATGAAGCGGCCCCCGAGCCGTCGTACCTGGTTGGACAAAACCGAGGGGCTCGGGGGCCGGGTGACTGCGGGGAATTCGCCGGCGCGCGCAGGAGACTCCCCGGTGCTGCTAGCTCGCAGCCACCTCACATGTCCGTAAGTCACTCAATTGGTCGGACCACCTCCTTCCTTGTGTACAGGCGACGGTACCTGCGTATCCGCACGGCGACAACCGATTTAGGGATGCGCCGGGGTTTGGAACCAGCGCGCGCGTTGGGCGGCGACGGGTTCGTGCTTGCCTTTCACGGCAAGATGTTCGAGCGGCCCGACGGGTTCGTCGAGGAAGTCGGCGAGGCGTTGGGCGACCACCACCTCCCCGCTGCCCGCGCACCCCTGTAGCCGGGCCGCGGTGTTCACCACGTCGCCAATCGCGGTGAAGTCACTGATGGCGCCGCTTCCGCCGATGTTTCCGACGAATGCCTCGCCGTAGTCGAGGCCGATACCGAGGTCGAGGGCGGGGCCCTCCCGACTTCCGTAGCCGAGACCGGCGAGCAGCAGGCGGGCGTGCTCGAGCATGACCTTCGCCACCGTTCGCCGGTCTGCGTCTTGCGGCTTGAAGGAGCTTCCTGTGACGAAGATCGGCAGATACAGCGCCATCACCTCGTCGCCGATCAACTTGTCGATCAGCGCTTCCGGGAACAGCACGTCCTCGGCGACGGAATACAGGCGTCGCAACAGCGCGGTCGCCTCCTGCGGCGTGATGGATTCGGAACGCGCGGTGAACCCGCGCAGGTCGGCGAACATGACACCCACCTCTGTGGTGATGCCGCCGGGCGGCGCCAATTCGACGCACGTCGCGCACAAGTTCGGATTCTTGCGCGACGGCCGGAAGCCCAGCGGCCGAACGAACCGGCTGCCGAGGCCTGCGAACGGCGCCCCACACATGCCGCATCGCGGGCTGGACGGCAATGCGCGCATTACCCGATGTACCGCCCGTGTGCTTCTGACGGTGGAGAACTCGAAGTAGGCCTGCCATTCGTTCGAGGTCAGAGGCTGGCCCGGTCGCAAACCGGCGTGCTTCATCAGCCGACGCAACGCCATGCGTTGATACCGAGTCAGCCGTTCATCTGCGGGCTGCTCCCCCACTCACTAAGCATGTCGCATCCACCGTTCAATATTCAGCGATCGGACACGATTGCCGCGTCGACCAGTTCGGCGAGATCGGCCGCCATCGGCGCAGGGGGTAGCAGCTTGCCGTCGAGGGTGTGCACCCGGGCGGCGAGCGTGATGCTCGACACCAACCAAACCCCTTGCGCCTCAAAGAGATCCGGCGGGGTCAGGTTGCGGTAGTCGCAGTCGTAGCCCTTGCTGCGGGCCACCTCGAACAGCGCCTGCTGCGTGGTACCACGCAAAATCGGATACCACGGCGGCGGTGTCAGAAGCGCTGGGGCGCCGTCGAGTTCCGTCGCGATCACCACCGTCGAGCGCGGCCCCTCCAGCACGTTGCCGTCCGAGCTGACGAAGATCACGTCGCCCGCGCCGTGCCGCTCGGCGTGCCGCAGCGCGGCCATGTTCACCGCGTACGACAAGGTCTTCGCGCCAGCCAACAACCACGGCATCTCGGACGCGCAGTCCGACGGCAGGCCGCGCGCCAGCGTCATGGCGGAAACCCCCTTGCGACGGGCGTCGGCGACCCGCGCGGGCAGCTGCCCGATCGTCGCATATGCGGTGCATGATGTCGCCGACCCAGCGGCTCCGGTCGGCGGCGATCCGCTCTCCCTGCCCCTGCTGTACACCAGCCGCAGCACGCCTTCGTCGCCGCCATCGGCGATCCACCGCTCGACGCCGGCCGCCACGGCGGCCCGCCACTGCGGCAGCTCGGGTTCGGGCAGATCGGTCATCCGCGCCGACTGCGTCAACCGGGCGAGGTGCGCCTCCAGCAGGCATGGCCTGCCGTCGCGCACCAACAGCGTCTCGAAGACACCGTCACCGCGGACGGCGGCCAGGTCGTCTGCGAAGAGCAGGGGTGCCGCGGGGTCGTGCAGTTCGCCGTCGAGGGTGACGACGACTCCGGGTGCGCTGGCCATGGCGTAGAAGCGTAGCCCTCGTAGAGTTGAGGACATGTCCGCAGTTCCCGCCCCAGAGACCGGACCGGATGCGGGGGCCGTGTGGCACTACGGCGATCCGCTCGGTGAGCAGCGCGCGGCCGCCGAGGCCGCCATCGTCGTCGACCGCTCGCACCGCGCGGTCCTGACGCTCACCGGCGCCGACCGCAAGACCTGGCTGCACAGCATCTCGTCTCAGCACGTCAGCGAGCTTCCCGACGGCGCGGTCACCGAGAATCTGAGCCTCGACGGGCAGGGCCGTGTCGAAGATCACTGGGTTCAGACTGAGCTCGATGGCGTCACATATCTGGACACCGAACCGTGGCGCGGCGAACCGCTGCTGGCCTACCTCCGCAAAATGGTGTTCTGGTCCGACGTCGCCGTGGAACCCGCCGACTTGGCGGTGTTGTCACTGCTCGGCCCCCGGCTGGCCGACCAACAGGTGCTCGACGCTCTCGGGGTGGCCGCGCTACCCGCCGAAGGCACGGCCGTAGCGCTGCCCGGCGGCGGATTCCTGCGCAGAATGCCAGGTGACCGCTTGGAACTGGACCTCGCGGTGCCCAGCGAGCAGGCCGGTCAGCGACGGCAGCGACTCGTCGATGCGGGCGTGCGCGCCGCCGGCGTGTGGGCTTATGAAGCGCATCGCGTCGCGGCGCTGCGGCCCCGCCTCGGCGTCGACACCGACGAGCGGACCATCCCGCACGAGGTCGGCTGGATCGGCACCGCCGTGCACCTGGACAAGGGCTGCTACCGAGGCCAGGAAACCGTCGCCCGGGTCCATAACCTGGGTAAACCGCCCCGGATGTTGGTGCTCGTGCATCTCGACGGTTCCGCCGATCGGCCCGCGACCGGCGACCCGCTGCTGGCCGGCGGCCGGCCGGTCGGCCGAGTGGGCACCGTGGTCGACCACGTCGACGAAGGTGCCGTCGCCCTGGCCCTGGTCAAGCGCGGGCTGCCGGCGGATACCCCGTTGACCACCGGCGGCGAGGCGGCCGTCGCGGCCGTCATCGACCCCGACTCGGTGCCACCCGCCGACGCGGTGGGCGCCGGCCGGCTCGCCGTGGAACAGCTACGCGGCCGAGCGCGTTGACGCAATCGCCTGTTTCGCGGCTCGGCCGTGACCGGGCCTGCCAGCGCACAACAGCCGGGCACGGTAAAGTGTTGGCAGGACAATAAAGACACACAGATCGGAGCCGCCTGATATTGGGCCGCTCCGTTATTGCGCGAGGGGGTACCCCCATGGGCCGCGGCCGGGCTAAGGCAAAGCAGACCAAGGTTGCTCGTGAGCTTAAATACAGCTCACCGCAGACGGATTTCGAACGGCTACAGCGCGAGCTGGCAGGTTCCGACGACTCCGGCGATCTCAACGGCGCCGACACCGAGACCGACGATTGGGCCGCCGAGGACGACTGGCGGCGCTAACCCCTCTAGAAGCGCGGGTGCTGGCCCACCAGGCTGGCACGGGGACTGTCCTTGCTGCCCTTCTTGACGGTGCCCAAGGTCCAGCAGTCCAGATGCCTGGCGGTGAGTACGGCCAGCGCGCGGTCGGTGTCCTCCGGCGCGACGACGGCCACCATGCCGACACCCATGTTGAACGTCTTCTCCATCTCCACCCGCTCGACGCGGCCACGCTGCGCGATCATCCCGAAGACGGGCGCGGGCGTCCACGTGCCGCGGTCGATCTCGGCGACCAGCCCGGGCGGGATGACCCGTTCCAAGTTCCCAGCCAACCCGCCGCCGGTGACATGGCAGAAGGTGCGCACCTGGGTCTCGGCGGCAAGCGCCAAGCAGTCCTTGGCGTAGATGCGGGTGGGCTCCAGCAGTTCTTCCCCGAGTGTGCGGCCGAACTCCTCGACATGCCCGGCCAGGTTCATCCGGTCGATGTCGAGCAGCACCTTGCGCGCCAGCGAGTACCCGTTGGAATGCAGCCCGGTCGACGCCATCGCGATGATCACATCGCCCGGTTTGACCCGCTCGGGCCCGAGCACGTCGTCGGCCTCCACCACGCCGACGCCGGTGGCCGAGATGTCGTAGTGGTCGGGCGCCATCAGCCCCGGATGCTCGGCGGTCTCGCCGCCGAGCAGCGCGCAGCCCGCCATCACGCAGCCGTTGGCGATGCCTGACACCAATTCGCTGACCCGCTCGGGCACGGTCCGGCCGACGGCGATGTAGTCCTGCAGGAACAGGGGTTCGGCCCCGCACACCACCAGGTCGTCGACCACCATCGCGACCAGGTCGATACCGACCGTGTCGTGCTTGTCCATGGCCTGCGCGACAGCCAGCTTGGTGCCGACACCGTCGGTCGACGACGCCAGCAGCGGCTCGCGATAGCCGCCGCGTAATGCGAACAACCCGGCGAATCCGCCCAGTCCGCCTCGAACTTCAGGCCTGGTGGCCTTCTTGGCCAGCGGCTTGAACAGTTCGACGGCGCGGTCACCGGCTTCGATGTCCACACCAGCCGATGCGTAGGAGATGCCGTGTTGTTCGGCTTGATCCGTCATCGATAGCAAGGCTACCGTCGTTGCCCACCGCTGGGTAACCGGTCGAACCGCAGCGGTTCTGCCACATCGACCGCCATGAACGCGCCCGGTGTGGGAATGTGACCGACCATGAAAACAGTTCGCTGGTTTGCGCTCCTCGGCACGGCGATCATGCCCGCCGCCACGGCCATGGCGGCGACGGCGTCCGCCACGGCGCCGATCATGACCGACGCGGTGACCATCTCCCAGGCGACGGTCGACGGCGTCGACTACATCACCCGCGAGATCACGATCCAACCCGGCGGCAGCACCGGCTGGCACTACCACGACGGCCGGGTGTTCGGCGTCGTCCGCGAGGGCACGCTGACCCGCACCATGGGCGACTGTTCTGTCATCGCGTCTCCGCAAGGCTCGGCGGTCACCGAGGAAAGCGGACCCAACGCGGCACACAACGGCCGCAACCTCGGTCCCGGTGTGGTGAAACTCTGGGTTGATTACATCCAGCCCGCGGGTACTCCGCTGGCTGTGGAAGTGCCCGATCCCGGCTGCGGATAGGGCCAGATCGGGGGGTGACGACATCCGCTGCTTGGTGACGGGCGCGACCGGCTACATCGGCGGCCGGCTGACGCCGCGACTACTCGACAACGGCCATGCCGTGCGCGCGATGGCCCGCAACCCCGACAAACTCGGCGGCGCCGAATGGCGTGAACGTGTCGACGTCGTCCGCGGGGATCTCGGCGAACCGGACTCGCTGACCGCGGCGTTCGACGGGGTGGACGTCGTCTACTACCTGGTGCACTCGATGGGCACCGCCAAGGATTTCGTCGCCGAAGAGGCACGCGCGGCACGCAATGTGGCGGCTGCCGCCAAGCAGGCGGGCGTGCGCCGGTTGGTGTATCTGGGCGGCCTGCACCCAGTAGGCGCCGACCTGTCGCCGCATCTGCGGTCGCGAACCGCGGTCGGTGATGTCCTGGTGGATTCCGGTGTGGAAACCGTTGTGCTGCAAGCAGGAATAGTGGTCGGTTCCGGTTCGGCCTCGTTCGAGATGATCCGGCACCTGACCAACCGGCTGCCCGCGATGACGGCGCCGAAATGGGTGCACAACAAGATCCAGCCGATCGCGATCGACGATGTGCTGCACTACCTGACCGAAGCGGCGACGGCGCGTGTCCCGTCCTCGCGGGCGTGGGACATCGGCGGACCGGACGTGATGGAGTACGGCGACGCGCTGCAGACCTATGCCGAAGTGGCCGGGCTGCGCAGGCGGTTGATCGTGGCACTGCCGTTCCTGACCCCTACGATCGCGAGCCTCTGGATCGGGCTTGTCACACCGATGCCGCCCGGCCTTGCGCGTCCGCTGATCGAATCGCTGGAATGCGATGCGGTGATGGGTAATTCAGACATCGACGACGTCATCGCGCCGCCGCCGACCGGCCTGACCGGCTACCGCGACGCGGTCGCGCGCGCCTTGCAGGAGGGTCCGCTGCCGAGTGATCCGAGTTGGGCAGGCCCGCGCTAGGGCCTGCGCAGCGCTGACGCATTGTCGTTGTCGGCCTGCACCGGGATGCCCGTGCGTGCCGCAGTGGTGAGCATCTGCTCGATCACGTTCTTGCCCAACGCCGCTTCGCCGGGCAGTTCGATCGGGTAGTTGCCGTCGAAGCAGGCCGAACACAGCCGCGATGCCGGCTGCTCGGTGGCCGCGATCATGCCGGCCTGCGAGATGTAGCCCAGCGTGTCGGCACCGATGGCGTGCCGCACTGCCTCGGTCATATCGGCCTCGTTCGCCTCCATGCTCTTCGCGTTGGCGATCAACTCCGCCGGCGTTGCGAAGTCGATGCCGTAGAAGCACGGCCACTTCACCGGCGGGGAGGCGATCCGCACATGCACCTCGATGGCCCCCGCCTCGCGCAACATTCGGACCAGCGCTCGCTGCGTGTTGCCGCGCACGATCGAATCGTCGACGACGATCAGCCGCTTGCCGCGGATGACTTCCTTGAGCGGGTTGAGCTTCAGACGAATGCCCAACTGCCGGATGGTCTGCGACGGCTGGATGAAAGTCCGTCCCACATAGGCGTTTTTCATCAGGCCCTGCCCGTAGGGGATGCCCGACTCCTGCGCGTAACCGACCGCTGCAGGTGTGCCGGACTCGGGCACACCGATCACCAGGTCGGCGTCGATGGGATGCTCACGAGCCAGCGCCCTGCCGATGTCGACGCGGGTCTTGTGCACCGACCGGCCCGCAAGCGTGCTGTCCGGCCGGGCCAGATACACGTACTCGAAAACGCAGCCCTTCGGTTCGGGATTCGCGAAGCGGGTGGAGCGCACGCCGTCGGCGTCGATGGCCAGCAGTTCGCCCGGCTCGATGTCGCGGACGAACGACGCACCGACGATGTCGAGTGCCGCGGTCTCGGAGGCGACCACCCAGCCGCGGTCCAGCCGGCCGAGCGACAACGGCCGCACCCCGTACGGGTCGCGCGCCGCATATAGGGTGTTCTCATCCATGAACGTCAGGCAGAACGCGCCGCGCACAGTCGGCAGCAGTTCCAACGCCGCCTGCTCGAGCGTGGAGTCGGCGGCGCCGTGGGCCAGCAGCGCGCCCAGAATGTCGGAGTCGGTGGTCGCGGCGGGAGCGCCGCGGGTGCCTAACAGACCGGCTTCGCGGGCGCGGGCGGCCAACTCGGTGGCGTTGACCAGGTTGCCGTTGTGGCCGAGCGCGACGCCGGTGCCTGCAGCGGTGTTGCGGAACACCGGCTGGGCGTTCTCCCAGGTGGTGGAGCCGGTGGTGGAGTACCGGCAGTGGCCGATGGCGACGTGGCCTTCCATCGCGGCCAGCGTCTGCTCATCGAAGACCTGGCTGACCAGACCGAGATCCTTGAACACCAGCACCTGCGAACCGTCGGCGACAGCGATGCCTGCCGCTTCCTGGCCGCGGTGCTGAAGCGCGTACAGGCCGTAGTAGGTGAGTTTGGCGACTTCTTCGCCCGGCGCCCAGACGCCGAATACGCCACACTCTTCGCGGGGTTCTGGATCGGTCTGCGGGCCGGTCACGATATGGCTGCTCCCAGGGCGGGGGGGTAGACGCACCCAGTCTACGGCTACCACCGAGTAATCACGGAATCGCGACGCGGTGTCGCGTGACACACCAACAAACTGTCTAGCTCAGACATTTCCGTCGACGCCGACCAGCGGCAACCAGTGGGCTATCTCACACGCACGCGATCCGGACAACTGCAGGCCGCCCGTCGCGGCGGCGCCTTCCACGTCGAGCAGGCCCGTGGCCAGCAACAGCCACGTGCGCGGATCCGCCTCGACGACGTTCGGTGGGTTCCCGCGGCGGTGCGCAGGCCCCGAAATACATTGCACCGCAACAAAAGGAGGCACCCGGACCTCGACGCTGGCGCCCGGCGCGACGGCCGCAAGGGTGCGGGCGGTCAACCGCACCGCCTCGCCCAGTTCGGTGCGGCCAGGTTCGGGCCTGCCTGCGTCTTTCAACCACTCGAGAACTGCGGAAACGGCGGCGCGGGTCTTCGCCGGATCGGCACTGCGGCGGGCGGCCATACCTTAGATTCTCAAAGTGCTCGTCGACCGCCACCGACCGCCCTACAAAACGGCTGGCGCGGTCTTCCTGGCGATCGCGGTGGCCGTCGCGGTTTTCATCTTTCTCGCCTTTCGCGGCGCGCTCACCGACAACATCCAGTTGACCCTGCTGTCACCCCGGGCAGGCCTCGTCGTCGAACGGGGATCGAAGGTGACCTACAACGGCGTGCAGATCGGCCGGGTGGCGCGGATCGCGATGGATGACCAGAAGGCCAAACTCACGCTCGACGTCAACCGTCGCTACGTGCAGTTCATCCCGGCCAACGTCGCCGCCGAGATCAAGGCCACCACGGTGTTCGGCAACAAGTACATCTCCCTGAGTTCTCCGAAAAGCCCGACGCCGCAACGGATTACCTCCATCGACGTGATCGACGCCTCGGCCGTCACGACAGAGTTCAACACGCTGTTCGAGACGGTCTCCGCGATCGCCGAGCAGGTGGACCCCATCAAGCTGAACCAGACGCTGGCCGCGGCCGCCGAGGCGCTGACCGGCCTTGGCGATCAATTCGGCGAATCGCTGGAGAACGGCAATCAGATCCTCGGCCAGCTGAATCCGCAGATGCCGCAGATCGCCGCCGACAACCGCGGGCTGGCCGACCTGGCAGACATCTACGCCGACGCGTCGCCCGACCTGTGGGACGGCCTCGGGCACGCGCTGCGGACCGCGCAGACTTTCAACGAGTACCGCGCCGACATCGATGAGGTGTTGATGGCCGCGGTCGGGTTTGCCGACGACGCCGCGGACAGCCTCGAGCGTGGCGGGCCGTATCTGGTCCGCGGCGCCGCCGACCTGGTTCCGACGACGCGACTTCTCGACGATTACCGGGGCATGATCTTCTGCACTATTCGCAAGTTCTCGGTCGTCCAGAAGCAGGTCGCCAAGGCGCTGGGCGGCAACGGCTATTCGCTGGCCTCCTCGTCGGGCACGGTTGGCGGCGGCGGCAACCCGTACGTCTATCCCGACAACCTGCCGCGGACCAAGGCCCGCGGCGGGCCGGAAGGCAGGCCGGGCTGCTGGCAGGACATCTCGCGGGACCTGTGGCCCGCCCCGTACCTGGTGATGGACACCGGTGCATCGATCGCACCGTACAACCATTTCGAACTCGGCCAACCGATCCTGATCGACTACGTGTGGGGTCGACAAGTCGGCGAGAACACGATCAACCCGTGAGCGTTGACATGAACTTCCCTTGCGGTTCTACGTTGGCCACCATCCAGCCGGACGGCAACATAGATCGCCGCGACGCCTGGATCAAGAACCAACCAAGGCGGGCCGCCGACGTCAGTCGACAGGAAACCCGAACAGCTTGACGACACCGTGATCGCGGCCCGCCGTGTAGCCACCGTCGACGGCGATCGCCTGCCCGGTCACGAACGACGCATCAAGGGATACAAGGAAAGCCGCCATTGCGGCCACCTCGTCCGGTTGGCCGCGGCGCCCAAGCGCGTGCTCTTCTGTGATCGAACGCAGCGGGCCCTCCATGCCGTCGAGGCCCAACACGCTGTCGAGCATCGGGGTGTCGATGAAGCCGGGGCAGATGGCATTCGCCCGGATTCCGCTGGGGCCGTAGTCGAGCGCAATGTTCTTGGTCAGCAACACGACACCGCCCTTTGCGGCGTTGTACGCACTGCCGCCCGCCGTGCCTTCGAGGCCCTCGATGCTGGCGAGCGTCACCACCGATCCGCGTTCCCCGCCGACGCGCGGTTGTTCGATCATCCGGGCCACCGCCGCCTTGACCACCAGAAACGTCCCGGTGAGGTTTATCCGTATCACCCGCTCCCACTCGTCGCGAGGCAGCAGGTGGATCGGCCCGCCGCCCGCGACACCCGCGCAGTGCACCACTCCGTCGAGTCGCGCAGGCACAGCGGCGAACACGGCACCGACGGCGTCTTCGTCAGTGATGTCGGCCGCCACGAAGCCGAAGCGATCACCGAGATCGTCTGGCGGGTCGGCAATGTCGGTTCCGACGACGGTGCCACCCTCGGCCAGCAGCTGCCTGACAGTCGCAAGGCCGATACCTGACGAGGCGCCGGTGACGACAAATGTGCGCGAACGTGCGCGCTCAACGCTGACCATTGGGCGACCCTAGCCGCCTCGCGCGGCGTTGTACGCCGAGTGCGGTCAACCCGGCGGCCTCGTTGATCGCCAGGTGCAGCAGTATCGGCGCGATCACGCTGCCCGATCTCGCGTGCAGCCAACCGAATACCCAGCCCGCTGCGCCGGTCGCCAGCACGGTGCCCGCGACCGGTTGCCCGGTGACGCGGGCGTCGACGATGTGCCACAGACCGAACGCCGCGGCCTGCAGCAGCCTGCCGCGGGTCGGGCCGAATGCCGCTTCGGCGACGGTGCCCAGCGTGGCCCGGTAGGCGGCCTCCTCCGGCCACACTGTGCCGACCGGGATGCTCAGCAGCAGCCAGCGGGCGGTTCGCTCGGGCAATTCGCGTTCGGCCATCGCGTCGCGCACCGGCGGCAGCGCCGACACGGCGGCGATGCCCAGCGCCGCGACCGCGCCCGCCGCGAGGCCGTGCCGGATACCCGACCACACGGTGGGCGGGCGAAACCCCAGCGGGGACCGCGTGATTGCGACCAGGCCGGTGCCCAGCGACGCGTTCGGGACCGGGTGCCAGCGCACCCGAGGCGCGGCGAAGCTCCAGCCGACCAGTGCCGCGGCAAGACCGAGAGCGCGAGTCTTGCTTGGCCGCATCAGTATTCGGGCCCGTCTTCGGACTCGGTCTTCTGCAGCGCGATGCGGATGCGTTCGGTGTCGTCCTGGGTCCAGCCGTCCGGCGGGGCGACGGCGGCCCAACCGTCGAGCACGAAGTCGCCGTAGTTGTGGCCGTGCCCACCTGGCACCGACGACGCATTCGTCATGTCGGCCGCGACTTGCCAGAAGGTGATGATGGGATACCAGCGCATCGACGCGGTCCGGTCCCGGCCCGGCGGCTCCCTCAGCCAGTCGGGCCGGGTGAACAGCAGATTCT
The DNA here is from genome assembly GCF_001667505.1 of Mycobacterium sp. ACS1612. Taxonomy (GTDB): domain Bacteria; phylum Actinomycetota; class Actinomycetes; order Mycobacteriales; family Mycobacteriaceae; genus Mycobacterium. The sequence goes on from NZ_LZHZ01000004.1 coordinate 34,575, forward strand.
CCGACCACCACACGATCGGGTCCGACGGATGCTGCAGGAACAGCACCCGGGTGCCCTCCCACGGCGCCATCGTGTCGTCATGGATCTCGTTGGCGTCGTTGCCTTGTGAGAACCGCACCGTGCGGCCGTTGTCGTAGCGCGGTTCGACCTCGGTGGTGCCGGGGTCGCGGCGGGCGATGAGGCCGCTCCAGATCGGGCTCGCGTTGGGCGGGCCCACCCACAGCACCGAGGAGAAGCCCATCCGGGAGATGTCGGGCAGCCACCCGAATGCGCCCTGCCCGGCCATCGATCCGAGGCTTTCGCCGTAGAGCACCAGCTTCGGCCTGCGGTCGGCGGGCAACTGCATCCACCGTTGATGGATGGCGTCGATCATCATCCGTCCGGAGCGCATCGATTTGTCTTTGTCGCCGAGGAACGAGATCCAGCTGGGCAGAAAGGAATATTGCGATCCGACCAGCGCGGTGTCGCCGTTGTACATCATCTCGAGCGACCGGGCGGCCACCGGGTTGATCCATCCGGTGCCGGTGGTCGGGATGATGACGAGCAGCTTGCGGTCGAAGGCGCCAGTGCGTTCGAGTTCGCTCAGCAGCACCGCCATTCGGCTCTCGTCGTCCTCGGCGGTGTTCAGCCCGACGTACACCCGGACGGGTTCCTTGGCGGGCCTGCCGTTCAACCGGGTCAGCTCGTCGGCGTGCGGGCCCGTCGCGACGAAGTTGCGGCCCTGGTAGCCGAGCGTGTCCCACGGCGCGTATGACGCTGGGCTGCCTGATCTTTCGGGCTGCACCGGCTGCACGATGCCCTCGCGGGTGGTGCTGTTCTGCGGCTGAAATACCCGGTTCGCGCCGGCCAGGAAACCACGCACCAGGACGCCGTTGATGAGCGTCACGGCCAGTACCACCACGATGGCGGTGCCGATGAACAGCGCCATCTCGTCGTGCAGATGCCACCGTCGAATCAAGTACCGGGCCATGGTTTTGATCACGTCGAGCAGCACCCGCGCCACTGCGACGCACACCGCGCCGACAACCAGCGCGATGATCAGGGTGCGCATGTATCCCAGCGTGTTCGGGCCCTCCATGCCCATCACCGCCGAGACCTGACGCTGCCAGGCCGCCGCGGGGATCATCATCAACACGCACGCCGCCACGGATCCGACGACGACCACCGTTTTCAACGCGTACAGCAGCCGCTTCGACGGTGGCCACCAGTCCCTGCGGCGTAACACGAAGCGCCGCACCATTCTTTCCAGGAACGCGCCGATGCCGTAACCGATCGCGGCGGTGAGCCCACCGATCAGCCCCTGGAACAGCCAGTCACGCGGCAGCAGCGACGGGGTCAACGAGAGGCAGAAGAACAGTGCGCCGACGGCCACCCCGGTGAAGTCGAGGTGGACCAGGCTCCACGCCCAGACGAGTAGCGGATGTCGTTCTTTGGCCGCCCCGGTCACCCGAAGGTCACCCGAACAACCCGGGGAGCACGCCCTCCGACGTGCTGCGCAGGTCCTCCAACGAAACCGTGAACAAGCCTTGGACTTCGATCGAATCGCTGCCCTCGTCGACGACACCGATCCGCGTCGCTGGCAGCCCGCGTGCCTCGCACATCGCACGCAACCGGCTCTCCTCGGTGCGCGGCACCGCAACGAGCACCCGGCCCGCGGACTCGCTGAACAGGAACGTGAACGGGCCCGTGCCTTCTTGGAAGCCTTCGGGAATCACGATGCGACAACCGGTTTCGCCAGCCAGCGCCGCCTCGACGACGGTCTGCATCAGCCCGCCTTCGGAAAGGTCGTGCGCGGCGGACACCAGCCCGTCGCGCGACGCGGCGGCAAGCACCTCGGCCAGCAGCTTTTCCCGGGCCAGGTCGACCTTCGGTGGCAGACCGCCGAGATGATCTGCGGTGACCTGCGCCCAGATCGAGCCGTCGAACTCGTCGCGGGTGTCGCCGAGCAGGAGCAGGGTCTCACCGGGTTCGGTGCCCAGCCCCGTCGGGATGCGTCGCTTGACGTCGTCGATCACGCCGAGCACCCCGACCACTGGCGTCGGCAGGATCGGCGTGGTTCCGGTCTGGTTGTAGAAGCTGACGTTACCGCCCGTGACGGGAATGCCAAGTGCTGCACAACCATCCGCCAACCCGCGGACGGCCCGGCTGAACTGCCACATCACCGCCGGGTCTTCGGGGGAACCGAAGTTGAGGCAGTTGGTCACCGCGACCGGCTTGGCTCCGGTGACCGCGACGTTGCGATACGCCTCGGCCAGCGCGAGTTGCGCGCCGGTGTACGGGTCGAGTTGGGTGTAGCGGCCTGACGCGTCGGTGGACACCGCGATGCCGCGACCGGTGGTCTCGTCGACGCGCAACACGCCGCCGTCGGCGTGTTCGGCGAGCACGGTGTTGCCCCGCACGTAGCGGTCGTACTGCTCGGTGATGAACGCCCGGCTGCACAGGTGCGGACTGCCAAGCAGCGCAAGGAGAGTGGCCTTCAGGTCCTCGCCGGTCTTGGGCCGGGGCAGATGGGCCGAGGTGTCGGCGTTGAGCGCGTCCTGGCTGTCCGGACGCCGCACGGGCCGTTCGTAAACCGGGCCCTCGTGGGCGACCGTGCGCGGTGGCACGTCGACCACCGTCTCGCCGTGCCAGGTGATCTGGAGCCGATCGCCGTCGGTGACCTCGCCGATGACGGTGGCCAGCACCTCCCACTTGCGGCACACGGCCATGAACTTGTCCACGTTTTCCGGGGTGACGACCGCGCACATCCGCTCCTGCGACTCGCTGGACAGGATCTCGGCGGGCGTCATGTTCGCGGCGCGCAGCGGCACGGCGTCGAGTTCTATCTTCATTCCGCCGTCGCCAGCCGACGCGAGTTCGGATGTGGCACAAGACAATCCGGCGCCGCCGAGGTCCTGGATGCCGACGACGAGGTCGGCAGCATACAGCTCGAGGCAGCATTCGATGAGCACCTTCTCCATGAAGGGGTCGCCCACCTGAACGCTCGGCAGCTTCTTGCGGCCCGGGGCACCGCTCTCGTCACCGCCGAAGGTTTCGGATGCCAGCACCGAAACACCGCCGATGCCATCGAGACCGGTGCGCGCACCGAACAGGATGATCTTGTTGCCGGTACCGGACGCGAACGCCAGGTGCAGGTCCTCCTTGCGCAGCACGCCGACGCACAGCGCGTTCACCAATGGGTTGCCCGCGTAGGAGGCGTCGAACACCGTTTCACCGCCGATGTTGGGCAGTCCCAGCGAGTTTCCGTAGCCGCCGATGCCACGCACCACACCGTCGACCACCCGGCGGGTGTCGGGTGCATCGGCGGCGCCGAAGCGCAGTTGATCCATCACAGCCACCGGTCGCGCGCCCATCGCCATGATGTCGCGGACGATGCCGCCGACACCGGTGGCGGCGCCCTGATACGGCTCGATGTAGGAGGGATGGTTGTGCGACTCCACCTTGAACGTGGCCGCCCAGCCGTCGCCGATGTCGACCACACCAGCGTTCTCGCCGATGCCGGCGAGCATCACCTCCCGCATCTTTTCGGTGGTGGTCTCACCGAAGTAGCGCAGATGCACCTTCGACGACTTGTACGAGCAATGCTCGCTCCACATCACCGAGTACATCGCCAGCTCGGCGTCGGTGGGCCTGCGGCCAAGGATTTCGCGTATCCGCTGATACTCGTCCTCCTTGAGGCCGAGTTCGCGGAACGGCTGCGGGTGCTCGGGAGTGGCGGCGGCGTGTTCGACAGTGTCTAAAGTGCTTGAGGCGTTCGTGAGCTCCGACGTCACGCGGTCAGTTTAGTTCCCCCGGTCGCTCGCTCTCCCCAACCTCCGGTGTGGGCCTAGCCCGCCGAACCTAGTTTGACCCTCATCCTCGCGGGTATCGCGACGCTCATGGGTCAAACCGTTGCCGATTTCCTGCTTGCCCGTCTGCGCGAATGGGGGGTCGAGCAGGTCTTCGGCTATCCGGGCGACGGCATCAACGGGATCGTCGCCGCATTCGGCGACGCCGACAACCGGCCGCGGTTCGTGCAGGCACGCCACGAGGAGATGGCGGCGTTCGCGGCCACTGGTTATGCCAAGTTCTCCGGCAACGTCGGCGTCTGCCTCGCCACGTCGGGACCCGGCGCGATTCACCTACTCAACGGGCTCTACGACGCCAAGCTCGACCACACCCCTGTGGTGGCCATCGTCGGTCAGACGGCGCGCAGCGCGATGGGCGGCAGCTATCAGCAGGAAGTCGACCTGCAGACCCTGTTCAAGGACGTGGCCAGCGACTACCTGGTGGAAGTCAACGTCGCCAGCCAGCTGCCCAACGCCATCGACAGGGCGATCCGGACCGCGCGCGCCCGCAGGGCGCCCACCGCTGTGGTGATCCCCTCGGATCTGCAGGAGGAGCCGTACGAACCGCCCGCGCACGCGTTCAAGCAGGTGCCGTCGAGCGGTCCGCACGACGTCGAACCGCTGGCTTCCGCCGATCCCGTCGCGATCTCGCTCGCGGCCGACATCCTCAACGCGGGTTCGCGGGTGGCCATCCTCGTCGGGCAGGGCGCCCGCGGGGCGGCCACCGAGATCCACGAAGTTGCCGAACGCACCGGCGCGGGCGTTGCCAAGGCGCTGCTGGGCAAGGACGTGCTCACCGATGACCTGCCGTACGTCACGGGAGCGATCGGCCTGCTCGGAACCAGGGCGAGCTACGAGCTGATGCGCGACTGCGACACGCTGCTGATCGTCGGCTCCAACTTCCCCTACAGCCAGTTCCTGCCCGAGTACGGCAAGGCAAGAGCCGTGCAGATCGACATCGACGGCGCCAACATCGGCATGCGATACCCCACCGAGGTCAATATCGTGGCGGACGCGAAAACCGCTCTGGCCGAACTAGTTCCGTTGCTGAACCGGAAGACCGAGCGGTCCTGGCGGGACACCGTCGAGGGTAACGTCGCGCGCTGGTGGCAGACCGTTGAACGCCAGGTGATGCTGTCGGCCAAGCCGGTGAATCCGATGCGGGTGGTGTGGGAGCTGTCGAACCGGCTGCCCGCCGACGCGATCGTGACCGGCGACTCCGGTTCGTCGACCAACTGGTACGCGAGGTGCCTGCGGTTCGGGCCGGGGATGCGGGGCTCGCTGTCGGGGACATTGGCCACCATGGGTCCGGCGGTGCCGTACGCGATCGGCGCCAAGTACGCCCACCCGGACCGCCCGGTGGTCGCTCTGGTGGGCGACGGCGCGATGCAGATGAACGGGCTGGCCGAACTGCTCACCGTCCGCAGGTACTGCCAGCAGTGGTCGGATCCGCGGCTGGTGGTGTGCGTCTTCCACAACAACGACCTGTCGCACGTCACGTGGGAGCTGCGGGCGATGGGCGGCGCACCCAAGTTCGAGGAGTCGCAGGCACTGCCCGAGGTGTCCTACGCCGACGTGGCACGTGCGATGGGCCTGACCGCGATCGCTGTTGATGACCCGGACGAGCTCGGCGCGGCGTGGGACCACGCGCTGTCCGCGAGTGAGCCCGTCGTGCTCGACGTGCGCACGGATCCGGAGGTGCCGCCCATCCCGCCGCACGCCACCTACGACGAGATGAAGTCGATGGCTGAGGCGATCTTGAAGGGCGATCCGAACGGCTGGCATGTGGTGGGCGAACTCGCGAAGAACAAGGCGGCCGAACTGGTCACGCGTGTCGGTTTGTCTCCGAAAAGCGGTGGGTAGGCGTTCAATACGCCATTCGATGAAGGAAGGTGACGTATGAGCACCGCAAGCGAAACCGGCCAGGTGACCGGCACCAAGGACAAGAACTACAACCTGCTTTGGTACACCGAGCAGTGCCTGGAAAACGCGCTGAGGCTCGAGACCTACATCGGCGACGCCGAGCGCGAGGGTGACAACGAGGTGGTCGAGTTGTTCCGGAAGGCACAGGCTGACAGCAAGAAGGGTGCGGAAGAAGGCAAACGCCTCCTCGCGCAGCGCATCAAGTAATAGCCAGTCTGCGCTCGGCAAACGGCGGGTGATAGTGCCTCGTGAGCGACACTGGCGAACCCCGCGGTAAGCCGAACAGCGTCTGCTGCGCCCTGCAGAATCATCTGTCGGGCGCCGAGTGCGACTGCCGGCCGGTCGCTCAGTCAGCCGACGACGTCACACAGAACGCGTTGCCCTCCGGGTCGGCCAGCACCACCCACGAGACGGGGCCCAGGCTGTGCCGTCCGGTCTCTTCGGCGCCGAGGTCGACCAGCCGCTTCACTTCCGCCTCGACATCGGCGGCGGTGAAGTCCAGGTGGATCTTGTTCTTCCCCGGCGTCGGGTCCGCGACTTTCTGGAACAGCAACTTGGGTCCCGGCTGGCGTTCGACGGCGACGTATTCGCCTGCGACATAAGGGGTCAACTGTCCGCCGGCGGCCTGCGCCCACCATTGGGCTGCCCTGTCAGGGTCGGTGGTGTCGAACGTGATGGATTCCACGGAGAGTGCCATGGCGCCACCCTAGGTCAGGCCGGTGACAAAAAGGCGCCGAGCGCCGCGGCGTAGGCGGCGACGTCGGCGGCGCCCATCAGTTCCCGCGCCGAGTGCATGGCCAGTTGCGGCGCACCGACGTCGACGGTGGGAATGCCCGTGCGCGCGGCCGTCATCGGGCCGATCGTCGACCCGCACGGCAGGTCGGCCCGATGCTCATAACGCTGTAGCGGGACGCCTGCCTGGGCGCACGCCATCGCGAACGCCGCGGCGGTTCGGCCGTCGGTGGCGTAGCGCAGGTTCGGCTGCACCTTGAGCACCGGGCCACCGTTCACCTCGATCAGATGCCCGGGCTCGTGACGCTCGGGGTAGTTCGGATGCGTTGCGTGCGCCATGTCCCCGGAGGCCACCATCGACGTCGAGACCCTGCGCAGGTAGTCCTCGCGGACACCGCCTGCGGCCAGCGTGATGCGCTCCAGCACCGTCGGCAGCAGTTCAGACTGCGCGCCGTGGTCCGACTGGGAGCCGACCTCTTCGTGGTCGAAGAGGGCGAGCACCGGAAGGACCTCGCCCGGGCTGGCGGTGAGGAACGCCTCGAGTCCGGCGTAGCAGGTGGCCTGGTTGTCCAGCCGCGGCGCGCTGACCAGTTCCTGGTTCGCGCCGACCAGCCGCGACGGGTTGAGGTCGTGTGTCATCAGGTCGTAGCCGAGCACGTCGGCTTCCGGGACGCCCGCGTGCTCGGCGACGTACCGGAGAAACGACCCGGTGCCGGTGCCAACGCCCCATACCGCGTTGACGTGCCGCTGCGGATCCAGCGACACCGCCTTGCGGTCCTCGGCCAGGTGAATGGCCAGCTGTGGCACCCGCAGGATCGGCTCGTCGATGCGGACCAGCCAGTGGTCAACCGTGTTGCCGACCCGGATCGACAGCCGACCGCTGATGCCGAGGTCGCGGTCCAGCCACGAGTTCAGCCACGCCCCGCCGTAGGGCTGCAGCGCCACGATCTGCCAGCCGGAGACGAACCGGTCGGGATGTTGTTTGACCCGAAGGTTGGGGCTGTCGGTGTGGGCGCCGACGATGCGAAACGGCGTCGCGGCGTCGTCGCCGGTGATCCAGGCGACCAGCGAGCCTGCCCGCACGGTGAAGAAGCGTCCCGAGGCGGGCCATGCGTCGGCTTCGGACAACTCGGTGAACCCGGCGTCGGTCAGCCGCTGCGCGGCCGTCGCACACACGTGGAACGGCGAGGGTGACGCGTCGATGAACTCACACAGCCCCTTGGCACTCGCCGACATGGTTAACCATCATGGCCGATGATCTTGACGATAAGGTCAGACGGTGCCCGAGCCACTGCCACAACCGGTAACGGCGCCGCTGACACCGGCCGCCATCTTCCTGGTGGTCACCATCGACGAAGGCGGCGAGGCCGCTGTGCACGACGCGCTGCCCGACATCGCGGGGTTGGTGCGCGCCGTCGGCTTCCGCGACCCGGACAAGAAGTTGTCGGTGATCACCTCCATCGGCTCCGACGCGTGGGACCGGCTGTTCTCCGGTCCGCGGCCTGCAGAGCTGACCCGATTCATCGAACTGGACGGCGGCCGCCACAGGGCTCCCGCGACGCCCGGCGATCTGCTGTTCCACATCAGGGCGAACTCGATGGACATGTGCTTCGAGTTGGCGGGTCGGATTGTCAAGGCGCTGGGCGCGGTGACGGTCGTCGACGAGACGCATGGTTTCCGCTTTTTCGACAACCGCGATCTGCTCGGGTTCGTCGACGGCACCGAAAACCCGGACGGGCCGCTTGCGGTGTCGGCCACCGAGATCGGCGACGAGGATGCCGATTTCGCGGGCGGCTGCTACGTCCACGTGCAGAAGTACCTGCACGACATGTCGGCGTGGGATGCGCTGTCGGTCACCGAGCAGGAACTGGTGATCGGCCGCAGCAAGCTCGAGGACATCGAGATGGACGACGATGTGAAGCCGGCCAACTCGCACATCGCGCTGAACGTCATCGAGGACGAGGACGGCAACGAACTCAAGATCGTCAGGCACAACATGCCGTTCGGCGAGATCGGCAAGGGCGAGTACGGCACCTATTTCATCGGCTATTCACGTACCGCCGCGGTGACCGAACGGATGCTGCGCAACATGTTCATCGGTGATCCGCCGGGAAACAGCGATCACATCCTCGAGTTCTCGACCGCCGTCACGGGCGGCAAGTTCTTCACGCCGATCGTCGATTTTCTCAATGACCCACCACCGCTTCCGGATTCGGAGCCAGAAGAGCAACCAGAAGTCACTGTTGTGCCCGTCGCCACCAACGGGTCGCTGGCGATCGGCAGCCTGAAAGGAACCCGTCAATGAACAACCTGTATCGCGAGCTGGCTCCGATCACCGATGGCGCGTGGGAACAGATCGAAGAAGAGGCCACGCGAACGTTCAAGCGACACATCGCCGGTCGACGGGTGGTGGACGTCAGCGGGCCGGGTGGCCCGGTGACCGCGGGCATCAGCACCGGCCACCTGCTCGACGTCGCGTCGCCGGGCGACGGCGTGGTGGCGCATCTGCGGGAGGCCAAGCCGCTGGTACGACTGCGGGTGCCGTTCACGGTGTCGCGCATCGCGATCGACGACGTCGAGCGGGGTTCGCAGGACTCGGATTGGGATCCGGTCAAGGACGCCGCCAAGAAGTTGGCTTTCGTCGAGGATCGGGCGATTTTCGAAGGGTATGCGGCGGCGTCCATCGACGGCATCCGGGCCTGCAGCTCGAACACCGCGCTGGCGCTTCCGCAGAACGCCAACGAGATTCCTGACGCGATCGCACAGGCGCTGTCGGAGCTACGTCTGGCGGGCGTCGACGGCCCATATTCGGTGCTGCTGTCGGCCGAGGTGTACACCAAGGTCAGCGAGACGACCGAACACGGCTATCCGATCCGCGAGCACCTCAACCGGCTCGTCGACGGCGACATCATCTGGGCACCTGCGATCGACGGCGCGTTCGTGCTGTCGACGCGCGGCGGTGATTTCGATCTGCAGCTGGGCACCGACGTGTCGATCGGATACTCCTCGCACACCGCCGACAACGTCGAGCTGTACCTGGAGGAGACGCTGACGTTCCTCTGCTACACCGCCGAGGCCTCGGTCGCGCTGACGCCGTAGCGTTTCCTACAGCGCCGAGTGGGCGTCGAGTTCGTCGACCAGTTCGTTCGTCTGCAGATCGAGCCGCTGCGGGCGGGTGGCCCGTACCGCGTCCGTCGTGACCTTCATGACCAGATCCGCCGGATCGAGGCCGTGCGCTCGCGCCCCTGCGATCGCCGTGTCGACGGCTTCCTGTTCTCCGATGTCGCGGCCACCGGCGTAGACCTTCGTCGTGTGGGCGTAGGCGGTGGTGCCGTTCGAGGGCCGATGGAAGGAGACCGTTCGCACGGTGGTGGGCTCTTCGGGTGGGCCGGTGAAAGCGCCGGTGGTGTCGAACTGGTTCACCACGGCCACCGCCGCACCGTTGTCGGAGATCAGCTCGACATGCAGTTCGGTGATACCTGTCGCAACCAGGGAAGGTCCGTTCACGGTGACCGTCGACCCGCCGACCACCGCCCGTCGCAGCAGCGAGTAGCTGCGGAATATCGGGTTCGGCGCGATATTGGCGTTGAACTCGGTGTGCAGCGCCAGCGTCGACTGAGCGACGACCGTGTGCGCGGCGTGGGAGTAGTGGACGGTGGCCGAGTAGCCCCACGTGTTGACGGTGTCGGTCAGGATGATCATGGCGGCCCCTTCTGCCCTGCGATCAGCTGCAACTGCAGGATGACAAATTCGGAGGGCTTGAGTGGGGCGAAACCGACGACGACGTTGACGACGCCGTTCTCGATTTCGTCGTCTGTCGTGGTTTGCCTGCCGCAGTTGACGAAATAGGCGACGTTCGGCACCACGCCCTGAAACGCACCCTGCCGGAACAGGTTGTGCATGAACGCGCTGACCGTGAGCCGGATCTGCGCCCAGAGTGATTCGTCGTTGGGTTCGAGCACCACCCATTGCAGCGCGCGTTGCAGGCTTTCCTCGATGAACAACGCGGTGCGCCGAACGGCAATGTATTTGAATTCGTCGGCGTGGAGGTCGGCGCCGCGCATGGTGCGTGCTCCCCACACCACCGGGCCGACCGTCGGGAAGGTGCGAATCACGTTGATGCCGTGCTGATTCAGCGGGCCTGCCTGGGCGTCGGAAAGATTCTCGGACAGCCCCACCACACCGGCAAGTGAGGCGTCGGTGCCTGCCGGGGCCTTCCAGACGCCGCGGGCTGCGTCGGTGCGCGCGATCACTCCAGCTACTGCGCCGCATGCGGCGAACGGCTCGATCTGGCTGCCCCGCAATGGATTCTTTTGCAGCAGCCGCGGATAGAAGATCGCGGCATTGCGTGCGGCCGTTTCGGTGGATTCGAATTCGGAGAGCCGATCGGTCAGGTCGGCGCGGATCCAGTCGGCCGGCGCGTCGACGAGGAGGAACGCACGACGTTCGACGCAGTAGTCGAGGATGTCCCGGTACACCGGCGGCGGCACCGAGTTGTCGAGGGTATTGGCCGACACGCAAACGAGGTTGACGAGGTCGACGTGCGCGAGCTGATGCTTGCCGGTTCGTGCCGCTCGATCGCCGGCATAGGCGGCGAGGTCCAGAGGCGCGCCGGGGTGCCCGACGTCGTTGGGCTGCACGTGATCCCATGCCGCGGTGCCGGTGTCGTCGAGCGATTCGTCGGGCCGCTCGACCAATGCGTCGGGATCCGCGATCCGCACCCATGCCGACTCCCGCGCCAACACTCGGTCGACGCGCCGGGCACTGTCTTTGACCGTCAGGTTGAGGAACTTCTCCTGCGCTCCGCCCGGCCGGGTCCTGACGCGCAAGCTGAACAGGTCGTCCGGCGCCACCGCGAGGGCGGTTGCCACCGCAGCATCGCCGTCATGTTTGACCTGAGCTTCAAGGCTGTTCGCCCAATCTCCTGGTGAGGCGGCGACCAGCGTGACGGGGTGGACCGTTCCCGCCTTGAGGACGGCGGCCGCTTTGCCGGCGGGTGGGTTCTTGTAGAGCCGAACGATGACCGCGTGCGATCCGCCGTTGGCGAAGAAGTCGCGGACCGCGAAACCCATCGGGTAGTTCAGGTCGAGGGGACCGAACTGGTCGATGAAGTCGGTGAGATCGAAGACGCTGACCGGCTTGTCCGTGGGGCCCATCCTCGCCTGACCGAGAAAGGCCGTAATCGACGTCGCAACACCGGCGATGGGGTGCCCTGCTGGGAACTCCTCGATAAAGACACCCGGGTGGGAGACTTCGTCCGGCATCTGACTGATATTCGTCGCCTGCGCCGAGATTCGCAGGCGTTCTGTCAGAGCTGCATCTGAGTGAGCCGCGTGCGAGCTCGGCCGTCGGCCAGCTCGTCGCGGTGTTCGGGATGTGTCCAATAGAACAGGATCAACTCCCGCAACGCGGAGCCGTTTGGGGTGTACCAGTCGGTGGGAAGCTCTCGGGTTCGTCCGTCTGCGGTCGTGATGTAGGTGGCCCGGGCCGATTTGCGCGCGGTCTGTGGTCTGTCCGTAACGTCTGTCACTTCGTCCCATGACCGGTCTGCCGACGACATGGTGTTTCCGAGCTCGAGACCATCGACAGTGAGGTGGACATAGCTCGTCCCACGTCGCCTGATTATCTGCCGCAGGCTGAAGACACCCACCAGAACTGCCGCAGCACAGGCCAACACGAAGTACCTCTCATCGCCGCGCGGTGCGCGGATGGCGATCATGTCGAGTGGAGCGAAAATGGCATAGCACGCCATCGCACCGAAGGCCCCGAACGTCGCAGCCATCAGAAGGCGGTCTAGTCTTCGGTCCGGGCGAATCATGGTTCCGCCATCGGCGAGCTGAACTCGCGGTTTCACCTTGCGCGACGCGACGATCGCCAGCATCACTAGGAAGCACAGACTGAAGACCGCGAACCCCAGTGCCACGACAGCCGACAGAAACTCCGCACGCGTGACGAAGATGAACCCCCACGCGAGACAGACAAGACCGAAAGGGCCGAGGACGATCCACAAGAATGCGGTGGCGATGGTCACCGCGCCCCAATGAGCGCGATGAGTCGCTCGAGTGCGCGACCGTCGGTGAGTTCACCACGCGATTCCGGGTTCTTCCAGTAGAACCGGACCAACTCCCGTACTGCAGAACCATCTGGTGTCATCGCGCCTGCTGCGATGGTGTGCGCGCTTTTGTCGGACATGACGAACACGACAGCGTCGCCCGCTGATCGTGCCTGTTGCGTAGGAACCTGATCACTGATTTCCTCGACCTGCGCCCAGTCACCGGACGCCGATCGCAATCCTTCTGACAACTCGAAACCTTGCGTGCTTAGCCGCAGATACTTCGTGGTGCCGCCGCGACTTATGTTCCGCCACAACATCGGTGCACCGATCACCACGATCAGCGCGGCCATGAACGGAATCGCGTAACGCAGCCCAGATGGAATTGGGATGTCCAGCTTCCCGAGCGGCACGAGCACCGCGACAAGTCCGCCAGCTACGACGCCGCCAATGAGCGACACCTGGACGGGTATGTCGATTCCGGGGTCTGGCCGAAAGGTGGTTCCGTCATCATCGACGTTCACGCGTGGGGTCTGCTTGCCTCGGACAACCTTCGCCAGCGGCGTGATCAAGCCGTAGCAGAACACGCTGCCACCGAGCGCCGCGAGGGCCGACGGGTACTCACCGCGGACCACACTGCGCACCGTCAAGCACGCAGCAATAGTTCCGATACAGCCCATGAATAGCCACGCGAGTATCGCGGTCGATCGTTTCATCAACGGCACACAATATTGCCGATGATGCCGCCGACGTAGCCGAATGTCCAGCCGCCGAGAATGTCTCCCCCCATCGCGAACGCGGGAGCCAACTCTGGGTTACCTAGCGCAGTGATGCCGGCTGCCGCCAAACTCCCGGTTGCGGCGCCGCCCGCGACACCGGCACCGCCTGAGATGGCAGCGACGCAAGCGTCCTGGAAGGTCTTCGCCGTCACAGTGTCATAGAGCGCGGTCGCCACACCCAGAGTCGGGCCGCCGTACTTCCCCACCTTGCTAAGGCTCTCGACGGATTGCGGTGAGAGCATAGGGATTCCGCGTTTGGCCTGTCCCTCCAGTCCGGTGAACGCACCGCCGACGGTCGTCAGCACCGGATGGGTGAAGAATTCGTCGGGCAACACTCCGTGACGTCCATCCGCGGCCGTCACGCCACCGGTGCACTTACCGTCAGCAGTGAGCGTCATGGTGACCTCCGTGCCGTCGGCGAATTTGATCGACGTGAGCTTGGTCCCGTCGTAGTTCGTCTTGTCCTGAGAGAACGTGCTCGACACCTCTTTGCCGTTCTTGTCGTAGTACGTGTCTTCGACGCAGGGCAGAAATTCGTTCCATTCGTATATCTCGTGTCTACTGCCATCCATCATCGTCAACGTCCTGCGCACCTGGCCGTCTTCAGTGACCCACTCTTTGGTTTCCCGCACGGTCTGGGCCATGTCGTTGTCGCGCACGATGCCTTGTTGGATCAGGCCATTGAGCGTCATCGGGTTGGGGACCTGGTCCGCCGGCTGCGCGAATCCCGAGTTGGGGTCCAGACTGCGTGGATCACTCGGACCGGGCAAAGAAGATCCGAAAGTATCTGCTATAGCGTGTATTTGGGCTGCGGTTCCGCTGTCGGCATCGCCGAGCGCGACCAGTAGACGGTTGATCTCCGCCTGCTCAGCCTTCGCCCGAGCCTGAAGAATGGCCGACTTCTCGGCCGACAAGCGTGCCGGCTTGATGAGCACCACCCACATGTCCGTAACGGACAGTTCGCCGCGGTCGACTTCGTCCGCGTGATGCAACAACGCGGTTCTGGCACCGCCGATCGCCCCGACGCCCTTCGACAGGCCGCCGGCGACCGCTTCGGTGTAGTCGCTGAACTGGGACGCGGTATCCGTCGCACGGATGAACATCGCAGTCGCGGCCTTGTGCGCCGGGCCGTCCCATGCGCGGGCCTCCGGCATCCGGTCGCAGCCGTCATCGAGATTGCGCATGGCCGTGTACACCGAGTACCCCGCGGCGCTCACCCCCGATGAGGCCGGTAACAGCGACTCAGGATTCCACCCCTGCAGGCGGGAACGCGTCGGCAGCACCGGTCAGAACAATCCGTCGAACGCACGGGCGAGATTGTCGTCCTCGACCTGATATCTGTCGCCGGCCCCCCGGACTGCGGCGCCCATGTCGGTCACGTTCTTGGCGATGTCGTTCGCCTTCTGAGAGATGTGCTCGCCGACAACGCGCATCGCCCATTGCGTGGTCGACCCCGGAATTCCATCAGCCGCGGTCGTCGCTCTGTGCCCGACGTCGCTATCGCGAATGGCGGTGGCGGCCGAATCAACCTGCGCGGCAAACGCGCGCAGCACCTCTGGATCGACGAGCACGATCACTCCTGGAATTTCAGTACGCAATCAGTTGTCTCGACCCTAAGGCCTGCCGGACACCTCTCCGCGCACGAATTTCCGCACGCTCGCCGTCGCGCGAGCTACGCCGCGAGCACCTGGTCGAGGGCCGAGTAGAACAAGCCGAGCCCGTCGTCGGACGGCCCGGTCAACGCCTCGGTGGCGTGCTCGGGATGCGGCATCAGGCCGACGACGCGACCGTTGGCCGAGCTGATACCGGCGATGTCGCGCATGGAGCCGTTGGGGTTGTCGCGGTAGCGGAACACCACCCGCCCTTCGCCCTCCAACTCGTCGAGCACCTTCTCGCTGGCCACGTAGCGGCCCTCGCCCGATTTCAACGGCACCAGAATGTCGGCGCCGACGTCGTAGCGCGACGTCCACGCCGTCGTATTCGACACGACCTCCAGCCACAGATCACGGCAGACAAAGTGCAAGCCCGCGTTACGCGTCAGCGCTCCAGGCAGCAGGCCGGCCTCACACAGCACCTGAAAACCGTTGCAGATCCCCAACACTGGCAATCCCTGCTCAGCGCCGCGGACCACCTCGCCCATCACCGGGGCGAACTTCGCGATCGCGCCGCAACGCAAGTAGTCCCCGTACGAGAAGCCGCCGGGCACCACCACCGCGTCGACCCCCTTGAGGTCCCCGTCGGCGTGCCACAGGCTGACCGCCTCGGCCCCGGCCAGCTTGACCGCCCTGGCCGCGTCGACGTCGTCCAACGTCCCCGGAAATGTGATCACGCCCACACGTGCGGTCATGATGGCTCCCTGCTGACGCTGAAATCCTCGATCACCGTGTTCGCCAGAAGCGATTCGGCAATCTCGGCCAGGGTGTCGTCGTCGATGCTGTCGTCGACCTCGAGCTCAAATCGCTTGCCCTGCCGCACATCCGAGACACCGCCGAAGCCGAGCCGTCCCAGCGCCCCGACGATCGCCTGCCCCTGCGGGTCGAGGATCTCCGCCTTGGGCATCACCTGCACAACCACCCTTGCCACGGCGAACACTCTACCGGCGGCAACACCGCCGCCGCCTCACCGGCACGAACCCAGGTATGCCCTGCACAACGCGGCCGCCATCGCATCGAGCACCTGCGCGTCGGCCACCGCCGGCCAGTCCACCTGAGCCGGCAGCGACGACCACATGGCCAGTTCGACAACGGTGCTGCTGCCCGGATGGGCCAGCAGGTACTCGTGCATCACCTGGATGCCCGCCTTGCTGATCACCGCTGCGACGCTTGTGCCGTCATCGGTGGTGATCGATGGCGACGCCGTGTCCGCCGTCGACTGGCAGTCGCGCAGCTGTGACCTGGCGGTTTCCAGGGTCGACAGCGCGGTCCGTCCGCCGGTCGCGGTGTCGCCGCGCCAGTGGATCACCTGCACCAAAAGGTTCCACTGGCCTTTCTCGTGGAGCACCACCGACCGCGCCGCGACGGCATACGCCCGCGGATCCTCGGCGACCGGCGGACTGGTGCACACCGCCTCGAAGCCGAACCGCGGCGACGACGCCGTCACCGCCAATGCGGCCAGGCCGGGCCACCGATACACCGGGTATAGCGGCACAGACGTCGGCGCGATCCACGCCGCATCGGGGATGGCGTCGCAAAACGGCGGGCACTCGCCCGGGACGGCGCCAGTAGTGGGCGCGATGGCCAGCCCAAACGTCGTCACGGCCACCGCCAGCAGCAATCGCACGTTGCAGGTCCCCCCGGGTACAGACTTGCGCGCCACAATATAGGCATGCAATTGACGCATTTCGGCCATTCATGCCTACTCGCGAATTTCAAGGGCGATTCAGGACAGGACACCACCGTCCTGTTCGACCCGGGGACCTTTTCGCATGGGTTCGAGGGCATCACCGGGCTGTCGGCCATCCTGATCACCCACCAGCACCCCGATCATGCCGACACGGCGCGGCTACCGGCGCTCGTCGAGGCCAACCCGCAGGCCGCGCTGTACGCCGACCCGCAGACCGCCGAACAACTCGGCGACCCCTGGCAGGCCGTGCACGTCGGCGACGAGTTGAGCATCGGGCACCTGGCCGTGCGCGGAGTCGGCGGCAGGCACGCGGTGATCCACCCGGAAATCCCTGTGATAGACAACATTTCGTACCTCATCGGCGACGGCTCGCATGCCGCCCGGTTGATGCATCCCGGCGACGCGCTGTTCGCCCCCGGTGAGCCCGTCGACGTGCTGGCCACTCCCGCGGCCGCCCCGTGGATGAAGGTGTCGGAGGCGGTCGACTATCTGCGCGCCGTCGCACCCGCCCGCGCCGTACCCATCCATCAGGCGATCATCGAACCGAACGCCCGCGGCCTCTACTACGGGCGGCTGTCCGAGATGACCAACGCCGACTTCCAGGTGCTCGAACCCGAGAACGCGACGGAGTTCTAGGCCGTAGCCCTCGCCGCTGCCCGGCCCGCCGCTCGCCCCGAGAACACGCATCCGCCCAGGAAGGTGCCCTCCAGCGAGCGGTAGCCGTGCACGCCGCCGCCGCCGAATCCGGCCGCCTCGCCGGCTGCGTACAAACCGTCGAACGGGGTGCCGTCGGGTTTGAGCGCCCGCGAGTCCAGGTCGGTTTCCAACCCGCCCAACGACTTGCGGGTCAGGATGTGCAGTTTGACGGCGATCAACGGGCCGGCCTTCGGATCGGTGAGCCGGTGCGGGGCGACGACGCGGCCGAACCGGTCGCCGAGGTAGTTGCGCGCCACCCGGATCGAGGCGATCTGGGTGTCCTTGGTGAACCGGTTGGCCACCTCGCGGTCGCGGGCAGTCACCTCCGCCTCGACGGTCGCATAGTCCAGCGGCACCACGTCAGGCACCTTGTTCATTGCAGATACCAAGTCGCGCAGCGAGTTTGCGCTGACGAAGTCGACACCCTCGTCCACGAACGCTTGTACCGGCGGCGGTGCCCCAGGCCGCACCCGCCGCAACACATCGCGCACGCTCTTGCCGGTGAGGTCGGGATTCTGCTCCTGCCCGGACAACGCGAACTCCTTTTCGATGATTCGCGCGTTGAGGACGTACCACGTGTAGTCCTGCCCGGTTTGCGAGATGTACTCCAGCGTGCCGAGCGTGTCGAAGCCCGGATACAACGGCGACGGCAACCGTTTGCCGTTGGCGTCCAGCCACAACGACGACGGCCCAGGAATGATCCGGATGCCGTGCAACGGCCAGATGGGGTCGTAGTTCGTGATGCCCTCGGTGTAGTGCCACATCCGGTCGCTGTTGATCACCCGAGCACCGGCCGATTCGGTGATGCCGATCATCCGCCCGTCGACGTGCGCGGGAACCCCGCTGAGCAACTGCTCGGGCACCCGGCCCATCCGCTTCGGCCAGTTCTGCCGCACCAGGTCGTGGTTACCGCCGATCCCGCCACTGGCGACGACTACCGCCTGTGCGCGAAATTCGAAGTCGCCGACGACATTTCGTGACGACTCCACACCGCGCGCAGCGGTCGTAGGTTCCAGCACCGCACCGCGCACTCCGGTGACCGCGCCGCTGTCCACGACCAGCTCGTCGACGCGGTGGCGGTGCGCGAACCGCACCTTGGCGTTGCCCAGCAGCCTGCGCGCGAAGATGTCGACGATCGCAGGCCCGGTGCCCCAGGTGATGTGGAAGCGCGGCACCGAGTTGCCGTGGCCGCGGGCGTCGTAGCCGCCCCGCTCGGCCCAGCCGACCAGCGGGAAGGTCCGCAGACCGCGCTCGTGCAGCCAACTGCGCTTCTCCCCCGCGGCGAAGTCGACGTAGGCGTGCGCCCACTGCCGCGGCCAGTGGTCCTCGGGCCGGTCGAAGCCCGCGGTGCCCAGCCAGTCCTGCAACGCCAGCTCGTGGCTGTCGCGGATGCCCAGCCGCCGCTGCTCCGGGCTGTCCACGAAGAACAGCCCGCCGAACGACCAGAACGCCTGGCCACCGACGTTGTTGGCGTTCTCCTGGTCCACGATCAACACGCTGCGGCCACGTTCGACCAGCTCACACGCGGCCACCAGACCGGCCAGACCGGCACCTACCACGATCACATCAGCATCTGCCACGCCGCCACGTTAGCGGCGTTGGCTATGCCGCGTCTGTCAGAGCGGGATATGGATCCCAGTGGTAGACGCACGGCACGCACCCGTGCATCAACGCCAGGTCGACGGCATCCAACATGGCCTGCCGCGGCCCCGGCCGACGCAGATGACGTGCGGCCACCGCGACGCGGACGACACCCTCGCGCCGCGCCGAGCGTTCGGCCGACAGGACAAGCGTTCGACACCACCACGGCTCGCTCAGGAACCCCTCGCCGATGCCGAGCACCCGGCTCCGCACGGTGGTCTGACGAACCAGATCGGTGATACCGCTCAGCCCGGCGACGAGCCGAAACCCAGTGCGGGGCAACGCCATCATGGTGCCCTGCGATACCGTCCATCCGGGTGCGGCGAACAGCCGGGTCCGCAACCCCAGATGCTCGAGCACCCGGTCCGCGCCCATCAACCGCAGATTCGCTTCGTGCGCTTGCAAAGTGGCGAACTCGCCGCGTCGCTTCTTGGTGGCCGCCTCGTCAAAGCCGTGCAGCACGATGGCATCACCGCGGGTGCGCCGGTCTGCAAGCCACTCGACCGTCGGCGCATCCGAGTCGAGCCGGTAGCCCCCTTTGATTCTCGGCGCCACCAAAAACGAGGCAGGCACCCCACGTTCGTCAAGCCGGCCGCGGAACGCGGCGACGTCGGCCAGCGTGCGATCGCTGATCCCGGAAACCGAGACGATCAGTTGTCCAGCCACGCGTTCAGTGTGGCGCCGGCAAATGTCGCGACGGTTTACAACACGTGGTCAGCAGTTGACATCTACCGGGGCAACACCGATTCGATGGCCGCGATCACCTCAGGCGCATCCGGCACCGTGCGCGGCCGGAACCGGTTGAGCACCTGACCGCCGGGGGCGAGCAGGAACTTCTCGAAGTTCCACTGGACGTCGCCCGCCTCGCCGGAGGCATCCGGCGTCCTGGTCAGCTCGACGTAGAGCGGGTGGCGGTTCGCGCCGTTCACGTCGGTCTTGGCCAGCAGCGGAAATGTCACGCCGTAGTTGGTGGCGCAGAACGTCTGGATCTCCTCGGCGGTGCCCGGCTCCTGGCCCATGAACTGGTTGCACGGCACCCCGATCACCGTCAGGCCGCGGTCAGCGTAGTCCTTCGCCAGCTGCTCCAACGCGGTGTATTGCGGAGTCAGCCCACACTTCGACGCCACGTTCACCACCAACGCAGCGCCGCCGGCCAACTCGGCCAGCGTGGTCGGCCGTCCGTCCAGCGTCGTCAATGCGATGTCAGTCAGCGAGGTCATAACCCGGCACGCTACCGGTTCGTGAACAGCATCCCGGCGACCCGGTGCACCAGCGCGATCGGATCGGTGTCGTTGTCGATCGCTTGATTGAGCCATAGCAGCGAAAAGCCGTGCACCAGAGACCATGCCGCCAATGCCGCGGCCTGTGGATCGCCCTTGGCGTTCAGATCGTCGAGCGTGCCTACCCCTTGTGCCAACTCGGTCCCGGCGGCATCCATCGACGCGATCAGTTCGGGGTCCGCGGAGTTGACCAGCGACCGGTCGAACATCACCGCGTAGTGGCCGGGATGGTCCAGCGCGAATCGGACGTAGGCCAGTGCCGCGTCAAGGAAGTCCGGCCGCGCGTCTCGCAGCGCCTCGGTCAGCAGGCGCCACCCCTCGGCGGCGAGCGCGGTGAACAGTCCGCGACGGTCGGTGAAGTGATGCGCGGGCGCGGCGTGGGACACCCCGGCCTCCCGCGCGAGCTCACGCAGCGAGATTCCGTCGGCGCCGCGCTCGGCGACAAGGGTGGCGGCCTTGGCCAGGATCACGGCCTTCAGATCGCCGTGGTGATAGGTGTCCCTGCTCATCTGCCGATCATATCTTGACAGTGCCTAGATTCCCGCATAACCTCAATCTTGTCACTGTCTAGATTAGGAGTCGCAATGGCAGTCGTCCTCACCCTGGTCTTCGGCACCCTGGCCGCCCGCCTGGTCGGCTGGCTGGGGGTCGATTACGTCGCAGGTTGGCCGGAAGCGCTCGCGGTCGGCCTGGCGGCGATGTTCGTGTTGACCGGGGCCGCGCACTTCGTGAACCCACTGCGGCGCGACATGATCGCGATCGTCCCGCCGCGGCTACCCGCGCCGGGTCTGCTCGTCACGTTCACCGGCGTGCTGGAACTGCTGGGCGCGGCCGGACTGCTCTACCCGCCGACCCGTGTCGCGGCAGCGGTGTGTCTTTTCGTGCTGATGTTGGTGATGTTCCCGGCCAACATCTATGCGTCGCGGATGTCCGACCCGCCGAAGTCGATGAACTCACGGTTGGACGTGCGAACGGCGGAGGAGATCGTGTTCCTAGCCGCCGCCGTCGTGGTTGGCCTTGGCGGCGTCCAGTAGCCAGGCGTACTCGAACGCCACTTCCTTCCAGCGCTCATAGCGGCCGCTGATCCCGCCGTGGCCGGCGTTCATCTCGGTCTTCAGCAGCACCGGGTGATCGTCGGTCTTGGTGTGTCGAAGCGCCGCAACCCATTTCGCAGGTTCGACATACAGGACGCGGGTGTCGTTCAGCGATGTCATCGCGAGGATCGGCGGATAGTCTTTCGCCTCGATGTTCTCGTAGGGTGAGTAGGACTTCATGTAGTGGTAGACGTCCTTGTCTTCCAACGGGTTTCCCCACTCGTCCCACTCGGTGACCGTCAAAGGCAGCGACGGGTCGAGGATGGTGGTCAACGCGTCGACGAACGGCACCGCAGCGAGGATGCCCGCGAACAGTTCCGGCGCCATGTTGGCGACCGCGCCCATCAGCAACCCGCCCGCGCTGCCGCCAAAGGCCACCAGGTTCTCCGGTCGGGTGACGTCGGTCTGGATGAGGTGGTGCGCCACCACGATGAAATCGGTGAAGGTGTTCTTCTTCTCCAGCAGCTTGCCGTGCTCGTACCAGGATCTGCCGAGCTCGCCGCCGCCGCGTACATGGGCGACCGCGAACACCATGCCCCGGTCGAGCAGCGACAGCCGGGCGATGGAAAACCGTGGGTCTTCGCAGGATTCGTAGGCGCCGTAGCCGTACAGCAGCGTCGGAGCGGGGTACGGCAAGCCGATGCGGTGGACGATCGAAATCGGTACGCGCACACCGTCGGGGGCGACGGCCCAGTCGCGCCGCTCGACGTACTCGTCGGGGTGATAGTCGCCGAGTACGGGTTGCTCACGCAGCAGCGTGCGCTCGCCGGTGGCCAGGTCGATGTCGTAGATGCGCACCGGGATGACGAACGACGTCGCACCGATCCGCAGCTTGGGCGAACTCCAGTTCGGGTTCGCCGAGAGGCCCGCCGACATCAACTCGGAGTCGAACGTGATGTCCTCGGGGCGGCCGTATTCGCCGTCGGCGTATATGGGCCACAGCTGAATCCGCGGCAGCGCCTCACTGCGGTAGCTGACGACCAGATGTCCCTCGAACGCGTCGACCGAGTCGAGTCGGACGTCGCCTCGGTGTTCGATCAGGGTCCGAACGTTGGTGGGATCGCTGACCGGAGCCTCGACGAGCGTGAAGTTCTCGGCGCCGTCGTTGTGCAAGATCAAAAACCGGTCCTCGCCGCCGACGATCGCGTGCTCGACGGAGTACTCGACCAGTTCGCGCCGCGGCCAGATGGTGGTGAACTCGGCCTCACCGTCTCCTGCGTCGCCGTAGCGCATCTCGGTCGTGACGGCGCTGCCTGCGGCGATGACGATGTATTTGTTGCTGCGGGTGCGGCCGACAGCGAGCCAGAACTTCTCGTCGGGCTCGTGGTAGACCTTCTCGGCGGGCAAGCCGGAGCCCAGGCGATGTCGCCATACCGTGTCCGGGCGCCATGCCTCGTCGACCGTGACGTAGTAGATCGTGTGGTTGTCGGCCGCCCAGGTGGCTCCGGCGCCGATGCCGACGATCTCGTCGTCGTACAGAGCTCCGGTGCGTAAGTCCTTAAAGCGCAGCGTGTATCGTTCGTCACCCTTGACGTCCACGGAGTAGGCCAGGATGTTGCCGTCCAGGCTGACCGACGCGGCGCCGAGAGCGAAGTAGTCGTGTCCTTCAGCCTCGACGTTCTCATCGAGCAAGATCTGCTCGCCGGGGATCTCGGTGTTCTCGTCGAACTGCGGCGGCACCCAGTCGTCGGGATCTGCGACGGGGCAACGGCATTGCACGCTGTATTGCTTGCCCTCGAAGCTGCGGCCGTAGTACCACCAATCGCCGCGCCGAGTCGGCACCGACAGATCGGTTTCCTTGGTCCGCGCCTTGATCTCGTCAAAGATCTTCTGCCGCAGCGGGGCCAACGACTCGGTGACGTGGTCGGTGTATTCGTTCTCGGCCTTGAGGTACTCGAGAACTTCGGGGTCGTCTTTGTCGCGCAACCACTCGTAAGGGTCGACGAAGACGTCGCCGTGATACTCGCGGCGATGATCGATGCGTTTGGCTACAGGCGGGTTCACGGTTTGATCCAGTCGCTGAACTTACGGCCCGAAATGCGTTCGTAGGCCTCGATGTAACGGGAGCGGGTGGCGTCGACGATGTCGGGTGGCAGCGGGGGCGGCGGCTTGTCGCCGTTGCGGTCCCAGCCGGACTCCGGGCTGGTCAGCCAGTTGCGCACGAACTGCTTGTCGAAACTCTGCTGGACGACACCCTCCCGGTATTCGTCGGCGCGCCAGTACCTGCTGGAGTCCGGGGTGAAGACCTCATCGGCGAGGCGCAGGTTGCCTTGCTTGTCGACGCCGAACTCGAATTTGGTGTCGGCGACGATGATGCCCTTCGTCAGCGCATGATCGGCGCCCTGCACGTAGGTCTGCATGGTCTTCTCCCGCAACTGGTTGGCCCGCACCGCGCCGACCAATTCGATCACGTCGTTGAACGAGATGTTCTCGTCGTGTTGTCCTAGTTCGGCTTTGGTGGCCGGGGTGAACAACGGCTGGGCGAATTTACTGGCCTCCGTCAGCCCCGGCGGCAATGCGATGCCGCACACCTTGCCGGTCTTCTGATAGTCGATCAGCCCGGACCCCGTCAGGTAGCCGCGGGCCACCGCCTCCACCGGCAGCATCTCGAGTTCCTGCACCACCAAGGCCCGGCCGAGCACCTCTTGCGGGATGCGCTCGTCGTCGGGCGGGCCGGCCAGGTGGTTGGGCGCCGAGACGAAGTCGAAAAAGAAGACGCTCATCGCGGTCAGGATGCGGCCCTTATCGGGTATCTCCGAGTCCAGGATGTAGTCGTAGGCGGAGATCCGGTCGGTGGCGACGAACAACAGTGTCTCGTCGTCGACGCGGTACAGTTCGCGAACCTTGCCGCTGGCCAGATGTTCGTAGTCCGACAGAGACGGGCGCATCGGGCCAGCCTATCTGCTGGGATCAACCTTATGACGTCCCGTTACGTGCCCTATGCCACCACACCGACGCGGCTGCTCAGGCAGTTGATCAGCGACGTGGTGGTGATCGCCTGGACGACCGTGTGGGTGCTGGTCGGGATGGCGGTGCATTCCGCTGTGTCGGCCATCGGCGAGGTCGGTCGCCAGGTCGAGGCCGGCGCCAACGGCGTCGCCGACAACCTCAACTCGGCCGGTGACCGCACAGACGACTTTCCGCTCATCGGTGATGCGCTTGCCAAGCCGCTGCGAGCGGCCAGCGAGGCCGCGCTCGACATCGCGGGCGGCGGGCACAGCTTGTTTACGACGGCGTCGTGGTTGTCCTGGGTGCTTGCACTGGCGGTCGCCGCCCCGCCGATCCTGTTCGTCGCGCTGCCCTGGCTGTTTCTGCGGATCCGGTTCTTCCGCCGCAAGTGGACGGCCATCACACTGTCCTCGACGGCGGCGGGTGAGCAATTGCTCGCCCTGCGGGCGCTGGCCAACCGGCCGTTAGCCAAGCTCGCCGCGATCACGCCCGACCCGGTGGGCGCGTGGCGGGATCTCGACCCCATCGCGATCCGCGGCCTGGCCGCGCTGGAACTCCGGGCGGCGGGCGTCCGGGTCCGCCGCATCCCCCACTGAGCGATTTCGGTGTGCTGGGTCGCGCCCGCCGCGACTGAACACACCGAAATCGCAGCGAGTGGAACCGCGCAGGCCGTCACTGCCGTCCATTAAGTCGTGCTCGATGACTACCTACGCCGACATGACGGCGTCATCACATTGACTCAAGCGCGCAGCGCGGGCCTGAGCAAGCATGCTGTCAACCGACGAACACAGGCCGGTCAGTGGGTGCGATGTTCCCAGGGCGTGTACTTCGTCGACGACAGGCCGTTTACCGACCGGGCACGTATCCGCGCCGCGGTGTGGGGCTACGGGGACCGAGCCACCGCGAGCGGTTTGGCCGCGGCGTGGTGGCACGACCTGACCAGATACCCGCCCGACGTCGTCGAGGTGACAGTGCCCCGTCAGGGCGCGAGCCGATGCCACGCGGCTACCAGATTGAGGCGGCGGGATCTGGATCCACACGACGTCGTCGAGCGCGACGGCTTACGCGTGACGGCGCTGCCGCTGACCGTGGTCGAGGCCGCCGCCAGACGCGGCGCCGGCGCCAAGCTGATGGACTCCGCACTGCAGCGCCATGTCGAACTGCCGCAACTCTGGAAAGCCCATCTGCGCAACAAGGGCCGCTACGGTTCGCCCGCCGCGAGGCGACTGCTTGTGGCCGCGGCCGACGGCGCCCGCTCCGAAGCCGAACGCCTGCTGATCAAGCTGTTGCGAGACAACAACATCACCGGCTGGAAGGCCAACTATCCGGTCGGCGGATACAAGGTCGACGTCGGATTCCCGGCGGAGAAGATAGCCGTCGAAACCGACGGCTGGGCCTTTCACCACAGCCGGGAAGACTTCCAGATCGACCGCGAACGACAGAACAAGCTGATCCTGCTCGGCTGGCTGGTGCTGCGCTTCACGTGGCTGGATCTGACGGAGTATCCGCAGCGCGTGCTCGCCGAAATCGAAGCAGCGCGTCGGTCGCGACGATGAGCCACGCCGCCAGCGCGATCCAGAAGAACACCAGCGACACGATTGTCAGCCAGCGCCAACCGGTTTCGACGGCGGTGGCATACGTCGCCGACGAGTACATTCCCAGCGGGAACACCGTAGCCCACCCCAGCCCGATGCGACGCCGGAGGCAGGCATAAACCAAGAACGGGATGCATGCGGTGGCCACGATCCACGTCACCACCGTCACCGGCCACACCGCGGTCAGGCCCGCCTTGTGAATGTGATCGCCCGCCAACGTCGCGATCGCCGCACCGCCCATCAGAATCCAGATGTGCGGCCGCGCCACATCCGGCGGCAACGCCTCACGCAGCACACGCCCCACCACCAGGCTCGTCATCATCGCGTACACGAACATCGCGAGAACCCAGAACAACACGGCAGGAAACACGATCTTCAAATCCGCCATCAGGATCGCCAGCCCGGACGTCGCGACGCTGGCCAGTTCCCACCCGCCGTGCGCGCGATCACGCAGGCCGGAGCGTTCGCGCCACAGTCGCCGCGCCACCACCGGCGCCAGCGAAAGCCAGCCCTGCAACGCCATTCCGGCCAGCACCCACAGCACTATTCGGTGCTCAGCCAGTCGCGCCGCGACCACGGCGCATGCAGCGATGTACGTGCACAGCGGAATCGCCACATCGAGATCGGTCAGCGCCCACGACTCGCGTCGCCAGGCAGTCGCGGCCGCCACGATCAGCACCGGCAACGCGACCCCCGCCAACACGATCAACGCGTCGCTGACAACGTCGAGACCGTGGTCCGCGGCCGCGATCGACACGATGCCGGTCGCCATCACCGCCGCAAACGTGTCGGGTTTCACGGCCGCAGTTCGACCACCAGATGCCGGATTCCGGTGTGCCGGTTGCTGCGCGTCCACTCCACCGGCTTGACCACCTGCACCGACGAGAACCTGCCCAGCAATTCCTCGAACAGCACCCGCAGTTCGAGCCGCGCCAGGTTGGCGCCAAGGCAGTAGTGCACACCATGCCCAAAACCCAGATGCGGATTGGGTTTCCGCGCGATGTCAAACGTATCCGCGTCGGCGAACACCGACGCGTCGCGGTTTGCTGAGCCCTCCCACAACTGCACCTTCTGCCCGGCCTCGATGCGGCACCCGGCCAACTCGACCTCGCGGGTGGCGGTGCGCCGCTTCGACGGCGACGGTGACGTCCACCGCACCATCTCCTCGATCGCAGAGGGCAACAGCGCCAGATCCGAACGCAGCAAAGCCAATTGACCAGGATGCTCCGCCAACACCAGCAGCCCACCCGCGACGGCGTTGCGCGTCGTCTCCGCCCCCGCGCTGAACAGCAGGCTGAAGAACAGGTAGACCTCGAGGTCGCTGGCGTCGGAGTTGGCGACCACCGACAACATGTCGTCGGTCGGTGAAGCCCGCTTGGCCGAGATCAACTCCTGGCCGTAGGCGTACATCCGCGACCCGGCGTCCTCCGCCGACATCTGCCCCACCGACGCTTTACGGGCGCCGCCGAAGTCGAACTGCGGTTCGATGGCCTCGAACAGCCAATGCCGTTCGGACTCAGGAATTCCCAGCAGAATGCAGATCATCTGCATCGGCAGTTCGGCGGCGATCTCGACCAGGAAGTCGAAGGGCTCACCTGGCACCACCGCGGTTAGCAGGCGACGCGCCCGCACCCGCAGATCGTCTTCCACCCTGGCGATCATCCGCGGCGTCAGGCCCGAACTGACCAGTCGGCGGATCTGCGAGTGTCGCGGATCGTCCATCATGTTCAAGACTTGGCCGGCGATCGACAGGTCCTGCAAGAGTGTGCCACCGTACGGCCGTGACCCTCCGGTGACGGAGGAGAAGGTCGATGGATCACGAAATACCGCAAGCGTTTCCGCGTGCGTGGCTACCGACCAGAAGCCCTCCCCGTCCGGCGTGTGCTCGGTGGCAGGGTGCCAGTACACCGGCGCCTCGCGCCGATGCACCGTGAACAGCGCGTGCGGAAACCCGGATGCGAAGTTGTCCAGATCGGTGAAGTCGATCTGCGACAACTCCGAACTCACAGGATCGCGCCCGAGGTGTACTTCGCCGCCTCGGGATAGCGGCCCACCAGGTCGTCAACCGCGTCCACCACCCTGTCCACTTGATCGCCCGCGGCGCCGGTGAACGCCTGCTTGTCGGCCAGCGCGGCGTCGAGCGCGACACGGTCCAGCGGCAGCCGTGGGTCGGCGGCCAACCGATCCAAAAGGTCGGGCTCCAAACCCTTCTCGCGCATCGCCAACGCCACCGCGACGGCATGCTCCTTGATCACCTCGTGCGCGGCCTCGCGGCCCATCCCCGCGCGCACGGCCGCGATCAGGATTCGCGTCGTCGCCAAGAACGGCAGGTACCGGTCGAGTTCACGCTGGATCACAGCGGGATAGGCGCCGAACTCGTCGAGCACCGTCAGGAACGTCTCGATCTGGCCGTCGATCGCGAAGAACGCGTCGGGCAGTGCGACGCGTCGCACCACCGAGCAGAACACGTCGCCCTCGTTCCACTGCGCGCCCGCCAACTCGGCGGCCATCGACGCGTAGCCGCGCAACACCACCTGTAACCCGTTGACCCGCTCGCAGGACCGCGTGTTCATCTTGTGCGGCATGGCCGACGAACCGACCTGCCCCGGCGCGAAGCCCTCGGTCACCAGCTCGTGGCCTGCCATCAGCCGGATGGTGTGCGCCAGCGACGACGGCCCGGCCCCCACCTGCACCAGGGCGGACACCACGTCGTGGTCCAGCGACCGCGGATAGACCTGGCCGACGCTGGTGAAAATGTCTGTGAAGCCGAGAAATTCGGCGACTCGACGCTCTAACTCTGCGAGCCGCGAAACATCGCCGCCGAACAGGTCCAGCATGTCCTGCGCGGTGCCCATCGGGCCCTTGATGCCGCGCAGCGGATACCGGTCGATCAGTGTCCGCAACCGCTCGAGCGCCAACAGCATCTCCTCGGCCGCCGACGCGAACCGCTTGCCCAACGTGGTGGCCTGCGCGGCAACGTTGTGGCTGCGTCCCGCCATCACCAGATCGCGGTAGCTGATCGCACGCTCGGCCAGCCGTGCCACCACCGCGACACCGTGGGCGTGCACCAATTCGAGCGACCGGCGGATCTGCAACTGCTCGACGTTCTCGGTGAGGTCCCGAGACGTCATGCCCTTGTGCACATGCTCGTGCCCTGCCAACGCGTTGAACTCCTCGATGCGCGCCTTGACGTCGTGGCGCAGCACCCGCTCGCGCGCCGCGATGGACGACAGGTCGACGTCGTCGAGCACCCGTTCGTAGTCCTCCACCACGCCGGCGGGCACATCGACGCCGAGCGCGGCCTGCGCTCGCAGCACCGCCAGCCACAGCCGGCGTTCGGCGACCACCTTGGCCTCCGGTGACCAGATCGCCACCATCTCGTCGCTGGCATACCGGTTGGCCAGCACATCAGGGATCGTCACAGACAGACAGCTTACGGCGCGGGTAAGGCAGGCTAGGCGTATGTACTTCGTTGGGCTCGATCTTGCGTGGGGTGAAAAGAAGCAGACCGGCGTGGCCGCCATCGATGCGGGCGGCCGCCTGCTGCATGTGGGGATCGCACTGGACGACGCCAGCATCATCGACGCCGTCGCCCCGTTCACCGGCGAGGACTGCCTGGTCGGCATCGACGCCCCACTGATCGTCAACAACCCCACCGGATACCGGCCCGCCGAGACGGCCTACAACAAGGACTTCGGCAAGTTCGACGCGGGCGCGTATCCGGCGAACACCACCAACCCGCTGTTCAACCCGCCGCGTGCGGCGGTGCTGGCAACCGCGCTCGGGCTCGATATGGATCCCGCGTCGTCGTCGACCAGGCGGGCCATCGAGGTCTACCCGCATCCGGCGACGGTGGTGTTGTTCGGGCTGGAGAAGACGCTGAAGTACAAGAAGGGGGCGTTCGGCGATCGCCAACGCGAACTGCTCAAGCTGATGACGCTGATCGAGGGACTCGACAACGAGACACCGCGACTGCGCGCGAACCGCAGCGTGGCCTGGGTCGAACTGCGCAGGCGGGTCGAGGCCGCCACCAAGCCGAGCCAACTCGACAGGGACGAGGATGCCGTCGACGCGGTCATCGCCGCGTACGTCGCGTCGTACTGGTACCACCGACCGGAGGACGTCACGATCTACGGCGACTACGAAACGGGCTACATCGTCACGCCCAAGCTGTCGGAACCCGCCAAGCCGACCCCCGACCGCCGCACCAGCCGCTCCTCGCTGGAGAACAGGCTGATCCGTGCGATGGAACTGCTCGGCGACGCGCAGAAAGAACTCAACGCGATCCGCGAAGCTCTCCGCTAATCCGGTGCGGCACCCAGATGCGTCGGGTCGGTGATCCCCGCGTCGCGGATGCCGAGGTGACGGTTGATCGCCATCGTCACGAAGAACAACACGATGCCGGTCCCGACGAGGATCAGCGCCAGCACGTACTGCTGGACGGGCCTGCCCGACAGCGGCGTCACCAGATACAGCGAGGCGATACAGCCGACCACCGGCAGCACGGTCGGAGTCTTGAAATGTCCACCCGCTTCGCGAACGTCGCGACGCAGCACCAGAACCGCGACATTGACCATGGCGAACACCGCGAGCAACAGCAGCGACGTGGTTCCGCCGAGCACCGCGATCGCATTGCTGTTCGCGAACGCCGTCACATAGAAGATCAACCCGAACGCGATCAGCGTGGTGAACACGATCGCCACCCAGGGCGTCAGCCGTCGAGGATGGACCGAGCCCAACACCGGCGGCAGCACATGCTGGCGGGCCATGCCGTAGATCAGCCTGCTGGCCATCAACATGTTGATCAGCGCCGTATTCGACACCGCGAACATCGATATGAACGGGAGGATGTCCTCGATCGGCAGCCCAGGCGCACCTGCCTTGACCACCTCCACCAGCGGCGTGTCACTGGCCTCGAGCACACCGACGGGCACCAGCGCGACCGCGACGATCGCCACGAGCACGTACACGACACCTGCGATCGACAGACCCGACAACAACACCTTCGGGAAGACACGGACCGGATCCTTGGTCTCCTCAGCCATGTTCACCGAGTCCTCGAAGCCGACCATCGCGAAGAACGCCAGCGACGTCGCCGTGGTCACGGCGAGGAACACATTCTTGTCCGACGCCGTTTCGAACGCGACGACGCGGGAGAAGTCGACGTCACTGCTCGACGTGAACGCCCACAAGCCGACGAGGATCACCAGCAGCAAGCCGGTGATCTCGATGATGGTCAGTCCCACATTGAGTTTCACGCTCTCGCCGACACCGCGCAGGTTGACCAGCGCGAGCAGGGCCATGAAGAGCAGGGCGACGGTGACGATCCCGACCTTGCCCCAGTCCAGATCGAACGCCGTCTCGAAATTCGCCGCGAAGAACCGCGACGCGGTGGAGGCCGACGTGATACCCGAACACATCACCACGAACGCCACCAGGAAGGTCACGAACTGCACGCCAAAAGCCTTGTGCGCGTACAGCGCTGCGCCCGCCGCCTGCGGATACTTGGTGACCAGTTCCAGGTAGCTGAACGCGGTGATGGTGGCGATCACGAACGCGACGAGGAACGGGATCCACGCCGCCCCACCGACTTCGCCCGCGACGTCGCCGGTCAGTGCGTACACGCCGGTACCGAGAATGTCACCGACGACGAACAGCAACAGCAGTCCTGGGCCCATGACTCGCCGCAGTTGTGGTTGCTCCTCAACGGTCTCCGGCGCGGTCATTGCCCTGTCCTCCGATCAGACTGGTGCCACTCTTTCATCGATCGGCGCGAGCACGTCGATCACATCGATCAAGGTCGCCCGCGCAGTTGCACGCGGGCCGTCGCCGTCGCCGACCAGCGCGGCCACCACCGCTCCGTCGACGGCGCACACCAGTGCGGTGAGCAGTTCCGCGCGCACCGAGCGACCGGACCGCTCGACCACTTCGACCACCGCATCGGTGCGCTGCTGCAGGATGCGGCGTTCGATCTCCCGCAACCCTGGTTGGCGGGCACACGCGATGTACCGCTCGTAGCGGGAGATCAACTGTTCGGTGACCCGCAGCCCGTTGGCTTCACCGACCAACAGGTCCACCAACACGTCGGCCGTCGACTCGGCGCCTCGACGCCGCCGCGACAACGCGGAGACCCGCGCGCGCAGTTGTTCGGCCTCGCGGGCCCCGGCGTGTTCGACCGCTTTGGTGATGAGGTCCTCGAGTGAGGAGAAGTAGTACGTCGTCGACGCCAACGGCAGGCCCGCGCGGCGGGCCACCGCGCGATGCCGGACCGCGTCGAAGCCGCCCTCGCACAGCAGATCAGCGGCCGCGCTGACCAGCGCGTACCGCCGACGTTCTCCCTTTGGAGTGACTGCTGCCGTCACCTTTAGCATGCTGCCAGTCAGGCGGTTGCGGCATAGCGCTTTCGGCTAATCATCAGCCTTTACTCAGGGAAGTCCGCGCTGCGGCTGACCGCCGCCCACTTTCGCGCTTCCTCATCACGTTGGGCGCCGCTGGCCAATGCGAGTTCGACGGCGTCGCTACCGAGCAGCAATCGACGCGGCGGTTCAGGCGTCTCGACGACATCGATGATGATCCGCGCTGCGCGCGCTGGATCGCCGGGTTCATTTCCGTTGAGGTTCCTACGCAATTCGTGCATGAATTCAAGTGCGTCGCGGTAATCGGGTCCTGGATCGTGCATCGTCATCGACGATCCCATCCAGTCGGTGCGGAACCCGCCGGGTTCGACGATGATCACCTTCACACCGAACGCGCTCACTTCATTGGCGAGCACCTCGGAAAAACCTTCGACGCCGAACTTAGCCGCCTGGTACGCGCCGAGGCCGGGCGTGCCGCCGACACGTCCGCCGATCGACGAAAACTGAACGAACACACCGGATCGCTGCGCGCGCAATACGGGCAGGGCGGCGCGGGTGACGTTCACAACCCCGAAGAGGTTGGCCTCGATCTGAGCGCGAAAGTCGGCGGAATCGGTCTCCTCGATGGCTGCACTGTTGGCGTAGCCGGCGTTGTTGACCACGACGTCGATGCGGCCGAACTCGGCGACCGCGAATGCCATTGCGGCAACGGCGGCGTCGGCGTCGGTGACGTCGAGACCGAACACGCGGGCTTGATCTTCGTGACCCTCGACAAGTGCGCGCAATTGCTCCGGTCGCCGCGCGGTCGCGACGACGCGATCGCCGTGGGCCAGCACTGCGCGCACCAACTCCGCGCCGAAACCGCGGGAACTTCCTGTGATGAACCAAACCTTACTCATGTGCCTACTCCTGTTCATGCCACGCTGCGGATGGCGCCGCCGTCGACGCGCAGAACCGCGCCGCTGATGTAGTCGGCGTGTGTGCTGGCGAGGAAGACCGCTGCAGCGGCGATCTCCTCGGGTCGGCCGAAGCGGCCGATGTCGTTGGGAAACCACTGCGAGGCCGCCGCGGCTTCGATGTCGTCCCACTCCGGGCCCCACCCGCGGTCGGCTGCGACCTGGACGGCCATCTCCCGAACGGATTCGGTGAGTATTGCGCCGGGTGCGATGGTGTTCGCGGTGACGCCGGTGCCTGCAAGCTCACGCGCCAGCGACACCGTCAGGTTGTGCCGGGCCGCGAGAGTGGCGTTGTAATGCGGCTGATCAGCGACGGGCTGAACGGCCAGTCCTCCGCCGATTTGGATGACGCGACCCCAGCCACGGCGCCGCATCCCGGCCACCAGGCGCTCGATCAGCCGCACTCCCGAGATGACGTTCACTTGATAAATCTGCGACCACATGTCGGCGGTGACCTTCGACCACGGCAGCCCGTCGAAAGTTCCGGCGTTGTTGACCAGGACGTCGACGTCCCCGGTGGCTTCGGCCACTGCGTCAGCGCCGGCGTCGGTGGCCAGGTCGCCGACGACGGCGACGGCGTCACCACCGGCCGCGCGAATACCTGCCGCGACGCCCGTCGTGCGCTCCGCGTCGCGACCATGCACCACCACCGACGCGCCCTCGGCGGCCAGCGCCTCGGCGATGGCACGGCCCAAGCCTGCGCTCGAACCGCTGATCAGCGCCCGCTTGCCCGCCAGGCCCATGTCCATGACTTCTCCTCATATCTACACCCGTAGACTCCGGGACTCTTGTATACAGACGTAGACTTACTCCGCTCTATTCCCTAGCGTTGAGTCATGACGGCGCCCAAGCACCGACCACGCAACGCGGCCGCCACCCGCGAGGCGATACTCGAATCCGCGATCCGCAGCTTCGCCCGTGCGGGCTACGACGGCGTCGGCGTGCGCGACATCGCCGGCGACGCGGGCGTCACGGCCATGATGGTGAACAGGTACTTCGGGTCGAAGGAGCAGCTCTTCGCCGAGGCCGTCGAGGTTTCCTTCGCCCCTGCTGCGGTGATCGGCACCGATGCCGCGACGCTGGCACACGAGGCCGCCGCGGCGCTGGTCGCACGAACCAATCCCGACGCCGCACCGCTGAACCCGTTCCTGATCATGCTGCGATCGGTGTCCAACCCGCGCGCCGTCGAAATCGTGCGCGACGCGATCGAACGCCACGTCGGTCGCCGCCTGGCCGGCCAACTGCCCGAGCCGGGTCGCGGCATCCGCACCGACGCCATGCTGGCGGTGATCGCGGGCGTCCTGCTGATGCGACGGGTGATCGAAACCCGCGCCCTTAGGGACGCCGACCCGGATCAACTGGTCGACCTGCTCGAAGCGGTCTTCACCGCGATCGTCGAGGCGCCTTTGGCATGATGGCGCGCATGCCCGAACTCAGTCGCCGCGCGGTGCTGCGCCTCGGTGTCGGCGCCGCGGCCGGTGCGGCAGGCGTGTACGCACTGGGCTCTGCCCTGCACGGTCCGGGTACGGCGGCACCGTCGGTCTCGATGACGAGCGCAGGAGCCAAACTGGCGCCGCCTCCGCCGCTGGAGCCGGCACCCGCGGCCGTGCAACCGACCTACGTCAACGGGTCGTTCGTCTCCGCCGCGCGCGGCGGCATCACGACCAACTGGGCGATCGCCCGCCCGCCGGGTCAGACCGCGCCGCTTCGTCCCGTGATCGCACTACACGGCAAGGGCCAGGATGCCGCGGGTGTGATGGCAGGTGGGGTGGAACAAGGGCTCGCGCAGGCGGTGGACGCAGGCATTCCGCCGTTCGCGGTGGTAGCCGTCGACGGCGGCGGAAGTTATTGGCACAAGCGGGCATCCGGCGAGGACTCCGGCGCAATGGTGCTCAACGAACTGATCCCGATGCTCGCGCAGCAAGGCCTCGACACGTCGCGGGTCGGATTCCTCGGCTGGTCGATGGGCGGCTACGGCGCACTGCTGCTGGGCGCGCGATTCGGACCGGCGCGCACCGCCGCGATCTGCGCGGTGAGCCCCGCGCTGTGGACGTCGTCCGGCGCCGCAGCGCCCGGCGCATTCGACGGCGCCGACGACTACGCGGCCAACAGCGTATGGGGGCTGCCGCAACTCGGCCAGATCCCCATCCGAATCGACTGCGGCAACAGCGATCCGTTCTACTCGGCGACCAAGCAGTTCATCGCCCAGTTGCCGAGCCCGCCGTCGGGCGGCTTCTCGCCGGGCGGCCACGACGGCGCATTCTGGAGTTCGCAGCTACCCGCGGAGATCGCCTGGATGGCTCCGCTTCTGGTTGCTTAAACTGTTACCCGGCCCTCGGCCGCCGCGAGCCCGATGTCGGATCGAAAATGGCTGCCGGGCAATCGAATCGACTTCGTCAGCTCATAGGCGGCTGCCCGCGCGGCGGTCAGGTCGGCGCCCGTGCCGACGACCGACAGCACCCGGCCACCCGACGACACGATCGCGCCGTCGTCGCGTCGCGCCGTGCCCGCGTGCAGCACGCCGTCGGCTTCCGAACCGGTGATGACGTCGCCGACGCGCGGTCGGCCCGGATAGTTCTCGGCGGCCACCACCACGGTCACGGCGTAGCCGTCGTGCCAGCGCAACGGCGGTTGTTCGGCGAGTCGCCCCGTCGCCGCCGCATACAGCAGTTGACCGAGCGGGGTCTTTAGCAGCGCCAGCACCGACTGCGTTTCGGGATCACCGAAGCGGCAATTGAATTCGACGACGGCGGGCCCCTTCGAAGTGATCGCCAGTCCGGCGTACAGCAGCCCCGAAAACGGGCTGCCACGCCGAACCAACTCCGCTGCAACGGGTTTCACCACTTCGTCGACGATCGCAGTGACCACGTCGGCAGGCAGCCAGGGCAGCGGCGCGTAGGCGCCCATGCCGCCGGTGTTGGGTCCGGTGTCGTTGTCGCCGACCCGCTTGTAGTCCTGCGCGGCCACCAGTGGCACCACGGTCTCACCGTCGACGACGCTGAACAGCGACACCTCCGGTCCGTCGAGGAACGATTCGAGCAGCACCGGGTGGCCGGCGTCGAGCAGGCTCGCCGCATGCGCGCGGGCAGCATCGCGGTCCGCGGTCACCACCACGCCCTTGCCCGCGGCCAATCCGTCGTCTTTGACCACCCACGCCTGATCGCCCGCGGACAGCCCGAACCGGTCCAGCGCCGCGTCGAGGTGCGCGGGATTGTCGACGATCTCGCTCGTCGCGGTCCGCACACCGGCCGCCGACATCACATCCTTGGCGAACGCCTTCGATCCCTCGATGCGGGCGGCGTCCTTCGTCGGCCCGAAGCACGCGATGCCCGCCGCGCGCACGGCGTCGGCGACACCGAGCACCAGCGGTACCTCGGGTCCGATCACGACGAGGTCGGCGCCGATGCGCTGGGCCAACTGCACGACGGCCTCACCCGAGCTGACGTCGACGTCGTACTGATCGGCGATCACCGACGTGCCCGCATTGCCGGGCGCGACGGCCAGCTCCTCGACCTCGGGGTCGCGGCGCAGGGCCAACAGCAACGCATGTTCACGGGCTCCGGATCCGATTACGAGGACGCGCACAGCCTCACCCTAATAGTCAGCTGTTGAGGGTTTCGACGATGTAGCGGATGGCTCGGTGAGCCTGGGCTTGCGCGAACGGAATTCAATCGTCGGTTCGCGCGGCGCCGCGCCGCTTGGTCGCCTTGGCGATGAGCTCCTTGACCTCTTCGAGGTGCACCATCATCGACTCTTGCGCTGCACCCGGATCGTGGTCGCGGACAGCTTCGTAGATGCGGCGATGCCCGCGCGTCGAGATGCGCCGGCCCGCCCTGGTGGCGTGTGAATACTGCCGCACGTCATGGGTCCAGTCGCCGGTCATCGCCTGCAACGACTCCAGCAGCGGGTTCTGCGCCGCGCGGGCCAGCAGCGTGTGGAACTCGACGTCCAACCGCAGCGACTCGGACTGCAGCAGATTCTCGTGTGACCGGTCCAACACGTCGCCGAGCTGTAGCAGATTCGACGCGGTCGCCCGGCTGGCGGCCAGCGCCGCGATCGACGGCTCGATGATCTCCCGCAGTTCCGCGGCGTAGGACGCCGACGCGTCCTCGGCGGTCAGGTTGCGAAGATTACCCGAATTGCGTTGTACATCAAGCACAGTCGTCCCGCGGCCCGGCCTGCGCTCGATGAGGCGTTTGGCCTCGAGCTCGTGCATCGCCTCTCGCAGCGTCGAGCGCGATACGTCGAACTTCTCCGCCAACTCCCGCTCGGACGGCAGCCGCGAACCGGGGGCCAACTCACTGGTGGCGATCAGCCGTTCGAAGTGCGCGGCCAGCACCACCGAGATGTTCTGATTGCGACGCGGTACCGGCAGCTGGGCCATCGGCACAGCATAGGGCAGGCACCTCGCGCGTCGCGTTGATCACGCTATGTAAACGGCAACGCCACAGGTGTAAAAGGTTGGTAAATCACACCATCTCGCCTCTCGTAAAGCGCGGCGGCGGCCTAACGTACGCGGAGTCACTTGGTCGGACCATCCGGCCAATTAGGAGGGATCGGGACCATGACACCTCGAGTCGTGCGGACATTGGCCGC
The DNA here is from genome assembly GCF_001667505.1 of Mycobacterium sp. ACS1612. Taxonomy (GTDB): domain Bacteria; phylum Actinomycetota; class Actinomycetes; order Mycobacteriales; family Mycobacteriaceae; genus Mycobacterium. The sequence goes on from NZ_LZHZ01000004.1 coordinate 72,393, forward strand.
CGCATTGTGCGCCGCCGCGGCCCTGGCCGGCTGCTCCACCGACAGCAACAAGGCGCAGCCGTCGGCAGCCAGCAGTGAGTACGCCGACGTCGCCAGCTCCCCCGCCTGCACCAAACTGCGCCAGGACCACCCAGCCCTCGCCGGTAAGACGATGCGCAACGCGATCAACCCGTACACCCCGGGCTATGAGACCGTCGACCCCACCGACCCGAGCAAGTACCAGGGCTTCGACATCGACCTGGGCAACGCAATCGGCGCGTGCCTCGGATTCTCGGTGAGCTACGTGCCGGTCGGCTTCTCCGAACTGGTCCCGACCGTCGCCAGCGGGCGCGCCGACTGGATCCTGTCGAACCTGTACGCAACCAAGGAGCGGGCCCAGGGCGGCGTCGATTTCGTAAGCTACTCAAAGGTTTTCGACGGCATCCTGGTCAAGAACGGCAACCCGAAGAAGATCACCGGCATCGACACTTCGCTGTGCGGCCTCACGGTGGCGCTGAACAAGGGCTACGTCGAGGTGCCGCTGGTCGAGGCCGTCGGGCCCAAATGCCAGTCGCAGGGTAAGCCCGCCCCCACCACCAGCCTGTTCGACAACAGCTCCGACTGCGTGCAGGCCATCCTGGCCGGCCGCGCCGACTCCTACATGAACGACATCAACACCGTGAAGCGCTACATCGCCGAACACCCCAACGATCTGGCTTCCGCCGACACGGTGATGCTCGACTACACGATCGGTATCGGCGTGCCCCGAGGCAATCACGACCTGCGCGACGCCGTCATCGGCGCGCTGAACGAGATTCAGTCGACCGGTCTGCAAGGCAAACTCGCGACCAAGTGGAAGCTCGATGAGAACGCGGTGGCCCAGCCCACCGTGCTCAGCGCCGACTGATGGACAAGTTCACCCACTACCTGACCACCGGCTGGCTGCTCGATGGCATCGTCTTCACGCTGCAGCTGACCCTGTACGGCTTCGCCGGGGGTCTGCTGCTGGGCCTAATGCTCGCCCTGGCCCAGTTGACCCGGTTCAAACCGCTGACCGTGCTGGCCCGCACCTACGTCGTCATCTACCGGGGCACACCGCTGATCCTGCAGATGGTTTTCGTGTTCACCGCGCTGCCCCACGCCGGCATCTCGTTCCCGCCGTTGATGGCGGCGTCGGTGGCGTTGGCCATGAACGAGGCGGCGTTCTTCGCCGAGATCTTCCGGTCCGGGGTGCGCGCCGTTGACCCCGGCCAGTTGGCCGCGGCCCGCGCGCTCGGGCTGGTGCCCAGAGTGGTGGCGCTGCGCATCGTCGTACCGCAGGTCGCCCGCGTGTCGGTGCCCGCGCTCGGGAACGAGGCCATCGCCACGATGAAGAACTCGGCGCTGGCCTCGATCATCGCGGTGCCCGAATTGACGCTGCGCACACAGCAACTGACATCGGCGACGTTCGACTACTTCTCCATCTACTTCGCCACCGGCGTGATGTACCTGGCGCTGACCGGCGCGCTGACCGTGGTGCAGCTGCTGCTGGAGGATGCGCTCAACCTCGACCGCGGCCGCAAGCGCTCGGCGCTGTCGCGCATGGTGCCGCTGCCGCGAAGCCAATCCGCGCCGAGCGCAGCACCCGATGACACACCACCGCCGCCACTGGATCTGGACGCCGCCGCACCCCGCACCATCGGCGCCAAATTGATCCAGCTGACCGGGGTCGCCAAGGCCTACGGCGAGCACACCATCTTCGACGGCGTCGACCTGAGCATCCGCTCCGGTGAGGTGGTGGCACTGCTGGGGCCCAGCGGCTCCGGCAAGAGCACGCTGTTGCGGATGATCAACGGGCTCGAGGAGATCGACGCGGGGACCATCACGGTGGCTGGCGCCCGGATCGGATACGACGAACGCGGCCGACGCCTTTCGGTGCGCCAGGCGGCCGAACAACGCCAGCAGCTCGGCATCGGGATCGTCTTCCAGCACTTCAACCTGTTCAGCCACCTCTCGGCGCGCATGAACGTCGCCGGACCGCTGCACTGGACCGGCACCGCCAAACTCGAGGCGGAGGCCACCGCCGATGCGCTACTGGCGAAAGTCGGTATGGCGCAACGCGCCGACGCGCTGCCGCGTCAACTCTCCGGCGGCCAGCAGCAACGGGTCGGCATTGCGCGGGCGCTGGCGCCACGCCCGCGGGTGCTGCTACTCGACGAGCCGACCAGCGCATTGGATCCCGAGCTGATCGCCGGTGTGCTCGACGTGATCCGGGGGCTGGCCCATCAGCAGGGCCTGACCATGTTGATCGCCACCCACCAACTCGGCTTCGCCAACGAGATCGCCGACCGCGTGGTGTTCATGGCCAACGGCAACATCGTCGAACAAGGACCGGCGGCCGAGGTCATCGGCGCGCCCACGCACGAAATCACCCGGCGCTTCATGACCGCGATGCGCGCGGCGGAAGTCTAGAGGAGGAGTCCACCAATGCCACCTGTCTCATCGATCAGCCCTGCCCGCACTGTTCTGCAGTCCGGGTCGGGACCCGTGACCGGCAGGCACTACCTGCCGTCGCGGCCCGCCGAGGTGCAGTGGGGCTGGCTGCCCAATGCGGCCACCGCGCCGGTCATCGAAGTCGACAGCGGAGACACCATCACCATCGACACCGTCAGCCACGAAGGGATTCTCGAGGACCAGGGCCGCGATCCGGTCCGCTTCCTCGCCGGATTCGGGGTCCGCGAGGACGAGGTGCTCGACGACATGATCGCCATCGCTGAGACCGGTCCCACCCACGACATCGACGACGGGCCGCACGTGGTGACCGGGCCGATCGCGGTGAATCAGGCCAGGGCCGGCGACGTCCTGCGCATCGACGTGGTGGAGCTGACGCAACGCGCCCCGTACGGCTTCATCAGCATGCGGCACGGTTTCGGCGCGCTGCCCGAAGAACTGCCAGCCGAGGGCATGATGTTCAGCCACTTCTGTGAGGTCGACCCGACCGGCAGCGTCGGCAGAATCGCTGTCGCCCAACGGTTTTTGCAGTTCCCGCTGGCCCCGTTCCTCGGTCTGATGGGGGTGGCGCGCAACACCGGTGATCGGGTGCCCTCCGTGCCGCCCGGTGACCACGGCGGCAACATGGACGTCAAGCACGCGGTGGCGGGCTCGACCGTGTTCCTGCCGGTGCAGGTGGACGGGGCGTCGTTCTACGTCGGCGACCCACATTTCGCGCAGGGCAACGGCGAGGTGGCGCTGACCGCGCTGGAGGCGCCGTTGCGCGCCACGCTGCGGCTGACCGTGCTGCGCGGCGACGAGCGCACCAACGCGATCGGCCCGTTGACGTCACCGATGGTCGAAACGTCCTCGCACTGGATCCCCACCGGCATGGACGTCGACCTCGACGAAGCGATGCGCACCGCCGTACGAAACGCGGTGGCGTTGCTACATCAACGCTTCGACATCCCCGAACCCGTTGTCCTAGCCTATCTTTCGGCCGCGGCCGACTTCGAGGTCAGCCAGGTGGTCGACACGGTCAAGGGTGTGCACTGCATGATCGCCAAACGCGACTTCGCGGCCTGGTTCTGAGCCGCTCAGATGCCGCGAAGCCGAACCGAAAGGCACGTCACACAGCCCTCGAGCTTCTCGAACTCGCCGATGTCGACGAGCACCGGTTCGTAACCGCGCGCGGTCAGCAGGTCAGCGGTTTCAGGGGCGGCCGACGACATCAGCAGCTTCCGGTCGCCGAGCAGCACCACGTGCGCGCCCGGCTCCTCGGGCACCGCGAGGAACGCCGGGAACACCGTCGGATCGTCGACCACCGGCTCGTAGCCGATGATCGCGCCGTCCGGCAGCGCGGTCACCGCCGATTTGAGGTGCAGCGCCTTCGTCAACGGCACCGTGATCACCGTCGCGCCGTACGCCGCGAGGTGTTCCGCCAGCTGCCGGATCCCCTCGGCGTTCGTGCGCCCGGACTGCCCGACGTACACCGTGCCGCCGTGCTTCAGGACGTCTCCGCCGTCAAGCACACCGGGCGCCTCGATGTGCACGACGCGGTAACCCAATTCAGCGACCACCTTCTCGGTGCCCGCGGCCTCGGAGCGTCGCTCGGCGGCGCCCGACCGCGCGATCACGGCGAGATCCCCGTAGACGACGACGGTGTCCTCGACGAACACGCTGTCGGGGGATTCCGGCGCCGGCTCGACTTCAGTCAACCGCCAGCCCGCGTCGACGAACGCCCGGACGTAGCCGTCCCACTGTTTCATCGCGACGTCCGGGTCGACAGGCGACCGCTCGAGGTGGGTCAGCAGTCCTTCTGCCAGGCGCGGACCGGGCCGTCGCACCAGGGCCTTCTTGGCATGCACGGTCCCGATCGTACGGTCGCGGCACGGCCATACACTTGACATAGCCGTGTATGGTCAGACTATGACGCAGACCACATGCCCTTTCGGCCACGGGTATGACTTCACCGACCCCGACGTCCTGCTCAAGGGCATCCCCGTCACCGAGTTCGCGCAACTTCGCAAGACCGCGCCGGTGTGGTGGAACGAGCAGAAGGAGTCGATCTTCGACGACGGCGGCTACTGGGTGATCAGCCGTCACGCCGACATCAAAGAGATCTCCCGCAACGGCAACCTGTGGTCCACCAACCGCAAGGGTGTCGTGATGCGAATGCCCGAAGGCTCCACGCCTGAGCAACTCGAGCTGACCAAGGCCCTGCTGATCAACCACGATGCGCCCGAGCACACCCGGCTACGCAAGATCGTCTCCCGGCTGTTCACCCCGCGAGCCGTCGCCACGCTGGAAGAGAAGCTAGCCGTGGCCGCCAGCGAAATCGTCGCCGCCGCAAAGGAAAAGGGATCAGGTAACTTCGTTGACGACATCGCGATGGGCCTGCCGCTACTGGCGATCGCCGATCTGTTGGGGGTACCCGAGGCGGACCGCGAGAAGTTGTTCCACTGGACCAACCTGATCATGAACACCGACGACCCGGACTTCGAGGCGGACGTCATCGCCGCCAACGCTGAGTTGATGGGTTACGCCTACAACATGGCCGAGGAGCGGCGTCGCTGCCCGGCGGACGACATCGTCACCCGACTGGTGCAGGCCGACATCGACGGCGAGGCCATCGAAGACGTCGAGTTCGCGTTCTTCGTCATCCTGCTCGCCGTCGCGGGCAACGAGACCACCCGCAACGCGATGACACACGGCATGAACGCATTCTTCGAGAATCCCGACCAGTGGGAGTTGTTCAAGCGTGAGCGGCCGGAGACCACCGCCGACGAGATCGTCCGCTGGGCTACGCCGGTGCACTGCTTCCAGCGGACGGCGTTGGCGGACACCGACATCGGCGGGGTCACCATTCGCGAGGGCCAGCGGGTCGGCCTGTTCTACAGCTCCGCCAACTACGACGACGAGGTGTTCGAGTCCCCCTTCCGATTTGATATCCGCCGGGACCCGAACCCGCATCTCGGCTTCGGCGGCAACGGCGCGCACTACTGCATCGGTGCCAACCTGGCCCGCATGGAGATCAAGCTGATTTTCAACGAGCTGGCCAGTCAGGTTCCGGATATCGCCAAACTGGCCGAACCTCAACGGCTTCGGTCCGGTTGGATCAACGGGGTCAAGGAGCTGCAAGTCTCCTACCGCGGATAGCATCGGCGCGTGCGCACCCACGGCTGGTCGGGCTCGGCCCCCGCGACGGACGAGGAGGCCATTGCCCGCATCCTCGACGCCGCCAGCAAGGCGATCGACGCCAAGGGCGCCGACTTCTCCATCACCGACGTCGCACGCGCGTTGGGCGTCACCCGCCAGACCGTCTATCGGTATTTCCCGAGCACCGACGCGCTGCTGGTAGCGGCCGCCGTGCGTGCCGCAAGCGCCTTCCTGGACCGGCTGGCCGCACATTTGCAGGGCGTCTCGGATCCGGCCGAGGCGGTCGCCGAGGGCGTCGCGACCGCGCTGGAGTGGTTACCGCGGGACAAACATCTGGGCCTGTTGATCGTTCCCGGGCGGCCCAGTCGGCACACCGAGGAAGTGACGTCCGACGTCGCGTTGGACTTCGCGCATTCGATGGTGCGCCGGTTCGACGTGGATTGGGCCGGCCTCGGGTTCACCGACGGCGAGCTCGACGAACTCGCCGAGCATCTGCTGCGCATCATCCAGTCGTTCGTGATCGACCCCGGCCGCCCGCCTCGCACAGGGGACGATCTGCGGGCTTATCTGAAGCGCTGGGTCGGCGAGGCTATACGACCCTCAGCGGCAACGACTTCCGTGGCTCGAACACGAACGTCGCCCCGCCACTGACCTTCGCCACGGATACTTCCGGCAATTCTTTTGCCGCGGTGTCGGTTTCGAACACGCGAGCAGTCCACTCGGCGTCGGTTCCTACAACCTCGACATCCAGGTGGGGATCGACCGCGGCGACCGCCGCCTGCAGCGGACGGGTCTCGGCGGGGCTGATCAGCGACACCCAGGCGCCGTCCTCGTGGGCCGCTGAGCGCCGGACATGCATCGTGTCCGCGCCGAACTCGGCGGACACGTAGGCGGACGGGTTGAACAGCGGATGCAACTCCAGCATCCGGACCGCGCCGTCGATGTCCTTTGACAGGCCGAGTGCGCGGTGGACGCGTTCGCCGGCGACGCCCGCCAATCCGATCAGTTGCTTGGTGCAGATCTCGTTCGCCAGTTCGGTGTTCGTTCCCGCGCGCTTGCCGACCGCGAGCACGAACGACAGGTTCAGCAGGTGCATCTGCAGCGCGACCTCATCAGCCATCCGCACCAGCGCGGAGTGGGAGAAGGCGGCGAAGTCGAAGTCGGAGACCAGGTCACCGGAGTAGTCGCTCTGCCCTTGCTCGTTGGTGTCGATCGGGGCGAGTTCGGTTGCGGCAGCCCGGGTTCTGCGGATGACGTCCAGCGCGGGGTGGTCGTCGACTTCCGGATATGACTCGTCGATGATCACCGTCCACGCGCAGTGCGGCTGGCGGTCGGCGGGCACTCGCGGCGGCCGGTGGATCGGCCTGATCTGCGCCCGCCGGTTGGTGGCCACCGCGGTGGCGTCGAACGTCGGGTCTTCGATGTCGTGGCACATGCCGCGGACGTACTCCTCGCCCATCGGCTCGACGTCCAGCAGTGCCCCGCAATGGTCGAGATGGAACTCGCCGTGCCACCGGTCGTGCACGGTGTAGCGGAAATCCATGAACTGCGGCGGTGCGCCGATGTCGAGCTGTAGGCCTTTGAAGATCGTGATGACGTCGTCACCCTCGTAGCGCAGCGCCCGCTGCATCCGCCTGGTGTAGATCGGGCTGGCGCCCATCCACTCCTCGATCGCGATCTGCAGCATCTCCTCGCGCCCGAAATTGCTGATGCACCAGGCCATTCCGGAGCGGTCGATCATCTGCCCGATCAGCAGCAGCTCGGGCACCAGCGTCGCAAGCTGCTCACGCGACAGGCCGGCGTACCTACTTGTCATGAAGGTCCTTATGCGCGTACATCTGCACGGCTTCGTTCACGTTGTCCTTCGCGTCCTTGGCCGCGCCGGCCTCCTCGGCCTTCTTCCGCTTCTGCACCACGCGATGGATCGCTCCGTCCAGTTTCGAGCCGAGCGGGAATCCGACATAGTGCGTGAGGAAGATCGATATCTCCTTGAGCTCGTCGACGGTCAGCTCTTCATTGGAGAGGATCGCGTTGAGCTGGACCTCCAACAGGGCTTCCTGGTTCTGCGCGGTCAGGACTGCGAGCAACATCAACCGGCGGTCGCGCATTGACAGACCCTCGCGCGTCCAGATGGTGCCGAACAGGTGGTCGACTGTAAGCGCGAAGAACCGGCCCGGCATATCGGGCATGTCCCAGGCGTAGACCTCTTTCATCTTCTCGAGGCCCTTGCGGCGCAGTTCATCCATGGCGACTACTCCTCTGTGTGCGGCACGCCGAGCCCGGCGGCCAGGTCTCGCAGGGCAATTTCGGCCAGCGGCAAGTCGACGCCTGTCGCTTCGCCGAGACCGAGCGCAAGGCGCAGGTCCTTTTCCGCCAGTCCGCGCGTGTGGACGAACATGTCGTGCAGAAAGTGGTCGGGCGTCAATGGCTTCGTGTCGTCGCGATACATGATCGCGCCGGGACCGCCGCTCTGCGCATCGCTGTGCCGCACCACCCGACCGAGCTTCTGCAGGTCGATGCCTGCCGCCTCGGCGAGTCTCTGCGCCTCGCAGGCCGCCGCGAAGCCGGTGAATGTCAACATGTTGCGGGCCAGCTTCATTCGGGTGCCTGCGCCTGGCTCGCCTGCGCGGACCACCAGCGACGCCCACTTCTTGAACACCGGCTTGACTTTGGCGTACGCCTCGTCGTCGGCGCCGACCATCACCGCGAGTTCACCCTTGTCCGCTGCGCCCGCACCACCGCTCACGGGTGCATCGACGATGTGAACTCGCTTCGAGCGCAACTCATCAGCGAGTGCGCCTGTCGTGTCGGGTTCGATCGTCGAGTGGATGGCGATGACGGTGCCCGGCTCGGTGTGTTCGGCCAGTCGCCTCACCACGTCACGCACCTGCTCGTCGTTGAGCACCGTGACGCTGATGACGTCGGCTTTGGCGACGTCGGCGACGCTGTCCGCGAGCGTGGCGCCGAGTTCTGCCAGCGGGGTCATCGCTTCGGTGCGGACGTCGAAAACGATCAGGCCGCCTGGCCAGTCGACCAGTCGCTTGGCCATCGGCGCGCCCTGGTTACCGAGGCCGATGTACCCGAGTTTGAGGTCGTTCATGAGCGGATGATCTGGCCGCCGTCGACGTTGAAGATCTGGCCGGTGATCCACTTGGCCTGATCCGAGAGCAGGAACAGGCACATTCCGACCAGATCTTCCGGTTGGCCCATGCGCGACAACGGGATTCCCTTCACGATGTCGGCCACCATCTCCTGCGGCGTTGTGGTGCGGTTGGCCTCGGTGTCGATGGGGCCGGGCGCGATCGCGTTGACGCGGATGTTCTGGCCGCCCAGTTCGGTGGCCAGTTGTTGTGTCAAGCCGTTGATGCCGACCTTCGCCAAACCGTAGAAGTTCGAATACAACCACGCCGCGGTGGACGACTGGTTGACGATCGCCCCGCCACCACGCTTGGCCATCTTGCGGTACACCGCGCGGGTGCACACCAGCGCGCCGTCCATGTTCACGCTCATGAACTTCTTGTAGTAGTCCCAGTCGACGGTGATCAGGAAGTCCAGCTTCATGCCGCCGAAGATCGCCGCGTTGTTGACCAGGTAGTCGATCCCGCCGAACTCTGACAGGGTCTGCGCGGCCATCTCTTTCGCGGAGTCGGGGTCGGACACGTCGACGTGCACCGCGAGCGCGTTGCCGCCCTCGCCCTTGATGCCGTCGGCGACCTTCTGTGCGCCCTCGGTGTTGATGTCGGCCACCACCACCGCGGCGCCCTCGCGGGCCAGCGCCTCGGCGTAGGCCTGTCCGATGCCGCCGCCGGCGCCGGTGACGATCGCGACCTTCTCCTCGAACTGCATGTTTCCCTTCCTGCCGAGTGTGGGCTTTATGCACACTTTTTCGGATTTCACGTGCGGGTAACCCACGTTCGGCGCGCTGCTAAATCGCCGTGGCAATCGCTTTGATTTCGAGGTATTCCTCGAATCCTGCGAGGCCCATCTCCCGGCCGATGCCGGACTGCTTGTAGCCGCCGAACGGCATGTCGGCGGAGTACCAGACACCGCCGTTGATGTTGACGGTGCCGACGCGCAACCGCGCCGCCACAGCGTTGGCGCGCTCGACGTCCGCCGAGAACACCGTCCCCGACAGGCCGTACGGGGAGTCGTTGGCGATGCGCACCGCATCGTCGTCGCCGTCGTGTGCGATCACCGTCAACACCGGGCCGAAGATCTCCTCACGCGCGACCTTCGCGTTGTTGTCAAGGCCCGCAATGACAGTCGGCTCGATGAAGAAGCCGGTGTCACGGCCGGCGGGACGACCGCCGCCGCAGGCGAACGTGCCGCCCTCGTCGGTGGCCGAATCCAGGTAGCCCTGGACGCGATCGCGCTGCCGCGCCGAGATCAAGGGGCCGCAAATGGTTCCCGGGTCCGCGGGATCGCCCGGCTTCAGGGCGCCCATCGTCGCGGCGGCCGCGTCGACAGCCTCGTCGTACCGCGCCCGCGGCACCACCAGACGCGTGGTGATCGCGCAACCCTGTCCCGCATGCATCGACGCGGTGAACGCCGACATCGAACAGGCGCCCGCCAGATCCGCGTCGTCGAGCACCAGGAACGCCGACTTGCCGCCCAGTTCCAGGAAGACCTTCTTCAACGTCGCCGCGCCGTCGGCCATCACCGCGCGCCCAGTAGCGGTCGACCCGGTGAACGAAACCATGTCCACCCGTGGGTCTTTCGACAGCAGCGCGCCGACACTGTGGTCGCTGGAGGTGACGATGTTCAGCACGCCTGGCGGCAGATCGGTGTGCTCGGCGACCAGCTCGCCGAGGATCGCCGCGCACCACGGCGTATCCGGCGCGGGCTTGAGGACGACGGTGTTGCCCGCCGCCAACGCCGGGCCGAGCTTGGCGAGGTTGATCTGATGCGGGAAGTTCCACGGCGTGATCGCACCCACCACACCGACTGCCTCGCGGGCGACGGTGCGGTGCGTCTTGATGCCCATCGGCTCGGCGGTGCCGAAGTCCGTGCCCCACGCATACGACTCCGCGGTGTCCGCGGCGAAGCTCAGGTCGGCGACGGGGCCCTCCAGTTGCGCGGCGGCGGTCAGCATCCGCGGCGCGCCGACTTCGGCGATGGTCAACTCCCGTAATTCCTCGACGTGTGCCCTCAGCGCGTCCTGCAACTGTCGCACGCACTGCACCCGGAATTCGACGTTGGTCGACCAGTCGGTGTCGTCGAACGCGCGCCGGGCCGCCTCGATGGCCATGCCCATGTCGTCCACGGTCGCGTCGGCCGCGACACCGAGCACCTCTTCGGTCGCCGGATTGATCGTCTGGAACGAGCCGCCGCTGCCGGCCACCAGTTTGCCTTCGATGAACAGTTGACTCTGGCGATCGGTGAGCAGGCCCATACCAATTCTCCGCTTCGTTGCTGGACAACTGTCCGACTTAGAATACTCGAACGATAGCCGCCGATGACGCGGGGTGGCAAGCAGGACCGCTTTCACCTGCATGCTTGCCTACCGCCCTTAGTGTCCGATAACTTGGACATGTGTCCAGCGATGCCGTGGCGGCGGTCACCGAACAGCCCCGTAACCGGCGCCAGGAGGAAACGTTCCGCAAGGTGCTCGCCGCGGGTGTCGAGATGCTGCGGGAGTCGTCGTACGCCGACCTGACCGTGCGGGCGGTGGCCGCCCGCGCCAAGGTCGCCCCGGCCACCGCCTACACCTACTTCTCGTCGAAGAACCATCTGATCGCCGAGGTCTACCTCGACCTGGTCCGTCAGGTCCCGTACTTCACCGACGTCAACGACAGCCGGGCCAGCCGGGTCGAGCAGGCGCTGCGCGCGCTGACGCTGATGATCGCCGACGAACCGGAGGTGGCGGCCGCGTGCACGACGGCCCTGCTCTCCAACAACGACCAGGCAGTGCGCGCGGTCCGCGACCGCATCGGCGCCGAGATCCACCGCCGGATCAAGTCGGCGGTCGGACCGGATGCCGACCCGCGCATGGTCTCGGCGTTGGAGATGACGTACTTCGGGGCGCTGGTGCACGCGGGCAGCGGCGTCGTCACCTACCACCAGATCGCCGACCGGCTGTCCTACGTCGTCGGCCTCATCCTGGGAGAAAACTCATGACCGTCCAGGCTGCCGACCTGGTTTTCGACCCGTACGACTACGACTTCCACGAAGACCCGTACCCGTACTACCGGCGGTTGCGTGACGAGGCGCCGCTGTATCGCAACGACAAACTCGGCTTCTGGGCGCTGTCTCGGCACGCCGATGTGCTGCAGGGTTTCCGCAACAGCACGACGCTGTCGAACAAGTACGGCGTGTCGCTGGATCCGGCGTCCCGAGGGCCGCACGCGAGCAAGACGATGTCGTTCCTTGCGATGGACGACCCAGCCCACCTGCGGTTGCGCACCCTGGTGTCGAAGGGTTTCACCCCGCGACGCATCCGCGAGCTGGAGCCCAGGGTCACCGAGATCGCGGTGGCACATCTCGAAACCGCCTTGCAGTCAGACACCTTCGACTACGTCGACGAGTTCGCAGGCAAGCTCCCGATGGACGTCATCTCCGAACTCATGGGCGTGCCCCAACCCGACCGCGCCCAGGTCAGGGCGTGGGCCGACGGCGTCATGCACCGCGACGAGGGGGTCACCGATGTGCCGCCCGCGGCGGTCGAGGCGTCCATCAACCTGATCGTGTACTACCAGCAGATGGTGGCCGAGCGGCGCAAGAAGCCGACCGACGACCTCACCACGGCGCTGCTGGAAGCCGAGATCGACGGCGACCGGCTCACGGACGACGAGATTCTCGGATTCATGTTCCTGATGGTGATCGCGGGCAACGAGACCACCACCAAATTGCTTGCCAATGCCGCATTTTGGGGTCACAAGAACCCCGATCAGCTGGCGCCCATCTACGACGATCTGGAGCGGGTTCCGCTGTGGGTGGAGGAGACGCTGCGCTACGACACCTCCAGCCAGATCCTGGCGCGGACCGTGTCGGGCGAACTGACGCTGTACGACACGACCGTCCCCGACGGCGACGTGCTGTTGCTGCTACCCGGTTCCGCGCACCGCGACGAGCGGGTGTTCGACAGACCCGACGAATACCTGATCGGCCGCGAAATCGGGTCGAAACTCATGAGTTTCGGCAGCGGCGCGCACTTCTGCCTCGGCGCGCACCTGGCCCGCATGGAGGCCAGGGTGGCGCTCGCCGAACTGTTCAAGCGAATCCGCGGATACGAGGTCGACGAGGCCAACGCCGTCCGCGTCCACTCCAGCAATGTCCGCGGATTCGCTCACCTTCCCATCACCGTGGAGGTCCGCTAGATGCCCCGGTTCGACCCACTTCCCGAGCGCAGGCCTGCGATCGTCGCAGGCGCGTCGTCGGGAATCGGTGAAGCCACCGCGATCCAGCTCGCCGCGCACGGCTTTCCCGTCGCGCTCGGCGCCCGCCGCGTCGAGAAACTCGACGAGATCGTCGAACGGATCCGCGCCGACGGAGGCGAGGCCGTCGGATTCCACCTCGACGTCACCGATCCCGGCTCGGTGAAAGCGTTTGTCGCGCAATCGGTCGAAGCGCTCGGCGAGATCGAGGTGCTGGTGGCAGGCGCGGGCGACACGTACTTCGGCAAGCTGGCCGATATCAGCACCGACGAGTTCGAGTCGCAGTTGCAGATCCACCTGGTCGGCGCCAACCGGTTGGCCACCGCCGTGCTGCCGGGGATGATCGAACGCAGGCGCGGCGACCTGATCTTTGTCGGCTCCGACGTCGCGCTGCGTCAGCGCCCGCACATGGGCGCCTACGGCGCGGCGAAGGCCGCATTGGTGGCGATGGTGACCAACTTCCAGATGGAACTGGAAGGCACCGGTGTGCGCGCGTCGATCGTGCACCCAGGACCGACGAAGACCAACATGGGCTGGAGCCTGCCCGCCGAGTTGATCGGGCCGGCGCTCGAAGACTGGGCCAAGTGGGGACAGGCCCGCCACGACTACTTCCTGCGAGCCGCCGACCTCGCGCGCGCCATCACGTTCGTCGCCGAGACCCCGCGTGGTGGGTTCATCGCGAACATGGAACTCCAGCCCGAAGCGCCGCTGGCCGACGACAAGGACCGCCAGAAGCTCGCCCTTGGCGAAGAAGGGATGCCGAACCAATGACTACCACAGCCATGGTGCCCCGTGTCTCCGGCGGAGAGGAAGAACACGGCCATCTCGAGGAATTCCGCACCGATCCAATCGGTTTGATGAAGCGGGTGCGCGACGAGTGCGGGGATGTCGGCTGGTTCCAGTTGGTCGACAAGCACGTCATCCTGCTGTCCGGCGCCGAGGCCAACGAGTTCTTCTTCCGGTCGGCCGACGAGGATCTCGACCAGGCCGAGGCCTACCCGTTCATGACGCCGATCTTCGGCAAGGGCGTGGTCTTCGACGCCAGCCCAGAACGGCGCAAGGAGATGCTGCACAACTCGGCGCTGCGCGGCGAGCAGATGAAGGGCCACGCGGCCACCATCGAGGGCGAAGTCAAGAAGATGATCGCCGACTGGGGCGACGAAGGCGAGATCGAACTCCTCGACTTCTTCGCCGAGTTGACCATCTACACCAGCACGGCCTGCCTGATCGGGTTGAAGTTCCGCGAACAACTGGACCACCGGTTCGCCGAGTACTACCACGACCTGGAGCGCGGCACCGATCCGCTCTGCTACGTCGACCCGTATCTGCCGATCGAGAGCTTCAAACGCCGCGACGAGGCCCGCGTGAAACTCGTTGCACTGGTTCAAGAGATCATGGATCAGCGGCTGGCCAATCCGCCGCAGGACAAGGCCGACCGCGACATGCTCGACGTGCTGGTGTCGATCAAAGACGAGGACGGCAACCCCCGGTTCTCCGCCGACGAGGTGACCGGCATGTTCATCTCGCTGATGTTCGCGGGGCACCACACCAGCTCCGGCACGTCGGCATGGACGCTGATCGAGTTGATCCGCCACCCGGAGGTGTACGCCGAGGTCCGCGCGGAACTCGACGAGCTGTACGCCGACGGCCAGGAAGTGAGTTTCCACGCGCTGCGCCAGATTCCGAAGCTCGACAACGTCGTCAAGGAGACGCTTCGGCTGCACCCTCCGCTGATCATCCTGATGCGGGTGGCGCAGGGCGAGTTCGAGGTGGCCGGCTTCCCGATCCACAAGGGCGATTTCGTCGCGGCCTCCCCCGCCGTCTCCAACCGGATCCCCGAGGACTTCCCCGACCCGGATGCGTTCAAGCCGGACCGCTACAACAAACCTGAGCAGGCCGACGTCGTGAACCGGTGGACCTGGATCCCGTTCGGCGCCGGGCGGCACCGCTGCGTCGGCGCGGCGTTCGCGCAGATGCAGATCAAGGCAATCTTCTCGGTTTTGTTGCGCGAGTACGAGTTCGAGATGGCGCAGCCGGCAGACTCCTACCGCAACGACCACTCCAAGATGGTGGTGCAACTGGAGCGGCCGGCCAAGGCGCGATACTTCAGGCGCACCAAGTAGGGAGGAGGCACCATGGGCTTTCGGATCGAGGTCGACATGGACCTCTGCCAGGGCCACGCCATGTGCGAGTTGGAGGCACCCAACTACTTCAAGGTGCCCAAGCGCGGTCAGGTCGAGATCCTCAACACCGAACCGCCCGAAGAAGATCGGCCGCAGATCGAGCAAGCCGTCTGGGCCTGTCCCACCCAAGCCTTGTCCGTGAGAGAGGAAGACTGATGCCGTCACTGCCGCGCGAAGCACTCGACAAGTGGGTCGAGCAATGGCTCCAGGCCAACCGAGACTGCGAGAAGGCCGGCGACTGGACGCCACTGGCCGACTTCTACACCGAGGACGCGACCTACGGCTGGAACATCGGGCCGAAGGAAGACGTGATGTGCGTGGGCGTCAACGAAATCCGGGACGTGGCACTGGGTTTGGAGATGCAGGGCCTGGAGAACTGGACCTACGAGTACCAGAGGGTGCTGGTCGACGACAAGCTCGGCGAGATCGTCGGCTTCTGGAAGCAGATCGTCAACAAGGCCGACGGCACCACCGACGAGATCTACGGAATCGGCGGCAGTTGGTTCCGCCTGAACGCCAACTTGAAAATCGAATGGCAGCGCGACTTCTTCGACTTCGGGCACGTCTCCAAGATGTTCATGAAGCTGATCGAATCCGGTGACCTCAGCGAGGGCATGCAGAAGCGGATCGAGCGCAGCCTGGCCGGTGAGAAGCTGCCGGGCTACTACCCACTCGGAGCGGCACCCGTCCCGATCTGGTAGACAGCAAGCACACGGGTGACCTAGATAACTTAGTCTGACACGGGGCACTCGAGAGGAGCAGGTTCTATGAAGACAAAAGGCGCTCTCATCTGGGAGTTCAACCAGCCGTGGTCGATCGAGGAGATCGAGATCGGCGACCCCGTCAAAGACGAGGTGAAGATTCAGATGGAAGCGTCGGGGATGTGCCACTCCGACCACCACCTGGTCACCGGCGGCATCCCGATGGGCGGTTTCCCGGTGCTCGGCGGCCACGAGGGCGCGGGCATCGTCACCGAAGTCGGCCCCGGTGTCGAGGAAGTCGCGCCAGGCGATCACGTCGTGCTGTCGTTCATCCCGTCCTGCGGGCACTGTCCGTCGTGTCAGGCCGGGCTGCGCAACCTGTGCGACCTCGGCGCGGGTCTGCTCAACGGCGCCGCGGTCTCCGACGGCACATTCCGGATCCAGGCCAAAGGCCAGAACGTGTTCCCGATGACGCTGCTGGGCACCTTCTCGCCGTACATGGTCGTGCACAAGAGTTCCGTGGTGAAGATCGACCCGTCGATTCCGTTCGAGGTCGCTTGCCTGGTGGGCTGCGGCGTCACCACCGGCTACGGCTCGGCGGTGCGCACCGCCGACATCCGGCCCGGCCAGGACGTCGCGATCGTCGGCGTCGGCGGTGTCGGCATGTCTGCCCTGCAGGGCGCGGTCAATGCCGGCGCGCGGCACATCTTCGTCATCGAACCGGTCGAATGGAAACGCGACGCAGCACTCAAGTTCGGCGCCACCCACGTCTACCCCGACATCAACACCGCGCTGATGGGCATCGCCGAGGTCACCTACGGGTTCATGGCCCACAAGGTCGTCCTCACCGTCGGCGAACTCAAGGGTGAAGACATCGACAACTATCTGATGATCACCGCGAAGGGCGGCACCTGTGTGGCGACCGCGATCGGCAGCCTGCTGGACACCCAGGTCACGCTGAACCTGGCGATGCTCACCCTGATGCAGAAGAACCTGCAGGGCACCATTTTCGGCGGCGGCAACCCGCACTACGACATCCCGCAACTGCTGTCGATGTACAAGGCGGGCAAGCTCAACATCGACGACATGATCACCCGGCAGTACAAGCTGGAGCAGATCAACGAGGGCTACTCCGACATGTTGGAGGGCAAGAACATTCGCGGCGTGATCCGCTACACCGACGACGACCGGTAGAGCAAACGAAACAAGGGATTTCGGTCTCTGAGGTGGTCAACTTGCGGCGACCGGGCTGGGGCTGATCCGCAACGCCACCGAGGACGGTGTCGCATGCGGCATTTAGATAGGAGTGAAGTGTCCCAAGAAACCGTTCAGCAGTCACCGGCGTTCACCGCATCGCAGAACTCGTGGCAGTGCGTGCACGCCAAAGACAAGGCGGGCTGGCTGGCTCTCATGGCCGATGACGTCGTCATCGAAGACCCGATCGGCCCGGCCCATACCAACCCCGACGGGACTGGCGTACGGGGCAAGCAAGGGGTCTCATCATTCTGGGACAACAGCATCGGCGTTACCACCATCAAGATCACCTGCGAGGAGACCTTCCCGTCGAGCTCGCCAGACGAGATCGCGCACATCCTGCACTTGCGCTTCACATTCGATAACGGCTCGGCAAGCGCGGTGCGCGGCATATTCACGTATAAGGTCAACGACGTCGGCCTGCTGACCAACCTGCGCGGCTACTGGAACATGTCGATGATGAAGCCCGCACAGGGGGCTGAGGGCGATTAGCGAGGCGCTGTCCGGCCGCGACGCCCTCCAAGCCATCGGACGCGCTGCGAGATTGCGTCTGCCGGTCGCTAGTTCGCTTCGTTCCAGACCGCCTGCAGCCGCATGAGCTGTCGATCGCGCCAGCGCACCCGATCGTCCCAATCCGCCAGATCGAGCAGCTTGCGGCGTTGTGCGGCGGCTGCCGCAACGAGGTCAGGCGTCCACGAGTCGTGTTGGCCGCGCTCAGCACCCATGCGTTCGTAGGCCGGGCCCATCTTCGCCGCGTGGGACTCGAGGCCACCCCGCGTGTTGAGGTCGGCGGTTTCGAACGGCCCGATGATGCTCCATCGACGGCCGAGCCCACTGCGGACCACCTCATCGATGTCATCCACCGACGCGACCCCGTCCCGCACAAGGCAATACGCCTCACGCAACAGCGCGCCCTGCAGCCTGTTGAAGACGAAGCCCTCGACCTCGCGCCGCACCTTGACGGGTCGCAATCCCGCAGCGCGGTAGGTCGCCAATGCCCGCTCGACGATGCCAGGCTCGCTGAGCGTCGACGGCACCACCTCGATCACCGGCAGCAGGTAGGGCGGATTGCCAGGGTGCCCAACGAGGACGCGCTCCGCGATGTCCGGATCGAGACCAGCGATGAGTGCACTCGGCACGATCGCGGAAGTCGAACTGACAAGTGGGACCTCGCGGTCGGTGTGTGCGCCCGCTTGCCGGAACAGGTTCCGCTTGAGCTCCGCGCGCTCGGGGGCGCACTCCTGCACGAGCGTCGCCCCGGCCAGCGCGTCCGGCATTTCGGTCGTGAAGCCCACCCGCTCCGCGACCTCGCGACAACCGTCGGCGAGCTGGCCGGCGTCATCGAGTTGCCGTAATCGCTCCGTAAGGTCGGCCTTGGCGCGCGGCAGCGCATCCGGGATTGGATCGTAAACGCTGACTGCAAACCGCCGTCGCGCAAACAGAATGGCGAATGCGACACCGATCGATCCCGCGCCGAGGATCGCAATCGATGACTCGGTTTCCGTCACAGTTCCCACCAGGTGCGGTCGCCCGCGTACCCCCGCTCCAGGATCGCCACGATCGCCGGGACCGTAAGCTCCCGCGGGTTGTTGGCGGTCAGCCGGGTGGCCAGCATTGCCTGGTCGGCGACGAACCCGAAGTCAGACTCAGAGAGCCCGAGGGTGCGCAGGTCCAACGGCGCTCCGAGGGTGTCGAGGATCGCCTCGATCCGCTCGATGGCGCAGTGCGCCTGCGCCAGATCGGGATCCGTCGCGTTCGCCACTCCGAGGACGCGACCGATCTCGGCGAACTCGTGGACCCGGGCAGGAAGGTTGTAGCGCATCACATACGGCAGTAGGGCACTGATGCCGAAGCCGTGCGCGGTATGGGTGAGGTTGCCGATCGGCGATTGAATCGCATGCGCCCCCGCGGTGCCCGCGGTGTTGATCGCCATTCCGGCGCAGTACGCACCGAACAGGGTGTCGGAACGCGCCTTGAGATCGCCCGGGTCGACGACGACGGCGGGCAGCGACGTATTCAGCAGGCCCAGCCCGGTGCGCGCGTAGACGTCGGCGAGCAGGTTCTTGCCCGCGTACAGCTTGGTCGCGAGGTCATCCGGTCCGGGGTTCTTCGCCCTGCCGGTGAACGATTCGATCAGATGGGACAGGGCGTCTGCCCCAGCCGCGGCGGTCAGCCCGGGTGGACAGGAGAGCGTCAATTCGGGATCGATGACGGCGGCGAACGCTTCCAGATGCGGGCTGGCCACGCCGACCTTCATCGCCTTCTCCTCGTCGAAAACGACTGAGATGCATGTGACCTCGGCCCCTGTACCGCCGGTCGTGGGCACCGTGATGACGGGACATCCCGATCCGGGTACCAGGAACTCGCCGTAATAGTCACGCACATCGCCCTTGTTGGCCAGCACCACCGAGGCGACCTTGGCCAGATCCATACAAGAGCCCCCGCCGATGCCGACGATCGCGTCGACGGTGGCGCCGCCGAACCCGGCGGCGATGTCGACGACGTTTCGGCGCGGCAGGTCCGGTTCGGTTTCGGCATACGTCAGCACCGAAACTCCCCTTGCCGCAATGCCATCGACGATCCCGGCGAATTCGGCGCTGCGCGACATCCGGTCGTCGGTCACCATCAGCACCTGGCCGGCGATCCCCTCCACCAGGTGCGGAATCTGACGGCGCTGACCAGGCCCGAACAACACCGTGGTGGGTTGCCGTAGCAGCCCCAGCCCAAGGTCGTTGCTGGTTCGATAGGGCTGCGGCGCGGACACAGTGTCGATAGTGGTCATGCGAGTCCCTCTTCCTCGTTGACGGTGACGGCGAGGTACTTCGGTTCGAGATAGTCGTAAATGGCGTCGTGGCCGCCCTCACGACCGAGGCCGGACGCCTTGATTCCGCCGAATGCCGCCGCCGGGTCAGCCATGATGCCCCGGTTGATGCCGACCATCCCGAAATCCAGGTGCTCGCCGACGGCGAGGGCACGCGACAGGTCACGCGTGAAGACGTAGGCGGCCAACCCGTAGGTGGTGTCGTTTGCCAAAGCGATCGCCTCATCCGTCGAGTCGACCCGGTAGATGGTGGCGACCGGCGCGAACAATTCGCGGTTGCACAACTCGGTGGGACGGCCATTCACACGAAAGACGGTGGGCTGGAAAAAGTATCCCTCGCCCGGTAACGCAGACCCGCCCGTCAAGAGCTGCGCATCAAGGCCTTTCAGCGTCTCAACCAGTTCCGCGACACCGTCGCGTTGGCGGGCGGAGATGATCGGTCCGATGTCCACCCCGTCATCGAATCCGTCTCCGACACGCAGAGCCTCGGTCAGCTCGACGAACCGCCTGGTGAACTCGTCGGCGACCGCGCTGTGGACGATGATGCGGTTGGCGGCCACGCACGCCTGTCCCGCATTGCGGAACTTGCACACGATCGCCTGCTGCGCGGCCAGCTCGACGTCTGCGTCATCGAGGACGATGAACGGCCCGTCACCACCCAATTCCATTGACGCGTTGACGATTCCGGGCGCAGCCTGGGCGAGCAGCGTCGACCCGACCCCGGTGGAACCGGTGAAGCTGATCTTGCGCAGCCGCGGATCGGCCATCACCGCCGCGGACACCGCGGCCGAAGTCGTGCTGTGGACCAGATTGACAACACCATCCGGGAAACCGGCTTCCCGGAGAGTCTCGACAAACAGCGCACAGGTCAGCGGCGTCTCCTTCGCGGATTTCACGATGACCGGGCAGCCCGCGGCCAGCGCGGCACCAGCCTTGCGGGCGATCATCAGCATCGGGAAGTTCCACGGCGTGATGAGCAGGGCGGGCCCGACCGGCTGGTGGGTGGTGACCACCCGGTAGCCACCGTTGGAGGCCGGTGCATAGGTGCCGTGCAGGTGGGCAATCTGCTCGGTGTACCAGAGAAAGAAGTCGGCCGACAGCGCGAACTCCGCGCGCGATTCAGCGAGGGGTTTGCCGCTCTCCATGGTCATCACGTCGGCGAACGCCTCGGCCCGGTCCACCAACATGCCGTGGGCGCGGGAGAACAGCGTGGCACGGGCCCGAGGGGTAGCCCGGCGCCATGCTGCCTGCGCGGCGACCGCGGCGTCGAGCGCTTCGATCGCGTCGTCGGGCCCGCCGTCGGACACGGTCGCGATCTCCTGCCCGGTTGCCGGGTTGAGTACCGGAAACGTCTTGTCCGTTGCTCGCCAGCGTCCCCCGACGAACAGGCCAGTCGGCACGGAGTGGTTGCGAATAAACCCGGTGTCGGGGTGGCCGATCAGAGTCGTCGTCATGAAGTCCTCGCGGATGAGTCGGTGACGGAATGCGATACCGCCTGGATAAGCGCCTTTACGGTATGGCCGGCAAGCTCTGCGTCACCCGAGTGAATCTTTTTGAGACAGTTCCGGGCGCGAGGACTTGCACGTCGAGCAAGATGGTCGGCCATGGAAAGCTCAGCTGTGACCGGTCCGCGTTCCGGTATGCTCTGTGACCTGAGTCGCACCTCGGTCCTGGACGGTCACCGTCCAACTCCGCCGAGCCGAGCGGCGCAAGGAGCCATCGTGTCAGCACGTCGCCGCGCACCGCGAATCGAAGATATACGCGCCCAGTTCCTCACCTCGTCCGACCCCGACCACGCAGTGCCGCCCGAGCTCCTACGCTCGTGGCGGCGTTCCCAAGAGGCACTCGGTGTCCCTGCGAACGTGCGCGACGTGCCGCGCGTCGACGAAGATCTTCTCGACAACCGTCTCGTCGAGATGTTTCAAGCCCCGATGGCCAGGGTCGCCGAAGATCTCGAGGGTTCGGGCATGGGCCTGCTGCTCGCCGATGCGCAGGGCCGCATCCTTCAGCGGTGGTCGCACGACAGGATGGCGATGACCCACCTCGACCGCCTCGGCTCGGTCCGCGGCGCGGTGCTCGCCGAGGACGCGGTGGGCACCAACGGCATCGGCACGGCCATCGCTGCGGGCAGAAGCGTGCAGATCGAGGGCGCCCAGCACTTCGCGGACCTCTACCAGAATGCGCTGTGCACCGGGGCACCGGTCTGGCATCCGATCACCGGCAAACTGCTTGCGGTGGTTACGGTTTCGACGACGATCAGCGAGCGAAGCGGCCTGCTGCTTCCGCTGACGAATTCGGTGGCCGCCCAGCTCGAAGAGCACGTTCTCGATGTGGCACAGCCCGGCGCCAGGGCAATGCTCGTCGCATTTCTCGACGCGTCCGCCAATCACCCTGGCCCGGTGGTCGCGTTCGGTCCGGACGGCCTCACGATGCGCAGCCAGCGCGCGGGAAATCTCACCCAGACCGACATCGACATGATCGGTCACCTGTGCGCCGGAATGCGGCGCAGCACCCGCGTGACGGCCGCACTGTCCACCGGCACCACCACCATCGATGTCACCGCGCTCGATGACGGTGCGGGCGTGGTCGCGGCGCTGCGGCCCGCTCCTCGCTCCACTGCCGCCCGAGGCCGCCCATCGCTGACCGGCCTTGTCGGGCAGTCGGAATCGTGGCGGGCCGCCGCCCACCATGTCAGCAGACACATCGCAGCGCGGCAGGCGCTGATCGTCGCGGGCGAGCCGGGCAGCGGTAAGACTTCGTTGGCGCTCGGACGCCCGTACATCCCTGGTGCGGATGTGGACGGCGCGGTCGTGGTGCATGCCGCCGAACGGCAGATATCGGGAGACCGCACCTGGCTGCAGCGGCTCGCCGATATCCTGGGCGCACCGACTCCCGTCATCATCCGTGGTGTCGAGACGCTCGACGGCCCAACGGTGGCCGCGCTGCGGACGCTGGTCGAGAACAACACCGGCCGTGGAGCGGTGCTGCTCACGATGGCCGCATCGAGCCACGTCGAATCGGAGGCCTTTGCCGCGCGCCTCGGGGCCGCCACGGTATGGGTGCCGCCGCTGCGCGACCGGGTGGTCGACGTCGCGATCCTGTGGAATGCGTTTGCGGCACAACGGGCTCCGGGCATGCGGCTAGAACTCACCGATGACGCTCGACGGGCCGCCGAGGCGCACAGCTGGCCGGGCAACCTGATGGAGCTGCGTGGTGTCGTCGAGCACCTGGTCGCATCGGGTAAACGCGGGCTAGTCCCTCTCGACGATCTCCCTGACGCGATGCGCGGCCACCGCGCCTGGTCGATGATCGAGCGGACCGAGATCGAGGCCATCCGCCGCGCGCTCCAGGAGGCGGGTGGAAATCGATCGCGAGCGGCCGAGCTGCTCGGGATATCGCGGGCCACGATTCACCGAAAGCTCAAGACCTATCACATTTCTGGGTGACTACTGGGCCAGGTATCCGCCGTCGATCACCAGCTCCGATCCGGTGACGAAGCTCGCTTCGTCGGAAGCCAAGAACACCACACCGTTGGCAATCTCCTCCGGCGTGCCTGCCCGCCCCAGCGGCGTCTGGGCCACGACGAACTCGTTGATCTCGGGATCCTGCGCATCGGTGAGCGGTGTCTGGATGAACCCAGGATGCAATGAATTGACCCGCACATTGTCCTTGGCATAGCTGATTGCCGCGCTCTTCGACATGTTGCGGACCGCACCCTTCGTCGCGTGGTAGGCGTGTGCGCCCGCCACGGCGACCGAACCCCAGATCGACGAAATATTGATGATCGACCCGTTGCCCTGTCCGACCATGTGCGGAATGACGGCACGCATCCCCAACCAGGTGCCCGTCTGATTCGTCGCCACCACGCGCTCCCATTCCGCCATCGTCAGTTCGTGCAACGGCTGGTACGCGATGACGCCGGCGTTGTTGGCCAGCACGTCGATTCGGCCGTGGTCGGCAATGACATCGGCGACCACAGCGTCCCAATCGTCTTCCTGCGACACATCGAGCTGCCGATACTCGATGCCAGGGGGTCGTGGACCGAACGATTCGTCGGTCTTCTCCCGACCGGTCGCAACGGTGATGGCGCCCTCGCGGGCGAACGCCTCGGCGATCGCGTGACCGATGCCGCGGCCTGCCCCGGTTACGATGGCCACCTTTCCGTCCAGACGTTCCATCTCGACACTTCCCTTCAATCAGCGGATGCGACGAGACAACCGCGCCGCGCCGCGATCACGAGGCGGTGCGTCACGCTGAGACAGTGGTGCGTCATTTTGCGACACATCGACGGTGGCCGGGCGCTACACCCACACACTCGCAGTGAAGCCGGTCACCACGGCCGGCCGGCCCGAACTGCAGGAGCACAACATGTCCACGCATCAGCCGACCGACCCGCTGGGCCGCATCTACGCGGAATGGACCGAAGAGTTCATCGCGAACCCCGCCATGTCACTGCAACTCATGCGCTGGGTGTTCGAGGATTGGCAGCGCGCCACCGCGGAGCCAGAAGACGTGACCTACCAGTCGACCGAAATCGGTGGCGTACCAGGAATTCTGGTCAAGCCACTCGATGCAGATCCCAGCCAGATGCTGCTCGTGCTGCACGGTGGCGGGTTCGCGCTCGGTTCCTCGGCCAGCCACCGCAAGTTCGCGGGCCACCTCGCCCACGCGTGCGGCACGCACGCCTTCGTCGCCGACTTCCGCAGGGCACCGGAGCATCCGTATCCGGCCCAGATCGAGGACGCCGCAGCGGTGTTCGACGCCTTGGTCACCGGCGGGACTCTTCCGACAGACATCACGTTCGTCGGGGACAGTGCGGGGGCGAACATCGCTATCGCGGCGGCCCTGACGCTGTTGCGTGACCGCAACCGCACACCCGGGCGGGTCATCGCGATCTCCCCGTGGCTGGACATGGAGAACAGCGGCACCACCATCGAAACCAACAACGACACCGACTTCCTCATCACGCGGGAAGGGTTGCAGGGCAACATCGACCGGTACCTGTCCGGTGGCGCGAGCCCAACGGATCCACTGGTCAACCCGTTGTACGCGGACCTCTCGGGCCTGCCGCCGCTGTACATCACCGCATCGGATATCGAATCGCTCTACGCCGACGCCACCCGGCTGTACGCCCGCGCCCGCGACGCCGGTGTCGATGTCACGTTCGACGTCGCCGCCGATCAGCAGCACGTCTTTCCGTTGCAGGCGGGCGTGCTGGCCGCCGCCGATGAGTCGATCTCGACGATGGCGACCTGGTATCGCGAGGGCCGCGCGGCATCGCCCGCAAGCCCGATCGCATTCGAACCGACATCAGCATGACCTCCCCGATCACAAAGGACACTTCGATGAATGCCCGCAACAACTTTGACGCTATTGTCATCGGCGCCGGTTTTTCCGGTCTGGCGATCCTGCACCACCTCCGCGAGATCGGCTTGAGCACACTGGTCGTCGACGCCCAAGACGGTGTCGGCGGAACATGGTGGGCGAATCGATATCCCGGCGTCCGCACCGACAGCGAGTTCAGCTACTACTCGTTCTCCTTCTCGACGGAGGTGCGCGAAGAGTGGACATGGACGCAGCGCTACCCGGCGGGTGACGAGGTGCTGGCTTACCTCAACTTCGTCGCCGATCGCCTCGATTTGCGCAGCAACATCCGCCTGAACACCCGGATAGAGTCCGCGCGCTACGACGAGGGCAGCAACACCTGGACTGTGCACACCGCCGACGGCGATTCGCTGGTAGCGAAGTACCTCGTGAGCGGCATGGGTGTGCTGTCACACGCGATCTACCCGGACATTCCGGGCATCGACAGCTTCGCCGGGGAGAAGTACCACACGGCGCACTGGCCGCGCGACGGTGTCGAGCTGGCTGGAAAGAGGGTAGGGCTGATCGGGCTCGGCGCGTCGGGCATCCAGGTCGTCCCGGCGATCGCGCGCGAGGTCGGCGAGTTCTACGTCTTCCAACGCACACCGAATTTCGTCGTGGAGACCACGAACGATCCGGTGACCGAGGAACAGATGGCATGGGTCCGGCAGAACTATGACGCGATTTACCAGAAGGCCGCCAATCATCCCTTCGGCGTGGCGATGGAGCCGGCCACCTACAGCGCGCTGGAGGTCTCGCCCGAGGAGCGCAGGCGCATCTTTGAAAGCAAGTGGAACGAGGGCGGATTCCATTTCGCCAACGAATGCTTCAACGACCTCGCCACCGATCCTCAGGCCAGCGAGCTTGCGTCGGAGTTCATCCGGTCCAAGATCAAGGAGATTGTCACCGATCCCGCGACCGCCGAGCTGCTCTGTCCGACAACGTATTCGTTCAACGGCAAGCGGGTCCCGACCGGACACGGTTACTACGACGCGTTCAACCTCGAACACGTCCACCTGATCGACACGGCGACCGAGCCGATCACCGCGATCACCGACCGCGGTGTCGTGGTCGGTGGCACCGAGTACGCACTCGACGTGCTGATATTCGCCACCGGATTCGACGCGATGACGGGCACACTGACGAATATCGACATCGTCGGCCGCGAGGGAATCACGTTGCGTGACAGATGGGCCCGCGACGGTCTACGGTCCAACCTCGGCATCTGTGTGAGTGGCTTTCCGAACTTCTTCATGTCGCTCGGCCCGCAGACGCCGTACTCCAACCTGGTGGTGCCGATTCAGCTTGGCGCGCAATGGTTGCAGCGGGCGCTGCGGTGGGCCGAGCAAAACGGTGTTGAACGGTTCGAGGCAACCCCCGAGTCGGAGGAA
Organism: Mycobacterium sp. ACS1612; assembly: GCF_001667505.1. Classification (GTDB taxonomy): domain Bacteria; phylum Actinomycetota; class Actinomycetes; order Mycobacteriales; family Mycobacteriaceae; genus Mycobacterium. Next base: position 99,087 of record NZ_LZHZ01000004.1, read on the forward strand.
TGGTGGGCGGCCGAGACCGAGCGCACCGGCAAGGCGACGGTGATGTACTCGGAGGGCAAGAAGGCCAAGGCGTGGTTCCTCGGTGAGAACGTGCCCGGTAAGCCGGAAGCGTTTCTGGTGTATATGGGTGGCGGGCATGTCTATCAGGAGCACTGCCGCGAGGCCGAATACCGCGGCTATGCGTCCTTCCTGCTGGACAGCTACGGCGCTGTAGCGGCAGCGCTGTAGCGACGCCGGCCGGCGCTAGGCGTTGAAAACTCGGCGCAGAGCAATGAATCGGAGCAAGGTCGCTATCAGGTTGGCCGCCACGAGCACCGACAGCTCCACCACCTTGCCGACCGTCGGGTCGTACCGATGCAGCGCAAACAGCGACCCGCTGGTGATCGCCAAACAGAACGCGAAGACCAGCAGCCCGCTCAGTTGGTGACGTGTCACGCCGGTTCGGCCGCGGATGCCGAACGTGAACGCCCGGTTGGCGGCCGTGTTCGCGATCGCCGTCAACAGCAGCGCGGTCAGGTTCGCCGCCTGGGCGCCCACCACCGGGTGCAACAGCAGATACAGCAGCGCGTAGGCCAGCGTGCTGGCGACACCGACGATGCCGAAACGCACCATCTGGCCGACCATTCCGCGGGGAACGCCGGGAACCAGCGGTTCGCGGCCGAGGCTGCGCTGCAGTTCGCGCAGCGGCAGTGCGCCGGTCGCCAGCGCGCGGCCCACCCGCCAGCAGCCCTTGAGATCGTTGATGGCGGTGCGGACGATGTCGACCCGCGAGTCGGGGTCGTCGACCCAGTCGACGGGCACCTCGTGGATGCGCAGACCCGCGCGTTCGGCGATCACCAGCAGTTCGGTGTCGAAGAACCACCCGGTGTCGGCGACGTGTGGAAGCAGTTGACGCGCCACGTCCGCACGCACCGCCTTGAACCCGCACTGCGCGTCGGAGAACTTGGCGCCGAGCACGCCGCGCAGGATCAAGTTGTAACTGCGAGAGACGAATTCGCGCTTGGGCCCACGCACCACGCGCGACGAGGCCGCCAACCTGGACCCGATCGCGACATCGGAGTGACCCGAAATCAGCGGTGCGACGAGAGGCATCAGCGCCGACAGATCAGTCGACAGGTCGACGTCCATGTAGGCGACCACGTCGGCATCCGACGCCATCCACGCGGTGTACAGCGCGCCGCCGCGACCCTTCTGGTCGAGGTGGATGACGTCGACATCGGACAACTCCCGGGCCAGCGATTCGGCCACCGCCAAGGTGCTGTCCGTGCTGGCGTTGTCGGCGATCGTGATCCGCGACGGGTACGGCACCTCGGCGGCCAGATACTCGTGCAACCGGCGGACGCTCCCCGGAAGGTCGCGCTCCTCGTTGTAAACCGGGATCACGATGTCGAGGACGTAGCTGCGTGTCGGGCGTTCGGCCACGTTGGCCGTGCGGGGAGCCGCCAGGTCAGTCACGATGTCGAGCGTCTCTAAACATGCTGCTACCCCACTGCGCCGAGACTGGGAGCTTGCTGGAATGCTCATGCCCATGGCGACCGTCTTCACCAAGATCATCAACGGCGAAATCCCCGGCAGGTTCGTCTACGAGGACGACGAGATCGTGGCGTTTCTGACCATCGCGCCGATGACGCAGGGGCACACCCTGGTCGTGCCGCGGGCCGAGATCGACCAGTGGCAGGACGTCGAACCCGCGGTGTTCGGCCGCGTCATGGAAGTTGCACAGTTGATCGGCAAGGCGGTGTGCAAGGCGTTCGACGTCGAGCGTGCCGGGGTGATCATCGCGGGCCTCGAGGTGCCGCATATGCACGTGCACGTCTTCCCGGCCCGCAACCTCAGCGACTTCGGCTTCGCCAACGTCGACCAGAACCCGTCGCCGGAATCACTCGACGAGGCGCAGGCGAAGATCAAGGCCGCCTTGGCCGAATTGAGTTGAGCCTCAACTGACTTGGGCCGGCACGTCCGCGATCCGCGGCAGGTTCACCTTGAACCGGCAGCCCTTGCCCGGTGCGGTGGTGACGCTCACCGCACCGCCGTGCGCATGCACCAGCGAATCGACGATCGACAGGCCGAGCCCGGTGCCCCCGCTGGCCCTGGCGCGTGACGAATCGGCGCGGTAGAAGCGCTCGAACACGCGGTGCGCGTCTTCCTTGCTCATGCCGGGACCCTCGTCGCACACCTCGAGCACGGCGTGCCCGTCGTCGGTGCCCACCCGCACCGTGATGCCCGCGGTGTCGGGGGTGTGCTGCAGCGCGTTGGCGACCAGGTTGCCCAGCACCTGCCGCAGCCTGGCCTCGTCGCCGAGCACCTCCGGAGTGCCGGGACCGTCGAACACCTCCATGGTGATCTTGCGGGCCGGCGGCGCGATCGACTGCGCGTCGTGCACGGCGTCGCTGGCGATGGCCAGCAGGTCGACGCGGTGCCGCTCCAACGGCCGCTGCTGATCGAGGCGGGCCAGCAACAGCAGGTCCTCAACGAGCAGGCCCATCCGGCGGGACTCGCTTTCGATGCGGCTCATCAACATCTCGACGTCTTTGGCCGCACCTTGCCGGTAGAGCTCGGCGAAACCACGGATCGTGGTCAGCGGGGTGCGCAGTTCGTGGCTGGCATCGGTGATGAACCGGCGCATCCTGTCCTCGGAGGTGCGGGCCGCCTCGGCCGACGAATCCGACGATGCCACCGCGCGCTGGATCTGCGCGAGCATTCCGTTGAGCGCCAACGAAAGTCGGCCCACTTCGGTGCGCGGATCACGTTCGGGGACACGACGGTCGAGCTGCCCCGCGGCGATCGCCGCTGCGGTCTGTTCCACCTCGACCAGCGGGCGCAGGCTGCGGTGCACCACCCAGTAGCCGACGACGCCGAGCACCAAAAGCACGGCGGCCCCGATGCCGAGTTGCGCATAGATCAGCGCGCGCACCGTGGTCTGGACATCGGACAGGTCGATCGCGACGGTGGTGAGTTCACCGCGCAGTCCGCGCACACTCATCGCGCGCCATTTGACGTCGGAATGATCGACCGAGCGGACGGTCACGGGCACCGGCCCCACGTCGTTGTCGGCGGGCAGCGCCGGTTCGGCTGCGCGATCGTTCACGGCCATCCAGATGCGGCCGTCGGGGTCGACCCCGCGCACGTAGAAGTTGGACGGCGGCCGGGCCGGGTTGGGTCCTTCGATCGGGGTCGGCGGCATCCGCCGCGGCGCCTGCGCCCAGCTACGCGAAGCGTCGAGCAGCGTCTGGTCGACGCGATTGGTCAGGTCGTGCCGAAGGATCGTGGTGACGGCGATGCCCGACGCCAGCAGGCCGCCCGCCACCAGCACAAGGGTGGCGGCGACCAGGCCAACCCTTAGGGGTATGCCTCGCCCGCGCAGTACCGCCATGCCCCTATTGTCGCGAACTTGCTAGCAAGGTTCTCGGCGCTTGGCCGATGACTCTTCGCCTAACGGCTCATCGCCGCGCCAGCGACTCATCGCGGTTCACGCAGGACGTACCCGACGCCCCGCAACGTATGGAGAAGTCGCTTCTCGCCGGTGTCGATCTTGCGCCGAAGATATGACACGTAGGACTCGACGACGTTGACGTCGCCGCCGAAGTCGTAGCGCCAGACGTGGTCGAGGATCTTGGGCTTCGACAGCACCGTGCCTGCGTTGATGATGAAGTAGCGCAACAGCGTGAACTCGGTCGGCGACAGCGAGACGGGCTCGCCGGCCTTCCAGACTTCGTGGGTGTCCTCGTCGAGTTCGATGTCTGCGAAGGTCAGCCGCGCATTGCGGGGCTCCTCGATGCCGCGACCGGACCGGCGCAGGATCACCCGCAGCCTCGCGACCACCTCTTCCAGGGAGAACGGCTTGGTGACGTAGTCGTCGCCGCCCAGTGTGAGGCCCGCAATCTTGTCCTGCAGGGTGTCGCGGGCGGTCAGGAACAACGCGGGTGCGTCGATGCCGTCGGCACGCAGCCTGCGCAGCAGGCCAAAGCCGTCCATGCCGGGCATCATCACGTCGAGAATCACCGCGTCTGGCCGCACTTCGCGGGCTTTGTCCAGCGCCGCGGGACCATTGGACGCGGTATGGACCTCGAAGCCCTGGAACTTCAGGCTCACTGAGAGTAGTTCGACGATGTTGGTCTCATCGTCGACTACGAGGACGCGCGCCTCGGGCAGATTCTCGGGTAGTGCAGCCATCGCCATTCCGCTAATGTCCACGACTTCGCTTGGAATTATCCTGCACAAACCCTGTCAACTTCCTGTGAGTGTGAATCCAGGGAGTGCTTGGATGCAATGGGTGCGCCGACCTTACACCCATAGACTGGGTGCATGAACCTCGGCAAAGCGCTGACCGATTTAGCTACCGCGCCGGTACGGGTCGGCATCGCGGTTGCCGAGACGGGCCTCGACATCGCCAAGAGCGCGCTCGGCCAGGCCCAGTCGGGTTCGGGTTCCGTGGCGCACATCCTGGGCATCGACGATGCGGTCGAGCGGGCGAACCGGCTGGCCAAGCTGATGGACGACGACGCCCCGCTGGGCAGAGCGCTACGGCCGAACGGTCCGGTCGACCGGTTGCTGCAACCCGGCGGAATCGTCGATCAACTGACCGCCGAGGGTGGGCTGCTGGACCGGTTGACCGCGGAGAACGGTGCGGTGTCGCGGGCGCTGGCCCCCGGCGGGCTGGTCGATCAGTTGACCGCCGAGGGCGGGTTGATGGACCGGATGACCACCGACGACGGCGCGCTGTCGCGGGTCATCGCGCCGGGTGGACTGGCCGACCAACTACTGGCCAATGACGGCCTGATCGAGCGGGTGCTGCGCGAGGACGGGGTCGCCGACCGCCTGCTGGCCGAGGGCGGCCTGCTCGACACCTTGACCGCCGAGGAAGGGCCGCTGCTCAAGCTGGCCGACGTCGCCGACACGTTGAACCGGCTCGCGCCGGGACTCGAGGCGCTGGCGCCGACAATCGATGCGCTGCACGAAGCCGTCGTGACGCTGAGCCAGGTGGTCAATCCGCTGAGCAATATCGCCGACCGGATTCCGCTGCCTGGCCGCCGGCCGCGCGCGCGATCGTCGTCGCGGACCGTGACCTCGCAGCGCATTATCGACGCCGAGCAGTGACCCGATAAACTTGCCGGGTTCACACGCCCCCTTAGCTCAGTGGTAGAGCATCCGTCTTGTAAACGGAAGGCCGTCAGTTCAATCCTGACAGGGGGCTCCACTCGGCGACCACCGGTTGTCGGTAGCCAGTCGTAGCTTCGGCGCATGAGACAGTGTCGCGGCTGCGGTTCCACACTCTCGAAGCGCAGCCAGAAGATCTACTGCGGCAACGCATGTCAGGCGTCAGCCCGGCGCAAGTCGCGTACGGAACAGTGGCTCGAATCCGGAGAAGCCCGAATCGACGGCCACCAGGGTCACTACATCCGCGAGTACCTCGTCGCCGCGCAATCGTGCTGTTGTGCGATGTGTGGCGCGGCAAGCACATGGCAAGGCCTACCGCTCGCATTCGTGTTGGACCACATCGACGGCGACCCGACGAACAACTGCCGGGAGAACTTGCGGTTGGTCTGTCCGAACTGCGACTCGCAGTTGCCGACGTACAAGAGTCGCAACCGCGGCAAGGGCCGCCACTTCCGTCGACAGCGGTACGCCGACGGCCAGTCGTATTGACTGTTAGCTGTTCTACGACTGACACGGCCATCGAAACGGGTATGCCGCCGAGATGACGGTCATCGGCTTTCACTGCTCGCACGAGCAGATCAACCCGGCTCAGTTGTTGCGCGACGTCCAGCACGCGCAGCGGGCCGGCTTCACCGCCGGCATGTCCTCGGACCACTTCAGCCCGTGGAGTTCCCGGCAGGGCGAGTCCGGCTTCGCTTGGTCCTTCCTCGGCGCCGCGCTCGCGTCGACGACGCTGCCCTTCGGCGTCGTGAACGCGCCAGGTCAGCGCTACCATCCCGCGATCATCGCCCAGGCCATCGCGACCCTCGGGCAGATGTTCCCCGGTCGGTTCTGGGCGGCGCTGGGGTCGGGCGAGGCCTCCAATGAGCGGATCACCGGCGAGGTGTGGCCACGCAAGGAAATTCGCGACCAACGGCTTGTCGAATGTGTGACCGTCATACGGCGTCTGCTCGAGGGTGAGGAGGTCAGCCACGAGGGCCTGGTGCACGTCAACCGGGCACGGCTGTGGACGCTGCCCGACGTGGTTCCCGACCTCGTCGGCCCGGCCGTCACACCCGAGACCGCGGCCCGCCACGCCGCGTGGGCGGACGGATTGGTCACCGTCAACCAATCTAAGGACACTCTGCGCAAGGTCCTCGACGCATACCGCGACGCCGGGGGCCGCGGACCTGCCCGCCTGCAGATTCACCTCAGCTGGGCGCCGACCGAGGAACAGGCTCTCGCGATCGCCCACGACCAATGGCGCAGTAACGTTTTCGCCCCTCCGGCTTGTTGGGACGTCGAGTCGGTCGACGCCTTCGACGTCATCAGCGAGAACGTCACTGGAGATCAGGTGAAGCAATCCGTGCTCGTCTCAAGCGATTTCGATCAGCACATCGAATGGCTGCGGGAATTCGTCGACCAGGGCTGGGACGAGCTGTACCTGCACTTTGTGGGTAAGGAGCAGTCCGGCTTCATCGACGCCTTCGGCGAACACGTCCTGCCGCAGCTGTCGCCGACCGCCCCGCAGTCTCGGGTGGCGATCGCATGAGGCGCAGCGACACCGGCGACCTGTGGTGGAAGAACGCCGTCTTCTACTGCGCCGACGTGGAGACGTTCTACGACTACGACGGCGACGGATGCGGCGACATCCGCGGCATGACCGAACGCATCGAGTACCTGTGCGACCTCGGCGTGACATGCCTGTGGCTGATGCCCTTCTATCCGACGGCCCGTAAGGACGACGGTTACGACATCACCGACTTCTTCGGCATCGACCGAAGGCTGGGCACCCACGGCGACTTCGTCGAACTCGTCCGCACGGCCAAGGCAACCGGCATCCGGGTGGTCATCGACTTCGTCATGAACCACACGTCCGATGCGCACCCCTGGTTCAAGTCCGCCCGCCGCAGCACGGATGATCCGTACCGCGACTTCTACGTATGGAGCGCCACCAAGCCCAAGTCCCGCCGCAAGGACGTGGTGTTCCCGGATCAGGAAACCAGCCTCTGGCAGCTCGACCAGCGAACCGACGAGTGGTACCTGCACCACTTCCTCAAACACCAACCCGACCTCAACATCGCGAACCCGAAAGTGCAGGAAGAGATTTCACGCACTCTGGGCTTTTGGCTGGAGCTCGGGGTCTCAGGCTTCCGCGTCGACGCGGTGCCCTTCATGTTCGCGAAAGACTCAGCGCCGGGAGATCCAGGAGTGTTCGACGCCAGTCAATACCTCGGCGACGTCAGGAACTTCGTCACCAGGCGCCTCGGCGACGCTGTTCTGCTCGGCGAGGTGAACCTGCCCTACAAGGACCAACTGGCCTTCTTCGGCGGGCCGGACGGCGACGGGCTGAACATGCAGTTCGACTTCAACGGAATGCAGGCAATGTACCTGTCTTTCGCTCGCAGTGATGCCGGCCCCATCGCCAAGGCTCTTCGGCAGCGCCCGGCACTGGACCTGACCAGTCAATGGGCCAACTTTCTGCGCAACCACGACGAGCTCACCCTCGACAAGCTCAAAGACAGCGAACGCCGGGAAGTCTTTGAGGCATTCGGTCCCGACAAGGACATGCAGCTCTACGGGCGCGGGCTGCGCCGACGGCTCCCGTCGATGTTCGGTGGCGATCAGCGGAGGATGCGGATGGCCTATTCGCTCGCGTTCTCGTTGCCGGGGACTCCCGTCCTTTTCTACGGCGAGGAGATCGGGATGGCCGAAAACCTCGATGTCCCAGGGCGACTCGCGGTACGCACACCGATGCAGTGGACCGCGGGCCACAACGGCGGGTTCTCCGGTGCCAACAAGCGCAGGCTGACCCGTCCGCTCACCGACGGTCTCTACGGCCCGGACCGCATCAACGCCGCCGACCAGCGCCATGACCATCAGTCCTTCTGGTGGTTCATGCGCGACCTCATCTACACCTACCGGCAGCAGCCGGAAATCGGCTGGTCGACTGCCGAAGTCCTCGAGCAGCCCAACCCTGCCGTCCTGGCGCATGTCTGCCGCGAGAAGTCGGGCTGGACGATGGTGGCGGTGCACAACCTCGGAGCGGACCGCTGCATCGTCTCGATTCGACTGGCCGACGTACCGACGGGCTGCACGCTCGTCGACCTGCTCGACGGGCTCGCAGAACACAAGCTCGATCCCGAGGGCAGAATCGACGTCGGCCTCGACGGGTACGGCTATCGATGGATGCGCCTTCGGCGGCCAGAAGACCAGCCGATCATCTGACTCCCGCAGGCCGTTTCGCCGGGGCCGTCGCGGGTAACTCTCAGCGCACGCATCGCGGGAAAGGGATCACCATGCCACTGGATGACGACGACATCACCACCTCGGGCGGCGGAGAGGGTACCGCCGACGGCGGGTCTAACCCCGAAGGTCACGACGGCGGGGCCGACGGTACGGCGGGCGGCGAAGGCCTGGCCGACGGCGGCTCCAACCCACAGGGTCACGACGGCGGGGCCGACGGCACGGCGGGCGGCGAAGGCCCGGCCGACGGCGGCTCCAACCCCGAAGGCCATGACGGCGGTGCCGACGGAACCGCATAGCGGCTTCGCGGCGCTGAGACGCTGCATCGCGATCGACCGGGAAACCTTCGCCAGCGAGTTCTGGGGTCGTAAACCGTTGCTCAGCCCGGCGACTGGGCTGCCGCGCGATTTCCGCGACCTGCTCTCACCGGAGACGGTCGACGAATTGATCGCCGAGCGCGGGGTACGCGCACCGTTCATCCGGATGGCCAAGGAAGGCGGCGTCCTGGCCAAGGACTGCTACCTCGGGCCTGCCGGATTCGGGGCGGAGATCCCGGATCAGGTGGACTCCGCCAAGGTGCTCGCCCAATTCGCTTCTGGCGCAACGATTGTGCTGCAGGGCCTGCATCGGCTGTGGCCTCCGCTGATCGACTTCGTCCAGCAAGCCGTCGACGATGTCGGCCATCCGGTGCAGGCGAACGCCTACATCACACCGCCCAGCAATCGTGGCTTCGACCCGCACTACGACGTGCACGACGTGTTCGTGTTGCAGGTCGCCGGTCAGAAGCGATGGATGGTGCACGAACCCGTGCACCGCCATCCGCTGCCCTCGCAGCCGTGGACTCGCTACCGGTCCGCGATCGCAGAGCGGGTGAGCGACGATCCGGTGATCGACACCGTGCTGTCCGAAGGCGACGCACTGTACCTCCCGCGCGGCTGGGTGCACGCTGCGCAGGCGTTGGACACCACGTCCATCCACCTGACCGTCGGCGTATCCGCGGTCACCGGTGTGGATGTCGCGCGCGCGGTCATCGACCAGTTGGCGACGACCGAAGAGTTCCGACGGTCGTTGCCGCTGGGCCGAAACCCCGCCGATCAGGATGAGATCATCGCGACGGTGACGAAGGTGATGGCGGAAATGGTCGATACATTGCGCGACGAGGCGACCACCGTCAGCGCAGGCGCCGCCGCACAGTTGACACAGGGGCACGCCAAACACACACGGCCCGTAGCCGTGCGCCCGCTGGTCGCGTTCAGCGCGTCGGAATCCGCTGACACCATTCGGGTCCGGTGGCGCCGCGGACTGGTGGCCACGATGGCACACACCGACGGACGCGTCGTGCTGCGATTACCGGACAAGGTGATGACGTTCCCGATGTCGTGCGCGGAGGCCATAGCGGCGCTTCACCGCGGGCTTGCCGCCGACGCGGCGGCGATGCCGGGTCTCGACCACACCGACGCCGCAGTGCTGATTCGTCGGCTGCTTCGAGAGGCCGTTGTCGAGCCGGACAACGGATGACCGCGGCCAAGCGAGCGCCATGCAGCGATCAGTCGCTTGCCCGTGGCGATCCGATGTACGGCACCGCTTCGGCGGGCTCGTCCTGGGTGTTGCTCGAATTGCCGGGCGGCTGGGGGTATTCGGCGTTTCTTCGATCTCCGGCGATCATCGATCCGGAACTCGGCCGCGCCATCGTCCGTCGGGTTGAGACGGCGAAGATGCGTATCGCGGCGATCCGAAAGCACGGCCGACGCTCTGCCACGCCGCGATGGCGGTGGTTCATCGCGCACGCCGATGTCGGCAGAGAAGTGTTGTACGGCGGGGAGGTGGCTCATCCGCGCGAGTACCTGGACATCGCGCTCGACGGAAGTGACGGCACCGTGCAGACGGATCCGCTCGTCGCGGTCTGTGCGCACGGTAAGCACGATCAGTGCTGCGCCGTTCGTGGTCGCACTGCCTGTAAGGCGATCGCGGCGGAGTACCCCGACTTCACTTGGGAGTGCTCGCATCTGGGTGGGGACCGGTTCGCGGCCACCATGCTGGTGTTGCCGGAAGGGCTGTGTTACGGCCGGGTCGACTCGACCGATTCGGCGGATCTCGTCCGGCTGTATCTCGACGGGCGGGTTAACAACGCGTTGCTGCGGGGCCGTACCTCGCTGCCGCATGCCGTCCAGGCCGCGCAGTACTTCGCCCGCGAGGCCACCGGTGACGACCGTATCGCCGGCTTGCCGCCAGTCGAAGTCGAGCGGGGCGAGCACAGGATCCGCGTAGTGCTCAGCAGCGAGCAGGGCCCGCTCGAAGTCTGCCTCACCGAGGAGATGTCCGAGCCGCTGTTCTCGCAATGCCATGCGCAGGTGTCCGGACCGGTCCGGACTTTCTCACTCGCGTCGATCACCACACTGCCGGGATGAATCGGCGAAGCCGCACCCGTTCGGAGGCGATAGGAAGCTGTCACGGATACGGAGGAGCGGTCATGAGCTTGGACAATATTTCGGACCTCGGCGCGCAGGGTCTCGACGAGTTGGTGCCGTCGCGGTACGCGATGCAGGTCGGCGATCTCGATGTGCTGGTGATCAGCGACGGCATGCTGCCCATCCCCGCCAAGACGATGGCGTACAACGCAGACTCGGCCGACCTCGCGGGCTGGCTGGACGACATGTTCCTGCCGCCGGACGTGCTCGACTGGCCGCTGAACGTAGCGGTGGTGCGCAGCGGCAGCCAGACCATCCTCATCGACGCGGGCCTGGGAGGCGAGTTCCCAGACTTCCCGCGGGCGGGGCAGCTGGCAATGCGGTTGCACGCCGCGGGCATCGACCCCGCATCGGTGACCGACGTCGTGCTCACCCACATGCACATGGACCACGTCGGCGGACTGCTCGGCGACGGCCTGCAGCAGGAACTCAGCCCGGAGGTGCGGGTCCACGTGGCGGCGGCGGAAGCGGAGTTCTGGGAGGCGCCCGACTTCTCTCACACCCGCATGCCCGCTCCGGTGCCGGACGCGCTTCGGTCCGCCGCCTCCCGGTTCCTCGACGAATACCGCAGTCGGTTACAACCATTCGAGACGGAGCACGAGGTGGCGCCCGGAGTGATGGTGACCAAGACAGGCGGCCACACCCCCGGACACAGCGTGGTCCGGCTGGCGTCGCGGGGCGGCGCGTTGACGTTCGCGGGCGACGCCGTGTTCCAGGTCGGCTTCGACCAGCCCGACTGGTTCAACGGCTTCGAACACGACCCGGAGGAAGCGGCCCGCGTCCGGGTCCGTCTGCTGCGCGAACTGGCGGCGACCGGCGAGGCGCTGGTGGCCACGCACCTGCCGTTCCCGTCGGTCTGCCATGTGGCTGCCGCCGGTGACGTATTCCGGTGCGTGCCCGCCGTCTGGGACTACTGACCTCACGGAGGCGGTGGCGGCGGCGGTTCGACCGGCGGCGGTGGCGGCGGCGGCGCGAACGGCGGCGGTGGCGGCGGCGGTCCGAGCAGCGGCACGGTGATCGGCGGCAGCCCCGGAATCTCCACGACGGTCATGCCCTCCGGCGGCACAGCAGGCGGCGGCGGCTCACTCGGCGGTGGCGGCGGTGGTGGCGGCGGCGCAGGCGGGATGCCGTTGCTGACGTTAATCGTGATGATCGACCCAGGAATCGTCTTCCCGCTCGGGGAGGTTCCGACGACGGCGCCGTAGGACGCCGAACTGTTCACCATCGTCGTTTTCTCGGCGACCTGGAATCCGGCGTTGCGCAACCGCTCTCGCGCGGCATCCACCTTCATGCCGGACACGTTCGGCACCTGACTGCCGGACGTGCCGTCGACGTAACGCAGATCGGTCGGCGGCAGGTGCACCTCACCGAAATCCGTGGCGATCGGCTTCATCGCCTCGAACCAGGTGCGCGCGGGCTCGCTACCGCCAAAAAGGTCGCCGCTGCCGCACTTCCGCAGTGGGAACGAACAGATGCCGGACGGATTGCTCGAATCGTCGAAGATGTAGTTGGCCGCCGCGTACTGGTTCGTGAACCCCACGAAACCTGCCGACCGATGCGCTTCGGTGGTGCCGGTCTTCCCTGACATCGGCAGGTCCCAGCCGACCGACGAAGCTGCGCCTGCCGCGGTGCCCGGGCTGACGGAGTCCTTGCTCAGCGCGTTCGCCATCGTGTTGGCCAGCCCCTCCGGCACCGCCTGGTCACATGGCTGACCCTCCACCGGCACGTCGTTGCCGTGGCGGTCGACGATCTGAACAATCGGGTTCGGCGCGCACCAGGTGCCGCCCGACGACAGCGTCGCCGCCACGTTGGCCAACTCGAGCGCGTTGAGTTGGAACGGCCCCAACGTGAACGAGCCGATGTTCTGCCGTTTGATGAAATCGGCCAAACTCTCGTTGCTTTCGGGGTCGTACGACCTGGCGGTCCCAGGAAGGGCATAGGACCTGAGCCCCAGCCGCACCGACATGTCGACCGCGCGGGGAACACCGACTTGCTGAATCAGCTTGGCGAAGGCGGTGTTCGGCGACACAGCCAGCGCGTCGGTGACCTTCAGCGAGCCGCGGTAGTTCCCGGCGTTGCGCACGCACCATGTCTCCTTCGGACACCCCGGCGTATCGCTGCTGCCGAGCCCGCGCGCTTGAAACGACCCAGGCACATCCAGCTGGAAGTCGATGCCCATGCCCATGTCGAGCGCCGCCGCGGTGGTGAAGATCTTGAATATCGAGCCTGCGCCGTCGCCGACCAGCGAGAACGGCAGCGGCTGCATCGTCTCGTGTTCGTCGTCGTTGAGTCCGTACCGCCGGTTACTCGCCATCGCCAACACGTGGTGCGCGTCCTTGCCCGGTTTGATCACGCTCATCACGCTGGCGACACTGTCGAGGTCGGGGTCGGCCATCTTGTCGATCGCCGACTTGACCGACGCCTGCACCTTCGGGTCCAGCGACGTGCGAATCAGATAGCCACCCTGGGCCACCTGCTCCTTGCTGATCCCGGCCCGCGCCAAGTAGTCGAGCACGTAGTCGCAGAAGAAGCCGCGATCGCCCGCGGCGATGCAGCCGTTCGGCAACCCGTTCGGTTGGGGTAGCACACCCAACGGCTGTGCCTTCGCCGCCCGCAGCTCGTCGGCGCGCTGCGGCAGATTCTCGATCATGGTGTCCAGCACGATGTTTCGCCGACTGATCGCGCTGTCGGGATTGGTGTAGGGATCGTGCTGGCTGGTCGACTGCACCAGCCCGGCCAGCAGCGCGGCCTGCTGCCAGTTCAGTTCGGACGCGTTGATCCCGAAGTAGGTCTGCGCGGCGTCCTGCACGCCGAACGCCCCGTTGCCGAAGTACACCAGGTTCAGGTAGCGGGTCAGGATCTCGGCTTTACTCATGGCCTTGTCCAGCGCCAGCGCCATCCGGATCTCGCGCATCTTGCGTGCCGGGGTCAGCGCGACGGCGGCACGCCGCTGCGCGTCGGTCTGCGCGGTCACCAACAACTGGTAGTTCTTCACGTACTGTTGCTCGATCGTCGAACCGCCGCGGGTGTCCGGATTACCTGCGAGGTACCCGGACAGCCCCGTCAGCGTGCCCGGCCAGTCCACGCCGTTGTGTTCGGCGAAGCGCTTGTCCTCGATCGAGACGATCGCCAACTTCATCTCATTCGAGATCCGGTCCGTCGGCACCTCGAATCGACGTTGCGTGTACAGCCAGGCGATCGGCTGGCCCTGTGCGTCGACCATCGTCGACACCTGCGGTACGTCACCTGCGATCAGTTGCGAGGAACCGTTGGCTACGACGTCGGCCGCGCGGTTGGACATCAACCCGATGCCGCCGACGACAGGAAACATCAGGGCCGCCGCCAGCGCTCCGGCCATCACGCAACAGCCAGCCAGCCTCCTGACGCATGCCCACGTCGGCCGCCCCTCCGACACGCCCTCAGGTTATTCGCAGGCGCCGCCCGAATGCCGCGTATTGATGAAACCCGTTCTGCCAACTAGAGCTTGAAACGGCCGGCGAACCCTCGCAGCGGAAGGTCCGCACTGGTGAGCAGTCCGGGCGGCGCCTCGAGCACCGACTTGATCGCATGCAGCGCGGGCATGCCGGTCACCGTCATGCCGATCGAGGCGAAGTTGTCGGGATTCGACAGATCCACTCCGGGTTTCGGGAAGATCATGTGTTTGTTGTAGACACAGGGGTCGCCCTTGATCTGAGTGATATAGCAGCCCTTGATATCCCAATGCGGATCGGTGTGCGGCGTCATCTGCCACTCCAGGTGGGTTTCCACCCGCGGCATGCCGTCGACCATGCCCTGATACTTGATGTAGTTGCCGCCTAGGGAACCTTTCGGCAACACATACCATCCCAGATCGACGTCTTTGGTGCATGCGCCCAGTTCGTAGCTGAACTTGACCTCGTCGAGTTGCAGGTCGAAGCAGTCGGCCATCAGCAGCACGCTGTCGGCGAACACGCGGGTGTACTTCTCGAGCCTGGCGGGGATGCTCGGATCGTCGACGGGCAGGCCGTAGCCCACCTCGATCCAGGTGTCCTTGCTGTGGTGGCATGACACGTCGACGGACTCGATGGTGGTGACGTTCTCGATCTCGGCGACATCGGCCGAGCAGACCACGCCCAGAATCTGGTTCAATCCGGGATTCATGCCGGTGCCGTAAAAGGACGACGAGCCCCGCGCGCATGCCTCGGCCAACAACTGGCTGACCGGCTTACCGGACGGGTGCGGATGGTTGGTGTCGCGGTGCCAACCGGTGATCCAGTCGGCGGTGGTGACAATGTTGATGCCGGCCTCGAGCACCTTGACATAGAGGTCCTCGTCAGGGAAGACCCCGTGGAAGGTCAGCACGTCGGGTTTGGCGGCGATGATCTCTTCGACGGAGCCGGTGGCGATCACGCCGTTGGGCTCGATGCCCGCCAGCTCGCCCGCGTCCTTGCCGATCTTCTCCGGCGAGTAACAGTGCACCCCCACCAGTTGCAGGTCGGACTGGGCGCCATAGCGCTTGATCATCTCGGAGCCCACGTTGCCGGTGGCGACCTGAAACACGCGAATCGGCTTGTTCGACAAGAGAATCAACCCTTCTGATCGGTCGAGGCGAGGTCCGCGGCGCTACCCCCGCGGCCGTCGGGATAGAACTGCATGGCCCATTTGCGGATCGCCGTGAACCCCTCGTACTCCGAGCTGGCCAGCGCCGGCGGATCGGAGTAGCGCTGATGCGACCAGATGTGGATGTCCTGGCGGAACTGTCGGATGATCTCCTCGCCGAACTCGGCGGCCTTCTGCGCGGCCCGCTCGGTGTCCTTGCCGGGGGTGCGGCCGATGTAGGCCATGAACCGGACATCGGAGATCGACTCGTCGACCGGGGTGATCGCCGAGATGGTGCGGTTGTCGACCATCCCCCAGCTCTTGGTCACGGCGATGCCGAGCCCGCCGTTGATCGCCTCGACGCCACTGCGGACGTCGTCGATGGACTGCTGACCGTCGCCCTCGAACGTGATCGTGAAGTCCACGTAGGAGACCGGTTCGGCGAAGTCATGCCTGGTGAAGATCGGGTTGATCGGCGTCTGGTGGACGTACTTGAAGTGAGCGAAATCGACGCCGTTCTCCAGCACGTACTGCGGGTGCAGTTCGTGGGCACGCTCGAACAACCGCTGCTGCGGGTAGTAGTCGGCCGCACTGCTGCCGTCGCGGAAACTGGCGAACACGTCGGGTGCGTCGAAGAAGGGCTCGCGGCCCTCGATGTCGTGCCAGATGTAGATCGACTCGTTGCGCTCGACCACGGGATAGGTCGTCATCCGCCTGCCGCGGTTGGGTCGGCTCTCGTAGGGGATGCACACGTTGCGGCCCTCGTGGTTCCACTGCCAGCCGTGAAACGGGCACTGAATCACCTCGCCGACGACGTGCCCGCCGAACCCGAGGTGCGCGCCGAGGTGTTCGCAGTATGCGTTCATCACCGTGACCCGGCCGGACTCGGATCGCCACGCGACCAACTCTTCGCCGAAGTACTTCATCGCATGGACATCGCCGACGCCGACCTCATCCGACCATGCGACCTGGAACCAGCCCGTCGGCTTCATGGACAGGGGCGGCTTGGCCATGTCGACAAGAATCACAGAGGGCTCTATCATTCGTCAAGTGCCGGAGCCGATGACCCGACGGAGCAACCGCCGGGGCCAGGCGACGCGCGACGCCATGCTCGACGCGGCACTGCGCGCCTTGGCGACGGGTGACGTCGCCGCGGCGTCGGCCAATCGCATCGCGAAAGACGCAGGAGCCACCTGGGGTGCGGTCAAGTACCAGTTCGGCGACATCGATGGCTTGTGGGCGGCGGTGCTGCGGCGCACCGCAGAGCGGCGCGGTCAGTTGCCGTCGAACGCGAATCCCGCTGCGCCGCTTCGTGACCGGGTGGCCGCGATCATCGACCTGCTGTTCGACGGGCTGTCCGCACCGGATTCGCGCGCGATCGAGACGCTACGCGCCGCCCTACCCCGCGACGGCGCCGAATTGGAACGGCTCTACCCACGCACAGCCGCCGAACTGCAATCGTGGGGACGGAGCTGGATCGAGGCGTGCCAGGAAGCGTTCCGCGACGTCGATGTCGAACCCGAACGGGTGCGCCAGGTCGCCTCGTTCATCCCCGGCGCGATGCGCGGCCTGGCCTCCGAACGCCAGCTGGGGTCGTACTACGACCTGGATCTGGCGCGACGGGGGTTGACCAACGCCATCGTGGCGTACGTCCATCGCCCGGCAGGCGACTGAGTCGACGTCAACGGCCTGATTCGTCAGGCACGTCGTGGCGGTCCTGGTGCCGGCCGGGGGCGTCCGGGTCGCCGTCGCTGTGGTCGAGTTCTCGTTGCAGCTCCCGCTGGTCGTCGGTCGCCGCTCTGGCGTCCTTCGGCGTGCTGGGCGTGTCCTCGTGTCGTGTCATGTCGATTGCAGGGTGGCCCGATCGAGCGCTGCCGAAACCTGTGTCCGGCGCGGATACGAAAACAGGCCTCCCCCATCGGAATTGATGAGGGAGGCCTGTTCGTCGAAGGTGTTACTTGCCGGCCTTGGCGTGCTTCGGGCCGGTCTTGGCGTGCTTCGGGCCAGTCGCGCTCTTCTGCGCCCCGCCGGACGTCGCGGTGCTCGAGGATGCGGACGTGCCCGTCGCCGACGAAGTGGCGTCGTGAGTGGTCGCCGACGAAGTGGCGTCGTGAGTGGTGCCCGAATCCGTGGAGCTACCCGACTTGCTGGACTCCGAACCGGAGGTCGGCTTCGGGTCGACCTTGTTGCCGGTCGTCGCGTCGGTGCTCGCGTCGGTGGACTTGGTCGACTCGGGCTTGGTCGTCGAATCCGTCGAA
Source organism: Mycobacterium sp. ACS1612 (assembly GCF_001667505.1). Taxonomy (GTDB): domain Bacteria; phylum Actinomycetota; class Actinomycetes; order Mycobacteriales; family Mycobacteriaceae; genus Mycobacterium. Next base: position 116,773 of record NZ_LZHZ01000004.1, read on the forward strand.
TCCTTGGTGGTATCGGTGGATTCGGTCGCCGTCGACTTCGTGTCGGTGCTCGCGGGTTTCTGCGCGGGCGCCTCGGTGGCCGAGTCGGCTGGTGTCGCCTCCTTGGCAGGCAGCGCAGCGGTGCTACCCGTCGACAGCGTCACGGTCGGCGCCGTTGCCGCAGGCACCGTGGCGACCTCGGCAGTCTTGACGGCCGCCGTCTTGACCGCAGCCGTCGTCGCGGTTGTCGTCGGCTTGAGCGCCATCACGATCTTCGCCAGCGCCGTCTCGATCGCGGCGAGCGGTCCGCCGGTGCCCACGTCGATCGTGCCGTCGGGGTTGATGTTCAGCGTCGAAGAGCTGAGCAACCCGCCGGCGATTACCGGGAACGGGCTGTTCACCAAGGGTCCGAGATCGGGGCCGAAGCCGCCGTTGAGGAATCCGTCGGCGATGGTGGCCGGGGCCGCGATGAGGGCGCTCACCGCAGCTGCCGGGTTGCCCGACGCGACGGCACCGATCACGTTCTGGACCGCGGTCGCGGCGGCGGCAGGCGTGCTGATCAGCGGTGCGATCAGGCCGGCCAGGATGAGCTGGGTGCCCAGTGTGTCATTGGTGAACGCGTGGACAACATTGACGAGGTTCTGCATCGGCTGGGTGACGAGGTTCGTCAGCGCCGGAAGGAGGTTCTGCAGCGGCAGCACCGCCTCGACGGGCACCGTGAGCAGGGTGTTCGTCGCACCCGAGATGTTGCCCGCGGCGAGCTGGCTGACCACGGTCTGCACCGTCGCCGGCAACTGCGCCACGACGGCACCCAGGTCCGAACCGGTCTGGCCGAGAGCCGTGCCGACCCCGTTCACGCCGCTGAGCTGGTTGGCCAGGATGGCCTGAAGCACCTGGCCGGGCTTGAAGTTCTCGCCGAGCGTCTGGATGTTCGCGAGCGCGTCCTGCAGCACCTGCGAGTAGATCGCGAGCGGGTTCACCGCCGCCGCGAGATCGACCTCCATGCTGCGAACCGTCGGCAGATGCAGGTCGGGCAGGTGGACGTCCGATACCGGTGCCACGGTCGAGGCGACGACGAGGCTCGCCCCGACAACGGCGACTCCTGTCGTGAAACGTGGACGGCTGGCAACTTGCATTGAAAAACCCCTTGGCTGGTGATCACCGGCGCTGCCGGAACTTACTTGCGAGTAATGTCACAAACAGCGATGACTTAATCACCAACGGCGTTGGTTGCCTATCGCACGATTTGACGAACTCTCGGGAGCCACGCATTAGGTGTTTGCCGCAACGCGTTGCCACGGAATGCTTTTGCAGCTCACCGCGTACCGGCTTGTCAGATCGACTGTCGCCACGCGGTCTCGGGCGGCTTCGCGCCCGTGGCCGGGAGGCGCTGTCTCACACGTTCCGACGAGCCGACGCAAACTACCGGCGTGCTGCGATAGCGACTGCGCAGGCGATCTCGCATGTTCGCGCTACCAGGGCCACCGGACCAACGGAATCATTCTGGCGAATCGGCGTTAGTCACTACGTAATACTCTCCGGCCCGTCGGGGGTGCGTGGCCTCAAAGCACCGATATGGGGCGCGACGGAATGAACGACTGATGGCGCGGATCGCGCTACGTGGGCGCAGCGACGCGATGTCGAAAGCGCTGAACGCTCTGGATCGAGCGGCCCGCACTGGCCAGGGCGCCCTGGTGGTGGTCAGCGGCGAACCCGGAATCGGCAAGTCTGCGGTGCTGCGTGCCATCGTCGAACAGGCATCACGCGCCGGGTACAAGACGGGCAGCGGCAAGGCCGAACAAGGCGACCAGATCGCAGCCGGTGCACCGCTGTTGGTGTCGCTTCGCTCGGGCCCTCACCCGCTCTTGCCTGCCGACGCGTTCGCCAGTCTCGCGCCGCTCTACGACCAGCCGCTGTGGCTGGTCGACCGGATCAGCGCGCTGCTCGAGGAGTTGGCCGTGCACGGGCCGGTGCTGATCGCCATCGACGACGTGCAGTGGGCCGACCGGCTGACCAGATTCGCGCTGCGTGTCCTTCCCGCGAGGCTGGCCGGATCTCCCGTGGTGTGGGCGGTCACCAGTCGGTGGCAGCCCAGCGACCCGCTCGACGAATTGATCGCCGGCATCGACGACGCCACCACGATCACCCGCATCGAACTCGGGCCGCTGACGCTCGCCGACATCGACGGCATCGCGACCGATCTGCTCGGCGCCGAACCGTCCGCGCAGACCAGAAAACTTCTCGGCGGCGTCGGCGGCAACCCGTTCTGGGCGGTGCAGGTGATCGAAGGGCTGGCCCGACGGCACCAGCGCGGGCAGGACGCCAGCGACCTGCACGCAGAGTTGTCCGTCGGCGTCCGGGCACGGGTCGGCAGCTTGTCAGGGCCCGCTGCCGCCCTGATCCGGCTGGCCGCCGTGTGGGGTCGTGCCATGGCCCTTGCCGACGCGGGCCATCTGCTCGGCAGCATGTCGGAAGCCCAGCTGAGCCTGCTGGCCCGCGAAGGCGTCGACAACGGGCTGCTCGGCACCGTCGACGGTGAAGTCTTTTTCCCGCACGACCTCGTCCGCGAAGCCGTGTACGCGGACATCCCGCCGGGAGACCGTCGGGCACTGCACCGCGCGTGCGCCCGCTTCATCGTCGGTGACGGCCGTTCAGCGCTCGCCGCGGCCAACCATTTCCGGGCGTGCGCCACCAAGGACGACGAGGAAGCGGTGCTCGCCTTGGAACAGGCGGCTCGGGAATGCATGGTGTCGATGCCCGACCAGGCTGCCGAACTGGCGCAGCAGGCGTTCGCACTGACGACGCAGGGGCATCCGCTCTGGCTGCTGGCCGGCGAGCGGACGGTCGAAACGCTGGTCAATGTGCAGCGCGATGGCGAGGCATTGGCCGTCGCGGATCGGCTACTCGCGGTCGCCGACGAGGCCGAGACGATCGCTCGCATCGAATTGCAGGCCTGTCGAGCGCTGTGGTGCGCCAACGACTGCGAACAGATGGAACGCCGGGCCGGCGCAGCTCTGGCGATCGCCGAAGTATCAGCGGTTGCGCGCGCTCAGCTGTCCGCGGCGCGAGCGTTGGCCGCTTCGCGCACCCAGCCGGCGGCGCGTGCCGAGACCATGGCACAGGCCGCGCTTGCCGAGGGAAACCGCCTCAGCGACACCTATTCTCAGCGGCTGGCTGTCGTCGCGTTGATTGAGACGGCCCGCAACGAGGGTCGGCACCGACTCGCACTCGAGCGGTTCTCCGACCTCCGCCGGTTGTCGGATTCGGCGTACGAAGCCGAGGAGATCCGCACCCTTCAGCACCTTGACCGGTACGACGACGCCGAAGCCATGCTGGTCAAGATCCGCGAAGCGCATCAGGACGCCGATAGCCAGGCACCCGCGATTCTGTATGCGCAGATGTGGCAGGACCACAACTTGGGCCGGTTGGATGCCGCTGAGGCGGGGGCGCGCACGCTGTTGCGGCTTGCCGACGAGACAGGGAACTACGGGTTCCGGCTCAATGCCAGGATGGTGCTCGCCGCGGTGGCCAGGTATCGGGGCGAGTTCGCAAGGGCGACCGAGCTGTTGGTCCCGGTCGCGGCGGAGGAGACGGTACCCCGGCTACGGCTGATGCAGGGCTGGCTGAAAGCCAGTGCAGGTGACTATGCGGCCAGCCTCGCGATCCTCGGTCCGCTGCTCGACGGCGTCGAGGACTTCCGTGACCCGTGGCCGTGGTCGCCGCCGTGGATGCGAATCCTGGCGCGGATCGGCCTGGACGGTGGAGATCCCGAGTTCGCCCGTAAGGCGGCGCACATCGCCGACCTTGCGGCGCAGCGCAATCCGGGTGTGCCCACGCTGGAGGGCATCGCGTTGCACATCCACGGTTCGTTGACAGCCGATCCCACGCTGCTTGCCAGTGCGGTACAGGTACTGCGTGAATCGCCGCGCCCGCTGCTGCTGGCCGATGCGCTCACCGATCACGGTTCGGCGCTGTTGGTCCTCGACCGGTCCCGCGAGGCGATCGACGTGCTGCTGGAAGCGGCCGAGATCTACCAACGCGTCGGCGCCGAATCCGGCAGCCGCACCGTGGCGAAACATCTTCGCAGCCACGGCGTTCGCGGCGTCCGGATCAATGCGCCCGCGCCCCGTCCTGCGACCGGCTGGGCGGCACTGACGCCGACCGAGTCGAGGGTGGTCGAACTGATCAGCTCCGGGCACACCAACCGCTCAGCCGCGGCCGAACTCGGGGTCTCGCCGAACACCGTCAACACCCACCTGCGGGCGGTGTTCCGGAAGCTGGACGTCAAATCCCGGGTGCAACTGACAATCGCGCATCGCGAGCACGCGTCCGGCTCACCGGGAACCGGCTCGTAACCGTCTGCCGATTCTGCGCCCTGATCGTGATGATCGGCAGGCGCAGAGGCTACGGTTCACCCGTGGCGAACTCCCAAGATCCGTTCGGGCTCGTCGGCATGGCGTCGGGTGTCGCGAAGTTCTGGCTTCGCACGTCCATCCGCACCCAGGAACAGTTGATGGCGCTGCTCGGCGATCAGCCCGAGGAGCCCGAGCCTGCGCGCCCGGCACAGCGGCCCGCGCAGGTGGCCGACCCCGATGCGCTGAGCTCGAAGATGCGCGGGCTGTTGGACCGAGCACTGGACAACAGCACCAGCAGCAGCCAGATGGAGTTGTTCCACCACATCCTCGACCAGTTGGTCGCCGACGAGGCGCGGATCATCAGCGCTTTGTCTGACGGTTCGTCGTCGCCGGTGGTGAGCGTGCACGACTGGACCCGTCGTCGTGTTCAGGGCCGGGCGGTGCTGGAGAATGCGTCGCTGATCGGGCGGACCGCCAGCGTCGCATTGCCCGACATGGTCCTGTCGTATGTCAGCCACCTGCTTTCGCTCGGGCTGGTCGAGATCGGACCGGAGGACCCGGATCTGAAGGACGACTACGAGGTGCTGATGGCGGAGAGTTCGGTGCTCGCCGCGATCAAGACCGCGTCGCGCGGACCGCTGGCCGCGAAGGTCGACAAGTACACCCTGACGTTGTCCAGCCTGGGGCAGGCGTTGTGGGCGGCGACCATGCAGCAGGACGGCCCGTGACCCATCTCGTGGTCGCGCTGCAGACCTGGGATGAGATCAAACACGACTTCGGTGCCAACTGGCTGATCTACCTTTCGATGCCGTTCGTGGCGGCGTTCGTCGGCTGGAGCACCAAAATCGTTGCGCTGGAGATGATTTACCGGCCACTCGAATTCAAGGGCATCGGACCGATCGGCTGGCAGGGCATCGTGCCGCGACGAGCGGGCAAGGTGGGCTCGAAGACCATCGAGTTGCTGACGGCGAATCTGCTCAAGCCTCAGGAGTTGCTGGAGCGCATCGACGCCGCCGAAGCCGTTGAGGCACTGCGGGTTCCGCTCAACCAGGCGATCGACGAGATCACCCGCGACCTCGCCGAACAAATCCGCCCTGGGCTGTGGGACTCGCTACCCGATGCCGCCAGGAAAGCCATTCAGGAGCGGATCCGCGCGCAGGCCCCGCGTGTCACCGAGAACCTGCTCAACGGGATGAGGGCCGACCTGGACCGCTACGTCGACCTCCAATTCCTCGCCGTCACGACGCTGGTGCGCAACAAGGACAAGCTCATCAAGCTGATGCGCGGCCTCAGCGACGACGCGATGGCGTTCGTGCGGCGCAGCGGGATCTACTTCGGCTTCGCCATCGGGCTGGTGCAGATGGTGGCGTGGGCATTGTTCAACAATCCGTGGATCATGCCTGCGTTCGGTTTCGCCGTCGGCTTCCTCAGCGACTACATCGCGCTGAACATGCTGTTCCGGCCGGTGCAGCCGAAGAAGTTCCTCGGGGTCATCAGGTTCCAGGGTCTGCTGCACGCCCAGCGCGACAAGATCACCCGCGATTACGCCAGGATCCTCGCCGACGACCTGTTTGCGCCGCAGATCCTCTTCGACGGCATCATCTCCGGCCCCGGCTCGGACAAGCTGTTCGCGTTGGCCGCCAAGGAAGTCGAGGCGGCGGTCGACGCGCAGACCGGGATCGCGGGCCCGATCGTCGCGCTCGCGGTCGGCACGAAACGCTATCGCGCACTGAAGGAGCGAGTGGTCGAGCTTGTTCTCGAACGGTTCCCGTCCACCCTGCTCGAAGCGCAGGACTACGCGGCCGACGTCATCGACCTCGAGAACACCATCGTCGAGAAGATGAACCAGCTCACCAATGAGCAGTACGAATCGATCCTCCGGCCGGTGTTCAAGGACGACGAGCCGTTGATGGTCGCCGTCGGCGGCGTGCTCGGCGGGGTGGTCGGCGAGCTTCAGGTGCTGATCATCGAACAGTTCGGGCACTGACCGCGGCCAATCCGCTCCTCAATTGGGCAAAGGGGGGCCACACTGAGACGGTCTCCGGGGGGAGGAATCGGTGGCCGAACGCAGCGAGCGCACCACGCGGGTGTCGCGGGCTTCGACGGAGCTGAACCAGGCATTACGAGATGCCCGCGAACAGTCCGCAGCCAGTCGACAGATCCTGGCCGCGCTCGGCAGGGCCGATGCCGATCCGGGGGCGATCCTGGACACCATCCTCGAGCGCGCCGAAATCCTGTGTCGGGCCCAGGCCGCCAACCTGTACATCCCCGAGGGCGATGCGTTCCGGCTGTCTCGTGCGTCGGGCAAGATCCCCGAACAGTTCCGCAGGTACCTCGAGGACCATCCGCTGGCCAGAAACAAATCGTCCACCGTCGGTCGTGCGGCAGTGGAGAAGCGCACGGTGCAGATCGCCGACGTGCTCAGCGACGCCAGCTATGGCCGTCCCGATCTGCAACAACTGGCGGGTTACCGCGCGCTGCTGTCCACCCCGATGATGCTGCAGAACGAGGTCGTCGGGGTGCTGTCGATGTGGCGGACCAGCGCCCAGCCGTTCAATGCCCGCGAATGTGAACTCCTCGAGGAGTTCGCCGTCCAGGGCGCGATCGTGATGCGACAGGTGGCCCTGCTCCGCGAACTCGGCAGCAAGGTGGCACAACTGGAGGCGCTGCGTGACGTCGGCGACGCCGTCGGCTCAACCCTCGACCTCGACGAGGTGCTCGACCAGATCGTCAGCAACGCGGTGCGGCTCACCGCAACCGACGGCGGTTCGATCATGGAGTACGACGAGCCGAGCAATTCGTTTCACGTTCGCGCCGCCGCGGGCACTGACCCTGACCTGTTGAAAGCGTTGCGCGCGATGGTGATCGACCGCGACTCGACGCTTGTCGGACGTGCGGCCACCGCCCACCGCACCCTCGAGGTGCCGGACCTGACCACCGTCGACCTCGATCCGCATCTGGAGGCGCTGTATCGCAACGGCTGGCGCTCGGTGCTCGCGGTGCCCATTCTGCGCGGCGAGCGGATCCTCGGTGTGCTGGTGATCCGGCGGCGCAGCACGGGGTCGTTCGGTCCGTACGTCGAACTGCTCGAGACGTTTGCCGGGCAGTCCGCACTGGCTATCGTCAACGCCCGGTTGTTCGGTGAATTGCAAACCAAGACAATAGAACTCGAAGTCGCCAGCCGGCACAAATCCGAGTTCCTGGCCAGCATGTCACACGAATTGCGCACCCCGCTCAACGCGGTCATCGGGTTTTCCGAGGTGTTGTTGGATCGGATGTTCGGCGAGCTCAACGAGCGCCAGGACGAATACCTGCGCGACATCTGGAACTCCGGCAAGCACCTGCTCGAGCTGCTCAACGAGATCCTCGACCTCTCCAAGGTCGAGGCGGGCCAAATGGTGTTGGAGCCAGCCACGTTCAACGTCACAACCGCACTGGAGTACTGCCTGGCGATGGTCCGCGAGCGGGCGGCTCAGCACGGCATCACCGTCGACGTCGACGTGGCCGACGAGATCAGCACGATCGACGCCGACGAGCGGAAGTTCAAGCAGGTGGCGCTCAATCTGCTGACCAACGCCGTCAAGTTCACCCCGGACGGCGGATCGGTGTCGCTTCGCGCCTACCGCGAGCAGGACGACCTCGAGATCACAGTGACCGACACCGGCATCGGGGTGCCATTCGAGGACCAGGAGCGGATCTTCGAGTCGTTCCAACAGGGCCCACGCGGCGCACCGAAAGAGGAGGGCACCGGCCTCGGACTGACGCTGTCCCGCCGGTTCGTCTGGCTGTGGGGCGGGCGGATGTGGCTGCACAGCACCCCCGGCGAGGGCGCCACGTTCGGGTTTTCCATCCCCGGTGTGCTGCGCCGCGGCGCGCCCGCGCCGGACCACCTTGCCGCCATCCTGCTCGTCGACGATGACTGGGCGTCACTCGATTTGAATGCGGCCTATCTGGACGGGTCGCCGACGCGGGTACTGCGCGCCAAAGACGGTGTCGAGGCTCTCGCGATCGCGCGCACGCAATTGCCTGCGGCGGTCGTGCTCGAGATCGGGCTGCCGCGTCGCGAGGGCTGGCAGGTGCTCACCGAACTCAAGGAGGACCCCGCCACCGCGGACATCCCGGTCGTCGTCGCCACGCATGTCGACGACCGGACGCGTGCCCTCTCGTCGGGCGCCGACGTCTACCTGCGCAAGCCGATCGGACGCGAGGAACTGATGGATGCGTTGAAGCAGGTGGGTGCCCTGTGACGCCCCGGCGCATCCTCGTCGTCGAGGACAATCCGTTGAACCTCAAGCTGGTTCGCGATGTCCTCAGTTTCGCCGGTTACGACGTCGTCGAGGCACAATCCGGTGAGGAAGGTCTGCGCGTCGCGAAACAGACTCCGCCCGATCTGGTGCTGCTGGATCTACAACTGCCTGGCATCGACGGGGCCGAGACACTGCGCCGCCTGCGGCAGGACACGCTCGGCCCGCACGTCCCGGTCGTCGCGGTGACGGCGCTGGCGATGGCCGAAGACAAGGCGCGGGCATCGCAGGCCGGCTTCGACGGATACGTCGAGAAGCCGATCAGCGTGCGCGCACTGCCCGGTCAGATCCAAGCATTCCTCGACGGGCGGCCGGATTGATGGACCTCACCGCGACCGTGCTGGCCGTCGACGATCAGCCCACCAACCTCAAACTCCTCGATGCGGTGCTCACCCCGCGAGGACACCGGGTGCTCACGGCGCAGTCCGGTGCCGAGGCGCTACGACTGCTCGACACCGAAGACGTCGACCTGGTGTTGCTCGACATCGTGATGCCCGAGATGGACGGCTACGAGGTCTGCCGGCGGATACGCGCAAACCCGGCAACGGAATTCCTGCCCGTGGTGATGATCACCGCCAGCGGGAGCGAACAGCGGTTGGTTGCTTTGCAGGCAGGTGCCGACGATTTCGTCACCAAGCCGTTCGACAAGAGCGAACTGCTCGCCAGGGTCGCGTCGCTGGCGCGGATCAAGCGGTACCACGACACCATCCGGCGTCAAGCCGCCGAACTCGCCGAATGGAACGCCGAACTCGAGTCCCGGGTGGCCCTACAGGTCGACGAACTGGAGCGGACCAATCGACTGCGCCGCTTTCTGTCCCCGCAGCTTGCCGACCTCGTCGTCGGCGACGAGACGCTGCTGGCGAGTCACCGCCGCGAAATCGTGGTGCTGTTCACCGATCTGAGGAACTTCACCCCGTTCGCCGAGACCAGTGAACCCGAGGAAGTGATGGGGGTGCTCGCCGAGTACCACCACTCGATAGGCGCCTTGGTGCACGCGTACGGCGGCACGCTCGAACGGTTCACCGGCGACGGCGTCATGGTCTTTTTCAATGATCCGATCTCCTACGACGACTCCGCGGAGCGCGCGGTCCGGATGGCGTTGGAGATCCGTGACGCCGTCCGCGAGCACGCCGCCCGCTGGCAGCGGTACGGATTCGAGCTGTCGCTGGGAATCGGTATCGCGCAAGGCTTTGCGACGCTCGGGCGGATCGGTTTTGAAGGGCGGTTCGACTACGCGGCCATCGGCAGCGTGACCAATCTGGCCGCCCGGCTGTGCTCGGACGCCCAGCCATGGGAGGTGCGGGTCACCGATCGTGTGCTCGCCGCCACCGAACACATCGCCGTGGCCGAGATGGTCGGCGACGTGGCGCCCAAAGGATTCAGTCGCTCGGTGCGCGTGCACAACATCAGCGCGCTCAAAGAACAAGAGGGGGAACCATGACACAACTGGACGCGCCAGGTCGCACACTGTCGCAGCTCGATGACGACGAATGCTATCGACTGTTCGACGATCTGCAAACAACGATGCCCGCCGTCTGGGAGTCGATGCGGCTGGACATGGAAGACGAATCGGTCGTCGTCGTCCCGTCGATCAGCATCGAACGCACCACCGAGGGCAGCGGCACCATCATGCAGGCCATGGAGGAACGCGCTCTGTTCCTGCTGCTGCTGCTTCGCCAGCCGCGGTTGCAGATGATCTACGTGACGTCGCAACCGATTTCGGAGTCGATCATCGAGTATTACCTCGGTCTGCTGCCCGGCGTCATCCCCAGCCACGCCCGCGCCCGGCTCACACTGATCCCGGTCGGCGACGCCTCGGCCACCCCGCTGAGTTCAAAACTGCTTGCGCGTCCGCGATTGCTGCGGGAGATCCGGTCGCTGATTCCCAACCCTGCCCGCAGCCACCTCATCCCCTACAACACCACACCCCTGGAACGCGATGTCGCGCTCTCTCTACGGATCCCGATGTACGGCGCTGATCCCCGACTCGAAGACCTCGGCAGTAAGACCGGTTGCCGCAGGATGTTCGAAGAACTGGGGGTGCGCTGCCCGGTCGGGGCAGAAGACCTGCACACCGTCGACGACATCGTCGCGGGCGTGCAGAGCATGCGTGCCCGGCGACCGTCGTTGAGCCAGGCGATCGTGAAACTCAACGAAGGAGTCTCCGGCGCGGGTAATGCGATGGTCGACCTGGGTGACCTACCCGCCCCGGACTCACCGGACGAGGCAGCCGCCATCCGGGACCGCCTGTTGCACATGCAACCCGAAGCCGAAAGGTTCTCGGTAGCGGCCTATCTGGACGCGTTCGAGAAGCACGGCGGCATCGTCGAGGAGCGCATCACCGGGGAGGCGCTGACCAGTCCGAGCGTCCAGATGCGCGCACTGCCCGACGGCACTGTCGAACTGCTGTCCACCCACGACCAGCTCCTCGGGGGGGCCAGCGGGCAGAAGTACCTGGGCTGCGTGTTCCCCGCCAACCCCGATTACGCCGCCGCGATCGCCGAGCCGGCCATGGTCATCGGCGGCCGCCTCGCCGCGCTCGGCGCGCTGGGCAGGTTCGCGGTGGATTTCGTTGTGGTGCAGGACAGCACCGGCGCATGGACGCCGTACGCGATCGAACTCAATCTTCGCAAGGGCGGCACCACACATCCGTTCCTGACGCTGCAATTCCTCACCGACGGCAGTTACGACGGTGCACGTGGGGTGTTCCTCACGCCGAGCGGTGACGAGAAGTATCTGGTCGCGACGGACCACTTCGAGGACGACCGACTGAAGGCACTGACCGTGCGTGAACTGTTCGACGTCGTGGTGCGCCACGGCCTGCACTTCGATCAGGCCCGGCGGACCGGGGTGGTCTTCCACATGATCAGCTGCCTGACCGAATGCGGTCGTGTCGGGCTGACCGCGGTCGGTGACACCCCTGGGGACGCGTGGCAGATCTACGAGAAGGCGCAGTCCGTGGTCCTCGAGGAGGCCGAACAGGCGCTCGAGGAAGGCGTCGTCACAACCGACTGACGGCGAAGTCCGCGGCCTGGTTGACCATGCCGTTGAAGCCGTACGAGGCGTGCGCGAGGGTGGGCCCACCCAGCGGAGCACCGTTGCAGATGGTGTCGCCGTCGGCACACAGATCGATGGTCTTGGGCACATACGTCGGGCCGAGGACGATGGTGGGGGCCCCGGCGTCGCGAAGCCATTGATCCGATGGTTTGCCGAACAACACCACGGCGGCGACGTGGTTGGCAACCTCGGGCGGCATCGGTGGCGGGACGAACGCGGCCGGAACCCCCTCGGGAACGGCGGCCGAAGTGGTGAACCCGGCCACCGCCGCGCCCTGGGAGAAGCCGCCCAGCACGATCTTGGTGGTCGGGCAGTTGGCGGCCGTCGCCTGCACATGGTTGGCCGCGTCCCTGATCCCTTCCACCACCGTCGCCGCGAACTCGATGCCCGCGGTGAAATCGCTGCTCGCCGGGTAGTTGACGGGATACACCGCCAGCGACCGATCGCCGACCCGGGCGCGCAGCGCGTCGACGAACGCCTGACCGACGCCGCCGACACCCGGCGGCTCGCTAGTTCCGCGTGCGAACACCACCTCGATGTCGGAGCACGGTTCGGCAGATGCGGCGGGAGCGGGCCCACTCAGCAGCGCCGCCGCTGTCGCGATCGCGACGCCCGCGGCCCGAACAAAACGAAGTATTCGGTGACTGGTCATGACGGATCTCCAGTACCCAGTTGTTTGTCTTTGGCAAACACGATAGAGCTAGGAGCCATGGCCGACGCCGGATTTTGGATCGCATGGGGGCTACCGACGCAGGGCCGCGAACGCCGCGCCCTCGAACTGCTGACTGAGACAAGGGGCTACCTCGAGGACCTCACGAAAGATCACCGCATCGAGCGCTACGACATCACGATCCTCAAGCCGCAGACGACCGAGTTGGGCGGCTTCATCCTGATCCAGGGCACGAACGAACAAATCGACACGCTGCGCCGTGACGACGACTTCCAGGTGTGGGTCAACCGGGTGCAGTTGGTCGCCGACCAGGTGGGCATCGTCGACGCCTGGGTCGATGAAGGCATCACCGAAGCCATCGACCTCTACGACGAGGCGCTCCGAAAAGCCGGATTGCTCCCGTAGCTCCGTTGGCAAGGACCGGTCGAAAACGCCAACAAGATCATCACCACAGCGACTGCTGTGATTTGTGGGACGTTTGTCCCTTTTGCTGTGGGCCGCTCGCCGATTCGCTTTAATGTGATCCGTCTTTGCAAATTGACGGGGGAGAAGCTGCATGGAGGCATGTCATGGGAGCTGCAGCGTTTGTCGGCCGCGTAGGGGGGCTCGCGGTCGCGCTGGGGGTTGGCACCGCGATCGCGGCGGGCTACGGCGTCGCCGCCGCGGATACCACTGCTTCGGACCCACCGTCTGACACCTCGGCCCCCAGCGGGTCGACCGAGACCGAGACCAAAACCACCACTCACACCGAAACCACCTCCGATTCGGCCAAGGACACGGCGGGGTCCGAAGACACCAAAGCCACCACCGAACCGGTGAAGGGCGTCGTCACCGCCCAGACCAACACCGGGACATCCGGCAGCACGCCGACGAAGCCGACGATCGAACCCGAGCCGACGACCGAACCCGAGCCGACAAAGCCGACTACCGAACCCGAGTCGACAAAGCCGACGACCGAACCCGAGCCCGAGTCCGAGTCCGAGTCCGAGACGCCCGAACCCAGTGCGACTGCGAAGCCGACCGGCACGAAGAAGGCCAGCACGAAGAAGGCCGGTACCAGAGAGCCCAGCACGAAAGCCGCTGCAACATCGGCTCCAACGCCCACCAAACGCGCTGCGCAATCCGTCGCGGATCCGGCGGTGTCGATCCAATCAGCCGAGTCCGTCGCCGTATTCGCCGACGCACGCACACTTGCCGCCGCCTCGCTGGACGTACCGACACCGAGGGTGCCCACCGCACCTCAGAACCCGCTGACCGCAGTGACGAAGCTGGTGTCCAACGTCATCGGTTTCGCGCTGAACCCGTTGGCAGGCAACGCGCCGATCACGCCGGCTCAACCGCCGCTGATCTGGAGCCTGCTGGCCTTCGCCCGCAGGGAATTCGACAACTTCTTCGCTGCGCTGGCGGGCGGCGCCACCGACACCGCATCACCGGTGCAGCGGCTGACCAGCCTGGCATTGGCGGCCCTGGTGCCTGACCGGCCGCACTTCCCGTCCCCTGGTCAGCAGCTGAGCCCGTCGACCAACTTCGTCGACTGGGTGACGGGAAACTTCCTGCCCAACAACACCGATCAACGCTTCGACATCTGGGGCACCGACGTCGGGGTCATGTGGGACAACGGAATCCTCGATGATCCCAAGACCACGATCAACGAGCATCAGGTGCTCATCGCCGTCGGGGACACCTTCGGCGGCGACAACATGTCGGGTTACTGGCGGAACAACACCATCCTGCGCAGCGGCGACCTGGTGCTCGGCGACGGCATGTCGATACCCGACGGAGAATGGTTCAACGGGAACATGTTCGGCGGTGCCCCGCTGAACGGCCCGACCTCGGCGCGCCCGGTCATCTTCAAGGAGATACTGCCCGCCGGTCTGCCGACGGGCGTGACGCTGATTCCGACGGCGGGGATCTCGCTGCAGACCCCGGGCACGACGTACGGCGCAACCCAGTACATGAGCTTCATGTCGGTCAAGCAGTGGGGTAACCCTGGTTCGTGGTCGACGAACTATTCCGCCATCGCGTATTCGGTGGACAACGGCGAGAACTGGCTGGTCGCGCCGACGAGCGTCCGGATGAACTCGGGCGGTAACAAGAACTTTCAGCAGCAAGCGTTCGTGATGGGCAACGACGGCTACGTCTACGCCTACGGCACTCCGAACGGCCGCCAAGGCGCGGCGTACGTCTCCCGCGTGCTTCCGCAGGACATTTTGGACGTCTCGAAGTACGAGTACTACAGCAAGGGCACCAGGAGTTGGTTCTCGAGCACACCCGCCGGGTGGTACAAGAACGCCCCGAGCAAGGCCACGTCGGTGTTCGGCAAGGAGTCCGGCGCGTGCGGCGTGGCCAAGGCGGGTAACACGGTCAGCGAGATGTCGGTGCAGTACAACAAGTCGCTCAACAAGTACGTGGTGCTGTACGGCGACCAGTTCAACAACATCGTGATCCGCACCGCGGACTCGCCGCAGGGCAAGTGGTCAACCGCGAAAACCATTCTCAACCAACAGAACGGCGGGATCTACGCGCCGATGATGCATCCCTGGTCGCCGTCGACGATGGGGACGGGCACCGACCTGTACTGGAATCTGTCGCTGTGGTCGGAGTACAACGTGATGTTGATGCGTACCGACCTCACGAAGGTGTGATCCCATGCGACGGATGACAATCGCACCCGCGGTCGTGTTCACGGTGGTGGCGGCGGCGCCCGTCGCTGCCGCAGACCCGACCGCGCCGCAGGACGGTACGCCGTGCGCTTCGGACTTGACCAGCGTGATGACCTGGCCCGCCGAAGAGCAGATGCCACTGGTGTGCACCGACGGTCGATGGCAGACCGTGACGTCTCCCCCGCCGCCGAACGACCGGTGGCTGAGTTTCGGGCCGACGATGACGCTGCACGGCCAAGGCCTGCGCAATCCCAGCGTCACGTCCGGCAACTGGACAGCCACCCCGCTGGACGCGGACGGACGATGCCGCGCCGAGCAACGAGCGGTCGTCGAAGCGGGCGTCGTCGGCCCTCCGCAGACATCGGAAGGCGAACCCGGACAACCACTTTCGTTCCGCGTGCTGCCGCAGCTGTATTCGATTGAGATGAGCGGACACTGCCTGTGGACGCTAGTCGGCGAATGAGATCGACGTCTCGCTGCAGTTGGTGACGGCGCGCCCCGGCTCGAAGAAACGCGGGTCGGCGCCCGCGATGACGGTCTGCCGATAGTACGCGCGCTCGGCGTCCGCCGAACATTCGAAGGCGGCGTTCAACACGCGGAAGGTGCCCGGGTCGGCGCCGTCGATCACCTTGCCCATCCAGTAGACGCGAGCATCGTCACGTGCATACGGCCCGTCGAGCGGACGAAACGACGAGGCATCCGCGACCGGCACCGGGTCGACGAAGTAGAACACGTGCCCGACGTCCTGCGCGTAGGCGCCGCCGACGACCCTGAATGTGGCCGGGTCGGCGCCTGCGATCGGGTTGCCGTTCACGTGCACGGTCCGGCCGTCCTTCGTGAACAGGTAGTGGTCGTTGTTCGCGATGACCGCGAAATGCGTTGGGTCGTCGGACAGCATCCCGCCATCCGTCCAGTACACCGCGGTGCTGTCCTTGGAGAGTCCGCCGTCGAGCAGTTCGAAGTGGGCGGGGTCGTCGCTGACCGGCCGGTCCAGTTGATAGACACGATTGCGGTCCTTGGCGAACCCGCCGCGGCCGAGCACTTCGAAAGTCGCTGCGTCGGCGCCGGATATCGAATGGCCGTCGAAGTAGGCGGCCTCGTTGTCCTTGGCGTAGGTGGTGTCGAAGGCCGTAAACGACGCCGGATCGGCACCCGTGATCTCGAACGCCTCGCCGGGGAACGCGGCCAGGTAGTAGACCTTGTCGGCACGCACGTGGTAACCGGCGGCGTCGAACAGCGAGTTCGGTGATTTGTTACCGCTGCAGGCCTGCGTCAGCGTCACCGCCACCAGACACAAGGCTGCAATCGATCTCCGCATGCGTCGATCGAATCACCTAATTCACAGCCACATTGAGAATCGGGCGGTTCTGGTGCGCGTCGCCGGTGTCGAAATGCCACCACTCGCCCTGGTAGACCGTCAGCCCGCCCGCCTGCATCGCGTCGCGCAACCTCGCCCGATTGGCCTGTGCGGTCGCGCTGACACCGTCGGTCGCGTACGCGAATGCCCTCGAAGTGAAGTTGTCGAAATCGGTGCCCATGTCGATCGGACCCGCGGCGTTGGCGATCGTCACGTCCACCGACCGGCCCGTCTCGTGACTACTGGAGTACGGGCCCGGCCGGGCCACCCAGTTCGGGTTGGGCACCGCCTCAAACATCCGCACCTGGACGTCATGCGGCCGATAGCAGTCCCAGAACTGCAGCACTTCACCTGCCGGCCGCAGCACCGCCGCCGCGGCGGCCAATCCCTGCGCCATCGATTCGTGCACCAGGCACCGGGCGTCGGCGGGATACAGCGGCACACCCACGAAGTTGTTCGGCGTCGCGTACCGAAGATCGATGACCGCGTCGGGCACGACGGTGCGCACGTCGACCAGCCCCGCCGCCCGCGCAGCGTCCGAAACGGGGGGCACCGGCGCTGCCGCCGCAGTGCCGGGACCAGCGCAGATGGCGCACGACATCGCCAGCACAGCCCAACCAGGTACGCGCATGCAGACACCTCCCGAAAGCAGGTAGCCACCTACGCTATCGGGCCTGTCTGCCCGGCAAGACCATGAAGGCATCCGGAGAAAGAGGAGGCCACCGTGAGCGTCGTCAGCGTCACCTGCCCGACGGTTTTCGAAGCCGACCTACCCACCGTCTCCTACGAGGACGCGCCGACCCCGGATGCCGTGCACGCGGCGCTCAAGGACGCGCGCGACCGGTCGCCGATCGCGATGGGCGCGCACGGGCCCGAGATCTTGGGCTACGAACTGGCGCACACCGCGCTGCGCGATCCCCGGCTGGCACCGCCACCGGGATTGGGCCTCGAGGCGCAGGGCATCACGTCAGGTCCGCTGTGGGACCGCGTGACCGCGACGTTGCTGAGCGTCAACGGCGAAGACCACACGCGCATGCGAAGGCTGATGTGCAAGGCCTTCAGTCCGCGTGCGGTCGCCCGGTTGGACACGACGATCGTCGACATCGTCACCCAGCTGACCGACCCGCTGCTGGTGGCGGGCCGCTGCGACGTCGTCGCCGATATCGCCCGCCCGTACCCGGTTCCGGTCATCTGCGAACTGCTCGGCGCGCCGAAACAGGACTGGCAGCTGTTCTCCGTGTGGGCCGACGAGTTCTTCAAGACGTTCACCTTCAAGGCGGCCGAATACGAGGCCGACATCCTGAAGGCGTGGGGTGAACTCGACGACTACGTCGACGCCATGGTCGCCGACCGCCGCAACTCCCCCACCGACGACCTGATCTCCGAACTGATCCGCGCCGAGGACGGCGGCGACCGGCTGAGCATGGCCGAACTGCGGATGCTGGCAGGCGGCCTGCTGATGGCCGGCACCGACACCACCCGCAACCAGGTGGCCGCCGCGGTCGACGTGCTCTGCGATCACCCGCAACAATGGGCGCTGCTCGCCGAACATCCCGAGTTGGCGATGCATGCGGTCGAGGAGTTGATGCGCTACCAACCCGTCACCATCGGCGTGATGCGCATGACGCTGCAGGACGTCGCATACGAGGGCGTCACCATCCCGGCGGGCACGTTCGTTCTGGTCAACACCGTCGCCGCGAACCGCGACCCGGCCGTCTACGACGACCCGGACCGGCTCGACATCACCCGCGACGGCGCCGCCCCGATGCAGTCCTTCGGTGCGGGCGTGCACTACTGCCTCGGCGCGAACCTCGCCCGGCGTGAGATCGCCGAGGCTTTGCGCGTCATGTCCCGGCGGATGCGCAACGTGCGTCGCAGCGGACCGGCGCCGTGGAAGCCCATGGTCGGAATCACCGGCCCCGCCACGCTGCCGGTGGAATTCGACGCGGCTTGAGACATCGCTGAGCACTCGCACAGGGACGCCGGGTTTCGGGCATAGACTTCGGGCGTGCGAGACGTACTCGACGATCTGTTGACCGTGTGGCGGGCCGGCGGCACGGCGGGGGTCGCCACGGTCGTGCGCACGATCAAGTCCGCGCCGCGCCCGCCGGGCGCGACCATGGTCGTCGCCCCTGATGGCACGGTCGCCGGTTCGGTGTCCGGTGGTTGCGTCGAGGCCGCCGTCTACGAACTCGCCAACGAGGTGGCCGCCAGCGGCCGACCGGAACTGCAGCGCTACGGGATCTCCGACGACGACGCGTTCGCGGTCGGGTTGACGTGCGGCGGCATCATCGACATCTTCGCAGAGCCGGTGTCGCGCAACACTTTTCCCCAGTTGGAAGTGATCGCCGACAATATCGGCGCGCGCCGCCCGACGGCCGTCGCCACCGTGATCGCCCACCCCGACCCCACCTGGCTCGGGCGCAGGCTGGTGATCGGACCGGACACCGTCGACGGGTCGCTTGGCTCGCAGCGCGCCGACGACGCGGTGGCCGACGACGCCAGAGGTCTGCTCGCCGCGGGCCGCACCGCCGTGCTGAGCTACGGACCCGACGGCCAACGGCAGGAGGCGGGCATGGAGGTGTTCGTCGCCAGCCACGCACCGCCGCCGCGGATGCTGATATTCGGAGCCATCGACTTCGCCGCCGCCCTCGCCCGGCAGGGCTCCTTTCTCGGCTACCGGGTCACGGTGTGCGACGCCCGACCCGTGTTCGCGACGCCCGCCCGATTCCCGCATGCCGACGAGGTCGTCGTCGACTGGCCGGACCGCTACCTGCGCGGGCAGGCCGAACAAGGCGCGATCGACGCCAGGACTGCGATCTGCGTGCTGACCCATGATCCGAAATTCGACGTGCCGGTGCTGCAGGTGGCGGTGCGGCTACCGGAGGTGGACTACATCGGCGTGATGGGATCGCGCCGCACGCACGAGGACCGGATGGCCCGGCTGCGCGAGGTCGGCCTGACCGACGCCGAACTGGATCGGCTGTCCAGCCCGATCGGCCTCGACCTCGGGGCGCGCACCCCCGAGGAGACCGCGGTGTCGATCGCCGCGGAGATCATCGCGCGCCGCTGGGGCGGCGGCGGCAAGCCGTTGGCCGAGGTCGGCGGCCGTATTCACCATGGTTGATTAGATGAGACAACGAGGGTGGAAATGTCGCTCTCAAATACGATAACGTGATTCCGTGACGGTAACGGTTGCCCCCCGATATGCAGGCGCGCGAGTTGCTCGCGTGGAAGACAACCGCCTGCTGACCGGTCGTGGCACCTTCGTCGACGACGTCATCAGGCCAGGAATGCTGCACGCCTGTTTCGTACGCAGCCCCTTCGCGCGCGCGAAGCTGGGCACCATCGACGCCTCCGCCGCCCTGGCGCTGCCGGGCGTGCGTGCGGTGTTCACCGCGGCCGATATCAATCCGGATGTCAAAGAGGCCTGGCACGCCGTCGCCGGGAAGGACATCGCGGACACGCCGCGGCCCCCGCTGGCCGAGGGCGAGGCGAAGTTCGTCGGCGACCCGGTGGCGTTGGTGATCGCCGAGAGCCGCTACATCGCCGAAGACGCCGTCGAACTGGTCGAGGTCGACTACGAACCGCTGCCCGCGGTCGCCGACTTCACCAAGGCCGTCGGCTCCGATGTGATCGTCCACGAGTCCTATCCGGACAACGTGGCGGGCGGGTTGGCCGGTGCGCCGCCGGACGAGGAGACGTTCGCGTCCGCCGCGCACGTCGCGGAAGCCAATGTCTACCAACAGATCTACGCGCCGGTGCCGATGGAGACCAGGGGCATGGTCGTCGAGTGGGAGGCGTCGT
Source organism: Mycobacterium sp. ACS1612 (assembly GCF_001667505.1). Classification (GTDB taxonomy): domain Bacteria; phylum Actinomycetota; class Actinomycetes; order Mycobacteriales; family Mycobacteriaceae; genus Mycobacterium. Next base: position 136,965 of record NZ_LZHZ01000004.1, read on the forward strand.
CGGAGGAACTGACGGTGTGGGCGTCGACCCAGACGCCGCACGAGTTGCGGGCGTTCGCCGCCCGCCTGCTCGGCATCCCGGCGCAGGGCGTGCGGGTCATCATGCGCGACACCGGCGGCGGTTTCGGCCAGAAGGTCGTGCCGATGCGCGAGGACATGTGCGTCCTGCTGGCCGCCCGCAAGGTGCCGTTCGCGTTGAAGTGGATCGAGGACCGGCGCGAGAACCTGATGTCGGCCGGTCAGGCGCGCCACGTCGACGGCAAGGCCAGGATGGCGTTCGACGACGAGGGCAATATCCTGGCCGCCGACATCGACTTCACCTACGACATCGGCGCGTATCCGACGCCGTACCCGGTGCTGACCACCGCCGCGGTCGGCATGTTCTTTCCCGGCCCGTATCGGGTGCCGAAGGCCAGCTTCAACTACAAGACGGTGTTCTCCAACACGGCGGGCCTCGCGGCGTACCGCGGACCGTGGCAGTACGAGACGTTGACCCGCGAGATCCTGCTCGACATCGCCGCGCGCAAGATGAACATGGATCCCGTCGAGTTGCGGCGGCGCAACATCCTGCGCGGCGACGAGATGCCCTACTTCAACCCCAACGGCATGCCCTACGACCACGTCGCGCCCGCGGACACCTTCGATCAGGCAGTGAAAATCCTTGACCACGAAGGGTTTCGCCGCGAACAACGCGAGGCACTGGAGCAGGGCCGCTACATCGGGCTCGGTTTCTCGGCGTACATCGAGCCGACGGGCGCGGCCACCGGGCACCTCGCCACCGAGGGCGCCACCATCCGGATGGAGCCCACCGGCAAGATCAACGTCTACGTCAACGGCGGGTCGACCGGCAACAGCATCGAGACCACGGTGGTGCAGTTGACCGCCGATGCGCTCGGCGCCGAGATCGACGACGTGTCAACGATCCAGGGCGACACCGCGGTGACGCCGTACGGCGCAGGCACCCAGGGCAGCCGGTCGGGCCCGATGACCGCGGGTGCGGTCAACGAGGCGGGCACGATCCTGCGCAAGCAGATCGTCGCGATGGCCGCTGCCAGGCTCGGGGTCGACGAGGACGCGATCGAACTGGGCGGGTCCCGCGCTTTTGTTCGCGACGACGACTCCAAGAGCGTGTCGTTCGGCGAGCTGGCCTATCGCGCGTACTACGAACCGCAGCAGTTGCCCGCCGGGATGTCGGCGTCGCTGGAGGCGACCGCGCGCTTCACGTCGCAGGCGCCGATCCACTGGGCGAACGCCACCCACGCCTGCACCTGCGAGGTGGACATCCAGACCGGCCACGTCACTCTCATCCGCTACATCGTCAGTGAAGACGTCGGCGCGATGATCAACCCGAATGTGGTCGAAGGCCAGATCGCGGGCGGCACGGTTCAGGGTATCGGCGGCGCGCTACTGGAAGACATGGCCTATGACGACGACGGAAATCCATTGTCGTCCACCTTCGTCGACTATCTGGTGCCGACGGCCACCGAGGTGCCGCCCATCGAGTTCGGCCACGTCGAGATCCCAGGGCCAGGCGTCGGCGGCTACAAGGGCGTCGGCGAGGGCGGAGCGATCGGGGCGACGCCCGCGGTGATCAACGCGATCAACGACGCGTTGGCGCCCCTCGGCGTGACGTTGACCCGGTTACCCGCCAGTCCCTCAGCCATCGTCGCGCTCATCGAGGAGTCCCAATAGTGGAGCTGAACAACGAATTTCGGGTCGCGGTGCCTGCGGCGACGACGTGGGAGGTGCTGACGGACATCGAACGGGTCGCGCCGTGCCTGCCGGGAGCGACGCTGCTGTCGGTCGACGGCGACCATTTCACCGGCGCCGTCAAGGTGAAGGTCGGCCCGATCACCGTGTCGTACAAGGGGCAAGCGGCGTTCTTGGAGAAGGACGCCGCGGCGCAACGGGTGGTGCTCAAAGCCAACGGCAAGGAGACGCGGGGCAACGGCAACGCCGCCGCGGTGGTGACGGCGCAACTGAAGGACGAAGTCGACGCCACCAGCGTCCTGATCACCACCGACCTGACCATCTCCGGTAAGGCGGCTCAGTTCGGCCGCGGGGTGCTCGGCGACGTCGCAGGCAATCTGATCGCCCAGTTCGCCAAGGCGCTCGAGGCCGACATCCTCGGCGGAGCGGCGTCGGCCGCCAGCGCGCCTGTGTCGGAAACTCCAACGGCGGCAAGCCAACCCGCGGCAAGCGACTCGGTCGACTTGTTGAAGGTGGTTGCGGTGCCGATGGTCAAGCGGTTCGCACCGGCGCTCGCGGCGCTGGCGGCGGGCGGCATCATCGGCTTCCTGTTGGGCAGGCGACGCCGATGAAGGCTGCCGCTTTCGCCTACCACCGGCCGGGCGCGGTCGACGAGGCGGTCGATCTGCTCGCCGAATACGGCGAGGACGCCAAGATCCTCGCCGGCGGTCAAAGCCTGGTGCCCATGTTGGCAATGCGTCTCACGCATTTCGACAACCTGATCGACATCTCCCGGATCGACGAGCTTGTCGGAATCGATCTGCAGGACGGGCAGATTCGGATCGGGGCCGCGACGCCGCACGCGTTCGTCGGAATGGACGACGAGGTCGCCGACTCCGTGCCGCTGTTGACGCTGGCGACGCCGCACATCGGCCACTTCCAGATCCGGACCCGTGGCACGCTCGGCGGCGCCATCGCCCACGCGGATCCGGCCGCGGAGTATGCGGCGGTCGCGTTGGCGTTGGATGCGCAGATGGAGGCGGTGTCGCCGAGGGGAACGCGTCAAATTCCGGCCGCGGCGTTCTTCACCGGACTTTGGGAGACCTCGATGGCCTCTGATGAGATTCTGACCGCCGTGCGGTTCCCGGTCCGCGGTGCGCGGGCCGGATTCGCGGTTGAGGAATTCACGCGTAGGCACGGCGATTTCGCGATCGCAGGGGCGGCGATCGCCGTCGAACTGGACGACGACATGCGTATCGGCCGTTGCGGCATAGGTCTTTTGGGACTCGGCTCGACGCCGCTGCGCGGTACGGCCGCGGAGGAAGCGGTGCTCGGGCGACCGGTCGCCGACGTCGCCGCGGACGAAGTCGGCCGGTTGGCGATCGACTCACTCGACGATATTCCGGCCGACCTGCAGGGCTCGGCCGCCTACCGGGCCAGGGTCGGGGCGACCATGGTGGCCCGCGCATGGGAGAAAGCGACCACGGAGGCGAGCAATGCATGAGTGGCCAGTGAAGGTGTCCGTCAACGGGCAACCGACCGAGGCGACCGTGGAACCGAGGCTGACGCTGGCCGACTATCTGCGCGAGAGGTGCGGCCTGACCGGGACACATCTGGGCTGCGAGCACGGCGCCTGCGGGGCGTGCACCGTGCTGGTCGACGGGCAGGCCACACGCTCGTGTCTGATGTTCGCGGTGCAGGCCGACGAGTGCGAGGTCACCACGGTCGAGGGCATCGCGTCGGAGGACGGCGAACTATCGCCCGTGCAGGCCGCGATGCGGGAGTGCCACGGCCTGCAGTGCGGGTTCTGCACGCCGGGATTCGTCATGTCGATCACCGCGTTGCTGCGCGACAACCCGACGCCGACGGACGAGGAGATCCGGGAAGGCCTGTCCGGCAACTTCTGCCGGTGCACCGGATATCAGGGCATCGTCAACGCAGTTCACCGCGCCGCAGAAATGCAAGCCTGACTAACTGCCCCCTAGGCAGAGTTTCCTTTGCTGACGTACGCTGCTGGTTGGCCGGGGACGTTACTGGGGAGACAGATGAGAAAGAAGCACCTGCTGGCGGCGGTCGCATTCGCAGTGGGCACGGCCACGGCGCTCGCGGCGCCGGCCTCCGCCGATGATCAGTTGGACCAGGCGTTCCTCAAGGGACTGCAGCAGAAAGGCGTCTCGGTGAGTTCGCCAGACCAGGCGCTGAGCCTGGCCCATTCGACGTGCGACATCCTCGAGCACGGCGGCACCGTCAACGACGCGCTGAACATGCTGACGAAGAAGACCAAGTGGTCGATCCAGAAGTCCGCCGACTTCGGCGGCCTGGCGGTCTACGCCTACTGCAAGGACAAACTGCCCTCCGGCAGCGGGAGTTGACCCCGCCGCCCAGCGGCGCACAGGAACACCCGGCAAGGTGGACCCATGAAGATTGGGTTCATCGGGCTGGGAAACATGGGCGCGGGCATGGCGGGGAATCTGCTGAAGGCCGGCCACGAGGTGACCGCGTACAACCGGTCACAGGACAAGGTGGCGGCGCTGGCAGAGCAGGGCGCGAAGCCGGCGAATTCGGTGGCCGACGCGTGCGACGGCGACATCGTGATCACGATGCTGTCCAACGACGAGGCGCTTCGTGCGGTCACATTCGGCAACGACGGAATTGTCGCGATGCTCCGTCCTGGCGCCACGCATGTGTCGTCGAGCACGATCAGTGTCGCCCTGGCAGAGGAGTTGACGGCAGCGCATGCGGAGGCGGGCCAGCAGTTCGTCGCGGCGCCGGTGTTCGGAAGGCCCGAGGCAGCGGCTGCGGCGAAGCTTTTCGTGGTCGCCGCAGGCGCGAAGGCGGCGGTGGAAGCGATTGCACCGGTGTTCGATGCAATCGGTCAACAGACCTTCGTCGTCTCCGACGAGCCGAAGGCGGCCAGCCTGGTGAAGCTGAGCGGCAACTTCCTGATCGCATCGGTGATCGAATCGCTCAGCGAGGCAATGGCTTTGGTTGCCAAGGCCGGTGTGGACAAGACCGAGTACCTCGAGATTCTCACGTCGACTTTGTTCGGTGCGCCGGTGTACAAGACGTATGGCGGGCTGATCGCGCGGGAGGAGTTCGAGCCTGCGGGGTTCGCGGCCGAACTCGGCGCCAAGGACGTCCGTTTGGTGCTCGCCGCGGGCGAGGCATTGCAGGCGCCGTTGCCGATCGCCAGCCTGCTGCGGGACCGCTTCCTGACGCTGCTCGCCAGCGGTGGTGCGGCGTTGGACTGGTCTGCGCTCGCCAAGGTCGCGGCGTGGGAGGCGGGTGAACGCGCCAGCTAGATATGCGCGGCGTCCATTCCACCGGGATGCATGGCGTCGAAGCCTGGATGCATGCCCATGCCGATGCCCATCCCCCCGGTCATCCCACCGATCGGCCCCATCGGGGGTGTCGACATCGGCGGCGGCGGAGGCGGAGGTGGCGGTGCGGGATCGTAAGGACCGCCCTGGCATATCCCCTGGCCGGGGTCAATTGCGCAACCGACGCTCGAAGGCGAGGTCGGCATGCCCCACGGACCGCCCATACACACGGCGTCCGTCGGGTCCGACATACATGCCGGGTCACTTGGGCCGGTGGGTTGGTCGTCGGCGTTCGCGGGCACGACCGCAAAAGCCATGGCCATGGCGATCAGCGCTAACCCTCCGACTGTCCTCGCCGCCCAACTCATGCAGGAATGGTGCCACGCCGGAGATATGTGCGGACGCAAAATGACTGAGACACATACGTTTTCGACGCAGGCGTCAAAACAGTGACTGCGCCCGAGCGCGTTTCGGCCTATCGGCTCAGTTGTCGCTGGGTGGTGGTTTGGGTTCGTAGGGGTCGTACTACCACCAGTCGGCGCGTCCGCCGAGTGGCCCGGTCCAGGGTGAAACGTCGGGTGGGGGTTTGGTCGGTTGCCGGGCCAGTGATGCCGAGGTCAGTGGGTTGCCGTCACCTGTCGGTGACGACGAGCGTGTCGGCGGGCCCGTGATGGTGGATCTCGCCTTTGTGATGCAGCCGGTGGTGATACGGGCAGCGGGTGGTGCGTTGGCCCTCTGCGGGCGCCGCGCGGCCTCAGCGTCCCATCCGGCTTCGACCAACCGCATGAACGCCGCCAGGGCCGTCGGCAACGGTTGACCAGCGGTGTATTCGGCGAACAACGCATCCTTCAACCGATCCGCGATCGTGGTGATGGTGCGCGCAGTGGACGATGACAATCCCAACTGCCACGCCATCATCGCCACCACCGACGACAGGATGCCCATTCGGAAATCCCCGCCTGGGGACAACTCCGCTAGCCGGAGACAACCCCGCGTAGGCCGTCGGCGCCGAAGAGCGGTTCGAGCATCGACGAGTAATCAGGACCGCGCCGTACCAGGACACCGCCGTCGACATTGATCACCTGGCCCGTGATGTAGCTCGACACGTCGCTGAGCAGAAACACCGCCGCATTGGCGATGTCCTCCACCTCACCGGGCCGCGGCAGCGGCGTGATGATCGCGTAGTCGGCGCTCAGCTCTGGCGAATCGAGAACGGGCGCAACGAGTTCGGTGCGGATCAGTCCCGGCCGGATGCAGTTGACGCGCACCCATGATGCGCCAAGTTCGTCGGCGGCCAACTGCATCAGGTGATCGATGCCCGCCTTCGAGACCCCGTACGCGCCGAACCACCGGTGCGTATTGCTCGCCGCGATCGAGGAGATGCCGACGAACGATCCGCCACCGCCGCGGACCATCTCACGCGCGGAATGCTTGAGCACATACATGGTGCCGTTGATGTTCAGGTCGACGGTGCGCCGCCACGCTTCGGAGTCGATCTGGGTGATCGGGCCGATGGTCTCGCTGCCGCCCGCGCAGTGCACCACGCCCCACAGCCGGCCGGTCCACGCGGTGGCCGCCTCGACGACATGTGCCACCTCGTCCTCGTTGGTGACGTCCGCGGGTTCGTACAACACCGCGCCGGGGCCGCCCAGCGCTCCGATCTCGTCGGCGGCGGCCGACAGCTTGTCGGCGTTGCGCCCGACCAGCATCGCGTTGCCGCCGGCCGCGACCACCGCCGCGGCCGTTCCTTTGCCGATCCCGCTGCCACCGCCGGTGACCAGTACCGTTCGCTCCGCCAATGACACCTGCACTGCTGCCCCTCCGCCGGGTTACTAGAACAGGTTCTAGTTATACGTCACGGCTCGTCGCGGCGGGCGAGCTTGGGGGCGCCCAGCGTCCGCCAGTCCGGCACATTCGGCGGCAAGCCGATGGGATACCGGTTCTCGTTGGCCGCCGCCCAGTGGGCATGCCCGAGTTCGTGGATGTGGAACGCGTGCCGCAGCGCCTCGGTGAAACCCATGGCGTCTGCCGCTGCATTGACAGAGTCCTTCACCAACAGCGCCGCCATTGTCGGCCGCTCGGCGATCCGCCTCGCGAACTCCACCGTCTTGTCCTCCAGGTCCGCGCGGGCGAACACCTTGGACACCATGCCGAGCCGGTAGGCCTCATCTGCATCGATTGAATCACCGGTCAGCAGAAGCTCTTTGGCTTTCCGCGCACCGAATTCCCAAGGGTGGGCGTAATATTCGACGCCGGGCATTCCCATTCGCACCGCCACCACGTCGCTGAATTTCGCGTCGTCTGCGGCGACGATCAGGTCGCACGCCCAAATCAGCATCAGCGCCGCGGAAATCGCATTGCCCTGCACCTGCGCGATGGTGATCTTGCGCAGATCGCGCCATCGCCGGGTGTTCTCGAAGAAGTAATGCCACTCCTGCAGATACGTCTTCTCCGCGACGGCCGACCGTGTCGCGCCATTGATCTGGAAGGTCGGGTGCTGTCCGGGCCCGGGCCTGCGCTCGGCCAACGCCTCCTCCGACCCGAGGTCATGTCCGGCCGAGAAGTTCTTGCCGCGGGCGGCCAAGATCACCACCCGCACCTCGTCGTCGGCTTCGGCGCGGCCAAAGGCCTCATCGAGCGCTACCAACAGCGTTCGCGATTGCGCGTTCTGGGCTTCAGGCCGGTTCAGCCAGATCCGCGCGATGCGGCCCTCATCGAGAGTCTCGTAAGTCACCTGCTGGGGCGCTTCACCGCCTGCAGGGTCCGCACTGGTCAGATCGGGGCTTGCCACGCGGACCACCTCGTTCGCTCGAGAAAGCATTGACGACTGCACATTACGGTGCCGCACCTAGCTTGTTTGAAGCGGTGCCACAGCTAGTTGACAGCAACCTTCCAGAATTGGCACTTGCGCACCACTTCTATCCCATTTGACGCGGTGTTTTGTACATGTGCAGCGTAATGTCATCGCTAGCAGATCCACTCTGCCGCCACAACTTCGGGCGACGAAAAACCAGCAAATCTACAGAAAGCGTGATGATGCCGACCTTGAAAATTCCAGCGCGACGACTGCTCCTTGCCGGCGGATTTGCGGTCGCAATCGCGGCCGCGCCGGCGGCCGTCATCGCCGCACCCACGCACTCGGTACCGAGCATCGCGGCGTGCCCGGGTGGCGAATCCGAGGACACCTTCACCGGTGAGTGCACCCCAGATCTCGTGCCCAATTCGCCTGAGGTCGGCGTGACCTCGCCCGGCGGTCTGCCGGAGGTGGACAACATTCCGTGCACCGGAGGCAATTCCGGTCAGTGCATCGGCCTTTCGGAGGAAGAGCAGGCGGCCGGCCCGCAACCGGTGCCGCACTCGACCATCAGCTCGAGCCCGTAGTCGCGGGCCGACGACAGGCCGGGGCGCACCATGTGCCCCGGCCTTTTTCGTTTTCGACCCAACCCATTCCCAGCGAACACCAAGAATCTCTGCGGGTTTCTTTCAGCATTCGTAGAATTCTGGTCATGACGACAGACCTGACGCGCACCCGACGCCTGCTTCTCGCCGGCGGCTTCGCGGTCGCGATCACCATCACTCCGGCCATTGCAACCGTCGCACAGCCCACGCACGCAACGGATTTCAAGCCGGTGGCGGCCTGCACGGACGGTGAGGAGGAGGACGTCTTCACCGCGTCCTGCACGCCGTTATTGGTGCCCAACTCACCGGAGGGTTTCACTTCGACGGCCGCCAATCCGGATATCCCTGAGATCCAAGGGGTGCCCTGCCTGGGCGGGCGCAGTTCGGCCGCCTGCATAGGTCTGGCCGAGGACGAGGCGGCCGAAGGCCCGCAACCGGTGCCGCGGTCCACCATCGAAGCCAGCCCATAGCGGCAGCCGATCCGCAAGCGCTGGGGTCGCCCTCTCAGGGAACTCGTGGAACTTATGCAGATTCCTGCCAGCTTCCATAGAATCCCGACGAGATGGTCAATAACTACAGAAGGCGTGACATGGCGACCCTTGAGCTTTCAGTACGACGATTGATCCTTGCCGGCGGCTTCGCAGTTGTACTTGCCGCTGCCCCGGCGATGGCCGTCGTCACCATTCCCAGCGCCTCGGCGGCGCCGGAGGCCCAGTGCCCCGCCGGTGAAGAGGAAGACCTCTACTCTGGCGCCTGCGTGCCCCACACCGTGCCGAACTCGGGGGCAGCGTTCAGCAGCATCGCCGGTAACCCGGACCTGCCCGCCATCGGCGGCATCCCCTGCACCGGCCACAACTCCGGTGAGTGCATCGGGCTGGCCGAGGAATCAGAGTCCCTTGGCCCGCAGCCCGTGCCGCATTCGACCGTCAGTTCGAGCCCGTAGCGGACGGCATCGCCCCCTGTGGGAACGGGTCGGTAAGGTTGTCATATGCCTGCGAAATCAGACCCCGCGGAGATCGGTGACGTCGAACCACTTGCCGATAGCACTGCACGCCAGGCCAGGCGCGTTGTCGCTGCGTACGCCAATGACGCCGACGAATGCCGGATCTTTTTGTCCATGCTCGGCATCGGACCGGCGAAGCTCGAGGTGTAAGTGACTTCGGGGCGCGGCCAAGCGCACGGCCCCGGGGATGCGGACTTTGTGGTGGTGGCCAATCGGCTGCCCATCGACATGGAGCGCTTGCCTGACGGCAGCACGACATGGAAGCGGAGTCCCGGCGGTTTGGTGACCGCCCTGGAGCCGCTGCTTCGGCCGCGGCGCGGAGCATGGATCGGCTGGCCAGGTGTGCCCGACGTCGACGAGGATCCGATCGAGCAGGACGACATGTACCTGTGTCCGGTCCGGCTGTCCGCCGACGACGTCGCCAAGTATTACGAGGGTTTCTCCAACGCGACGCTGTGGCCGCTGTATCACGACGTCATCGTCAAGCCGATCTACCACCGCGAGTGGTGGGACGCGTACGTCGCGGTCAACCGAAGGTTCGCCGAGGCCACCGCGAAAGTGGCGGCCGAAGGCGCCACCGTGTGGGTGCAGGATTACCAGCTGCAGTTGGTGCCGAAGATGCTGCGGATGCTGCGGCCCGACCTGACCATCGGCTTCTTCCTGCACATCCCCTTCCCACCGGTCGAACTGTTCATGCAGATGCCGTGGCGGACCGAGATCACCGAAGGCCTGCTCGGCGCCGACCTCGTCGGCTTCCACCTGCCCGGTGGCGCACAGAACTTCATGATTCTGGCCCGTCGGCTCGTCGGGGCGAACACGTCTCGAGGGTCGGTCGGCGTGCGTTCTAAATTCGGCGAAGTCAACGTCGGCTTCCGTACCGTCAAGGTCGGCGCCTTCCCGATCTCGATCGACTCCGCTGCGTTGGACCAGCAGGCGCGCACCCGCGCGGTCAGGCAGCGGGCCCGCGCCATCCGCAGCGAGTTGGGCAACCCCCGCAAGATCCTGCTTGGCGTGGACCGCCTCGACTACACCAAGGGCATCGACGTTCGGCTGCGGGCGTTTTCGGAGCTGCTGGCCGAGGACAGGGCCAAGCGTGACGACACGGTCCTGGTGCAGTTGGCGACACCGAGCCGGGAACGCGTCGAGAGCTACATCGAGATGCGCGAGGACATCGAGCGTCAGGTGGGGCACATCAACGGCGAGTACGGCGAGATCGGCCATCCGATCGTGCATTACATTCACCGGCCGGTTCCCCGTGATGAGTTGATCGCGTTCTTCGTGGCCGCCGACGTCATGTTGGTCACCCCGTTGCGAGACGGTATGAATCTGGTCGCCAAGGAGTATGTGGCCTGCCGCAGTGACCTGGGTGGCGCGCTGGTCCTCAGCGAATTCACCGGCGCCGCAGCCGAACTGCGCCAGGCGTACCTGACGAACCCGCATCATCTCGAGGGTGTCAAGGACGCCATCGAGGCGGCGCTGAATCAGACGCCCGAGGAAGGCCGACGACGGATGCGGGCGCTACGCAGGCAGGTGCTCGCACATGACGTCGACCGCTGGGCGCGGTCGTTCCTTGATGCGCTGGCGTCCACCAAAGAGGACTCCGCTAAATCGGAGTGATGTAGTTGATCAGCCACTTGCCGTCTATGCGCTTGTATTCCACTCGTAGTCGCACGCCGTCGTAGATGGGCCGCTCGCGACTCGACTTATCGGATACCGTCCGGTTGAGGTAGACCATCACGGCTGCGGAATTGCGCTGCGCGTCCATTACGCCTACCCCGACGACATTGGCTTGGCTCACCACTTCCCGTTGTCGCGCTTGGGGGATGATGTCCGAGTTCGCCCTACTCTCGAACTCCTTGCGGTAATCGGGTGTGAGCAGTTTGTAAGCGTCGTCGAGACTTCGCTCAACGGTTTTGTAGTCGTAGTTGAACACGGCAGGGAGTTCTTTTTGCGCAAGCGGTCCCAGCTCATCCCGGGCGGCCTGCTCACTACGCATCTCCACCCGTTGCCAGTACATGAAACCGCCCACCGCAGCCAGACCTACGAACGCAGCGGTCAGTAGGCCCACGACGACGCTCACCAACCAGCGCATCAGTTCCCACCGTTGGGGTACTTGAGGTCGTATGCCGTCATTCGCCCGTCGTCTCCCTCATGCACGACGATCCGCAACCGGTAAGGCTGCGACGGCCTGTTGTTCCCGTTCATATCGCTGGCCGTGACCCGCGCAGACACCAGCACCGACGCGTTACCGCTGATGCCGTCAACACCTTCCAGCGCGGCGCCGTTGATCACCGCCTCCGAACTGCCACCGGTGTCCCGGAAGATGGCCTTGAGGTTCTCGACGTTGTTGTTATGGCCCAGCATGTCGCGCAATGGCCCACTTGTGTTGTCGTACAGCGAATTGACGCTTTCCTCGATCGTGTCCTGCTTGAAGCTGAACATGTTCACCACCGTCTGCGTTGCGGTGTCGACGAATCGCTGGTTGCGCGCCTGCATGGCTTCCGTGTGATTCTTCTGGACGGTCATCACCGCCACCGCACCGCCGAGCGCAGCAGTCGCGACGAACACGACCGCGAGGCCGACAATCGCCACCATCCGACGGTGTGCAGGCCTGCGTGCCGGTGCCGCAGGTGTAGCGAGCTTGCGCGTACGGGTTGTGCCCGCCGAAACCGGAGTCTCTACAGGCACGGCAAAGGTCTCGGCGGACTTGCCGTTCGCGGGCCCGGCGGCCCTGGATGCGCGACGGCGCGCAGCCTGTGGCGGGCGAGTGTGACTGGACGTCGTCACGACTGCCTCGGATAAAGCATCAGATCTACCCAATTCTCTTGTGGCCGCATGTCAGAGTCACCTGCCGCGAACACGCCCGTACCGCCTGCCGGGTCGACGAACACACCGGTGTGCTGATCGTACGTGCCGTATGCGGTTCCATCCCCCTGCCCTCCGGGCGGGAGGTGCCCCCAAGCCAGCGGCGGGCTCACCGCCGACGGCGGCAGGTCGGCGGGCGCCGGCGGAGGTGCCGGTGCCGGTGCCGGTCCCGGCGGCGGTGCCACGGGGTTGTACGGCCCTGGAAACATGAACGGCGGCTGCGGATTCGCCGGCGGCGGCCATGCATCCGGGTACGGTGCCGGCGGTATCCACGCGGTCGCCGGAGGCGGTGGCCCGTTGTCGTTCGGCGGCGGGATATACGGCCACGGTTGATGCGGCGCAGGTCCCGGACCAGGCTGAATCCCCGGCGGGATCAGACCCGGTGCCACCGGATAGCCCGGGTCGGGATCGGCTTCCGGTGGTATGTACGGGAACTTGTTCGGCGGCAAGATGTTTCGTGGGTCAGTAACCGGCGTCCCAGTCGGGATGGGCGGCCCCCGCCACGGATTGCTGCCGATCGGCACGTACCCCTTGGGGTCCCGGCAGAGCTGAACCGTTGGTGCGCGCTTACCGGGGAACTCCTGGCACGGGTAATTCCTCGCGCCCCGCACCACACTCGGATCGTTCTGAGGCACCTTGCAGTACAGGTCCGTCGGCAACTCCCGCAACGTCGTGTCGCCAGGCGTTCGAATATCCATCGGAGACAGGAATCCGACGTTGCACGGAGGCGGGTCATTGATAGAGATCTTGAAGTCCTGTTTGCCGCCTTCATCTGCGGGCAGCTGACCGCCGATGGTGATGAGAGCCGCCTGCAGGGCAGGGAAGATGACCAGCGCCTGTTCGATCGACCTGTTGTAGATGACACCGATGCGGCCGAAGTTGGCCAGGTTGGCTGCGAGCACCGGGAACGACGGGCGAATGCCCTCGAACGTCTGACTGGCCGCCTCGGCCGCCGACGGCGCGTTCGACAGCAGCGACCGCACCTGAGGATCGGCGTTGGCCACCTCCGTCGTCAAGCGCGCAAGCCCGTCGGCGAAGGACCGGATGTCGTCGCCGCTACGGATCTGAGCGTCCAGGAAGGGCCCGGCCTGGTCGATGAGCGCCGAGGTCTGCGGCCAGCTCGAGTTGGCCTCGTCGACCAACGACCGCGTTGATTGGATCAGGCGAGCAAGTTCCGGCCCAGAGCCGTTGAACGCCTTGAACGTTTCTCGCAGCACGTCCTGAAGGCGGGTGTTGTTGAGGCTGCTCACCAATTGGTCGGCCTGGTGCAACAGGTCGGCGACGTCCTGCGGGATCGCTGTGCGCTCCTTCGGGATGACGGAACCATCACCCAGCACCGCCTGCGACGGATGCTCGGGCGGCACGAAATCCACATACTGTTCGCCGACCGCAGAGACGCTCTTGACCGTCGCGGTCGAATTCGCCGGGATTTTGATGTCGCTGTTGAGCCGCAACCGCGCGGCGACGCCATCGTCAGTGAGCTTCACCGACTCCACGCGTCCCGCTTGCACTCCGCGGAAAGCGACGTTGGCGTTCTGATACAGGCCACCGCCTGCGGCGAAGTTCGCCGTGACCTCATACGCGCCGATTCCCAGCCGAGCCGGGACGCGCAGGTAGAACATCGCGATCGCCGCGACGGTGAGCACCGTCACGAGGGCGAAGACCGCGAGTTGGATTCGCGCAGTTCGGTTCAGCATTACTGGGGTGGCACCTCCTGACCCGATGCGGTACCGGCGGGAATCTTGAACGGATCGGCGGCCTGCCCCGAGAGGTTCGCCATCTCCCCGACCAGGAAGTCGGGCGGGTTGACCACTTCGTCGAGGTGCTTCATGTTCGGGTCCAAGCCCAGCGACGTCGTGAATATCGTCTCGCCAAGCCGGCGGAGGGTCAGGTCGAAAACCTCCCAGATGTTGAAGTAGTCGCCCCTGGCCACGCGCTTCAAGTTCTTACCCGGGAAAGGGAAGGTCGCCAGGAAGTCCAGGGAGTCCACCAGCGCCGAACGGTTGTCGTTGACCGGCTTGATGACTGCGTACAGATCCTTGGTTTCCGCGGCGAAATCACTCTTCGTCTCCGAGAGGATGCGTGCCCCGACTGTGGCGAGCCTGCGCAGCCCAGCGAACGCGTCGACTATGTTGGCGCGGTTGTCGTTGAGCACCTTCAACGCTCCGGGAAGCGTGTCCAGGGTGCGGTCCAGGCTGTCCTTTTGGTGGGCGAGCATTCCGGCGAACCGGTTGAGCCCTTCGGCGGCATTGATGATGTCGTCGGTCTGCCGATTTAACGAGGCGGCCAGCTCGGCGAGCCGCGGAATCAAGTCGGCGAACTGGCCTTCGCGGCCGGCCACCGCGGCCGAGACTTCCTGGGTAATGTCTTGCAGCGCCCCGAGGTTGCCCTTGTTGACGACGACACCCAACGCGGACAGCACTTCCTCGGTGGTCGGGAAACGGCCGCCCTGGCTCTGCGGGATCCGCGACCCATCACGCAGCTCCCCGACCGGCGGCTGGCCCACAGGCGCCGACAGCTCGACATGCTGCGAGCCCAATAGCGAGGTCTGCCCGACTTTTGCGATCGCGTTGGCCGGCAACTTGACGTCGCGTTCCAGGGACAGTTTCACCGCGGCGTAGAAGCTGCCATCCGCACGCTGAACGGCCTCTACGCCCGACACACTGCCGACGGTGACGTCGTCGACCATCACCGGCGAATTCTGCGGCAGCGTGGCCACATCCGGCAGCTCCGCTGTTATCGAGTACGAGCCGGCGCCATGGCCGACGGTGCCCGGCATGTTCAGCGAGTTCAGTCCACCGAATTGGCAGCCGGCCAAGAGTACGGCACCCGAACCGATGGCTGCCGTGCGGCGCGTTGCGCGGCCGATGTTGAGGCTCATCGACTTTGTCATCCGCCGCCTCCAGGTTGTTGCGGGCCGACCGGCTGCATGGGTGGTACGGCGTCGGCCGGGAACGGCGCCTCCGCGGGGAGCGGACCGGCCGCAGCAGGGGCCGGCGCGTCCGGCGGCGGTCCTGCCGGGGGCACTACTGGGCCGAGCGTGTACGGCTGCGCCGGTGGCGGTGGGCCAGGAGCCGGATTTGGTGGCAGGAGCAACGAACTGACATCACCGCCCTCGCCGGATCGAGGCGGGTACCGACCGTCGGACGGTACCCACTGCAGATACGGGATGTAGGTCTGCGCCTTGGCCTGCGTCGCCGGGGTGTCATAGATGACCTGACCCTTGTACGCAGTGATCGTGTTGATTCCGTGCACCATGATGGGCGGGTAGTTCATCATCAACCGCCGCAGCACGGGAGCCATCCGCTGGCGACAGATTTCGGTTCGCTTGTAGTTGTCGGGTTGGCCCGCGCCGTCGAAATCTGCGCAGATGAATTGCACAGGGTTCGTGAACTCCGGCAGGCTCAGCAGACCATTCGCGGTGCCCTGGGCCGGGTTGTAGATGTTGTAGAAATTCGCCATCGCGTTCGGAAGGACATGCAGTAACTGCTCGAGGTCGTCGCTCTGGTTCGACAGCAGGGTGGTGAAGTCGGTCAACTTGTTCACGCTGCTGATCAGGGTCGAGTTGTGCTCGTTGAGGAAGCCGCGAATGTCCGACAGGGCCTGGTTGAGCGTGCCGAGGGTGTCGTTCAAACCCGCGGAGCTCTCGGCCAGCACCTGCGACACGGAGGCCAAATGCCCACTGAATTGCACGATTTGATCGTTGCTGCGCGACAGCGCGTCGATCAGAATCTGCAGATTCTTGACCGTTCCGAACAGATCGGTGCGTGAGTCACCTAACCGCCCTGCGGTCTGCGACAACTCGCGCAGGGCTCGTCGGAACGAATCACCGTTGCCGTCGAAGGTGTCGGCGGCTTGATCGATGAACGCTCCCAACGGGCCTTGAACCTGGCCGGCCCGCGGTCCGAGCTGCTGGCTGAGTTGCGTCAGCTCGGATTTCACTTCGTCCCACTCCACCGGCACAGCGGTGCGCTGCAGCGCGATACTGCCGCCGTCCTTCATCGCCGGACCGCCCTTGAATGCGGGGGTGAGCTGAATGAACCGGGCCGCAACGATATTCGGTGCAATGACGACCGCGCGGGCATCGGCGGGCAACTTGATACTGTCTTGCACCCGCATCGTGATTTTGACCGAATCGGCTTCCGGCGAGATCGATTCGATCGAGCCGACCGGCACGCC
This sequence comes from Mycobacterium sp. ACS1612, assembly GCF_001667505.1. Taxonomy (GTDB): domain Bacteria; phylum Actinomycetota; class Actinomycetes; order Mycobacteriales; family Mycobacteriaceae; genus Mycobacterium. The sequence continues at coordinate 153,419 of NZ_LZHZ01000004.1, forward strand.
GACGACGCGGACCTCGTCCCCCGGGTACAGGCCGGTTGCCGACGTGAAATAGCCGACCACGCGGTACGTCCCGACGCGCGGCCACACCACGTAGATGCCACCGATCAGTGCCACCACCAGGGCACCGATGACTCCATAACGCAGCCAGCGGCTCATGGCGACTTTGGCCTTACGATCAACCGCTCGTCGATGAATCCGCGGATGAAGTCGGCGAGGCTGTCCGGAACCTTGCCCGGTTGGAAGTAGAGGTCCAGCAACAGCTCCTGCTGAGCAATATTCGGTACAGCGTTGGGAAGGTTGACGTTGAAGCCCGAACCCGAACCGACCGATTCGCCGAGGGCGGTGGCATACGGCGGCAACCGGCGAATCGCCTGGCTGATGTGCTCGCGGCGCTCGAGGAGATTGTCCAGCACGAGGTTCAACTTCGTCAGCGCCGGGCCGAACTCGCGGCGGTTGTCGGCCACGAATCCCGAAAGTTGGCGTGAGACGTCGTCGATGCCGGCGATCAGGTTGCTCAGCGCGGTACGGCGCTCGTCGAGCGCGGCGAATAGTTGATTGCCGTCGGTGACGAGCTGGTTCACCTGGTTGGCCCGGTCGGCGAGCACCTTGGTCACCGACTGCGCGTGGGCCAACAGTTCGCCCAATGCCTCATCATTGGCGTTGATGCTGCGGGACAACGAGGCCACTCCGTCCAGTGTTCGACGCAGTTGCGGGGTTGCATCGCGTAGGGATTCGGTCAACACACTCAACGCCTGGTTCAACTGTCCCTTGTCGAGTTCGGCGGAATTCTGACCAAGATCCTGCAGCGCCATGTTCAGCGTGTACGGAACTGTAGTGCGCTTCAAGGGAATTGATGTCACTGACCCGCCGCCGCGCGGGGTCACCGCTAGCGACCGCTCACCCAGTACAGTGTCGGTCTTGATCGATGCCAGCGTTTGATCACCCAGCCGAACCTTGCGGTTGACGGTGAACGTCACCTTTGCGACGTCGCCCGCGAGTGCAACCCCGGTCACCTTACCGACCGCAATGCCGGAGACGTTGACGTCATTACCCGGCGAAATGCCGCCGGCATCGGCAAAGTAAGCCTCGTATGGCTTGCCTTGCGGATAGAAAGGCAGCGTCGTGTAACCGAACGCGACGATCAACACACATATGACGATCACCAGCCCGAAGATGCCTGAGCGCAGCGTCTTATCCATTGTCGGAGCACCTGCCCTTCGACAGATCCGGGACGCCGCCGATTGGCAGGAAGATGTCGCTGCCCGCTGGTCCGTTGAACTTGAGCGACACCGAGCAGATGTAATAGTTGAAGTACGACCCGTATGCGCCAAGGGAATTGAGCCGCAGATAGTTCTCGGCGAGCGGTTCGATGACCTTGTTGACGTCTCCCTTGCGGTTGTCGAGCTCGGTAGCCAATGGGCGAAGGTTTTCGAGTATGCCCTGCACCGGCCGGCGTGAGTTCACCAGCAGGTCGGTCAGATCATTTTCAGCGGATGCCAGTGGCGGAATGGCCCCGGCGATCGGGTCGCGGCCCTGCGCCAATCCACTGACCAGCTTTTGGAGCTGGTCCACGCTGGCATCGAACTGCGCACTCTTCCCGTCAATGGCGCCCAGCACCTCATTGAGATTGTGGATCACTTCCGAGATCACCTGATAGCGATCGGCCAGGGATTGGCTGAATGTTCCAGTGTCGGAAAGCAATTGCGCCAACGCACCACCCTGGCCCTGCAAGAGCTCGAGGATCGCATTGTTGAGCTGGTTGACCTGCGTCCCGTTGAGGCCTTTGACCACGGGACGCAGCCCGCCGAGCAAGGCATCGAGATCCAGTGCGGGCTCGGTGTGGTCGATGTTGACCGTGCCGCCCGGCGGCAACTTCCGAAGTTCACCGGGACCCGAGGTGACTTCCATGTAGCGGTCGCCAACCAGATTCTCGTATCGGATCACCGCACGCGTTGACGTGTACATCTGGAACTTCTTGTTGACGGTGAACGCGACGTCGACGGTGTTGTCGGGGTTCAATTTCACGTCTCTGACGCTGCCCACCGGAACGCCTGCGATGCGCACATCGTTGCCGCTCTTCAGCCGCGACGCGTCGGTGAAGGTGGCGTGGTAGGTGCTGGTGGAAGCGAACCGGAATTCGCCGAAGATCACCACCAAGGCGGCGGATACCAACAGCATGATCGCTGCAAAGATGCTCACCTTGATCAGGAGTCCCCGGTGGGCCATCAGTGCCCCCGCTTCTTCGCGCTAGCGCTCATCAGAAGTCGTCCCGTTCTGCAAATGCACCATTGAAGAGGAACTGCAACGTATTTGGCGCGTCGACCTGAACCTCTGTGAACGGCTCGTACGGGATGTAGGCGTTGTCGGTGACAAGGAACGGCGCCCTGTACCAGGAGCCGCCGTACTGTTTGGTGGGGATGTCGGGCAGCCCGCGGCAGTTCGGCCCGCCGGACGCGTTCACGATGGGCAGGCTTTCCGGGTAGGTGTAGGACGGCACCCCGAGCACGAAGCTAGAACTCACCATTGCGCCCGGATGCAGGCCGCCGACGACCCGTTCCCCGCGCTGAGCGGCAATCTTGGTGCCCTGCAACACACAGCCGAATTCCGGCGAATAGTCGCCCAGCACCTTCAGCGGTGCCCGCAACCGCTGGATCGCCGCGATGTAATCGTCTGCCCCCGGTTCGAGCGTGGCGGATCCTTCATTCGCCAAACCGATTGTCGCGAGCAGCGTGGCGTTCAGGTTGTCCTGCTCGTCGCTGATCGTGTGGTTGATCGTCGGCACGTTGTTGATCACAGTGACGAGATCCTGGCCCGCATCACCGTAGATGTTGGCGACCTGCGCTGTCTGGGCGATTTCCGACTCAACCGTTGGCAGCTTTGGATTCACCTGCGCCAGAAACTGATTCAACCCCGTAAGGCCCGCGCCGAAGTCGTCACCACGACCACGCAATCCCTCGGCGATCGCCGACAGGGTTGCATTCAGGTGTATCGGGTCGACCTTGTGCAGCACGTCGGTCAGTGTCTGGAACAACGTGTTGGCTTCCAGCTGTACCGACTGAGCCTCGACGTTTGCGCCAGGCCGCAGCGCCGTGCGGTCCGGCCGCGGCGGTGCAATGAACTCCACCGACTTTGCACCGAACACGGTGGTACTGCCGATGTGCACCAACGCGTTCGACGGGACGTAATGCAGCTGGTCGCGGTTGATCGCCAGCGTCAACTTCGCCTGATCACCGGTATAGGCGATGTCTTCGACCTTGCCGATTTGAACACCGCGGTATTTGACCTTGGCCTCCTTGTCCATCACCAAACCGGCGCGCGGCGACGTCACCGTCACGGAATCGGTGGGGGTGAACGCGGCGCTGTATGCCAAATAGGTGAACACCGTGAACGCCACGATGATCGACGCCAACACAGCGGCGGCGATCCTGATCGCGGCAGTCCTCGACACGACGTCTCCCCTTACCCCGAGAGGTTGAAGTTACCGGACGCGCCGTATACGGCGAGGGCGATGAACAAAGTGATGACGACCACGACGATCAGCGATGTGCGCACCGCCTGACCCACGGCGACGCCGACTCCGACGGGGCCGCCCGATGCGTTGTAGCCGTAGTAGGTGTGCACCAGCATCACCGCGATCGACATCACGATGGCCTGGGCGAAAGACCACAGCAGGTCCGTCGGTATCAGGAACGTGTTGAAGTAGTGGTCGTAGAGGCCGGCGGATTGTCCATTGACATAGACGGTGATGGCGCGGGCAGAGAAGAACGCCGCAAGTGTGGCCAGCGAGTAGAGCGGAATGATCGCCACCAGCCCGGCCATGATCCGAGTTGAAACCAGATAAGCCACCGAGTGCACGGCCATTGATTCGACCGCGTCGATCTCCTCGGCGATGCGCATCGCGCCGAGTTGGGCTGTAGTGCCGGCACCGATGGTGGCGGCGAGTGCGATACCCGCGATGATCGGGGCGACGATGCGCACGTTGAGGAAGGCGGACAGAAAGCCCGTCAGCGCCTCGATCCCGATGTTGCCCAGCGATTGGTAGCCCTGGACGGCGATGACCCCGCCAGATGCCAGGGTGAGGAACGCCGCGACGCCGACCGTGCCGCCGATGAGTATCAATGCACCGGTGCCCAGCGTCATCTCTGCGATCAGCCGCACCGTTTCCGTGCGGTACCGCCGTAATGCCAGAGGTATGTATCGGACCGACGTCGCATAGAACAGGGCCTGTTCACCGAAGCTGTCCACCGCCCCGGGCACTCGTCGAAACGCCCGCCGCAACCGCAGCGTGACGTCGTAGCTCCCCAGCTCGCTCATCGGCCGAGGATCCGAATGCCGATTGCCGTCATGAGGACGTTGATCACGAACAGGCAGATGAAGGCGTAGATGACCGTCTCGTTGACGGCTTCTCCGACACCCTTGGGTCCGCCTTTGACGGTCAGCCCTCGGTAGCAGCCGACCAGCCCTGCCATGACGCCGAAAAGCAATGCCTTGAACTCTGAGATGACCAACTCGCCCAACCCGGTCAGGATGGTCAGGCCGTTGATGAACGCGCCAGGGTTGACGCCCTGTAACAACACGGAGAATACGTAGCCGCCGCTGAGGCCGATAGCGATCACGAGACCGTTGAGAAGCAGTGCCACGAACGTCGACGCCAACACGCGCGGCACCACCAGGCGCTGGATCGGATCGATGCCGAGCACCCGCATCGCGTCGATTTCCTCACGGATGGTGCGGGCGCCCAAGTCGGCGCAGATCGCCGTCGCCCCCGCTCCGGCGACAACCAGCACGGTTGAGACCGGACCGAGCTGAGTCACGGTGCCGAACGCGGTACCTGATCCCGACAAGTCCGCAGCGCCGATCTCGCGCAACAAGATGTTGAGGGTGAACGCGACCAGCACCGTGAACGGAATCGAGATCAGCAGAGTCGGAACGATCGAGACGCGCGCGATCATCCAGGTCTGGTCGAGGAACTCACCATACTGAAAGGGCCGACGGAACATCGCGCGGAAAGTGTCGAGAGACATCTCCATGAACCCGCCGACGGCCCGAGCCGGAACGGCGAGTTGCTCCCTCAACCTCGGCTCCGTTTCTCGCGGCGGCGCGGCACGTGCGCCTTGGCGAAGAGTTCGACACAACTTGCCGCGGCGGTTTCCCCACCCATTTGTTAAGCGTGGCTCTTAGTGAGCCGGATCATACTAACTAGAACACGTTCGCAGTGTCAAAGAACGGAAAAACTACTCTGAATCGTGACCTTTACGCAGGTCAACGCCACTGTGACGCAGGCCATTCTGTAACACGTTCTAGTCGACTCACAGGTTCCCAAACAGAGAACGTCATTCTCCTTGAGACATCAGGGCCGCTGCTGAGAAATTCCGCTCGGGATCACGGCCAGCAAAGTAATTCTGGAGCGTATTCGACAGCTGAGACGGGTCCCACGCGTCGGAATCCGCACGGAACCGGTGCTCGGCCGTCGGCGCCGCAACGAGTGTCACCGTCGGACCATAGACGATGAACAACTGCCCGTTGACATCGCTCGACGCGGGCGACGCGAGGAACCTCACCAGATTCACCACGTGCTCGGGCGACAGCGGATCGACCTGGCCCTCGGCCAGCTCCGGCGAATCCCCGAAGACGTCGACCGTCATCGCGGTGCGGGCACGCGGCGCGATCGCGTTGGCCCGTACTCCATAGCGGTCCAGGGCACGCGCCGCGGTCAGCGTCAGCGCCGTAATACCGGCTTTGGCCGCACCGTAATTCGCCTGTCCCACCGGTCCTGCCAGGCCCGCCTCCGATGAGGTGTTGATGATGCGGCCGTAAACCGTCCCGTCGCCGTCTTTCGCCTTCGCCCGCCAATACGTCGCCGCGTTGCGGGTCAACAGGAAGTGGCCGCGCAGGTGGACGGCGATCACTGTGTCCCAGTCCTCGTCGGACATGTTGAACAGCATCTTGTCGCGGGTGATGCCGGCGTTGTTGACGACGATGCCGAGACCACCGAGACCGTCGGCGGTCTCGACCAATTCGTCGGCAGTCGAACGCTCACTGATGTCTCCGGCCACCGCGACGGCTTTGGCGCCTGCCGCCGTGATCTCGTCGATGACGTCGGAGCGGTCGAGCGCGCCCGGGATGTCGTTGACGACGATCGTCGCGCCCGCGCGGGCAAGTCCGATGGCCTCGGCCCGGCCGCGGCCCGCGGCCGCACCGGTCACCACCGCGACCAGTCCGGACAGATCGGTCGCGTCCTGCGAAACAGTCACTTTATGAATACCTCTAGTCTCTGCGGATCAGGGCAGCTCGGGGGCACTCGTTGACCGACTGCTCCGCCACGTCCTCCCGGTCGGCCGGCACCGGGTCGGCCTTCACGACGGCGTAATCGTCGTCATCGAGTTCGAACAGGTCGGGAGCGATTCCGACGCAAACGGCATTGCCCTCACAGCGGTCGCGGTCCACTTCCACTCGCATGACAGTCTCCTTTCGGGGCCACACGGCCCCTGCGGGCTTGCGCGCCAGTGCGGCACCGGCCTAGACCCCAAGACTAGAACGTGTTACAACCGGGGGTGAAAGCGGGCCACACGATGGCTTTCTTAATACACCAGAAGTACCCACGAAGTGAGGACATGGCGATGCGGATCGGCTACACCCCGGAGCAGGAGGAGTTGCGCCGCGAACTGCGGTCCTACTTCACCAAACTCATGACGCCGGAGCGTGCCGAAGCGCTCAGCGCCGGCGACGGCGGCGAGATGGGCCGAGGCAATGTCTACCGAGAGACGGTCGCGCAGATGGGCAAGGACGGCTGGCTCACGCTGAACTGGCCCAAGGAATACGGCGGGCAGGAGCGCTCGCCGATGGACAGCCTGATCTTCAACGACGAAGCCGCGATCGCGAACGTCCCCGTGCCGTTCCTGACCATCAACAGCGTCGCGCCGACGATCATGCATTTCGGCAGCGACGAACAGAAGAAGTTCTTCCTGCCCAAGATCGCCGCGGGCGAGCTGCACTTCTCGATCGGCTACTCCGAGCCCGGCGCAGGCACCGACCTCGCCGCGCTGCGCACCACGGCGGTGCGTGACGGGGACGACTACGTCATCAACGGTCAGAAGATGTGGACCAGCCTGATCGCGTATGCGGACTACGTGTGGCTGGCCGTCCGCACCAACCCGGAAGCCAAGAAGCATCGCGGCATCTCGATGCTCATCGTGCCGACCACCGCCGAGGGCTTCTCGTGGACGCCGGTACACACCATGGCAGGCGTCGACACCAGCGCCACTTACTACCAGGACGTCAGGGTGCCCACCAGCAGCCTCGTCGGCGAGGAGAACGCCGGCTGGAAACTGGTCACCAACCAGCTCAACCACGAACGCGTCGCGCTCGTGTCGGCGCAGCCGATCTTCATGGCGCTTAACGGTGTTCGCGAGTGGGCGCAGAACACCAAGGACATCCACGGCAACCGGGTGATCGACTCGGAGTGGGTGCAGCTGAACCTGGCCCGCGTCCACGCCAAGGCCGAGGTGCTCAAGCTGATCAACTGGGAACTCGCGTCCTCCGACGAAGCCGCACCATCGCCCGCTGATGCGTCGGCGGCCAAGGTGTACGGCACCGAACTCGCCACCGAGGCGTACCGGCTGCTGATGGAGGTGCTCGGCACGGCGGGCACGCTGCGCACGAACGCCCCCGGCGCGCTGCTTCGCGGACGTGTCGAACGCATGCACCGCAGCTGCCTGATACTGACGTTCGGCGGCGGTACCAACGAGATTCAACGCGACATCATCGGGATGGTCGCCCTCGGCCTGCCCCGGGTCAATCGGTAAGGAACATCATGGATTTCAAGACGACGGAAGCCGCATCCGATCTGGGCGGCCTGGCCCGGACCATCACCGACTCGGTCTGCACCAACGAGCACCAGCGCGAGCTCGACAAGCTCGACGAACGCTTCGACCGCGACCTGTGGGGCAAGCTGATCGAAGCGGACATCCTGTCGGCGGCCGCGCCGGAGTCGTTGGGCGGCGGCGGTTTCGGCGTGCTGGAGCAGGTGGCCGTGCTCGAGGCACTGGGCCGTCAGCTGGCCGCGGTGCCCTATCTGGACTCGGTGGTGCTCGGCGCGGGCGCGCTGGCGACGTTCGGCTCCGAGGCGCTGCAACAGGAATGGGCGCAGCCCGCGGTCAGCGGAGAGAAGATCATCGCGGTCGCGCTCGACGGCGAGATGGGTGAGGGCCCGGTGAGGGCCACGGGTTCCGCAGCCGGCTACAAGCTGACGGGCACGCGCACTCAGATCGCTTTCGGGCCCTTGGCAGATGCGTTCCTGGTTCCGGCGGAAACCGATTCAGGCGTCAAGGTTTTCTTGATCGCCAAGGCCGATGCCGGTGTGAATATGACCAGTCTGGACACCACCGGTCTGGGCAGCGTCGGCCACCTCGAACTGCAGGGTGTCGAATCGGATCGGGTCGTCGGCGGTGAGGACGTTCTCGGGTGGCTGAGGACCCATGGCGCTCTCGGCCGCAGCGCATACCAACTGGGGGTGCTCGACCGGGCGTTGGAGCTCACCGCGCAATACGCCCGTGAGCGCGAGCAATTCGACCGGCCGATCGGCAGCTTCCAGGCCGTGTCGTCGCGACTGGCCGACGACTACATCAGCGTCAAGGCGCTGCGCTTGACGGTGACGCAGGCGGCTTGGCGGCTGGCCGAGGACCTTCCAGCGGACATCGACGTCAACACGGCCGCGTTCTGGGCGGCCGACGCCGGTCATCGCGTCGCGCACACCACCGTGCATGTGCACGGAGGCGTCGGCATCGACCTCGACCATCCGGTACACCGGTACTTCCTGGCGGCCAAGCAGAACGAATTCGCCGTCGGCAGTGCGACAGGCCAGCTATTGCGCATCGGCCGCGAGTTGGCCGATACCCCAGCGTGACTCGTGGCTGAAGGACTGCCGACCGTCACCGAACTGCTGCTCCCGCTGATCGAGGTCGACGAGCGGGGAGTGTACTTCGAGGGCACCTTCACCAGTTGGCGTGACCACATCCAGCAGGGCGCAGCGATCGCTGCCGCGTTGCGGGCACGCCTTGATCCAGATAAGCCGCCGCACGTGGGCGTGCTGTTACAGAACACGCCGGTATTCTCCTCAGTGCTCGTCGCGGCGGCTCTGACAGGGATCGTGCCGGTGGGCCTGAACCCGGTGCGGCGGGGCGCGGCGCTCACCCGCGACGTCGCCCACGCGGATTGCCAAGTGGTGCTGGCGGATTCGGCATCGGCCGACGGCCTCGACGGCGACTACCTCGACGTCGACTCACCGGACTGGGCGGACGAGGTCGCCGCCTTCCACGACGTCCCGATCGAACCGTACGGGGCAGACCCCGACGACCTGTTCATGCTCATCTACACGTCGGGCACAAGCGGCGACCCCAAGGCCGTCAAATGTAGCCAGGGCAAGGTCGGCATTGCGGGCGCGATGATGGCGCAACGCTTCTCGCTCGGGACAGCCGACGTCTGCTACGTTTCGATGCCGCTGTTCCATTCGAACGCGGTGCTGGTCGGCTGGTCAGTGGCGGTCGCGTGCGGTGGCTCGCTTGTGTTGCGGCGCAAGTTCTCCGCGTCGCAATTCATCCCCGATGTCCGCCGCTACGGTGCCACGTACGCCAATTACGTTGGCAAGCCGCTGTCCTATGTGCTGGCCACTCCCGAGCGCCCCGACGACGTGGACAACCCGCTGCGCGCGGTGTACGGGAACGAGGGCGCACCGGCGGATGTCGAGCGGTTCGCCGAACGGTTCGACACTGTGGTGATAGACGGGTTCGGGTCGTCGGAGGGCGGCATCGCGATCGGCCGCACACCGGACACTCCGCCGGGGGCGCTGGGCCCGCTGCCGCCGGGCACTGAGATCATCGATGTCGAGACGGGAAAGCCGTGCCCTCCCGGCGTGACTGGCGAGCTGGTGAACACCTCGGACGCAGGACGTTTCGAGGGCTATTACAACGATCCCGATGCCGAGGCCGAACGGATGCGCGACGGTATCTATCACAGCGGCGACCTTGCCTACCGCGACGAAAACGGCTACGCGTACTTCGCGGGCAGGCTCGGCGACTGGATGCGGGTGGACGGCGAGAACCTCGGGTCTGCCCCGATAGAACGCGTGCTGCTGCGCCATCCAGATGTGGTCGAGGTGGCTGTGTACGGCATCCCCGCCCCCGATGTCGGCGATCAGGTGATGGCCGCGCTAGTGCTGCGCGACGGCGCGCGATTCGACGCCGACAAGTTCAGCGCCTTCTTGGCCGAGCAGTCAGATCTAGGGCCCAAGCAATGGCCGTCGTACGTCCGCGTGGGAATGGAGCTGCCAAGGACCGAGACCTTCAAGGTGGTCAAACGGCAGCTCCAGGCCGAGGGCACTGAATGCGGCGACCCGGTGTATCGGATCGAACGTCAACGTTCGTGGACGAATGGGCCGCTCCACAACTGAGGGCGGTAGCGGCGCACCGCATTCTCGACGCGCGTGGCCGTGCCCGACCACAGCATGGTCCACGGCCCGGCGGCCAATGCCGCCGTCACCGCCAGCGCTCCTCCCCGTTGTCATGGGGCAACGGTAACCTGGCCAACGTGGGCTATCGCGAGTTCTCGCCCCCGAACGCGCTGCGCGACCTGGTCGAATGTGCGTGGGTGGTGGACGGCCCCGCCGAGGTGGTGCGTGTGCTGCCCGACGGCTGCATGGACCTGATTCGCATGAACGGCCGCATCGTGGTGGCCGGACCCGACACCACTGCATCGGTCAGTCCGCGCGATGCAGAACCGTTCGTAGGGTTGCGGTTTCATCCGGGAGCGCTGCCGCGTCTGCTGTGCGTCCCCGCTGCCGAATTGCGCAATGATCGCGTGCCCCTGGCCGAGTTGCGCAGCGGACTCCCCCGACACCCGTCGCTGACCGCCCTGGCCGCGGCTCTGGCCTCGCGGGAACCGCACGCCGAGACGGCGCCGTGGCCGCTGCCGCTCCTGCGGACCGTCACCAGCAGGGTGGCGGCCGGCTTCACGGTCGGTGACATCGCGAGCGAAATCGGATGGTCGCGTCGAAGCCTGCAGCGCCAATGCGCGTCGGTGTACGGCTACGGTCCGGCGATGTTGCGTCGAATCCTGCGATTCCGGCGTGCGCTGATCCTGTTGGACCGCGGCCTGCCGCCCAGCGAAGTGGCCGCCCGCGGCGGGTACGCCGACCAGCCACATCTGCACCGCGAAGTGCGCGACCTCGCGGGTGTCCCGCTTGCGTGTTTCCGTCAGGACGGCAGAGCGGCGAACACGTCGACCCAGTTACCGTCCGGGTCGGCGACGGTCGCGTAACGCATGCCCCACGGCGCGTCATAGGGCGCCAGCGGACCGGCGTGCCCCGCCGTGGTCACCTTCTCGAAGAGCGCGTCGACCTGCGCGGGCGACGCGACGCCAAGCGCCAGCGCCAGCCTGCCCGCCGAAGGCGGTGGCGGTGTCCAACCTGGATGCATTCCGGCGATCGTCTCTTCTGTGTCGAGCGAGAGGGTGTTTCCGCTGGGCAACTCCACCGCGACGTGCGGCACCTCCGGGTCCGGCACCGGCAGACCGAGAAGGCGATAGAACTCGATCGAACGGGCCAGGTCGCTGACGAACACCTGGAAAACGGCTGAAGTGAGCGCAATGTCCATGACCAGCACGCTATGCGGGCCGGCGCGGACCGGTCGTGAACAAATCGGACAAAGCTGACTTTCAGGACGACCCGCTAGCCTCGCCACGTCGGCGACCGCCGGCATCAGACTGACAGGAGTCTTTCTCGTGAAACGCACGGCCATCAGTGGTGCCGCCGCGGTCGTTGCCGGGATCGCGATCGTGCTGTCCGGCTGCGGTTCTGACACCAAGACGGCACCCACCGCCTCGACGCCGCCCACCGATTCGTCGACAAGCGCCAAGGGCCCGCTGCCGACGATCGCCAGCTACATCGCGGAGAACAACATCCAAGAGGCGCCGGTCAAGCACGGCGACGCGGGGTCTCCGAAAATCGATCTGACGCCACCGGCCGACTGGGCGGACGCGGGTTCCGACACCCCTGATTGGGCTTACCGCGCAATCATTTACAAGGGTCCGGTGGCCGGTGACTACACGCCGAGCATCGTCGCGCTGATGTCCAAGCTGACCGGCACGGTGGACCCGCAGAAAATCTTGGACCTCGCGCCCGGTGAGCTCACCAACCTCCCTGGGTGGAAGCCGATGAGCGCGAGCCGGCCCAGCACCCTCGGCAACTACCGCGCGGTCCAACTCAGCGGCACGTGGACGCAGGACGGCCAGACGAAAGTCGTCGCGCAGAAGACGGTCGTGATCCCCGAGAAGGACGCGGTCTACGTGCTGCAACTCAATGCCGACGGCCTACAGGCCGAGAAGGAGATCATCGGCGCGGCAACGGATGTGACGGACTCAAACACCAAGATCACGCCCTGAGCCCGCGATTCGCAGGCTAAGCGAGCCGGTCCAGCACGGCGGCAAGCTCGGCGGGGCGGGAGAGAAACGGCGAGTGGTCTCCGGGCAGTTCGACGAGTTCGGCGTTGAGCCAATCGCGGGCGACGCGCCTGGACCACGACGGGTTGACCATGCGGTCCCCGTCGCACAGTACATATGTCGTGTCGACAATGGGATAGGCGGACAACGAGCAGGGCAACTCGTAGTGGATGGTCGCCTGCGGCCGCAACCGCATCGAAGCCCAGCTAACCGTCTTCCGATTGCAGTCTCCGAAGACGAGGTGATACAACACGTCCTCGTCGACCCAAGTGGTTCGTGCTTGCGAATCCGGCGCGCCCAGGCCCTTTACGTAGTCGGGGTTCAGCATGTCAGGGTCGCTCAACTGCTGCAGGAGCGACTGCCCCGGACTAGCCGGAATTGCACATAGGTACACCAGCCGACGCACTGGCCGGCGCGCCGCTACGAGCGGAATCGTCTGGCCTGCCAACGAATGGCCGACCAGGACCAGATCGCCGGCGACTCCGGTGACCGCGGCGCATACCACATCCGCGTAATCGTCGAATGTTGCCGAGCTGTCGTCGCATGGCAGATCCATCGCGATGGCCCGATGCCCCAGCGCTTCGAGTTCGGGGATCAGCCGTTCCCAGCACCATGCCCCGTGCCAGGCACCGTGCACCAAGCCAAATGTCGCCATTGTCGCCCCCTTGGGGGACTCTAGCTAACCCTCGCGGATTTCGTCGAGGTTGCGGGTGGCGTCCTCGAAACCCGCGACCAGCTCCGCGATGATGTCGGCGACCGAGCGGATCTCGTTCATCCGGCCCACGATCTGGCCCACCGGCATCGCGACGGTGTCCGGGTTGTCGGACTCGTTCATCCGCTGATGGGCCTCGCTGACGAGGATGTTCTGCAACGGCATCGGCAACGGCTCCGGCGCGTCGGGGGCATCCCACGCGTCGGTCCACCGAGATTTGAGCAGGCGGGCCGGCTTGCCGGTGTAGATGCGGCGCCGCACCGTATCGCTGGAGGTGGCTCGCAGCAACGCCTCCTGAATCGTCGACACGCCGCTGGCCTTGCGGTGCCCGAGGTCATATTCCGCCGACGTCAGGAACGCCGAACCCATCCAAACCCCTTGCGCACCAAGGGCAAGCGCTGCGGCCACCTGCCGACCGGTGCCGATGCCCCCGGCCGCCAGCACCGGCGCCCTGCCACCCAGCGCGTCGACGATCTCCGGCCACAGCACCATCGACCCGATCTCGCCCGTGTGCCCACCGGCCTCGTGGCCCTGCGCGACGACGATGTCGACACCGTTGTCCACATGGCGCTGCGCGTGTTTGGCGCTGCCTGCCAACGCGGCAACCGGGACACCGGCCCGGTGCGCCTGGTCGATGACATCCTTCGGCGGTGAGCCAAGGGCGTTGGCGATCAACTTGATCGGATGTTTGAGCGCCACCTCGACGTGCGAACGCGCCACCGAGTGCAGCCAGCCCAGCACCCCTTCGTTGCGCTCGCCGTCTTCCGGCAGCGGCGGGACACCAAGATCGGCAAGGGTTTTGGCGACGAAGTCACGATGGCTCTGTGGGACCAGCTTGTCGATGTCGACCGCCGAACCTTCCTGCGGCACCTTGGCGGGCATCACGACGTCGACGCCGTACGGTTTACCGTCGGTGTTCTCGTCCATCCAACACAGCACGTTCTCGAGATCCTCGGCGTCGTTGAACCGCACGCACCCGAGCACCCCGAGGCCGCCCGCCTTGCTGACCGCCGCGGCCACCTTCTCCGACGGCGTGAAGACGAAGATCGGGTAGGTGATGCCGAAGCGGTCACACAGCGCGGTCCGCATCACGTACTGGACCCCACATGGTTTGCGTGTGCGTCGTCGGCCGGGCGCTCCTCGGTGGTGTCCTTGGCCCAGCGGTAATCCGGCTTGCCCGCCGGGGTGCGGTGAATCTCGTCGACCCACCAAACCTTGCGCGGAACCTTGTATCCCGCGATCTCCTGACGGACGAACGCGTCGAGGTCGGCCAGCGTCGGATTGGTGCCGGGCCTGCGGTGCACGACGGCGGCCACACACTGGCCGTAACGCTCGTCAGGCACCCCGACGACCAGGGCGTCGAACACGTCGGGATGTCCCTTGAGGGCGGCCTCCACCTCTTCGGGGTAGATCTTCTCGCCGCCGCTGTTGATCGACACCGAACCGCGGCCGAGCATCGTGACGGTCCCGTCGGCCTCGACCTCGGCGTAGTCACCGGGGATCGCGTAGCGGACACCGTTGAACGTCTTGAACGTCTCCGCGGTCTTCTTCTCGTCCTTGTAGTAGCCGATCGGGATGTTGCCCTTCTTGGCGATGACGCCGCGGACGCCCGAACCGGGTTTCACCTCGTTGCCGTTCTCGTCGAGCACCACGGTGCGATGGTCGATCGCGACGCGCGGTCCGCCGGTGTGCGACTGGCCTTTTGCGACGATGCTCGTTCCGCCGAACCCCGTCTCGGACGAACCGATGGAGTCAGTGATGACCCGGTTCGGCAGCAGTTCGAGGAACTTCTCCTTGATGCTGGTCGAGAACAGCGCCGCGGTGCTGGCGAGCAGGAACAGGCTCGACAAGTCGGGCTCGTGTCCGTCGTCGTGCAACTTGGTCAACGCGTCCAGCAGCGGTCGCGCCATCGCGTCGCCGGTGAAGAACAACAGATTGACCTTGTGCTTCTCGATCGTCCGCCACACGTCGTCGGCATCGAATTCCGGTGCGAGCACGGTGGTTTGGCCGGAGAACAGCGACATCCAGGTCGCCGATTGAGTGGCGCCGTGGATCATCGGCGGGATCGGGTAGCGGACCATCGGCGGATTCTCCGCGGCGGCTTTCGCCAGGTCGTACTCGTCTTTGACGAATTCGCCGGTGGCAAAGTCCGTGCCGCCGAAGAGGACTCGATAGATGTCCTCGTGGCGCCACATCACGCCCTTCGGGAAACCTGTGGTGCCGCCGGTGTACAGCAGGTAGATGTCGTCGGCGCTGCGGTCACCGAAGTCGCGCTCCGGGGAGCCCTGCTCCAGGGCCGTGTAGAACTCCACACCGCCGTAGCGCTCGAAGTCGTCGTCACTACCGTCCTCGACCACCAGGACGGTCTTCACGTTCGGTGTCTCGGGCAGCACGTTGGCCACCCGGTCGGCGTACCGGCGCTCGTGCACCACCGCGACCATGTCGGAGTTCTCGAACAGATACTTCAGTTCGCCTTCGACGTAGCGGAAGTTGACGTTGACCAGAATGGCGCCGGCCTTCACGATGCCGAGCATCGCGATCACGATCTCGATGCGGTTGCGGCAGTAGAGACCGACCTTGTCGTCTTTCTGCACGCCCTGGTCGACGAGGTAGTGAGCCAACCTGTTGGCCTTCTCCTCCAACTGGGCGTAGGAGACCTGTTCGTCGCCGCAGATCAGGGCGACGCGATCAGGCACAGCGTCGATGGCGTGCTCGGCGAGGTCGGCAATGTTCAGGGCCACGAGACCTAAACTAGAACGTGTTACATTTTCATTCAAGTCTGTGGCATCGACGCAGGAAGGCGGACGCCCGTGAGCCAACCCGAAAAGGGTCCCGACGCCCTCATTGAGCAGCGCGGACACACGTTGATCCTGACGCTGAACCGGCCAGAGGCGCGCAACGCCCTTTCCACCGAGATGCTCTCGATCATGGTCGAGGCCTGGGACCGCGTCGACAACGATCCGCAGATCCGTTCCTGCATTCTGACCGGCGCGGGCGGCTATTTCTGCGCCGGCATGGACCTGAAGGCGGCGACGGCCAAGCCGCCGGGCGACTCGTTCGCCGACGGCAGCTACGACCCGTCGCGCATCGACGCCCTGCTCAAGGGTCGACGGCTGACCAAGCCGCTGATCGCAGCGGTCGAAGGCCCTGCGATCGCGGGCGGCACCGAGATTCTGCAGGGCACCGACATCCGGGTCGCCGGCGAGAGCGCCAAGTTCGGCATCTCCGAGGCCAAGTGGAGCCTGTACCCGATGGGTGGTTCAGCGGTTCGACTGGTGCGCCAGATTCCCTATACGGTCGCGTGCGATCTGCTGCTGACCGGCAGGCACATCACCGCCGCCGAGGCCAAGGAAATGGGCTTGATCGGCTACGTGGTGCCCGACGGTACGGCGCTGGACAGGGCCCTCGAGATCGCCGAGGTGATCAACAACAACGGCCCGCTCGCCGTACAGGCGATCCTGCGGACCATCCACGAAACCGAAGGTCTGCACGAGAACGAGGCGTTCAAGATCGACACCAAGATCGGTATCGAGGTGTTTCTATCCGACGATGCCAAGGAAGGGCCCTTGGCATTCAAGGAAAAACGTGCGCCGAACTTCAAGATGAGGTAACGCAAGCGCCGCTACAGTCATCCCGATGGTCCCCCTGTCGGGCAAACGCGTCGTGTTCATGGTCGCAGCGCTGCTCGTCGCGGTGATGTCGTTCCAACTCAATGCGACCATGCTCGCTCCCGCGATCCGCGACATCGAAACCGAACTCGGTGACGGCGCGTTCGCGGCGATGTCGACGTACTTCTATCTCGCGGGTGCGGTTGGCAACGTGGTGCTGGTCCGGTGGAGCGATTTCGTCGGACGGAAACGGATGATCTTCGGTGTACTCGGCGTGCTGTTCATCGGCTGCCTGATGTGCGTCGTCAGTACGTCGCTGCCGATCGTGCTGATCGGCCGGTTCCTGCAGGGCGTCAGTAACGTGACGTTCGGACTGGCGTTCCTGGTCATGCGAGAACGCCTGGACAGCAAGACATTCGGATTCTGCAGCGGCTTGGTCACCGCGATGTCGGGCGGGGTCGCGGGTGTTGACGGCCTGGTCGGCGGATATCTGTCGGACAACTTCGGCTACCGGTCGATCTTCGTTCTGATCGGCATCGTGGGCCTGCTCGGCATCGTGCTGTGTGCCGTGGCGGTGCCCGCCGACGAACCGGACCGCGTCGCGCCGGGCCGGATGGATTGGGCCGGTGCCGCCTTGATCGCACTGGGCGTGGCGGGCATCAATCTGTTCTTCTCGTCGGGTGGTGATTCGGGATGGACGTCGCCGCTCGCACTCGGGTTCATCATCACCGCCATGGTGGCGCTCGTGGCACTCGTCGTCGTCGAGAAGCGGTTGATGCATCCGCTGGTGAACATCGACCAGATCCGGTCGCGCGAGGCGTGGCCGCTGATCGTCTTGACCATCCTCAACATGGGTTCGTTCCTGGTGGTACTCGGCTTCATCGTGCCTTATATCGCCGAGGACAAGGACTCCGGTTTCGGTTTGAGCGGCGTGATGACGGCGCTGCTGTTCATCACGCCCGCGGCCCTCATCCAGTTGGTCGTGTCGCCGTTGGCCGGGCGCACGGCGGTGCGCATCGGTTTCGTGACTCTGCTGCGCGCCGGCCTGGTCAGCGCATTGGTCGTGATGGTGTTGCTGGCGCTCTTCGCACACAGCTTGGCGCTGCTCGCGATCTTCGTGGCGCTGCTGGGTGTCACGTACTTCGGGATGGCGATGACCGCGATGGGGATCCTGGGCGTGGTGCAGGCGCCCGAAGACGAGCCCGGGTCGCTGCCCGGTATCAGCAACGCGGCCTACGGCATCGGCTCGTCGCTCGGGTTCGCCTGGGCGGGCCCGATCATCGGCTCGGGCACGGCGTCGAGCTTCCAGTTGGCGCTGTGGATTTGCATCGGCATCGGTTCGGTGTCGTTGGTGATGAGCTTGATTCTGCGGCCGCGGAAGAACGCGAGAGTCGCAGGGCCTATTGCTCTGCACCACTGAGATAGCGTGCGCGACTGGCCCACCGGGCGAGCTTGCCGCTGGTGGTGCGCGGGATCGCGCCTGCGGGCACGAAGCGGACCTCGAACACCGGCAGTCCGTGTTTGTGCGCCACCAACTTACGGATCGCGTCGATCACCGGTGCGGGATCCTCGCGGGCCGTCCCTGCCGCTCGCTCGGCGATGATCACAAGGCGTTCACGGTTGTCGGTGAAAGCGGCGACGTGACCTCGCCGCACCATCGCTGACGCCTCGGCCGTGGTGGCCTCGATGTCCTGCGGATAATGTTGCGCACCGTCGATGGTGATGAGGTCGGCGATTCTGCCGGTCACGTACAGTTCGCCGTCCAGGTACACGCCGAGGTCGCCGCTGCGAAGCCAATTACCCTGCCGCGACGGCAATTTCGCCTCGAACGTGCGGCGACTTTCTTCCGGTCTGCCCCAGTAACCGCGGCAGACGTTGCCGCCCTGCAGCCAGATTTCGCCGACCTGCCCCTCGGGCACCTCCGCGCCCGCAGAGGGGTCGACGATGACAGCACGCTGGCTGCGTGCCACCTGACCGCACGCCACATGAGCCATCGCGTCGGGACTGTCCGCACTGGCCCGCACCGCTTCGCCGTGGGCCAGCCGCCGCCGGTCGAAGAAGCTGACGCGCGGCTCCGCGGCCGGTGCGATGGTCGACACGAACAGCGTTGCCTCGGCGATGCCGTAGGACGGTTTGATCGCCGTCCGCGGTAAACCGAAGGGCGCGAACGCGTCACCGAACGCTCGGATGGCGTCCATGCTCACCGGTTCGGACCCGATGATCATCACGACGTTGCTCAGGTCGATGTGGTCACCGGCCTGCGGTACGCCGCGCTGCGCGGCCCACTCGTAGGCGAAGTTGGGTGCTGCGGTGACGACGCGACCGTTGCGAGAACCTGCGGACAGCGCCCTGATCCACCGCTGCGGCCTGCGCAGAAACGCGGTCGGCGCCATCAGCGTCGAGTGCCCGCCGTACACCGCAGGAAAGCCGATCATGGACAGCCCCATGTCGTGGTAGAGCGGTAACCAACTGACGCCGTGCGTGTTCCGGTCCAGCAGGTCAATGGACAGGATCATCTGGATCAGATTGGTTCCGACCGCCCGGTGCGTGACTTCGACGCCGACGGGAGGCCGCGTGGCACCGCCGGTGTACTGCAGATGTGAGACGTCGGCGACATCGAGGACTACCGGGGTGAACGCGTTCGCCGCGGAGTCGGGTATCTCATCGATCGCGATGACGGGCGGCCGACGGGCGGCAGGTACGGTAGCCAAGAACTCCTTCACCGGTCCCGTCGCCGCCGCGGTGGTGAGCACCAACGCGGGCCTGGCGTCGTCGAGCGCGATCTTCAGACGCTCCGCGTGACCGGGGAGCTCCGGGGCAAACAACGGCACCGCAATGGTTCCCGCCTTCACCGCCGCGAAGAAGCCCGCGACGTAGTCGAGTCCCTGCGGCGCCAGAATCGCCACCCGATCGCCGCGCACGGTGGCCTGCTGCACGCGCGCGCCGATGGCTCGTAACCGGACCCCGAGCTGTGTCCAGGTGATCTCGCTGGGCTGTCCCGCCTCCGAGCGGGTGAAGTCCAGGTAGCGGTAGGCGACCGAGTCGCCGACGTTGGCGATGTTGCGGTCGATGAGCGATATCAGGGTGACCCCGGGCGGCAGGACGATGCCGCCGTCGCCGTCCAGGCAGTCCTCGATCTGCAGTAGGCCGGCCATGTCCGCAGTCTAGGCACGGCGACCGACCCGCGACCGCCGCCTGTGACGGACGTCGCTAGCCGGCGAGGACCGGCTTGGTGGGAGTGAACCTCACCGGCATCGACTCCAGCCCGCTGACGAAGTTCGCCGGTCGAAGCGGCAACTCGGCGTCGTCGGCCAGCTGCAGATCCGGCAGCCGCTCCAGCACCCGCCGCGTCATGTTGATCAGTTCGATGCGGGCCAGCTGGTTGCCGAGACAGAAGTGGGTACCGAAGCCAAATGCTAAGTGGCTGTTCGGTTCTCGCTGGATGTTGAACTCATCGGGGTTGTCGAAGACCGCTTCGTCGAAGTTTGCCGACTCGAACATCAGCATCATCTTCTCGCCCTGACGCAGCTTCGCACCGTGGAATTCGGTGTCGGCCGTCAGCGTGCGGCACATGTTCTTCAACGGCGACGTCCAGCGCAGCATCTCCTCGATGGCGCCGGGAATCAGGTCGGGGTCGGTCTGCAGCAGCGCCCACTGTTCGGGGTGCCGGATCAACTGTTCGGTTCCGCCGGAGATCGTGTGACGCGTGGTCTCATCGCCGCCGACGAGGATCAGCAGGCTCTCCTGCAGAATGTCGTCGTCGGACAGTCGTTCTCCGTCGACCTCGGCGTGCACCAGGACGCCGATCAGGTCCTCGGTGGGCTGGGCGCGGCGCTGTTCGATCTTGTTGCGGGTGTAGTCGTTGTAGGCGATGAACGCGTCGAGGGTGACCTGCATATCGGCTTCGGAGACAGTGGAACTGAGTCCGACCATCATCTCGTCGGACCACTTCAGGAACATCTCGCGTTCGTCGGGAAGTACCCCGAGCATGTCGCCGATGACCGCCATCGGAAGGGGCGCGGCGATGTCACGGACGAAGTCGCATTCACCACGTTCGCAGACCGCGTCGATGAGCCAGTCGCACAGCACGGCGATGGAGTCGCTCTGGACCTTCAGCCGCTTGCGGGTGAAGCCTGCGTTGACGAGCTTGCGGCGCAACAGATGTGCCGGATCGTCCATGTCGATCATCATCGGCAGCGGATCTTGGTCCGGCCGGATGCCGCCCGCGTTCGAGAACAACTCGGGATTCCGCTCGGCGTCGATCACTGCCTGGTAGGTGGTCGCGGCGGCCAGACCGTTTCGATCGCGGAACACCGGCTCGTTGGCCCGCATCCAGCGGTACGCCTCGCGGGAGCCGTATCGGTCGGCGTAGAAGGCACCGTCGGCGAGATCGACTTCGGGCTTCGTTGCAGTCGTCATGGGATCTCCTTGGCGTCGCCGAACGAGGCCTCGACATTGTCGGCGGAAATCGACATCATGGCGCGCTTCGGCAAGCCGAGCGCGGCAAGCTCATTGGCGTAGGGATGGTCGCCGAGCCGCACCTGCACACCTTGCGGTCGGCAGCGCACACCGGTGAGCGTGAACGCGCCCACCGTTTCCCGCAGCACGCCATCGCGATACGTGAACGTGGGTTGCTCCTGCATGTGTGACATGAATTTCGCTGGAACCGGCAGGCCGGGGCGGAAGTTCATGCCTATGACGTGCTGGCCGTCGATGGTCACGTCGACGCCGAACTGGCTGTCGTCACGGATGTCGAAGTCCGCCATCACCTTTGGATAGCCCCAGATCTTGGTACCCGCCTCCAACGTGAAGGCCTGGTCGACGGGAAGGTGGTGGACGAACGCGACCGCCGACTGCAGGGCGCGCAGGCCGGTGGCATCCGACCCGGGACGGTTGACCATCACATTCGTGCCGTACTCCCAGTACTGGCCGAGATCGCCGTCGTGGTAGCGCATCAGGATCAGCACGACGACGGCGCGCGTGGGACGGTACCGGCACACCGTCAGGCCGCTGTAGTCGATCATCCGCTGGGCGGCGTCGGCGTCCACCGAGAACATCGCAGCGCGCTGACTGGCCTTGCGGATCCTCACCGGCATGGTCAGCACGGTGTCTGCGATGGTGTGCTGCGACGACGCTGACTCTGTCATCCGGCCAATCTAGAACGCGTTCTAGACAAGTAGCAAGAAGTGTCTACAGCAGTCCGGCGAGGTCGCGGATCTGCTCGGGTGAGCGGGCGCCGACGACCATCATCGTGACACCCGCGGCCTCCCACGCCTTGATCTGCTGCTGTACGTAAGCGAGGTCGCCGACGATCGCCGAATCGTCAACGAGTTCGTCGGGAATGATCTTGGCCGCTTCGTCTTTGCCGTCGGGGCGGCCCGAACGGAAATGGCGAGTCACGTCGTCGACCACCTCGGCGTACCCCATTCGGCGGTAGACGTCGGCGTGGAAGTTGGTGTCCTCGGCCCCCATGCCACCCATGTAGAGCGCCAGGTGTGGCTTCATCAGTTCCATGACCGCGGGGCGATCGTCGGTCACCACTACCTGTGCGGTCGCGCAGATCTCGAACGTCTCTCTCGTCCGGCGTGCCCCCGGCCGGGCGAAGCCCTCGTCGAGCCACTCGTTGTACATGCCCGCGATCCGCGGCGAGTAGAAGATCGGCAGCCAGCCGTCACAGATCTCGGCGGCCAGCGCGACGTTCTTCGGGCCCTCGGCGCCCAGCATCACCGGGATGTCCGCGCGTAGCGGGTGCGTGATCGGCTTGAGGTTCTTGCCGAGTCCGGTGGTGCCCTCCCCGGTCAGCGGCAGCGGGTAGTGCGGACCGCCGCTGCACACCGGGGCCTCGCGTGCCCACACCTGCCGCAGGATGTCGATGTACTCGCGGGTCCTGGCCAGCGGTTTGGGGAACTTCGCGCCGTACCAACCCTCGACGACCTGCGGTCCCGACACGCCCAGGCCGAGGATGTGCCGTCCGCCTGACAGATGGTCGAGTGTCAGCGCCGCCATCGCGCACGCCGTCGGCGTCCGTGCCGACAACTGGATGACCGAGGTGCCGAGCCGCATCCGTGTGGTCTCACGGCCCCACCAGGCCAGCGGTGTGTAGGCGTCCGAACCCCACGCCTCCGCGGTGAACACGGTGTCGAAGCCGGCGTCCTCGGCCGCCGCCACCAGTTCGGCGTGGTTGTCCGGCGGCTGCGCGCCCCAGTAACCCAACTGCAAGCCCAGCTTCATCAGCCCCGTCCTTTCGGGCCGCCCGGCCCGCTTCTTGAAACTATTATTAGAACCTGTTCTACTCGAATCCGTGACCACCAGCCAAAGCAGCCCGGTGCAGATCGACGAGCATGAGCGGCCACTCTCGGCGCCACTGAAGCTCTCATTCGACTACACCCGTTCAGTCGGCCCACTCCTTAGCCAGTTCTTCACCGCCCTGCGTGGACGGCGGATCGTCGGTGTTCGCGGTTCGGATGGGCGAGTGCACGTGCCGCCTGCAGAGTACGACCCGATCACGTACGAGCAATTGACCGAGATCGTACCGGTGAGCAGCGTTGGGACGGTGCTGTCGTGGACATGGCAGTCCACCCCGCTGGAGGGCCAGCCGTTGGATCGACCGTTCGCCTGGGCATTGATCAAACTGGACGGCGCCGACACCCCGTTGTTGCACGCGGTCGATGTCGCTTCGTCCGACGCCATCAATACCGGCGACCGGGTGCACGCGCACTGGGTCGATGAGACGGTCGGCGCGATCACCGACATCGCCTACTTCTTGCCGGGCGAAAATCGCGAGCCCGAGGGCACGCCGGACGACCGTGAGCCAGTCAAGGTGCAGGTGGCACCATCGTCGATCGAGATCCAGCACACCGCATCGGTTCCCGAGAGCAAGTTCCTGCGCGCACTCGAGGAGGGCAAGCTGCTCGGCGCGCGCACCGGCGACACCGGCAAGGTGTACTTCCCGCCCAAGGAGGCCGATCCGGCCACCGGCCTGGAACTCGACCAGTTCGTCGAATTGCCCGACAAGGGCACGGTCACCACGTTCGCCATCATCAACATTCCGTTCCCCGGCCAGCGCATCAAGCCGCCCTATGTCGCGGCGTACGTGCTGCTGGACGGCGCCGACATCCCGTTCCTGCACCTGGTCACCGAGATCGACCCGGCTGACGTGCGGATGGGCATGCGAGTGCAAGCGGTGTGGAAGCCCCGCGAGGAATGGGGTCTCGGCATCGACAACATCGACTACTTCCGGCCGACGGGTGAGCCCGACGCCGATTATGACACCTACAAGCACCACCTGTAAGGGATCCGTTTGATGACTGACATTGCAGTGGTGGGCTTCGCGCATGCACCCCACGTCCGCCGGACCGACGGCACCACCAACGGCGTCGAGATGCTGATGCCGTGTTTCCACAAGCTCTACGACGAGCTCGGTCTGCAGCAGACCGACATCGGGTTCTGGTGCTCGGGCTCGTCGGATTACCTTGCAGGCCGGGCATTCTCGTTCATCTCAGCAATCGACTCGATCGGCGCGGTGCCGCCGATCAACGAGTCGCACGTCGAGATGGACGCGGCGTGGGCACTGTACGAGGCCTACATCAAGCTGCTGACGGGCCAGGTGGAGACGGCGCTGGTGTACGGATTCGGCAAGTCGTCGGCGGGCACGCTGCGGCGGGTGCTGGCGCTGCAGACCGACCCCTACACCGTCGCGCCCCTGTGGCCGGATTCGGTGTCGATGGCAGGCCTGCAGGCGCGCATGGGGCTGGACACGGGCAAGTGGACGGCCGAGGACATGGCCCGGGTGGCGCTGGATTCCTTTGCTGCAGCGGGACGCACCGATTCCGAGAAGCCTGCCAAGAGCATCGACGAGCTGCTGTCCCGCCCCTACTTCGCCGACCCGCTGAGACGTCACGACATCGCGCCGATCACCGACGGCGCATCGGCAATCGTGCTGGCGGCAGGTGACAGGGCCCGTGAGTTGCGGGAAAATCCGGCGTGGATCACGGGATTCGAGCACCGTATCGAAACGCCGATCCTCGGCGCCCGCGACCTGACCACCTCGCCCTCGACGGCGGCATCAGCCAAGGCGGCTACCGGCGGTGACACCGCATCCATCGACGTCGCGGAGATCTACGCGCCGTTCACCCACCAGCAATTGATCCTGAAAGAAGCGATCGGGCTGACTGACAATACCAAGGTGAATCCGTCCGGCGGCGCGCTGGCAGCCAACCCGATGTTCTCTGCCGGGCTGGAGCGTATCGGCTTTGCCGCACAGCACATCTTCGACGGTTCCGCCCAGCGCGTGCTCGCGCACGCCACGAGCGGCCCCGCGCTGCAACAGAATCTCGTCGCGGTCCTGGAGGGGAAATAGTGGCCAAGCAACTCGCCGCGGTGCTGGGCACCGGGCAGACGAAATACGTCGCCAAGCGCCACGACGTGTCGATGAACGGCCTGGTCCGTGAGGCCATCGATCGAGCGCTGGAGGATTCCGGTTCGACGTTCGACGACATCGACGCCGTGGTGGTCGGTAAGGCGCCCGATTTCTTCGAGGGCGTGATGATGCCCGAATTGTTCATGGCCGACGCCACCGGTGCGACGAACAAGCCGCTGATCCGGGTACACACGGCGGGTTCGGTGGGCGGTTCGACGGCCGTTGTCGCGGCCAGCCTGGTGCAGTCCGGCAAGTACAAGCGCGTGCTGACGATGGCGTGGGAGAAGCAGTCGGAGTCGAACGCCATGTGGGCGTTGAGCATTCCTGTGCCGTTCACCAAACCGGTCGGCGCGGGCGCGGGCGGCTACTTCGCCCCGCATATCCGCGCGTACATCCGCCGCTCCGGCGCCCCCAATCACATCGGCGCGATCGTGGCGGTGAAGGATCGCCGCAACGGCGCCAAGAATCCCTTGGCACACCTACACCAGCCCGACATCACCGTCGAGAAGGTGATGGAGTCCCCGATGCTGTGGGACCCAATCCGCTACGACGAGACGTGTCCCTCGTCAGACGGCGCCGCGGCGATGGTGATCGGTGACGAGGCCGCCGCGGATGCCCGGGTCGCCGACGGCCACCCCGTCGCGTGGATCCACGCCACCTCGTTGCGCACCGAACCGCTGGCCTACGCGGGACGCGATCAGGTCAACCCGCAGGCCAGTCGCGACGCCGCTGCCGCGCTGTGGCGGGATGCCGGGATCAAGAGCCCCATCGACGAAATCGACGCGGCCGAGGTGTACGTGCCGTTCTCCTGGTACGAACCCATGTGGCTGGAGAGCCTCGGCTTCGCCCCCGAAGGCGAAGGCTGGAAGCTCACCGAGGCGGGCGAAACCGAGATCACCGGACGTATTCCGCTCAACGCCTCGGGTGGCGTGCTGTCGAGCAATCCGATCGGCGCGTCGGGGATGATCCGGTTCGCGGAGTCCGCGATCCAGGTCATGGGGAAGGCCGGCGACCACCAGGTGCCCGGGGCGCGCAAGGCATTGGGTCACGCGTATGGCGGTGGCGCGCAGTATTACTCGATGTGGGTCGTCGGAGCCGATAAGCCGTGAAGTACACGGTCAGCGTGGCGATGAGCCCGATCGAGCAACTGGTCGAAATCGCCAAGACCGCGGAGGAAGTCGGGTTCGACTCGATCGCGCTGCCAGATTCGATCTTCTACATGGAGAAGCAGTCGGCCGATTACCCGTACACCGCCGACGGATCGCGGATGTGGAACCAGGACACCCCGTGGGCTGATCCGTTGATCGTCGCAGGCGCGATGGGTGCGGTGACGTCGACGCTGCGGTTCTATACCAACGTGATGAAGCTGAGCTCCCGCAATCCCCTATTGCTGGCGCGGCAGGTCGGCTCGGTGGCCAATCTGACGAACAACCGGTTCGGGTTCGGTGTCGGTATCGGTTGGGCACCTGAGGAATTCGAGTGGTGCGGGGTGCCGTACGCCAAGCGCGGCAAGCGCGTCGACGAGATGATCGAAGTGATCAAGCTCGTCCTCGCCGGCGGCATGGTGGAATTCCACGGCGACTTCTATGACTTCGACAAGCTGCAGATGAGCCCCGCGCCGAGCAAGCCGGTGCCGTTCTATGTCGGTGGGCACACCGATGTCGCGTTGCGGCGGGCCGCCCGCGTCGGCGATGGGTGGACAAGCGCGATGTTGACCTGCGACCAACTCGCCGAGATCATCGGCAAACTGCAGGCTTTGCTCGCCGAATACGGCCGCGCCGACGTGCCGTTCGAGTTCCAGGCGGTGTGCATTGACAAGTTCGACGTCGACGGGCACCGCGAACTCGCCGAAGCGGGCGTCACCGACAACATCGTCATTCCGTGGATCTTTGACGGCCATGGCTTCGACGCGCCCATCGAGCAGAAGAAGGATTCGCTGAAGCGGTTCGCCGACACCTTCATCCACTCGGGTTGGCAGCAGTGACCGACTCACCAGTCCACCTGGCTGGCAGGGGATCCCGCGAAGCGGCGATGGCCCATGACAAAGCGGCGTGGCTTGCGGTGTTCGCCGACGACGCAATCGTCGAGGACCCGATCGGGCCGTCGCACTTCGACCCGGAGGGCAAGGGCCACCGCGGCAAGGAAGCCATCGCCAGGTTCTACGACATGGCGATCGCGCCGAGCGATCTCACCTTCCACTTCGAGAAGGCCTATCAGTGCGGCAACGAGGAAGCCAACGTCGGCCACATCCTGATCAAGGCCGCCGGGTACGAGGTCACCGCCGAAGGGGTGTTCACCTACCGGGTGAACGACGCGGGAAAGATCGTTGCGCTGCGGGCCTATTGGGAACTCGACAAGGCCACCGCGAGCGCGCGCAAGATTTCCTAGCGCTGCGCAGTGTTAGCGCTAACATTGCGTAGTGTCATTTCAGCCATGGTCGGCGCTCGGCGAACAGCACGAGTTGAACCTGCGGGCCTCCGGACGCTCCGTGCGCGCGGTCGTCACCGAGGTCGCCGCCGCGATCCGCCACCTGTCCGTCGACGGTGTGCAACTCACCGCCGGCTACGAGGACGACGCCCCACCGCCGTTCGGATCCGGCATCGTGCTGGTGCCCTGGCCGAACCGGGTCCGCGACGGACGATGGATTCACCGCGGGCAGACGATGCAACTCGACATCACCGAGCCTCCGCGGGGCAATGCCTTGCACGGCCTCCTGCAGCACGCGCCGTATCAGGTCGTCGAGCGCAGCGATCGTTCGATCACACTGCGCGCACAGGTGTTCCCGCAGAACGGCTATCCGTTTCGGTTGGACACCGCGGTTCGCTATACCCTCGTCGCCGATGGCTTGCAGGTGATGCACACGGTTCGAAACGTCGGATCCGACTGTGCCCCAGTCGCAGTCGGCGCTCACCCGTTCCTCGCTCTTGGTGACGTACCGACAGACACGCTCACCTTGACCGTATCGGCCGATCGCCACATCGACGTCGACGACCGCCTCAATCCGATCGGCGTCACGCCTGTCGACGGCACGAAATGGGATCTGCGCGCAGGGCGACTGGTGGCCGACCTCGACCTGGACGACGCCTGGTCTGGGCTGACCATCACCGGAGGTGGAAGCACCCACTGGTTGAGCACACCCGACGGCCGAACCGTATCCCTGTGGGCGGACCAGCAATTCGGCTATCTACAAGTCTTCATCACTCGCGAGTTCCCGCAGGCGGGTGACACGATCACCGCCGTCGCCGTCGAACCGATGACCGCACCTGCGGATGCGCTCAACAGCGGCGAAGGACTGCGGTGGCTTGCGCCCGGCGAGTGCTGGTCGATGTCGTGGGCGATCCGCTACGACGACGGCGTCAGGGCTCGATGACGACCTTGAGGCCCTCTCTGTCGGCGGCCACCGCGAAAGCCTCTGCTGCGCTGTCGATCGGATACCGGTGCGACACGATCGACGAGACGTCGATCAGGCCTTGCTGCACAAGCCGAATCGCGCGCGGGTACGCCTCGTTCATCCGCCGGACCAACGCCAGCGTCAGACCCTTACGACGAGCCATCGACGCCTGAAACGACGTGCGATCACCGTCGGGTATCCCGCCCAACACCACCCTGGCGCCCGGTCTTGCCGCGCGGATGGCGATCTCGACCGCCTCGTCCGTCCCGGCCAGTTCGAACACCACATCCGCGCCGATGTCGTCGGCCGGACCTGCTACGTCGAGCACGACATCGGCGCCAAGTCGTTTGGCAGCGTCCCTGCGATGCGCGCGTGGCTCGACCGCCACGACACGCGCCGCCCCGGCACGCCTCGCGGCCTGCGCCAACAAAAGGCCTATCGGCCCAGCGCCGATGACGGCGACGGTCGACCCAAATCGCAAGTGGCCCAGGTCCAAAGCGTGCAGCGCCACACCGAGAGGCTCGAGCATCGCGCCGTCTGCGCCGCTCATGGTGTCCGGCAGTGGATGAAGTGCCCACGACGGCCAACTCAGAAACTGCCGCAGGCCGCCATCCTCGTCGCCGTGGCCGGCGAAGACGACATCAGGGCAGAGGTTCCGGTAGCCGCCCATACAGATCTCGCATTGCCGACACGGCAGCGCCGGGTCCACCGCGACAGGCAGACCACGTCGCGGACCGCTTTCGATGACACCGGCGAACTCGTGGCCTGGCACCAGCGGTCGCGTCAGCCTCGCGTCGCCGATGCCCGCTTCGGTGAACCAGTGCAAGTCGGATCCGCACAGTCCCACCGCGGTGATGCGTACCAGTTCTTCCCCCGGTGCCACGGAGGGAACGGGTTCGGTGTGGATTCTGATATCGCGCACACCATGTAGACGTGCGACGGTCATCGAGCCTGACATGGCTCAATGTTAGCGTTAACATTTGGGCGATCAAAGGCCCGTGAGCGCTCACATTCCGACTACTATGCGACAGCAAACCTTGTCCTCGCCGACACGAGAGGGGTCGCATCGAATGGCGGGCAGCGTCGAGGGACCCGGGCGGCGTCGTGAGGGTCGGCCGGTCAACATGTTCGACGTCGCCAAGGCGGCGGGCGTCTCGCATCAGACCGTCTCGCGCGTGCTCAACGACTCGGCCGCCGTCAAGGAGTCGACTCGCCGTCGGGTGAACGCCGCGATCGACGAACTCGGCTACCACCGCAATCTGGCGGCGCGTGCGCTTGCGACACACCGGTCAAACACGCTGGGAGTCATCTGCTTTGACAGCACACTGTACGGACCGGCCAGCATGCTCTACGCCATCGAGCATGCCGCCCGCAGCGCGGGCTACTTCGTCAGCGTGGCCAGCGAGTCCACCATCGACGGCACCACGCTGCCGAGGACGTTGAACCGATTGGCTGAACAAGCGGTGGAAGGTGTGGTGGTGATCGCACCGCTTTCCGAGACGCGCGAAGCGCTCTCGCGATTGCGTCGCGACATGCCCGTGGTGGCCGTCGACGCCACCGGCGGACTTGGCCTTCCTGTGGTGAGCGTCGATCAGTTCGACGGTGCCCGGCAGGTCACCCGGCACCTGCTCGACCAAGGCGCATTGACCGTGTGGCATGTGACCGGCGCCGAGGGGTGGACGGAAACGGAGGCCAGGATGGCCGGCTGGCGTGCGGAGTTGACCGACGCCAAACGCTCCGTTCCCGAACCGCTGCAAGGCAATTGGTCGCCCGCATCCGGGTACCAGGCAGGCATCGTGCTCGCGCACCGCACAGATGTCGAGGCGGTGTTCGTCGCAAACGATCAGATGGCCCTGGGCGTATTGCGCGCATTCGCCGAAGCCGGTCGCGCTGTACCCGACGACGTCCTGGTCGCGGGGTTTGACGATGTGCCGGAAGCGGAGTTCTACTCGCCGCCGCTGACCACCGTCCGTCAGGATTTCGGCACTGTAGGCCGCACCAGCGTCGAAATGCTCGTCGCCCGAATCGAACATAGCGACTCCGCACCCGCCGACGTTCAACCGGTGCTGGTGCCCGCACAACTCGTCGTGAGGCAGAGCACTCGACGAAGCTAGCGACCGCCCTTGCGCTTGTTGTACACGTCGAATCCGACGGCGACCAGCAGCACGAGGCCCTTGATCACTTGCTGGATATCACTGCCGATGCCGAGGATGGACATGCCGTTGTTCAACACGCCCAGTACCAGGCCGCCGACGATCGCGCCGAACACCGTGCCGACCCCACCGCTGGACGACGCGCCGCCGATGAATGCCGCCGCGATGGCCTCGAGTTCGAAGTTGATACCGGCCTGCGGCGTCGCGGAATTCAACCTGGCAGCGAACAACAGCCCCGCGACGGCGGCGAGCATCCCCATGTTGACGAACACCAACAGCGTGACACGTTGGTTGCGGATGCCGGAAAGGCGTGCGGCCGCGGAGTTTCCGCCGACGGCGTACACCCGGCGCCCGAGAACGGTGTTGCGCATGACGAACGCGTAGATCAAGGTCAGCACCACCAGGATGATGCCGACGATCGGCACACCGCGGTAGCTGGCGAGCAGCAACGTGAACGCCGCCAGCGCCGCGACGATCGCAGCGCACTTGGCGGTGAAGATCGCCGTGCCCGTCACTCTCTGTCCGTGGCGGACTTGCGAGTTCCGGCGACGGATCTGCACCACCACCGCGGCCACCGTGATGCCGGCGCCGAGAATGACTGTGGGCCAGTGGTAGACGGCGTTGGTCCCGATCTCGGGTAGAAATCCACTGCTGACTTGCTCGAGTCCGCGTGGCATCGGAGCGATGGACTGACCTTCGAGCAGATACTGCGTCGCACCACGAAACACCAGCATGCCGCCGAGCGTGACGATGAAAGACGGGATGCCGACGTAGGCGATCCAGAAGCCCTGCCAAGCGCCGATCAGCGCGCCGATGCCCACGCACACCGTCACCCCCAGCAACCACGGCATGTCGTTGCGCACCATGAGGACTCCGGACATCGCGCCGATGAAGCCGGCGATGGATCCCACTGACAGGTCGATGTGGCCGGAGATGATCACGATGACCATGCCGATCGCGAGGACCAGGATGTAGCCGTTCTGCTGAATGATGTTGGTGACATTCAGCGGTTTGAGCAGAATGCCGCCGGTCCAGATCTGGAACAGCAACACAATGGCGGCCAGCGCCACCACCATGCCGGACTGCCGCACATGGGACAACAAGAAGCCCGAAACGCGCTGGCGCAGACCGGGCGGGGTCGGCTCACTGGACTCTGGTTGCGCCGCGGGCTTTTCAGACGCCTGCTCGACGGTGGTCGTCACCTAGGCACGTCCTTTCATCATGTACCGCATCAGGGTTTCCTGCGTCGCATCGGCACGCGTCACCTCGCCGGTCAACCGTCCCTGGCTGAGCGCATAGATGCGGTCGCACATGCCGAGGAGTTCAGGTAATTCCGACGAGATGACGAGCACGGCCTTACCACGTGCCGCGAGTTCGTTGATGATCGTGTAGATCTCGTACTTCGCACCGACATCGATACCGCGGGTCGGCTCGTCGAGAATCAGTACGTCAGGGTCGGTGAACAGCCACTTGCTGAGTACGACCTTCTGCTGGTTCCCGCCCGAGAGCTTGCCCGTGATCGCCGAAACCGACGATGCCTTGATTCTCATCGAGGCGCGGAACCGCTCCCCGACGCTGACTTCCTCGTGCTGATCGACGATGCCGCGCGTGCTGACCTTGCGCAGCGACGGCAGCGTGATGCTTTCGGCAATACTGTCCATCAGGTTCAGGCCCAGATGCTTGCGATCCTCGGTCGCGTAGGCGATACCGTTGTCGATAGCGTCCGACACGGTACGGGTGCTGACCTCGCGGTCGCCTTTGAAGACCCTACCGCTGACGTACTTTCCGTACGACCGGCCGAACACGCTCAAGGCGAGTTCAGTACGGCCCGCGCCCATCAGTCCGGCGATACCCACGATCTCACCGGCCCGCACATTCAGCGACACGTCGTCGACGACCTTGCGATGTTGGTCGATGGGATGGAGGACCGTCCAGTTCGCCACCGCGAAAGCGACGTCACCAATCTCGTGGTCGGGGCGGGGCGGAAATCGATGCGTGAGGTCGCGCCCGACCATGCCGCGCACGATGCGGTCTTCGGTCAGTTCTTGGTCGACGCTGATCGTCTCGATGGTGTGGCCGTCCCGCAGGATGGTGACGGTGTCGGCCACCTCCATCACCTCGTTGAGCTTGTGCGAGATGATGATCGAGGTGATTCCCTGGTCCCGCAGGTCCACGATCAGGTCGAGCAGGTGGCGACTGTCGGAATCGTTTAGCGCTGCGGTCGGTTCGTCCAGGATCAGCAGGCGCACCTTCTTCGACAGCGCCTTGGCGATCTCCACCAACTGCTGCTTACCCACTCCGATGTCGGCCACCCGGGTCTGCGGGCTCTCCTGCAGCCCCACCCGGTCGAGCAGGTTCTGCGCCTCGACAAGGGTACGTTCCCAGTCGATCACCCCACGGCGCCTGATTTCGTTGCCCATGAACACGTTTTCGGCTATCGACAGGTAGGGCACCAGCGCCAGTTCCTGGTGGATGATCGCGATACCGGCCCGCTCACTGGACCGAATGTCCTTGAAGCCGCAGACCTGCCCGTCGAGGAGGATCTGGCCGTCGTAGTCCCCATGCGGGTAGACGCCGCTGAGCACCTTCATCAAGGTCGACTTGCCCGCCCCGTTCTCACCGCAGATGGCGTGAATGGCACCGGCCTTCACGGTCAGGTCGACACCGGAGAGGGCGGTGACACCGGGAAACTGCTTGGTGATACCCCGCATCTCCAACAGCGTCGACGTCATTGCACCTGGGCGTCGGTGTAGTAGCCCGAATCGACCAGCACCGCCTTGTAGTTCGACTTGTCGACACTGACCGGTTGCAGCAGGTACGACGGGACGACCTTGACGCCGTTGTTGTACGTCGTCGTGTCGTTGACTTCCGGTTTCCCGCCCGTGAGTACGGCATTGGCCTCCTGCACCGCGGCCTTCGCGAGCTCACGGGTGTCCTTGAACACGGTCTGCGTCTGCTCCCCTGCCACGATGGACTTCACCGACGCCAACTCGGCGTCCTGCCCGGTGACGATGGGCAGCGGTTTCGCCGCGTTACCGTAGCCTGCGCTCTTCAGTGCTGAGAGCACGCCGCGCGAAATCCCGTCGTACGGCGACAGCACGGCATCGACCCTGGCCGTGGTGTAGGCCTGGCTCAGCAGGTTGTCCATTCTCGACTGGGCCAACCCCCCGTCCCACCGCAGCGTCGCGATCTGGTCGAACGAGGTCTGGCCGCTCTTGACCACCAGCTTTCCGCTGTCGATGTAGGGCTTGAGCACGCTCATGGCGCCGTCGAAGAAGTAGGTGGCGTTGTTGTCATCGGGTGAGCCGGCGAACAGTTCGATGTTGAACGGTCCCTTGCCCTGCGCCGGACCGAGCTTGTCGACGATGTAGTTACCCTGCAGCACACCGACTTTGAAGTTGTCGAACGTCGCGTAGTAGTCGACGTTCGGCGTCCCCTTGATCAACCGGTCGTAGCTGATCACCGGAATCTTCGCATCCGCGGCGTGTTGCAGGGTCGTGGTCAGCGACGAACCGTCGATCGGCGCGACGACCAGGAGTTTGACGCCCTTGGTGATCATGTTCTCGATCTGCGACACCTGGTTCTGAACGACGTCGTCGCCGTATTGCAGGTCGGTGGTGTAGCCCAACGCCTGGAACTGGTCCACCATGTTCTTGCCGTCAGCGACCCAGCGCTCCGACGATTTCGTGGGCATCGCGATGCCCACGGTGCCCTTCTCCCCGCCGCCGGGGGCGGCGGTGTCCGTGGACCGACCGCAGCCCGAGAGAACCAGCGTGGCCAGCACCGCCACTACGGCGAGCCAGATCAACTTCCTCACGAGATCCTCCTTCGGGGGACGCTCGGCGCGCTCATGCGCGGCCGGTCAGAATGTGAGCGTTAACATGCCGGGCGTTAGTATGTGAGCCACTTCACTGGCTTGTCAACAACTTCGCGGGAATTGCCCGTTGACCTGCCATCTTGGCAAATTGTGCGGCGCAGGCACGGCCCTCAGGCGGCCTGAGGAACTACGCGATCCCGACCGTTGACACGCTCAGAGTGTTAACGCTAACATCCTCGCACTGTAATGCCGGTCACACCCGCAGGTGCGATGCGCAGGCATGCCGACCCGGCCCGCAGCGACCGACTTCGGCAACCGAACAAGTGAGGAGTTGCGGTGAAGAGAACCCTTGCAGTGGCGCTGGGTGCGCTGCTCGCAGCAACGATGGTGGGCTGTGGAAGCGGTCCGGCACCTGGCGGGTCGGCCACCGATGGCAAGATCACGATGGGCTTCGCTCAGGTAGGTGCGGAAAGCGGGTGGCGCACCGCGAACACCAAGAACATCCAGGAATCCGCGGCGGCGGCCAATGTCGACTTGAAGTTCTCCGATGCCAACGGCAAACAGGAGAACCAGATCTCGGCCATCCGCTCGTTCATCCAGCAACACGTCGACGTGATCGCATTCAGTCCTGTCGTCCGGACCGGTTGGGACGCGGTGCTGTTGGAAGCGAAGAACGCCAAGATCCCGGTGATCCTCACCGACCGCGCTGTCGATACACAGGAAACCGACGTCTACAAGACGTTCGTCGGCGCCGACTTCGTCGAGGAAGGCCGGCGCGCAGGCGACTGGATGGTCAAGCAGTACGCCGCCGCGCCCGGCCCGGTCAACATCGTCGAACTGCAGGGGACCACCGGTGCCGACCCCGCCATCGACCGAAGCAAGGGCTTCTCTGAAGCCATCGCCGCCAATCCAAACCTGAAGGTGATCGCCTCGCAGACAGGCGATTTCACCCGGTCTGGCGGTAAGCAGGTGATGGAGGCCTTCTTGAAGGCGCATCCGAAGATCGATGTCGTCTTCGCCCAGAACGACGATATGGGCCTTGGCGCGGTAGAGGCCATCGAGGCGGCCGGCCTCAAGCCGGGGCAGGACGTCAAGATCGTCGCGGTCGACGCCACCCACGACGGCATGCAGGCCCTGGCCGACGGCAAGTTCAACTTCCTCGTCGAGTGCAATCCCCTGCTAGGGCCGCAACTGATGGACCTGGCCAAGAAGGTGGTAGCAGGCGAGAGCGTGCCGCCGCGAGTTGTTGTTCCCGACAAGACATTCGATCAGCAGCAGGCCATTGCGGCCCTACCCGATCGCAAGTACTGAGCGCACCGCGAAGCGTTACAGAAGCGAGTCACCATGTCATCGACACCCATCGCCGAGCAGCGGGCTCCTGTGGTCGAGATGTGTGATGTCAGCGTCAGCTTTCCCGGAGTGAAGGCACTCGACGGCGTGACGCTGCGATTGTTGCCTGGCGAGGTGCACGCCTTGATGGGTGAGAACGGCGCAGGGAAGTCGACTCTCATCAAGGCGCTCACCGGTGTCTATGACATAGATGGGGGCAGCATTGCCGTGGCGGGTGTTCCGTGCCGATTCTCTGGGCCGCGGCAGGCGCAAGAGGCCGGGATCAGCACGGTGTACCAGGAGGTCAACCTGTGCACCAATCTGACGGTCGCGGAGAACATTCTGCTGGGTCGCGAACCACGCCGATTTGGTCGCATCGACCATCGAGCGCTCAATGGTCGTGCCCGGGAGCTCCTATCGCACCTTGAACTCGACATCGACCCGCGGTCGACACTGGGCACGCATCCGGTCGCAGTCCAGCAACTCGTCGCGATCGCACGGGCCACCGCTGTTTCAGCACGTGTGCTGATCCTCGACGAGCCGACGTCGAGCCTGGACGCCGACGAGGTCGCCGAGTTGTTCAGGGTGATCCGGCAGTTGCGCGACAGCGGCACGGCGGTGCTCTTCGTTTCGCACTTTCTCGATCAGGTCTACGAGATCTCCGATCGAATGACGGTGCTGCGCAACGGGGAGCGGGTCGGCGAGTACCTGACCGCCGACTTCAATCGCCACCAGCTGGTCACCGCGATGCTCGGCAGGGAGCTCGATGTGCTCGACGAAATCGGCGATGCCCAGCCGGGCGCCCACCGCAACGACATCGCCGCACCGATTGTCAGCGCCGAGGCCGTCGGCCGTGCGCCACGGGTCCATCCCGTCAGCCTCGACATCTCCTCCGGGGAGGTGGTCGGGCTCGCGGGGCTACTCGGCTCTGGCCGAACGGAATTCGCGCGCCTGCTGTTCGGAGCGGACAGACCGACGAGCGGACAGATCAGCGTCAACGGTAAACCGGCGCGGCTGCGCTCGCCGCGGGCGGCGATCTGGCACGGTTTCGGGTTCACGTCAGAGGATCGCAAGCGTGAGGGAATCGTCGGCGATCTGAGCGTGCGGGACAACCTGGTGTTGGCGCTGCAAGCCCGACGGGGCTTCGCCAGGCCGCTGTCGGCGAAGGCCAAGACCAGGTTGGTCCGCGGGTACATGGACATGCTCGACATCCGCCCTCGGGACCCAAACGCGCTGATCAGAAACCTCAGTGGCGGCAATCAACAGAAGGTGCTGTTGGCGCGCTGGCTGATCACCCAGCCCAAGCTGCTCATTCTCGACGAGCCCACCCGCGGCATCGACGTCGGCGCCAAGGCCCAGATCCAAAAGCTCGTCACTGAACTGGCCGCCGACGGTATGGCCGTGCTGTTCATCTCGGCCGAACTCGACGAGGTCACCCGCATCAGCGATCGCATCGCGTTGATGCGCGATGGACACAACATCGCCCAGATCGACGGCGGCTGTCCGGTTTCGGAGCTCACCCGGCTTATCGCGAGCGGAGCCCAACAGTGACACGCCGTCTGTTGGCCTCGCCCCTCGCATGGCCGGTCCTGGCATTGATTGCACTGCTCGCCCTCAATGTCGTTCTCACACCGGCTTTCTTGACCATCCGGGTACAAGACGGCCACCTCTACGGCAGCTTGATCGACATCCTGCGCAACGGCGCACCGACCATGCTCGTCGCGCTGGGGATGACGCTCGTCATCGCATCTCGCGGTATCGACCTGTCGGTCGGCGCAGTGGTTGCCATCGCCGGGGCGCTGGCCTGCGCCCACATCGCATCGGCGCCGGACGGGAGCAGTGTGCTGGCCGTCACCACCGCGATGCTGATCGCGCTCGGCGTCGCCGTCGGGCTCGGGTTGTGGAACGGAATCCTGGTGTCGAGCTTCGGGATTCAACCGATCATCGCCACGCTGGTGCTGATGACCGCTGGTCGCGGCATCGCGCTGCTGGTCACGGGAGGCCAGATCGTCACCGTCAGCAGCGATCCGTTCAAAGTTCTCGGCGCCGGCTACGTCATGGGACTTCCGGTGGCGATCCTGGTCAGCCTGGCCGTGTTCGCCGTCGTCGGACTCGTCACGCGCCGCAGTGCGCTCGGCATGCTATTGGAGGCCATCGGCGTCAACCCCGAGGCCAGTCGGTTGGCCGGCGTGCGGAACCGGACGATCGTGTTCGCCGTCTACGTGTTCAGTGCGCTGTGCGCGGGCGTCGCCGGCTTGATGATCGCCTCCAACATCTCTGCCGCCGATGCCAACAACGCCGGGCTGTGGATCGAGATGGACGCGATCCTGGCGGTGGTGATCGGCGGCACATCACTGCTCGGTGGTCGCTTCAGCCTGACAGGAACGATTCTGGGCGCCTTGATCATCCAGACTTTGACCACCACGGTCTACACCGCGGGTATAACGCCGGAAACCACTCTGGTCTTCAAGGCGGTGGTCGTCATCGCCGTCTGCCTGATGCAAGCTCCGAAGTTCCGGCGACTGCTGCGGCGAGGCCGCGGTGAGGTAAAGCAACCCGCGGTGGCGGGCACCGAGGATGTCGCACCCGCAAGAGACACGGACAAGGTGGCGGCGTCGTGAGCACCCAGGTTCTGCGTCGCCGCCCCGTCGACATGTCCATGATGGCCGAACGTTTCCGGGGGCGGTATCTGTCCCCGGCCGCTTCCCTCGTCCTGTTTGTGGCACTCTTCGGCACTGTCGTCGTGCGCTATCAGTTCGCCAGCCCCGGCCAAGTGTTCCTGAACCTGCTCGTCGACAACGCGCACCTGATCGTGCTGGCGGTCGGGATGACGTTCGTGATCCTGACCGGCGGCATCGATCTGAGTGTCGGCTCCGTCGTCGCGCTGTCGACGGTGCTGCTGGCCAAAACCCTCCAATCCGGTTGGCCCGCCCCAATCGCGATGCTGACGGTGTTACTCGTCGGCACGGTGCTCGGGTTGTTGATGGGCACAATCATCGAACTGTTCGACGTTCAGCCGTTCATCGTCACCCTCGCTGGAATGTTTCTCGCCCGCGGGCTCTGCTACGTGATCAGCGTCGACACTCTGCCGATCAAGGACCCGTTGATGCGGGCGCTCGGCCTGAAATATCTGTACCTGTATGAAGACAAGTTCATCCGTTGGACCGTTGTCATCGCGCTGATCGTCGTAGCGGTGGCGGTATATGTACTGCACGAAACCCGCTTCGGGCGAACGTGTTACGCGATCGGCGGCAACCGGCAGTCGGCTCAGTTGATGGGCCTTGCCGCCGCGCGAACCCAAATCTCGGTGTACGTGATCAGTGGCTTCTGCGCCGCACTGGCCGGTTTGCTGCTGGGTGTGCAAAAGCTGTCCGGCTACAGCCTCAACGGCATCGGGCTCGAACTCGACGCAATCGCCGCTGCGGTGATCGGTGGCGTATTGCTCTCCGGTGGCGTCGGTTTCGTGCTTGGCTCGCTGATCGGTGTACTCGTGCTAGGCACCATCCAGGTGTTCGTCACCGCCGAGAATCTCGACTCTTACTGGACCAGGATCATGACCGGTCTACTGCTGTTGGTGTTCGTGCTGGTGCAGCGCGTGCTGGTGAGGAACACCCGGTGACGGCGGAGCCGACCCCGCGCCGCCCTGTGATGGCGGATGTCGCCAGGCTTGCCGGTGTCTCGCATCAGACCGTGTCACGTGTCATCAACGGCTCGACGAGCATCCGGCCCAGTACTCGCGAGCGGGTGGAACGCGCGATTGCCCACCTCGACTATCGTCCGAACACCGCCGCCCGCGCTCTGGTCACCAGACGATCCAAGACCATCGGGATCATTGGCAGCAACACCGCCCTCTACGGACCGACCAGCATCCAGTTCTCGATCCAGGACGCCGCAAGGGCCGCGGGTTACTTCACCAGCCTGGTGACGCTCGCCGCGGTCACACACGACGAATTACGCGGTGCACTCGACTATCTCGGTCGCCAATCGGTGGAGGCGATCGTCATGATCGTCACGCAACAGGACGCGCTTGCCGTCGTACGCTCGGAGGCCGTCACCATCCCGCTGATCGTCGTCGAGGGTGAACTGACCGGTCGTGGCCTCAGCGTTGGTGTCGACCAAACCGAAGGCGCCCGATTGGCGACACGCCATCTGGTGGATCGCGGCCACCGCGACATCGTTCATGTGAGTGGCCCCCTGACGTGGACCGAGGCACGTGCCCGTCGCGCCGGCTACATCGAGGTCATGCAGGCAGCGCGTCTGCCGGTCCGGGCCGACCTCGAGGGTGACTGGAGTCCGGAGCGTGGCTATGAGATCGGCCGAGAGTTGGCCCGTTACCAGGACTTCTCCGCCGTCTTCGTCGCCAACGACCAGATGGCGATCGGCATCCTGCATGCGTTCGCAGAAGCCGGCATCGCTGTACCCGACGACGTCAGCCTGGTCGGCTTCGATGACGTTCCCGAGGCGGCTTTACTGAATCCGGCGCTGAGCACGGTAAGACAGGACTTCCACGCGGTTGGGCAGCGCGCGATCGAACTGCTGACTGCCGTGCTCGACGGAGTCACTGCCTCGACACCGCTACTCGCTCCCGAGCTCGTCGTTCGCGCAAGCACCCGCCCGCACACCGAAACCAAGTGAGGACCGAGATGTCCCGTCAGAAATACACCGTCGGAATCGATTTCGGCACGCTGTCCGGACGCGCCGTCGTAGTGCGAGTCGACGACGGCAAGGAAATGGGCAGTGCGCTGCACGACTACGAACACGGTGTGCTGACGCAATCCCTCCCGATCGGCACGACCCGATTGCCCGCCGAGTGGGCGCTTCAAGTACCGGAAGACTACCGCCAGGTGCTCAAACAGGCTGTCCCTGAGGCTATTCGGCAAGCCGGGATCGATGCCGATGACGTCATCGGAATAGGCACCGACTTCACCGCATGCACCATGGTTCCTGTGCTAGCGGACGGCACGCCGTTGTCGGAGACATCGGCCTTCGCTGACCGGCCGCACGCATACGCGAAATTGTGGCGACACCATTCCTCCCAGCCACAGGCGGATCGGATCAACGCGCTCGCCGCGGACCGGAAGGAACCGTGGCTGCGCCGATATGGCGGCTTCATCTCCAGCGAATGGGAGTTCGCGAAGGCGTTGCAGATCCTCGAAGAGGACCCCGCGGTCTACCACGCGATCGACCGATGGGTGGAGGCCGCGGACTGGATCGTGTGGCAGCTGTGCGGGATCTACGTACGCAACGCATGCAGTGCCGGTTACAAGGGCATCCTCCAGGACGGGCACTACCCGGCCAGGGATTTCCTGGCGGAATTGCATCCCGAGTTCGCCGACTTCGTCGACACCAAATTGGACCAGCCCATCGGCGCGCTCGGTGCGGCCGCGGGCACCCTGACCGCGGAAGCCGCCGGGTGGACCGGGCTACCAGCAGGCATACCGGTCGCTGTCGGCAACATCGACGCGCACGTCACGGCGGCTGCAGCCGATTCCCTCGAACCCGGCCAACTGCTGGCGATCATGGGCACGTCGACCTGTCACGTGTTGAATTCGAATGTCCTGCAGGATGTTCCCGGCATGTGCGGCGTCGTCGACGGCGGCATCGTCGCCGGATACTGGGGATACGAAGCGGGCCAGTCCGGCGTCGGCGACATCTTTGCCTGGTTCATCGACAACTGCGTTCCGCCGTCCGTTCACCAGCAGGCGCAGGCCCGCAACATCTCCGTCCACGACCTGCTCACCGAGCTGGCCGCCGGACAGCGGGTCGGCGAGCACGGCCTCGTCGCCCTCGATTGGCACAGCGGCAATCGGTCGGTGCTCGTCGACCATCAGCTCTCGGGCGTGATCGTCGGACAGACGTTGGCCACCACGTGTGCGGACATCTACCGGGCGCTTCTGGAGGCGACGGCCTTCGGCACCCGGATGATCGTCGAGACGTTCATCAACAGCGGTGTCCCCGTCAACGAACTCGTCGTCGGAGGCGGCCTCCTGAAGAACCGGCTGCTGATGCAGATCTACACCGACGTCGTGGGATTGCCCCTGTCGACCGTTGATTCGGACCAGGCGCCCGCGCTGGGCGCGGCGATCCATGCCGCCGCGGCTGCGGGCGCCTACCAGGACGTGCCAGCCGCAGCCAAACAGATGGGCGGGCGCACCCGCAACGCCTACACACCGATCCCCGACCACGCCGCGCGGTACAACGCGCTGTACGCCGAGTACGTCAAGCTCCACGACTGGTTCGGCCGCGGCAACCCGATGATGCGAACGCTGCGCGCGATATCCGCCGACGCACGAGCCGAGGAAGACAAATGACCGTCACATCCGACGTCCACACGACCGTCGCGGATCTCCGCCGCGAGGTCTGCGCACTGCATGCGCAGCTGACCAAGTATCAGTTGGTGATCTGGACCGCTGGCAACGTCTCGGCCCGCGTACCGGGACACGACCTGATGGTGATCAAGCCGTCCGGTGTCGACTACGACGCACTGAAGCCCGACGACATGGTGGTATGCGACCTGTACGGCAATCTGGTGGACGGCGAGTTCGCTCCGTCGTCCGACACCGCGGCGCACGCCTACGTCTACCGAAACATGCCGGAGGTCGGCGGAGTCGTGCACACCCACTCCACGTATGCCACCGCATGGGCGGCACGGGGTGAGCCCATTCCTTGCGTGCTGACGATGATCGCGGACGAGTTCGGCGGCGACATACCGATCGGGCCGTTCGCCCTGATCGGCGATGACTCGATCGGCCGCGGAATCGTTGAGACGTTGCGGGACAGCCGTTCTCCGGCTGTGCTGATGCGCAACCATGGACCGTTCACCGTAGCCGCCAACGCCCGCTTGGCCGTCAAGGCGGCCGTCATGGTCGAGGACGTCGCGCGCACTGTGCACATCGGACGGCAGCTCGGCACGCTCGACCGCATCGACGACCGGGACATCAACGCGTTGTTCGACCGATACCAGAACGTGTACGGCCAGCAGGCCGTGGCAGAGGAAGGCTCACCACGATGATCGACTCACGGATGGTCGGCGGCGAAGTGTGGTTCGTCACCGGCAGCCAGGCGATGTACGGCCAGGACACCCTTGACCAGGTTGCCGACCAATCGCGTCAGCTCGCCGAACAGCTCGATGCGTGCTCCGAGATTCCGGTGAAGATCGTGTGGGTGCCGACGGTCGTCACCTCAGACAACATCGCGGCGGTGATTCGCCGGGCCAACGACAACGCTCATTGCGTCGGCGTGATCGCGTGGATGCACACGTTCTCCCCGGCGAAGATGTGGATCCGAGGCCTGAAAGCGCTGCAGAAACCGCTGCTGCATCTGCACACCCAGTTCGGTGTCGAGTTGCCATGGGACAGCATCGATATGGACTTCATGAACCTGAACCAGGCCGCGCATGGCGACCGGGAGTTCGGCTACATCCAGACACGGCTGTCGACCGCGCGCAAGACCGTCGCCGGGCATGTCAGTGATCTGCGCACCCGGTCACGTATCGGCGCGTGGACGCGCGCCGCGCTCGCCAACGCCGAACTCGCGACCCTGCGGGTGGCACGGTTCGGCGACAACATGCGCAATGTCGCGGTCACCGAGGGTGACAAAATCGAGGCCGAAGCGCATTTCGGCGCGTCGATCAACACCTATCCGGTCAACGACCTGGTCGAAGTGGTCGAGCGCGTGCCCATGAGCGAAGTCGACAAGTTGGTCCGCGAATACGAGCACGCCTATCGCTTGGCACCCGAGTTGCGGCCAGGCGGCGAGCGTCACCCGTCGCTTCGAATCGGCGCACAGATCGAAGCCGGACTGCGAAAGTTCCTGGAAACTGGTGGGTTTCGTGCCTTCACGACCAATTTCGAGGACCTGGGCGGGTTGCGCCAGTTGCCGGGCCTCGCTGTGCAGCGGCTGATGGCCGACGGATACGGCTTCGGCGCCGAAGGCGATTGGAAGACCGCGGTCATGCTACGGGCGGTGAAGGTGATGGCCGAAGGACTGCCCGGCGGTACGTCGTTCATGGAGGACTACACCTACGACCTGACAGCCGGCGCGGAACGCGTCCTCGGCGCCCACATGCTGGAAGTGTGCCCGTCCATCGCCGACGGTGTGCCGTCGCTGGAAGTGCATCCGTTGTCGATCGGCGGCCGCGAGGATCCCGTCCGGTTGCGTTTCACCGCGGCGCCTTCGGACGCGGTGATCCTGGGCATCAGCGACGTCGGCTCCCGATTCCGTCTGGTGGCCAACGAGGTTCGAGTGGTCGAGCCCAACGCACCGTTACCGAAGTTGCCTGTCGCATGCGCGGTCTGGGAGCCGCGCCCGAATTGGTCCGTCGCCGCGGAGGCATGGCTGATCGCGGGCGCGCCCCACCACACCGTGCTCACCACAGCGGTCGGAACGGAGATGCTCGAGGACTTTGCCGCGATGACGAGTACCGAATTGCTGGTGATCGATTCCGACACCACCGTGCGCGGCTTCCTTCGTGAGCTCAAGTGGAACGACGTGTACCACCACGCCGCGGCGGGACTCTGACCGCAGTGGGTCTCGGTCAGCGCGTCAGCCGGTCGATTCCCTTGTTGACCAACCCGAATGTGATCCGCTTTGCGCGGCGGCCCACATCGCCGACAAGCCGTCGTGACGCGGTGGCAGGCCGTAGTGCCACGTCGTCACCGACCCGAACACTGCCTGCGGCGTCAACCCAGCAGTAGACGCCGAGGCAGCGTTCGGCGCGCGTGGCCACGGCCTTGGTGATGCGCCGGTCGACTGCGAACCCCGGTTGCGCGCGGCTGGGAACCACGCACCGGATCGTCGGCATCGCCACG
The DNA here is from genome assembly GCF_001667505.1 of Mycobacterium sp. ACS1612. GTDB lineage: Bacteria > Actinomycetota > Actinomycetes > Mycobacteriales > Mycobacteriaceae > Mycobacterium. Next base: position 198,150 of record NZ_LZHZ01000004.1, read on the forward strand.
TTGAGGACCGCGCCACCGAGTGCGAGATGCGCTCCGGTCCAATGTGATTCCGGTAGACCGTCGTCGGGGTCAGCCACCTTCAGGAGCACATTGGGGCGAAAACGCCGCACATCCAGATCAGTTCCGAGTTCGGAGCCGATGGTGGCCAGGCTAGTCGTGGTCAACACGTGCACCGGAGCCAGGTCGACAAACATGCCCGGAGGTGTCGAGTAGCGGGTGAAGTTGACCATGTCGGAGACTCGCATCATCGACAGATCCGGCAGCTTCTCGTCATCCGAAAGCCCGAAGGCGGCTCGCAACCATGAGGCCGACATGGTTGCAGAGCGTTCCCTGCGACTCAACTTGTGCAGGCTGGTGTCCGGCGGCAGTGCGGTCAACGCGACCTCGCGGTCGACCAGTTCGGACAGTTTGGTGTGCACGGCGTGATCGCTGCTCGATACCGCCGTGCCGTCCGGGAAGGTGATCTCCACTTCGGGGACGTTTCCCGGTCCTGCCTCTGGCGGAACAGCGTCGACATACCTGGCGGTCGCGGTCAGCAGCGCGGGCAGCTGCCTTGCCGACGCTGTGACGTCCTTCTCGACATCCCGGACGGCCCAGAGCCGGTCACCGAGGACTCCCCTGGCGCCGACCTCGGCCTGCTCGATCCGGGCGCCGCCCAGCGACTTGACGGGATAGCGCCACAGTTCGGCGACTTGGCCCAGGGGCATGGCGCCACGGTACGGCGCGCTACTCGGAAACGGGCCGCATTCCGGTCATGTAGCGGCGGGCCAGGTCCTGATAGGCCCCGGGGTTGGTGTCCACCCACATCTGAGCGCCGGTGCCCGCGACCGGCCCGCGCACCTTCGCCGGAGCGCCGGTCACCAGCACCTCGTCGGGAATCTTGGTGCCGCCGACCACCAGTGAATGCGCGGCGATCAGGCTGCGAGCACCGATGACCGCGCCGTCGAGAACCGTGCAGTGGTTGGCGAGCACCGCCTGAGCGCCGATGTGCACGCCGTGCACCACGCACCCGTGGGCGACCGTGGCGCCGGGGCCGACGTCGACAGGGATGCCCGGCGGCGCGTGCAGCACGCAGCAGTCCTGTACGTTCGCGCCTTCGCGGACGATGATCGGCGCGAAGTCGGCGCGGATGACCGCGTTGAACCACACGGACGCGCCTGCCTCGACGTGGACGTCGCCGACGAGCGTCGCGGTGGGGGCGATGAACGCGCCTGGATCGACGGTCGGCGATCGGCCCTCGAATGAGTACAACGGCATCGTCTAGATATACCGCAGGTAACCCAGCGACGAGCGCTTGCGGGTGGGGCCGATCAACCGCGTCGATTGCGCGCCACGGGGCAAAAACTGTAACGTGTTCTAGTTAGAGAGCACAGATTGGGAGACCAGAGGTGACCACCGAAACCGCAGGCATTCGCGAAATCGACGCCGGCACGCTGCCGGACAGGTACGCGCGTGGCTGGCACTGCCTAGGCCCGGTCCAGGACTACCTGGACGGCAAACCGCACGGCATCGAGATTTTCGGCACCATGTTGGTGGTCTTCGCCGATTCGCATGGCGACGTCAAAGTGCTCGACGGCTACTGCCGCCATATGGGCGGCAACCTGGCGCATGGCACCATCAAGGGCGACGAGGTCGCCTGCCCGTTCCATGACTGGCGCTGGGGCGGCGACGGCAAGTGCAAGCTCGTGCCCTACGCCAAGCGCACCCCGCGGTTGGCCCGCACCCGGTCGTGGACCACCGACGTGCGCGGCGGCCTGCTGTTCGTCTGGCATGACCAGGAGGGCAACCCGCCGCAGCCGGAGGTGCGCATCCCGGATATCCCGGAGGCTGCCAGCGACGAATGGACCGACTGGAAGTGGAACTCGATTCTGATCGAGGGTTCCAACTGCCGCGACATCATCGACAACGTCACCGATATGGCGCACTTCTTCTACATTCATTTCGGTCTTCCGACGTACTTCAAGAACGTGTTCGAGGGTCACATCGCGTCGCAGTACCTGCACAACGTCGGCCGCCCGGATGTCAACGACATGGGCACCACTTACGGTGAGGCGCACCTGGATTCGGAGGCGTCCTACTTCGGTCCGTCGTTCATGATCAACTGGTTGCACAACAGCTACGGCGGCTTCAAAGCCGAGTCGATCCTGATCAACTGCCACTACCCGGTCACCCAGAACTCGTTCATGCTGCAATGGGGTGTGATCGTGGAGAAGCCGAAGGGGTTGGACGAGGCCACCACCGAGAAGCTGGCGACGGTGTTCACCGAAGGGGTCAGCAAGGGCTTCCTGCAGGACGTCGAGATCTGGAAGCACAAGACTCGCATCGAGAATCCGCTGCTCGTCGAGGAAGACGGCGCGGTCTATCAGATGCGCCGGTGGTATCAGCAGTTCTATGTGGACGTCGCGGACGTGACGCCCGACATGACCGACCGGTTCGAGATCGAAATCGACACCACCGCCGCCAACGAGAAGTGGCACGTCGAGGTCGAAGAGAACCTCAAACAGCAGGCCGCCGAGAAGGAAAAGACCGGCTCGTAGATGACCGCGCGCGATGACGCCCCTGACGTCGACCAACTGGCGCGGTCGATGCTGGAGCTCTACGGGGCGCACGATGACGACGAGCACGGTGCACGGGCGGACACCGGCGCGCGAAAGTCTCCGGGCGCACCGAATTTCGCCTCGGATCCGCACCGTGCCGCGGCGGTGCGGGAGGCCACCAGGCGTGACCGAGAGCGTTATCTGACGTCCGGGCTGGTGTCCGTCGACTGCCGATTCTGTCACGTCGCGGTGCAGGTCAAAAAGCTAGGTCCCGGCCACACGTCGGTGCAGTGGAACACGGAAGCATCGCAGCGGTGCGCGTACTTCGCCGAAATCCGGCAGTCCGGCGGCCAGTCCGCTCGAGCCAAGTCATGCCCGAAGCTCGCCGACAGCATCAGGCACGCGGTGGCCGAAGGGTGTCTAGAGGAAATGTCCAGTGCCCCTTCGCCGGGCGACGGCTAGCCTGCTGATCAGCCTTGCCGTCGCGGGCTGCGACCGAAACGTCGAGGCGCCCACGCCGCGGCCGGAACGGCCGGTGGCACCGATCACCGCGCTGCAGGTCGAAGATCTGTTGAGCGACAAGGTCCAGGACAGGGACGGCAACTTGTTCGTCGCTGTCGAACCGCAGGAGTGCAGCGGGATGTCGCGAGAGGTCGATCCGCCACTGATCTTCGATCTGGATCCGGCGGCGACCGACGGCGGGCATTGGGTGGACACCAACGACAGCAGGGACGTCGTGATCGACGAGGCGGCGGGCGTCTACCACGCCGGCTTCGACCCCAAGCAGGCGCTCGGGCAGACCGAGCGCACCATCGAAGCCTGCCGCGGTGTGCCGTTCACCGTCACCGATATGCGCGGCCGCGAGTACCACTTCCATCTGCTACCGCAAGTGAATTCGGGCTCGCCCGATATCGTGCTCTACTCGTTCCAGGCACCGGACTGGGCGTGTGACAACGCGTTCGTCGCCGCACACAACGCGGCCGTGCGGATCTCGACGTGCGCGGCGGTCAACGGCTATGACGTGCTGTCGCTGGCTCAGGATGCGCTCAAACGCATTGAGAAATTGGCCAATACGACGGCCTGAGCACTCACAGCCCTTTGAACCGCTCCTTGACCTGTTCGTCGGTCAGACCGTAGTCGGCCAGTGAGTAGGTGTGTTTGGGCGCGCGGGGCCCTTTCTTGCTCTCGGCATGGGTGTCTTCTGCCGCCGTCGTCGCCTCGTCGGTGAACGCGATGCCGAAGTGGCGGTAGATCCTCTCGAGTTCGCGGAGCGGGTCGGCGATGAAGTCGGAATAGTCCATATCGTAGAACTGAGCCGAATCATGTTTGGCACGTTCGGTGTTGAACAACTCGAGGCCGCGTGACCAGGTCTCCAGCGCATCGGCACCGATAACTTCACCGACGAATGTCGTCGACCATCCCTCCGTGGTGTGCTGCGCCAACGAACACATCGACGCCATGATCGTCTCCGCGGGTCGGTGACATTGGATCACCAGAGCGTCGGGATACGTGGCGAACAACGCGTCAAGGGCGAACAGGTGGCTCGGGTTCTTCAACACCCACCGCTTCTCCGCCTCGTTCAACCCGATCAACTGCAGGTTCTTGCGGTGCCGCTGATACGGCCGCGTCCAGTCCTGCCGGGACAGCCATTGAGAGTAGGTCGGGATGTGCGCGAGCGTTTCGTAAGACACCGAGTGCAGCGACTGGCGTAGCAGCTGCCAGCACTCCTCGACGTCGTCCGCGGTCATGTAGTGCAGACCCGTGTAGTCCGGGTTCTCCTCATGAGCCTTCTTGAACCGGGCATCCAGCTCGGCGAAAATCGGATTTTGCGGCCAGGTTTCGCGCGGCGGACGCGGTTGCGGGAACTCCGCGAGCCACAGCTCCAGGCCCTGATGCCCCGGGTCGGCGGCCAGCAACCGGTGCAGCGCGGTGGTGCCGGTGCGCGGCAGGCCCGTGACGAAGATCGGTCGCTCGATGGCGACGTCAGCGTGTTGTGGATGCTGTTTGAACGCCGCCTCGGACACCAGCCTGGCCACCAACGCGTTACGCACGAAGAACCGCTGCATCTTGCTGCCGAACTCGGTCAGGTCGGCATCGCGCGCGTACGAGTCGAGTAGCACACCGAGCGCTTCGCGGTAGTTGTCGTCGTCGGCACCGAAATCGTCTAGGCCACAAGCCTTTGTGGCCGAAGCGTGCAACTCCTCGACGGTGCCGACGTCTGTCCGGGTGGTCATCTAGGCCTTGTACTCCCCGCAGTTGACATCCAGCGTCTGACCGGTGACACCGCTGGACAAGTCGCTGGCCATGAACAGGATGGCCGAGGCCACCTCGTCCTCGGTGGGCAGCCGCTTCAGGTCGCTGTTGACTGCGGCGGCCTTATAGATCTCGTCGACGGTCGTACCGTACTTGTTCGCCTGGTGTTCGAAGTATCCCTTCAGCGTCCCGCCCCAAATATAGCCGGGGAGCACCGAATTCACTCGAACGCCTTGGGGGCCGAGCTCACTGGCCAGCGACTGCGACATGGCCAACAGCGCTGACTTCGCCATCTTGTACGCACCCTGCTTCGGGTCGGAATGACGCACCACCATCGAATTGACGTTCACCACCGATCCCTTAGCCTCGGTCAAGGCGGGCGTGAAGCCCTGGATCAACCGCAGCGCGCCAAGGACGGTGAGCTCGAAGGTATCCCTGATGTGGTCGAACGTGGTGTTGGCGAACGGCTTCATCGACGGCACCTTGAACGCGTTGTTGATCAGCACATCTACCTTGCCGTAGGCCTCGAGCGTCTGCTCGACGAGGTGGTTCACCTGCGCTTCGTCGGTGATGTCTGTCCCGACCGACACCGCCCGCCTGCCCAGATCGGTGATCTGCTTGGCTACGTCCTCCAGTCGTTCCACCGTGCGGGCGGCCAGCACCAGATCGGCGCCCGCCTCCGCACAGCGCCGCGCGAGGGTGGTGCCGAGCGCTGGACCGACCCCGCTGATCACCACGACCTTGTTGTCCAGTAAGCCAGCCATCGTCTACCCCACCATCCTGTGTCCAATTTGCTCCTGACGCTGGGCGATTCGCGCACGCCAGTCCTGTTCGGAGATCTTGTTCTGCTCGTAGTAGGGCAACGCCCCCGGGACCTCGTCGAAGTCGACCACCTCGGCGGTCGGCCCGTCTTCGGCTGTCAGTTCGCGCGGCACCCGCTGCCACCGGAACTGCAGGTAGCCCTTGGCGTGGCCCAGCGTCTCCACCCAGTTGGTGATGCCCGGGTTGCGATCGGCGACGACGATCCGGATCTTTCCGTCCGGATCAGCCTGCGCCTGAGTGCCGTTCAGCGAGGTCTGGTGGTTGATGTAGTCCAGCGAGATGTACCACAGGCTGCCCAGCTGGAAACCGAGATAGGGTGCATCGGGCACTGGGAGCGTGATGACCATGGCCTGGTCCGGCGCCAGGTCGAAATGCCCGACGGACGAGTACTGGGTGGCCAGTCCGCCGGGGGTGAGCCTGGGCGCCACCAACGTGTTGACGGGGATGTTGGTGTAGAACCACTGCGGGAACTGCAGCCAGGTCTTGACGCGCTGCACCAGCTGCTTTCCCGCTGTGGCGTAACGCTTTTCGATCAACTCGCGAGTAAGCGACGGGGGTGCGGTGCCTGCGGTGTCGAGTCGCTTGATGGCAAAGGACCCACGCTGCGCCGACCAGTCGTTGTAGACCTCCCTGATCACCAATTGCGACGGCGTCTCGGGGCGGAACCGCCATTCGAATGTGCCGTCGGGCGTAATGTCGAGTTTCCGGTCGTCGAAGGCGGTTTCGCTGTCGGGCACCACCTTGTCGGTGTACTCACCGCCGAGCAGTTGGAAGCTGACGTCGGTGGTGGTGCCGCGCTTCCCGGTGACGACGTAGTCGTGGCCGGGCAGCACCCGGGTGCCGAAGTACAGCGTGTCGGGATTGTCGAGTCCCATCTTGGTGAACGGGCCGGTCCCGCTGTGCAGGAACGGGTGGTCGCGGTCGTAGTCGAACGCGACGTGTGTGCATGCCGCGATGCAGCCCGCCAGATACTGCAGACCCTCCAGGAGGTCGGCTTCGGATTCGATGTGCGGGGCCTCGGCGACCAGTCGCTCGGCTTCGGCGATCGCGTCGTTCAATGGCTGTGAGAACACGTACTCGAAACTAGAACGCGTTCTACCTATAGTCAATATATCGACCGAGTCGGTACACATATGGAACGGACGGTTACCCTAGTGCTGTGCCTGTCCCCGGGTCCACCAGCCGCGCGTCACCACCGACCGACCGGGTGGTCCGCATCCTGGACTTCCTGGCCGCGCACCCGGACGAGCGGTTCGGCCTCTCCGATCTCGCCCGCAGGCTCGGACTGAGCAAGCCGACATGCCTGGGTATCGTCACCTCACTGACCGAGGCGGGCTACCTGGTGCGCGACGCATACGACAAGACCTACCGGCTCGGCCCGTCGCTGATCACGCTCGGTCACAAGGCGCAGGAGTCGATGCGGGTCAGCCCGGCAGCCCGGGACGAGTTGCGGCGTCTTTCGGCACGGTTCGGCGTCACCGCCGCCTTGTCGGGCGTGATCGATGACCGCATCACGCTGCTCGAATTGGTCGCGCCGCCCGGCGCCAGACCCGGTGTCGAGGTGGGGCAGAGTTATCCCTTCGCTCCCCCGGTCGGGTTGATGTTCGTGCTGTGGGACGACGAGGCCGAACGCGATTGGCTTGCAAAGGAACCGACGCTGCCGCTGAGGACGAACAGCGACCGGATGAACCGGGTGATCGCGGCGTGCCGCGCCGACGGCTACCTCGTGGAGCGCCTGACGCCGGGTGGGCGACGACTGTACTCACTGATGGCCGGCGTGTCGAACAACCTGCCCGACGAACTGCGCGCGCTGCTCGGCGAATTGGTCTCCGACATCGGCGAACGGGTCTACCTGCGCGACGAGAACAACACGCGCGGCAGGGCACGCCATGACATCAGCGTGATCTCCGCTCCCGTCTTCGACCACTATCAACGCCAGGTGATGGTGGCATCCATGCACATTGGAAAGCCTTTGACGGACAACGAAATCGGTGAGCGCGCACGTGCGCTGGTGGACACGGCCGATGTGGTCACCAAACAGTTGGGCGGGGTCAAGCCCACTCGCTGAGTGTTTGGCACCGCCGCGCCACGGGTACGCCAGTGAGGCGTTGGGGGGTCTTCACATGAACGACAAGTCGTAGTTGGACAAGGAGTTCGACATGAAGATCAAGAGGATTTTCGCCGGTGCAGCGATGGCGGGCGCACTGGGTATCGGGGCAGTCGCCGCAGCTGACGGCGTCGCGCAAGCCGACCCGAAGCCGTGGCCTCCGCCGATTCCGCCCGCTCCGGGCGATGTCGTGTGGTTGCCGGGTGACCCGCCTGGGCACAATCCCTGGGGGCCGCCCGGACAGGTCAAAAAGGATCCGTTCACCCCGCTCTACGGGGTGCCTCCCGGCCACTGGGACGATCCGGTGTCCGTCGGGTTGCCCGCGGTGTGGCTCCCGCCGGATATCGACGGTGTGACCGTGCCGCTACCTGTGCGGTTCAATCCCGATTTTCCGGGTTGGGGCGTCTGGGTGAATCCTGATTGGTTCATTCCGCTGCCGCAGGTCTAATAGGCGTATGTATTGGCGGGTTTGTCGATGCGCGTCACCTGCGAAACCATAACCGTCGGAACGAAATTGGTTGACAGCGCAGACGATCCCGGCACCACGCTGCCCTCTACCCGCAGCCAGGTGTCCTGCGGGTAGCGGGCCGCCTCGTCAGCTGCGGGGCCGGACAGGTGGACCCGGGCCAACTGCGCGTCGGCCGCGCAGCACACGATGACGACGCGGCCGAGGTCGGTGCCCTCCGGGTAGTGCAGCGTGAACCCATTCAGCGTGATGAGGCGCCGGTCGAGGCTGTTGGTGGAATCGGCCGCCGCCCGCATCATCACGTCGGGAATGGACACCACAGGTGCCCGTCCCGCTGGCAGCGGCGGGAAAGCCCGCTTCGCCGGTGCCGTCGCCCCCACCGCTTCTGGGGCGGTGCCCTGCGCCCCCAGTGGCGGTGGCACCACGAACGAGGTCAGCGCGATCGGCACCAGCAACAGCCACACCAGCCAGGGACGATGCCGGTGGTCGTGATCGTCTTCGGCCGCTCCGTGGCGCAGATCGTGAACGATCGACGCGACTGCGAGCCCGACCAGGACCACGGCCGCGGCGATCAGCCACGGCAGCAGTGTGGGCCGCACGAAATTCAAATAGCTGCCCTTGACCACCATCACCAGGGCGCTGAGCCCGACGAGCAGCACGACAGTGTGCTGCGTGCCCCGACTCACCGCGCACCGCCGAGGAGCAGCAGGCCGACACCCGTCGCGACCAGCGTGGCCACCACAAACGTCGCAGGCCCGAAACGAACCGCGAAGGGACGGCCGAACATCCCCGCCTGCATGGCTGACAGCTTGACGTCGACGGCAGGCCCGACGACCAGGAACACCAGTCGTGGCAGCAGCGGCAGCATCGTCAGGCTAGCGGCGACGAAGGCGTCAGCTTCTGAGCACAGCGCCAACACGACGGCCAATGCCGCCATGGTGACGACATCGGCGATCAGGTGGCCCGCGAGGTGCTGGAACACCCACGCGGGCAACGCAACTCGTAACGCGGCGGCAGCGGCGGCGCCGAGCACCAGGTAGGAGGCGGCCTGGAGAAAGTCGTGCCGGGCCGCTTCGGTGAACACAGTCCAACGTGACGCGTCGCTGTCGTGCGGCGTGGGCAGGCGGCGGGTCACCCATTCGGCGCGCCCCCACCGCAGCCACACCAACCCCATCACCACCGCGGTGATCAACGAGGCGACACAGCGTGCCAGCACCATCGCAGGCTGCCCGGGAAACGCGACGGCGGTAGCCACCAGCACCACCGGGTTGATCGCGGGGGCCGACAACATGAACGTCAGCGCGGCCGCGCCGAAGACACCCTCGCCGAACAGCCGTCGAGCCACCGGTACGGAACCACATTCGCAGCCGGGCAGGGCGGCGCCGCCGACGCCCGCGACGGCGACGGCCAGCGCGGGCCGTCGCGGCAGCCAGCGCGATAGCCGCTCGGCGGACACGAAAGCCGCGATCAGCCCGCTGATCACCACGCCGAGCACCAGAAACGGCAGCGCTTGAACGAACACGCCGCAAAACACCGTCGCAGCCACGCTGACATCGACGTTTCCCGCCACAAACGCACTCATCGCGCTAGCCGACAGGGCCAGCGCGATGAGCGATGCGAGCAAGACCTCCATGGAACCGATCCGCCGACGGCGGTCGGTGGGGGCGGTGATCACCGCCCCATCTTGCCCGCGCTACCTGACTAGAGCGTCTGCAGAATCTCAGAGATCGGTGTCGGTGTCACCGTGACACCGCACTGGCCCAACAAGTCGCTCGCCGGCTGGTTGATCGCCTGCAACTCGTTAGCGACCTGCGGGTTGGCCTCGAAATACGCCTGATACGCGGTCTCGACCTGATCGGTCGGCTGCTTGGCGATGTCGGTCAGCTCCTGGTTGGTCTGCGGGTGCGCGGCCAGATAGGCCGCCGTACTCGCCGACACCGAGCTTGCGGTGGTCGCGATGCCACTCTGGCTGCACGGGTCAGGGGCAGCGTTCGCGACGGGCAGGACGATGGCCGCCGATCCAAAGGCCAACAGGCCACCGGCGAACATTCCGTAAAGGCCGCGTCGCACGGTCGTGGCGGACATATGCATCGAATCACTCCTTCGGTTTGCGGCGAAAAGCCGCACCAAAGGCCTAACCGGGATGCAGGGGTGGCTAAACACCCGCAGGTCGCCGCGGTGGCGTTACCCGGCGAAACGGCATTCCAGCACGCAAAAGTCGAGTGACGACGTCCTGGGATGCAGTTTCGGCGGGTAATGAATTACTTCGCGGTCGCCTTGTCTTGTTCGCGCTTGATCTCCAGCGCGATGTCGATGAGCTGGTCTTCCTGGCCGCCGATCAACTTGCGCTGGCCCGCCCGGTGCAGCAACTGATGGGCAGGTACGCCGTAGCGCTCGGACTGGCGGATGGCGTGCTTGAGGAAGCTCGAGTACACCCCCGAGTAGCCCATGATCAGCGCGTTGCGGTCGAGCAGACATTCCTGCGGCATCGCGGGCGCCACGACCTCTTCGGCGGCGTCGGCGATGTCGAAGAAGTCGATACCCGTCTTCACGCCGATCTTGTCGAAGACGCCGATCAGCGCCTCGACCGGCGCGTTGCCCGCGCCGGCACCGAATCGGCGGCACGACCCGTCGATCTGCTTGGCGCCCGCGCGGACGGCCTCGACGCTGTTGGCGACGCCCAGGCCGAGGTTCTCGTGGCCGTGGAAGCCGACTTGGGCGTCGTCGCCGAGTTCGGCGACGAGCGCGGCCACCCGGTCACGCACGCCCTCGAGCACCAACGCGCCAGCCGAGTCCACCACGTACACGCACTGACATCCGGCGTCGGCCATGATGCGGGCCTGTGCCGCAAGCTTTTCCGGCGTGATGGTGTGCGCCATCATCAGGAAGCCGACCGTCTCGAGGCCGAGTTCGCGGGCGAGCCCGAAGTGCTGGATCGACACGTCGGCCTCGGTACAGTGGGTGGCGATCCGGCAGATGGTGCCGCCGTTGTTCTGCGCCTCTTTGATGTCCTCTTTGGTGCCGACGCCCGGCAGCATCAGAAACGCGATCTTGGCCTCTTTTGCGGTCTCGGCCGCGAGCTTGATCAGTTCCTGCTCAGGCGTTTTCGAGAAGCCGTAGTTGAAGCTCGACCCGCCGAGGCCGTCGCCGTGGGTCACCTCGATGACCGGCACGCCGGCCTCGTCGAGCGCCGAAACGATCGCGTGCACTTCGTCTTTGGTGAATTGGTGGCGCTTGTGATGCGAGCCGTCGCGCAGCGACGTATCGGTGATGCGGATGTCCCACACCGGGTTGAAGAAGATGTCGGTGCTCATGCCTGTGCACCTCCTGTCACTGCGAATGATTCCTTGGCGATTTCCTCGCCGACCTTGGTGGCCGCGGCCGTCATGATGTCGAGGTTCCCCGCGTAGGGCGGCAAGTAGTCGCCTGCGCCCTCGACCTCAATGAACGTCGTGACCAGACGGTTGCCGCCGTTGACCACCGACGGCTCGTCGAACTGTGGCTCGTTGAGCAGCCGGTAGCCCGGAACATACGTCTGAACTTCCGCGACGACGTCCTTGATCGACTGGGTGATCGCGTCGTGGTCGGCGTCCTCGGGGATGGCGCAGAAAATGGTGTCGCGCATGATCATTGGCGGTTCGGCCGGGTTGAGGATGATGATCGCCTTGCCCCGCTTGGCGCCGCCGATGTTCTCCACGCCCGCGCTGGTGGTCTTGGTGAACTCGTCGATGTTGGCCCGCGTGCCCGGCCCAGCCGACGCCGACGACACCGACGCCACGATTTCGCCGTATGGCACGTCGACGACGCGGCTGACCGCGTACACGATCGGGATGGTCGCCTGCCCGCCACAGGTGACCATGTTGACGTTCGGGGCGTCGAGGTGCTCACGAAGGTTCGCGGGCGGAATCACGCCCGGGCCGACCGCGGCAGGCGTCAGGTCGATGGCGCGGATGCCTGCCTCGGCGTAGCGTGGCGCGGCGTCGCGATGAACGTATGCACTGGTGGCTTCGAAGACCAGGTCGGGTCTGTCGCTCTGGGCGAGCAGCCAGTCCACTCCCTCGTGCGAGGTCTCCAGGCCGAGCTTTCTGGCCCGGGCCAGACCCTCGGACTCCGGATCGATACCGATCATCCAGCGCGGCTCCAGCCACTCCGAGCGCAGCAGCTTGTAGAGCAGGTCGGTGCTGATGTTGCCCGATCCGACAATCGCCACGGAGGCCTTGTGAGGCATTACTACTCCCTGCTATTCGAAACTCAGTCGTACAGAACCTAACCCGGCGAAGTCCGCAACGAAATTGCTGCCGGGCGGTGCATCTATCGCACGTGTGCACGAGCCGGGCAACACGATGTCACCGGCCTTCAACCGCACGCCGAAACCCTCCACCTTGCGGGCCAACCAGGCCACCGCTGTCACCGGGTTGCCGAGCACCGCGTCGCTACGACCCTTCGCGACAACCTCACCGTTGTTGGTCAGCACCGCGTCGATGTTGCGGATGTCGATGTCCTTCGGCGAGACGCGCGCTTCACCGAGAACCCAGCCTGCCGAGGACGCGTTGTCGGCGATGGTGTCGCACAACTTGATCTTCCAGTCAGTGATGCGGGTGTCGATCAATTCGATCGACGGTGCGAACGCAGCGGTGGCGGCAAGGACGTCGTCCTCGGTGCACCCCGCCCCTGGCAGGTCGTCGGCGAGGATGAACCCGACCTCGACCTCGACGCGCGGATACAGATAGTTCCCGGACTTCACCGGGCGGTCTTCAAAGACCTGCATCTCGTCGAGCAGGTGCCCGTAGTCGGGTTCGTCCACATTCATCATCTTCTGCATGGCCTCGGACGACAGGCCAACCTTGTGTCCCACTACGCGGGCACCCTCTGCGACCCGCTGCCGGATGTTGATCAGCTGAATCTCGTAGGCGTCGACGACGTCGATATCGGGGTTTCCGTCGGTCAACGGAGTGATCGGGACGCGGCTGCGCTCGGCTTGAGCGAGGTCGGCGGCGAGCTGTTCACGTACCTGAGCGCTGAGCATCTAGGCTATGCCCTCTCTTGGTCCACTCGTTTCTTCGACCGGCGCAGTTGTGGGTCGGCCGGGCAATTCTATAACGTGTTCTACATGACGGGTCAGGAGTACGACGTCGTTGTGGTGGGAAGCGGCGCGGCCGGCATGGTTGCCGCCCTGACCGCGGCCCACCAGGGACTATCAACACTAGTCGTCGAGAAGGCGCCGCACTATGGCGGTTCTACGGCGCGCTCGGGCGGCGGCGTGTGGATTCCGAACAACGAAGTCCTCAAGCGCGACGGTGTGACAGACACCTTCGAGGCGGCCCGCAAATACCTGCACACGATCATCGGCGACGTCGTCGAACCCGAGCGCATAGACACCTACCTCGAACGCGGCCCGGAGATGCTGTCCTTCGTGCTCGAGCACTCGCCGCTGAAGATGTGCTGGGTGCCCGACTACTCGGACTACTACCCCGAGACGCCGGGCGGACGTCCCGGCGGCCGATCCATCGAACCGAAGCCGTTCGACGCACGCAAACTCGGTGCCGACGAGTCCGGCCTGGAACCGCCGTACGGCAAGGTTCCGCTCAATGTGGTGGTGATGCAACAGGATTACGTGCGGCTCAACCAGCTCAAGCGTCATCCGCGCGGCGTCCTGCGCAGCTTGAAGGTGGGCGCCCGCACCATGTGGGCCAGGGCCACCGGCAAGAACCTCGTCGGCATGGGGCGCGCGCTGATCGCCCCGCTTCGGATCGGCTTGCAACAGGCGGGCGTCCCGGTGCGACTGAACACCGCGCTCACCGACCTCTATGTCGAGGACGGTGTGGTCCGCGGGATCTACGTCCGTGACTCGATGGCGCCGGAATCGGCTGAGCCAGAACTCATTCGCGCGCGCAGGGGTGTCGTCCTTGGCGCTGGCGGGTTCGAGCGCAACGAACAGATGCGGGTGAAGTACCAGCGCGCGCCGATCACCGCGGATTGGACCGTCGGTGCCATTGCCAACACCGGCGACGGCATCGTCGCGGCCGAGAAGCTCGGCGCCGCCCTCGACATCATGGAAGACGCCTGGTGGATCCCGACGGTGCCACTGGTCGGCGCACCGTGGATCGCGTTGTCGGAGCGCAATTCGCCGGGCGCGATCATGGTCAACATGGCAGGCAAGCGGTTCATGAACGAGTCGTTGCCCTACGTCGAGGCCGGTCATCGCATGTACGGCGGCGAATACGGGCAGGGGCCCGGTCCCGGTGAGAACATTCCCTCGTGGCTGGTATTCGACCAGCAGTACCGAGACCGGTATATCTTCGCGGGATTGCAACCGGGACAACGTATTCCGAGCAAGTGGCTGGAGTCCGGTGTGATCGTCAAGGCCGACACCCTCGACGAGTTGGCGAAGAAGGCGGACCTTCCTGTCGACGCGTTGAAGGCGACCGTCGAGCGGTTCAACGGCTTCGCCCGGTCGGGAATCGACGAAGACTTCCACCGCGGCGAAAGCGCCTACGACCGCTACTACGGCGACCCGACCAACAAACCGAACCCGAACCTCGGCGAGATCAGCCATCCGCCGTACTACGCGGCCAAGATGGTGCCCGGCGATCTCGGCACCAAGGGCGGCATCCGCACCGACGTCCACGCCCGCGCATTGCGCGACGACGGTTCGGTCATCGAGGGGCTGTACGCCGCAGGCAACGTGAGCGCGCCGGTGATGGGCCACACGTACCCGGGGCCGGGCGGGACGATAGGTCCGGCCATGACCTTCGGATACCTTGCAGCGCTACATATTGCGGGGAAGAACTGATGCCGATCAATCTGGACGAGGCGCTTGGGGCCGAACTCGAACCCGCCGAATTCTCATGGACCAGCAGCGATGTTCAGCTGTACCACTTGGGTCTCGGCGCGGGCGCCGATCCGATGGACAAGCGGGAGTTGCGCTACCTGGCCGACGAGACGCCGCAGGTGTTGCCGACGTTCGGCAACGTCGCACAGAGCTTCCATATGACGAAGCCACCGACGGTGCAGTTTCCCGGGATCGACATCGAACTGTCGAAGGTGCTGCACGCCAGCGAGGCGGTGTCCGCCCCCGGGCCGATACCGCCCGCGGGCACCGGCATCGCGGTGACCCGCTTCACCGACATCTGGGACAAGGGCAAGGCCGCGGTGATCTGGTCGGAGACGACGGTGAATGCGGCGGACGGCACACTGCTGTGGACGCAGAAGCGGTCGATCTTCGCGCGCGGTGAGGGCGGTTTCGGCGGCGAACGCGGGCCGTCGACGTCATCGGAACCACCGAACCGCGCAGCCGATTTCGAGCTCTCGATCGCCGTCTCGCCGCAGCAGGCGCTGTTGTACCGGATGTGCGGTGACCGCAATCCGCTGCATTCGGACCCCGACTTCGCCGCCGCGGCGGGGTTCCCGCGTCCGATCCTGCACGGTCTGTGCACGTACGGCATGACATGCAAGGCCATGGTGGATGCGCTGCTGGACGGGGACACGTCGCGCGTGGTCAGTTATGGCGCCCGGTTCGCCGGTGTCGTCTTTCCCGGCGAGACGCTCAAGGCCAGCGTCTGGAAGTCCGGTGACGGCTTCACCGCCGTCGTCACCGCGCCCGCGCGCGATAACGCGGTGGCGCTGGCCGGCGTGGAGCTGATCCCCGCCTAATAGGCGCCGTTACGTCGACTCGACGACCGTTGTTGCAAACGCAAGTTGCAGCAAACTCCGATTTCCGGCGCCGCCGCGCCTCGTGCTCCTTGTCTTGGCGACCGGCATGCCGTTGACATTGCGACATTGCGCAACCCCCGCCGCTGAAGCGTCGACGGCGCGGTCGCGTCGCCGTCACTCGGTTAAAACACCGACGAGGTCGTCGAGATTTTTGTAAGAAGTTCGCTGACGCGGTCGTCGAATTTCCTCGTCCGAACGACTGACAACGTTGCTGGCAAACTACGAAAAAGTAGGAACTTCGTGGTTGACACGCTATTGTTGGGTCTGCGAAGCTAGCAGAGACTTCCACGGAGGAAAGGCAGGGGGAGCCATGAACACGATTGCTACAAGGGTTCAGGCCGGGACCGCGGCGCTTGCGGTTGCGGCGGCAGCCACATTGGTGCCGGTAGCGGCACAGGCCGCGCCGGAAATTTCGGCGCCCACTGCGCCGGTCACGCAAGTCATCGACCGCGCAGTTCAGGGGACAGGCATCGCCAGCATCCCCGAGATCAGCTTCTTCTACTTCGGCGCGACGCCGTCGTCTCAGCCGCCGGGCATCACGTTGTTCAGCCCCGGCTTCCCGATCCTCGGCCCCGTCTCGCGGATTCTTGATCCGCTCTGGTCGATTCTCGGACTCAGGGGTAAAGAGCTGTGCCTCGGCGGTGCCAGCATCCAGTGGGGCTCGTACGGCGGGTTCAGCGTCCGCATCGGCTTGGGCTGCTAGCCGCCTCCGTTAGCAAACGCAGAATCGACCGCTCGGTGAGCCGAGTGGTCGATTCTGCATTGTCAGAACGAAGGCGATTGAAGTTTTAGCAAACTCCTTCCGCATGTGCCACTTTTGCTTCACACTGGAAGAATCGGCACTCATGGGGGGGTAGTTTCGGCGTGGCAAACACAGGAGACGGCGATCGCAGGCCGTCAATGGATGACGAACTGCCTGAAGACAGCAACGCGCCCTTCGAGAAACCGCGGCCTAGGTGGCGATCGATACCCCGAGGTCGGCGGCTGGTGGCAGGAGCTGGACTGCTGTTACTCCTCGTCATCGCGTTCGCGGGCTGGCTCGGATATCAAGCGACCCAGGCCAAGTCGTATCTCGAACAAGCACGCAGCGACGCCCAGCAAGCGAAAGACGCACTCTCGAAAGCGAACGCCGGCGAGGCCACCAGGTGGGCGGACGCAGCACAAGAACATGCGCGGCAGGCACAGGATGCAACTCATTCCATACCGTGGAACATCGCATCGGTCGTGCCGTGGTTGGGCAGCCCCTTCAAAAGCGGACAGCAGATTTCCGATGTCGTTCTCGGTCTCGCCTCGGATGTATTGAAGCCGTCCGTGGATGTTGCGGAAGCCCTCTCTCCCGAGCACCTGCTCAGTGGCAATGGTCGCGTCGATGTTGCACTACTGAGCGA
Organism: Mycobacterium sp. ACS1612; assembly: GCF_001667505.1. Taxonomy (GTDB): domain Bacteria; phylum Actinomycetota; class Actinomycetes; order Mycobacteriales; family Mycobacteriaceae; genus Mycobacterium. Next base: position 215,436 of record NZ_LZHZ01000004.1, read on the forward strand.
AAATGCGCGAAAACTGGATGAGATCTCCGTAGCTGCGACCAATCTCGACGCTCAAGCCAAATCCATCACAGATCCTGCTTACCTCTCGGCCATCGGCGACGCGCGCTCTGCGCTCCAAACACAGACGTCAGATCTGGCAGAACTACTCCATAACACCGCGCTCGCGGGTCGTCTCGCAGGGCCCATGATGGGCGCCGACGGCCCGAGGGCCTACTTCATAGGATTTCAAACGAACGCCGAAGCTCGCGGCACCGGTGGACTGATTGGCGGATTCGGAATTCTCGAGTTCAACAACGGCACCGCAAGCGTGGACACACTCGGACAGAACATCGCTCTTGAGAGAAAATACGCACCGATCGACCTCGGTGAAGAGTTCAACAAGGAGTACGGGTTCAACAACCCCACCACAGATTTTCGGAACAGCAACTACAGCTCTCACTTCCCGTATACGGGGCGCATCTGGCAGTCCATGTGGGAGCAGATCTCCGAACAACGCGTGAACGGTGCTATCTCCATTGACCCGGTCGCCCTCAGTTACATCCTTGGGGCAGTCGGGTCCGTAACGATGCCGGATGGCGAAGTGATCACCGCCGACAACGTTGTCGAGTTGACCGAGAACACCTCGTATGTCCGGTTCGCCGACAACAACGAAGCGCGCAAACAATATCTTCAGGACGTCGCTGCCGCTGTAGTACGCAAGATGACAGGCCACTTGGAATCGCCCCGCGCGCTCTTGGATGCCCTGGGCAAATCCGTCAGCGAAGGCCGCATCGCGGTGTGGAGCGCCAACCCCGATGAGCAGAGACTTCTCGAAGAAACTCCCCTTGCGCACATCGTTCCGGACGATCCAGCACCGTTCGCATCAGTGGTAATCAACAACCTCGGCGGAAACAAGCTCGACTATTATCTGACGCGGCAGATCGAATATTCCGCTGGCGCTTGTGATTCCGACACCCGGAAGTCCGCGGTCACTGTTCGATTGACAAACACAGTCCCCGACGTCCCGTTACCGGAATACATCGCGGGCAGTGGAGGCCTTCGTGAGTTGACGCCGGACGTCGACCTCCCCTGGGCGACGAACGCCACATCGGTTCGGCTTCTCGCCACCAAGGGGGCGACACTAACGGGGGTCTTTGTCAACGGCATGAAGGTGCCGTCAGTCTTCGGCGGCATGGAACGCGGTCACCCCACCTTCGAAGTCCAGGTAGGGCTGCAGCGTGGTCAGCCTGTCGTGATTCGTTATGAGCTCAGCGAGCCGACGACGCCTGGCCAGGCACGCGTTCCTGTTCAACCATTGCGGGACGACCCCACTCCGAAAGTGTCGGTCCCCACGTGCAGTGGATGATCTTGCTGCATGTCAATGAGGCAATCGCCAACCATGCGCCATCGCCAGAGAATTCAGCGCAACCTTGACTAGAATTCGCGGTGAGCAAAAAGGTGACCGTGTTGCTCTAGGCTGCATTTTTGGTCGAGAGATTGAATTCTGTTGCGCCAGAGCGCAAGCCGTCCGCTGCCCACAAGCGCGACCCAACCCGATAACTCCCTTTACAGTGTTAGATCCCGCTGCGGGATGCCGCAGTCGGACGACTCCGGCGCACACCATTGTGAAGATCACCAGGCCCACCGCGGTATTGGCTGTCGCAGCGACCGTCGCCACCGCAGGCACCATCGCAGCATCCCCCGGCATCGGCCGAGGACGTCACGACAACGACCATCGGAAGCCACGCCAAGCTCGTCGACGGCAACATCGTCCAGGGCTGCACGATCACCGGCCTTCGGCCGAGCTCGGATACCATCCCGTACCCAGTCGCGGGCACGCTGTGGTAGGCCACCGCCACCGACGAGGCACTCTGGGGCGCCGCCACGCCGATCGTGTCCAACCTGAACGGCCGCGCCCCGCAACGGCCAGACGTACCGCGTTTTGTTAGGCGTTGCGACACCGCAGCGCGTCAATCCGGCGACGCTTGGTCACTGCGAAAAGACCACGGGCAAGGTGTATTTCGATGTCACCGGCGGCCCGCCTGACGCCGTCGCGTCCCTTGTTCTCAACCAGTGTGTAGGTCGCAGTCAGTGGTCCGCCCTGGTCGGAGTTCTTGTCGCAATTGACCTGTGCGAGTGAGTCTTTCGGCGCGCTGATGGGGTTGCACGCGTCGGTTGGATAACCGGCTGGGACGAGGCGCAATAGCCGATCGGTGTCGGGGCTCGGCGTAGTCGGTGTGGCTGACGGCGGCGGCGCGCTGGTTGGGTCGGACGACGGCCGCACAAGCCAGAAGATCAGGCCGCCGACGTCGAGCACAATCAGCAGCGAGACGAAGCCGAGGAAGACAATCGGTCTGGGTTCGTGATGCCGCACCGGAGCGTCCAAGAGATTGAAAAGCATTGTGCTACTTCGAATATGCGCCGCCGATTCGGAGTTCCGTGGAACTCGCCAGCGCGCCGGTCAACCAGATATGCGATGGGCTGCCAAACGGTTGGTTCGGTGGCGCTAAGCGGCGGGGTGTGGTGGGGGCCTTGGACCGCGTCGCATCCAACTGCTGCGATACCTCGGCACCGCAAGCTACGGGCTCGTTCCGCCTCCCGAAGATGTGCTGCCGCTTTCATTGGCGCTCGGCCCGGTTACGTCTTCGCCAGCTGCTTCAGCGCGGCTTCCCCCACCTCGCGCAGCCGTTTGCGCCCCCGGCATAGCGCGATGCGCGCGCGGGCCGTGCGTTTCAGGGGAATTGGTTGCGGGCGGATTGTTGGCGGTTTGTTGTGCCGCCGCCTCCCCAGGCTCGAATTTGTTCCCTGACGAGATGACCCCTCGGAACGTCTCAGGGGCACTGGTCGGCAGCGACGCAGTGGGAGCGGTAGCCGTAGGTGTAGATGTCGGCAAAGGAGGTGGCGCCAGTTGTTCAGTGGTCGCCGCCACCGTGAAAGCAGACGCCGACAGGCTCACCGGCACCGGCGGTGGCGCCAGCTGTTCAGTGGTCGGCGCCACCGTGAAAGCAGACGCCGACAGGCTCACCGGCGCCGGCGGTGGCGCCAGCTGTTCAGTGGTCGGCGCCACCGTGAAAGCAGACATGACCTGGCGGGCTGGCGCTAGAACCAGGGATACTACCGTCACCGTCACCGGTCCGCCTGGTGGTGATGGCAGCGCGGACATCGACGACCCAGCAGCGTCCATTGCACCCATCTGGTCGGCAGACGTATGCACGATGTACGCCGGCTTGCCATTTACGTTGACGACATCGATCTTCTCGGATGGTCCCTGCACTGAGGTGACATCGATTTTGTCGAGCTCGGTCTTGACTGCCGACAGATCAGTTGTCCCCAGGAATACAGCGTCCAGCGTCTTTTTCAAGTCGGCCAGATCGGGGTGTTCCAGCAACTGTGCCAGTACTGAATCAGGCAACGTTAACAACGCCTGCAACTTCGCCTCGAGAGCCGCCGGATCCCCGATGTCTGATTGGGAATACAACAACATCAGCAATGCCTGGAGCTTCGACCTCAGCGAAACTTGACTGACGTCAGCGGCCGGGCTCGGGTACCACGCGGCCGGCCCATACTCCGTCGGCTCCGACGACAACCGTACGGCCGCGTTCAACGTGAGGGTATCTCCCTGAAAGCGGATGCCTCCGCCGACGACACCGTCCAACGCCGACTTGACTGCGGCAGAGGGGGGCGATGCCGTCGGGAGTTGAACGTCGGCTCCCGACCCCCCGCGTGACGGAAAAAGTGCCCACGCATTGATCGCGACGGCCGCAGTTGCCACAAGAACTAGACACGCGCGACCATCTTTGATGTACAAATGGGCCGCGGTGCGATCTGGGCGGTTTGCGACATTATGGATCGCCGTCCACAGCGACGACTGCCGGACAGCAAACTGGTGGGCCATCGGTCGCCCTCCTTGACTCTAGCTCGCTACGCCGATAAGGATTCGTTCGACTCGGCCGCGAGGACGCCTAACGATTCAGTCGGGGTCTCATCCGGGCGGTTCAGTCGGCGACAGAGGAGCGGAAGCGCCAAGATCACACGCTGGCCGGGCTTGCTGACCGGCTGACGTCGCCGTACACGGCGGGCCAGAGCGCGGGCTACCAGGGGGGCCGCAAACTCCGCACCCACCATGAAACGCATCAGCGGGCCGAAGCTGTTGACAGAGGAGAGCCCAACGAAGTACAGCCCAGGAACCGAACTTTCGAACTTGGTCGAGACCACCGGCATCTGAGCATGCGTCCGGATACAAGAACGGAGATCCTCGCTGATGAAATCCACCGCCGATATGTTCGGGTAGTACCCCGTCGCGGCGATCACGTGATCGGTCAGGACCTCTCGCGTGTTGCCGTCCTGGGAGCGAAGGATCAGCCGTACCTGCCCGTTTTCTTCGCTGGCCCGTTCAACGGTGTGGCCGACGGCGACGGCGACCCCGGCTTCGAACCGGTCCCTCATCGTCCACCCCGCTTCTGGGCCAAGGCTGCGACGGATGATCGTGAGCCGAGCCTGCCCTGGCAGATACCTGAATAGGTTGGGGAACTTCTGATGTATCCATGGCTTCAGCCCCGGACCAAGTCCCGAGAGCGGGTAGCGGATCCGCTGCCAACGGCCAGCGCCCCTAACTGCGGGCGGAGAAGTGAACCTCAGCACGTCGCGCCGGGCCACCAGGGAGGTCCGTGCGCCCACCTCATGCAGGAGAGTGGCGACATCGATCGCCGACGAGCCGCCACCGATCACGGTGACGTCGTGTCCCGCGAAATGTGAGAGGTCACTGTGCGCTGAGCTATGGCTCATCAGGTTGGCCGGAAGATGGGCGAGTTCGCTGGGAATTCGGCTGAAATGCGTAATTCCCATTGCACCAACAACGAAATCGGCCTGGAGCACTTCTCCGTCATCCAGTTCCAGCATGAAGCCGTCACCCTTCCGGTCGAGGGCTACGACTTGCCGCTCCTCGAGGTCGGCAACGAATCGTTGCTGGAAGTCCAGCGCGTAACTATTGAAGACCTCCAGACTCACAGGAATGTGAGTGACGTGGTACGGAATCCCCTGCTCTGCGCAATATGCTGCGAGCGTTCCCTGGCCATCCGGTGCGCTGAGGTTCGATGCAAAACCGGCCGACTTCAGCAGCATCCCGACCGGCATGTGTCGACGCCAGGTATCTAGGGGGGTGCCGAAAATGCGGAACGGAACACCGTACCCCCGCAGATGCGCCGCGATCGAAAGTCCGTATGGTCCCGCTCCAATGATGGCAACCCGAGTCATGATGTCAGTACCTTCCAAGGTGAACGCTTGTCGCTCTTCCGCCAGCGGATTACGGGAATCTCGTCGCAGATCGGCGGGATGATGGTCCAGGCTCTGAGCAGAGTGCAGAACGCCCTACCGGCGGCGGAGGCGTCAGCATCGGGGCTGAAACGCCCGCCGAGATAATGCTGTCAAGCGCATTGCCCTTGAGGCCGACCACACGCTCTCCAGCGATCCCGGACGGCGCTTGGGAGTTAACTCGTGATACACACCCCTACTATCGTTTGGGGCCTGCCGGCAGTACATGGACCATCGGAGCGATCTTTCAGTGGATCAGGGACTAGTTCCTGGATTCGCCCTCGGTAGCCGATGGCGCGGGCCAGGGCCACACCCTGGGTGCGGGTGCGCACACCCAGCTTGGTCAACCGGCTGTGCACGTGAATATTGACCATATGAACCGCGATATACGGATGTTCTGCGGTCCGCTTCGACAGACAGAGCTTCAGCATCGTGATGATCTGGGCCTGGCGGGCAGTCAGAACTAGGTCCAATTGCGCCGTTGTCGTTGTGAGGCGGGCGCTGATAAGCGGTGAAGCCGAATTGTCGACACTCGCGGCGAACACAATGACTCCCCGGCAGCAACCTGCCGGAATCATCGATGCACCACCGTCTGGACCGACGGCTCCCACCAGGAACGCCGCTTCGACACGCCGCTACGCGGGCATTTTCAGACGAGGCGACGATCAGCGTTACGCGGGCACCTTTTGATGAGTCAGCGCGTCCGCTGGACCATCTGCAGGAGGCGCGTGTACTCCGCGTATATCTGTTCCCAGAGGTCCTCCTGCCGAAAATCCCGCAGCACCCGTTCCCGCCCAGCCCGGCCGTGCCGGCGCCGCAGCTCCGGGTCGAGCAGGTAGCGGCGGATCGCCTCGGTCAGCGCCGCCGCGTCGCGCGATGGCACCAACGTTCCCGTCACACTGTCCTGAACGGCGTCCACGCAGCCGGGCACTTCGGTGGCGACGACGGGCAACTCCATCGCGGCAGCCTCAATGGCGACTATGCCGAACCCTTCGCGGTACGTCGGGAGTACGACCACGTCCATAGCCGTGTACATCGGGGGCATGTCCGAGATCCGCCCGGTCAAGTGAATGCGCGGGTCGGATCGCAGCAGCTCCTCGACCTCTGGGGGCAACGGGTCTTGTGACTCGAAGGGGCCGACCACCAGCAAGTGGAGCTCGGGACGCTCCGCGCGAAGTATCTGCCAGGCCTCGACCAGCTCAACAAGCCCTTTGTCACGGACCACGCGGCCGACGAAAGCTATCACTTCAGCATCGATTGGAATGTCATAGCGTGCCCGCGCGGCGGCCCGGGCCATGCCGCCGACACGCGCTGGGTTGAATCCCGTTTCGGCATCGACGCCGTTGATGCTGCCGTGGTGGAGCACCGTAATCTTGTCCGGCTGGCATAACCCCTCCGCCACCGCGGCCTCCTGGAGCGAGGCACTGACACAGAGGACCTCTTGCGCCAGCAGGCACGACACCTTTTCGGCCCACCGCAGCAGCTGCCGCTTCAGCCCCGTGGCCGTCATGAGCGGCAAGCCGTGCATGTGGTAGACCCGCACCGGCACGTGCGCCAGCCACGCCCCCACCATGCCGAGCAGTCCCCCCTTCGGCGTGTGGGCGTCGACGATGTCCGGCCGCACCTCGCGCAGCCAGCGCCATAGCCGGGCCGTCGTGGCCATGTCGCGCAGCGGCGTAATACGCCGCGGCATTTCAAGGTCGTGAACCGGGACCCCCTCGCGCGCGGCAAACTGGTCGAGCAGCTCGCCCGGTGAAGAGAGCGCCCACACGTCCACTCCCCGGGCCTTCAGGTAGCCGACCTGCCCCTCAAGGAACCACAGCGTCTGAGGAACCGTGGTGACGTGAACCAGACGAACCATGCTTGGCCTTCCGTCCTGTCGCGCAGATAGCGCAGAAAAGCGACGCACTGTCGCGGCAGCAAACTCCTCATATCATGATACGGCGGAGCCGCCGACGCGTTGGTGGCGCTGCCCATGACACTGCGCATCTATACAAGCTAATTCTTTTGAGGGGAAGGTCTTTACAGCTCTTGGGGGCACTCTCTGCGATAAGCGGGAAAGAAGCCGGTCGATTCCGGCTCCTTTCCCGAAATTTCCGTGTATTGCTGCTCATCGAGCACGACGCGCCAAGTTTTGAAGGGGTGCCTCCGGTCAGAGAAGCCGGCCTTGAAGTGCATGAGGGAATCCTGGGCGCTGCCTACTCCGCCGCCCAAATGCAGGACGTCAGCGCCTCGTTGCGTCGCCCAACGTCGCCCGTAGTTGAGCAGGATTTTCAGCGGACTGAGCTCGAGCGCCTGCTCGTCGGTACCCGACAGGTGGTACTGGACAATGCCGTTGGATTCGCCGAACAAGCCCGCGCACACAATCGACCCTTCGATTTCGACGACTCCGAGGTGCATATGTCCGCGCATTTCCAGCCAGAGTCTCGATAAGTAGTCCCGCGAGTAGAAGTACTCGGCTGCCGCGTTCTGGCGCCGCATCGTATCGAGATAGAGAGTGATGAACCGGTCGAAGTGTTCGCCGGTGTCATCCATGAATGCTCGGTGCCCCAACCGCTCACTACGGTTGAGCGATGTTCGAAAGCGCGCGCGGATACCGCGCCATTGCTCACTTTCGTTCTGGCGCAGGTCGATTGATACTGTCTGCCCATGTTCGACCAGTGTGCCGAGGCCAATAAACGCGCCGTCGGGTAACTCCAGGATCGGATGAAGCCGCACGAACATAGACACGAAACCTTGTTCACGCAGCGTTTGCATCACAGCGGAGAACGCACCTCGCAGTAGTGCGACGTCCTCGAACTGTGCAATCGGGGACGGATAGCCGTACGGCGAAACGAGATCGAAGGTATCGCTGCCCGGTATCGCTCGACGAATGAGCGGCAGAACCAACCGCACGCCACGCTGCTCGACGTAGGCGGCAACCGCCGTGCCCCCCAGTCGACTCGACTCGAGCGAGACGTACTCGGGCAAGTGATAGAAGTCGTGCCGGACCATCGTCAGCGCGTCTCGCCAACGACGATCGGTCGGCTCGATCAGATCGACGTGCATGGTCGTATCGACACGAGAAGCCGCGTCCTCGTTGTCATGCCTGCTTGATCCTCCAACCACAGACGACGCAGGAACGACCGTCTGCCAACCCGCGGGAGGTCACCCCCCAATGGCGTACGGTACTACGTCGGTATGAAAAACGCGTTCGCCGTCGCAGCTACCAGCGCAACCCCTGTCACGCCTCGCCGCCTGCCAGCCGTTGAGGTTTACGCGCGTTGGCCAACAACGGCGATGATGCCGCAGCGCACCAGCTGCCGTGCTCCCAGCCCTTTGTCGCAGTGGGCGTGTCGTTGGGCGCTACCCCGTTATGCCTCATCCGTACAGCTATTCTTGTTCGCGTTGTCGGCAGCACTGAAGCTGACCCCGGCGCGGCAGCCGAATTTTGCCCTCGTGCGGTGGCCTTGGTCTAACCGAGTCGAATCGGGCGGAGTGCCGGCCAAGGTGATCGCCCGGCCGACGGCCCTTGATAAGAGAGTTTTCCGATGATCGCCCCACCACTACCGGCGCCGGCGCATCTGGTAGTCGCGTCGTTCGTCGGTATTCCAGTAGCAACGACGCGGTCGCGACATTGAGCTCGACCGAGCCTCGGCCATCTAGGCTGGCGAGAACTTGAGGGACCTTCCGGGCGTCCTTCCGTGGTTCCTACCCGGGCTGGCGATCACGACCGTGACGGCAGTCGCGGTCGCCGGCCGTGTCGCACGGCGGCTGCGCACCGAGAACTGGATCGCGTTCCTCCTCATCATGAGTGTGGGGGGCGTGCTCGCGGCGACGATCACACCCCTCGCAGGCGGGTTCAGGGGCCGACCTCCGCCGCCAGGCCGATGCGATTTCGGGCGCATCGGACTGGCGCCGCTCTCCCATTACCTCCAATTTGGCGAAACTGGCCTCAACGTCATCCTGTTCGTACCGCTCGGCCTGGCGGTCGGACTCCTCGGTCGGTCCCCCGCCACGGCCCGGGTGCTTGTAGCTGTCCTTGCCTTGCCGCTGGCCATCGAAGTCATCCAATCGCTGGCGCCGATGCTAGGACGCGGGTGCCAGAGCCGGGATGTCATCGACAACCTCCTCGGGCTTGGCATCGGTCTCGCGCTGGGGGTATTGCTGTCAGTCTTTCGAGCGCGCCGGACCAGGAACTGAAGCGCTCGGCCCCCGGGCGGCGCCGTTGCCAGTCGCAGTCCTCATCCTGGGCATTCAGGAACGTCAACCCGCACTTGCCAATTGGACGTCGCGCCCGAGGCGACGTCTTCAGCCCAACAGCGCAAATGTTCCAGTTTGCCCAGTTACGCTAACCAGCGTGGCCTGGAACTTGGTCGACTTCGGCAAGCTGGGCGCGGGGGAACTGAATTCGTGGCGGCAGGTTCGCGAGGCCGATCCTTCGCTGGACAGCCCATTCTTTCACCCGGCGTTTGCGGCGGCGGTGCACGCGGTATTTGGCGACGTCCAGGTGGCCACCAACGACCATCAGAGCCAGCTGTGGTTCCCCGTACAGGTGTGCAGGCGGGTGGCGCGGCCCGCCGGCTGGCCGGCGGCCGACTTCCAAGGCCCAGTCGCGGCCCCGAGCGTGCGCGTCGACCCGCTCGAGCTGGTGCGGGCGACCGGCCTGCGCGCCCTGGAGTTCGACAACCTTCCAGAGCAGCGCACCGAGTTCGCGCCGTGGGTTGAGGAGCGCCATCCGTCACCGTTCGTCGACACCACCGGCGGGCTCGACGCGTATCTGTCGCGGATCAGCAAGGCGGGCCGGGACAAGATGTCGCGGGTGCGGCGGAAAACTAACAGGGCCGGCCGCGAACTGGGCGAAGTGCGCCTGGTGTGGGACGCCCAGGACCCGGACTTGTTGGATCGGCTGATCGAGATCAAACGGGCGCAGTATGCCAACACCGGCGTGCTCGACTACTTCGCTGTGCCCGGCCGGCAGGAGCTGCTACACCGACTCCTGAAGACCAGGGTGGACGGTTTCGGCGGCATACTGTCGGCGGTTTATGCGGGCCAGACGCTGCTAGCCGCACATTTCGGGCTGCGCGACGGCGGCGTCCTGCATTGGTGGTTCCCGGTGTTCGAGCCGTCGCACGCTGACCTGGGGCCGGGGTGGATGCTGCTGCGAGAGTTGATCGCAATGGCCCCGGAAACCGGGTTGACGCGCATCGACCTCGGTCGCGGCGAGGAAGACTACAAGCGCCTGGCGATGACCGGCTCGGTTCCGGTATGCGTGGGCGAGGTGCCTGCGGACGTGCTGCGCCGGCGGATGAGGCGGATGCGGCGCGCTGCCCTCGGAGGGCTGAAGTCCTCGCCGCTCGGGCCGTCGTTGCGCGCGGCAAAGGACAGGGTCATGCGGGCCCGTGCGGACCGCAGATCAGGCGGCCCGCGTCACCCGGCGGCTTAGCCAGCACCTCAGGTATCCGTGAGCTTCTCATGCACGCGACGCCCGCGCACTGAGGGTCTCCACGTCGAGATATCCGCCGGCCGATAAGTGGTCGACGAGGTCGCGGCGGTATACGGCGACACCCTGCGCGCGTCGGCGAGGCCGAGACCCACCACTTCCGCGACGAATACCTGGGTGGGTGTCTGGTTCCACGCCTGCATCGGCGACGGCCGCCGGACAACTGATCGCCAGAGTCGTTGCCATGACGCAGTCTGGCGACGTTAGATTCATTGCAAACCAAGATGGCCATGGCCTCGACAGTAATAATTGCTAAAACCGCAGAACGCCGCCCTATGGTTTGCACTTCAAGGGCGCGACGCCATGGCTCTCGCGATTGCTAGGGGCAGCCTATATCCAGGAACAGTAATTCTTCTGACTTCGCTGCCGCGCTCTGGTTACCACACACTAACTCGTTGGGTCTGCGAGTTTTGCTTGTCGACCGCATCAGCCGATGGTAGCGTGACGCGGATCACTAGGTTTCACGCCGCCTGTGGCTAATGACGTTGTCATTGCTGTGCACGGCCGTGCGGTTACGGGCAGCTGTCTCGGCGCGAACGGAAGGGGGGTGTCTTCACTGTGCGCGCGCACGTACTTGCAGCTCCTGCGCGACGAGAAATGGTGGATCGCTGCGGGGCTGCTGTTCGGCATGCTCGGCGGTCAAGTGATCTCGCTGACCACCTCGGGCAGGTTTACCTTTCCATAACGTACCGCTTCAATATTGCCTATCTACGGTGTGCGCATCGTTTATCCGAAGCTACGAGGTTACACGATGGTACAAATTCAAAATGCTGTCATGGTAGTCGCCCACCCCGATGACGAAATACTCTGGTTTAGTTCAATTCTGCATCAATGCAAAAGTGTTCTAGTCTGTTTTGGTCCATCCGCGACTTCAGAAGAGAGCTGGGACAGCGGCCGAGCTGCATTGATGGAAATGTATCCGCTTGCCAAAGTCAGGTTCTTGAGATTAAGACAGTCCGATGCATTCGAGGCCGCCAACTGGAATAAGCCGAAGGAGGCCGACAGTGGACTGCAACTACGCCGAAGAAGCTCGCTATATGAGAAGAACGCTGAGAAACTCCTGCGTATTTTAGAAGTTGAATTGAACCGTGAGAGCTTGGTATTTACACACAACCCATGGGGTGAGTACGGCAATGAAGAACATGTTCAAGTGTTCAGAGTACTGTCGGAGTTGAAGGAAGAACTCGGATTTGATCTCTTTGTAAACAGCTATGTTAGTGAAAAGAGTATCAAACTAATGTTGAAGCACGTGCATTCACTAGAAGGTACTCCGTTCGTATGCCAGACGAATAAGTTGGCGGCTCACAAGTTGAAAAATCTATATTTGGAAAATAATTGTTGGACTTGGATGGCCGATTATGACTGGCCTGAATATGAGTCTTTCTATAGCGTTGTGCAGCCAAGTGAAAGGATCGAACTAAGAACCTCGGCCAGCCTCCCGCTAAACTACATCACCTATAATTTTAATCGGAGTTCGATAAGAAAAATTGCAAGCAAGACGTTACCCACATCGGTGAAATCGCATATTAAGCGAGCGTACATGTTGAATAAGTTGTCATCGATGGCGGTGGTAAATCGAGCGAACATACCAGTGAGCCGTAGGAGCGCCGATGCGTGAGCAAATCTACAGTGACGGAACTTATCTGGATCGCAATCCGACCTGGCACGCCGAAGACTCGGAAGAGAAGGCGGAGCAGTGCGTGGGGCTGATGACTGACCTAGGGATCGACCCGGCGACGATCTGCGATGTCGGGTGCGGTGTCGGGGGAGTACTGGCAGCGCTTCGCGATACCTACCCCGCGGCAGAAATGACTGGTTTTGATGTTTCGGCTACGGCGATTGAACGCGCGAGACAACGGCACCCAGGGATTCGGTTCACCGTCGGAGAGGTTGTCGGCAAATACGACGTGATGCTCGTAATGGATGTGATCGAACACGTCGAAGACTGCTTTGGCTTCACACGACAGCTACGACCCCATGCTGATCTGGTGTTGTTCCACATACCACTTGAGCTCACCTGCTATTCCCTGCTGCGCAATGTGCTCATGGCACACCGTCAGGCCCTGGGCCACATTCACTATTTCACTAAACAGACCGCCCTTGCCTTACTAGCCGATTCCGGCTACGAGGTCATCGCATCCCGGTACACTCCGCCGTCCGAAGATTCCGCCGCGAGAGATCTGAAGACAAGAGCGATCACCGGGGTGCAACGCGCGGGCTTTCGCTTGGCCCCGGACATCTCCGTTCTGGTGGTAGGTGGCTGCTCGCTTCTGGCAGCAGCGCGCCCGCAGTAAACGTGGTCGCGAAATCGCAAGTCATCACCTGCATGCTCAGGGAAGTGAGTTTTCGATGTCCGCGTCCTGCCGGTGGGAAGCAGTGGCGAAAAGCAGGACGCCGATGCTCAGACGCTCAATCATGGCTTGGTGACGGGCGCCCATACGACATCAGGTGCGATCAGGTCCCCGGTTGCATCGCGTACACGTGGACGCCGAATGGTGGAACGGTGGCGTCGACGACCACCTCACCTGCAGCGACCGAGCTCTCCACCGGTGTGTCGGCCGTCCACTCCTGGACGGAGGCGGACTTCGAATCGGTCCTAAAGCGCAACTGGCCGCGCCACGTGGAGCCGCCGACATCGGCATTGATCAAGGTCACGACGGTGGTTGTGCCTACCTTGTTTACCAGGTACTGCAGCGGGGGCCCGTCGACGGTTACCGTCGCCACAGCGGCGTGCAGCTCGTCGAGGAGCCGCTGACCGGACTTGAGCACACTATGTCCCTCGACGTCGAGCAGACGGTCTGCCGTCGTCAGATAGACCGAGCCGGCGCCGAGCTCGTGGCGGATGATGGCAGGGCCGCCGTCGGACGTTGCGGCGACGATTTCGGCACCCTTGCGCGGTTCGACACGTACGTAGTTGAACCCGCTCTCCGCAATGACCGTGCCGTCAGACCACGTGACGGAGTTGGCTGGTCGACGCTCCGCGGAAATCTCAACATCTGTCAACGAGTCGAGGCCTGGCTCGAGCTGGGCCGCGTTGACAACGACCGTGCCGCCCCGCCGCACGTACTCCTTGAGGTCTGCCAGCAGGTCGGCAGCGACCGGCCCGCTAGTGGCGAGAACCACGACCCGGTAGCGAAGCAGTGTGGCGAGCCGCGCCCGATCTGTGATCACGTCGAGCGACTCACCCCACCGCGTGGTTCCCATCGGTTCCCACACCCGCGGGTCGGCGGTCGATGCAGCCAGGGCAGCGCGATAGGCGGCCTGGGTGGCGTGGGTATCCACCGTCCCATCGGCACCGGTGACCCGCCATGGGGCGCTCGCCACGATCGTTCCCCACGTTTCGTGGCCGGGATAGGCAACGTCAAGCAGCCCGCTGAACATGCGGTCGCCGTTCGTATAGGAGTTCTGCCAATACCATTTGAGTGGCACCTGGGCGAATTCGCCGAACCGCGGCTCGTACCCAGAGAAGTGGTCCTGCACAATTGCCATTGGAACCTCGGGGACGCCCCGGTCCGGATGCCGGCGCAAGCTGAAATCGGCAAAATCGCGCACGACCACACCGAGAGGGTTACTGCCGCTGTCCGCTGTGCCGTAGCCGTAGTTGGCCGCCTCGTTCAAGATCACATCGGCGCCAGCCATGTACGCCGCATACATGCTCCGCTCGAACATCGACGGTGACCAGCCAGTGACGAGGCGTCCGTTGTCGCCGAACGCGGTCGGACCGTCATTCCAGAAGCGCCATCCCGAGATGTCGATCCCCCATTCACGGCTATTGTTTTGTCGGGCCGCACCCCGGACCATTGCGAGACCCGGACTCATCCCGCTCATCTCATCGTTGCCTCGCTCGAGCAGTACCGCATCAGATCCGAGGTCATACGCGTACTGGGGGCAGAACGCGTAGACGCAAACCGACATCCACTTGTATCCGCGTTGTTGGGCGGACTGCTCCAGATACGGGCGAAGGCCTTTCGCGTCGAGGTAGAAGCGCGACCACCTTGCATACGCTTGGTCGTCGGGAAGGGCGACGAGGTTCGGGCGGTCCTGCGCCCAACAGCCCCCACTTTGGTCGAACTCCGGCATTCCGAGGCGCCACGCCGACGACTGTGCCGTGACCCCGAGCTCCCGGAGCGTCCCACCGGCGTCCAAATCGGTCGAGCTTGGGTAGCAGGCTGCCACATTCGCTTCGGCCGGAATGGCGAAGTACGCAAACGGGCGGCGGTTTCCCTCGACGAGGCGGCGTTCCTCCCCATCGAGGTTTGGGTGCAGGCTGGCACCATTAGCCAACGGTTCGCGCAGCCGTTGGTCGAGGAGTGGCCCGCTGTCGCCGTATACCTCGGTGAGGAAAGAGAGGGCGCCCGTCGCGAATGGGGGTGTCAATCGCGGACGCGGCCGGTCAGAAGGCCGCGACTGGACCGGGCCCGATTCGCATGCGGTAAGCACGACGGCGAGGGCGATCGCGAGAAACCGGGTGGCCCTGACCGCCTGAGCTCTGGTGATCTGCACGGTACGACGGGCCTCCCGCATCCGGTGATTCACCGAATCCAGAAGTGGCTCGGCGAACCGGTTGTCATGAATCGGCGAAGTTTGACCACATCACCTTCCAGGTGGCGATCTCGGATGGGGTCGGGACCTGATTGCGGCGGACGAGCACCAGATCCTGCCGTCGCGCCATGACGGCCATGGTGTCACGAGCAACCTTCGCGAGCTGGCCGGCCGCACCGAGCAGGCTTGATAGCACCCGCCGGTCACGAACTCCGTAGCGCGGCAGAAAGATAACCTGGTGCAGCCGCGATTCGACACTACTGCGCAGCTTGATCCGATCCTCCCGGTACCCCAGGAGCACGTCGGGAAGACTTGCGTACCGGCTCGACGGGTGCCCACGCAAAAGCACCTCCCAATCTTCGCAGCGCCGGGCGCGCGGGTCGTAAGGAAACTGGAGGAACCACGAACGCCGCCCCATCCAGGTGGGGTGCGACAGGGGGATACCGTTCAGCAGTGGGTTCGCGGTGAGTTCCTCGTGTCCGCCAGGCTGAGAACGGGGACCACGTGGGGTTCCATCAGACATGAACACCATCGATCCCGCTCCAACGACGTCGACGTCCGGATTCTCGCGCAGGAATGTGAGCTGGGTCTCCAGCCGATGCGGATAGCAGATGTCGTCGCCGTCCATCCGCGCAATGATGGGCGCGCGGCTGTGCCGCACACCCTCGTTCAGGCGAGCCGGGAGCCCGAGCGCGCGGCCGTCGACAAAGGGCCGGATCCGATCGTCGAGATCGGCCCACGCCCGGAGCTGCTGCACGGTACGGTCGGTGGACCCGTCGTCGAGGACAACGAGTTCCCACGCCTTCCACGTCTGCGCCAGGATCGAGCGGATCGCCGGGTCGATGGTGCCCTGGACGTTTCGGACCGGCATGACGATGCTGACGGCGGGTTCCATCATGTGGTCATCCCCCGGGTGCATGGGCTGGCCATTTCGCCGTGCTGTCGCGGCCTTGTGAAAGCGACTCGTACAACTCTAGATGCCGGTCGATCATCGTCTCGACCGCATACTGCTGCTTGACGTCGCGTGCCCGGGCCTGCGTCTTGGCCATGTAGCCCGAGTAGTCGGAGATCAACTTCAGTATCGCGGACGCAAGCGCCGCATCGTCTCCAGGCGGAACCAGCACGCCGGCGTCCTGAACCTGCTCAGGGATACCCCCTACGGCGCTCGCCACTACAGGCTTGTGTGCGAGCAGCGACTCCGTGACCACGCTCGGCAGTGACTCGGTGAGACTCGGAAGGAGCAGCATGTCGGCGAGGCGGTACTCCTCGATCATGCCGGCGGCGTCCCGGCTGCCGACGAACGTCACAATGTCATTGATCGACAACTGCTGGGCGAGCGTCTGCAGCTGCAGAAGCTGCTCGGAGTTGTGGTACACGATCCGGAGGACGACAGAGATTTCCGGCCGGATCATCGCCAGCGCACGGAACAACACATCGAGAGCTTTAAGCGGGATGAGCTGGCCCACGAAGAGCAGCCGCCATGGCCCCTCCTGCCGCGTGAGGACCGGCGACGGTAGATCGGCTGGTACGTCAATCCCATTCCGGATCACTACAACGCGGCCCCGGACCCGAGGGCGCAGGCGATCGGCCTCCTGATGCGACAACGCCACGCAGGCGTCCGCGGCCCGTTCTACGAGCCAGAGCGCGGCGGCCTGCTTGGCCGACAAGGTCCTCTGCTCGCCATGCCTGGTGAAGACGACCGGCGTGGGACGGACGGCCCGGCAGATGGCGAGTCCCGGCACGCTCTTCGCCAGGTGGTGTACGTGCACGACGTCGATCCCCCTCAGCGAGTGGCTCCAGCTGTGCGGTGCCACCACGACATCAACACCCCGCCTACGGAGCCCTGCCTCGAGCGTCATCTCCGGCGTCGGATTGATACTGCGCCGGTACTCCTCGTCACGCGCGAAGACGCCACCGACGATCAGGACTCTCACGATCGAACCTCTTTAGCGCGGGAACCGGTCAGAGTGCTGGAACCAGCGAGAATTCGGGAACGGGCCAGATACGCGATAAAGAACATTGTGAAAACCGGCCAGAAGAAATAGACAATCATCTGCGCTTGGACCGAAATCGAGTTAACGGCGAGCAATGCCACCCATGTGCCGCAGTACGACCAGCTGTATGACGCCAGCGCATCGGGCGCCACTTCGACACGATCGTCAAACCTGCGCACGGCGAAGCCAAAGAGGAAGTAGCCGATGACGATCCCGGGGATGCCGAAGTTCCAATAGAGTTCCGGGCCAAATCCGAGGATCTGGTCGCTGATGTCAGGCTGGCCGTAGATCAGTTCGTTGTACGCGGTGTCCCCGCTGGCGTTCCGGAAGGGCTTTCCGAGCACTGGCACGGTATACATTGCGGATCCGACGATCGACTCGGTGTGCCGCGTTCCGGTCTGGTCCACCTCCTGAACGACGGTGGCCCAGAACTGCGGGCCGTTTCCATAAACCTGCAAATCGTCAGTGAATGAGGCGCTTGGCCGGTCCAATCCGGCGGTTGCCGGGTTGATCGCCCCTCCCTGAGTGCCCGAATAGAAGGTCCGGTATTCCCCGAACATGAACCCGAGGACAGCGAGGATCGCCAGGAATCCCACGATGCGAGCAGGTGACTGCCGTCGCCTGAAGCAGCTATAGGCCGTGACGATGGCAAGTAGCGGAACGACCACGGTCCCGCGGTTGTAATGGTAGGTCGCCGATGCGCCGATGGCGACGACGATGAGGCCCATCTCGAGAGGCTGCAGGCGTGCGCCGGGCCGTCGGCGGGTGATCTGCGCGGCCCACAGAGTTATCACGCCGTATGCCATAAACGGGCGCAAAAATTGCGATGCCGCGCTGCCCAGGGAGGCCGGGCCCACATCAAAGATGTCGCCCTTCCCGCTGAAGTAGGCGACGAATGCACCGACGGACGGAAAGGCCAGCACAAGCCCCATCGCGCCGAGCGCTATAAAGGAGACGGCAATCCCCGTAGTAAGCCCCGGTTCGAGCAGTAAGGGTCTTGGCGGCACGGGCTTCGTCCATGCAACGTAGCCGACCGCATAGCAGGCGTATGCCAACGCCTGCAACATCAGCGCGGTGTTGACGTACTGGTCTGCCGGGACGACGCCGAGCGTGCCGGGGAAGGGGCCGGAGAGCACGAGCAGCGTCGGGATGACCACGAGCTGGACGGCAAAGAGCATCCCGGCAACGTTGCCCGGCCCGAGGACACGGTCACGGTTCCAACGGACTCGCGGAACCAGCAGCTGAATGGCGAGGAACGTCGCGAGCGATGCGAGCACGGCCGGGTACCTGGCCGCGTAACCTCCCCGCTGCAGGGCCACCGCCCAGAGGACTGCCGCCACGCAAATGACCCCGACGGACGGTGCGACCCACGGGTGACGATGGACCTCCACGCTCTTCGCCGCGTTCATACCTGTCCTTCCGCGGGTGACCGGGCAGCCAGTGCGATCGGCACCAGCACGAGGCAAGTCGTGACACAGGCAGCGAGATAGGCCCAGGCCAGGCCGATGCCGCCCAGCGGGGGTACCAGAGCGACCGCACTGGCAGCGAGGATGATCGCGAATGCGAGATCGCTCCACACCCAGAGAGCAAGCCGCCCTTCTGCCAGGGCACGGTCGCCGAGTACGTTGTTCAGCGCCACGGGCACCGTGGCGACGGCGAGTACGACAAGCACGCCCGACGCCAGGTAGTACTCCGGACCCTGCACGCCCATGAGCGGGCCGGCGAACGCGATGAGACCGAGGCACGTCGCCGTCGAGAACCCCAGCGTCAGCGCGCTATACCGGACGAACAGCGCCCGAGCGTCCATGCTGCGGCCCGTTGCCCGCAACCGGCCGAGCATCGGCAGCATGACCGAACCCATCGTCACCGGCACAAAAAGGGCAATGGAGTGCCACCGCATTGCCACGGCAAAGGTGCCGACCTGATGAAGACCGTCGGGTTGCCTGCTCAGCAGCACTTGCCCGAGCCACAGCGCCGGTTGCAGCGAAACGCTCGCGAGCAACGCCGGCAACATGACTCGCAACAGCGCCCTGAGCTCGACTAGGAGCTCGGTGCGCCCATCACGGCCGGTTGAACGGGGACCGCGGGCAGACGTGACCAGCCAGAGTCCGAGCCCGCATGCGAGTGCCTCGGCCGCGGCCAGTGCCCAGAGCGCTGCCATGGCGCCGGATGTGCTGAGGAGAACGACGACCAGCAACACACCACATAGGGCTCCGTGAACGGCTCGGAACAGTCCGAGCGTTCGGAACCTCTCCAGCGCGGCTAACAGGCCAGCAAGGACCTCCGTCATCGGGGTGGTCAGTATGGAAATCGACGCGACGGCCAGAAGCGGCGCGACGTCAGGCTGGTCCAGGATCCCGTTCGCAATCCACGCGCTACTCAGGACGCCGCCGGCCATCGTGAGGAGGCCGACGGATACGGTCATCGTGAGAGTGAGATATATCAACCGGTCGCGACGGACGGCATCGATCTCCCGCGCTTCGGCAACCAGCTTCTGGGCGGCGACGGGCAGCCCGAGGGCACTCACCGAGGTGACTACGAGCATGGTCGACAGCGCGAGCGACATGCCGCCGAACTGCTCGCTGCCCAAGAACCTGGCCGCGAGCAGCAACGCGCCGACGTTGGCGACACGGCCGACGAACGTGCCGACAAGCGCCCACCCTCCGCCCCGCAGCGCGGTGCGCATTGTCGTGTCGCGAAGCGGTCTGGTCAGGACCGTCAAGGGTCGCGTCACGCCGACCTCTCCGCGCCGATCATCACTTCAGCACTTCGCGGTATAGCGTCTCGGCCCGGTCGGCGATGGCGGGCCACGTGAACTTGCTTGCCTCGCCCGGTGCGGCCGCGGCCAACCTCGCGAGAGCGGCGCGGTCGTCGCACAGCGCGATCAGTTCCTCGGCCAGATCCTCCGCATCGCCCGGCTGCACGAGGACGCCAGCCGAGGGCGGGACCACCTCAGGCAGCCCGCCGAGGTGGGAGCAAACGACAGGCGTCCCCGACGACAGCGCCTCTGCGGCAGCCATACCGAACATCTCGTCCTGGCGGGTCGGCATCGCGCAGATATCGAGAGAGCGAAACACGTCGGCGAGCTCGTCCTCGGGCACGGGACCAAGCCAGCGCCCGCCCACCTCCTCGATCTGTTCGGTCAGCGGTGTCGGTCGGGTTTGGCCGAAGAAGTCGGTCGGACCGGCCACCAGTAAGGCGGCGTCGGGATGCGCCTTCTTTACCCTCCGGAACGCGGCGGCGAGTGTGTCGGTTCCTTTCTGTTCGCACACCCGGCCGACGTATCCGATCACCAGTTGTCCATTCAGGTCGTACCGCTGCCGAGCAGCTACGCGTCGCGAGTCGTCGGGGCTGAACTGCTCGTCGTTGACGCCGTTGGGAAGCACGCGGTAGTCGGCGAGCGGAAGGGACCAGAACTCGGCGGCTTCGCGTGCGCAGAAATCCGAGACCGGCATAAGCAGGTCGAACGATTTCAGCGCTCGCCGGTACGCCGCCTTCGCGACCCGGCGTTCAGAGCCTCGGTAGCGGAAGTAGTCGAATGTGAGGACCTTCGCCGCGGGAATTCCGGCGAGGCATAGGGCCGCCGTCGCGCTGTTGTGGACGTGGACAACGTCTGGGGCGAAATTCCTGATGCCGGAGCGGGCCCGCAGCAGCAACTCAATGTCGCGCAATGGGCGCGGGGTGCGGCAGGCGATGTCGAGAATCGGGATCACCCGCGCTGGCCCTTCGGAGCGGAGCTCGTCCCCGTCCGGGGCGAGGGACACGACCACGACATCGTCGCCGCGATGCAGCTGCGCTGCTGCCAGCTCGACCATCCGCCGTTCGACCGCGCCACCGAAGGAGTACCCGACCGGCAACACGGCTGGTCCGATATGAGCGATTCTCACCTAGTCACCTCTCGATCGACCAACGTCGCAAGGCTGCGCGCGGCATTCCGTCATTGATCCGAACCGTCCGGCCCTGCTTGGTCTACGAGCACCGGGTTCGCTGTCGTCATCTCTTCTCCCGAACTGGGTTTCGTGCTTTCCTCGGAGCGCTTCCTGCCAGGTGTAACGTCTGTTCGAGGCACTGAGCTTGGTTGCGACTGACGGGGATTCTGTGCTTGCTGAACCGAAGCCTGAGCGGCACGTGATCGTAAGTTTCGGTTTGGCTGTGGCCCCATAGAGAATGCGCAGCCAAGCACGCGCGCAGACACTGCACGCAAAGCAGCAAGGGCGTCCGTGACTTCTGAAGCAGGTGTCTCGCCGTGCCTCACCACGAGCAACGCAGCGTCGCAAGCACGAGCGAGCACGCTTGCGTCAGCGACCGGAAGCAGTGCAGGCGAGTCGACCACTATGACGTCGTATCGACTCTCGAGCTCGGTGAGGATCAGACCGATCGAACCCAGTAGCTCGCTCGGGTTGTCTGGTATCGGCCCGCTCGTGAGAACGTCGAACAGCCCGCCCCTCCACGACTCAATTGCATCGTGGGGCTGGCACTCGCCGAGAAGGACCGTGCTAAGGCCGGATGTCGGATTTACCCCAAGGTAATTGCCGACGCCGGGCCGACGCAGGTCTGCGTCGATCAGAAGGACCCTGTCGCCCTCGAAGCCGAACGCGGCGGCGAGATTACACACCAGGGATGTCTTGCCCTCCCCGACCACCGCGCTCGTCACGAGCAGGCTGGTGTATTTGCTACCTGTCCCGGCGGAACGAAGGTTGACCCGTAACTTCCGTACCGCCTCCGCGACGTGCCCGTGAGGTCGATCCGCAATGAGACTCGGAGTCCGCCGAGACGGCTTGTCGTCTGGAACAGTCCCGAGCAGCGGTAGACCTGCAAGCTCCTCCAATGCTTCCCGCGTGCGTAGCGATCTGTCCATTTTGCGCCGAATGAGGGCCACCGATAGGCCGAGGAAGGTGCCAATCACGGCACCCACTAGGACGTCAACTTTGAGGTTGGGAGACGCTGGCGTTGTCGGCACCTTAGCGGGGGCGAGTATCCGTAACGTCGTAATGGTGTCGGCGGCGTTACCGCGAGGGCGCTCCAGGTCTGAAACTAGGTTGGCGGTCTTCGCGGCGAGGGTATCGGCCAACATCGCGGCGCGTTGAGCGGACGGATCGGCAACCTTCACGATCAACGTCGGGTCTCCCGCGCTGGACTGAACGGTGATCGCGCTGGGCGCAATTCGGCCGCAACCGTTTCGGCAGGCGTCGGTCGTGTCGTTCGCGACCTCGTCCAGCACACGGTCGCTGACTATTAGTTGGGCATACGCGCGGGCCTTCTGCTCAGAGAGCAGGGCTCCGTTGTACGCCTGCCCGGGCTCGCCGGCACCTTGAAGCGCTGCGAAATACAGCGTAGTGGTTGCGACGTAGGACGGGACGCTAGTCATCGCGATCAATTGACCGACGAGCATGCCAAGGAGCAGCCCGGCAGCGATCCACCATTTCCCGTCGCGCAGAAGCTGTTGGTACTCATGCAGAGACAAGAGGTCCCCTTTCCATCCGCGCAGACACAGTCGCCTGCAACCACACCGGCGTGTACAGCGATGACAAGACAATTAGCCGTAGGCGGCGCAAGACGTGGCATACGTCCGCGACGCTCAGGCGCCTTTCCTCGATTTCCCGCCCGCTCATTGGTCAGACCCGCATTCTTCGATCGAGGTCGGCGACACGACCCACGCCATGGCGCAGCATGCTGTCTTCGCGCGAGGCCATGACGTTTGGTTCAAGCTCAAAACAGCGCGGCTCGGGTGCCTCTCCGCGTGCCCACGCAACCAATGCGGCCGGATAATCGGCGCCCGCGAGATGCGAAAAGGGATAACCGCCGCCGAGCCGCGGATTCAAGTCCAGTACGTATACGCCGGACCCTGACGCGAAGACGTCGCAGTCAAGCAACCCGATGTGGCCGAGCCCCTCACCGATCGCGCGCCCGATGCGGTTGAAGCGTTCATTGTGGATCGTGATCGCCTGGTCCGTCTGGCCAGCGCGCATCCGGAGCTTCCTCTTGGCGAAGGTGCACACATGGTTGCCTTGCAGATCGTTGATGACATCGAGCCCATACTCGATTCCCTCCAAGCGCTGCTGAATGAGGATGCAGCGCGACGAATCCGTGGAGCTTGCCCCTCCGAGAAATGAGCGCGCGATCTGCTTCTGCGCCAGCCAATACGATAATTTCAGCTCTTCCGCATCCTCCGGGAAGTAAACGCCGATGGAACTGACTCCCCAGCGTGGCTTTACCACGAGCGGGAACGAAACTTCGCCATTCAGCAGCGCGGCCTGGCACTCGTCGAGCGAGGTAAAGGTCAATGGATGCAAGAGACCCGCGCGGATCACGAAATCGGCAGCTCGCAACTTGTCGTAGCAGGTTGCTACGACGTTGGGAGAGGAGACGACCGGGGTCGTTCCGAGACTGAGGAAGTGGGCGCGTTGCGCGGCCAGCTTCGGCAACTCGGGCTCCAGTGCGGGCACCAGCAAATCGATGTGTGCGGCCTCGCAGATACTCAGCAGAGCGACGATGTAGCCGTCGTCGTTGACGGGCGGCACGACGAACGCCTCGTCGGCGTCCTGAATAGCCGGCGCGTCCGCGCTCGAATCGCAGACGGCGACCGATCCCGTTGCTCCAACGGCCTCCTGAAAGGCGCGTACAACCTGCCCGCGGCGGCCGGCGCAAGTGAGGAGAATCCTCATGGGTCGTCGCTCCGGCGCCAATAGATGCAAACTGCACCCTCGATGCACGGCAGGGACGCCCGCTCCCAGCTGCGTGCCTCGCCTTTCGAGACGACGAAACCCCGCGGGCGGCTCATGTTCGGACCCCGTGTCTCCGTATTTCGGAGGTCAGTCCGAGGTCGTCAAATTCTTCGAACGCACGATGCGCAGGGTGATCAAAAGGATCGGTTAGCGTCCTGAGGAGTATGCGGAGATCAAGTCGGAACGACCATTCATCGATATAGCGCACATCGAGGTCTAGTTTCGCCGAGTACGGCAAAGACATACGCCCGCTGACCTGTGCCAGACCGGTGATTCCGGGGCGGACATCGTGGCGACGGGCGTGATGGCGCGAGTATTTGTCGAGGTACTCCGCTAGCAGGGGGCGCGGGCCGACGAGGCTCATTCGTCCGGTGAGGACATTGACGAGCTGCGGTAGTTCATCAAGGCTCGTCTTGCGCAGTACGCGTCCAATGCGGGTCGTTCGCACGTCGTCGGTGGTCCATGGGTTCTCACCCGGTAACGGTGGGCGCATCGTTCGAAACTTGTACATCGTGAAGATTTGTTCGTGCCGTCCCGGCCGTTGCTGACGGAAAATCACGGGAGAACCGGACGTGCACCGAATCAGCAGCGCAATAACCGCGAACACGGGCGAGAGCAAGAGCAGAAGTGCGGACGACGCCAACAGGTCGAAACCTCGCTTCAGCTGTGAGCCCGGAGCGCAGTCAGGAGACATGATTCGACGCTCCTGGGGTAAAAGAGGCGGAAAGGAACGACCGAATGAGCGCGTGTACTCGGTCGACCTGGGCCTGTGTCAGCGAAGACCCGCTCGGCAAGGCGAGCCCCGTTGCGAACAATCGATCGGCGTTGCCGCGCAGGAATGCGCGGGCGCCGGCGAACACCGGCTGTTGGTGCATCGGCTTCCAGAGCGGGCGACTTTCAATATCGGCAAGATCTAACACGGCCGCGAGCTCGGCCGGCTTCCATTGAGCGACTACCGGGTCGACGAGAATCGCGGTGAGCCAACAGTTGTCCTCAGATGCGTGGCCGCTCTGGAAAATCGTCACGCCCTCGGCATTTGCGAAAAGCTCGCCGTAGCCTTGCCGCAACCTCCGCCGTCGCGCGAGCATCTCGTCGAGCCGTTCCAGTTGCGCGAGCCCAAGTGCGGCTAGGACGTTGCTCAATCGATAGTTGTAGCCGATTTCCGTGTGTTCGTAGTGCCGAGCCGGTTGCCTGGCCTGGGTGCTGAGATACCTAACGCGCTGGGCGAATCGCTCGTCGTCGGTCAGTAGCGCACCTCCACCGCTGGTGGAGATCACCTTGTTGCCATTGAAACTCAGGATTGCGGCAGCGCCGAATGAGCCGGCGGGACGACCGGCGTGGCCGGCTCCGAGAGCTTCTGCGGCGTCCGAAAGCAGTGGCACACCGGCACTTTGACATATGGCCTCAATCTGGCTGTAGTCCGCACAGTGTCCGAACAAGTCGACGGCGATGACGGCCGCGATGGGTACCCTTTGGCGCTGCAGCGAGAGCACCGCTTCGTTCAGGAGATTCGGATCCACGTTGCCGGAGTCCTGGTCACAATCGACGAAAACTGGTGCTGCACCGGTATAGACGACGGAGTATGCCGTGGCGGCGAACGTCATCGTCGGCACGATCACCACTTTCCCCGGCCCGGCACCGAGCTCGAGCAACGCAAGATGCAGTGCCGCGGTGCCGGAACTCAGCGCGACCGCGAAACGCCGAGCGCATCGATCGGCCAGCGCCCCTTCGAACGCGTCGACCATCGGTCCGAGCGGTGCAACCCAGCCGGAACGCAATGCGGCCAAGCACATTTCCTCTTCTCGCTTCCCAACATCGGGCGCGGACAGGTAGATTCGGCTCATCACACCGCCGACCTCGGCGCCTCGGTCCCCACCGATGTCAGGTTCCGGCCGGGTGGTTGGTAGTTGGTCAGCTCGACCTGCGAGTCAGTCATCACGCCGGCTTCCGATGCCATCCACCGGAGAGCCGAACTGTGGTCGGCGAACCTGTTCAAGCTGGCCTCGCCATCGACCAGCGCCAACGGAGGGACGGTCACATGCGAGACGAGCGGATGTGACGGCCGGTGGTCGCGTATCTCTCCCGGACCGAACAATTCCTCATGGAGCTTCTCGCCGGCTCGCAGTCCCGTGTACACGATCTCGATGTCGCTACGGTCTGCTCGGCAGATCAACAGCCGCGCAACGTCGACAATCTTCACCGGCGTCCCCATGTCCAATACCAGAGCCTCACCACCGGTGCCGATGGCAGCCGCTTCCAGGACCAGTTGGCATGCCTCGGGAATCGTCATGAGGAACCGCGTGACGTCGGGGTGCGTCACCGTTACCGGGCCACCTTCCGCAATTTGGCGCGAGAAGGCCTCTAGCACGGAGCCGCGGGATCCGAGAACGTTGCCGAAGCGGACGCTGACAAACCGTCCATCGACGCGCCGCGCGGTATGCGCCGTGAGCCGTTCGGTGACCCGCTTGCTGTATCCGAGGATACTGACCGGGCGCGCCGCTTTATCGGTGGAGATGTTGACGAAGGTCCCTACGCCCACTTCGCTTGCCGCACATAAGACGTTCCAGGTTCCGACGACGTTGGTCATCCAGGCTTCGAGCGGATACTTTTCCAACAACGGCAGATGCTTGAGAGCCGCAGCGTGGATGACCACCTCTGGCCGGCACGCATTGAATATCCGGCGCATCGCACATCCATCACGGATATCGGCGAGGACGGTGTCGTCCTCGTCGAGCAACGCTCGACCGTAGATCGACAGTTGCGCAGCATGGAGAGCCGACTCATCTCGGTCGAGCATCACAAGTGCGGCCGGTTCGAACCGATGAATCTGGCGGCACATTTCCGAGCCGATGGATCCACCAGCACCGGTGACAAGCACACGACGTCCGGAGATCTCGGCGGCGATGATGTCCTCGTCCAGGTGGGCCGGTGAGCGACCAAGGAGGCCATCAAGATCCAGATCGCGAACATCGTTGCTTTGTCGTGTACTGCGCACCAGTTCGGCACCGGATGGCACAATCAACGCTCCGACTCCGAGAAGCGCGGCCTGCGACGATACGTCCCTGATCAATTCGGGATCTGGATCAGCGATCGCGATCACCACAGCGTCAGCACAGAAGCGCGCAACGACGGACGACAAATCCTTTCTGGTACCGCGTACTTGGACGCCGGCGACGTGCAGATGCCGCTTGTGTGGATCGTCATCGAGCAACGCCACCGGTTCATACGGCATTCTGTCGTCCAGCTTCATCTGCCGCGTCAGATTCTGACCGGTACGACCGGCGCCCAGGACGACCACTCTGCGCCGACGCACGACGTGGTTTCGGCGCCGTCGGGCTAAGTCGCGTGCTAGCCAGCGCACGCCCAGTGCACCACCCAGCGCGAATGTTCCCGCGAGCACAGGCACACTTCGCGGCACCGAGTACGGCTCCACCAACGCAACCGTGACCTGCAACAGCGCGGCCGAGACAGCAGCGACAGTTGCCAGCGCCGCACATTCCTCGAAACTCGCAACGATGTAGCGGTGTCGGTAGATCCCCATTGCACTGGCTACCGCGCCATTGGCCAACATTGCTGTCACCGCGACGATGGCCGTCGGGGTCATGCTCACGTGCTCGATGTCAAAGTCGAATCTCGCGAAGGTCGCCACCCATACCGCGATGAACCACACCGCACTATCCGCGACCCACCACGGAGACACGGGTCCGAACTGCGCCGCGGCGTCCGTTGGCTGAAAGAACTTCTTCACAGTCGCTCCGTTGCGTCGCCGCAGATCCGAGACACCGCTGGCGTTCGAATGTCGGGGGGTGGCGTCATGAAGCGATGCATCGTTTCTCCAGATCATGCGCCGACAGACAGCGAAGGATCCGGCCGCAGAGTGCCGCATAGCCAATGCATGGTGCGCCCGATACCGGACAGTAGGTCGACGGTGGGCGCCCACCCGAGCTCTCTTTCTGCCTTCCCGTCGGTCAGCGCGACAGCATGTAAATCGGGCCGGCCATCCTCGACCGGGACATCCGTCGACGGCTCATCGAAATAGGCTGATAAGCAATGCCGCAACTCTGCGCTCGTCGTGTGTTGTCCGGTACCGATCTGGTAAGTACCGGTCAACCCGATCGGCGCGCAACCTGCGCGCATGAAGGCCTGCACGACGTCGCTGACGTAGATGAAGTCGAGCGCCGCGCCGCCAACGCTCGTAATAGGAGGCTGGCCGGTGATCATCGCCTCTCCCAGAAGCCAGATCGCATCGGCGGGGCCATGGGGATTCTGGCGTGGACCGTAGACGTTTGACAACGCCAGACAGATCGGTGCCAACCCATACGTCTCCGCATAGGCGCGCAGATACATCTCGCCCGCCAATTTTCCAACCGCGCAGGGGGAAAGACCAGGAGAGCCGGACACCTGGGACGCTGCGTACACGATTCGCCGCACGCCCGCATGTCGACTCGCTTCGCAGAGATTGATCGTTCCGAGCACATTGCTACGCGCGTCGAATTGTGGGTCGTCAAAGGCGGTCTGCACATTCACCTGTGCAGCAAGGTGAAAGATGACATCCGGATTGCAGCCCGCGACGATGCCTTTAAGATCGGGGGCCTGAATGTCTCTGCGTAGGAAGATAAATCGCCCTGAGCTGAGCGCGTTGTACTTGAACGCGTGCTCCAGGTTCGCCAGTGATCCGCTGCTGAGGTTGTCCACGCCGACCACTTGGTATCCGCTCGCGAGCAAGCCGTCGACCAGATTGGATCCGATGAATCCTGCGGCACCCGTGACCAAAGCCCTCATCGCGCACCACCGAAGCGGGCACTGCAGCAGAAGGGTGAAATTCGCCGGTCCATTCGATCACTCCACCGTCACGGATTTGGCCAGATTTCGAGGTTTGTCCACGTCGTTTCCTCGAGAGAGTGCGAGAGTGCGGGCGAGGATCTGCATCGGCACCACCGACTCGAGCGGACCCCACGGCACGAGGCTGTCATCCAACGGAATTGTGCTGCTCGCCCCGCCGATGCTGATGACGCGGCCACCGCGAGCAGTCACCTCGGCGACGTTGGCCGGCAGTTTGGCATCGCCATTGTCAACAACGACAACAGGAGTTCCATCACCAACGAGTGCAAGCGGTCCGTGCTTGAGTTCGCCTGCCGGGTAGTGTTCGGCCCACCGATAGGTGAGCTCCTTCAGTTTGAGTGCACCTTCGGCCGCATACGGTAACCCGGTCCCTCTGGCGATGAATAGAAATCCACTCGCAGAGCTCACCTGCTCGGCGATCGGCGGGACCAGACACTTGGCAGCGGTGCCTGCCGCTGCAAGCCGGTCAGGCATTCGCCGAAGTTCGTCGACGAGTCGAATGGCGTCTTTCATCGATACTCTCTTTTCGGCAACAAGCGCCGAAATCATCAATGCGACACCGGCAATGACCTGACACACGAATGTCTTCGTTGCCGCCACGCCGATCTCTGGACCAGCAGCGCAAGTGATGACTGCATCGGCGCGACGCGCCAACGTCGAGTGCAAGTTATTGGTGAGCGCCACGATGGGTCCCTCGATAGGCCGAGAGTCGAGCGCACGCAGTACGTCGGCCGTCTCGCCGGACTGGCTGATCGAAAGGCACAGCGTCCTCGGCTCAACGACCTCGTCGTAGGCCTCGCTCGCCACAGTGAGCGTCACGGCCATACCCCCGATACGACGCACGAGGTTGGCGATGGCAAACCCCGCGTTCAAAGAGCTCCCACATCCGATGATCTGCAGTCGGTCGAACGGCGGTAACCCGAGATCGGTCCACAGCGACGCATCTGCGACCCCGTCACCGACTGCGTCCAGCACCCGGGCGGCGGCAACCGGCTGTTCGTCGATCTCCTTGGCCATGTAGTCGACGTAGCCGTTGAGCTCGACATCGGCGCTATGCCAGTCACACCGAGCGATCACCGGCCCTACGGACTGGCTGTGATGGCCGTTGACGCCATTCAGCTCGATCACATCACCATCCTCGAGCACTTGAAATTCGTCGACCCATTCAGCGATCGCCGCGATGTCACTTGACGCGAAATCGCCGTAAGGTGTGTGCGCCACGAGTAGTGGAGATTGATTGGCTGCCAGGATGATTCGGCCAGTTCGGTTTTCGACAACCGCTATCGCCCAGGAGCCCTCGACCGGGGTGAGAGCCGTCTGTACAGCGTCCAGAAGATCACTAGAAATGTCTAGCTGATCTTCGATCAGATGGCACAGCACTTCACTGTCGACAGAGGACGCGAATTGATGACCCGTTACAGAAAGCGCCTCCCGAAGAATATCGGCATTCTCGATGATTCCGTTGTGCACCAGAGCAATCCGTCCCCTGCAGTCAGTGTGCGGATGCGCATTGCAGTCTGTGACAGGTCCGTGGGTCGCCCATCGTGTGTGTCCGATACCCACGTCACCCAACGGGGCGCCGGTCCAGCCGCTCACGAGTCGATCCAACGAGCCAATCCGACCCACCGTGCGAAGCGTCGCGAGTTCACCGGTGTTGGTGCGCACCGCGACTCCGACCGAGTCGTACCCGCGGTATTCCAGCCTCCGCAGAGCCAGAAGAAGGTAGTCGATCACTGGCTCATGTGTTGAGCACGCAACAATGCCGCACATCAGCGCGGCTCGCGCGCGGAGATCGCGAAATCGTCTGCTGTGTATGCGGTTACCAGGGCGAGAACGTATTGGCCGTTCGCCAGCGACCGCCGGCGATGATCCAGAGCTAATTCAAAGACCATTACCCAACTATCGATGGGCAAACGAGCCGCGTACATAGACCGTCAGACCCAAATTTGATGGGACCGAGGTCTAGATCTTTCGTGCGCCTCGGTCAGACCACATGGCGCGCGAAACGGCCGCCGCTTCGGCCCTGGTATTCACTCCGAGCTTTGTCAGCAGGTTGTGGACATGGTTTTTCACCGTATGCACGGCGATGTCGAGTCTTTTCGCGATATCCCTGTTGGATCGGCCTAGTTCCAGCATCTTGAGGATCTGGGTCTCACGGGTCGTGAGAACTAAGTCTCGTCCGCTTAGTTGCGGCTGAGACGCGAGGTTCGAAAGCCGACGGAGCAAAACAGCCGACACCCGGGGCGGACAGATCGCCTCCCCGCGTGCGACGTTGTGTATCAACATGATCAGTTCGTCGAGAGAATCACCGCGCATGTGATAGCCGGCCACTCCCGCTTCGGCGCACGCGATGATCGCCTCCTCATCATCTTCTGGAAGGCCAAGAACGATGATCCGCACACCGGGACTCATATCGTTGGCGGCGCGGATCAACAGGCGACCGCCTCTAGTCGCCATGTTGAGCACCATCACACTCGGGCTTGAGCCTTCGAAGGCGGCCACTAGTGAGGGCAGATCCCATGCCTCGCTCTCTACGACCAACCCTCTGGCTGCAAGTATCGCGACCAGGATCTCCCGAAAAAGGGCACAGTCATCGATGATCACAATTCCTAGCGCTGCTACCGATTTCTGCCAAGCCGCGGCCTCAGGCGACGCGTCCGATATGTCGACGGAGTTCGCTGATGCTTCGGAACTCTGGTGTACCAGTGCCGCAGTTTCTGCCGATACGTAACCTGATTGACTCGGGCTTTCGTCATCATCGAGTGGTCGCAGACCAGCAACTATGGCGAAGGCCAGCGAATCCGGCGGGAACGCACACGTCGCAAGTCGCGATGCCTCTTGGCCCGTGACGTCAGCAACACCGTTCACAGTACGAGACAGTGTTGCTGACGCCCCCCGTTCTGTCGCTTCTCTTTCTGACATATGTCCATCTCCGGGGGCTCGGCGCGCCGGAACTAATTCGAAGTCCCGGAGGCCACCAGCTGAAACGTGCCAAGGCGCCATGGCCGAACCCGGGTCGCGATGTACGACAGATGATCGGGCAGCAACCTGCGGCCATGTCGAGTCTGTGAACGACCAAGAGGGCGAACTGCAGCTAACGCGTACGGCACCGATCCACTATTAACCCAAACCGACCCGGCCGTACATGGATCATTGGAGTCATTTAGACAACGGGTCCGGGCCTAGATCTCCTCCGCCAGTTCGCGATGCCCGAGGGATCGCGAGTACGCGGCAGCCTCTGCTCGGGTGCTGACACCAAGTTTGGTTAACACACTGTGCACGTGGTTTTTCACCGTATGCAGTGCAATACACAGGTGGTCGGCAATGTCGCGGTTCGACAGGCCTGTTTCGAGTAATCGAAGGATCTGGATCTCGCGCGAAGTAAGCACTAGTTCCTTGGTCTCGGGGCGCCGCTGCGAGGCGAGCGTTGACAGTCGTCGCAGCAGAATCGCCGAAACCCTTGGCGAACAGTGCGATTCCTCGTTGGCGACCTTGGACATGAGCGCGAGTAGGTCATCAAGGGACTCTGCCCGGAGGTGGTAGCCAGCAACGCCCGCTTCAGCGCATGCAACGATCTCCGGTTCGTCATCCTCCGAGATGCCGACGGCGATGATTTTCGCCTCGGGGCACCTATCCCTCACCAGTCGGAGCAATGTCATGTTGTCGCGGGTGCCCATGTTGAAAAGCACAATCGCAGGCGTGGCTTCACTGAGCGCCGCATACAACGAGCGCTGGTCCCACGCCACCGCCGTTTTCGACCCATCGTGCGCGGCGAAGATCGTCGCGAGGTTCTCGCGATTCAGCTTGCAGTCATCGACGATAAGGAACCTGACATCTGGCGTGGAGCATCCACGTTCGACGGGTGCTGACCGATGTTCACAGCGCGGGAAGGAATGAGCCGAAAGTGGGCCGCCGAATGCCGAACGGGAAGGCGGCCCGTCCATCGGCAGGGGGAATCGTGTCGACAGATCCTTCGGCAGCGCGGTATGCATACTGTCGCGAGCCCCCCCTCGACAGTCCTCCAAGGGTCCCGAGGCCGGGAGGACGTATTGGTCGTTTCGTGCGTAATTCCATAGATGAGCCATAGTCTCGACTCCACCGAAGTAAACAAGATTTCCGAATTGCTCTGTCTTGGCCCACGTTCGGGCGCAAGGACCTTCAGCCGCAAGGCCAATGGCGCCCGCAAGGACTCCACCTCGGCAGGACCCCTCCCACCGCGTTACCTTTCGGCTTGACCCCCTCTGGTTACTTCCCCCTTATTTGCTTGACCTTCAAGTTGTGCATCATGCTAGGCATTTGCCGAAAACAGGGTCAACGACATCGAGGGCATGGCTGGGCAAATGTTTGCGTTGTCACGTGAACCCCCCCGGACCGGGTCGGTCTACTACGAAATCCACGGAGCCAAAGCCACAGCTGACACGCTAGATTTCATCCCTTTAGTATGGTTTTGGTGTGACTTACGCACCCGAAAATTGGTCCGGGGCCCACGTGCGTATGCAAGCGCCGTTTACCGTGGATATACGGTTACAGGACCAAATCCCAGCTCACAGACTATTCCCAGGTGAATACAGGGCCTGTATCCCGCCGAGGGGGTGAGCAACGTGTCGCCGGGATCGACGAGAATTTGAGAGTCTTTGCCCGATCGCTAACCGAGGATCAAGCCGGAGGTTGGTACGCCGGTGCCAGCGGTGACCAGTACATGCTCGACACTGTGCACCTGGTTGACCGAGGTGCCGCGAAGCTGGCGCACTCCTTCAGCGATGCCGTTCATTCCGTGGATGTAGGCCTCACCGAGCTGGCCACCATGTGTGTTGATCGGGAGCCGCCCGCCGATCTCGATGGCTCCGTCAGCGATGTAGTCCTTGGCCTCGCCCCGACCGCAGAACCCCAACTCTTCCAACTGAATCAGGGTGAATGGGGTGAAGTGGTCATACAGCACGGCGGTCTGGATATCGGTCGGCTTCAGTCCAGACTGCTGCCAAAGTTGCCTGCCGACGAGTCCCATCTCCGGCAAGCCCAACTCCGGCCGGTAGTAGCTGACCATCGAATACTGGTCTGGGCTGGCCCCCTGCGACGCCGCCTCGATGATCACCGGCCGATGCTTGAGATCCTTGGCTCGCCCGGGCGACGTCACCACGATCGCGACGGCGCCGTCCGTTTCCTGGCAGCAGTCCAGCAACCGAAGCGGTTCAGCGATCCACCGCGAATTCTGGTGATCGTCGATGGTGATCGGCTTCTCGTAGAAGTAGGCCTTCGGGTTCTTGGCCGCGTGCTTGCGGTCGGCCACCGAGACAGCGCCGAAGTCTTTGCTCGTCGCGCCCGACAGGTGCATATAGCGCCTGGCGATCATGGCTACCTGCGCGGCAGGAGTGGACAATCCGTGCGGATAGGAGAACGAGTTGTCCACGCCTGTCGAGTCGGCGTTCTCGACCAGCCGCATCTGCACCTGACCGAATCGCGTACCCGAGCGTTCGTTGAAAGCACGGTATGCGACAACGCAATCCGCGACACCGGTCGCGACGGCGATTGCGGCCTGCTGAATGGTGGCGCAGGCTGCCCCGCCTCCGTGATGGATCTTGGAGAAGAACTTGAGTTCACCGATGCCGGTCGCTCGCGCCACTGCGACTTCGGTGTTCGAATCCATCGTGAAGGTCACCATGCCGTCGACATCGGCAGGCGTCAGGCCGGCATCATCGAGGGCATCGAGCACGGCCTCGGCCGCCAGTCGGAGCTCGCTGCGGCCGGAGTTCTTCGAGAAGTCGGTGGCGCCGATGCCGACGATCGCCGCTTTCCCGGACAACTGACCGGCCATCAGGCAGCTCCGATCGTGAGTGTCGAGGTGGCGATCACGTGATCACCAAGACTGTTGCTGCCAACGATTTTCAGCGTTACCAAGTCACCATCGACGGCAGTCACCTCGCCCTTGAACGTCACCGTGTCATAGGCGTACCAAGGCACGCCCAGGCGCAGCGATATCGACTTGATGATGGCTTCGGGCCCAGCCCAGTCGGTGACATACCGCTGCACCAGCCCGGTGTCGGTGAGGATGTTGACGAAGATATCCTTCGACCCCTTTGCCTGCGCCTTGTCGCGGTCGTGATGAACGTCCTGGTAGTCGCGCGTGGCGATCGCCGTCGACACGATAAACGTCGGATCACCGTACAGCGACAACTCGGGCAGCTTCGCGCCCACCTCGATCGTCGGCGCGGTCATGCGTCCGGCTCCCATGCGTAGAGCGTCCAGGCCGGACCTGACTCGTCTTCGGGAAAGTCGATATACGTTGCGCGGACGGGCATTCCGATCTCCACCTCGGCGGGGTCCACGTTGCGGAGCTCACCGAGCATCCGCACTCCCTCTTCGAGTTCGACGAGCGCGATGACGAACGGCAGCGTGCGGCCCGGCACCTTCGGCGCGTGGTGCACGACGAAGCTGAACACCGTGCCCTTGCCGCTTGCCACCTGATACCCGATGGCAGCGTCCCTGTCCTGCCAGATCGCGGGCACCGGCGGGTGTTGCAGGCTGCCGTCGGGCATCTTCTGGATCCGCAGTTCATGAGCATTGACGCCGTCCCAGAAGAACTTGGTGTCGCGTGACGACGCAGGCCGCATCATCGAGGCCGCATCGAGATCCTCGGGCACTTGAGCGCCAGCACTCTTCTCAGCGGGCCGGAATTTCATGATGCGCCACATCATCTCGGCGACGTCCTCGTCACCGACCTGCCAGGTGATCTTCTGGGTGATGAAGAAGCCTTCACCCAGCGCGGTTCTCTTCGGGCCGACGACGTCGGTCAGCTCAGCCAACACGCTGACCTCTTCGCCCGGACGCAGATACCGGTGATAGGTCTGCTCGCAGTTCGTGGCGACGACGCCGAGGAAGCCTGCGCTGTCGAACAATTCCATGATCTTCGTGAGGGGGTCGTCGGCCGGCCGGCCGCCGCCGAGGCCCGCCATCGTCCAAACCTGGATCATCGCAGGCGGTGCGACGATGCCGGGATGGCCGGCCGCTTTGGCGGCGTCCTCGTCGACGTAGATCGGGTTCTTGTCCCCCATCGCGTCGAGCCAGTGGTCGACCATGGGCTGGTTGACCGGATGGCGTCCGACCCGCGGCTTGCTCTTCCCCTCGGCCTTGACCTTCTCTGCCGCCGCCTGGATCTCCTCGATCGCGCTCATCTGGGAACCCTCGGCACCTTGAGACCCGACGCCGCAATCATCTCGCGCATCACCTCATTCACTCCGCCACCGAACGTGATCACCAGGTTCCGCTTGGTCTGGCTGTCAAGCCACCTCAGCAGTTCGGCCGTATCCGGGTCGGCCGGATCGCCGTACTTGCCGACGATCTCCTCGGCCAACCGCCCGGCATACTGAATGCGCTCGGTACCAAAGACTTTCGTCGCCGCCGCGTCTGCCACGTTGATGTCCTCACCCGCCGCGGCCACCTGCCAGTTGAGCAACTCGTTGATTCGCCAGATCGCGTGGATCTCGCCGAGCGAGCGGCGCACGTCCTGTTGGTCGATGGGCGTGGCGCCGTCGCTGCCGGGCTTGGACGCCCAAGCGTGGATGCGGTCGTACATGCTGGCGAACCGGCCTGCCGGGCCGAGCATCACGCGTTCGTTGTTGAGCTGGGTGGTGATCAGTCGCCAGCCGCCGTTCTCCTCGCCGACCAGCATGTCGGCGGGCACCCGGACATCGGTGTAGTAGGTGGCATTCGTGTGGTGCGCACCGTCGGACAGGATCATCGGGGTCCACGAATACCCCGGATCCTTGGTGTCGACGATGAGGATGGAGATTCCCTTGTGCTTCACGGCTTCCGGATCAGTGCGGCATGCCAGCCAGATGTAGTCGGCGTCGTGTCCGCCCGTGGTGAAAACCTTCTGCCCGTTGACGATGTACTCATCGCCCTGCCGAACAGCGGTGGTCCGCAGAGACGCGAGGTCGGTGCCCGCCTCCGGTTCGGTGTACCCGATCGCGAAATGCACGTCACCTGCGAGGATCGCGGGCAGAAACTTCTTCTTCTGCAGATCGCTGCCGTACATCTGCAGCGTAGGCCCGACGGTCTGCAGCGTGACCGCGGGCAGCGGCACGTCGGCCCGATGCGCCTCGTTGACGAAGATCTGCTGTTCGATGGGGCCGTAGCCGAGCCCGCCGTATTCCTTCGGCCAGCCGACGCCGAGCTTGCCGTCGTTGCCCAACCGCTTGATCACTGCGCGGTAGGCCTTACCGTGCCGATCAGCCTCCATCTCCTTATATTCGTCGGACGAGATGAGGCCTGAAAAGTACTGGCGCAGTTCGGCTTGTAGCTGACGCTGCTCGGGGGTCAGTTCGATGAACATTGCGCTCCCACCAGATCAAGACGATGCGACGGCCCGCCCACCAACCGGGTCAGGTCTTTGATGGTGGAGTAGTAGCGGTCCATCGGGTAGTCGATGTCCATGCCCATGCCACCGTGCAGGTGGTGGCAGATCTGCATCACCGGCGGCGCTTGTGAGGCCAGCCAGTAGCCGAGCACGTCGAGGTCGTCATCGGCGTCACGGCCCTCGGCAAGTCGCCACACCACCGAAGTCGCCGCCAATGTCAGTGTGCGCGAAGCGATGTAGACCTCGGCGAGTTGGGCGGCCACCGTCTGGAACGTGGACAGCGGCTTGCCGAACTGATGACGATTGGCCACGTAGTCCGCGGTCAGTCGCAACGCACCCGCCACGAGGCCGGACGCGAATGCGCCGATCGCTGCCAGCGCCAACTGGTTGACCCGGTGCGGCGACGCCCCGTCGAGCACGCCGTCGACCTCGGCGCCGGTGAACGTCACGGTGTATTCGTCGCCCTTGTTCGACGACGGAGTCTTGGTCAGCTGGACACCGGCCGCCTTGGGCGACACCACGACGACGGCGTTGTCGGCCGTCACGATGATCCACTCCGCCTGTTGCGCATACGGAACCGCGATCTTCGTGCCGTTGAGTTTGCCGTCCGCAAAGGCGGTGGACGGCCGGTCCGGAAGCGGTGCGCCCGCTTCGTTGAGCGCGGCCGTGGTCACGGAACCCTTTGCGACACCGGCGAGGTAGCGGTCCTGCTGATCATCGGACGCCAGATCGAGCAACACCGCGGTACCCAGGCCGAGCGTGGCCAGCGCCGGGCTGACGGTGCCGTGCCTACCGATTTCGGTCAACGCGGTTGCGATCTCGGGCAACCCGACGCCGTCACCGCCGAGGCGTTCGGGCACCGCCAGCGCCGTCACCCCGCCCGCGACCAACGCGTCCCAGCTGTTGTCCCGGTCGAGCACTGACGTCACCACATCGGCAACGGCCTGCTGTTCCGGGTCCGGTGTGAAATCCACCCGACTCCTCCTCGAGTCTCAGCGAGCTCCGGCCTGATTCGCCGGGCCGCCGGCGGCGGGGCACTTGCCGGTGTAATCCACCTGCCAGTGCTTGATCCCGTTGAGCCAACCTGACTTCAGCCGCTCCGGCTCGCCGATCGGTTTGAGATCGGGCATGTGATCGGCGATCGCGTTGAAGATCAGGTTGATGGTCATCTTGGCGAGGTTAGCGCCGATGCAGTAGTGCGCCCCCGTTCCGCCGAAGCCGACGTGGGGGTTGGGGTTCCGCAGGATGTTGAAGGTGTGCGGATCGTCGAACACCTCTTCGTCGAAGTTGGCTGAGCGGTAGGACATCACCACCCGCTGCCCCTTCTTGATCTGTACGCCGCCCAACTCGGTGTCCTCGAGCGCGGTGCGCTGGAACGCCGAAACCGGGGTGGCCCACCGGACGATCTCGTCAGCCGCGGTCTCCGGACGCTCCTTCTTGTACAGCTCCCACTGGTCCGGATTCCGCGAGAACGCGATCATGCCGTGCGTGATCGAGTTTCGCGTCGTCTCGTTGCCGGCCACCGCGAGCATCACCACGAAGAAGCCGAACTCGTCGTCCGAGAGCTTCTCGCCCTCGATGTCCGCCTCGATCAACTGGGTGACGATGTCCTCGGTGGGGTTCTTCGCCCGCTCCGCAGCCATCTGCATCGCGTACTGAATGAGCTCGACCGACGACACCGCAGGATCGATGTGCGCGTACTCGGGGTCCTCGCCCGCCGTCATCTCGTTGGACCAGCGGAACAACTTGTCACGGTCCTCCTGCGGCACCCCGAGCAGGCCGGCGATGGCCTGAAGCGGCAGCTCGCAGGACACCTGCTCGACGAAGTCGCCCGACTGCCCCGCTGCGGCGGTTTCGGCGATCTTCTGGGCGCGCACACGCAACTCGTCTTCCAACCGCCCCACCGCCCGGGGGGTGAAACCACGAGAGATGATCTTGCGCAGCCGGGTGTGCTGCGGCGCATCCATGTTGAGCAGCACGGCCTTCTGCAGATCGATGGCGTCGCGCGTCATGTCCTGCGGCCAGACCGGGATCGCGCCGTCGGGCGAGCTGCCGAAGATGTCGTTGCGCTTGGACACCTCTTTGACATCCGCGTGCTTGGTGACCAGCCAGTACCCTTTGTCTCCGAAACCACCCGTGCCACCGGGGACGTCGACCCAGTGAATCGGCTCGGACTTGCGCAGCTCGGCGAGCTCAGCCACGGGCAGACCCGCGAGGTTCAGTTCTGCGTCGAGGAAATCGAAGTCGGCTGAGATGGGGCAGGGCATATAAAGCTCTCCTCAATTGCAACGTGTTCTAGTGCCAGTAAAACATGCCTCCACCGCAGATAAAAGGCAGGTCGCCATCCGCGCTTGTCAGACTAATGAAACGTGTTCTAGCCTGACGGAATGGGTAACCCTGTCATCGTTGAAGCCACCCGCAGCCCCATCGGCAAGCGGAACGGATGGTTGTCCGGCCTGCACGCCACCGAGTTGCTGGGCGCCACGCAGAAGGCTCTGGTCGACAAGGCACGGCTCGACTCCGGCTTCGAAACAGAGATGGTGGAGCAGGTCATCGGCGGCTGCGTCACGCAGTTCGGCGAGCAGTCCAACAACATCACCCGGGTGAGCTGGTTGGTCGCCGGCCTGCCCGAGCACGTCGGCGCGATGACGGTGGACTGCCAGTGCGGCAGCGGCCAACAGGCGAACGGCTTGATCGCGGGCCTGATCGCGGCGGGCGCCATCGACATCGGCATCGCGTGCGGTATCGAGGCGATGAGCCGCGTCGGCCTTGGCGCCAACGCAGGCCCCGATCGCAGCATCCTGCGGCCCGCGTCGTGGGACATCGACCTGCCCGACCAGTTCACGGCTGCCGAGCGAATCGCCAAGCGGCGCGGCATCACTCGCGAGGAGATCGACCAGCTCGGCTTCGACTCGCAACGGAAAGCCAAGCAGGCGTGGGCCGAAGGCCGGTTCGATCGCGAGATCAGCCCGATCGAGGCGCCCGTTCTCGACGAGAACAAGCAGCCGACGTCCGAGCGTGCGCCCGTGACCAAGGACCAGGGCTTGCGCGACACGACGTTGGAGGGCCTCGCGTCGCTGAAGCCGGTGATCGAGGACGGTATCCACACCGCGGGCACCTCGTCGCAGATCTCCGACGGCGCCGCCGCGGTGTTGTGGATGGACGAGGACAAGGCGCGCGCGCTGGGCCTGAAGCCACGGGCGCGGATCATCAGCCAGGCGCTGGTCGGCGCCGAGCCGTACTACCACCTCGACGGTCCGGTCCAGTCGACGGCCAAGGTGCTGGAGAAGGCCGGCATGAAGATGGGCGACATCGACATCACCGAGATCAACGAGGCGTTCGCTTCGGTCGTGTTGTCGTGGGCGCGGGTGCACAACCCCGACATGGACAAGGTCAACGTCAACGGGGGCGCGATCGCGCTCGGCCACCCGGTGGGCAGCACGGGCAGCAGGCTGATCACCACCGCGTTGCACGAGTTGGAGCGCACCGATAAGAGCACGGCGCTGATCACGATGTGTGCCGGCGGTGCGCTGTCCACCGGCACGATCATCGAGCGGATCTAGTGGCTCCGGCGGGCAGGAGCGATGGGCCCACGCGCGCAGCGCAGGGGACGACCGGGGAATCGGCACGGTCGGACGCCAAACGGATCGCGGCCGCACAGGCTTACATCGATGCGCTGGTGAGCCACGACGCCGACAAGGTTCCGTTTGCCCCCGGCTGCACCCGGATCGAATTCGGCGTGAAGACCGGGTTCTCAGGAGATCACTTGCGCCGCAGCCTGAATGGCGGTCCGCAGTACCGGGTGATCCGTTCCACCAGCGTTCCCGAATTCGCCGTCGACGGTGACGTCGTGCGGGCCAAATTCGATCTGGTGACCAAACCGTCGATCGCGGGCAGGCGAGTAGGCGCGCATATCGACGAGACGTTCGTCATTCCCCCGGAAGACTGCACCATCCACCACATCAAGGCGGTCGTTCGCCCCTTCCTGACGTCCTAGGATCGGCGCCTGGCAAAGCCGCGGATAGCGCCGCTGCTCTACATCCGCGACGGCGACAAGGTGACCTCAAGGTCAGACGCCAAGGAGGAAGAGCGGCAAGGCTATTGGCAGCGGTCTACCCGACCATCAACGACTACCAGTCATGGGACTGATCGGGTGATCCCGCTGGTAGTTTGCGAACCATGACAACTGACTACGATCTGCACTTCTACTTCGACCCGGTCTGTCCGTTCGCCTGGATGACCAGCAAGTGGGTGCGGATGGTGGCGGCCCAGCGAGATTACGCGGTCGACTGGCGGTTCATCTCGCTGCGCATCCTCAACGCGCACATCGACTACGCAAGTCACTTTCCTCCCGAGTACGAGGACGGGCACACCGCGGGGCTGCGACTCTTGCGGGTCGCCGCGCGGGTGCGTGCGGAGCATGGACGCGCCGCCGTCGGGCCGCTCTACCAGGCGATGGGGACGAGGATCTTCGACACCCCGCGCGAAGTCGACCCGCTTTCGGCTTCGGGTCAAGGGTCGCGGGACATGCTCGAACCGCTACTGCGGGATCTCGGTCTACCCGTCGACCTAGCCGATGCGCTCGACGCTACCGGATACGACGACGAGATCCGCGCCGAGACCGAGGAGGCGCTGGCGTTGACGGGACGCGACGTCGGCACCCCCATCCTGCACTTCCAGCCGCCGGACGGGACGGCGTTCTTCGGGCCGGTGATCAGCAGGTTGCCGTCACCGGAGGATGCCGGTCGGCTCTGGGACCACGTGATCGGCTTGGCCGGCTTCCCCGGGTTCGCGGAGATAAAGCGCAGCTTGCGGGAGCGGCCTCAGTTGGCCAGCTTCGGTGTCGAC
Organism: Mycobacterium sp. ACS1612; assembly: GCF_001667505.1. Classification (GTDB taxonomy): domain Bacteria; phylum Actinomycetota; class Actinomycetes; order Mycobacteriales; family Mycobacteriaceae; genus Mycobacterium. The sequence goes on from NZ_LZHZ01000004.1 coordinate 257,511, forward strand.
ACGGAATCCGTTGGCAAAGAAGAGGATTGGCACGGCGGCAGCCGTCGACTGAAGAAATAGTTTGCCGATCCCTGTTTGCGGCAAACCACGGGGTATGGCAGGCACGATCCGCAATTCGCGTCCTCTGGTGCTGGCGATGAAGTACTTCGCGCGCACCCATATCTGGGTCTATCGACGCACGAACGGTCGACTGGGCGCCAAATTGCTGTGGTTCCCCGCCACGCTGATCACGACGACAGGCCGTAAGACAGGTGCTCCGCGCACCACCCCGACGCTGTATCTGCGCGACGGCGACCGTGTCATTCTGCCTGCGTCGTTCGGAGGCCGCGACGAGCATCCGGGTTGGTACCGCAACCTCAAGTCAAATCCCAAAGTGCATGTGCAGATTCGCGATGAGCACCTCGATCTCGTCGCCCGCGAGGCCACCGAGGCCGAGCGACAACACTATTGGCCCGAGCTGATCAAGATGTACCCGCCGTATCGCGGCTATCGGGAGGCGACTGATCGGGTGATTCCGCTGGTGATCTGCGAGCCGTGACCAGGTGCACGGCGACGGCCGCCGCCAGTAGTCCCATGCCCACCGCGATGGTCACCGGATTGAGATACAGCAGCAACGCGGCCGCGGGTACGCACAAAACCCGTTCCGGCCAGTGCGCCCGATGCACCAGCCAACCGCCCGTCACGACGGCGAGAGCGGCCACCGCCACAGCGGAAACCGCTGCGGTCCAGACCATGTCGCCGATTGACCGGAGTCCCAGCAGCCCTTCGCCGTTGTCGGTCAGCACGAACGCGAACGGGACCAGGAACGCGGGCAGCGTGTACTTCCAGGTCTGCCACATGGTGGCGATCACCCGACCGCCGGTGATCGCAGAGGCCGCGACCGCAGCGAGCGCGGTCGGTGGCGTCACTTCGGAGAGCACCGCGAAGTAGAAGACGAACATGGCCACGGCCGGCGCGGGCACTCCGAGATCTTGGAGCGCGGGGCCGACAATCACCCAGCTGATCACGAAGGATGCGGTGACGGGCACCGCAAGGCCGAGCACCGACACCGCCAGCGCGGCGAAGACGGCGGTGAAATTCAGGACGGCCGTTGGGTTCTCGGTGATCGAGCGGGCCAGGTTGACCAGAATCGAATTCAGTTGCAGGCCGAGACCCGTCCTGGTGATCATCGCGGCGATCACGCCTGCGGCGGCGCAGACGGCCGCGACCGAGAGCACTCCGCGCACGCCGCCTGCCAGCGCGGCGTACAACCGGGCCGGGGTGAGCCGGTGCTCGCGGTCGAGGTAGGACAGCACGATCTGGAGCGCGGTCGCATACACCACTGCACGGACGGCCGACATGTCCATCGCGAGGAACACGACGATCATCACCAGCGAGACGAGGTGATAGCCGAATCGGCCCAGCAGTCGCCACGTCGATTGCGCGGCCACCTCAACCTCGCGAGTGCCGTATCGGCGCGCGTCGATCTCGACGGCAAGCAGGATGCCGAGGTAGTACAAGATCGTCGGCACGATCGCCCACACCAGCACCGTCAGGTACGACACGCCAAGGTATTCGGCGATGATGAACGCCGCCGCGCCCAGCGTGGGCGGCGAGAGGATCGCGCCGATGCCGGCCGCGGCGAGCATCCCGCCCGCGTTCTCGCTCGGATAGCCTGCCCGGCGCAACACCGGCCAGCAGACCGAACCAAGGCTGACGGTGGTCGCCGTTCCCGAACCCGACACGCTGCCGAGGAGAAAGCCTGCCAGCGTCACGGTGCGGCCAGGTGCCGCCCTCGATCTGCGGAATGCCGCGAAGGACAGGTCGATGAAGAACTTGCTGGCTCCTGACGCGTCGAGCACCGCTCCGTAGATGGTGAACAACACGATGTAGGTGGCCGCGACGTCCAGTGGCACGCCGTACAGGCCCGTCGACTGGATGAACGATGCGCTGATGATCTGGTCCCAGTCCACGCCTGCATGCGCGATCACCGCGCTCTGCGGTAGATAGCCACCGTAATAGGCGTAGCCGAGCGCCAGCAGGCACACGATGGGCAGCGCGGCCCCCGTTGTCCGCCTGCAGGCCTCCAGCACCAGCAACAGCACGATCGACCCGACGATCACGTCGGCCACTGCGGGCATGCCTTGCCTGCTGAGGAAATCGTCGAATCCGCCTCCACCGTCAGCGATTTCGAAGGGCAGCACCGGATAGAGACACGCCGCCAACGCCACCGCGGCCAGCAGCCAGTCGATCGGCGAGGGGTTGTCTTTCGGTGCCTCGGTCTTGCGCCGAGGCAATCGCAGGCCGGAGCGGTAACACAGCAAGGTCAACGGCAACACCGCGGCGAGGAACAAGATCAGCGATACCTGATTGCCCTGCGCCAGCGGAAAGAACACCTGGTAGATGGCGAACAGTCCGACGATGACGCAGGCTGCCGCAACCGCGTGCCGTACCCACCCCGTCAGTTGCCGAGCAGGCTTTTCGTCCTCGTATGCGGTTGGCGCCGCGACGTTCTCGGTCAGCTGGCCGCGCCGAGTTCGTCGAGCGCCTTCTTGGCACCTGGATGCAATGGGACCGGGCTGGTTTGGCGAGCGTTGTCAAGCGTGATGCCGTCTGCCGCCTTGTTCGCCTTCACCAGATCCGACTTGTGGCCGAACAGCGCCTTGGTCAGCACGCAGGCGGTGTTGCCGTCCATATCGTCCTTCACCAGAAGGAGATTGGGCACCACGACGGTGGCGACGTCGGCGGGCGTTTGATAGACACTGGCCGGGACCACCCCGCGCTCGTAGATCGGGTTGATCTGCTGCAGCTTCGCCAGGGTGTCGGTCACGTCGATGAACTTGACCGCCTCGCGCCTGCTCACGAACAAGTCCGTGATCCCGGCGGTGGGCAGCCCGCCGGACCAGAACATCGCATCGATCGAGCCGTCCTTCATCCCCTCGACCGTCTTGCCGAGTTCCGTGCGTTGAGCCTGGATGTCCTTGGCCGCGTCGAGGCCCGCCGCCTCCAGCATGCGATTGGCGATCACCTCTGTGCCGGAGTTCGGCGCTCCGGTGGACACCCTCTTGCCACGCATATCGGCGATCGAGTTGATGCCTGCATCGGTGCGGGCGATGACCTGGGTGTAGTTGGGATACAGCCGGGTCAGCGCCGCGACCGGTTGCTTCTCTTTGAACGACGCGCTGCCGTTCACCGCGTCGACTGCGGTGTCCGCCAGCGAGAACGCGATCTGATGGGTGCCCGCCACCAGCTGCTGAATGTTCTGCACCGACGCCGACGTCTCCGCGGCGGTCGCCTTCAGCTTGCCGCCGGTCTGCTGGCTGATCGCCTCGGCGTACGCGCCGCCGAGCGTGTAGTAAACACCGGTGGTGTTACCCGTGGCGATGCTCAACCGCGCGTCGGAGGTGACTTCACACGAGGTCGGCTCCGCCGTCGACCCTGCGTTGTCGCCGCCGCGTTGGCCGCCACAACCGGTCAGTAGCAACAAGATTGCGCCGACGAGTGCCACATATCGTCGCTGTCCCATTTGTCCATGATGAGCCGGATCGGTGCGGTTCGAGGGCGGTTCGAATGCATACGACAGATTTGGCGAACTGTCTACTTCCGGCGCCGCCTGTCTTGTACGGTGAGCGCGCCCATTGACTTGTGGATGGAGTGATCGATGCGCCGCCTGTCTTCTATCGCCATGACGGTCGTCGCCACGATCGTCCTGATGCTCGCGACCGCGCTGCCCGCATGGGCCGCCGAAGCGATGACGCTGACATTCGTCCGGCACGCGGAATCGGAGGCCAATGAAGCGCGTGTGATCAACACGTCGGTGCCCGGCCCGCATTTGACCCCAAGGGGTCAGCAGCAGGCGGTGGACATCGCCGAGGCGCTCAAAGGCAACGGCTACGACGGCATCTATGCCTCTTCGATGATCAGAACGCAGGAGACAGCGCAGCCCCTCGCCACCGAGTTGGGCATGCCGATCACGGTGCTTCCCGGGCTACGGGAAATCGACGCCGGGGTGTTCGAGGGCCAGTCGGAGGACTCTGGGCTCGGCCGCATCGGCTACGTGTTGGGCCCGGCCGCGTGGACTCTCGGGGCGCGGTTCGTGCCGGTGCTCGGGTCGACCGACGGCAACGCGTTCGACGCCAGGGTCGACGACGCCGTGCAGAAGATCTACGACAGTGGTGACCGCAACGCCGTGGTGTTCTCGCACGGGGCGACGATCATGTTCTGGACGATGATGAACGTCGACAATCCCGATCTGGGGCTGCTGCTCACCCATCCGTTGGACAACACCGACGTCGTGGTGATCACCGGCAATCCGGAAGACGGTTGGACGCTTGAGAATTGGGACGGCATCGAGGTTGCCGAGGAACCGTCGTTGCCGACGAAGTTGTTCGTCGACGTCCGCAATGTCGTCACCGCGCCGCAGACCGCGCTCTATCGCATCGGGCAGGCGTTCGCCTCGGGTGATGTAGCGCGACTTGTCAAGGCGGTTCGAGACGGCGTCGTCGACGTCGCCACCAAGGTCGTCGGCTTCGTCCCCAAAGTCGTCAACGATGTCGTCGGTTCGCTGCGAAGTGCGGCCCCTGCTGAAAAGTCCGCCACCGAGTCCTTCGCGGTGGATACGCCGGAGACGACGCCACCGGCGAAGAAGACCGAGAAGAAGCCCGAGAAGAAGCCGACTGAGACAACGAAGCTCAAGCGCGGGAACAAGTTCGAACCGAGTGGAACCGCCGCGAAGGCACACAGGACGGTCGACTCGGATGAGTTCAAGGACGACACCGAGAAATCCGTGGCAACCATTGCGCCGAAGGCCGATACCACCGAAGGCGCTCAGGCACCGGACAAGTCCGGCGGCGACACCGAAAACACCGGCGACGACAAGAAGGCCGCGTAACTAGGCGCCGTATACCGGAACCGGCGGGCGGGCCTTGGCCAGCAGATCCTTGACCACCGGACCGAGCTCGGCCGGATCCCAGCGGGCGCCCTTGTCCACCTGAGGCCCGTGCGCCCAGCCATCGGCCACCCGGACGATGCCGCCCTCGACTTCGAACATCCGGCCCGTGACGTCGCGAGACTCGACGCTGCCGAGCCAAACCACAAGCGGCGAGATGTTTTCCGGCGCCATGGCGTCGAAATCGTTGTCCTGCGTCGCCATCATCTCGGCGAAAACGGTCTCGGTCATCCTGGTACGCGCCGACGGTGCGATCGCATTGACGGTGACGCCGTAGCGGCCCATCTCCGCCGCGGCGACCAGTGTCATGGCTGCGATGCCCGCCTTGGCGGCACTGTAATTCGCCTGTCCCACACTGCCTTGCAGGCCCGCCCCGGAACTGGTGTTGATGATCCTGGCGTCGACCGGATTGCCCGCCTTCGACTGAGCGCGCCAGTACGCTGCGGCGTGGCGCATCGTCGCGAAGTGGCCCTTGAGGTGCACCGCGATGACGGCGTCGAACTCTTCCTCGCTGGTATTGGCGAACATCCGGTCGCGGACGATGCCCGCATTGTTGACCAGCACGTCCAAACCGCCGAAGCGCTCGACCGCGGTCTGGATGAGGCCTTCGGCCTGCTGCCAGTCGGCGACATTCGCGCCGCTGGTGACGGCTTCCCCACCGGCGGCGGTGATCTCGTCGACGACCCCTTGCGCGGCGCTGCCGCCGCTCGCGGGCGAACCGTCGAGGCCGACACCGATGTCGTTGACCACCACCCGTGCGCCCTCGGCGGCGAACGCGAGCGCGTGCGCGCGCCCGATGCCGCCGCCTGCGCCCGTCACGATGACCACCCGGCCGTCGAGCAAACCCATATTCGGTGTCTCCTTACTTGATTGCGTTCGTTGTGGCCAGGTAGTGCGGCGGCTCGCCGCCGCCGTGCACCTCGAGGCTGGCACCGCTGATGTACGACGCGGCGTCCGAGGCGAGAAACGCTGCGGCCCAACCGACGTCGGCAGGTGTGGCGAGCCTGCCGAGCGGCACGTTCTTGGAGATCGCCGCGATCGATTCCTCATCACCGTAGAAAAGTTCGGACTGTTCGGTCTCGACCATGCCGACCACGACCGAGTTGACCCTGACTTTGGGCGCCCACTCGACAGCCAGTGTGCTGGTGAGACTTTCGACACCGGCCTTGGCGGCGCCGTACGGCGCGGTGCCAGGGGTCGGCCTGCGGCCGCTGACGCTGGAGACGTTGATGATCGACCCGCCGCCGTCCTGCGCCTGCATCACCGCGTTCGCGTGCTGGGACACCGACAGCGGACCGAGCAAGTTGAGTTCGACGATCTTGCGGTTGAACTTCGCGCTCGCGTCCGCGGTGAGCACATAGGGCGATCCCCCGGCGTTGTTGACCACGATGTCGAGTCGCCCGTGCGTCTCGATGATCGTCGCGATCATCGCCGCGACGGCGTCGTCGTCGCGGACATCGCAGGAGTGGAACTCGTACGGCGACCCGTCGACGGCGCGCCGTGCACACGTCACCACCGTGGAGCCCTGATCAGCGAAGACGGCACTGATTCCGGCGCCGACGCCGCGGACCCCGCCGGTCACCAGGACCACTCTGTCCTTGAGCCCGAGGTTGATGTCTGCGGCGTCGGTCACTGTGCTAGCGTACCAAGCAAGTGCTTGCTTAGGTATCGACCCCCAGGAAGTGCAATGCCAATCACCTCCACCATCACCGAACCCGGGATCATCTCGGTCACCGTCGACTACCCGCCGGTCAACGCGATCCCGTCGCGCGGTTGGTTTGAACTCGCAGATACGATCACCAAGGCCGGTGAGGACCCCGAGACGCATGTCGTGATCCTGCGCGCGGAGGGGCGCGGCTTCAACGCGGGCGTCGACATCAAGGAGATGCAGAACACCGAGGGATTCACCGCACTCATCGATGCCAACCGAGGCTGCTACGCGGCCTTCCGCGCGGTATACGAGTGCGCGGTACCGGTGGTCGCGGCGGTCAACGGTTTCTGCGTGGGCGGCGGTATCGGCCTGGTCGGCAACGCCGACGTGATCGTCGCGTCCGACGACGCCAAGTTCGGCCTGCCCGAGGTGGAACGCGGCGCCCTTGGCGCAGCGACCCACCTGTCGCGCCTGGTGCCCCAGCACATGATGCGCAGACTGTTCTTCACCGCGGCCACGGTCGATGCCGCGACGCTGCACCACTTCGGATCAGTGCACGAGGTGGTACCCCGCGCCGAGTTGGACGAGGCGGCGCTGCGGGTCGCCCGCGACATCGCCGCCAAGGACACCCGGGTGATCCGCGCCGCCAAAGAAGCGCTGAACCTGATCGACGTGCAGAAGGTGAACTCGAGTTACCGCATGGAGCAAGGCTTTACGTTCGAGCTGAACCTGGCCGGTGTCGCCGACGAACACCGCGACGCGTTCGCGGGAACCAACAAGGGGTCCAAGTGAGCGATAAGCGGACAACGTTCGACGACGCCGTCTCCTCGATCGAGAGCGGCATGACGATCGGTATCGGCGGCTGGGGATCGCGGCGCAAGCCGATGGCGTTCGTGCGGGCGCTGCTGCGCACCGACGTCACCGATCTGACCGTGGTGACCTACGGCGGACCGGACCTCGGGTTGCTGTGCTCGGCAGGCAAGGTCAAGCGCGTCTACTACGGCTTCGTGTCGCTGGACTCACCGCCGTTCTACGACCCGTGGTTCGCCAAGGCCCGCACCAGCGGCTCGATCGAGGCGCGCGAGATGGACGAGGGCATGCTGCGATGCGGGTTGCAGGCCGCCGCACAACGGCTGCCGTTCCTGCCGATCCGCGCGGGCCTCGGCAGCGACGTGCGCGCCTTCTGGGGCGACGAACTGAAGACGGTGAGGTCGCCGTATCCGACGGACTCCGGTTCTCAGGCTGGGTTCGAAGAACTCATCGCGATGCCCGCCCTGCGGCTCGACGCCGCGTTCGTGCATATGAATCTCGGTGATGCACAAGGCAATGCCGCCTACACCGGCATCGATCCGTATTTCGACGACCTTTATCTGATGGCCGCCGACCGGCGGTATCTGTCGGTGGAGAAGGTGGTGCCCACCGAGGAACTCGTCAAGGCCGTGCCGCCGCAGGCGCTGCTGGTCAACCGGATGATGGTCGACGCCGTAGTCGAGGCGCCCAACGGCGCCCACTTCACCACGGCCGAACCGGACTATCGCCGCGACGAGAAATTCCAGCGGCACTACGCCGAGGCCGCCGCGTCCGATGACACCTGGCAGAAGTTCGTGCAGACATATCTCAGCGGCAGCGAGGCCGACTACCAAGAGGCCGTGCGCAAGTTTGGAGAGACGCAGTGATGTCGACGACCCGAGCCGAAATCTGCGCTGTCGCATGTGCGGAACTGTTTCGCGACGCAGGAGAGATCATGGTCAGCCCGATGGCGACCATGGTGTCGATCGGCGCGCGGTTGGCCCGACTGACCTTCTCCCCGGACATCCTGCTCACCGACGGGGAAGCCAGGCTGCTGGCCGACACCCCTGCAATCGGCGTCGTCGGCGCGATCGAAGGGTGGATGCCGTTCGGTCGCGTCTTCGAGACACTGGCCTGGGGTCGTCGCCATGTGGTGATGGGCGCCAACCAGATCGACCGCTACGGCAATCAGAACCTCTCGGCGTTCGGGCCGCTTCAGCACCCAACCCGGCAGATGTTCGGTGTCCGCGGTGCGCCCGGCAACACGATCAACCACGCGACGAGTTACTGGGTCGGCAACCACTCCAAGCGGGTATTCGGCGAGTCCGTCGACGTGGTGTCCGGCATCGGCTGGGACAAGGTCGATCCGGACAACCCGGCGTACCGGTTCGTCAACGTGTACCGCGTGGTGAGCAATCTCGGTGTGTTCGACTTCAACGGCCCGGACCATCAGATGCGCGCGGTGTCGCTGCACCCGGGGATCACTGCGGAACAGGTGGCCGAGAACACCTCGTTTGAGGTGCACGGCCTGGACGAAGCCGAACAGACCCGGCTCCCCACCGAGGCGGAACTGAAGCTGGTCCGCGACGTGATCGATCCGAAATCGCTGCGGGACAGGGAAATACGAGCATGACAAAACTGCGCACGCCGTTGACGGAGCTCGTCGGCATCGAGCATCCAGTGGTGCAGACCGGGATGGGCTGGGTGGCGGGCGCAAGACTGGTGTCCGCGACGTCGAACGCGGGCGGCCTTGGCATCCTGGCATCGGCGACCATGACGCTCGACGAATTGCAGACTGCGGTGACGAAGGTCAAGGCTGCGACGGACAAGCCGTTCGGCATCAACATCCGCGCCGACGCGGGTGACGCGAACGAACGCATCGACCTGTTGATCCGCGAAGGCGTCAAGGTCGCATCGTTCGCGCTGGCACCAAAACCTGACCTGATCGCCAAGCTCAAAGATGCTGGCGTGGTGGTGATTCCGTCGGTAGGCCTGGCCAAGCATGCGAAGAAGGTGGCCGGCTGGGGCGCCGACGCTGTCATCGTCCAGGGCGGCGAAGGCGGCGGGCATACCGGCCCGATCGCCACCACGCTGCTGCTGCCGTCGGTGCTCGATGCAGTGGATATCCCCGTCGTGGCGGCGGGCGGTTTCTTCGACGGCCGCGGGTTGGCTGCGGCGCTTTCCTACGGTGCGGCAGGCGTCGCGATGGGCACCCGATTCCTGCTGACCTCCGATTCCACCGTGCCCGACGCCGTCAAACAGCGGTATCTGACGGCCGGACTCGACGGCACGGTGGTGTCCACCCGCGTCGACGGCATGCCGCACCGGGTGCTGCGCACCGGGCTCGTCGAAAAACTCGAAAGCGGTTCGCGGCTGCGGGGTTTTTCCGCCGCGGTCCGCAATGCGCAGAAGTTCAAGAAGATGTCGGGCATGACGTGGCGATCGATGATCAGCGACGGCCTGGAAATGCGGCACGGCAAAGAACTGACCTGGTCCCAGGTGCTGATGGCGGCCAACACCCCGATGCTGCTGAAAGCCGGTTTGGTGGAGGGCAACACGGACGCCGGGGTGCTGGCGTCGGGTCAGGTCGCAGGCATCCTCGACGACCTGCCGTCGTGCGCAGAACTGATTGACACGATCATTAGTGACGCTGTCAAACACCTGCAGGCGGCGGCCGCTTTCGTCGAGTGATCCCCGCCAGCCGGCGTAGCGTCTAACTATGACAGCCCTTACCCACAAGCGAGCGAATGTCAACGGCGTTTCGCTCCACTACGTCACGGCGGGTAGCGGCCCGACCGTCCTCTGTATGCACGGTTGGCCGCAAAACCACCGTGAATTCCTGCCGGTGATCGAACGTCTCGCCGATGAGTATTCATTCATCGCACCCGACCTGCGGGGATACGCCGACAGCGACAAGCCCTACGTCGGCTACGAGCCGAAGACGATCGCGCAAGACATGCTCGCGCTGCTCGCCGTCGAAGCGGTAGACAGTTTTCACATCCTGAGTCACGACCTCGGCGGACCGCCGTCCGTGGCGCTGGCCTACGCCGCGCAAGATCGTGCGCACTCGATTGCCACGATCGAGACGCCGTACTTCGGCTTGAGTCATCCCGGATATGTCGATCCACGCGTGCCGTACTGGCACCTCAGCATGCACATGAACATGGACGTCACCCGACTCCTCATCGAGGGCCGGGAGGAGCAATACCTCCGGCACTTTTTCCGCGACTTCGCCTTCAACCCGACGGCCGTGCCGGAGAGCGAAATACAGCAGTACGTCATGCACATGCGGCAGCCGGGAAGTCTTCGCGCAAGCCTCAACCATTACGGCTATATCCCGCAGATGGCCTCCCAGACAGCCGAACTGGTCAAGGACACGCTCACGGTGCCGATGCTGGCGTGGGGTGGCCGCTACTCATTCGCAGAGCACTGCTTCAACTGTGCATCAGCGATCGCCGAGCACGCCGATGGCGGCGTGATCGAGGAATGCGGTCACTGGGTCTTCGAAGAGAAGCCCGACTTCATCGTTGCCCAGCTCCGCGACTTCTGGGCGAAACACACGGCGCCCAGCCTGGCGCTGACGCACTAACCTTCACCGACCGCGTTTGTACGCGCAAACACGGCGTGTCGACGTACAGACACGGTCGCTCGCGGTGAAGGTCGAGTAGCGCCTAGAGTCGCTCGATGATCGTGACGTTGGCGGTGCCGCCGCCTTCGCACATCGTCTGCAGGCCGTAGCGACCGCCGGTGCGCTCCAGCGTATTCAGCATCGTGGCGAACAACTTTGCGCCGGTCGCACCGAGCGGGTGCCCGAGCGCGATGGCACCACCGCTGGGGTTGACCTTTGCGTGGTCGACCTTGAGTTCCTTCATCCACGCCATCACCACCGGCGCGAACGCCTCGTTGATCTCGACGGTGTCGATGTCGTCCATCGACAGCCCCGTCTTGTCCAGCGCGTAGCGCGTCGCGGGAATCGGCCCTGTCAACATGAACACCGGATCGGCGCCGCGCGCGCTGATGTGGTGGATGCGAGCGCGCGGCGTGAGGCCGTGATCCTTGACCGCCTGTTCGGACGCGAGGAGCACCGCGCTGGCACCGTCGGAGATCTGGCTGGCCATCGCGGCCGTCAGCCTGCCGCCGTCGGTCAGTGTCTTCAGCCCCGCCATCTTCTCCAGTGAGGTGTCGCGCGGGCCCTCATCGGTGACGAAACCGTCGACAGGGATGATCTCGTTCTCGAAATAGCCGGATCGGATCGCGTCGGCCGCGCGCTGATGGCTGGCAAGCGAGAACTCCTCCATCTCCTCGCGTGAGAGCTCCCACTTCTCGGCGATCAGCTCCGCACCGCGAAACTGTGAGATCTCCTGATCGCCGTACCGGTGCAGCCAGCTCTTGGATTCGTTTGTGGGAGAGGTGAATCCGAACTGCTCGGCGACCGTCATCGCGGACGAGATCGGGATCTGGCTCATGTTCTGCATGCCGCCCGCCACGATCAGATCAGCGGTCCCGGACATGATGGCCTGCGCACCGAAGGAAATAGCCTGCTGGCTGGAACCGCACTGGCGATCCACGGTGACGCCGGGAACTTCCTCCGGGTATCCGGCGGCCAGCCACGACAGGCGGGCGATGTTGCCTGCCTGCGGTCCGATCGCGTCCAGACAACCGGCAATCACGTCGTCAACCGCAGCCGGGTCGACGTCCACGCGGTCGAACAGTCCCCGCCACCCCGCCGCACCGAGGTCGACGGGATGCACGCCGGCAAGCGACCCATTGCGCTTGCCGACGGCGGTGCGCACGGCGTCGATGACGTATGCCTGTGAAGATCCAGCCATTTGAGTCCTACTCCCTTGTGATACCGCCCAGAACGATGCTCAGATACTGCTGGCCGACTTGTTCGGCCGTCAGGGGGCCCCCGGGTTGATACCAGCGGACCGAAACCCATGTGGTGTCGCGAATGAACCGGTACACCAGGTCGACGTCGATGTCGGGCCGGAAGCGGCCCTCGGCGACGCCCTGCTTCAAAACGTCCACCCACATCCTGCGCTGCTCGCGGTTGCGGGTCTCGACGAACTCGAACTGCGGAAGCGAGGACAGCCGCTTGGCCTCGTCCTGGTAGATGACGACCTGCGCATGCCGGTTCTCGATGGCCTCGAACGAGGTCATGAACAGACCTTTCACCCGCTCGAGCGGATCGGATTCGCGACCGACGATCTCCGCGTACCGCTCGAACAGCCAGTCAAGGAAGTTCCGAAGCACCTCCTCGACCATCTGTTCCTTGGATTTGAAATGGTGATAGAGGCTGCCCGAAAGGATGCCTGCGGAATCGGCGATGTCACGCACGGTGGTGGCGCGCAGGCCACGCTCGGCGAACATCGTCGCGGCGAGGTCCAGCAGCTCGTCGCGGCGACTCGGAAGCGCCTTGTCCACCCGGTCAGGATAGCAACCAAGCGCTTGCTAGGTAAGCCTGGGGGCTCAGGCTCGTTGACTGGACACCGAGATGACCTCGCCCGTCAAGTAACTGGAGTAGTCGCTGGCCAGGAACGCGATGGTGGCGGCCACCTCCCATGGTTCGGCCGCGCGGCCGAAGGCCTCGACCTCCGACAGTCGGTCCAACAACTCCGAGGAGCTCGTTTTTTCGAGGAACTTGTGCCTGGCGATGCTGGGTGACACCGCATTGATCCGCACGCCGAACTCGACGGCTTCGATTGCGCTGCAGCGGGTCAGCGCCATCACGCCCGCCTTGGCCGCCGCATAGTGCGACTGCGAATGCTGCGCCCGCCAGCCCAGCACGCTTGCGTTGTTCACGATCACTCCGCCGTGGCCGGCCTCGCGGAAGTACCGCAACGCGGCGCGGGTAGCCCGCATGGTCGAGGTCAGGGTCACGTTGAGGACCCGGTCCCACTCTTCGTCGGTCATGTCGACCACCGGGGTCGTGCCGCCGAGACCGGCGTTGTTGACGAGTACGTCGAGGCGGCCCATGCGCGCAGTGGTCGACGCGATCAGCGCGTCTACTTGCGCGGTGGACGTGACGTCACATACCACGCTCTCGACGCGGCCCAGCCCGAGTTCGGTCAGTTGGTCCCGAGTCTCGCCGAGCCTGCGCTCGTGGTGGTCGGACACCATGACGTCGGCACCCTCGGCAAGGGCTCGACGCGCTACCGCAGAGCCGATGCCGGTTCCCGCGGCGGCCGTCACCACGACGACCTTCCCGGTCAGAAGTCCGTGCCCCTCAACTTCTTTCGGCGCCTCCGCCAAACTCATCCCTTTAGCTCCCTGGGTAGACCGAGCACCCGCTCGGCGATGATGTTGCGCTGGATTTCATTCGATCCGCCATAGATGGTGTCTGCGCGGGTGAACAGGTAGAGGTGCTGCCAGACGTCGAGCTCACCGTTTTCGGCCACCAGCCCGGCCTTGCCGACGACGTCCATCGCCAGCTCGCCGAGGTCACGGTGCCAGTTGGCCCACAACAACTTCGAAACCGAGTCTTGGCCTGGCTGTTCCACGTCCATGGTCGCCAGCGCATACGACCGCATGGTCCGCAGGCCCACCCACGACCGGGTCAGCCGTTCGCGGATCAACGGGTCGTCATCGGCACCGGTGCGCTTGGCGAGTTCGACGAGATTGGAGTGCTCACGCGCATAACGGATCTGCTGGCCGAGCGTCGACACCCCGCGCTCGAAGGTCAGCGTTCCCATCGCGATCCGCCAGCCGTCACCGGGCTCACCCACCACGAGGTCGGCGTCGGTGCGGGCGTCGTCGAAGAACACCTCGTTGAAATCCGCGGTCCCGGTCAACTGCACGATCGGCCGGATCTCCACACCGGGCTGGTCAAGCGGCACAAGCAGATACGACAGTCCGGCGTGGCGTTTTGACCCCTTCTCGGTGCGGGCCACCACGAAGCACCACTGCGAAAGGTGCGCCATCGACGTCCACACCTTCTGGCCGTTGATCACCCACTGGTCGCCGTCGAGTTCGGCCGTCGTCGAGACATTGGCCAGGTCGCTGCCCGCACCGGGCTCTGAGTAGCCCTGGCACCACAACTCCGTGACATCGAGGATCTTGGGCAGGAAGCGCTTCTTCTGCGCCTCGGTGCCGAACGCGATCAACGTCGGGCCCAGCAACTCCTCACCGAAGTGGTTGACCTTGTGCGGCGCGTCCGCGCGCGCGTACTCCTCGTAAAACGCGACGCGATGCGCGACCGTCAGGCCGCGCCCGCAGTATTCGACCGGCCAACCCAAACAGGTCAGCCCGGCGGCGGCCAACTTCTGGTTCCAAGCGCGGCGCTCCTCGAACGCCTCGTCCTCGCGCCCCGGCGCGCCGAGGCCTTTGAGCGCGGCGAATTCGCCGACAAGGTTCTCGGCGAGCCAGTCGCGGACCTCGGCCCTGAACTCCTCGACCTCTATCACCCCTGTAGGCTAACCTACCAAGCACTTGCTTTGTTAGAGGAGCGTCAATGGGCGACGATCGAAGGACCATTCCGCAGGTCCTGGACCGGATTGCCGACCAGTTCTCCGAACATGCCGCGGTGGTCACGCCGGAGCGGCGGCTGACCTACGGCGAACTGCGCGAGGAGGTTCGCCGGGCCGCCGCGGCGATGATCGACCTGGGCGTCGGCGCCGGGGACCGGGTCGCGATCTGGTCGCCGAACACCTGGCACTGGGTGGTGGCGTGCCTGGCCACCACCTACGCCGGCGGTGTGCTGGTCCCGCTCAACACCCGCTACACCGCCAGCGAGGCCTGCGACATCCTGGCCCGCACCGGCGCACCACTGCTGTTCGCGGCTGGCGAGTTCCTCGGCGCCGACAAGGCCGCATCGCTGGACCGCGACGCCATGCCGCACCTCCGCCACATCGTCCGGATCCCGGTCGAGAAGGCCGACGGCACCTGGGCCGAGTTCATGGCCCGCGGCATCGACGTCGCCGCGGCCGATGCCCGCGCAGCGGGCGTGACCCCCGATGACGTCTCCGACATTCTGTTCACCTCCGGCACCACCGGCCGCAGCAAGGGTGCGCTTTGTGCGCATCGGCAGTCACTGGCCGGTTCGGCGGCATGGGCGGAGTGCGGGCAGATCACCAGCGACGACCGCTACCTCTGCATTAACCCGTTCTTCCACAACTTCGGCTACAAGGCCGGAATCCTGGCCTGCCTGCAGACCGGCGCCACCCTGATCCCGCAGCTGACCTTCGATCCCGAACAAGCGATGAAAGCCGTTCAGGAGCACCGCATCACGGTTCTGCCCGGACCGCCGACCATCTACCAGGTGCTGCTCGACCACCCCAAGCGCGGCAATTACGACCTGACCTCGCTGAGGTTCGCGGTGACCGGCGCAGCGGTGGTCCCCGTGGTGCTGATCGAGCGGATGCAGAGCGAACTGGATTTCGACATCGTGCTCACCGCATACGGCCTGACCGAGGCCAACGGGTTCGGCACCATGTGCAGCGCCGACGACGATCCCGTCACCGTGGCTACCACCTGCGGCAGGCCGATCGCGGATTTCGAGTTGCGTATCGGTGATCAGGACGAGGTGCTGCTGCGCGGTCCGAACGTGATGCTGGGCTACCTAGACGACCCGGAAGCCACCGCCGCGGCCATCGATACCGACGGCTGGCTGCACACCGGTGACGTCGGAAAGCTCGACGAGGCAGGCAATCTCAGCATCACCGACCGGCTGAAGGACATGTACATCAGCGGCGGGTTCAACGTCTATCCCGCCGAGGTCGAGCAGGTGCTGGCCCGGCTGGACGGTGTCGCCGAATCGGCTGTCGTCGGGGTGCCCGACGAGCGCCTCGGCGAGGTCGGCAAGGCCTTCGTGGTGGTCAAGCCCGGTACGGGGCTGGATGAGGAGACCGTGATCGCTTACACCCGTGAGCATCTGGCCAAGTTCAAGACGCCGCAGTCGGTGGAGTTCCTCGACGCGCTGCCACGCAATCCAGGCGGCAAGGTGGTCAAGCCGCTGCTGAGGGAAAGAGTTTGATGGACCTGCACTTTGACGACGCAACACTGGCCTTTCAGGCCGAGGTGCGCGATTTCCTCGCCGCCAACAAGGACGCGTTCCCGACCAAGTCGTATGACACCGCCGAGGGCTTCGAACAGCACCGGCATTGGGACAAGGTGCTTTTCGATGCCGGGTTGTCGGTGATCACCTGGCCGGAGAAGTACGGCGGCCGCGACGCCACCCTGCTGCAGTGGGTCGTCTTCGAGGAGGAGTACTTCCGCGCGGGTGCGCCGGGGCGGGCCAGCGCCAACGGCACGTCGATGTTGGCGCCGACGCTGTTTGCCCACGGCACCGAGGAGCAGTTGGATCGGGTGCTGCCGAAGATGGCCAGCGGCGAGGAGATCTGGGCGCAGGCGTGGTCGGAGCCCGAGTCGGGCAGCGATCTGGCGTCATTGCGGTCGACGGCGGCGAAGACCGACGGTGGCTGGCTGCTCAACGGGCAGAAGATCTGGAGCTCGCGAGCACCGTTCGGAGACCGCGCATTCGGATTGTTCCGCTCCGACCCCGCGGCGGAACGCCACAAGGGGCTGACCTACTTCATGTTTGACCTCAAGGCCGACGGCGTCACCGTGCGGCCGATCGCGCAACTGGGTGGCGACACCGGCTTCGGCGAGATCTTCCTCGACGACGTCTTCGTTCCCGACAACGACGTGATCGGTGGCGTGCACGACGGCTGGCGCGCGGCGATGAGTACGTCGAGCAATGAGCGCGGCATGTCGCTGCGCAGCCCGGCGCGCTTCCTCGCCCCGGCGGAACGGCTGGTGCGGCAGTGGAAGTCGAATCCCGACCCGGCGTACGCTGATCGGGTCGCCGACGCCTGGATCAAGGCGCAGGCCTACCGACTGCACACGTTCGGGACGGTGACGCGAGTGGCCGCGGGCGGTGAGCTCGGCGCCGAGTCGTCGGTGACCAAGGTGTTCTGGTCGGAGCTCGACGTCGCGCTGCACCAGACCGCGTTGGACCTGCGGGGTGCCGACGGCGAGCTGGTCGACTCATGGACCGATGGCCTGCTGTTCGCGCTCGGCGGGCCGATCTACGCGGGCACGAACGAGATTCAGCGCAACATCATCGCCGAGCGCCTGCTGGGCCTACCGCGGAAGTAATGATGAGATTCGATCTTGACGACCAGCAACGCGATTTCGCGGCGAGCATCGACGCCGCGTTGGGGGCCGCCGACCTGCCTGCGGCGGTCCGCGCCTGGGCAGCGGGCGACTCCGGTCCCGGCCGCAAGGTGTGGGCACAACTGGTCGACCTCGGGGTGACAGCGCTGGCGGTGCCCGAGAAGCACGACGGTATCGACGCCCATCCCGTCGATCTGGTCGTCGCGATGGAGCGGCTGGGCCGTTGGTGCGTACCCGGGCCGGTCGCGGAATCTATTGCCGTAGCGCCGGTTCTGCTCGCCGACGACGAGCGGTCGAGCGCGCTGGCGAGTGGTGAGGTGATTGCGACCGTCGCGCTGCCGCCGCAGGTTCCACGTGCGGTGGATGCGGACTCGGCGGGTCTGATTCTGGTGGCCGGCGACGGTGGTGTGCGTGACGGCGTCGCGGGAGCGCAATACGAGTCCGTCGATCCGAGCCGAAAGCTGTTCGACGTCACCGGTTCCGGTGACTGGTGGGCGGCCGATGTCGCTCGGGCGTATGAGTTCGGCGTGCTCGCCACCGCCGCGCAACTGGTCGGTGCCGGCCAGGCGCTGCTCGACGCCTCGGTCGAATACGCCAAGCAGCGAAGTCAATTCGGCAAGCCGATCGGGACCTACCAGGCGATCAAACACAAGCTGGCCGACGTGCACATCGCGCTGGAGCTGGCGCGGCCGTTGGTGTATGGCGCGGCGCTGTCGCTGGGCGACGACTCAGCCGACACTTTGCGTGACGTCAGCGCCGCCAAGGTGGCCGCGTCCGACGCTGCGCTGCTGGCGGCCCGGTCGGCGCTTCAAACCCACGGGGCAATCGGATTCACGCAAGAGCACGACCTGTCGCTGTGGCTGCTGCGTGTGCAGGCGCTGCGGTCGGCGTGGGGCGATCCGACAGTGCATCGGCGCACACTCTTGGAGGCCCTGTGATGAGTGAGGAACGCGAACTGCTGCGCGGGACGGTGGCGGCGCTGGTCGACAAGCACGCATCGCCTGCGGCCGTGCGGGAGGCGATGGTCTCCGAAAGCGGCTATGACGAGGCGCTGTGGAAGTTGTTGTGCGAACAGGTCGGTGCTGCCGCGCTGGTCGTTCCCGAGGACCTGGGCGGCGCGGGCGGGCAGCTTGCCGATGCCGCGGTGGTGCTCGAGGAACTCGGCAAGGCGCTGGTGCCGACGCCGCTGCTTGCCACCACGCTCGCCGAGCTCGCGCTGGTGGCCGCCGACGAGCCCGACACGAACACATTGGAGCGGCTGGCCGAGGGTGCCTCGATCGGCACGGTCGTGTTCGATCGGGGCTGCGTGATCAACGGCGACGTCGCGGACGTGGTGGTCGCTACCGACGGCGCCACCCTGACGCGCTGGACGAGCTTCACTGCCGAGCGTGTCGAATCGATGGACCTGACGCGTCGCCTCGCGCGTGTCAAGCCTTCAGAGACGACCGACATCGGAACGGACCCCGGGCTCGCCGACGCCGCCGCGATTCTGCTGGCCGCCGAGCAGATCGGCGCCGCCGCGAAATGTCTGGATTTGACCGTCGAATACAGCAAGGACCGCGTTCAGTTCGGCCGTCCGATCGGCAGTTTCCAGGCGCTCAAGCACCGGATGGCCGACCTGTATGTGTCGGTGCAGTCCGCACGCGCGGTCGTCGACGATGCGATCGCCGAGCCGTCGCCGACGTCGGCGGCGCTGGCCCGCGTGTCGGCGAGCGAGGCGTTTTCGAAGGTGGCCGCCGAAGCGGTGCAGATGCACGGCGGTATCGCGATTACCTGGGAGCACGACATCCAGCTTTACTTCAAGCGGGCGCACGGCAGCGCGCAACTGCTTGGACCTCCAAGGGAACATCTGCGCCGTCTCGAATCCGAAGTTTTCTAACGCTTTACGGCCTGCAGCGTATAGGTCAACGGGAGCCGCTCCGCGTGCTCGACGAGCCGCCATTCGCCATCGATTTCCCGACGCATGCGCCCGGGTAAGGCGTTGTTCGGCGCGGAGTCGTGTTCGACGAGCATGGTGAGCTCGAGGCCCGCCGCAAGAACAGCGGTGATGATCTCGCCGAGGCCGTGGTTCCAGCTCCGAGACTCGTTGTTACTGAAGGCGATCGCGGTGTCCACGTAGGTACCTGGATCCTCGAAAGTGTCGGGCTCGAGCTGTTCGAAGTACGGGTAGCCGAGCATGAGCGCCTCGGTCCGGTTTTCATCGACCGCCCACATCATCGGATGGTATTCGCGGAGAAACAGCCTGCCGCCCGGGCTTAACAGCGCGGAAATGGTGTGCGCCCAACGGTTCACGTCGGGCAGCCAGCAGAGTGCACCGATACCGGTGTAGACGAAGTCGAAACCACCGCCGACGGCAGCGTGAGCGCTGTATACGTCCGCTTGCACGAAGGCGACGTCGGCACCGGCCTCGGCGGAGATCCGTCGCGCGGTGGCGATCGATTCCGGCGAGAAGTCCAGCCCGGTCATCACCGCACCAAGGCGATGCAGCGAGAGGGTGTCGGTGCCGATATGACATTGCAGATGGATTCCGCGCAGCCCCTCGACGTGACCGAGGCGTGGCACGTCGAACCGGACGACATCCGACAGCCGCGTCGGGTCCGAGATCAAATCCTCCACCGCATAATCCGCCGAAGCGGCGTGCGCAGACGCGCGGTCATCCCACCAGGCCCTGTTGATTGCGAAGTGCTCATCGTGTCGCTGCATGGCACCACTATCCTCGCTCAAATGGGTGATCGTGTTGCGCTGCGGGCGGGGATTCCACCGTTCTATGTGATGGACGTGTGGCTGGCCGCCGCCGAGCGGCAACGTTCGCACGGCGACCTTGTCAACTTGTCGGCAGGCCAACCCAGCGCAGGCGCCCCGACCGCCGTCCGGGAGGCCGCCAAACGGGCCCTGGACGGTGGCCCGCTCGGCTACACGGTCGCGCTGGGCATCCCCGAACTGCGGGCCGCGATTGCAGGTGCTTACGCCGACCGGCATGGGCTTGACGTCGACCCCGCCGACGTCGTGATCACCACGGGTTCCAGCGGTGGCTTTCTGCTGGCGTTTCTTGCGTGTTTCGACGTCGGCGACCGGGTGGCGATCGCCAGCCCGGGCTATCCCTGCTACCGCAACATCCTGTCCGCGCTGGGATGCGACGTCGTCGAGATCCCGTGCGGACCCGAGACGCGCTTCCAGCCGACCGCCCAGATGCTCGCCGAACTCGACCCACCGGTGCAGGGTGTGATCGTGGCGAGCCCCGCCAACCCGACCGGCACGGTGATTCCGCCGGACGAACTCGCGGCGATCGCTTCCTGGTGCGAATCCACGGGCGCGCGGTTGATCAGCGACGAGGTCTACCACGGGCTGGTGTACGAAGGCGCACCCGAAACCAGTTGCGCATGGCAGACGTCGCGAGATGCCGTGGTGGTCAACAGCTTTTCTAAGTACTTCGCGATGACCGGGTGGCGGCTGGGCTGGCTGCTGGTGCCGCGGGAGCTGCAACGGGCGGTGGACTGCCTGACCGGCAACTTCACCATCTGCCCACCGGTGCTGCCGCAGTACGCCGCGGTGGCGGCGTTCACCCCCGAGTCCATCGCGGAGGCGGACGCACTGCTGCACCACTACGCCGCCAATCGCCGACTGCTGCTCGACGGGCTCCGCGCGATCGGCATCGACCGGCTGGCACCCACCGACGGTGCGTTCTACGTGTACGCCGATGTGTCACATCTGACCACCGATTCGCTGTCGTTCTGCTCGAAGTTGTTGAGCGACACCGGGGTTGCCATCGCGCCGGGCATCGACTTCGATCCGGCGCGCGGCGGATCCTTCGTGCGACTGTCGTTCGCAGGGCCGACCGGCGATATCGAAGAGGCGTTGCGCCGCATCGGATCCTGGCTCAATTGACCGCCCTCAGAAGGGTGGTGGTTCGTAGTTTTGGGCGAGCCAGGCTTGGCGTTGGCGTTCTTCTTCGGCGATGAGTTCGCT
>NZ_LZHZ01000005.1 GCF_001667505.1 Mycobacterium sp. ACS1612
CGATCAGCAGGGTGCCGATGACGCCACCGACCAGGTGCACACCGACGACGTCGAGCGAATCGTCATAGCCGAAGCGGGATTTCAGTCCGACCGCCAGCGGGCAGATCGCACCCGCGATCAGGCCGAGGAAGATCGACCCGACCGGCGTGACCGCGCCGCACGCCGGGGTGATCGCGACCAGTCCGGCCACCGCACCCGAGGCTGCACCGACGCCGGTGACGTGGCCGTCCTTGAACTTCTCCACCGTCAGCCAGGCCAGCGTCGCCGCACAGGTCGCGGTGAACGTGGTGACCATGACGATGGCGGCCGATGTGCCCGCGGCCAGCGCCGACCCACCGTTGAACGCATACCAACCGGCCCACAGCAGACCGGCGCCGAGCAGCGTCAGCGGCACATTGTGCGGCTTGCGGAACTTGCCGAAGCCGAGCGACTTGCCGAGCACGATCGCGACCGCCAGCGCCGCGGCACCCGAGTTGATGTGCACCGCGGTGCCACCGGCGAAGTCAATTGCCTTGAGCTTGTTGGCAATCCAGCCGCCGGTGGAATCCGGTGTGACCACACCGTCGAAAGCGAACACCCAGTGCGCGACGGGGAAGTACACCAGGATCGCCCACGCCGTCGCGAACGTCATCCAGGCACCGAACTTCATCCGGTCCGCCGCCGCGCCGGAGACCAGCGCCACGGTGATCGCGGCGAAAAGTGCTTGGAACAACGCGAACAGGCTCACCGGCAGGCCGTTGATGGTGGTCATCGGATCGGTGAGGTTCTTCATGCCTGCGAATTCGGTGAAGCTGCCGACGAAACCGCCGTAGGACGTCCCGAAAGCCATCGAGAAGCCGAACAACACCCACAGCACGCCGACGACGGCCACGGCGCCGAACGTCATCATCATCATGTTGGTCGAGCTCTTGACGGACACCATGCCGCCGTAGAAGAGCGCGAGCCCGGGAATCATCACCGTGAGGCCGATGATGCAACACAGCATGAATGCTGTGGTTCCTGTATCCATATACATCTCCTGCAGTGGTGCGGCTCCGGCGCGAGCCGTTCACTGTCAGTAACCGATGTTTCTGTTACGTGGACCCGCTTGAGGTGTTTCGCACGGGTTACAGTTCCCTGCGATGTTTCGTAGTCGGCGGTTGTGGGTCTATATCGGTGTCGTCGTGGTGGTGGCGGTCGCCCTCGGCTTGCGGTCCACCGTGTTCGACCGCACGTCCGAGGAGTGCCAGCCGGTCAAGGAACTGCTGGACTACAACCGCGCCCAGGGTGAGCACATCGCGTCGAAGACCGGTGATTCAGAAGGCATTCCGACCGCAGCGGAGGAGACCGCGTATCAGGCGTGGGCCGACGGCATGGCCGAACGCGCGCAAAAGGTGACCTCGCCCGACCTGGCGCGCACCGCCACGACCGTCGCAACGCTGGCCAACGACTTCGTCGGGCAGTTCGCCAAGTTGCGCGCCGAGGCCGAGACCCGGGCCCCCGGCGCACCCGCGCCGCCCGCGGCTTTCGAGATGGCGGCGCTCAACGCCAGGCTCAGCGACAACCTCGCCCAGCTGTCAAAGGCGTGCTCCTGAGCCCCAGCGGCCACTGAACGCGATTTCTTCCAGCGGCAGTCGCTGCCGACCCTTGGCATCGCGCTCGACGACCTCCGGTGGCGCGTTGTCGTAGTCGCCGAGTGATCCGATAGCCACCACGGCGATGGGCCGCACCCCGTCCGGAATGCCGAACGCCTCGTGGGCGGCGTCGGCGTCGAAGCCGGCCATCGGATGGGCGATGAGTCCGCGGGACACCGCCTCGACGGTCATCTGCGCGATCGCGGCCCCTGCGTCGACCGCCGCATAGCGCGCCGTCCGCTCATCCTCGCCCTCGTCGACGCAGACCATGATCAGCGCGCCTGCCGCCGTCGCGTAAGCGTTGCCGCGCTTGAGCAGCCGGGCGATGCCCGTGTTGGTTTCGTCACCACGTAGGCCGACCAGGAATCGCACCGGCTGGCGATGGCCCCAGGTAGCGGCCCACCGCGCTGCCTCGAGCAACGCGACCAGATCGTCGGCCGTGAGCTCGGCTTCCGCGTCGAACAGTCGCGGACTCCACCTGGCGGCGAGGTCGGCGTGAATAGGCACCCGGGTCTGTGCGCAGCGCTCTGCAGCAATCTTGACCACGTCTTGACGCTACCGGCGGGATAAATGGGGTGCGCGAAACCCTTATTCTTAGGTGAACCCACCTCCGGAAGGTTTGACAGTGGCGCTCGTCGTGCAAAAGTACGGCGGATCCTCGGTATCTG
Source organism: Mycobacterium sp. ACS1612 (assembly GCF_001667505.1). Lineage (GTDB taxonomy): Bacteria > Actinomycetota > Actinomycetes > Mycobacteriales > Mycobacteriaceae > Mycobacterium. Next base: position 2,282 of record NZ_LZHZ01000005.1, read on the forward strand.
ATGCCGAGCGGATCCGCCGAGTCGCCGAACGCATCGTGGAGACGAAGAAACAGGGCAACGACGTGGTCGTGGTCGTCTCCGCGATGGGCGATACCACCGACGACCTGCTGGATCTGGCCAAGCAGGTGTGCCCGGCGCCGCCGGCCCGGGAGATGGACATGCTGCTGACCGCGGGGGAGCGGATCTCGAACGCGCTGGTCGCGATGGCCATCGACTCGCTGGGGGCGCAGGCCCGCTCGTTCACCGGGTCCCAGGCCGGGGTGATCACCACCAGCACGCACGGCAACGCCAAGATCATCGATGTCACGCCCGGCAGGCTGCAGTCGGCGCTGGACGAGGGTCTGATCGTGCTGGTCGCCGGTTTCCAGGGCGTCAGCCAGGACAGCAAGGACGTCACCACGCTTGGCCGCGGCGGGTCGGACACCACCGCCGTCGCGCTGGCCGCCGCACTGAACGCCGACGTCTGCGAGATCTACACCGACGTCGACGGCATCTTCACCGCCGATCCGCGCATCGTGCCCAACGCCAAGCGGATGGACACCGTGTCGTTCGAGGAGATGCTCGAACTCGCGGCGTGCGGCGCCAAGGTGCTGATGCTGCGCTGCGTCGAATATGCCCGCCGCTACAACGTCCCGGTACACGTCCGGTCGTCGTATTCAGATAAGCCCGGCACGATTGTGACCGGATCGATAGAGGACATCCCCATGGAAGACGCCATCATCACCGGAGTCGCTCACGATCGCAGCGAGGCGAAGGTGACGATCGTCGGCATCCCCGACGTACCCGGCTACGCCGCCAAGGTGTTCCGCGCGGTCGCCGACGCCGACGTGAACATCGACATGGTGCTGCAGAACATCTCGAAGATCGAAGACGGCAAGACGGACATCACCTTCACCTGCTCGCGGGAGAGCGGGCCGGGCGCGGTGGAGAAGCTGACCTCGCTGCAGGAGGAGATCGGATTCTCCAAGGTGCTCTACGACGATCACATCGGCAAGGTGTCGCTGGTCGGTGCGGGCATGCGCAGCCATCCCGGCGTCACCGCGAAGTTCTGCGAGGCGCTGGCCGGGGTTGGCGTCAACATCGACCTGATCTCCACCTCGGAGATCCGAATCTCGGTGCTGATCAAGGACACTGAGCTGGACAAGGCGGTGCTGGCCCTGCACGAGGCGTTCGAACTCGGCGGCGACGAAGCTGCGGTGGTGTACGCGGGAACGGGACGCTGATCATGGTCAACATCGGAGTGGTGGGCGCGACCGGCCAGGTCGGCCAGGTGATGCGAAAGCTGTTGGAGGAGCGCGATTTTCCCACTTCAGGTGTGCGGTTCTTCGCCTCGGCGCGCTCGCAGGGCAAGAAGTTGTCGTTCCGCGGTCAGGAGATCGAGGTCGAGGACGCCGCCACCGCCGATCCGAGCGGCCTTGACATTGCACTCTTTTCGGCCGGCGCGACGATGTCGCGTGTGCAGGGGCCGCGGTTCGCGGCGGCGGGCGTGACGGTCATCGACAACTCGTCGGCGTGGCGCAAGGACCCCGATGTGCCGTTGGTGGTCAGCGAGGTCAACTTCGCCGATGCGCGCAATCGCCCGAAGGGCATCATCGCCAACCCGAACTGCACGACGATGGCCGCGATGCCGGTGCTCAAGCCGCTGCACGACGACGCCGAACTGGTGCGGATGATCGCGTCGACGTACCAGGCGGTGTCCGGCAGCGGAATCGCAGGCGTCGAGGAGCTTTACGGTCAGGCCAGCGCGGTGGTGGGCGACAGCAGGGAGTTGGTGGCCGACGGTTCGGCGCTGCAATTCCCGAAACCCGACAAGTACGTCGCGCCGATCGCGTTCAACGTGGTGCCGCTGGCAGGCTCCTACGTCGACGACGGTTCCGGCGAGACCGACGAGGATCAGAAGCTGCGTAATGAAAGCCGGAAGATCCTCGGCATCCCGGACCTTCTGGTGAGCGGAACGTGTGTGCGGGTGCCGGTGTACACCGGGCACTCGTTGTCGATCAACGCCGAATTCGCCAAGCCGCTGTCCGTCGAGCACGCGCGGGATCTGCTGGCTCAGGCGCCGGGGGTGAAGCTGGTCGACGTGCCGACGCCGCTGGCCGCTGCCGGTGTGGACGAGTCGCTGGTCGGGCGCATCCGTCAGGATCCCGGGGTGCCAGAGGGCCGCGGCCTCGCGTTGTTCGTCTCCGGCGACAATCTGCGAAAAGGCGCGGCGTTGAACACCATTCAGATCGCCGAGCTGCTGGCCGCGGAACTCTGACCTTGCGCCGGCGTATTCCAGCAGGCCTCTTCTCGATATTTCTCTGCTGGAATACGGTTTCGGCAGTAACCGCGTCCGCGGAGCCGGAACCCATCCCTGGGCCCGTGTTGCCGCCACTGGCGCCGGGCCAGGTGGTCCGTATCGCCCCGGCGGCTGGAACGGGAACTCCGACAAGCGATTACGACATCGGCGCGACCGACCTCTGCGAGTTCATGGAGTTTCCCGACGGCGTCTTGCAGGTCTGCGGTGACAGCTTCGCGGGCCAGGGTGTCGGGTTCGGCCCGTGGCATTCCCCGATCGCGTTGCATGTCGAAACGGACTCCGTCGACGATCCGACGGGCGTGCGCTACGACCGGGTCACCGGCAACTTCAATCCGCTGCTCGCCGAACCCACGCCCGCGGGGATGTCCCAGTTGCCTGCGGGCGTGGTGCAGATCAACCGCGACAACTATCTGATGGTCACCACCGTCAAGGATTTAGTGCCGCAGAACTCCCGACTGGTGAAAGCCAATGCAGGACAAGGTAATTGGTCGACGGTGCCCAACTCGCAGCGGCCCGCGTCCTATCAGGGCGGCATGCAGTCGCAGATCAGCGGCTACTACGACCCGATCCCGAAACCCGATTCGCCCACCGGCTGGGTGTACATCGTGGCGAACAACTTCGATCGCAGCAGCCCGGCGGTGCTGTACCGCGCGAAACCGGAGACCTTCACCGACCGGGCCAGCTGGCAGGGCTGGTCAGCCAAGGGATGGGGCACACCGCCGACGCCGTTGTGGCCGGACCGGCTTGGCGAGATGAGCGTGCGGCAGGTCGACGGCAAGACGGTGCTTTCCTACTTCAACGCGAGCACCGGCAACATGGAAGTCCGGGTCGCAGACGATCCGACCGGCCTCGGCACGGCCCCGGTGACCACCGTGATCGTCGCGGGGACGTGGCCTGATCCCGCGGAGGACCTGGGCCCGCCGGACAACAACCGGCTCGCGCAGCCGTACGGCGGCTACCTCTCACCGGGGTCGACGCTCGACGAGTTGCGGGTGTTCGTCAGCCAGTGGAACACCGGTCCCGGCGACAACACGCCGTATCGCGTGATCCAGTTCGCCGTGAACCCGTTCAAGCCGTAGTCGTCAGCGCAGGAACCACCGGAACGACGCCCTGACCGGCGGCGCACCCCACATCGCCCCTGTCAGCGCCGCGGCGGCAAGGGCCATCAGACCCGACATCGCCATGATCGTGTCGCTGTTCATGACCAGATCTGTACCCGTCCGCCGCCCTGTCCAACCTCGATGTGAAAACAACAGCGTGCCAAGGTGATTCGCGACAGCAGGACATGACCGACAGCTATACGCCGAAGCTGCCGGCCATCCCAACGCGGTAAAGCTCAGTCCGCGCTACCCGCGGTGTTACCCATCCGTGGGAAGGGTCAATCATTTCTGGGACACTCCCGGGCGTTGATGAGCTTGCCGCAGGCCTGTCGCCAGAGCAGGGAATTCCGCAGCTCGACCGTTCACAGCTGATTCATAAGTTATTCATGACAAGCGCATCGACGCCGCTTGCATCCTCGAAGCATGAGCGAAACAACCCCCTCCTCTGAACCGGCAACCGGCCCGCTGACCACCACGCCGCCGCCCGCCGAACCACCGACCGTCGTCGCCGAGCCGCGCCGCCACGGCAGACTCACCGCGGTGGCCGCGTGGGTCGGAATCGTCGCGGGTGTCGTGTTCATCGTCGCCGTGATCTTCTTCTCCGGCTTCTTCCTCGGCGCGCATTCCGGCGGTGGTCACCGCGGCTGGCATCACGGCGGCGACCGCCATCGCGAGTTCGGTTTCATGCACCGGGGGCCGATGATGTTCCCGATGGGCCCACCGCGCGGCGAGTTCGATCGCCCGTTCGGGCCCGGCGGCCCGAACTTCCAGGGCCCGCAGGGACCCGGCTCCCAGCAGCCCGGCGGCCCGACCACGACCGCACCAAGACCGTCCTAACGGCGCCTTGCCGTCTCCGGACGGGCTGGCATGATCGTCCGCATGAGCATCGAAGTCGTTTTCACCGCAGAGTCCACGGCAACCGGCGGTGGCCGGGACGGCCACGTGAAGTCTTCGGACGGCAGGATCGACCTCGACACCCGCCCACCGAAAGAGGCGGGCGGCAGCGGCGAGGGCACCAATCCGGAACAGCTGTTCTCGGCCGGCTACGCCGCCTGTTTCCTCGGCGCGCTCCGCCTGGTGGCCCGCAACAACAAGATCGACCTCGACGATGCGAGCGGCATCACCGCGCAGGTCGGGTTCGGTAAGGACCCCGCGGGCGGATTCGGCATCAACGCGAACCTGATCGGCTATCTGCCCGGGCTCGAGCAGAGCGTCGCCGACGATCTGATGAACCAGGCGCACCAGGTGTGCCCGTACTCCAAGGCCACCCGCGGCAACATCGACGTCACGCTGTCGGCGAAGGTCTGAGCCCGTGCGGACCGTCGCAGCGATCGGCGTCGGTCTGGCGTTTGGTCTGTCAGTCGCGGCGCCGGCGCAAGCCCGACCATCCGACCCCGGCGTGGTGAACTACGCCGTGCTCGGCAAGGGTTCGGTCAGCAACATCGTCGGCGCACCAATGCGATTCGCGTCGACGTACACCGAGCCGGTCCAGTCGTATTACGTCGACAACCCGGTATGCAACAACTGGGCCGACATCGGCCTGCCCGAGGTGTTCCTCGACCCGGATCTCGCGTCGTTCAACGGTGCGGTCACGCAGACGGCCGACAACGATCAGAGCCATTTCGCCAAACAGGCGGTCGGTGTGTTCGCCACCGCCGATGCGGCCGATCGGGCGTTTCACCGAGTGGTCGACCGGACCGTGGGCTGCAGCGGTCAGACCACCGCGATGCATCTGGACAACTTCACGACCCAGGTGTGGAGCTTCTCCGGTGGGCCCGCCAGCGCGACCGACGCCGACTGGGTGAAGCAGGAGGCCGGCACCGACCGCCGCTGTTTCACCACCACCCGGAAGCGGGAGAACGTTCTTCTGCAAGCGAAAGTCTGTCAATCTGGCAACGCCGGGCCGGCGGTGAATGTGCTGGCAGGGGCGATGCAGAACACGCTGGGGCAGTAGCGAGCAACGAATCGGAAGCACACGTCACGAACCTGTCATCGAAAAAGCACGAGACTTTGTCGGTGGGCTCTGGAAGATGGACTGAGGGCCGCGATCATTCCCTACCCGGAAGGGGCCGGAAGACATGACCTTCGCCATCTCGTCCGATGTGGACGACGCCCACCCACGGAAAGCCGATGCAGACGAACTGACCAGCGCGGAGAGCGCCGCGGCCTACATCAGCGAGACGTCCCTCGCCGACGGCCGGGTCGGGCGGGTCGGCCTGGAGGTCGAGGCGCACTGTTTCGACCTCGCCGATCCGATGCGTCGCCCGGACTGGGCCGAACTGACCGACGCGATAGCGCACGTGCCGCCGTTGCCGGGCGCCAGCACCATCACCGTCGAACCCGGCGGTGCGGTCGAATTGTCCGGGCCGCCCGCCGACGACCTGATGGCTGCCATCGCGGCGATGACCGCCGACCGGGCGACGCTGCGGTCGACGTTCGCGCAAGCGGGGTTGGGACTGGTGCTGCTGGGCGCTGATCCGCTGCGACCGGCGAAACGGGTCAATCCCGGCGACCGGTACCTCGCGATGGAGCAGTTCTTCAACGCCAGCCAGACCGGCGAGGCGGGCGCGGCGATGATGACGTCGACGGCATCCATTCAGGTCAATCTCGAAGCCGGGCCCCGCGACGGATGGGCCGATCGGGTCCGGTTGGCGCACGCCCTCGGTCCCACGATGATCGCGATCGCCGCCAACTCGCCGCTACTCGGCGGCCAGTTCTCCGGTTGGCAGTCGACCCGCCAACGGGTGTGGAGCCAACTGGATTCGGCGCGCTGTGGCCCGGTTCTCGGCGTCAACGGCGACGATCCCGCCGGCGAATGGGCCGGGTATGCATTGAAGGCCCCGGTGATGCTGGTGCACGGCCCGGAGGCGATTCCGGTGACCCAGTGGGTGCCCTTCGCGGACTGGGCCGACGGCCGGGTGCTGCTCGGCGACCGCAGGCCGACGCACGCCGATCTCGACTATCACCTGACCACCCTGTTCCCGCCGGTGCGACCCCGGCGGTGGCTGGAGATCCGCTATCTCGACAGCCTCCCCGACACGCTGTGGCCCGCGGTGGTGTTCACGCTTGCCACCCTGCTGGACGATCCGGTTGCCGCCGACGCCGCCGCCGAGGCCACCGAATGGGTGGCGACGGCATGGGACCGCGCGGCCCAGATCGGGCTCGGTGATCGACGAGTGCACCAGGCCGCCAACCGCTGCGTGCAGATCGCCGCGGAACGCGCGCCTGCAGAACTCGTGGAATCGATGCGGCAATTGGTGCGTTCGGTCGAGATGGGACGATGCCCGGCCGACGACTTCTCCGATCGGGCAGTCACATACGGGATCGAAACGGCGATCACCCAACTGGCACAAGGGGAAACGTGACCGCACGCGAAACGCTCGCGCGTGAGCTGACAAAGGCCAGGGACCGCACGCTGCGGTTGGTCGACTTCGACGACGCCGAACTGCACCGCCAATACAACCCGTTGATGAGCCCGTTGGTGTGGGATCTCGCGCACATCGGCTGGCAGGAAGAGCTCTGGCTGCTGCGTGGCAACAACCCGGACCGGCCCGGCATGCTCGAGCCACGTGTCGAGCGCTGCTACGACGCGTTTCTCAACCCGCGCGCCAGCCGGATCGACCTGCCGCTGCTGCCGCCGTCGGACGCCCGCGCCTACTGCAACACGGTCCGCAACAAGGTGCTCGACACGTTGGACAAGCTGCCCGCCGACGACCCGGGCTTCAACTTCGGTCTGGTGATCAGCCACGAGAACCAGCACGACGAAACCATGCTGCAGGCGCTGAACCTGCGAACCGGCGCACCACTGCTGGGTCGCGGATCCGCGTTGCCACACGGCCGCGCCGGTGTCGCTGGTGAATCGGTGTTGGTACCAGGCGGTGAATTCCTGCTCGGAGTGGATGCGGTGAGCGAACCGCATTCGCTGGACAACGAACGCGAACCGCACGTGGTCGACTTGCCTGCGTTCCGCATCGGGCGGGTGCCGGTCACCAACGGCGAGTGGCGGCACTTCGTCGACGACGGCGGCTACGGACAGCAGCGGTGGTGGTCTGAGCGCGGGTGGAAGCACAGGCAGGAGGCGGGGCTGACCGCACCGCAGTTCTGGAACCCCGACGGCACCCGCACCCGATTCGGTCACGTCGAAGAGATCCCAGCCGACGAGCCCGTCCAGCACATCACCTACTTCGAAGCCGAGGCCTATGCGGCCTGGGCGGGCGCGCGGTTGCCCACCGAGATGGAATGGGAGAAGGCGGCTGCCTGGGACCCCGCGGCCGGGAAACGTCGCCGATTCCCTTGGGGTGCAACAGAACCCACACCGCACGTTGCCAACCTCGGCGGTGATGCGCTGCGGCCCGCACCGGTTGGGGCCTATCCGGCGGGGGCGTCTGCGTACGGCGCCGAACAGATGCTCGGCGACGTGTGGGAATGGACGTCGTCACCGCTGCGGCCGTGGCCGGGTTTCACCCCGATGCTGTACGAGCAGTACTCGCAACCGTTCTTCGACGGCGATTACAAAGTGCTGCGCGGCGGATCGTGGGCCGTCGCGCCCGGCATCGTGCGACCGAGCTTCCGCAACTGGGATCACCCCTTCCGGCGGCAGATCTTCTCGGGCGTTCGGCTGGCCTGGGACGCTTGATGTGCCGTCATCTGGGGTGGCTCGGTGAACCGCGATCGATCGCGTCGCTGGTGCTCGAACCGCCGTCGGGGCTGCTGGTTCAGTCGTACGCGCCGCGGCGGCAGAAGCACGGCCTGATGAACGCCGACGGGTGGGGCGTCGGCTTCTTCTCGCCTAGTGTGCCTAACGGCACGCCCTGCCGGTGGCGCAGCGCCGCACCGCTGTGGGGTGATGCCTCGTTCGCATCCGTCGCGCCCGCATTGAGCAGCGGATGCGTTGTGGCCGCGGTACGTTCGGCCAGCATCGGCATGCCGATCGAACCGTCGGCGTCGGCGCCGTTCAGCGACGGCCAGTGGCTGCTGTCGCACAACGGGCTGGTGGACCGAGGAGTGCTGCCGTTGTCGCAGCGGGCGGAGTCCACCGTCGACAGCGCGCTGCTGGCCGCGCTGATCTTCGACCGCGGCCTCGACGCGCTCGGCGACACCATCGTCGAGGTGGCCGCCGCCGACCCCAACGCCCGACTGAACATATTGGCCGCCAACGGATCTCAACTTCGGGCCACAACGTGGGGGGACACCCTGTCGGTGTTGCGCCAAGCCGACGGTGTGGTGCTGGCGAGCGAACCGTACGACGACAACCCCGACTGGCAGGAGATCCCCGACCGCCACCTCGTGGTGGTCGACGGCACTGCAGTCGACCTGATCCCGCTGAAAGGATCCCCATGACCATCTCGCTGTCCAACTACCTGGCCGCGGACTCCGCAGCGCGGGCGCTGCGACGAGACGTCCGCGACGGATTGACTCAGACGCCGAAGTCGTTGCCGCCCAAATGGTTCTACGACTCTGCGGGCAGCGACTTGTTCGACCAGATCACCCGGCTACCCGAGTATTACCCGACGCGCGCGGAGGCGCAGATCCTGCGAGCCGCATCGACGCAGATCGCCGACGCATCGGGCGCGGACACCCTGGTCGAACTGGGCAGCGGCACGTCGGAGAAGACGCGGCTGCTGCTGAATGCATTGAACGAGCGCGGATCGCTGCGCAGATTCATCCCGTTCGACGTCGACGCCGGAGTGCTCACCGCGGCAGGTTCAGCGATCCAACGCGAATATCCCGGCGTCGAGATCGAGGCCGTGTGCGGCGATTTCGAAGAACACCTCGGCAAGATCCCGCGCGTCGGCAGACGGTTGGTGGTGTTCCTCGGCTCGACCATCGGCAACCTGACGCACGGTCCGCGATCGCAGTTCCTGTCCACTCTTTCGGAGACGCTGCAACCGGGCGACAGCCTGCTGCTCGGCACCGACCTGGTGAAGGACGTCGACCGGCTGGTCCGAGCGTACGACGACAGCGCCGGGGTCACCGCGAAGTTCAACCGCAATGTGCTGGCCGTCGTCAACCGGGAACTGCACGCCGACTTCGACCTGACCGCGTTCGAGCACGTGGCCAAGTGGAACGCCGAGGAAGAGCGCATCGAAATGTGGCTGCGCGCCGCCATCGCGCAACGCGTGAGCATCGCGGACCTGGACCTGACCGTGGACTTCGCCGCCGGCGAGGAGATGCTCACCGAGGTGTCGTGCAAGTTCCGGCCCCAGGGCGTGGAATCCGAACTGGCGGCCGCGGGCCTGCGCAGAACCCACTGGTGGACCGATCCGGCGGGCGACTTCGGGCTGTCGCTGTCGGTCAAATGAGCCTCGCCGATCAGTGGCGGATGGCCAGGGCGAAGGCCGCCGGCCTGCACCTCGACAGCGGCGCGTGCTCGCGGCAGAGTTTCGCGGCGATCGATGCGGCCACACAGCACGCCACACATGAAGCCGAGGTGGGCGGGTACGTCGCCGCCGAGGCAGCGGCGCCGGTGCTCGACGCGGGACGCGCGGCCATCGGCGCCCTGACCGGAATGCCCGCCGCCGACGTGGTCTTCACCACCGGTGCCAACAATGCGTTGGATCTGTTGCTCGGCAGTTGGCCGGGCGAGCGCACACTGGCCTGCCTGCCCGGCGAGTACGGCCCGAACCTTGCCGTGATGGCCGCCAACGGCTTTGACGTCGCTGCGCTGCCCGCTGATGAGTTCGGCAGGCTTGCCGTCGACGACGCCGCCCGGCAGTTGGCGGACAATCCGCCTGCGCTGGTGCATCTGACACCGCTGGCCAGTCATCGCGGGCTGGCTCAGCCATTGGCGCAGCTGGCGGATGTGTGCCGCGACCTGGGTGTGCCGCTGGTCGTCGACGCCGCGCAGGCGTTCGGGCATCTCGACTGCGCGGTGGGCGCAGCGGCTGTCTACAGCTCATCGCGCAAGTGGATCGCGGGCCCGCGCGGCGTCGGAATGCTTGCCGTTGCGCCGGAACTGGCGCAGCGGCTGCGGCCCCGGCTGCCACCGCCAGAGTGGAACCTGCCGATACCGGTGATGCAGCGCCTCGATCACGGTGAGACGAATGTCGCTGCGCGCATTGGCTATTCGGTGGCCTTGGGTGAGCACCTTGCCATCGGGCCGCAACGCATCCGCGATGGGTTGGCGCGCGTCGGCCGGATGACGCGCACGGTACTGGCCGACGTCAGGGGCTGGCGGGTGGTCGAACCGGTCGACGAGCCCACCGCGATCACCACCTTGGCGTCGTTCGACGGCACCGACCCGGAGCGGGTGCGGTCGTGGCTGATCGCCGAGCGGGCGATCGTCACCACCTACGCCGAGGTGCAGCGCGCCCCGTTCGAGATGGGCGCACCGGTGCTGCGGGTGTCCCCGCACGTCGACACCACCGCCGAGGATCTCGAGCAGTTCGCCGAAGCGTTGGCGGCCGCCACCGCGCAGGTGTGAGGTAGCGCACTTCTGGCTATTCCCTCCGAATGGCCCGTCCGAAACGCGATCGCACGCACTGGCTCTACGTCTTGGTGATCATCGGGGTGATCGCCGGCATAGTTGTCGGCCTGCTGGCTCCGGACGTGGCGAAATCGTTGGGTGTGCTCGGTGAGCTGTTCGTCAAGCTGATCAAGATGATGATTGCCCCGGTCATCTTCTGCACCGTGGTGATCGGCATCGGCAAGCTGCGCGCGTCCGCGGTGGGCAAAGTGGGTGGTCTGGCCGTCGGCTACTTCCTGGTGATGTCGACCTTCGCGCTGGCGATCGGCCTTCTGGTCGGCAACCTGATCAAACCGGGCGAGGGGCTGAACATCTCGGGTGACCCGGGCAAGGGCGCCGAACTGGCGGGTGAGGCGCACGCCGAGGGCGGCCCGATGGAGTTCGTGGCCAACATCATTCCCGACACGTTGTTCTCCTCGCTGACGGCGGGCAACGTGCTGCAGGCGCTCTTCGTCGCGTTGTTGGTCGGATTCGCCATCCAGGGCTTGGGGCGGGTCGGCGAGCCGCTGCTGCTCGGCGTGGAACTGCTGCAGAAACTTGTGTTCCGCATTTTGATCGGCGTTCTGTGGCTGGCACCGATCGGCGCGTTCGGGGCGATCGCCGAAGTGGTCGGCGGCACCGGATTCGACGCTGTGATCCAGCTGGGCGTGCTGATGTTGGCGTTCTACATCACCTGCGTCATCTTCGTCTTCGGTCTGCTGGGCGCACTGCTGTGGGTGGTCGCGAAAGTGTCGATCTTCAAGCTGGCCCGGTACTTGGCCCGCGAGTATCTGTTGATCGTCGCGACCTCGTCGTCCGAGTCTGCGTTGCCCCGGCTGATCGCCAAGATGGAGCACGCCGGAGTCAAGCCTGCCACCGTGGGAATCGTTGTGCCAACCGGCTATTCGTTCAACCTCGATGGCACCGCCATCTATCTCACGATGGCGTCGCTGTTCATTGCCGACGCGATGGGCGACCCGTTGTCGATTCCCGAACAATTGGGGCTGTTGGCGTTCATGATGATCGCCTCCAAAGGCGCGGCGGGTGTCAGCGGCGCCGGACTCGCTACGCTGGCCGCCGGATTGCAGAGTCACCGACCGGAGATGCTGGACGGCGTCGGCATCATCGTCGGTATCGATCGGTTCATGTCGGAGGCCCGCGCGCTCACGAACTTCTCGGGCAATGCTGTCGCCACCGTGCTGGTCGGTCAGTGGACAAACACGCTGGATCGCAGGCAGATTCAGCAGGTTCTTGACGGCGACAAGCCGTTCGACGAGCAGACCATGCTCGATGACGACGAAACAGAGGACGTCTCAGCGAGCGAGCGCCAACCCGCGACCGCCGGACACTAACCGGCCTTGTGGGCCGTCAACAAGAACGCGGGGAACTTGATCCGGCCCTTCTCGTCGGTCGGGTGGACGGGCATAACGAACGGCGCGTCCGGCACCTCGATCGCATTGGCGTGGATGGTTGCCCGCCGGATGTCGTCGACCTGCCAGAACCGCGAAACCGCCTCGTGCAGTTCGTCTTCGTCGACCTCGTGCGGCTTCGGATCCATCTCGGCGGGAAACGCACCCTTGGCGAACACCAGGATGAAGAACGAGGCGCCGGGGGCGGCGGCCCTGTGCACCGAACGCAGGTAGCCTTCGCGACCCTCGACCGGCAGCGAGTGGAACAGCGTGCTGTCGACGATCGTATTGAAGCGGCCGTCGAACCCGGTGAAAACGGTGATATCGGCCTGTACGAACGTCGCACCGGTCAGCCCCCGCTCCTGCGCGGCGGCGGTGGCGGCGGCGATCGCGGTCGGGCTGAGATCGATGCCCACCACCGTGTAGCCGTCGGCGGCCAACGACAGTGACAACTCCGCGTGCCCGCAGCCCGCGTCGAGCACGTCGCTGCGGAAGGAGCCCTCGCGGTGCAACGCGGCCAATTGGGGCTGCGGCTCACCGATGTTCCACGGCGGCGGCCCCGTGAACGCCCCCTCCTGCCGATACGCGCCGTCCCAATCCATCACGTCGTCAGAAGTCATGGCGACCAATCTAGCCGGGGCTATCCCAGGTGTGGACCGGCTCGTTGCTGTGCATCCGCTCGCAGTACAGCCGCAGCATCTCGGCCAGCGCCTTCGGACGCGTCATCCCCCGTTCCTGCAACGCGTGCACCGTGGACACCTGCCACACCGCGCCGTTGCGGCCGGTTTTGGCGCGGCCCTCGATGACCCCGAGATAGCGATCGCGCACATCGCCCGACACCTCCCAACGTCGCAGGCCCTCGTCTGCCATCGGCAAGAGTTTTCGCAGCACCAACTCGTCGGGCGTGACCTCGCCCAGGCCGGGCCAGTACAGCCTGGCCTCCATGCCGTGCTGCGCGGCGGCGACGAAATTATGGTGTGCCGCAGCGAAACTCATCTTCGTCCACAGCGGCCGGTCCTCTTCGGACAGTGTCCGCAGCATGCCGTAGTAGAACGCCGCGCTGGCCATCATGTCCACCACGGTCGGCCCTGCGGGCAGCACGCGGTTCTCCACCCGCAGATGCGGCTTGCCGTCCACCACGTCGTACACCGGCCGGTTCCACCGCCAGACCGTGCCGTTGTGCAACCTCAGCTCGGCCAGTTGCGGTGTGCTGCCGTCGGCGAGCACGGCGACCGGATCCTCGTCGGACAGTTCGGGAAGCAGCGACGGGAAGTAGCGTACGTTCTCCTCGAACAGGTCGAAGATCGACGTGATCCACCGCTCGCCGAACCAGACCCGCGGTCGCACGCCCTGTGACTTCAGTTCGTCCGGCCGGGTGTCGGTGGCCTGCGTGAACAGCTCGATGCGGGTCTCCGGCCACAGTTGGTGGCCGAAGAAGTACGGCGAGTTGGCGCCGAGCGCCAGTTGTGGGCCGGCGAGCACCTGTGCCGCGTTCCAGTTGTCGGCGAAATCGGCGGGGGAGACCTGCAGATGCAGTTGCATGCTGGTGCACGCCGACTCCGGGGCGATCGACGCCAGTTGCAGGCTCAGCCGCTCCGGGCCCTCGATGTCGATCAGGATGTCCTCGCCGCGGGCCGTGAAGATGGAGTTCTCCAGCGCCTGATAGCGGGTCGACTCGCTCATCCAGCCGCCCGAGAGGTGTTCGGGCATCAGTGTGGGCAGGATCCCGATCATCACGATGTGCGCGCCGTTGGAGTTCGCCTTCTCCTCCGCGGCGTTGAGACTGGCCCGCACATCGGATTCCAGCTCGAGCGCTGCGCGGCCGGGTAGCCGCCGCGGTGGCACGTTGAATTCGATGTTGTAGGCACCCAATTCGGTCTGATACGCCGGGTCGGCGATCGACGCGAGCACCTCCTGATTGCTCATCGCGGGTTGGTACTCCCCGTCGACGAGGTTGCACTCGATCTCCATACCGGTCAGCGGGCGGTCGAACTCGAAGCTGGCCCGGGCCAGCATCGTCTCGAACACGTCGAGGCACAGCTGCACCTTGCGTCGGTACTCCCGCCGCTGTGCGCGAGAAAAGTCGGTCTGCTTCACCTCTTCGCCCACAACGCCGATGCTTCAGCGTTGTTGACGACTGCGCAAGCAAATCGCCGCATAAACCGCCAAGTGGCGGGTAGTCCGTCGCGATGGACATCACGGTGACCTTCATCGGCAACGCCACGACGCTCATCTCGGTCCCCGGCATCAACCTGCTGACCGACCCAAACTTCCTGCATCAGGGGCAGCACGCCTACCTGGGCTACGGGTTGCTCTCCAAGCGGCGCCACGGACCGGCCATCGACATCGGCGAACTGCCGGTGCTCGACGGGGTCGTGCTCTCCCATATGCACGGCGACCACTGGGACCGGGTGTCGCAGCGTCGCCTGGACCACGCGCTACCGATCCTGACCACGCCGCACGCGGCCAAGCGGCTGGCGCGCCGCGGCTTCGGCCGCGCGCTCGGGTTGGCCACGTGGCAGAACCACGAGATCGTGAAGGGCGCAACCAGCGTCACCGTCACAGCGCTGCCGGGCAGGCACGCGCCGACCCCGGTGGACAGGCTGCTGCCGCCGGTGATGGGCAGCATGCTGGAATTCGCCGACGGTTCGGCGCGGCGGCGCATCTACGTCTCCGGCGACACCTTACTCGTCGACGAATTGCGGGAAATACCAGTGCGTTTCGAGTCGATCGACGTTGGCGTGCTGCACCTCGGCGGCACCCGGTTGCCGTTCGGGAAGCACCTGCCGTTCGGACTCACGGTCACCATGGACGGGCGACAGGGAGCGGACGCGGTCCAAATGCTCGACCTGCCGCGGATGGTTCCGGTGCACTTCGACGACTACGGCGTCTTCGCATCGCCGCTGTCGGACTTCACCGACGAGATGAAACGACGCGGGCTGGCCGATCGCGTTATCGAGCTCGAGCGCGGCTCGTCGGTCAGGGTCTAGTGGCCACCACGACCTGCGGACTCATCAGGCCGCCGCGCAGATGCACCTCGATCGCCGGGTCGGCGTGTGCGGCCAGCGCGCGCAGCGCGGACGGACTGTAGCAGCGCAGCGAGCTGATCACACCGTCGTGCAGGAACGGCACCAGCGGGGCCAGCGGAAGCATCGTCGCCAACCGGATCAGGTGCAGTCCAGACGGCGGACGGGGCAGGTCGATGATCACCAGTCTGTCGGCCACCCGCGTGCCTTCGGCAAACACTCGCGATGCCGCCGCGGGCGCCAGATGGTGGAACGAGAACGCGAACACCGCAAGATCGAACTGCCGGTCTGCGGCGTCGATAGCGGTCGCGTTCATCTGCTGCACGACGGCCCTGGGATGATCGCCGAGGTCGCCTGCGTCGATCGCGGCGACCGACTGCTTTTCGATGTCAGTGATGGTCAGCTGCGCCGTCGGATGCCAGTCGAGCAGTTTGCGGGACAGCCCGCCGTGGCCGGAGCCCAGTTCGAGGATCTTGGGGTCGGGCACGTCGGCCACCTCGTCGAGCACGATCTTCGCGAACCTCTCGGTATTGCCGAAGAATTCGCCCGTCCACTCCAATGTGCGGATCACACTGCGCTTACGTGCGGCGTCCGCAGGGAGATCGGAGTCGCGGTCGAGGTATTCGGGGACGTTCGTCTGCAGCAGCCGGTCGAGGCAGGAGGCGTCCGGCCCGCCGCGGGGCATGCGGTCAATATCTGCTGTCTGCGAAGCCACGTAGACCATGATGGTCGATTGGAGCAGCCGGAGAAGGGAGCGCATGGGTGGCGGAGTTTGTAGCGGCCATTGACCAGGGCACGACCAGCACGCGGTGCATGATTTTCGACCACGACGGCGCCGAGGTCGGCCGCCATCAACTCGAGCACGAGCAGATCCTGCCCAAGGCCGGCTGGGTCGAGCACAACCCGGTGGAGATCTGGGAGCGGACCGCATCGGTGATCCAGTCGGCGCTGAACAAGACGAAGCTGTCCACGACCGATCTGGCCGCCCTCGGCATCACCAACCAGCGGGAGACCGCGCTGGTGTGGAATCGGCGCACAGGACGCCCGTACTACAACGCGATCGTCTGGCAGGACACCCGCACCGATCGCATCGCCTCCGCACTTGACCGCGACGGCCGCGGCGACGTCATCCGACGCAAGGCGGGCCTGCCGCCCGCCACGTACTTCTCGGCGGGCAAGGTGCAGTGGATTCTGGAGAACGTCGACGGTGTGCGTGCCGACGCCGAAAAGGGCGACGCGCTGTTCGGCACGCCCGACAGCTGGGTCCTGTGGAATCTCACCGGAGGGCCTCGCGGCGGCGTGCATGTCACCGACGTGACGAACGCCAGCCGGACCATGCTGATGAATCTGGAGACCCTCGACTGGGACGACGAACTGTTGTCGTTCTTCGGGATTCCGCGTCAGATGCTGCCGGAGATCAAACCGTCGTCATTTCCCGAGTCGTACGGGATCACCCGCGACGACGGGGCGGTGTCGGGGCAGGTGCCGATCACCGGAATCCTCGGCGACCAGCAGGCCGCGATGGTCGGCCAGGTTTGCCTGGACGCCGGTGAAGCCAAGAACACTTACGGCACAGGCAATTTCCTGTTGCTCAACACGGGCGAGAAGATGGTGCGGTCCGAGAACGGTCTGCTGACCACCGTCTGCTACCAGTTCGCCGACGCCAAACCCGTTTACGCACTGGAGGGTTCGATCGCGGTCACGGGTTCGGCGGTGCAGTGGCTGCGCGACCAATTGGGCATCATCAGCGGCGCTGCGCAGAGTGAGGCGCTGGCCCGTCAGGTCGAGGACAACGGCGGGGTGTACTTCGTGCCCGCGTTCTCCGGGCTGTTCGCACCGTACTGGCGGTCGGATGCCCGCGGTGCGATCGTCGGACTGTCTCGGTTCAACACGAACGCCCACCTGGCACGTGCCACGCTGGAGGCCATCTGCTACCAGAGCCGCGACGTGGTCGACGCGATGGAAGCGGATTCCGGTGTGCACCTTGAGGTTTTGAAGGTGGACGGTGGAATCACCGCCAATGACCTGTGCATGCAGATCCAGGCCGACGTGCTCGGCGTCGACGTGGTCAAACCCGTCGTCGCCGAGACGACCGCGCTTGGCGCAGCATATGCCGCTGGCCTCGCCGTCGGATTCTGGGAGAACACAGACGATCTGCGGGCCAATTGGCAAGAGAACGAGCGCTGGTCACCCGCGTGGAGCGAGGACCAGCGCTCGGCCGGTTACGCCGGTTGGCAAAAGGCCGTCCAGCGCACATTGGACTGGGTGGACGTCGACTGAATCGCTAGATGCAGGCGCCGAAGACGCAGACGCCGCCCCACGGTTCCCAACCGCCGTTCCAGCCACCAGGTACGGGATCGCCACGCCAGCCGCGGTCGTCCCAGCCGTGTCCCCAGCCATGGCCGCCATGCCACCCGTGCCCGTTGCCGTACCACGGTCCCGGGTCGGCGCTCGCGACGCCTGCGCCAAGTCCGAGTGCGCTTGCCGCGAGGCCTCCGGTGATTGCCATCGTTGCGAAAAACTTTGCGGGTTTCATTGTTGAGCAACTCCTTCCGCGGTCTCGATCGCTAGATTAGTTAGCTAGCTTAAATATACCCTGTTGCCCATTGTCTGACAAAGCAATTCAGCGCCGCGCAGTGGTTCGGTATTCCCCGGGGTGAGCTACGCCGCATCGTCGAGTTGGGTCCTGGTGTCGTCGTCCAGTTCGATCTCGACGACCGCTGTGTTCTCCTCGAGATGTGCCACCGACGACGTGCCGGGAATCAGCAACACATTGGGCGCCACCGAGAGGGTCCATGCCAGCGCGATCTGCGCCGGGGTGCGGCCCAGCTTGGCCGCCTCGCTCTGCACGGCGGGGTGGCCGAGCACCGGATTGTCGGCAGCAAAGGCGGACCCGAGCGGGAAGAACGGCACGAAGGCGATGCCGCGTTCCAGGCACGCGTCGAGGACAGGCTGCGACGTCCGGTCCATCAGGTTGTAGGCGTTCTGCACGCAGACGATCTCGGTGCGCTCGAGCGCAATCTGCAGGTGCTCGAGGCTGACACTGCTCAACCCGATGCCGCCGATCAGGCCTTCGTCGCGGGCCTTGATCATCGCGGTCAGCTGGGCGTCGAACAGTTCACGGTCGACCGGGCCGATCGAGCCGGCATCGTCGGCGTGGATGCGTAGATTGACCGCGGCGAGGCGGTCGACACCCAGGGTGCGCAGGTTCTCCTCGATGTCAGCGCGCAACTCGTCGGGCTGCTGCGCTGGCAGCCACGCGCCGGTGTCGTCTCGGCGTGCACCGACTTTGCTGATCAACGCGAGATCGGCGGGGTAGGGGTGCAGCGCTTCGCGAATCAGTTGGTTGGCCACATCGGGGCCGTAGAACTGCGCGGTGTCGATGTGGTCGATACCCAACTCGATTGCCCTTCGCAGCACGGCCAGCGCTTGATCGTGGTCGCGCGGCGGCCCGAACACACCGGGGCCGGGTAGCTGCATGGCGCCGAAGCCGACGCGGCCAACTGTGTACGAGCCAATCGAGTAGGTATCCATACGCGAATTGTGGGCGTCGAGGAGCGCTCACCGCTCCCCGACGCGCGCAAACCGCTAATCCTCGCCGAGGATGCCGTAGATCTCGCGGCGGGCGTTGTTCAGGATGTCGACGATCCGCTGTTGCTGCTCTTCGGTGGCGGTGTGCGCCGACTGCGCGGCGGCACCCATCAGCTGACCGATGGCGGCGCGCAGGTTGAGCTGGCCGGGCGCTTCGTCCTTCCAGCCCTCGGCGATCTCCTCCCACGGCGCTGTTTCGATCTTCTCGACCGCGCTGCGACCGTCCTCGGTCAACTCGAAAAGCTTTTTGCTGCCTTCGCTTTCGGTGCTGGCGATCAGACCCTCGTCGACCAGTAGCTGAAGCGTCGGGTAGACCGAACCGGGGCTGGGCCGCCATAGGTTCTGGCTGCGCTCGGCGATCTCCTGGATCATCTCGTAGCCGTGCATCGGCCGTTCGGCGAGCAGCTTCAAGATCGCGGAACGCACGTCGCCGCGCTTCCCGCGACCGCGGCCGCCGCGACCTCGTCCACGGGGACCGCCGGGGCCACCGAAGCCGAAGCCGAAGCCGCCGCGGGGGTCGAAGCCGAACTCGAAGCCGCGGCCGGGGCCAAAGCCGGGTTGACCGAAGCCCGGTCCGCCGTCGTGTTCACGGAGGTGGGCGCGCAGGTTCTCGCGGAGATGGTCGCGGAGCTCGCGACGCGCCTGACGCCGCTGCTGATGGAAGGCGCGCCGATCGCCGGGGCCGAAGCCGAACCCGAAGGGGCCGGGCGGCGGGGTGAAGGGGTTGGTCATGGATTGGTTCCTAACGTTCGAGGAAGAAAGCGCCCCATGCGCTTCCGATACGTTGACGATATATCGGAACCTATCGCGATGCAACGACAACTGGCGCGGTGGTCATGACCTGTGCCACGACCACCGCGCCGGAAGGGGTCAGTACACGGGGTTGAAGAAGTCGACGCCGCCGACCGGGCATTCGACCTTCGCCTTCCACGTGGTCCCGGTCTGGACGCCCGGAAACCAGAGGTTGTAGGACTGGTTGGCCTGCAGATAGAACGGCACCTTGTAGACCGGCAACGGCTTCACGGTGTTCCATCCGAACCACGGCTCTGCGCTGTAGAAGAACAGGCCTTGGCTGCCGGTCGAGTTGACGGTGACCGTGACGCCCAACGCGTCACTGGCCGTGTTCAGTGTGGACGCCGCCTGCGCGGTGCCCGATCCGAACGCCAGCGCCGGTGCCGCGACAGCGGCCGCAACCGCGCCGACCGCGGCGATGACCGACTTCTTGCGATTGAACTGCTTCGTCATGTGCTGCTCCTTCTCACGTGGTCGCGACTCCGGGTGAGCCGCTCTCATCGGTAGGAGCACCGAGCGCTGTGCGCTCTGACACTTTTCGGAAGAGCTATTTCCCCTCGTGCTCGTCGATGGCCTCGACCAGCCAATTCGCCCACTCCGCCTCCATGGCGTTCTTGCGCAGACCCCATTCCAGCGCGGCACGGCCGTAGAACGCCCCCGTGTCGGCGGTCCAATCGATCGAGTCGCGCAGTTCCTCGAGGCGCTTCACTTCGGACTCGGCATGCTCTGCCATGGCCAATACATGCTTGCGGGCCTGCTCGCGGGGCACTTCCCCGAGTAGGAAGACCCGCAACAGGCCGGCGTCGCGAAAGGGCGGATCGTCGTGCGCGTCGGCCACCCATCGCCGCAGTTCGGCGCGGCCGGCATCGGTGATGCGGTACTCCTTGCGGCCGCGCGGGCCGATGTTGGAAATCTCGATCAGCCCAGCGTCAGCGAGCTTGTTCAGCTCTCCGTACAACTGGCTCTGCGTGGCAGGCCACACATTGGCCATCGATTTCTCGAAGTGTTTGAGCAGGTCGTACCCGCTGGCGGGCGCCTGGGCAAGCAGCCCCAACGCTGCGATACGCAAACTCACGAGCAGATCGTACCTCCACTATTGACATGTCACTACCGACATGTCAGATTTGACCTATGACGGACACATCTTCGACCCTGTTCGGCACGGGTGAGTTCTTTCAGCGCGACAACTACGCACCGGTCAGCGACGAACTGACCGAATTCGATCTGCCAGTCGAGGGCGCCATCCCCGCCGAACTCGACGGCTGGTATCTGCGCAACGGACCCAATCCGCGGCAGGCGACGGCGCACTGGTTCACCGGCGACGGCATGATCCACGGCGTGCGCATCGAGGGCGGGCGCGCGGCCTGGTACCGCAACCGCTGGGTGCGCACCGACAGCTTCGTCGAGGATTTCCCGCTCTACAACGCCGACGGCACGCGCAACCTGCGGGCCAGCGTCGCGAACACCCACGTCGTCAACCACGCGGGCAAGACGCTCGCGCTGGTCGAATCTTCGCTGCCATACCAGATCTCCAATGACCTGGAGACGTTGGGCGCCTACGACTTTGGCGGCAAGCTGGTCGATTCGATGACCGCGCATCCGAAGATCTGCCCGACCACCGGCGAGTTGCACTTCTTCGGATACGGCAACATCTTCGCGCCGCACGTCACCTACCACCGGGCGGACGCCAACGGCGAGTTGACGATCAACCGTCCGCTGGACGTGCCGGCGCTGACGATGATGCACGACTTCGCGCTGACCGCCGAGCATGTCGTCTTCATGGACCTGCCGGTGGTGTTCAACCTCGATATCGCGCTCAAGGGCGAAGGCGACATGCCGTACCGGTGGGACGACGACTACGGCGCCCGACTCGGAGTGCTGCGGCGCGACGACCCGTTCGGCGAGGTGCGCTGGTTCGCGATCGACCCGTGCTACGTCTTCCATGTGGCCAATGCCTACGATGACGGCAATTCCATTGTGCTGCAGGCAGTCCGATACCCCGAACTGTGGCGCGACAGCGGCGGTTTCGATGTCGACGGGGTGCTGTGGAGTTGGACGATCGATCTGGGCAGCGGCGCGGTGTCCGAACGCCAACTCGACGAGCGCGCCGTCGAATTCCCCCGCATCGACGACCGGCTCGCTACGCTGCCCGCCCGCTACGCGGTGTCCGTCGGCGACGGCCGCCTGATCCGCTACGACCTGACGTCCGGGGACGCCGTCGAGCACGCGTTCGGCACCGCGCAGTCGCCGGGCGGCCCGGGGGAGGCGGTATTCGTGCCGTCGACGTCAGGACCCGCGGACGAGAGCAGCGGCTGGTATCTGGGCTACGTCTACGACCCGGCCCGCGACTGCAGCGACCTGGTGATCATCGACGCGTCGGACTTCGCCGCCCCACCGGTTGCCAGAATCGCACTGCCCCAGCGAGTTCCATACGGCTTCCACGGAAATTGGATAGCAGGCTGAGTAACGTGTGCGGCCATGGCGGTGAAATGGCTGCGCGAACCTGAGGCGCACGACTACGACGCAGCCGCGGCGTACCTGAGCATGCTCGCGGAGCAGGAGTCGGTGGACAAGACGGTGGCGGCGCTGAAGGCCGCCGACCCGGTGTTCCAGAAGGCCAAAGACATCCTGCGCGCCGCCGGCTTGAAGCTGTTACCCGAAACCAACGCCCACGTGCGGGCGGACCTGGTGAAGATCAGCGACGGCAAGAAGCTGTCGCCGATCCTGCTGGTGCGCGGAAGCGCGGTGGGAGGGTATCCGCTGCAGATCGCCGACGGCTATCACCGAGTCTGCGCCGGCTATCTGACCGACGAGAACACCAACATTCCTTGCCATTTGGTCACTTGGCACTAGATGTCCGGGTTCGGTTTCCCCACGCTGACGCTGATCGCGGTCGTCGGCATGGCAGGCCCTCTGCTGGCCTCCGTGCCGCGATTCAGCATCCCGGTGATCATCGGCGAACTGGTTGCCGGTCTGGTGATCGGCCGCACCGGCTTCGGGCTTGTCGATCACACCGATGCGACGTTCACCCTGCTGGCCAACATCGGCTTCGCGCTGGTGATGTTCGTCGTCGGCACCCATGTCCCGGTGCGCGACGAAACACTGCGGTCCCAGATTCCCAGGGCGTTGCTTCGAGCGGTGGCCGTCGGTACGGTGGCCGCCGTCCTCGGTGTGGTGTTGGCGCGGGTGTTCGGCACGGGACACGCGGCGGTGTACGCGGTGCTGATGGCGTCCTCGTCGGCGGCGCTGGCGCTGCCGGTGATCGATTCGCTACGGCTGAATGGCCCGCCGGTGCTGTCGGTGACCACTCAGATCGCGATCGCCGATGCGGCGTCAATTGTGTTGCTGCCGTTGGTGATCAATCCCGCACAAACAGCGCGGTCCGCTCTCGGCGCCGTCGCGATCGCGGGGTGCGCCGCGGTGGTGTTCGTCGTGTTACGCGCGGCCAACCGGCGTGGCTGGCGCAGGCAACTGCACCACTGGTCGCATAGGCGCAGGCTGGCGCTGGAACTTCGGCTCAGCTTGATCATGTTGTTCGGGCTGTGCGCGCTGGCGATGACCACTCACGTGTCGATCATGTTGGCGGGTTTCGCACTGGGACTGGTGGTCTCGGCAGTCGGCACACCGCGTCGGCTGGCCCGTCAACTATTCGGCATCACCGAAGGATTCTTCGGTCCGCTGTTTTTCGTCTGGCTCGGCGCTTCGCTGCAGGTACGCGAACTCGGTGAACATCCCGGGCTGATCCTGCTCGGCCTCGGCCTCGGTGTCGGCGCCCTGATCGCGCACGGCATAGGCCTGCTGCTCGGTCAGCCGCTGACGCTCGCGGTGTTGTCGGCCGCCCAACTGGGGGTACCGGTTGCCGCTGCGACGCTGGGTACCGAACAACATCTGCTGGGACCGGGTGAGCCGTCGGCGCTGATGCTCGGTGCGCTTGTCACCGTGGCGACCACGTCGCTGGCGGGCACCATGGCGGCGCGCCGTCAACGCGCCGACGATTCCAAAGCATCGCCCGGGTCATCGGCGTCCGCGCGGTAGGTGTTCGGGCTGACGCCGTACGCCCCGTTTGAAGGCGCTGCTCAGCGCGAACGGGGTGCTGTAGCCGACCCGCTTGGCGACCGCCGCAATGGTCGACTCGCTGGTCCGCAGCAGGTCGGCGGCCAGCGCCAGCCGCCAATTGGTCAGGAAGGCGATCGGCGGTTCGCCGAGCTGCTCGGTGAACCTGGCTGCGAAGGCGGCACGCGAGCTGTCGACGGCGGCAGCAAGATTCGCCACCGTCCACGGATAAGCCGGATTGTTGTAGATCAGCTTCAATGCCGGCCCGACTACCGGGTCGTGTTCGGCGTGCCACCACGGCGGCGCGTTGTCGTCGCGGTCGAACCATGTGCGGACCACCCCGATCAACAACAGATCCAGTAGTCGATCGAGATACGCCTCCTGCCCGGGACCTTCGCCGGTCGCTTCGGCGGCGAGCAGCTCGACCAACGGCGTTTCCCATTCGTCGGCGCGCAGCACCAGCACCGTCGGCAGCGCGTCGAGCAGTCGCGTGCTCACCTCGCTGCGGCCCTCGTACGCGCCGATCACCGAGCGCGTCGCACCAGATGCGCTGTTGCCCCAGGTGCGAACGCCAAGCGACATCTCGAATCTCAGATCCTCACCCGAACGCGTGGTGCAGCGTTGTCCCGGGTGGACGACGATCATCGGCGCTGTCGTCGGGTGATCGGCGAACACGTATCGTTCGGTGCCTCGGGTCAGCGCGACGTCGCCGGGGCCCAACCACGCCGTCCCGCCGGCCTCGCCGACGATCACCGCGCGGCCATGGGTCTGGCAGATGACGGTCAGCGGGGCTTCGTCTTCGATGCTCATCGACCACGGCGGATCCATCATCATCCGCAGGACGAATGCGCCTCGCGCGCGCACCCCGTCGAGCAGGCCGACCACGGCGTCCACGCCGGGAGCCTAACGCGCTGTAGGCCGGTACGCGGCGAGAAAGACCCGCACCGCCCTGCGGACGTGGCTGTCGACGTCGACCGAAGCCAGCACCTGCGGTCCGCCGCAGAACAGCGCCTGATCGATGCATCTGCCGACCACCAGGAACGCGAAATGCTCTGCTGCACAATCTGGTTCAGTGACGTGCAGCAACCCGCGCCGGTGCAGGGCGGCGAAGCAGTCGGCGAAGGCGGCCAGCGCTCGGACGGGCGCCTGGTCGTAGTACAGCCGGGCCAACTCCGGCACCCGATTGGCCTCCCCGACCACCAGCCTGCGCAACTGGACCACGGGCTCCTGCAGCACCGCGCGCAGATAGGCCGCAGCCAGCGCGGTCATATCGGCTTCGAGGTCGGTGGTGTCGCCGAGTCCGTGGATCCGCTCGAGGAACGGCGTCACCGTGCTCTGCAACGCGCCGTCCACGATGGCCAGCAGCAGTTCGTGCTTGTCGCCGAAGTGTTTGTACACGGTCTGCTTGGACACCTCGGCCGCGGCCGCGATCTGGTCGACGCTGGTGCCCTGATAGCCGTTGCTCAGGAACAGGTCACGGCCCGCCGCGAGGATGGTCAGGCGTTTCTGTGCCGAGCGTCCGAGCGGTTGCGCCATGACGATTTCCTATCGGTACTGGACAGTCTAGTTCTGAAAGTCCTACAGTACTGGACAGTCTAGTTTGATTCTTGGCCCGGAGGTGTGACATGACGACGACCGACCGCCCGCCGCTGTCGATTCGCGTGACGAAGTCGCTGCTCGGCTACGGCGTCATCGCGGGGCCCATCTACGTGGTGGCGGTCGCATTCCAGATGATCATTCGCGACGGGTTCGACCCGACCAGGCACGCCGCCAGCCAACTCGCCAACGGAGATCTGGGCTGGATTCAGATCGCCACCTTCCTGCTCAGCGGCGCGATGACGGTCGCCGCGGCGGTCGGAGTGCAGCGGGCGATCGGGCCTTGTCGGCTGTCGGCGTGGGCGTCGGGCCTGCTCGGTGCCTACGGGGTGGCGCTGATCGCCGCGGGCATCTTCCGGGCCGATCCGTCCGACGGCTTCCCGCCCGGTACACCCGCAGGCATGGGCGAGGTCAGCTGGCACGGGTTGACGCATCTCGCGGTGGCGAGCGTCGGATTCCTCTGCCTGGTGGTGGCGTGCTTCGTGCTGGCGGCCTGGTTTGCGCGCACTGGTCAGGCGTCGTGGGCGTGGTTCTCCCGGATCACCGGCGTGCTCTTCGGAGCCAGCTTTGTGGCGTTGGCGTCCGGAACGGGCGCAGCGGCAACCATTTTGGCGTTCACCGCGGCCGTCGTGCTGGTGTGGGCGTGGCTGTCCGCGGTATCGGTGCATCTGTACCGACGGACGGGCGCCGCGGCCTAGACGCACGCGTATGCAACCGGGACGGTCAACCATGGAGCGTGCCCAGCCCGGCCGGTTGACTTCAGACCATGAACACCAGCCCTGTCGTCATCCTGACCGCACTCGCCGCGCTTGCGAGCGCCGCCGCAGGCGGAATGATGTACGCGTTCTCCACGTTCGTGATGCGCGGGCTTGACCGCACCGGACCCGTCGACGCCATCACCGCGATGCGCGGCATCAACACCGCGGCCAACGGAAGCGCGGCCTTCCTGCTCGGCTACTTCGGCGCGGCGATGCTGGCCGTCGCGGTCGGCGTCACCGCGGTGGTGCGCCTGACTCAGCCGGGCAGTTGGTGGCTGCTCGTCGGCGCGGTGTTCGGGATCCTCGGAGCAGTCGTCACGATGGTGTTCAACGTTCCGCTCAACAATCACCTCGACACCGTGCACCCCGACGCCCTGTCGCCGGTCGACGCCGCACGCGAGTGGCAGGCGTACTTGTCGACCTGGACCGCTTGGAACCACGTGCGCAGCGCCACCAGCTTCGTCGGCTCCGCGCTGATGCTGGTGGGGTTGACTTACCGCTGAGCCGACCTAGCTCGGCGGCGTGAAACCGCCGGAGTCGGGCGCGGGCGGCGGTGCGGGCGGTTGATATGCGGGCTGAGCAGGCCAGTGCGGCGGCGGCGGTGGCGCCGGTACCTGAAGGCGTGCCAACTCGCGGCGGTGACGCTCGGCCAGCACCGCGGCGAGCACCATCTGCGACGGCACCCCGGGCGGAGGCGGCGGTGAAATCTGCGCCACCACTTCGGCGGTGATCCGGTAGGCGATCTGGTCGCGGATCGCCGGATCCAATTGCGCTGCGCGGGATAGGAATTGCCGCGCCCGCTCGGCCTGCTCGGGTCCGAGGCCGGACAGCTGCAGTGACGACGCCCACCACGCGAGCTGCGGCGGCATCGGCGGCGGTGGGCTCAGCTTCGGGGCGCGTTCGCTGATCACCACGGTGCCTGCGAAGATGTCGCCGATCCGTTTTCCCTTGGGCGACAACAGGCTACAGATCACCGCCGGGCCGCCGACGAGGGTCCAGATTTCGATGAATCCGGCTAAGGCGCGAAATAGGGCCTGGCGGAACCGTTCCGGGCCGCCGTCCTCCGACACCACCCGCAGCCCGAGCGCAATCTTGCCCAACGACCGACCCCGCGTGGCGGTCTCGAAGATCACCGGATATCCGACCAGTGACAACACCGTGAAGATGATTAGGATCGCCGCCGACAGCGCGTCGTCGAACTGGCCCAGCGTGGTGGCCCACAGCAGCACCCCGATGATGTATGCGATGAACACGACGATCAGGTCGATCATCGCCGCCAACGCACGCACCGGCAGTTGGGCGATCTGTACGTCCAGAACCACCGCGTCGCCGGTCACCACGGGTTCTTGCTGGCCGACCATACTTCGCCACGCTACTAGGATTTGCCATATGGATGTCGACGCGTTCGTGCTGGCGCACCGACCGACGTGGGATCGGCTGGAGGTGCTGGTCAAGCGGCGTCGGCGACTGACAGGCGAAGAGATCGACGAACTGGTCGATTTGTACCAGCGGGTGTCCACCCACCTGTCGATGGTGCGCAGCGCATCGACCGATTCGACGCTGATCGGCCGGTTGTCGGGTCTGGTGGCGCAGGCGCGCTCGGCGGTCACTGGTGCGCACGCACCGCTGTGGCGCGAGTTCGTCCGGTTCTGGACGGTGTCGTTCCCAGTGGTCGCGTACCGGTCCTGGCGGTGGTGGGTCGGCACGGCCATCGGGTTTTTCCTCGTCGTCGTGCTGATCGCGCTGTGGTTGTCCGGCAACCACGAAGTGCAGGCCAGCCTCAAAACCCCCAGCGAGATCGAGGAACTGGTCAACCACGACTTCGCGTCCTACTACCGCGAGCATCCCGCCGGATCGTTCGCGCTGCAGGTGTGGATCAACAATTCGTGGGTCACGGCGCAGTGCATCGGATTCGCGATCCTGCTTGGCATTCCGATCCCGTACATCCTGTTCCAGAACGCGGCGAACCTTGGCGTGATCGGCGCGTTCATGTTCGACGCCGGCAAGGGCGATCTCTTCCTCGGCCTGCTCGCGCCGCACGGATTGCTCGAACTGACCGCGGTGTTCCTGGCAGGCGCGGTGGGTATGCGGCTGGGTTGGTCGGTGATCTCGCCGGGGAACCGGCCGCGCGGTCAGGTGCTCGCCGAGCAGGGCCGTGCGGTGGTGTCGGTGGCAGTCGGGCTGGTGGTCGTGCTGCTGGTCTCCGGGCTCATCGAGGCGTTGGTGACACCGTCGCCACTGCCGACGGCCGTTCGCATCAGCATCGGCGTAGCAGCCGAAATCGCTTTTCTCGCTTACGTTTTCCACTTCGGACGCAAAGCGGTGCGGGCAGGCGAAAGCGGCGACATCGAGGATGCACCCGACGTCGTCCCGACCGCCTAGAGCCTACCGCTGGCCTTCATGGCCAGATAGTGATCGGCGAGTTCGGGCGCCAACTCCTCGGGCGGAGCGTCCACCACGTCGACCCCTGAATGCCGCAGTCGCGACGCGATGGCACGCCGGTCGTTGCGTGCCCGTTCCGCCGCCGCGGCGTCGTACACCTGGGCCGCGTCGGCGCGTCCGCCGGCGAGTTGTTCGATCCGCGGATCCGACACCGCTGCGAGTAGCACCTGATGCTTGGCCGACAGTTGCGGCAGCACGGCCATCAAGCCCTCGTCGAGCGCCGTCGCGTTCAAGTCGGTCAGCAGCACCACGAGTGCGCGCCGCCGGATCCGCCGCTGCACTGTGGCCACCATCGCCCGCGCATCGGACTCCACCAGAGCGGGTTCCAGAGGCGCCATGGCGTCGACGAGTTGTGCGAGAAGTTCGGTGCGCGACGCGTTGTACACGCCAGCGCGGGCCACCCGGTCGTGGGCGATGAAGTCGACGTGGTCGCCGGCGCGGGCAGCCAGCGCCGCGAGCAGCAGCGCCGCGTCCATGGACCAGTCCAACCGCGGCCAGCCACCTGGATCGCCGAGGGTGGGATCGACCCCGACGCGGCCCGCCGACGTGCGACCGGTGTCGAGCACGATGACGACTCGGCGGTCGCGCTCCGGCCGCCACGTCCGCACCACCACATCCGCGCGCCGTGCAGTCGCGCGCCAGTCGATGGAGCGGACGTCATCACCGATTACATACTCGCGCAGCGAATCGAATTCGGTGCCCTGGCCGCGGATCAGCACCGGCGTCATGCCTTCCAATTCGCGCAGCTTCGCCAACCGCGAGGGCAGGTGCTTGCGCGAGAGGAACGGAGGCAGGATCCGGATCTGCCACGGCACCCGATGTGATGCCTGACGGCCCGCCAGCCCAAGCGGTCCGATCGAGCGGGCGGTGACCAGCGCGCTGCGCTGATCGCCGCGCCGGACGGGGTGCAACTGTGTGACAAGTCGAATCTGTTGGCCCGCAGGGATATTGACAGCGTGTGTCCGGGGTTCGGCGCGGGCACTGGGGGCCCAGGCGTCGCGGACCTGACCGCGGAAGTGGCTGCTGTTGGGGTTCTCAACGACCAGCACGGCGTC
The DNA here is from genome assembly GCF_001667505.1 of Mycobacterium sp. ACS1612. Classification (GTDB taxonomy): domain Bacteria; phylum Actinomycetota; class Actinomycetes; order Mycobacteriales; family Mycobacteriaceae; genus Mycobacterium. The sequence goes on from NZ_LZHZ01000005.1 coordinate 31,847, forward strand.
GACGGGCTGACCGAGCCTGGCCGCGGTGTCACCGAGGCGGCTGCAGTTCAGCCTGCGCGGGCTGGCGGCGAGCGCGATGTCGGCGCCGACGACCGCGACCAACGCCGCCAACAGCACGACGAAGGTGAGCGCGGGCGACGGCGAAAACGCGATCGGCAGCACGCAGATGACCGCGATCAGGCCGACGCGGCCGGTCAGCACCACTAGCGTGGCACCGGCACGGCCGCGAGTATGCCGTCGAGCACACCGTCGGCGTTGGCACCCTCCAATTCAGCCTCCGGCCGCAGCGAGACCCGGTGCCGCAGTGTGGGTCTGGCCATCGCCTTGACGTCGTCGGGGGTGACGTAGTTGCGGCCGGACAACCACGCCCACGATCGGGCGGTGGCCAGCAGTGCCGTCGCCCCGCGCGGCGACACGCCCAGTTGCAGCGAGGGCGAATGCCTTGTCGCGCCGGCGATGTCGACGATGTAGCCAAGCACGTCGTCGGCCACCAGCACCGCGCGCACCGCCTCCCGGCCGGCAGCCAGTTCCGCGGCGCCCGCAACGGGTGTCACCGCCGACAGGTTGCGCGGATCGAAGCCGCGGGCGTGCCGGTCCAGGATCGCGATCTCCTGATCGCGCGGCGGCAGTGGCACATTCAGCTTCAGCAGGAACCGGTCCAGTTGCGCCTCGGGCAGTTGGTAGGTGCCTTCGTATTCGATCGGGTTCTGGGTGGCCGCCACGATGAACGGGTCGGGCAGTGGACGGGGTTGGCCTTCGACGCTGACCTGACGCTCCTCCATCGCCTCCAGCAGCGCAGCCTGCGTCTTGGGTGGGGTCCGGTTGATCTCATCGGCCAGCAGCAGGTTGGTGAATACCGGCCCGGAATGGAACTCGAATTCGGCTGTGCGCGCGTCGTATACGAGTGAGCCGGTGACATCACCCGGCATCAGGTCGGGGGTGAACTGGACCCGTTTGAACTCGAGTTGTAGCGCGGCGGCGAGTGTGCGCACGAGCAGGGTCTTGGCCACCCCCGGCACGCCTTCGAGCAGCACGTGGCCGCGACACAGCAGCGCGATCACCAAACCGCTGACCACGGCGTCCTGCCCGACTACCGCCTTGGCGATCTCACCGCGCAAGGCCAGCAGGGCATTTCGTGCCGACTCCGACGTCGCGGTCTTCTGTGCTGTTGGCTGAGTCACGATTGGGCGACCTGCCTTTCGATGTTGTCGAGGTCTCGAGCGAGGTGCACCAGATCGGGGTCGCTGGCGGGCTTAGGGCCGAACAGGATGTGCACCACCGCCTCAGTAGGCAACCCGCATCGCTGCGCGACGGCCGTCACGACTTCGGGAGGCTGCGCGTCGAGACCGAGGCCGACGCGCGGGATCATCCGTTGCAGCGCCGCGGTGCGCAGTGCGTCGGCGGCACGGTCGAGGGCGCGTCGTGAGCGGTACATGCGGCCGCGGCCCTCGACCGTCTCCGAAGCCCTGATCACCACGGGTAATTGTTCGGCCACCAGGGGACCGATGCGGCGACCCTTCCACAGCGCCAGCGCTGCGACCGCCACACACAGCTGCAACACCACCCAATTGACTTGTGCGGGCATCAGATCGGTGAGTCCTGTGCCGCCGCGTGTCTGGGCACCCGCTTCGCTGTGTTGTGGCGCATACCAGATCAGCCGTGGATGTGAGCCTGCCAGATTCATCGCCAGCGCGGCGTTGCCCTGATCGAGCAGGCCACCGTTGGTCATGAACTCGCTGGAGCTGACGACCGTCACCTGGCGTCCGTCGTGGGTGTATCGGACCAGCGCGCCGCCGTAGCAGCGGATTACCGGCACAACGCCTTTCGCTTCGTAACCGTCGGTAAAGCCGAGTTGCACCTCGCCCGCGCGTTGGGCCTCACGCAGGTCGCATCCCGGTTTGGAGTCACCGAACGTGGTGGCCGTACCGAGAGTGATCTCCGGCGCCAGCTTTTCGCGGGTCCGGCCGATTGGTTCGACCAGCAGCCGATCGCCCGGAAGCGCCGCCAGTCGGTTCAGCAGATCTTCGTCGAACAGGTAGAAAGTCTGCGCGATGAGGATCATCGTGTCGGGACGCGCGGCCCGCTCTACCGCCGCGATGTCATCGGCCGCGACGACGTCCACGCCGCGCTCGCCCAGCAGCGTGACGAGCGCCCTGGCACCGTCGGGCGAGGTCGCATCCGGGTCCATCGGCCCACCGGGCCGGGGCGCGGTCAGATATGCGCTCAGCACTGCCACGCCGACGATCACAGCCAACGCCAACAACACCCACCTGGCGCTGCGCCAGCGCTGCCCGATGGTGGGCCCGACGGCTGTGACGGTGGAGGTCATCGCACCTCTGCCCAGTCGCCGGGAGTTGCAGGAGCCGCATCACCGGGGGCCACCGCAGACGTGCGCGACCGAAGGTGGTCGTCGAGGTCGGCCACCATGCGGTATGCGGCTTCTGTGCCCGGCTGTTCACCGTAGGTGACATCGTTGAAAGTCTCAGCAGCCCTGCGCAATTCGCTGGCGAGCGGCGGGATCGCGCGGCCGGCGTCTCGCGCCAGTTCGGTCGCGGTGCGGCCGGGGACCGGGTCCAGCACCGAACTCTCCTCGAGTTGACGCGCGACGGCTCGGAGCCGGTGTCTGATCGCGGCGGACCAATCACCGCTTGCCGCATACTGTTCGGCGGTGGCACGGTGTTCGGCCGCGCTGAGTTCATGCTCGCCGAACAGGGCGGGCTCGCCGCCACGGTTGGTGCGCATGGTCCGCCGGGCGATCCGGATCGCCACCGCGATCGCGGTCACCAGCAAGATCACGAGCACACTGATGGTCACCCAACCGCCCGGCACCGACGCGCTCGCGTCTGCCAGCCGGTACAGTAGTTCCTCGATCCACTTCATCAGACGGTCGGTCAGCGATGGCTTGGGATAGATCGGCTTCGAGAGTTCACGCTGCGCCGCATCGTGCGCGGCGTCCCGGTCGATGTCTATCGTCGGCACGTCAGGGTTGGCGGGTCAGCCAGAGGTGGTCGGTGGAATCAGCAGGGGCGCCCGGTCCGTACGCGGCGCCGGTTTGCAGGACGAGGTCGAATGCCTCTGCGCGGATCCGGCGATCCGTGTAGAGCAGCACCACCACACCCGCTGAGAACGGCGCGGTGATGATCTGACTGATCGCACTGCCGATGGACAGCAGCACGAGCGCGAGCATCAACGCCAGCGTGGACGACGCCGCAGTCAGCACGAGTTGCCCACCGAAGCTGAATGGGATGGAGACCGCGCCGGCGATCAGTGCGGCCACGATTCCGGCGAGCAACCAGATGCCGAACACCCGCCAGAAGTCGCCGCGGATCAACTTGAACGAGCGCGACATCGCCGCGACGATCGGTAGTCGCTCCAGCACGATGAGGACAGGCGCGAAGCTGAGGATGGTCACCAGATAGATCAGCCCGAGGATTGCCACCAGCCCCAACGGCACGCCCACCACTGCGGCTGCGACGCCGCCGACGGCCATCGCCACACCGGCGATGATGAGCGCCACCACCCCGATCAGCACGACGGCGCCAATGATCTCCAGCAACGTGAAGCCGATCAACGCCCACAGCCGCGGGCGCAGCCGCCGCCACGCCTCACCGACGTTGATGCGCGCCCCGAACACGGCCCTGCCGACGACCACGGTCAGCATGCCGTTCAACAGAATCGACGACAGCCAGGTGGCCGCCGCGCCGGCAAGGCTGGACAACGACGATCCGAGCAGTATGCCCGTCGGCACCTCTTCACCGGCGATCGTTGGCGCGAGCTGACCGGCGGCGGCAAGCGGACCCAACGACAACACGAGCGCTAGGAGCTGAGCGGCTACCACGACGACCGTTGTGAGTCCCAGTGTCGCTTTGGGATTCGCGCGGATGTAGGCGACCGCGCCGTTGAAGATGTCGGAGAGCGTCAACGGCCGCAGCGGAATGACACCCGGTTTGAGCGCCAGCGGGGGGCTGTATCCGGGATACCCCGGCGGTGGCCCCCCGTAGCCAGCGGGCGGATAGCCAGGGGGTGGGTAACTGCCGGGCGGGGGATAGCCCTGGTAGGGCGGCGTCGGATAACCCGGGTAACCCGGGGGCGGGTAGCCGGGAGGGGGATAGCCCGGCGGCGGCGGACTTGCTGGGGGAAACCCGCCGGCGTCGTTGCTCATGATCACCATCCTGTCGATGACTCTGCGAATTGACAACGTGGTCGGGCCGCGCGTGCCGGCCGCTACCGTGACGACATGCCGACTGAGATCACCGTGCGCGGTTCCTTCTCCGCCTTCGAGCGGCCTGAACGCGGCACCGTGCACGCCACGATCGGTTACGAGGGCGCGGCGATGGAACCGGTGTACGGCCGCGTCGCGCGTGATCTGGACGCCGTCAAAGTGTCCGTGGCCGCGCTGGCCGACGACGGTTCGGTGACGTGGTGGTCGGCGGACCAACTGCGCACCTGGTCGCAGCGGCCTTGGAACAAGGACGGCAAGCAGCCGCCGCTGGTGCACCACGCCAGCGTCGACGTGGAGGTGAAGTTCCGAGACTTCGGCGCGCTGTCTGCCTGGGTGAGCAGGCAGGTAGCGGATGTCGAAGGGTTCCGCGTCGCGCGGGTCGAGTGGGCGCTCACCGAGAAGCGTCGCGAAGCACTGGCCAAGGAAGTACGCACCCGCGCGGTGCGAGACGCGGTCACCCGTGCGCAGGCGTACGCCGACGCGCTGAGTCTGGGCGCGATCAGGCCCGTCGCCGTCGCCGACGCCGGGATGCTCGGTGCGCGACCCGAAACCGGTCCCGCCGCCGCGTACATGCGTGCCGCGGCCGTCGGCGGTACGTCCGACGTCGAACTGGTGCCGGAGCACATCGAAGTGTCGGCACAGGTCGACGCGCGGTTCCTTGCCGGCGCCGAATCAGCGCCCCCGGCGTAGCGTTTGCGCCATGGCGGAACTCAAAGACCGGCTGCGCGCCGACCTGACCAGCGCGATGAAGTCGCAGGACAAGCTGCGCACCGCGACGTTGCGGATGCTGCTGGCGGCGATCCAGAAGGAAGAGGTGGCCGGTGACGCGCAGCGCGAATTGTCCGACGCCGACGTGATCAGAGTGCTGCAGCGCGAAGCCAAGAAGCGCAGCGAGGCGGCCGAGATCTACACGCAGAACGGTCGCGGTGAGCTCGCCGCCAACGAGCACGCAGAGGCGCGCGTCATCGACGAGTATCTGCCCACCCAGCTCACCGAAGCCGAACTGGCCGATGTCGCCGACACCGCGATCGCCCAAGTCGCCGAGGCGATCGGTGAGCGGCCGGGCGTGCGGCAGATGGGTCAGGTGATGAAGGCCGCAACCGCCATCGCCGCAGGAAAAGCCGACGGTGCCAGGCTGTCGGCGGCCGTCAAGGCCAGGCTGTAGTCGTTTCGTGATCGGGGGCTCGGGTATCCGAGTGCCATGACGCGGTTTGGCTACACCCTGATGACAGAACAGAGCGGACCTAAAGAGCTTGTCCGGTACGCCGTTTCGGCGGAACGCGCGGGCTTCGACTTCGAGGTGTCCAGCGATCACTACTTCCCGTGGCTGGCGTCGCAGGGGCATGCGCCGTACGCCTGGTCGGTACTCGGCGCCGTCGCCCAGCTCACCGAACGCGTGGAGCTGTTCACGTACGTGACGTGCCCGACGATGCGTTACCACCCGGCCGTCGTCGCGCAGAAGGCCGCCACGTTGCAGATCCTTGCCGACGGCCGATTCACCCTCGGCCTCGGCAGCGGCGAGAACCTCAACGAACATGTCGTCGGCGGGCGATGGCCGACGGTGTCGCGTCGTCAGCTGATGCTCAAAGAAGCCATCCAGATCATCCGTGAGTTGTTCACCGGCGAGCTGATCGACTGGAAAGGCGAGTATTTCGAGGTGGATTCGGCGCGGATCTGGGACCTCCCGGACATTCCCGTCACAATCGCCACCGCGGTGTCGGGTGAACGTTCGGTGGAGATGTTCGCGCCGCTTTCCGACCATTTGATCGCCGTCGAACCGAACAAAGACCTCGTTGACGAATGGCACAACGCGCGGCGCGCGACCGGGCTGCCGGGCGACGTCAGGGTGATCGGGCAGATACCGATCTGCTGGGACCCCGACCGCGACCGCGCGGTACAGCGGGCGCACGACCAGTTCCGCTGGTTCGGCGGCGGGTGGGCCGTCAACGCTGATCTGCCGACCACGGCGGGTTTCGAGGGTGCCACCCAGTTCGTCAAGCCGGAGGATGTCGCCGAATCCATCCCGTGCGGGCCGGATCTGGACGCCATCGTGGACGCGGTGCGCAAGTACTGGGAGGCCGGTTTCACAGACATCGCGCTCGTGCAGATCGGCGACGACGGCCAGGAGTTGTTCTTGAAGGAGGCGGCGGGCGCACTGCTCGAAAAACTTCGGACCGCAGCGGCCTGAACGCCGTTTGGTGCACCCTTTCCCGGGTATTCGGCGGCGACCTGCCCACATCATCGACAGCCCGGGAGGCGCCAATGTTCATCCACAACAAAGACCTTCAATTCGAGGTGCGCGTCAGCGAACCCGATCCGCGATTCGCCACTCTGCTGCAGGAACAGTTCGGCGGTGCCAACGGTGAATTGAAGGCGGCGATGCAGTACTTCACGCAGGCGTTCGTGCTGCGGCAGAAGAACCCGAAGATGTACGACCTGTTCATGGACATCGCCACCGAGGAGTTCAGCCACCTCGAGATGGTCGGGTCGATGATCACCATGCTGCTAGACGGTCTCAACGACGACCTGAAGATGGCCAACGAGCGGTGCGATTGGATGCCCGCGGTCGCCAGCCGTGACGGCCGCGACGCCATCATCCACAGCGTCGCAGTGAACCCGCTGTACTTTGCCCTGAGCGGCGGCGGCCCCGACGTCAAGGACTCCGCGGGCGTGCCGTGGCAGGGCACGTTCGTCAACGCGAACGGCGATCCGACGGTGGACCTGCGGAGCAATCTCGCGGCTGAGTCTCGCGCGAAGATCGTCTACGAATACCTCAAGCAATTCACCGACGACCCCGGCGTTCAAGACACGCTGACGTTCCTGATGACGCGGGAAGTCGCGCATTACCAACAGTTCACGGCGGCGTTGAACGAACTGCCGGTGAACTTCCCACCCGGTCAACTCGCCGGGGACGACCGCTTCCAGAATGTCGCGTTCAACATGTCCAACGGGGACGGGTCGGTGCGCGGACCGTGGAACGAGGGTCAGGGACCGTGGCCCGAGGGCATGGAGTGGGAGTACGTCGAAAAGCCCGAGCAGCAATGGCTCGGCGGCACCAAGCGGCAGAACAGAGGTGCCGAACTCAGCCCGGAGGGACAGCCCGCGGTGCAGAGCGAAAAGCCGTTCACGCACGAACAACGCACGCCCACAGACTGATTCGGACATGAGCGAGGGCCGGCCTCGAGCCGGCTCTCGTCGCGTTCAGTGCTGTTGCGGGTCCGGAGGGTTCTTATCGGCGCGGCCGCTGGCGGCGTCACGCAGATGGTCCGTCATCGCGGCGACCGTTCCCATGGTCTTCTGCACGGTCGCGTTGGGAACAGTGTCGGGATGCGGCCGGGTGGGGGCGATCTTCTTGGCCGTCTCGAGCTTTTCACCCAGCTTCTCGCGGTCCTCGCGGCTGACCGCGGCCTCGAACGCGGGCCACACGACATCCTGCTCGTATTTGATGTGGTCGCGAGCCGCCTTGACGAAATCTTGAAGTGCCTGTTGATATTCCAGGTCACCGGGTTTGCCGTCTTCGAGCGCCTGAAGCAGCTTCTTGCCCGCCTGCTCCTGAGTCAACGCGACGTCGGCGAGTTCGTCACCGCCCTCGACGGCGTCACGGACCGCGGGCCAGAAGAACTGCTCCTCGACGGCCTCGTGCTGGGATTCCGCGATGATCAAATTGGTCACCATTGTGGCCAGCCCGCTGGCGTCGGCACCGGAACCGGATGGCGCGCCGTCGAGCACCTCCAACATGCCGAGCACGCTTTTGTGGTCGTCACGAAGGAACGCCAAAGCATCCATAGTGTTCGCCTTTCGCCGATGTGACAGTTCGCAGCGCATACCCGGGCCGGACAGGTTGAAACGAATCGTCAACGGGTAGTTCAGCGTGAGACGAAAGGATTGTGATGCCACGCGGCAAAGGGATATACGACGAGGAAAAGACCGTCGATGAGACCGGCACGACCAGCGACGCGGGCGATGCCGACACCACCGACGAGAACACGCCTGACGTCGCAGACACCGATCAGGAGCCGACGGGTTAGTCGGCCTCTCGGCCTTGCCGGCTACGCCGATACGCCGCACGCCGGAAGTCGGCGAGCCAGCTCGGGGCCAACTGCACGTCTTCGTCGCTGTGCAGAACGGGGTCGAAAGCGATGTCGTCGTTGCTCGGGTCGAGGTGACGCAAACTCAACCGGGCCAGCGGCGAGAAACCGCCGAACCCGCGGGCCTGTTCGATGTCGAATTCGATTTCCCCGGAGTCGATTTGGTTCCTGATGGTGTCCAGCGACAAGCCCGGTTCGTCGATCTTGGTCACCAGCCGGGCGCGGATCCACCACACGCCACCATCGAAACGGAGCGGCATCAGGCTGGAGAACGTCGTGCGGGACCACGACCGGGTAGGCGCCAACAGGACTCTGCTGTTGGCGACCGTCGAGGCCAGCAGAACATCCCACGGCACACACGACCGCAGATCCTGCGGCGGCGGGATGCGCCATGCCAACCCGGCGACGTCGGCCATGGCGCCAGGCAGTCCGACCCCCTTCGAGACGCGGGCGATCACGTCACAGGACTGCATCGGCAGGCCGTGGTCGGGCGGCGCGAGCCGGTCGAGGAATCCCGTAGCGAGCACACCGCTCGGATGGAACAGGCGGCGATGGCGGGCTGCCGAGCCGAGCCGGATCGGCAACGCGACGATGTCTGAAGCGTGCACGGCACTGGGATGCCCTGAAGACCGCAGCGCAAAACGTGACTACGCGTTTAACCCCGGCGATACCGGGCATTAATGAGGCAGCGCGAGTCGCGCAAGCTAACCCTGTCGAAAGGCCGATGTTGACCACCGCATACACCGACCTGGATGTGCCAGCCGTGACCGAAGGCGTGTATACGCCACAAGAGGACTCGCAGCTGCTCATCGATGTGATGGAGAAAACCGGTCTGGCCCGCGGTCACCGCGTCGCCGACCTCTGCACCGGCAGCGGGGTGGCGGCGATCGCCGCTTACGAGCAGGGTGCTACTGAAGTCAGCGCTTTCGACATCTGCCCGCGAGCCGTCCAGTGCGCGAGAACCAACGCCGCAACTGCGGGCGTCGACGTCGCGGTGCATCTCGGGTCATGGGCACGCGCAGCCGAATTCGGGCCCTACGACCTGGTGGTGTGCAACCCGCCCTACGTGCCGCACGACCCTGGCGTCGACGGCACGTGGTTGCCCTCGCAGGTCGGACCGTCCCGGGCGTGGGACGCCGGGTACAACGGACGTCTGGTGCTCGATCCGTTGTGCACCACGGCGACACAGCTACTCGCGCCCGGCGGCACCCTGTTGCTGGTGCAATCCGAGTTCGCCGATCCGCGGGAAACGTTGGCGCAGCTGGCCGGCGCCGGTCTCGACGCAGAAATCATTGCCTGGCAATGGATTCCGTTTGGACCGGTGCTGAGTTCGCGGGCCGAATGGCTCGAGGAGACGGGCAGGCTTCAGCCGGGCCGCCGAGAGGAAGAGCTGCTGGTGATCAGGGCGGACAAGCCGTGAGCGACGAGCAAGCCCGCGTCGTCCGGGTGGTGCCGTCCGGACCGGTGATGGTGCAGGGCCCGGTGAAAATCGAGATGGCCGACGGCAGTGTGGTGGAATCCGACCGGTTCATGGTCGCGATCTGCACCTGCCGCCGCAGCAAGGATTATCCGTTGTGCGACACCAGCCACCGCTGCCGGATGCGACCGAAGCGGTCAGCCAAGCGGCCGGCGTAGCGACGACTGGCCTGCTCGCCAGCACCGCATAACGTGGTCGGCGAGTCGGTCCTCCACCACGTCGCGAGCCTTGATGCCGAATACCACGTCGCGCTCCAGATATGGCTCGCGCGCAATGAGATCCCCGACGACGTCCGCTCGGACCACCTGTTCGTGGACCGCATCGGCGACCACGTGCTCGCGGTAGAACCGAATGCACGGTTCGGGCGCGCCCATCCGTTCCAGTGCGTCGACCAGTCGGCGCGAACCCGGTGACGAGGTGATCTCCGTCGACGCGAAATGCCCGATGGCCGCGCCGCGGAACTCGCGGTGCAAACCGAACAACGACATCAGGTTGACCGATGCCAGCGCGTCTGCGGGCACGTCGTTGAAGTACGCCAGGTACGTGGCGTCGAGGTCGGCGGCCTCCATCAGATCGGAGTAGAGCTGCTGATGCACCAAATGCCCTCTGCCGCCGCCATATTCGTCGAACTCGACGGCGACGAACGAGGCCTTGGCCTGGCCCATCAGCCGTGGGATCGCGAAGGCGTGCGGGTCGGCCTCCTTGAGGTGGTACAGCGAGCGGTGCACGAAGTACTCGCGCATCTGATCCCAGGTGCCGGTATCGCGCAGATAGTACGAGGGGCCGGTGCCGTCGACGGGCTCGATTGAAAGAGCGTCCATCGCATCGGCCGCGGTCTCGTCTTGCGTGATCTCGCCGACGTCCTGGCGGACCGCGTCTAGGAAGACGTCTTCGAGTCGGCCGCGGGCACGCAGCAGCGACGGATTCCATTCCCATCGAGGGTTGACGTTGTCGAATCCGCGGTAGTGCAGCTCGTAGCAGATGTAGAGCGCGACCTGCAGGTCGAGGCCGTACGGGTCCGCCTCGTAGAGAGGGATGTCGATGGGGCGGTCGTGAAGGGCGGGCCGCCCACGCAAGGCCTCGATGATGGCAGCGGACAGCGGTCCGACCGCCTGGGGCAGGGTGGGTTCGACAGACGTCGACGGCAAAGTCACGTCCGATGTAATTCCCAAGCAGGGTTAAAGCCAAACTTGGAGTTAGCTGTATGTGGCCCTTGCGCGCCTCGTCTCGGCGGGGCCAGTTTAGTTCTACTGTTGGCTGGGAAGTCGACTCCCAGAGTTGTCGAGTCTCAGGGGGGACGTCGTGGTCGGCACCATCATCGCCATTTACTTCGCTGGCTGGATAGTCACCAGTTTCGCGGCCTACGCGGCCGGTAAGCGTCTCTCACACCGTCGGTCTCCGGCCGGGCACCCGTTGCTGGTCAGTGTCGCCGCAGGCGCGGTTTGGCCGCTGTTGCTGATCGGGTTGGTCGAGTTGAGTTCGGTGATCGTGCTGACGAGGGTGCCGTCGAAGCCCCGGCGCAGCCTCGGCATCTACGCGTAGAGCGCCCCGGCAAACAACGAGGCGACCTTCCTGATGAAGGTCGCCATCTGCTCAGTCGGGCTTGTACGCCCCACACTGATCCGCTCCGACACAGGGCAGTGTCAGGGTTTGTGTTTCGACGGCGGCTGGGCGGGTACCGGGCGCGGTAAATCGCCACATCACCACGGGGGAGAGTCAAGTGAAGATCAAGAAAGCGGCCGGAGCCGTCGCCGCCACCGCCGCCATGTTGGGCCTCGGTGCCGTCCCACTAGCCGGGGCGACCAGCAATATCCAAGTGATGGGCGTGCAGGAGACCCTCAAGGACATGAATGGCCCGCTGATCGGTTACACGGTCACGGGTCTCATGCCGAGCTCCGACCCCGTTCCGTACCCGGTCGCTGGCCGGCTTTATGAGGCCACGGTGAAAGCCGACGCGCTGGTCGGAACGGTCATCCCGGTGGTCCCCTTCTTCAACGCCCGCGCCGAGAGCGGGGCCAACTATCGCGTGCTGGCCAATGTCTCCAGCCTCAGTGGAGCGCCGATAGGGCAGGGTGGCAGCACCACCGGCAAGGTTTATTTCGACGTCGTCGGCGACCCGCCTAACAGCGTCGTGTTCAACAATGGCTTTGAAGACATCCTGGGATGGATTCAAACGGCCAATCCGGCTACCCCCGGTGGCTCCCCGACCGGCGGCGGCTCCTCGACGGGGACCAATGGTGGCGCACCCGGTGGCGGTGGCAATGCACAACTGGGACCCTTTAACCCAGGCGGTAATGCGGGCGGAAATTCCGGCAACAACATTACGGGCAATGATCCCGGCGCCGGTGGCGGGGCGACCGGCGGCGGCGGCAGCGGGGCCGCCGGCGGCACCGGCAGCGGAGCCGCTGGTGGCGGAGCCGGCTGACTAAGCTTCGGCGTCAATTCACTTCGCAGTAGCGCGGACCGCCGGTCGATTCATCGCCATCGTCGACCGCCGACCAAGCCACGGTGGACCTGTTGAGTTGCTGTCCGCCGGTTGTGAAGGCGAGCTGATGTGTCGAAACTTGCCCAGATGGTTCCTCGACCTTGGCGCCCAGCGCGTTCGGCGAGCTCGGTGACTGGTCCTGCCCATTGATGATGCAGTTCGGCACGGCTCCCCGACGCCCGCCTGGCGCGCAACATCAAGAAGACGCGAGTTGTCGAGAAACGCTTGCTAATAGCGCGTGCATGGAAACGCCGGGCACGTCAATCGATTCGTCAACGACGCGGTCGGCGGGTCAGCTCGACGGGGCCGCGTTCAAGAACACCAGACGGAATTTGCCGATTTGTATCTGGTCGCCGTTGGCCAGAATCGCCGACTCGACAGGTCGACGGTTGACATAGGTTTTATTGAGGCTGCCGGTGTCCACGACGCGATGTTGTCCGTTTCCCATTCGAAACTCGGCATGTCGTCGGCTGACGGTGATGTCGTCGAGGAAGATGTCGCTGGCCGGAAGTCGCCCGACAGTTGTGACCGGTTGGTTCAACAGAAAGTGGGCTCCAGCATTGCGCCCGCGTCTGACGACAAGCAGCGCCGAGCCGCTGGGCAAGCCCTCAGCCCACAACTCGGCATCGGCCGCGCCGGACGGACTTTCGAACTCCTCATCCAGGTCGAAGGGAAAAGCCGAGGTGTCATGCGCGCTGCCATCATCGCTGCTTTGGTCGTCGCTAGAATTCACGCGCATCCGACCTCCTGCTCGTCGTCTGACCGCGGGTACCGCGCGGCACCTTGAAGGCCGCAGCGATCGGATACCCCGGCCAGGACTTACCAACCACCAGGACCCCGTTTAGCGCGGACACTTCGCGACGCCGGGTACCTGCAGGACGACGACGCGATGTGGTGGTTGGTCTGGTCCACCACTAAGTCGCATGAACGTCGCTCGGTGCCATTCCCGGCCTTCCTAGCTGAGTAGTTAGCAGCACTCATGGCAGGAAAGCAGCGCAACGACTTAGTGTTCACGGCGCCGGGAGGCGCAGTGGTGCAGGTGTCGACTTGGAGACCCCGAGTCTTCCAGCCTGCCGTCGAGCGACTGGTGAACAAGAACCCAGAGTTTCCGACCGTCACTTTCCATCGTCAAGGCCGTCCGAACCATGCTGGGACACGCTTCCGCGGTGCTCACGCTGGACACCTACGCCGACTTGTTCCCGGACGACTTGGAGTTGGTTTCGGCTGCACGAGACGACGCTCGAACGCGGTCGTTGAAATCTGCTGCGGACCAGCTGCGGACTGGAGCACAAGAAGGCCCTGACCAGAACGACCAGTCAGGGCCCTTTGACCTGCGACGACGCGAGTCGGGGTGGCGGGATTCGAACCCACGACCTCTTCGTCCCGAACGAAGCGCGCTACCAAGCTGCGCCACACCCCGCGTGAAGCCACGACAGCGTATCGCACCGACCGGCGGTGAAGCCAAACGGCTTTTCCTGCCCTCGGCCACGCAGAGGCGTAGATCACGACACGCCTCGGGATGGATGTGAGTTGTCAGTGACGTTATGCACACTGACAGCAGCAACTACGAATCGAGGCAGAAATGACTGGGCTAGGAGCTTCGATCTACCTGGGATTCTTCGCCTTGGCCGCCTTGTGGCTGTTTCTGACCTCCGATGGTCCGCTCACCGGGGTTTCCGACGATCAGGGCCAGCGGCCCGACCGTTCGAATTCCACCAGCACGTCGGCCGACGGCGACGGGTCCATGCCCTGGCTGTTCAGCCACTCGTCGCAGAAGTAGGTGTCCGCATAGCGGTCACCGCTGTCGGCCAGCAGGGTCACCACCGAACCGCTGCGCCCCTCGGCGATCATCTCGGCCAGCAGGCCGAAAGCCCCCCACAAATTCGTTCCCGTTGACGGTCCCACCCGTCGGCCCAGCACCCTGCTGACGTGATGTGCTGCGGCGATCGACGCCGCGTCGGGCACCGCGACCATCCGGTCGACCACGTCGGGCAGAAACGACGGTTCGACGCGGGGACGCCCGATGCCCTCGATGCGCGACGACTTCCCGGTCGCCATGTCGCGGCGGCCCTGCGCGTAAGACGGATAGAACGCCGAGTTCTCCGGATCCACCACGCACAAGCCTGTCGCGTACCGCCGATACCGAAGGTAGCGGCCGATGGTGGCGCTCGTACCCCCGGTGCCCGCACCGACCACGATCCACTCCGGGATGGGATGAGCCTCTTCGCGCATCTGCTCGAAGATCGATTCGGCGATGTTGTTGTTGCCACGCCAATCGGTCGCGCGCTCCGCGTTGGTGAACTGGTCGAGATAATGGCCGCCGGTCTCCTCGGCCAGCCGCTCCGCCTCCGCGTACACCTGTGACGCTTCGGCGACGAAATGGCAACGCCCGCCTTGTGATTCGATCAAGGCGATCTTGGCCGCACTTGTCGACGACGTCATCACCGCGATGAACGGCAGACCGAGCAGCGCGGCGAAGTACGCCTCCGACACCGCCGTCGACCCCGACGACGCCTCGATGACCGTGGTGCCCTCGCCGATCCATCCGTTGCACAGCGCGTAGAGGAACAACGACCGCGCCAACCGATGCTTGAGGCTGCCGGTGATGTGCGTCGTCTCGTCCTTGAGATACAGCTGGACGTCACACCCGTCACACCATGCCGCGGGCAGCGGATAACGCAGCAGATGGGTGTCGGCGCTGCGACGAGCGTCGGCCTCGATCAGTCGGACCGCGTTGTCCACCCACGCGCGTGGCTGGCTGCGTGCTGCTGTCGCGGCCTTCTCGGTCACCGAACCGAGACGCTGGGGTGTGACTCCACGTGCGTTCCGGCGTCACGCCCGCCGATCGGGGCGGCCACCAGGGTCAGCAGCGTGGCCTCCGGCCGACAGCAGAACCGGGCCGGGAAGTACGGCGACGTGCCGAGACCCGCCGAGACGTGCAGTTGGGTGTGCGCGCCCCAGCGTGACGCCCCCTTGGCGCGGGACCGGTCGAGGTCACAGTTGGTGACGATCGCGCCGTAGAACGGCAGGCAGAGCTGGCCGCCGTGAGTGTGGCCGGCCATCACCAGCTGGTAGCCGTCGGCCGCGAAGCGGTCCAGCACCCGCGGCTCCGGCGAATGCGCCAGTCCCAGCGTCAGGTCGGCCGCGGGGCTGGCGGGTCCGGCGATGGTGTCGTAGCGGTCGCGCGACAGGTGCGGATCGTCGACACCGGCCACCGCGATCCGCAGGCCAGCCACGTCGAGTTCGCGCTTCGTGTGCGTCACGTCCAGCCAGCCGCGTTCGGTGAACGCCGCCCGCAGGTCCTGCCACGGCAACGGCTCGCCGTGCACGCGATGGCCGCGGTTGGTCAGGTAGTTGGCCGGATTCTTCGGCCGCGGCCCGAAGTAATCGTTGCTGCCGAACACGAACACGCCCGGGGTGGCCAGCAGGTCGCTCAGCGCCTGGACCACGGCGGGCACCGCTTTGGGGTGGGCCAGGTTGTCGCCGGTGTTGACCACCAGATCGGGCTCCCAGCGGGCCAGGTCACGCAGCCAGGCCTGTTTGCGCCGCTGCCGGGGCAGCATGTGGATATCGCTGATGTGCAGCACCTTCAGCGGCGAGGATCCCGGCGATAACACCGGCATGGTCACTTCACGCATCACGAACGCGTTCCGCTCGATCAGCGACGCGTAACCGATCCCGGCGAGGACCGAGCCAACGGTCACGGCGGTGGTGTATCTCAGCAGCGTCGCCGGCGATGGAGTCGCCGATCTGGCGGAAGCGGCAGGCATGACGAAAGCGTACTGCCAGTTGCTGGCGGGCACCGACTTCCACGGCCGCAGCGTGGTCAACTGCACAGCACGATCACGGCGGCGGGGGCGCAGGAGGCGGCGGCCCGAGTACAGGCACGGTGATCGGCGGCAACCCGGGAATCTCGACGACCGTCGTCCCGATCTCCGGCGGCATGCCCGGGAGCCCGGGGATCGCTCCTGGCGGCGGCGGAGGCGGCGCAGGCGGGATGCCGTTGGAGATCTGAATCGTGATGATCGATCCCGGCACCGTCTGCCCGGCTGGAGAGGTCCCGACCACCGCACCGTACGGCGCGCTGCTGTTGACCGGCGTGGCCTGGTCGGCGACCTGGAAACCGGCCTCCTTCAGGCGCATCCGAGCGGTGTCCTGAGTCATCCCCGAGACGCTCGGCACCCGGGATCCCGCCGCCCCGTCGACGTAGCGCGGATCCGTCGGCGGCAGCGCGACCGGTCCGAAGTTGTTCTCGATCGGCTTCATCGCGGTGAACCAGGTGCGGGCCGGTTCGTTGCCGCCGAACAGGTTTCCCGAACTGCACTGCCGCAGCGGGAAGGAGCACAGGTCGCCGGGCGTCGTCGAGTCGTCGTAGATGTAGTTGGCCGCGGCGTACTGGTTGGTGAACCCGAGGAAGGCCGACGAGCGGTGCGCCTCGGTGGTTCCCGTCTTGCCCGACATGGGCAGGTCCCAGCCCACGGAACCGGCCGACCCCGCGGCCGTGCCGTTGGTGTCGTCCTTGCTCATCGCGTTGGCCAGCGTGTTGGCCAGCCCCTCAGGCACCACCTGTTCACAGGTTTCGGTGGTGACGGCGATGTCCTTGCCGTGGCGGTCGAAGACCTTGTCGATCGGATTGGGTGGACACCAGGTGCCGCCCGACGCCAGCGTCGCCGCGACGTTCGACAATTCCAGCGCGTTGACCTCGATCGGGCCGAGCGTGAACGAGCCGAGGTTCTGCCGCTTGACGAAGTCGGCCAGGCTTTCGTTGCTCTGCGGGTCGTAGTCGCGGGCGGTGCCGGGCAGCGCGTAGGACCGCATGCCCAGCTTGACCGCCATGTCGACGGTCCGCTGCACGCCCACCTGAGAGATCAGCTTGGCGAACGCGGTGTTCGGGGAGGTGGCCAGCGCGTCGGTGACGCTCATCTGGCCGCGATAGTTACCCGCGTTCTGCACACACCAGGTGGCGGGCGGACAACCCTTGGCGCCACCGCTGCCCAGGCCCTTGGCCTCGAAGCGGGCCGGCGCATCCAACTGGGCGTTGATGCCCATGCCCATGTCCAGTGCGGCGGCCGTGGTGAAGATCTTGAACACCGATCCCGCGCCGTCACCCACGAGCGAGAAGGGTTGCGGTTGCATGGTTTCCCCGGCATCGGTGTTCAGCCCGTAGGTGCGGTTGCTGGCCATTGCCAGCACCTGATGCGAGTCTTTGCCGGGCTTGACCACGCTCATCACGCTGGCCACGCCCTGGAGGTCCGGAGCCGCGATGCTGTCGATCGCCGACTTCACCGGTATCTGCACGTCGGGATCCAGCGTCGTCTTGATCATGTAGCCGCCCTTGGCGACCTGCTCCTTGCTGATGCCCGCGCGGGCCAGGTAGTCCAGCACGTAGTCGCAGAAGAACGCGCGATCACCCGCGGCGATGCAACCGCGGGGCAACTCGTTGGGCTGCGGCAGAATGCCGAGCGGCTGCTGCTTGGCGGCGCGCAGTTCGTCGGCGTGCTCCGGCAGGTTCTCGATCATGGTGTCCAGCACCAGGTTTCGACGTGCCAGCGCGCCGTCGGGGTTGGTGTAGGGGTTGAGCGTGCTGGTCGACTGCACCATGCCGGCCAGCAGCGCCGCCTGCTGCCAGTTCAACTCGGAGGCGTTGATCCCGAAGTAGGTCTGCGCGGCGTCCTGGATGCCGAACGATCCGTTGCCGAACGACACCAGATTCAGGTAGCGCGTCAGTATCTCGGGCTTGGTGAACGTCTTGTCCAGGGTCAGCGCCATCCGGATCTCACGCAGCTTGCGCGCGGGGGTTGTCTCGATTGCGGCCCGCTTCTCGGCGTCGGTCTGGGCGACCACCAGCAGCTGATAGTTCTTCACATACTGCTGTTCCAGCGTCGAGCCGCCGCGGGTGTCCAGATTTCCGGTCAGATAGCCGGACAAACCCGTCAGGGTGCCTTGCCAATCCACGCCGTTGTGCTCGGCGAACCGCTTGTCCTCGATCGAGACGATGGCCAGCTTCATGGTGTTGGCGATCTGATCGCTTGGCACCTCGAACCGGCGCTGCGAATACAGCCACGCGATCACGTTGCCCTTGGCGTCGACCATCGTCGACACCTGCGGCACCTCACCCTCGACGAGTTGTGCCGACCCGTTGGCCACCACATCGGAGGCCCGGTTGGACAACAACCCGATGCCCCCGACGACAGGAAACAGCAGCCCCGCGACGACCACGCTGGCAAGAAGGCAGCACCAGGCGAGCTTGATGACCGTCACCGTGGGGGGCACGGCAGGCGGTCTGGTCGGGCGCTGCTCCGGCATGACGTACAGACTAACTACGGCGCTCAAGCGACAAAATGGCAGTTCATGCCGGTCGATTGCCGGGTTCGCTGTGCATAACGACCTGCGGTTGCGTCAATTTTGCCGTCTGACGGCACGGTCGTCCCAAAAAAGTGCCTCCCAGACTGTTGCCAAGAAGCGCCCTGACCACCTAAGTTGAGCTAACAGTGCGATGCAGGTCACACCGGACCCTCGCAATGTGGCGTAGATCGCATCAGCGTTCTACTCCGGAGGATCACGCCGTCGATGTGCTAGCTCGGCGGCTTGGAACGAAGGGATCGCTGGTGTCAGGTACGAGGCCCGCGGCGCGGAGGACAACCCCGAACATGTCAGCACACAGCATCGTCCACGGCGCGGAGGCCGAGGCCAGGATCGCCTGGGTCTCCCAGGCGCGCTGCCGTCAAGCTGATCCCGATGAGCTCTTCGTACGCGGCGCGGCCCAGCGCAAGGCCGCGGTGATCTGCAGGCACTGCCCGGTGATCCTGGAATGCGGTGCCGACGCGCTCGACAACCGCGTCGAATTCGGCGTCTGGGGCGGCATGACCGAACGCCAGCGCCGCGCGCTGCTCAAGCAGCACCCCGAAGTGGTTTCCTGGGCTGAGTTCTTTGCCGCCCAGCGCAAGCACCGCAGCGCGGTTTAGGCCGTCTCAGTAGCTGCGATGGTTTCGCCGGTGATCTGATCGGCGATGGCGCGCAGCGCCTCGAGATCCGACACGTCGAACGGCAGCGACGGCACTCCCACGATCGCGACGTGCGGATTGGCGCCGGTGAATCGCGACAACAGCCTGATCTCGCGCTTGGACGTCATCGCCCGGTCGGCGTGAATCCGCAGCACCGCGACCGCCACCGCGTTGGGATCCTTCTTCTCCAGGTCCTCGGCGGCTTCCTCGGCTTTCTCGGCGTGCAGATCGCACAGCATCGGGTGCGTGCGGTTGAGGATCAAGCCGGCCAGCGGCATGTGCTCCTGTGACAGCCGGTCGACGAAGAACGACGCCTCCCGCAACGCGTCGGGTTCGGCGGCCGATACCACCACGAACTGCGTGCCGCGCCGCTTGAGCAGTTCGTAGGTGCGGTCCGCCTTCTCCCGGAATCCGCCGAACGTCGCGTCCAGCGACTGCACGAAAGCCGCTGCGTCCGACAGCATCTGGGAACCCAGCACGGTCGACAGCGCCTTCATCGCCAGTCCCATGGCGCCGGTCACCAGCTTGCCGATGCCGCGGCCGGGGCCGAGCAGCAGCTTCCACAGCCGGCTGTCCATGAAGCCGCCCAACCGCTTTGGGGCGTCCAGGAAGTCCAGCGCGTTGCGCGACGGTGGGGTGTCGACGACCACCAGATCCCAGCGATCCTGGGCGAGCAGCTGGCCGAGCTTCTCCATCGCCATGTATTCCTGCGTGCCCGCCAGTGACGTGGCCACGGTCTGATAGAACTGGTTGTCCAGAATCTCTTGTGCGCGTTCGGGTCCCGAGTACTGCATCACCATCTCGTCGAATGTGCGACGCATGTCCAGCATCATGGCGTGCAACTCGCCGGGCACCTCGGGCGCGAGCGGTACCCGCTGCGGGGTGTTGCCGAGATCCTTGATGCCGAGCGCCTGGGCCAGTCGCCGGGCCGGGTCGATGGTCAGCACGACGACGGTGCGGCCGTATTCGGCCGCCCGCAATGCCATTGCCGCCGCGGTGGTGGTCTTGCCGACACCGCCGGCGCCGCAGCACACCACGACGCGGTTGGAGGTGTCCCTCAGGATCGAGCCCATGTCGAGGGCGGGTGGTGTGGTGCTCATCATCGGACCCCTTGGTGGGCAAGTGCTTCGGCGAGTTCGTAGAGGCTGCCGAGGTCGACGCCGTCGGCTATCTGCGGCAGCTCCAACCGTGCCACGTCGAGCGCGTCGAGTTGTTCCGCGCTTTCTGCGCGTGCGGTGATCCTGGTCGCGTGCTGGATGGTCTCTGTCAGCAAACCGGCAAAGTCGGTGTCGGACAAAGTGATTCCGACGCTCTCCAATCCGCTGCGGACGGCGTCGGCGTCGATGTCGCCCTCGGCGGCCTTGGCCAGATCATCGGCGTCCAGATACGCCGGGATGTTGCGGTTGACGATCACGCTGCCGATGGGGAGGTCGAGTTCGCGGAGTTCCTCGATGGCTTCGACCGTCTCTTGGATGGGCAGCGCCTCGAGCAGCGTGACGAGGTGGATGGCGGTCAGGTCGGAATGCAGCACCTTGACCACGCTTTCGGCCTGCGAATGCACCGGGCCGCCCTTGGCGAGGTCCGACACCGCCTTGGTGACGTCGAGGAACCGGGCGATGCGGCCCGTCGGCGGCGAGTCCACCACAATCGCGTCGTAGACGGGTTGCTTGCCCTTCTCGGCGCGGGTCACGATCTCCCGGATCTTTCCGGTGAGCAGTACGTCCCGCAGGCCAGGAGCGATCGTCGTCGCGAACTCGACGGCGCCGATCCTGCGCATCGCGCGGCCCGCCAACCCCAGGTTGTAGAACATGTCGAGGTACTCGAGGAACGCGGCTTCGGTGTCGATGGCCAACGCGTTCACGGTGCCGCCGCCGTCGGCCGTCGCGATCTTGACTTCGGCGTAGGGCAGCGGCGGAACGTCGAACAGCTGCGCAATGCCTTGGCGCCCTTCGACTTCCACCAACAGCACCTTGCGTCCGCCTGACGCCAGCGCCAGCGCCAGCGACGCCGCGATCGTCGACTTACCGGTACCGCCCTTGCCGGTGACGAAATGCAGACGCGCCTTGGTCAGGCGAGACGGCCAGCCGACCGGTCTACCGCTATTCGCTGAGGTAGCCACCCCTGCATGCTAGCTGGGAACAATTCGGTGCCCGATAAGCTCAGCGTCATGAGCGAACCGACCCGTTGGGAATACGCCACCGTCCCGCTGTTGACGCACGCGACGAAGCAGATCCTCGATCAGTGGGGCGAGGACGGCTGGGAGCTGGTGTCGGTACTGCCGGGGCCGACCGGTGAGCAGCACGTCGCATATTTGAAGCGCGCGAAATGAGTGCCTCTGAGCGGCTTGCCGAACTGGGCATCGAACTGCCCAATGTGGTCCCGCCTGCTGGTGCCTACGTGCCCGCGGCGCGCACCGGCAACCTGGTCTACACGGCGGGCCAGCTGCCGATGCAGGCGGGCAAGCTGCCGCAGACCGGCAAGGTGGGCGGCGAGGTCAGCCCCGAGGCCGCCAAGGCGCTGGCCAGGATATGTGCGTTGAACGCGTTGGCCGCGGTGCACTCGCTGGTCGGCATCGACAGCGTCACGCGGGTGGTCAAGGTGCTCGGGTTCGTCGCGTCCGCGCCGGGATTCAACGGTCAACCGGGCGTCGTCAACGGGGCCTCGGAACTGCTCGGTGAGGTGTTCGGCGAGGCGGGTAAGCATGCCCGCTCCGCGGTCGGGGTGTCCGAGCTGCCGCTGGACACGCCGGTCGAGGTCGAGATCATCGTCGAGGTCGCGTGAGCGACGATCGGGCAGAGGTCGCGTGAGCGACGATCGGGCAGAGGTCGCGTGAGCGACGATCGGGCAGAGGTCGCGTGAGCGACGATCGGGCAGAGGTCGCGTGACGCTCGAGCATCCTGCGTACGGGCTGCTGCGGCCGGTCACCGAGACCGCGTCGGTGCTGCTGTGCAACAACCCTGGGTTGATGACGCTGGACGGCACGAACACGTGGGTGCTGCGCGGCCGCGGTAGCGACGAGATGGTGATCGTCGATCCGGGCCCGGACGACGACGAGCACATCGGGCGGATCGCCGAACTCGGCAAGATCCCGCTGGTGCTGATCAGCCACAAACACGACGACCACACCGGCGGCATCGACAAGATCGTCGACCGCACCGGCGCGGTGGTCCGCTCGGTGGGCAGCGGGTTTTTGCGCGGGCTCGGCGGACCCTTCGTCGACGGTGAGGTGATCGACGCGGCGGGCCTGCGCATCACGGTGATGGCCACCCCGGGCCATACCGCCGACTCGGTGTCGTTTCTGCTCGACGACGCGGTGTTGACCGCCGACACCGTGTTGGGTCGCGGCACCACCGTGATCGACAACGAGGACGGCAGCCTCGGTGCGTACCTGGAGTCGCTGCGCCGGCTGCGCGGCCTCGGGCAGCGCACGGTGCTGCCCGGCCACGGTCCGGACCTCGCCGACCTGGCAGCCGTCAGCGCGATGTATCTGGCCCACCGCGAGGAGCGGTTGGAGCAGGTGCGCGATGCGCTGCGTGCGCTGGGCGAAGACGCCACCGCGCGGCAGATCGTCGAGCACGTCTACATCGACGTCGACGAAAAGCTATGGGACGCAGCCGAATGGAGCGTCCAAGCGCAATTGGATTACTTGCGTTCCTGAAATCGCAAGGCCACTAGCGCGCGCGGCGGGCCAGCCGTTCGCTGTCCGAGATCAGCACGCTCTTGCCCTCCAGACGAATCCAGCCGCGGTGGGCGAAATCGGCCAGCGCCTTGTTCACCGTCTCGCGCGACGCGCCGACCAACTGGGCGATCTCCTCCTGGGTCAGGTCGTGGGTGACGCGCAATGCGCCGCCCTCCTGGGTACCGAACCGCTGAGCCAGCTGCAGCAGCTGCTTGGCCACCCGGCCCGGCACGTCGGTGAAGATCAGGTCGGCCAGGTTGTTGTTGGTGCGACGGAGCCGGCGGGCCAACACCCGCAGCAGCTGCTCGGCGATTTCGGGCCGGTCGGCGATCCACGCGCGCAGTGCGTCGCGGTCCATGGACACCGCGCGCACCTCGGTGATGGTGGTGGCGCTCGATGTCCGGGGGCCAGGGTCGAAGATCGACAGCTCGCCGAACATGTCCGACGGGCCCATGATGGTGAGCAGATTCTCGCGGCCGTCAGGCGAGCGGCGGCCGATCTTGACCTTGCCCGAGATGATGATGAACAACCGGTCGCCAGGTTCACCCTCTGCGAACACGGTGTGTCCGCGGGGGAAATCGACCGGCTGCAGTTGCTTGGTCAGCGCGGAAACGGCGCTGGGTTCGACCCCCTGGAAGATTCCGGCCCTCGCCAGGATCTCGTCCACGTTGCCCCTCTTAAGCTGTTCGGTGATATGACATGGGCCAGCCGCCCTCTTACTGGTTAGCGTGATCAGTCTAGAGGTAGGCCACGCCGGACGTTGTCGGCATTGAGCCTCCAGCGCGACTAGCCCACGCTACACACGATTGGCATGTCGGGTCGGCTGAAATTCAGGATTGGCCCGATGATGCATCACCAGTCGATTTGGCAAACTCGACAACTCACGGTCTCGTACCGGCGCAGGCGGTGTCCAGTCGTTTGCGCCGAGTCGCTGGTGCATCCCGTTGAGCGCTCGGCTCATGCCTTCTCGTGCCAGCCTGTCGACGTCACGTGGCTCGGCCTGATGAAGAAACTCGGCGACATCCGCAGCCGAGACCGTGTCGTTGTCGAGGCTCGATTCAAGCCGCTGGAGCCCGAATGTCGCCAGCATCAGCAACGCTGGGATGAACGCTGCGAGCAACCAAGACACAAGGGTGAAGTAAACACGGCCAAGGTCTCAGCGGGATTACGAATTGTCACCGGTCCGCACGCGTCCGCGTCGAACCAGTCGTACCCCCTGCGTACGCTGGCATCCGTGACGGTGGGTGAGACTTCCAAGCCGACTAAGCAGGCCCCTTCGCGGAAGTGGGACAACGAAACCCGCGTCGGCCTGGTCCGTCGCGCACGTCGGATGAATCGCACGCTGGCGCAAGCATTTCCGCATGTTTACTGTGAACTCGACTTCACCAATCCGCTGGAGCTGACGGTGGCGACCATCCTGTCGGCGCAGAGCACCGACAAGCGGGTCAACCTGACCACTCCGGCGTTGTTCAAGCGCTACCGCACGGCCCTCGACTATGCGCAGGCCGACCGCGCCGAACTCGAAGAGCTCATCCTGCCCACCGGCTTCTATCGCAACAAG
This sequence comes from Mycobacterium sp. ACS1612, assembly GCF_001667505.1. Lineage (GTDB taxonomy): Bacteria > Actinomycetota > Actinomycetes > Mycobacteriales > Mycobacteriaceae > Mycobacterium. The sequence goes on from NZ_LZHZ01000005.1 coordinate 56,363, forward strand.
GCGAACTCGCTGATCCGGCTGGGCCAAGAACTGGTCGAGCGGTTCGACGGCAACGTGCCGAACACCATGGACGACCTCGTGACGCTGCCGGGCGTCGGCCGCAAAACCGCCAACGTCATCCTCGGCAACGCCTTCGACATTCCCGGCATCAGTGTCGACACCCACTTCGGCCGGCTGGTGCGGCGCTGGCGCTGGACCGCCGAAGAGGACCCGGTCAAGGTCGAACACGCCGTCGGCGAGCTGATCGAGCGGCGCGAGTGGACACTGCTCAGTCACCGGGTGATCTTCCACGGCCGCCGGGTGTGCCACGCCCGCAAGCCCGCCTGCGGGGTCTGCGTGCTGGCCAAGGACTGCCCGTCGTTCGGAATCGGGCCAACCGATCCGCTGATCGCCGCCCCGCTGGTCAAGGGCCCCGAGACCGAACACCTGCTGGCGCTGGCCGGCCTCTAATGTGCTCGGAATGAGCACGTCGACCAGGTGGACCGTCGCGGTGCTGGTCGTCGTGGTCGCCTTGGGGGTGGCGCTGTGGACGCAGCTCGGCGACGGGCCCGGTCCCACGTCGCCTGTCGGGCAATTCCAGCCACGTGAGCACCGCGATGCCGACACGCCGGAAGCGCTCGCGGGCCCGCGGGCACGCGCCGACCTGCCGCCATGTTCGGTCGGCACCGGACCCGGACCCGCGCAGCTGCGCGACATCACCCTCGAATGCGCAGGTGATGGGGAGCGCGTCAGTGCGGCGACCGCCGTCGCCGGCCGCCCGACGGTGCTCAACCTGTGGGCCTACTGGTGCGCGCCGTGCGCCCAGGAACTGCCCGCGATGGCCGAGTATCAGCGCCGCGCCGGATCAACGGTCACGGTGTTGACCGTGCATCAGGACGAGAACGAGGAAGCGGCGTTGCTGCGGCTGGCCGATCTCGGCGTCCGGCTGCCCACCCTGCAAGATGGGCGCAGGCTGATCGCCGCGGCTCTGCGGCTACCGAACGTCATGCCCGCCACCGTGGTGTTGCGCGCGGACGGTAGCGTTGCCGAAGTTCTGCCGAGGTCGTTCGCGAACGCCGACGAGATCGCCGCGGCGGTGGACCCCAAGATAGGAGTACCGGCGTGAGTTGGGGTACGGCTGCGGGGGAACTTGACCCTCATTCGGCCCCGTCCTGGCTCAAACCGCTGACCGACAACTGCAGGGACGTCAAACGGGCCTACCGAAGGCGGGTGCCGCCGGAGGTGCTGGCCCTGGTCACCGCCGCCAACGCCAAGGCCGCGATCACCGGGGAGAAGCGTGACGCCGCCGTCCTGGTGCTGTTCTCCGGGCCGGCCGAATCGCCGTCCGACGGATTGCCTGACGATGCCGACCTGCTGGTCACCGTGCGCGCCTTGACGCTGCGCCACCACGCCGGTCAGGCCGCGTTTCCCGGCGGGGCAGCCGATCCCGGCGACGCAGGGCCGGTGCACACCGCCTTGCGCGAAGCCCACGAGGAAACCGGCATCGACATCAGCAGGCTGCAGCCGCTGTGCACGCTGGAGCGGATGTACATTCCGCCGTCGGGTTTTCACGTCGTCCCGGTTTTGGCGTATTCGCAGGATCCGGGGCCGGTGGCCGTCGTCGACGAGCACGAGACCGCGGTCGTGGCCAGGGTGCCGGTGCGCGCGTTCATCAACCCTGAGAACCGAATCATGGTGTACCGCAAGGAAAACACCCGCCGATTCGCCGGCCCGGCATTCCTGCTCAACGAGATGCTGGTGTGGGGTTTCACCGGTCAGGTGATCTCGGCGATGCTCGATGTCGCGGGGTGGGCCAAGGCGTGGAACACCGACGACGTTCGCGAACTCGAGGAGGCAATGGCGCTCGTCGGGCGCGAGGACAGCTACGGTGAGGCTCAACAATGACATCGTCACAGTGGCTTGACCTCGCCGTCCTCGCGATCGCGTTCGTGGCCGCCATCTCCGGGTGGCGCTCGGGCGCGCTCGGCTCGCTGCTGTCCTTCGTCGGTGTGGTACTGGGCGCGGTCGCCGGGGTCCTGCTTGCCCCGCACATCGTCTCCCACATCAGCGGGCCCCGCACCAAGCTGTTCGTGACGTTGTTCTTGATCCTCGCGCTCGTGGTGATCGGTGAGATCGCCGGCGTGGTGCTCGGTCGCGCGGTCCGCGGTGCGCTGCGCAACCGCGCGCTGCGCACCTTCGACTCGATCATCGGGGTCGGCCTGCAACTGGTCGCCGTGCTGGTTGCCGCATGGATGCTGGCCACCCCGCTGACGTCGTCGGATCAGCCGAACCTGGCCGCGGCGGTGCGCGGTTCGAAGGTGCTCGCCCAGGTGGATGAGGTGGCGCCCAGCTGGCTGAAGTCGGTGCCGACGCGGCTGTCGGCCCTACTCGACACGTCCGGGCTGCCCGACGTGCTCTCTCAGTACGGCCGCACCCCGATCATCGCGGTCGACGCGCCGGATGCGGCGCTGGCCAACGACGCCGTGGTCACCGCCAGTAGGCCCAGCGTCGTCAAGATCCGCGGAGTCGCACCCAGCTGTCAAAAGGTGTTGGAAGGCACCGGTTTCGTGGTCGGACCCAACCGGGTGATGTCCAACGCGCACGTCGTGGCGGGCTCCGACAGCGTCACGGTCGAGTCCGACGGCCAGACGTACGACGCGAGTGTGGTGTCCTACGACCCCGAAGCCGACATCTCGATCCTCGACGTGCCGAATCTGCCGTCGCAGCCGCTGCAGTTCGCCGAGGGCGCCGCGCCGACGGGCACCGACGCGATCGTGATGGGTTATCCGGGCGGCGGCGATTTCGTCGCTACCCCGGCCCGCGTTCGCGAGATCATCGAACTCAACGGCCCCGACATCTACCGCTCCGCGACCGTGACCCGCGAGGTTTACACGATCAGAGGGACTGTGCGGCAGGGGAATTCGGGCGGGCCGATGATCAACCGGTCGGGCCAGGTGCTCGGCGTGGTGTTCGGTGCCGCCGTCGACGACGCCGACACCGGCTTCGTACTGACCGCCAAGGAAGTCTCCCGGCAGATGGCGAAGGTCGGCAACACCCAGCGCGTCCCGACGGGCACCTGCGTCGGCGGCGCTTAGCCGTACACCTGTTTGAAAAACCGGCTCAGCTGCTCGTTGACCGGCTCAGGCGCTTCCTCGTGGCCGAAATGGCCTGCGCCGGCGATGGATACGTAACGTCCGTGCGGCGCGTAGTGCTGGGTTCGGTAGACCGGGTCGGGCAGCACGTACGGATCGGCGTCGCCACGCATGTGCAGCACGGGCACGGCCAGCGGTCGCTTCATCGAACGCATGAACCGCCGTCCCTCGCCGCGTAGTTGGCTGCGTACGGCCCAGCGTTGGTATTCCAGCGCCGAGTGCGCGGCCGACGGAATCTGGATGGCGCGCCGCATGTGCCCGATCGTCTCCGAAAAGTCCTCGGAGGCAAGCCATTTGTCGCTGGCCCTGCTGCGCACCAAGCGCTCCAGTTCCGCGCCGTCCTTGCGGGTCAGCGAACGTTCGGGCCACATCGGCACTTGATAGCGCAGCATCGACGGCAGCAGGGCGCCGCCCTGGTCGCGTCGGGTCAGCGTCGACGCCCGCAGCGCGACGGGATGCGGCGAGCTGACCAGGGCGATTGCCTTCACCATCCGCGGGTGAAGCACCGAGGTCGCCCAGCACACCAGCCCGCCGTCGGCGTGCCCGACCAGCGTTGCCGCCTTGTGGCCCAGCGCGCGAACCAGGCCGGCGGTGTCGCCCGCCAGCGTCCAGCCGTCGTATCCGCGCGGCGGTTTGTCGCTGCCGCCGTAGCCGCGCAGGTCGACCGCGACCACTCGGGCGCCGGACAATCCGCGCAATTGGTGGCGCCAGGACCACCAGAATGATCCGAAGCCGTGCAACAGAATCACCAGCGGTCTGTCCGTGAGCGGAGCCTTCGCCGCTCGAGCCGACTCCGCCTCCACGACGTGAAAGCGAATCCCGTTGGCGTGCACCTCGAGATGCCGCCATGGACCGTCGATGCGGACCACCGACGGGTCGGGCGGGGCCATTACCAGCCTGACGGATCGGTCTGCGCGCCGGGACCTTCACCGTTGGGCGATGCCGTGATGGCCTTGTCCTTGTCGTGGCCCGGGGTGAGGGCCTCGCGGGTCTCCTTGACCGATTCGATGGTCTTCTGCGGTCCGCGGATGCGTCGCACCTTGAGATACCCGAGCAGTGCCAGCCCGCCGGTGACCACCAGCATCAGCGCGAACACGATCAGGAACGCCACCCATCGCCACAGCCAGGTGTCGAGCAGTTCGGCGAGGAAGAAGAAGAAAAAGAAGGTCGAGTAGAACAACACGACCAAGGCGAGGATGAAGTAGACGCTGCCGGTGAGGCCCTTCTTGACGTCGCGGGTGATCTCGGCTTTGGCCAGTTCCACCTCGGCGCGCACCAGCGTCGACACCTGCGCCGTCGCATCCTTGACGAGGTCACCGATCGACGGGTTCTCCTTGGGGGCATGAGGGTCGACCAGCGGTATCGAGGTCACGGTCGTCGGCACGCCATCCCTGCGATCACTCACGGAACACTTCCTCCCCGGCATCCGGTGTCAGTCGCGTTCATGTTGCCACGTGGCGTCCACGGAAACGATCCGGGCCGAAGTTAGACTGGCGTCGTTGCATGGTCAGGCGGCACGTGGACGGGAGTTTGACACTTGAGGACCAGCGTCCGCTGCCTGACGGCGTCTACGGTGATCGCGGCACTGTGCGCACTCGTGGTCCCGTCCGCCCACGCCGACGGGTTGGTGCCGCTGGGCGGCGGCTCGGGCATCGTCATCGAGGGCGACACATTCTGCACGCTCACCGCGATCGGCAACGACAATCGCGGCAACCTGGTCGGCTTCACCTCAGCGCACTGCGGCGGCCCAGGGGAACGGGTGTCGGCCGAGGGACAAGAAGCCGCCGGGGTGCTCGGCACCATGGTGGCAGGCAACGACGTGCTCGACTATGCGGTGATTCAGTTCGACCCGCAGAAGGTGCAGCCGGTCAACAACGTCAAGGGTTTCCAGATCGACGGCCTCGGCCCAGATCCGGTGTTCGGCGACATCGCATGCAAACTCGGTCGCACCACCGGCTATTCGTGCGGGGTGACGTGGGGACCGGGGGAGCAGCCCGGCACGATCGTCAACCAGGTGTGCGGCCAGCCCGGTGACTCCGGTGCGCCGGTGACCGTCAACAACCGGCTGGTCGGCATGATCCACGGCGCCTTCAGCGAGGAGTTGCCAACGTGCGTCGTGAAATACATCCCGCTGCACACGCCGGCGGTGACGATGTCGTTCAACACGCAGTTGGCCGACATCACCGCCAAGAACCGACCGGGCTCGGGCTTCGTCCCGATCGGTGCCTCGGCAGCTTGATTACTTACTCGCTCTGATCGCCTCGAACACGCCGGGGTCCACCAGCGTTGAGGTGTCACCGAGTTCACGCCCTTCGGCCACGTCGCGCAGCAGTCGACGCATGATCTTGCCGCTGCGTGTCTTCGGCAACTCCGGCACGACGTGAATTTCGCGGGGCCGCGCGATCTTGCCGATCTCCTTGGCCACCTGGTTGCGTAACTCCTCGACCATGTTGTCGTTGTCCTTGGCGTGCGCCTCGAGAATGACGAACGCGCAGATGCCTTGTCCCGTGGTCTCATCCGAGGCTCCGACGACCGCCGCTTCGGCGACGTGTGAGTGCCCGACCAACGCCGATTCCACTTCCGTGGTGGAGATGCGATGACCCGAAACGTTCATCACGTCGTCGATGCGGCCCAACAGCCAGATCGAACCGTCGGAGTCGACCCGCGCCCCGTCGCCCGCGAAATACCAACCGTGGTCGGCATATCGCGACCAATACGTCTCCTTGTAGCGCTCCGGGTCGCCCCAGATACCGCGCAACATCGACGGCCACGGCTGATCCAGCACCAGGTAGCCGGTGACGTGTTCACCTTCGTCGGCGCCGGGCACCAGTTCGTTGCCGTCCTCGTCGACGATCTTCGCCGAGATGCCGGGCAACGGCTGCATCGCCGATCCGGGCTTGGCCGCGGTCAATCCGGGCAGCGGCGAAATCATGATCGCACCGGTCTCGGTCTGCCACCAGGTGTCGACCACCGGAGTCCTGTTGCCGCCGAACGCATCCCGATACCACCGCCACGCCTCGGGGTTGATCGGCTCACCGACGCTGCCGAGCAGTCGCAGGCTGGACAGGTCGTGGGCATCGGGGATCTCGCGGCCCCACTTCATGAACATCCGGATCAGCGTCGGGGCGGTGTAATAAATGGTGACACCGTACTTTTCGATGATCTCGAAATGCCGGTGTTCGTTGGGCGAGTTCGGGGTCCCCTCGTACACCACCTGGCTGGCGCCGTTCGACAGCGGGCCGTAGACGATGTAGGTGTGTCCGGTGACCCAACCGATATCCGCTGTGCACCAGAACACGTCGGTCTCGGGCTTGATGTCGAACACGTAGTAGTGCGTGTACGAGGCCTGCGTCAGGTAGCCGCCGGAGGTGTGCATGATGCCTTTTGGCTTGCCGGTGGTGCCTGACGTGTACAGCAGGAACAACGGGTGCTCGGAATCGAACGCCTCAGGTGTGTGCTCGGTGGAGGCATTCTCGACGGTGTCATGCCACCACAGATCGCGGCCGTCGGTCCATGGTGTGTCAATTCCGGTGCGGCGCACCACAAGTACGTGTTCGACGGAGTCTTGTCCCTTGACGGCCTCGTCCACCGACTCCTTGAGCGACACCGCTTGGCCACGCCGGTACTGGCCGTCGGAGGTGATCACCAGCTTGGCTTCGGCGTCTTCGATGCGGGCTGCCAGAGCCGCCGACGAGAAGCCGGCGAACACCACCGAATGCAGCACGCCGAGGCGGGCGCAGGCCAGCATCGCGACGATCGCTTCCGGCAGCATCGGCATGTAAATGGCCACCCGATCGCCGGCGACCAGTCCGAGGTCGGTCAGCGTGTTGGCGGCCTTGCTCACCTCGGCGAGCAGGTCGGCGTACGTGATCTCGCGGCTGTCGCCGGGCTCACCCTCCCAGCGGATCGCCACCCGATCGCCGTTGCCCGCCTCGACGTGCCGGTCGACGCAGTTGTAGGCGACGTTGAGCTTGCCACCGACGAACCACTTCGCGAATGGGGCGCCCGACCAGTCGAGCACCTCGTCGAACGGTGTGGCCCAGGACAACCGGTTGGCCTGTTTCGCCCAGAACGCCAGCCGATCTTGTTCGGCCTCGCGGTACATCTCCTCGGTGGCATGGGCGGCGGCGGCGAACTCTGGCGAGGGCGGGTAGACGGACTGAACTTGCACGTGCGCGTCGGACATACCTGTGAGCCTAGTCACCCGAACGATGCGTCGACGTTGGGTTGCGGTCGCGCTCGGTATGTGGCCGACCGAGTTCGGTAGCCTGTGCTGCCGTGACCGATCCGCTGGCCCCGTTGGCCGAGTTGCCAGGGGTTGCCGCGGCGGGTGACGAGGCCCGTGAGGCGCTGGGTCGCGCGCACCGTCATCGGGTCAACTTGCGTGGCTGGCCCGCGACCGCCGCGGAGGCCGCGCTGCGGGCGGCGCGCGCATCGTCGGTACTCGACGGCGGGTCACTGACGCTTTCCGAAGACGGCGAGGCCGACCCCGTGCTGGCAGGCGCGTTGCGGGTGTCGGAGGCGTTGGAGGGCGGGGAGACCTCGTTGGTGAGCGTGTGGCAGCGGGCGCCGCTGCAGGCCATCGCTCGACTACACACACTGGCTGCGGCGGACCTGGCCGACGAGGACAGGCTGGGCCGGCCGCGCGGCGACACCGAGGTCGGTCAACGGCTGGCGCTGCTGGCCGACATCGTCACCGGCGGAACGAAGGTCCCCGCTCCGGTGTTGGCGGCGGTGGTGCACGGGGAGTTGCTGACGCTGGCGCCGTTCGGTACGGCCGACGGCGTGGTTGCGCGCGCGGTGTCGCGGCTGGTGACCATCGCCAGTGGGCTCGATCCGCACGGCCTCGGCGTGCCCGAGATGTATTGGATGCAGCGCCCCGGCGACTACCGGGCCGCGGCGCGAGGCTTCGCGTCGGGCACGCCGGACGGACTGACCGCGTGGCTGGTGTTGAGCGCTGAAGCGCTGCACGCCGGTGCGCGAGAAGCGTTGGCGATCGCAAAGGCTCAGGCCTGACGCAATGGCCTCAGCAACGCGAAGCGGGCGACGCTCCGAACTGATTCGGCTCGCCGCCCGCTAGCACGGACTCCGGTTACCAAGCGTGCTGTGTGGGTTGCGTGGGTGGCCTCGGCGTCGTTGCGATGCGCTACGACCCCAACCCCACCCAAAGGGTCGTCGTGGCCGTTCGCTCTTCGCAATCACGCAGGCCCGCAACACTTTTACCTATTCCGCGGTATGTGCTCCGCGTGGGTGCCGGGATCCGTGCTGGGAGGCCGGGTTTGGGAGATCGAGCCTTCTCTTCCGGCTCGGTCTTGGCCGCCCCTGGCTTCCGTGCTTCCTTTGTACCCCGTGACACTCGTCACATCAAGGCCCAATTGCCGGTGTCTCGCGATCGTTACGTCGGGCCGTCAGCTACTTACTTCGCTACCGCCGAGTCGCGTTGGTCAGAATGCGAAGCGGCGCAGAAGCGAGTACGTCAGCGCGCCCGCGGCAAGGGCGCTCACACCGACCGCGGCGGTGGTTGCCACGGCGGCCCCTGACGGCGCCGGGATGCGGTCGCGCAGCGATACCGGTCGGGAGAAGGTGACCACTGGCCAGTTGCGGGCCGCGGCTTCTTTGCGCAGCGCGCGGTCGGGGTTCACTACGCGTGGGTGGCCGACGGTGGTGAGCATCGGCAGATCTGTGATCGAGTCGGAGTAGGCATAGCAATGCTCGAGCGCATAGCCCTCGCGGGCGGCGAGCGCTCGAATGGCTTCGACCTTGCCCTCGCCGTAGCAATAGAACGCGATGTCCCCCGTGTAGCGCCCGTCCTCAACCACCATCCGGGTAGCCATCGCATGCGTCGCGCCCAGCGCCCGCGCGATCGGCGCGACGATCTCTTCGCCGGATGCCGAGACCACGACCACGTCGCGGCCGCAGAGCTTGTGATCGGCGATCAACTCGGCGGCCTCGGCGAACACCAGTGGGTCGACGATGTCGTGCAGCGTCTCGTTGACGATCGACTTCACCTGTTCGACATCCCAGCCGGCGCACATATTGGTGATGTACGACCGCATCCGATCCATTTGATCGTGATCCGCGCCGGACATCAGGAATAGGAACTGCGCGTAAGTCGACTTGAGAACTGCGCGCCGATTGATTAGCCCTTGATCGAAGAAAGGTTTGCTGAAGGCCAGGGTGCTGGATTTGGCGATGACCGTCTTGTCAAGATCGAAGAAGGCGGCCGTCCGAATCGGTTTGCCGGGCGTCGGCGTCGTCTGCGAAGCAATCGCCCTGTCGGCCGCCTGCTCGGATGCGGTCACACCGCCAGCATAGGGGGCGGTGCGTGACAATTGGCGACAGAGTGTACATATTGGCAGTTCACGACACGTGCCGGTAACTGCACTCTTTCCTGCTGCCTTGTGCTTTCTCTGGCAAGCAGCACTTGCGCCCGCCCGCAGTGGCGTGTGTATAGTAAGCATTACTCGGCTTATGCCGGGTGTGCATCAGCCCGACCCCCCGGGGCTGATACACGACGACCTCCGCCTCCTCCCCCCCTGGCGGGGGTCGTCCCTTTTGTGGGGGTGCTTTCGCAAACGGGACATCGGCTACGCGCTGAGTAGTTGCGGAATGCGATTTTCACCACACATGCAATCGGTTTGTCGGGTTGTCCACAGACTCGCATTCATCCACAGATGCCATCACCTCGGTAGCGGGCTGTCGGTCACCGGCCGCAGCCTGAAGTCATGACCGCAACCCCAGGGGTCTTGGCGCTGGTCGCTGACCCTTCGCTACGCGACGATGTCGACCGCGTCGCGGCCGCCGTCGGCCTACCCGTCGTGCACTCCGCCGACCCGTCCGGACGCAATGCGTGGTCGGGCGCCGGCGCAGTCGTGCTCGACGCGCCCGCCGCTCACCGGTGCGCGCAGCGCGCTCTGCCTAGGCGCGGCCGCGTGGTGCTGGTCATCGGTGCCGAACCCGACGCCGCCGACTTTCACGCCGCGATCGCCGTGGGCGCAGCGCGGGTCGTCACGCTGCCCGACGGCGACGGTGAGCTGATGGCCGAACTGGCCGACGCCGCCGAAGACTGCCGAGATGATGCCCGGCGTGGCGCGATCGTCGCGGTGATTGCAGGGCGCGGCGGGGCAGGCGCATCGGTGTTCTCGACCGCGCTGGCCCAGTCGGCGAGCGCCACGTCCGATGCGCTGCTGGTGGACGCGGACCCGTGGGGCGGCGGGATCGATCTGGTGTTGGGCTGCGAACGTGAATCGGGTCTGCGTTGGCCCGAACTGTCGTTGCAGGGCGGCCGGCTGAACTACTCGGCGTTGCGGGATGCCTTGCCGCAACGCCATGGGGTGCGCGTGCTGTCCGGCGGACGGACCGGGGTCGACATCGACGCCGTGCCGCTGAGCGCGGTGCTCGATGCGGGCAGTCGCGGAGGCGCGATGGTGATCTGCGACCTGCCGCGACGGTCGACCGGTGCTGTGGAGGCGGTGTTGAACGCGGCCGATCTCGTCGTCGTGATCGCCCCTGCGGACGTGCGGTCGTGTGCTGCCGCCGCGGCGATCGGTCCGTGGGTGTCGGCGGCCAATCCCAACGCGGGCGTCGTCGTTCGGGGGCCGTCACCGGGTGGCCTGAGGCCACGCGATGTGGCGGACATCGTCGAGTTGCCGTTGTTGGCGACGATGCGGGCCCAACCCCGGGTGACCGATGCGCTCGAACGCGGCGGGTTACGCATGCGACGACGATCGCCACTTGCTGCGGCGGCAAGGCGGGTGCTCGCGGTGCTGCACCAACGCGGGGTGTCGGCGGCATGAGCGCCTCGTTGGTCGACCGGGTCCGTGAGCGTCTGGCCACGGAGTCCGGTCCGTTGCGACCGAACGTGGTGGCCGCCGCGATCCGGGCGGAGTCCGGCGGCGTGGTGGGTGACAGCGAGGTGCTGAGCAGCCTGCGCGTCCTGCAGACCGAATTGACCGGCGCGGGCATTCTGGAGCCGTTGTTGTGCGCCGAGGGCACCACCGACGTGCTCGTCACCGCGCCCGACGCGGTCTGGGTCGACGACGGCAACGGATTGCGTCGCAGTTCGATTCGGTTCCCCGACGAAGCCGCCGTGCGCAGATTGGCGCAACGCCTCGCGCTGTCGGCGGGCCGGCGCCTCGACGAGGCGCAACCGTGGGTCGACGGCCAGTTGACGGGACTGGGCACCGGGCAGTTCAGCGTCCGACTGCATGCGGTGCTGCCGCCGATCGCGGCAGGCGGAACCTGTGTGTCGCTACGCGTGCTGCGCCCGGCCACCCAGGATCTCGCCGCGCTCACTCGCGTCGGCGCCATCGCCACCGACGCTCGCGCGCTACTCGAGAATGTGATCGCGGCACGGCTGGCGTTCCTCATCTCCGGCGGTACGGGCGCAGGCAAGACAACACTCCTATCCGCTGTGCTGGGCGCCGTCGCACGCAGCGAACGCATCGTCTGCGTGGAGGACGCTGCCGAACTAGCGCCCGCGCATCCGCATCTGGTCAAGCTCGTCGCGCGCGGCGCCAACGTCGAGGGCGTTGGCGAGGTGACGGTCCGGGATCTGGTCAGGCAGGCGTTGCGGATGCGGCCCGACCGGATCGTCGTCGGGGAGGTGCGCGGCGCTGAAGTGGTGGACCTGCTCGCCGCGCTCAACACCGGCCACGACGGCGGCGCGGGCACGGTGCACGCCAACAGCCCGTCGGAGGTGCCTGCCCGGCTCGAGGCCTTGGCCGCCCTTGGCGGTCTGGACCGCGCCGCTCTGCACAGCCAGTTGGCTGCGGCCGTGCAGGTGGTGTTGCACGTCAGCCGGGCTGCTGATGGTGCGCGCAGGCTGACCGAGATAGGAGTGCTGCAACGCGGCGGTGACGACCGCGTCCGCGTCGTGACGGCGTGGCATGTCGACAGCGGATTCGGTTGCGGCCGAGAGGCATTGGCGGCTCTGATGCGCGAAAGGGGAGTGCTGTGAGTGGCGCGGCGCTGGCGCTGGCGCTTGCCCTGCTTGTGGCACCGGCGGCCCCTGACGCCAGGTTCGAAGCGATTGGCCTTCGCAAGTCGTGCCGACGCCGGTCACTGGCGCTGCCGTGCGCGGTGTCGGTCGGCGTGGCGCTTGCGGTCATGTTGCCGATCGGCGCCGTCGCGGCTTGTGCTGTCGTCGGAGTGACGGTTTTGGTGCGCCGACGACGGCGGATACGTGCGAGCCGCCGTGCCGCCGAATCGCGTGCACTGCAGGGGGCACTGGATGTGCTAGTCGCTGAACTGCGCGTCGGTGCCCACCCGGTTGCCGCGTTCGATGTCGCAGCCACGGAGATCGACGGTCCGGTCTCGGAGTCGCTGCGTGCGGTGGCGGCGCGCGCTCGGCTCGGCGCCGACGTCGCCGCGGGCCTGCGCGGGGTGTCCGAGGAATCGTTGCTGCCTGCGCACTGGGAACGATTGGCCGCGTGCTGGCGGCTGGCGCAGGACCACGGTCTGTCCATCGCGACGCTGATGCAGACCGCCCAGCAAGATATCGTCGCGCGCGAACGGTTTTGGACCGATGTCGACGCCGGGATGACAGGCGCGCGGACCACCGCCGCCGTGCTCGCCGGGCTGCCGGTGCTCGGTGTCGGACTCGGGGAGCTGATCGGCGCGCAGCCGCTGGGTTTCCTGTTCTCCAGCACCGTGGGCGGCTGGTTGTTGGTCGTCGGCGTCACGCTCGCGTGCAGCGGCTTGCTGTGGTCGGATCACATCACCGCGCGGGTGCTGAGATGAGTTGGCCAGCTCTCCTTTTGGCGGCGGCGCTGATGTTGGGCGCCGATTCACGCCCACGGACGCGGGCACGAGCTGTTCCCGTTGGCCCGCGGCGTCGGCCCCCGACGCAGACCGCCGACGATCCGTTGGCCACCGCGTCGAGTCTGGACGTGTTCGCGGCGTGCCTGCGGTCGGGGATGGCGGTGTCGACGGCGGCGTTGGCCACTGCGGCGTCGGCGCCCGCTCCGCTGGCGCGACTGCTCAACCGTGCCGCTGATCTGTTGGCGTTGGGCGCTGACCCGGCGGTGGCATGGACGGGTGCCGACGCCGGTGGCGCGGACGCGCTGATGCGGTTGGCTCGGCGCTCGGCGTCGTCGGGGACCGCGCTGGCGCAGGGCGTCGCGGAGTTGGCCGACCAGTCACGTCATCAGGCGTCGGCCGCGGCGAACGCCGCCGCCGAGCGGGCCTCGGTGTTGATCGCCGGTCCGCTGGGCCTGTGCTATCTGCCCGCGTTCGTGTGTTTGGGCATCGTGCCCGTGGTCGCCGGGTTGGCCGGTGACGTGTTGCGGTCGGGGATCGTGTGACGGCCGACGGAAGTGGAGGGAAACAGCATGGCAGGAACGAAGATTCGCGCGCTGTGGAGCCGGTTGACGGTCCTGGCCGTCGCCGACGACGGGATGTCGACGGTCGAATACGCGATCGGGACTATCGCCGCGGCGGCGTTCGGGGCGATCCTGTACACGGTGATCACCGGCGATTCGATCGTCAGTGCGTTGACCAACATCATCACCCGGGCGTTGAACACCAACGTCTAGGCGATGAGTCGGGCGGCGTCACGGTCGAAGCGGCTTTCGCGATCGCTGCGCTGGTGGTCGTGCTGGTGTTGTGCGTCGCGGGGCTCACCGCTGTCTCGATGCAGGTGCGGTGCGTCGACGCCGCGCGGGAGGCGGCGCGCCTCGCTGCGCGCGGTGATCAGTCGGCTGTCGTTGCGGCGCAGCGCGTTGCACCCGACGGGGCGGTTGTGCGGATCCGGCGCGACGGTGGGCATGTCGTCGTCACCGTCACGGCCAAGTCCCCGATGTTGCCGGCTGTCAGCATCGCCGCGGAGGCGGTCGCCGCGGCCGAACCTGGCAGGGGATGAACGTGGATCGGCGAGCCTGATCGCGGTCGCGATGATGGCAATCTTGTTGGCGCTCACCGCGGGTGGCATCTACGTCGGATCGGCGGTGGTCGCGCGGCACCGGGCTCAGGCCGCGGCTGACCTGGCGGCGCTGGCCGCCGCGGCGCAGCTCGCCGACGGTGCGGAAACGGCGTGCGCCCGTGCCACCGCGCTGACAGACGCGATGGGCACGACCATGACCGGATGCGTGGTCGAAGACCTCGACATCGTCGTCACCGTCGCCGCGGCGGTGCCGCTGGGCAGGTTCGGTGTCGGCCCGGCCCGCGCCACCGCGAAAGCGGGCCCGGCCGACGCTTAACGCCGCGCGGTGTCGCCGATGTCGGCCAGATTGGCGGCGGCGATCTCCGCTTCGGTGGGTACACGCAGCGTCGCCAGACCCGCGTAGACGTCGTTGTCGAGCTGAATCCGATTGACCGTCACGTGAACCGGTGTCCACCCGCCGCCGTTGGCCACCATCCGGAGGACACCCGACGCGGTGCCCGTCGGAACGAAATGACTTGTCATCTCCAGTATTTGGCGGCGGTCGGTCGGATGCACGGCGCGTTCGCCGGTCATACTGGCGCGCCAGTCGAAGAACGGCGCCGGGTTGTCCAGCCACTTCAACAGCGTCCAGTTCTGCAGATCGACCAAACACCGGTGCACGCCGGGTTGCGCCAGACCGTCGATGATGCGCTGCGCCAGATGGTCGCGTGGCGCATCCGAATCCTCGGCAATGCTGCGCCAATTCATCGCTCGGCAGATCAGCTTCTCGATGCCGTCGTCCTGGCCTTCCTGCACCACTCGCGACACGAATCCGATGGTGATCGGCTCATGATTGAAGTCTCTGATTTCCCAGGTGCTGGCGAACGTCGTGCCGACTTCGGGCTTGATCGCCATGCACAGCACTTTCGCTTCGCTCGGATTGAGCTCACGGCGCGGCAGATCGTCCGCGAACGCCCTGCCCTGCGTCGGCGTCCGGTCGGGGTCCCATCCGCTGTTCCACAGCGACTCGCGGGTGTCGGTGGCGATGCCCGTCTCGAGGTCCCAGATCAGCGGTCCGGGTATCGGCCGCTCCGGCGGATCGAGGTCCGGCGGACCGATCCACAGGTGAACACCGTGGATCACCCCGTCGGACATCGTGACCACTTCAGTACGAATCACGCGGTCGTTCTTCGGCGTGATGCTGCTCAGCCCGAGGCCGGCGCGCACGGTTTCACCGATGGCCGACTGGACGGCCATCAGGTGGGGGTTGCGCCTCAAGAACGCGCTGATCGGGATGAGATTCTTGGTTCGAGGGCCTTGTGCCACCACGGCGGGCTCGCTGCCAAGTGTCTCCACGAGCAGCCAGTCGTGGGTCATGTCGGCATTTTACCGCCGGGCCATTGGCGCCCCGGCGGGGCGAGGCGGGCTACGGAATCCGCAGATCCGTCCACCTGAAGGACCTCGACCGGGTGGTGGGCTATGGTCAAAGTCTTGCAGCTGGTCTCGCTCACGAGGTAGTTTGCGTCTGCGTCCTACGTCTGGGCTTGGGCACGGATCGAGTTGTTCGACCGTGCCGGCGAGGACACCCGGCTGTGGGCCGATGGGGGCGACCGTCGAGGGGTGGGTCGCCCCCAAAGCCCGTCACCGGGGTTGTTCCAGTTCGCCGAGCACCAGGCGCAGGACCCGCACCGCGCCCGCCTTGTCGAGCGGGTCGTTGCCGTTGCCACACTTCGGCGACTGCACACACGACGGGCAGCCCAGTGGGCACTCACACGCCTCGATCGCAGCCGCTGTCGCCCCCCACCACGTGTCGATCTTGCGGAATCCGCGGTCGGCGAAGCCCGCCCCGCCCGGGTAGCCGTCGTAGACGAAGATCGTCGGCAGGCCCCCCACCGGACCCACTGCCGTCGACAGCCCGCCGATGTCGCCGCGGTCGCAGCTGGCGACCAACGGCAGCAGGCCGATCGCGGCGTGTTCAGCGGCGTGCAGCGCTCCCGGCACTTGCAGCAACTCGATCCCATTGTGCTGCAACGCCTCCGGCGTGATAGTGCACATCACCGCCATGGTGTCCAGCGTGCGGCTGGGCATGTCGAGTTCGACGAAGTCGATCACCTCACCGTCCAGGCGACGACGCAGATAGCCGATGACGGTATTGGTCACCGATACCGGCACGACGCCAACTGTCACCGGCCCGTACGTATTTCGCTCACCGGGTCCGGTGACGACGATGTCGGTGAGTTCGCGCGCGAACGTCGTGTACCCGGGGTCCTCGGCATGGACGAACGCCACCCCGTCCTCGAAATCGAGGGAGTCGACCACATAACTCTCACCCTGATGCAAATACACCGCACCGGGATGAACCGAGGCCGGCGCCTGGCCGACGCCCGCACTGCCGAGCAGTCGACCGGTGTCGGCCTCCAGAATCGCGATCTGGCCGCCCGACGAACCGCGAATGTCCACCGCGGGATGCGGATCGATGCCGGGCGCGGGGAAGTAGCCGGTGGGCCTGCGACGCAGCAGACCGTCGTCGACGAGGGTCTCCGCCACCGCCTCGGCGTTCCACATGCGCACTTCGGCCTCGGTCAGCGGGAGTTCCGCGGCCGCACAAAGTAGTTGTGGGCCAAGCACATACGGGTTGCCCGGATCGATCACCACACGCTCGATCGGCTTGTCCAACAGCGCAGCGGGGTGATGGACGAGATAGGTGTCCAGCGGGTCGTCGCGGGCGATCAGCACGATCAACGCGCTCTGTCCGCGCCGTCCGGAGCGGCCGGCCTGCTGCCAGAACGATGCAACCGTGCCGGGAAAACCCGCCAGCACCACCGCGTCCAGACCGGCGATGTCAACTCCCAATTCGAGGGCATTCGTGGTGGCCATGCCCCGCAATTCTCCGTCGGCCAGTTTGCGTTCCAGCAAGCGGCGGTCCTCGGCCAGATATCCGGCGCGGTAGGACGCCACCCGGTCGGCGAGGTCGGGAGCGACGTCCTCGAGTCGGGCGCGCGCACCCAATGCTGTCAACTCCGCGCCGCGCCGCGAGCGCACGAACGTCAACGTCCTTGCGCCCTCGGCGATTAGATCGGCCATCACCCGCGCGGCCTCGGCACCGGCCGAACGCCGCACCGGCGCGCCGTTCTCACCGAAGATGTCCTCGCGCAGCGCGGGCTCCCACAGCGCGACCGTGCGTGCACCGTGCGGTGAACCGTCGTCGGTGACCTCCGCGACGGCCTGCCCGATGAGTTCCGACGCGGTGGCCGCGGGCTGCGACGTGGTGGCGCTGGCGAAGATCACCGTCGGCATCGAGGCGGTGGCCGAATAACGCGTGCACAACCGCAGCAGACGACGCAGCACCATAGCCACGTTGGAACCGAAAATACCGCGGTAGTAATGACATTCGTCGACGACAATGAATTGAAGGTTGCGCAGGAACACCGCCCACCGTGCGTGGTTGCGGAGCAGCGACAAATGGATCATGTCCGGGTTGGAGAAAATCCATCGCGACCGTTCGCGGGCGAAACGCCGCACCTCGCTGGGACTGTCGCCGTCATACGAACTCGGTGCGACGTCGGCTAATCCCGGTACGGCTTCGGTGAGTGCCACCGCCGTCCGTAATTGGTCGTGTCCGAGCGCTTTCGTCGGTGACAGATAAAGCGCCCGCGCGCGCGAGTTTTCTTTCAGCGCCGTCAATATCGGCAATTGATAGGCCAACGATTTTCCCGACGCGGTGCCGGTGCTGAGCACGACATGCCGTCCGTCGCGCGCAAAATTCGCCGCGGCGAGTTGATGCGACCAGAGCGTCTCGATACCCCGATCAACGAACGCCCGCACGACATCTGGGTCGGCCCACGGCGGCCACGCCCGGGGCTGTCCCCGACGTGCCGGTAGGTCTGCGACGTGCCGCAACGGTTGTTCATCGGGTTCCGTGCCCTCGATCGCACAGGCGAGCAGAGCTCGCCCGAAATCCGAGCTCGGATTTGACACAGACCGCCTCCCGAAACACCTACGTAAGTGAATTGTTCCCCACTCGATCCCGCCGAGACTGTCGCACCAGCTCGGAACATGATTGACTTAGCGCGGTCGCAGCTTCTGTGTTCGTGTATTAGCACTCGCAGGATCGACGTTGCGATCGCGGTTCCTGCGAGGAATGTAGGTCGGGTCAGTTCCGATTACTCCGCGAAGGTGAAGCGGTCGGAACGGGCCCGGTGTACCGAAACACGGTGGACCGCACCCGGAAAAAAGAAAAGGAAAGATCAAGGAAATGCCACAGGGAACTGTGAAGTGGTTCAACGCGGAGAAGGGCTTCGGCTTTATCGCCCCGGAGGACGGCTCTGCGGACGTGTTCGTTCATTACACGGAGATTCAGGGCAGCGGATTCCGCACCCTGGAGGAGAACCAGAAGGTTGAGTTCGAGGTCGGCCAGAGCCCCAAGGGGCCGCAGGCCACGGGTGTTCGGGCCGTCTGAGCAAGCGAAACTGAACAACTCCCCGCGTCATCCACTACCGGACGGCGCGGGGTGTTTTCGTTTTGGGCCGTGCCCGGCCCGGCGACACATCTGTGCCGCACCCCTGGCTTACTGTCGGTGACGTGAGCCAGCTGTCGTTCTTCTCGGCAGAGTCGGTGCCGCCCGCGGTCGCCGACCTGACCGGAATCCTCGCCGCGCCGGGCCAGGTGGTCCTGGTCGGCAGTGGCGCAGAGCGAGCAGCGCGTCTGTCGGTCGTCGTCGACCAACTGTGGCGAGCCGAGGGCCTCGCGGAGATGATCACCGAGGCCGGCCTGCAGGCTGAGATCGGTCGCACCGACGAGAACACGCCGCTTGTCCGCACCGCGGCGGACCCTCGCCTGATGGTGATCGCGCGCGACTGGACTCTCGGAGCCGTCAAGACCGTGCCATCCCAGTGGCTGCCGGGGCCCCGCGAATTGCGGGCCTGGACGCTGGCGGCAGGCACTCCTGAAGCCGACCGGTACTTGCTGGGCCTGGACCCGCACGCGCCGGACACGCACGCGGCCCTGGCGTCGGCCATGATGCGGGTAGGGATAGCCCCCACATTGATCGGCACCAGAGGGGCCCATCCGGCCCTGCGAATCAGCGGCCGTCGACGGCTATCGCGCCTGGTAGAGAACGTGGGGGAACCACCCGGGAGCGTCGCGGCGTTTGAACAATGGCCCCGTCTGTGACGGGCCCCGACGAGGGGGTCAGTTTGCGTCGGTTGGCGCGGGGTGCGAAATTGTCAGTTGCCAACGGGTCCGGGATTGGACCGAGGCGTTATATACCTTGGGCCCGTGGCAACAGGAGAAGTGGAGCGTAGACAGAGGTGGCTGAGGGGGACCGCGGGAGCGGCCGCAACGGCAGCGTGAGGCGGCTCGTCATTGTCGAGTCGCCGACCAAGGCGCGGAAAATCGCCGGTTACCTGGGCTCCAACTACATCGTCGAGTCTTCCCGCGGACACATCCGTGACCTGCCCCGAAACGCCGCCGACGTGCCCGCGAAGTACAAATCGGAGCCATGGGCCAGGCTCGGCGTCAACGTCGAGGACAACTTCGAGCCGCTCTACATCATCAGCCCTGAGAAGAAGAGCACCGTCGCGGAGCTGAAAGACCTGCTCAAGGACGTCGACGAGCTATATCTGGCGACGGACGGCGACCGCGAGGGCGAGGCCATCGCCTGGCACCTGCTCGAGACGCTCAAGCCCAGAATCCCGGTCAAGCGGATGGTGTTCCACGAAATCACCGAACCGGCCATCCGCGCCGCCGCGGATGACCCGCGCGACCTGGACAACGCCCTGGTCGACGCGCAGGAGACGCGGCGCATCCTGGACCGGCTGTACGGCTACGAGGTCAGCCCGGTGCTGTGGAAGAAGGTCGCGCCGAAGCTGTCGGCCGGGCGCGTGCAGTCCGTGGCGACCCGCATCATCGTCTCCCGCGAGCGCGAACGGATGGCGTTCCACAGCGCGGGTTACTGGGACGTCACCGCCGAACTCGACGCCAGCGTGTCCGATCCGCAGGCGCAGCCGCCCACGTTCACCGCCAAGCTGAACTCCGTCGACGGCCGCCGGGTGGCCACCGGGCGTGATTTCGACTCGTTGGGCGAGCTGAAGAAGCCCGACGAGGTGCTGGTGCTCGACGAGACCAGCGCGGTCGCCCTGGCGGCCGGGCTGCGGGGTGCCCAGCTGGCGGTGTCGTCGGTGGAGCAGAAGCCGTACACCCGTCGGCCGTACGCGCCGTTCATGACCTCGACGCTGCAGCAGGAGGCGGGCCGCAAGCTGCGGTTCAGCTCGGAGCGCACGATGAGCATCGCGCAGCGGCTGTACGAGAACGGCTACATCACCTATATGCGTACCGACTCCACGACGCTGTCGGAGTCGGCGATCAACGCCGCACGCAATCAGGCTCGCCAGCTGTACGGCGAGGAGTACGTGCATCCGACGCCGCGCCAGTACACCCGCAAGGTGAAGAACGCGCAGGAGGCTCACGAGGCCATCCGGCCCGCCGGTGACGTGTTCTCCACGCCGGGGCAGCTGCACAGCCAACTCGACACCGACGAGTTCCGGCTCTACGAGCTGATCTGGCAGCGCACGGTCGCTTCGCAGATGGCCGACGCGCGGGGCACCACCCTCTCGCTGCGGATCTCCGGCGCCGCCAGCTCCGGTGAGCAGGTGGTGTTCAACGCTAGTGGACGCACCATCACGTTCGCGGGCTTCCTGAAGGCGTATGTCGAGAGCATCGACGAGCAGGCCGGCGGTGAGGCCGATGACGCCGAGAGCAGGCTGCCGAATCTGCAGCAGGGCCAGCGCATCGACGCCAAGGAACTGACCGCTGACGGGCACACCACGTCGCCGCCCGCCCGCTACACCGAGGCGTCGCTGATCAAGGCGCTGGAAGACCTCGGCATCGGGCGGCCGTCGACGTACTCGTCGATCATCAAGACCATCCAGGACCGCGGTTATGTCCACAAGAAGGGCAGCGCGCTGGTGCCGTCGTGGGTGGCGTTCGCGGTGATCGGGCTGCTGGAGCAGCACTTCAGCCGGCTCGTCGACTACGGCTTCACCGCTGCCATGGAGGACGAACTCGACGAGATCGCCGCGGGAAACGAGCGACGGACCAACTGGCTCAACAACTTCTACTTCGGCGGCGAGCACGGTGTGCAGGACTCGATCGCCAGGTCGGGCGGGCTGAAGAAGCTCGTCGGCGTGAACCTCGAAGGCATCGACGCCCGAGAAGTCAACTCCATCAAGCTCTTTGACGACGAACAGGGTCGGCCCATCTATGTGCGGGTCGGCAAGAACGGCGCGTACCTCGAGCGCATGGTCGCCGACGAGGACGGTGAGCTCAAGCCGCAGCGGGCGAATCTGAAAGATGATCTCACCCCCGACGAGTTGACGCTGGGGTTGGCCGAAAAGCTCTTCGCCACACCGCAAGAGGGCCGTTCGCTGGGGATCGATCCGGCCACCGGCCACGAGATCGTCGCCAAGGATGGCCGTTACGGCCCGTATGTCACCGAGGTGCTGCCGGAGCCGGACGAACCGGACGACGGCGCGGGTTCGCCCGCGAAGAAGGGTAAGAAGCCGACCGGCCCCAAGCCGCGTACCGGTTCGCTGCTGCGGTCGATGGATCTGGAGACGGTGACGCTCGACGATGCGTTGCGGCTGCTGTCGCTGCCGCGGGTCGTCGGCGTCGATCCGAACACCGGAGAAGAGATCACCGCGCAGAACGGTCGCTACGGCCCATACCTCAAGCGCGGCACCGACTCTCGTTCACTGGCGACCGAGGAGCAGATGTTCGACATCACGCTCGACGAGGCGCTGAAGATCTACGCGGAACCGAAACGCCGTGGCGGACAACGGGCCGCGGCGCCGCCGCTGCGTGAGCTCGGCAGCGATCCGTCGACGGGCAAGCCGATGGTGATCAAGGACGGTCGATTCGGACCGTATGTCACCGACGGCGAGACGAACGCGAGCCTGCGCAAGGGCGACGACGTGCTGTCGATCACCGACGAGCGCGCCGCCGAACTGCTGGCCGACCGCCGCGCGCGGGGTCCGGTCAAGCGGACCAAAAAGGCCGCCGCGAAGAAGAAGGCGCCTGCCAAGAAGGCCGCGGCGAAGAAGGCTGCGAAGAAGAGCTAGCGCGCTTCGCTGGACACCTCGTCGACGTCGTCGACTGCGTTGGGGGACACCAGGTTCAGCGGTCGGGCGAGCTGCGTGGGCACGGTGCGGCCGCGAAGTTCGACGATCTCGCCGACATCCCAGCACAGCGCCTCGGCGTCGAGCGCCCCGCTCACGGCGATGGCCGACGCGAGCACGTGACCGGGCTCGAGCTTGGCCAACTCGGTGAGCCGGGCCGCCTCGTTCACCGGGTCGCCGATCACGGTGTATTCGAAGCGCGCCTGCGCGCCAATGTGGCCGGCGATGGCACGGCCAGCCGAGACGCCGATGCCGAACTCGGTTTCGCCGAGGACGGTGATGAGTTCGTCGTGCAGTTCGCGCGACGCGGCCAGCGCGGCACCGCAAGCGTCGGGATGCTCGATGGGTGCGCCGAAGATGCAGAGCGCCGCGTCGCCCTGGAACTTGTTGACGAACCCGCCGTGCCGGTTGACGGTGTCGACGACGACGCGGAAGAACTCGTTGAGCAGGTTGACCACTTCGGACGCCGGGATGGTGGACGCCAGGTGGGTCGAGCCGACCAGGTCGACGAAAAGCACGGCGGCGTCGCGTTCCTGGCCGCCCAGTTCGGTACCGCGCTCCAGGGCGCGGCGGGCCACGTCTTCACCGACGTAGCGGCCGAACAGGTCACGCAGCCGTTGCCGCTCGGCCAGGTCGCGGACCATGTCGTTGAACCCGGCCTGCAGCAAACCGAGCTCGCTGGCGTCATAGATCTGCATGTGCGCGTTGTAGTTACCGCGTTGCACTTCGCCCAGCGCCCAACGCAATTGGCGCAGCGGGTCGGCGATCGACATGGCCACCAGTACGGTGCCGAACAGGCCGATCACCAACGCGGCGATGGCCAGCAGCAGGATCGGCGTGGTGAGGCGGTCGGCGGATGCGGTGAGGATCTGGAACTTGCTGGCCACCAACGCGAGCACGATGGCCAGCACCGGAACGGCGGTGGACAACACCCAGGTGAGCACCTGGCGCTGGATGACGCCCGGCGCGCGAAAGTTCTCCGGCACCCCGCCGCGTAGGGCCGCCACGGCGACCGGCCGCAACACGCGTTCGGACTGTAGGTAGCCGATGATTGCCGTCGCGGTGGCGCCGAGGCCGGTGGCGACCGCGACGACCGGCGCTGACTTGCTGGCCACCGGCCAGCTGGCGACGATGAAGACGACCGAGCCCAGACACCAGTTGGTGACGCTGATCACCGTCCGGTAGAAGGGCATCTTCAGCGCGCGGGCCCGCGCCAGCTCGGTGCTGGTGGGGTCGGAGTCGCCGAGCAGGGTGTCGCGGCGTTGCCAGCGCATCACCGGGATGAGCAGCCGCAGGCTCAGATAGGAGCCGACGGTGAACGACAAGAACAAGTAGCCGAGGAACACCGCCAGGTTGAAGGCGGGCAGGTCCTGGAGTTGGATCCGGTCCTCGGGCGGCAGGCCGAAGCGCAGGAAGCCCAGCACGAACAGCGCGCCGATGATGTCGCTCTGCAGCATGCCCAGGGTGAACACCGGCCACGGCGTGCGCGCCGCCCAGCGGACGAATGCGCTGATTCGCCCAATCGGGATGGCATCGGAGGTCACAGGTCAACCGTATCGGGCTGAACGGACGGAAAAGGGTGCTGTGGGACGGACGTGTCGGTTCGCAGCATTACTGTTATCTCGATGACCGGGGTGTTTTCGCGTCTGGTGGGTCAGGACGCCGTGGAAGCGGAATTGGTGGCTGCGGCGGAGGCCGCGCGCGGTGATTCAGCTCACAATGCGTCGGCCACCGGGACCATGACACATGCGTGGCTGATCACCGGGCCGCCTGGATCGGGCCGTTCGATCGCGGCGCTGTGCTTTGCGGCGGCGCTGCAGTGCACCTTCGACGGTGTGCCTGGCTGCGGTGAATGCCGCGCGTGCACGACGACGATGGCTGGTACCCACGCGGACGTACGGCGGATCATCCCAGAGGGCCTGTCGATCGGCGTCGATGAGATGCGCAATATCGTGCAGATCGCCTCGCGGCGGCCCGGGACGGGGCGCTGGCAAATCGTGGTGGTCGAGGATGCCGACCGGCTGACGGAAGGCGCTGCGAACGCACTGCTGAAAGTGGTCGAGGAGCCGCCGCCGTCGACGGTGTTCCTGTTGTGCGCGCCGTCGGTGGATCCTGAGGACATCGCGATCACGCTGCGCTCGCGGTGTCGGCATGTGGCGTTGGTGACGCCGCCGGTCGATGCGATCGCCCGGGTCCTCATCGACACGGATGGGCTGCCGGAGGATCAGGCGCGCTGGGCGGCCTCGGTCAGCGGCGGCCACGTCGGGCGGGCGCGCCGGTTGGCCACCGATGAGCAGGCGCGAGACCGCAGGCAGCGCGCGCTGTTGCTGGCCCGGGACGCGGCGACGCCGTCGCGGGCGTATGCGGCGGCCGAGGAGTTGGTGGCCACCGCCGAGGCGGAAGCTCGGGCGCTGACCGAGGGCCGCAACGAGGCGGAAACCGAGGAGTTGCGCACGGCGCTGGGGGCCGGCGGCACCGGCAAGGGCACGGCGGGGACGCTGCGTGGTGCCACCGGTGCGATCAAAGACCTTGAGAAGCGGCAGAAGTCGCGGCAGACGCGGGCGTCGCGGGACGCACTGGACCGGGCGCTGATTGATCTGGCGACGTATTTCCGCGACGCGCTGCTGGTGTCGTCCGGGGCGGGGGAGGTCCAGGCGAATCATCCGGATATGGCGGATCGGATCGAGGCGATGGCCGCGCACGCGTCACCGGACAAGCTGCTGCGGTGCATCGAGGCGGTGCTGGAGTGCCGGGAGGCGTTGGCGGTGAATGTGAAGCCCAAGTTCGCGGTCGACGCGATGGTGGCCACGGTCGGGCAAGCGCTGCGGAACTGAGTTGGGTTGGGCCAGCGGCCTGCCGTAGACTCGTCCCGCCTGGCTAGACCGGGCACGCCACCTTAGCTCAGTCGGTAGAGCGGCTCACTCGTAATGAGCAGGTCAGGAGTTCGATTCTCCTAGGTGGCTCAGGTTTTCCCTCGCCGCGAGCGACCGTGTTTGAGCATGACACGCCGAGTTCTTTTGGCATTTCGCGGTCGCTCGCCGTGTCAGCGGCCATATGTCCTACGCAGGAAATCGACTACCAGCGGTATGACCTCGGCGAGGTGGGTTTCCAACAGCCAATGCCCGCCGCCGAGCAGGTGCAGCGGCGCGTCGGGCAGATCGCGGTGATAGGCGCGGGCCGACTCCTCAGGCATGTATCCGTCATGTGGGCCCCAGACGATCAGTGCGGGTGGCTGATGCTCGCGCAGGTAGGCCTGCTCCTTGGTGAACCAGTTCAGCGTTGAAGGCTGGTCCTCCAACAGCCGGATGAGATTGGCCACGCGGTCGGGTGTGGACATCAGCGACCAGTGCAGCGTCCAAAGGTCGGGGCTGATGCGGTCGGCGACGTCGTCGGGCAGTTCGCCGCGGAACTCGCTGCGGAAGCCGTCGAGGGTGACGTGCTGGGCGATGCGGCGCCTGGCGTCAGGACCGGGGTTGTCCCATGACTTCTTGAGGAAGTCGTATTTCGGGCCGAACGCGTCCTGGTAGATGTCGCCGTTCTGGATGACGAGGCCGGCGATGCGGTCGGGCTTGGCGAGTGCGAGCCGAAATCCGAACTGGGAGCCGTAGTCATGCAACCAGACCACGTAGCGGCGGAGGTCCATCGCATCGACAAATGCCTGCAGAAACTCGGCATAGGCGTCGAAGATATACCCGAAGTCGTCGCCGGAAGGTGTTGCGCTGTAACCAAACCCGGGCAGGTCGGGAGCGATGCAGCGCCAGCGGGTGCCGAGGGCTGCCATCAGGTTGCGGTAGGCGTATGACGAGCAGGGGTAGCCGTGCGGCAACAGGACGACGGGTGCGTCGGCGGGACCGGCTGCACGGTAGAAGGTGCGGATCCCGTCGACGGTGATGCGGCGGTGGTGTACGGGAGCAAGCTGCATACCGCACGCGTTCCCGCTCAGGACTTGGCGTCAAACACTTCACGTGCGACGTGACATGGCGCTCATTGAGCCTTCGCGGGCCAACCGGGAATTGCTTCGCCGTGCTGGGGCGGCTGGTCTTTGAAGCCGGTCATGATGGCGATTCGCTCGGCTTCTGGCACCGGCATGGCGGCCCCGCAGCGTTGTATGAGTTCGGGAGACGGAAAGTCCCGCGCGTTTGGATCATTGCTGGGACCCCAGTACGACGAGCTTGCGCCGGTGATGAACCAATTGCCGAATACATCCGTGTCAGGCGCGGGGGCCGGGCCGCGCTGCGGCACAGTCACAGGTGCGGGCGGGTTTGGTCCGATGCGTGGGTCGTGCTGAGTAAGCGCTATTTGGTAGGGAAAGACCCCGTTGTCGCCCGGTCGGAACGGCTGCGCCGTGTCCTCGTTGACACCGATTGAGATGAATTTCCCTGGCCGCGCAGTACTTTCGACGAAATGCGCGTATTCGCCGCTGCACACGATGGCGCGATAACCGTTTCCCATTGGGGTGAGTTCGAGGAAGTGAAGCACCTGGTAGCCGAAGTGCGGGCGTGCGTCCTTCGCCGTCTTGGTGTATCCACTTCCAAGCGGCCTAATGCTGACAAGTTGCCACAAGAAATCGCCTTGCGGCTCTTGATTCTCCGGAGTGGCCCGCCGAAATCCCGGCCAGAGGTTGTCGAGATTCAAGGTGTACCAAGCCGTGTTGTACGCCTCCATGTACGCGCGAACGACCATCGCGGGTCCCGTCGTCACATCAATGCCGGGTTCGGCCGTCCAGTGGAACCGGAAATCATTGAGAAGCGGTGGCCAGTTCAAATACAGCTGCGCGGGTGAATTCGATGCTGTCGAAGATGATTTCGTCGTATTGGTGTCGCATCCGCTGGACAGAGTGATGGCCGCGATCACCGCAATGATCGCTAAGATACGACGCGTCATGGCTGTCGCGGCGGCGCCGCGTTGATGATCGCTTGTGTGTAAGTGTTCCAGTAGTTCTGCGTCATGTCGTTGACGGCACCGGGTTGACCCACTGAGCTCAGATAGTTGTTGATCTGGTTCTTGAAATTTCCGTATGCCGATGTTCCGTCCTGATCCGGAATGACGAAGTGGCCATTCGCATCAAGATGACCTCGAACGACTTCGAGGAAATGGGGATCGCCCACGCCCGCATGCGCGAGTGTCTGCGCCATGTGTAGCTGCACGGGGAACATATCGCGGCCCGCGACGCTTTGCACACCAGGCATCACCGGATCTGAACCGACGATGACATCCTTCATCAATCCGCCTAAGCCGCCCACCGTTGACCCGCCAGGAAACTCGCCGATGACGTCCTTGCCGAGGTCGAAAAGTCTGGACTGCATCTCATGCGCCTGCTTCTGCGCCTCGAATTTGTCGTGTGTCGTGTCGAAGCGTTCATCGTAAGCGCCTAAGTCCATCGCGGCTTGGAGCTTACCGGCCGACTGCATGGCGAAGTTGTCCTCACCCGCGTTCTGGTCCGCGACTGACTCTGCAGCAGCGGTCAGATAACCGTTGATGTGGGCTTGGGAACTCTCAGCGAGTATTTGGCTCGCTGTCTTCGGAGCACTCGGATCCACCGATGCGTCCAGCGCTGGGTGATCCGAATACAAAACGCTCATGAGGTGCCGGGTGTTCGCCGGTTCGACTGAACTATCTGGATCGAGCGGGGTGAACAGTCCGTTGCTGTCACCGGTGTTCATTCCGACCATATCGTCCAGGTAGGGAGAGAACGCACGCGCCCAGTCGCGGGTGAGTTCGGGGTTGACCTGCCCGAGCGATTGCCCCTGCGTATCAGGCAGATTCAACAGCTGATTGGAGTGGCTACTGGTGTACCCCGCCAAAGCGTGCGCCGTCTCCGCCGCCCGCCCTGTCGAATCGTGAGCCGCCGAATCGCCCACCCAGTCGAACAGTCCGCCGGCCGCAAGTCCATCGTCCTGCCACTGATGCTGCGTGAGGTTGTTCAAGAATTTCTCACCGCCCGACCCCGTCACCGCGTCGTGGATCACCATGTCGTCAGAGTTGACCGCGTTGAACATATTTTGCAATGTCGGGTCGACCGTTTGGTGGTACCAGCGCGGACGGTCGACCATAGGATCATTTCCGGGTACAGGCCAGCCGTTTGATTGTTCGAGTAACTGCCGGCTCTTCTCAAACATGCCGGAATCCAATGCGCTGCCGATTTGGAGGTCGCGGTTTCCGCGCTGGATCACGTCAGCCAGATCATTCAACCCAGCCACCGGCGTCGAAGCTGTCTTCAACTCTGGGAGACCGATCGAACCGTCGGGATTGTGCGTCGGTTCTCCATAACCCAACGGAGTCAGCACAGGCCCGTCGAGCACCTTTTGAATGCCATCTGGCAGCGCGTATTTCCCGCCGCTCGCCGGATTGGCCGTCGACGGCGGCTCCGTGCCGGGAAGCCCGGTCTTGATGTTCGGGTTGGACGCGAGTTGGAACACGTCGGCGGCACGACCACCATCGGGACCGGCTTTGTTTATGACCGCTTTGATCTCCGCCGGCGTCTTGTCACCGAACGCGCGCGAGAACCCTTGCAGATAGGACATCTGTTCCGGCGGCAGCGTGAGGTTCCCGTTGTCGAGCGCGGCCTGCTGTTCCGGGTTCAGCGTGGTGTTCTCGACCAGCCGCTGATGCTGCTCGGGCGTCAGCTGCCCGTTCTGCAGCGCCTCGGAGTCTTCCTTGCCGACCTCCTCCGGCGACATCTTCTCTTTGTCCGCCTCGCCCTGGCCGGTGGCGAACGCGGGGCCTTCTTTGGCGAACTTCTGGTTGCCCAGGGCTTGGTATTCGGGGTCGAGACCGCGGATCTTGCCGCCAATGCTGTTGAGTTCACCGTTGGAGCGCTGCACGATCTCCTGGACTTGGGCGATGCCTTTCTGCACGATGGCCAGCCGCATCTGCTCGCCGGCCTGGCCCTGCGGCGTGCTGGCCGCGGCGTCGACCACCCACTTGCGCACCGACTCCAGATCGCGCCGCCCCGCGGCCACCACTTGCGCCGATTCGCCCACATGAGAAGCCAAACGCTGATCCAGCCCGGCGAGCTGTTCAAAGACCCGCGCGTGTTCGGTGTTGGCCGTGCCGTAGGCATTGGCCGCACCACCGGTCCACTTCGACCCGGGCGCCGCGGACTCCACCGTCGACTTCAACCCGCGCAGCGCTGTGCTGTTGTCGTACTGCTCACCGGTGGCCGGGGTGCCCTCACCGAACGTCTGCCGCGCATTCGACCACGTCGACAGGAACGCGTTCAGCACACTCACCTGCCCATTATCCCAACCCCCCGACTACCTCGGTGCCACAAATCCGACAGGGCCCGCCGCCACGCACACCGACAGCGCCGCAGTGTTCGCGCGCACCCTGACCGCGTCACCTGCCCCCGGCAGCCGGACGAACACCCGATTCAGTCCCGGATGCACCGGCACCTTCGTCTCAGGCCCCTCCGACAACGCCATCGTCATCGACCCGTCACTGTTCGCCAGGTAGTTGATCTCCGCCGTCCAGTCCGCGGGCAGCAGCGGACCGTCCAGCCTCATCGTCACCGGGAAATCGGGCTGCACCAAATACCCGCAATTCGGCGCCGGCCCCGGCACGATCGAGCGCACCCACGTAACCTTCGCCGCGACGACGTGCCCGCTCGCATTTAGCATCCGCAAATCCGTTGTCGCGCCCGCGAATTCCGGCCGGTTCGACAACAGCGCGAACATGTGGCTCGCCAAATTCTCTGGATACGCCACCCGCTGCAACACCAACGGGTCGACTTCCTGGTCGAGCATCGCCGCACTGGACTCTTCGTGCGCCGCCGCCAACCCAGCCCGCGCATTCTGCAGATACGGCTGCGCCGGATTGTCCCGCCAACTGGTCAGGAACGTGGCCGTCGAATACAAGCTGCTACCCACGAAAAGCACTGTGGCCGAGGCGAGTACCACTGTCCTGGCCTGCGACGCATCCAGTCGCGTCGACCACTCCCGGTTCGGCGCGCACAGCCCCACCGCCAACAGCAGCGCCAACACCACCGCGAGGTCGGGCAGATACCGCAGCGTCTGCGCCAACTCGAGCGCGGTGAACCGCGACGAGCGCATCAGATAGACCGGCACCTGGCACGCGACCGCGTAGCCGAGCGCCACCAGCCATACCGCGCCGATCCGTCCCTTGCGCGCCATCGACACCACCACCGCGACCGCCAGCGCCACCCAGCCCAGCGCCATCACCGCCACCCCCGGCGTCGCCCACGGAGACGCCGGCGCCCACCGCTGCCAATCCCAAGGGCCGCCAACCAAACCCGGCACGATCCCGTGAGTCACCGAGCGGCGCAACAGGTCCCACGTCATCGCGACGTCGAAGCTCCACCGCTTCTGGTCGACGACCAGCAGGTAGACACCGATCCACGCCACGGTCACCGCCAACGCCGACACCCACAGTCGCAGGCCGCGCCGCAATACGTCGCGCACCGAATACGTCGACGTGACGTGGCAGTACAGCGCCGCAATCGCGAAGGCCACGAACGGGATCACCGCCGCCTTCTCGAAGAACAACAACCCGCCGAAGTAGACCAGCACGCCCGTCAACGCATACCGCTGGCTGCCGGTACGCACCAACTGCACCGCGTCCGCGCACACCCACGCCAGCGCGGCCAGCATCGGCAGCGAGTTCAACCCCGCCGCCCACCATGCGAACGCCGGCACCGACAGCGGAGTGAACAACGCGAACGTCAACGGCAACAACAGCACGGGCCGCCACCCGAGGATCACGTGCAGCGCCCGCAGCAACGCCAGCGAGGCCACCAGTTGCAACACCACCAGGCTGATCGCCGGTCCGATCCAGTTCAACGGCGCCAACCGGGTGATGCCGCCTGCCACCAGGAAAGCGCCCGGCATGACGTGCCCGTCGTGGTCGTCGAACAGATACCCCGGCGACAGCAGACCCTGCGTGCCCGCCCTGCCGACCAGGATCAGGTCGTCCCAGTAGAAGTAGCCCTGGAAGGCCAACACCGCGCGGACGACGAACTGCACCGCGATCAGCACGGCGGCGGTACGGGCGACCCAGTTCATCGCTCGTCGAGAGTACGGACAGCCGTCCTCGGTATGGTGAGCCGATGCGCACACTGGTTACGGGAGCGGCAGGTTTCATCGGATCGACGCTGGTAGACCGCCTTCTCGCGGATGGTCACAGCGTCGTCGGTGTCGACGATCTCAGCTCGGGCCGCAGCGAGAACATCGTCTTGGCCGAGCGGCATGACGGATTCGAGTTCGCCAAGGCCGATATCACCAGCGCCGACCTGGTCGGGTTGCTCGCCGAGACCCAACCCGAGGTGGTCTTTCACCTGGCCGCCCAGATCGATGTGCGCCGTTCGGTGACCGATCCGCAGTTCGACTCGACGGTCAATGTGGTCGGCACCGTGCGTCTGGCGGAGGCCGCCCGGCAGGCCGGCGTCCGCAAGATCGTGCACACGTCGTCCGGCGGGTCGATCTACGGCACGCCGACGACCTTCCCGACGCCGGAGACCATTCCGGTGGACCCGGCCTCGCCCTACGCCGCGGGCAAGGTGGCCGGCGAGGTGTACCTGAACATGTTCCGCAACCTGTACGGCCTGGAGTGTTCGCACATCGCGCCGGGCAACGTGTACGGCCCGCGTCAGGACCCGCACGGCGAGGCCGGGGTGGTCGCCATCTTCTCTCGTGCTCTGCTGGCGGGCCGACCGACCAAGATCTTCGGCGACGGCACCGACACCCGCGACTACGTGTTCGTCGAAGACGTGGTCGATGCGTTCGTCAAGGCCTCGGGCGAGGCCGGCGGAGGGCAGCGGTTCAACATCGGCACGGGTGTCGAAACGTCGGTGCGACAACTGCATTCGTTGGTCGCCGCAGCCGCGGACGCACCCGACGAGCCGGAGTTCCACCCTCCGCGACTGGGCGAACTCAAGCGGTCCAGCCTGGACAGCAGCCGTGCAAAGCAGGTGTTGGGCTGGGCCCCGCAGGTCGCCATCGCCGAGGGCGTCGCCAAGACTGTCGAGTACTTCCGCTCCGAAGAAAGATTGTAAGCACTCACTTTCTATCGTAGGGTGGGCAACATGTCCTACGACGTCATCGTGCGCAACGGCCTGTGGTTCGACGGCACCGGAAGCGCACCCCAGGTCCGCACTCTGGGCATTCGCGGCGGAATCGTCGCGGAGGTATCGCGTGAACCGCTCGACGAAACCGGCTGCCCAGAGGTGATCGACGCCTCCGGCAAGTGGGTCGTGCCCGGCTTCATCGACGTACACACGCATTACGACGCCGAAGTGCTGCTCGATCCCGGACTGCGCGAGTCGGTCCGGCACGGCGTCACCACGGTGCTGCTGGGCAACTGCTCGCTGTCGACCGTCTACGCCGAAAACGACGACGCCGCAGATCTGTTCAGCCGGGTCGAGGCGGTGCCGCGGCAGTACGTGCACGGCGCGCTGGAAGCGAAGAAGACGTGGTCCACGCCCGCCGAATACGTTCGAGTGCTCGATGACTTGCCGCTCGGACCGAACATTGGCTCGATGCTCGGGCATTCGGATCTGCGCACCAGTGTGCTCGGACTCGACCGCGCGACCACCGAGGGTGTCACGCCGACCAAGGCCGAACTGGACAGAATGACCAAACTGCTCGAGGAAGCCCTCGACGCCGGCCTACTCGGCATGTCCGGCATGGATGCGCCCATCGACAAACTCGACGGCGACCGGTTCCGGTCCCGCGCGCTGCCGTCGACGTTCGCCACCTGGCGGGAACGGCGCAAGCTGATCTCGGTGTTGCGCAGGCGCCGTCGCATCCTGCAGAGCGCGCCGAACACGAAAAGCCCGCTGTCCGCGCTGATGTTCTTCTTGACCAGCAGCCGGATGTTCGGCCGTCGCCCCGGCGTCCGGATGAGTCTGCTGGTGTCCGCCGACGCCAAATCCGCCACCGGTGCGGTGCACGTATTAGGGCCCGGCACAAGGCTTCTCAACAAGGTGCTCGGCTCGTTCGTCCGGTTCCAGCACCTTCCGGTGCCCTTCGAGCTGTACTCCGACGGCATTGACCTACCCGTATTCGAGGAGTTCGGCGCGGGCACCGCGGCGCTGCACCTGCGCGATCAGATCGAACGCAACAAACTCCTCGCCGACCCCGAGTATCGACGCAGGTTCCGCGAGAGCTTCGACCGCCGCAAGCTCGGGCCGACCTTGTGGCACCGCGACTTCCACGACGCCACCATCGTGGAGTGCCCCGATGCGACGTTGATCGGCAAGAGCTTCGGCCAGATCGCCGACGAGCGCGGGTTGCACCCGTTGGACGCATTCCTCGATGTTCTGGTGGAGAACGGCGAGCGCAACGTGCGGTGGACGACGATCGTGGCCAACCACCGTCCGAGGTACCTCGACAGGCTCGCCGCTGAACCCTCTGTACACATGGGCTTTTCGGATGCGGGCGCGCACCTGCGCAATATGGCGTTCTACAACTTCGGAGTCCGGCTGCTCAGACGCGTTCGTGACGCCCAGCGTGCCGGGCGCCCCTTTCTGACCACCGAGCGCGCGGTGTATCGGCTCACCTCGGAGGTGGCCGACTGGTTCGGCTTGGACGCAGGCACGCTGCGCAAGGGGGACCGGGCCGATTTCGTCGTGATCGATCCCGAAGGCCTGAACGAATCCGTCGACAGTTATCACGAGGCGACCGTGCCGTTCTACGGTGGCTTGAGTCGCATGGTCAACCGCAACGACGCGGCGGTGATCGCGACGGCCGTCAACGGCACCGTCGTCTTCCGTGACGGCCAGTTTTGTGAGGGTTACGGCACCACAGTCAAGTCCGGCAGGTTCCTGCCCGCCGGCACCGGGCAGCTGCTGAAAACCCCTGTCTGACATGGCAAGGACGCAGCAGCAGCGCCGCGAGGAAACCGTCGCCCGACTGCTCGAGGCCAGCATCGAGACGATCGTCGACGTCGGCTACGCGCGGGCGTCGGCGGCGGTGATCGCCAAGCGCGCCCACGTGTCCGACGGAGCGCTGTTCCGCCACTTCCCGACGATGGGCGACTTCATGGCCGCCACCGCCCGCGAGGTGATGCGACGCCAACTCGATCTAGTCACCAAGCGGGTAGCCGAAATCCCGACTGCCGAGGCGGCATTGGAGGCGGCGGTGCGAATCCAGTGGGAGACCACCACCAACGCGACGAACACCGTGATGTTCGAACTGATGGTGGCCGCCCGCACAGACGACAAACTGCGCGCGACGTTGCAGGCGGTGCTCGCCGAGTACGCCGCCAACATCTACGAGACCGCGCGCGCCTTCCCCGGTGCCGAGAAGTTCGACGAGGACACGTTCACGACGCTGGTGGCGATCATCACCAACGCGTTCAACGGTGCCGCGATCGTCAGACCGGTGTTGCCGCAACCCGACAGCGAGGAAAAGCAGATCGATCTGCTGATCGACGTGATGCGCGGATTGGCCTAGCGCTCCTCGGGCACCCGCGCCGTCTGCAACGCGACCGCACGCGCCAACCGCGCGTATTTCAACTCGAGGTCTTTGAACCGCATATAGGCCGACAGCGTGGTGAACACGAACGCGATGATCAACACGTACTCCATCAGATCCGCACCGCGGTCAACGCCAAGCCAATTCGCGACGACCGTGGTGTCGTCCGGACGCAGGATCGCATAGACGCCCGCGATCACGAACAGCACGTAGCCGACCTTCACCCACGCCTTGGACCGCGCGTTGCGGCGCGAACGCAGCAGGTACACCAGCAGCGACAGCACCGACACGATCAGCAGCGCCTGGATCCAGTTCATCGCGACATCCTTCCGCGTAACCAACCGTCGAAGATGATGTTGACACCGTTGAGCAGGGGCTGGCCCTTCGACATCGAGTATTGGGTGTAGAGAATCTCGACCGGCTCTTCGCTTACCCGCCAGTGGTTTTCGTAGGCCAACGCGATGAACTCGTCGGCGTGGCTCATCCCGCTCATGGTGAGGTTGAGCGCGTCGGCCACCTTCCGGTTGAACACCCGCAGGCCGTTATGCGCATCGGTCAGGCCCAGTTTGCGGCTGCGTCTGCTCAGCGCCGCCGCCGCGCGCAGCACCACCCGCTTCAGCAGCGGTGTGTGACTGACCACGCCCGGATCGGCGAATCGGGTGCCGATCACCAGGTCGGCGTCGTCGGCCGACAGTCTGTCGATCATCCGGATGACATCCTTGACGCGATGCTGGCCGTCAGCGTCGAACGTGGCGAACACGGCCGCCCCGGGCTGCTGACGGGCGTACTCGACGCCGGTCTGGATGGCCGCACCCTGGCCGAGGTTGACCGGATGCCGCACCGAATGTGCCCCCGCCCGCCATGCCACGTCGCCAGTGTCGTCGCGGCTGCCGTCGTCGACGCAGACCACGTGGTCGAAAACCGAGCGAACGTCAGAGATGACGTCGCCGATAACGCTCGCCTCGTTGAAGGCGGGGATGATGATCCAGACGTCGTGGTAGCGGGTGTCGATGCAGACAAAAATACAGGTTCACCCAGACGACACCCTTGCAAGCGCGGCCAGGTGCACGGCGATTCCCACCAGCGGCCCGCAGAGCAGCGCGATCACTGTGCGCGTTTCCAGCCCGACCGGCAGCAGCAGCAACAGCGCCGACGCCACCGTCGCGGACACCCACCCCAGCGAGTAGGCCCGGTGCAGCGCCGCCGCGACCGCCGCGGCGCCGGTCAGCGTCAGCAGCGCGATCGCCACCGCCGCCGCCGTCAGCCAGGCCAGCAGCTCGCCCTCGGCCCGGTACTGGGCGCCGAAGCCCTCCCGCAGCAGCCACGGCCCGAACACCCCGGCCAGCAGCACGCCGAGCAGCCCAAGGCCGGCCACCACCAGCGCCGGCTGCACCAACGCCCGCAGCCGCTGTGTGCGCTGGTCGACGAAGTGCGCGATCAGATTGCCCTGCATCGCGGTCAACGGCACCAGCAGCGGCGCCCTGGTCAGCGTGACCGCGAGGATCACGACGCCGCCTGCGGCCCCCAGCTCCCCCGAGGTTGCCTTGAGCAGCACAGGGAACCCCATCACCAGGATCGCGCTGGCGCCGGCGGCGGCGATCGAATGAGACGCGCCGCGCAGGAAGGTCATGGTGCCGCCCGGTGTGAGCAGACGAGCCGCCGCGCGCGCGGTCGGCGACGCGAGCAGCAACGCCAGCCACGCGGCCGCGCCGGCGACCGTGGCCCACAGGTATCCGACCAGCCCCCAGCCGACCAGGAACGTCGCCGCGGCCACCGCCACCCGCATGGCCGCGTCGGCGACCATCAGCGAGCCGTACTCAGTCCACCGGTTCACGCCGGCCACCATGCCCAGCAGCGTGGCGTGCAGGCAGAACCCCGCCAGCCCGACGCTCAGCAGAGCGACGCTCAACCACCGCGACTCGACGAACACGTGCGCCGACCACAGCGGTGAGGTAGCGGCGATCAGTGCGGCCGCCACCACGCCGACGATGGCCGCCACCCGCATCGGATGGGTGCGCGGACCGGCTACCACCTCGGTATAGCGCGTCGAGCGCACCTCGCGGGTGGCCTCCTGCAGCAGACCGAACGCGGCTCCGGTGACCAATCCGAACGCGCCCCAGAACACCCCGAACACCGAGAACCCGGCAGGCTCGAGATCACGCGCGGCCAGGTACAGCACCGCGTAACCGCACAGCGCCGACAGCACGGTGGCCGTCCCCACCCGCGTGACGCTGGCACGCGTGATGGGGCCTGTCGCTTCCGTCACGACGGGCCTTCGAGGGCAGGCACCGGCGTGGAATACAGCCACGCATCCCACAGCGGCCGCAACGACTCGTGCGCGTAATTGGCGGCCAGCCCGGTGAAGTCGTCGGTGACGGCGGTGCTGTGCCGGTAGCGTGCCGTCCAATCCTGAAGCAGCGCAAAGAAACTCTCGTCGCCGATGTGGTGTCGCAGCACATGCAGGGTCAGCGCGCCGCGCTTGTACACCCGGTCGTCGAACATGTCCCGCGGGCCGGGGTCGGCGAGCAACAGATCCTGCGGCGAATCGGCCAGCCGCTGGTGGTAGTGACGTGCCCACTCGTCGGCGGTGCGCCCACCGGAATGCTCGGACCACAACCATTCCGCGTAACAGGCGAAGCCCTCGTGCAGCCAGATATGCCGCCACCGTTTGGCGGTGACGGAGTTGCCGAACCATTGATGGGCAAGCTCGTGGGCGATCAGTCGTTCCGCGCCGCCCTCGCCATCGCAATGATTGGCCCCGAAGATCGAAATGCCCTGCGCCTCAAGCGGTATCTCCAAGTCGTCGTCGGTCACTACGACGGTGTATCCGCTGGCCAGCGGATACGGGCCGAACAGCTTGGTGAAGAGCTTCATCATCTTCTGCTGGTCGGCGAAGTCGTTGTCGAAGTTGTCGCGCAGGCGCTCCGGCAACACGGCGTACATCTGGACGCCGTTCTTTGCGATGCGGTGGCGTTCGTACGCACCGATCTGCAGCGTGATCAAATACGTCGACGTGGGCTCGGCCTGCTCGTAGGTCCACGTCGTCATG
This sequence comes from Mycobacterium sp. ACS1612, assembly GCF_001667505.1. Taxonomy (GTDB): domain Bacteria; phylum Actinomycetota; class Actinomycetes; order Mycobacteriales; family Mycobacteriaceae; genus Mycobacterium. The sequence continues at coordinate 94,009 of NZ_LZHZ01000005.1, forward strand.
CCAGCTCGCACGCGTCGAGACAGCAGGTCGCCGTTGGCCAGCGCGTAATACGGGCTCTCCGTGCTGATTTGGATGTGGAAGCTGGCCTTGGCGCTGGGATGGTCGTCACAGGGAAACCACGACGCCGCACCATTCGGTTGGCCTGCGACCAGCACGCCTTCGGTCAGCTCCTCGAATCCGACTTCGCCCCACAGCGATCGGACCGGTCGCGGTGTGCCGCCGTAGCGCACCGAGATCTTCATCGCCGCTCCCGCGGGCAACGTGTCCTGCAACGCGATGTGCAGCTTGCCGTGCGCCGAGCGGAAGTTGGCCGGGCGCTTGCCGTTCACCGACACCTTCGTCACCGACAGCGCATCGGAGAGGTCCAACGAGAAACTCCGCAGCGCCGCGAGTGTGACGGCGGTGATGGTCGCGGTCCCTGTCAGTCGGTTGATCGCCACCTTGTACTCGAGTTCGAGATCGTACCGGGACACCCGGTAGCCGAAGTTGCCGTTGGCGGGCAGATATGGGTCGATGACCGGGGACGCCGATTTCTTCGCCGCCTTCTTGCTCCTCGTCACGCGGCGCTGGCTTCTGTTTTCTTGGCCGACCGTTCGGGGCCACCGCCGCGCTTCTTACGGAACATGTTCCATGGTGCGATCGGGTTGCCCTGCCAGCGGGTGGACGGCGGCACCTCGTCGCCGCGCATCACCAGCGATGCCGGGCCGACGGTGGCCGCCGACCCGATCCGGGCGGCGGGCAGCGCGACGCAGTGCGTCCCCAGCGTCGAACCCTGTTCCAGTACAACGGTGTCCATCCGCATGATCCGGTCATGGAACAGATGTGTCTGCACCACGCAGCCGCGGTTGACAGTCGCACCCTCCTCCAGGGTGACCAGGTCCGCCTCGGGCAGCCAGTACGTTTCGCACCAGACGCCTCGGCCGATCTTGGCACCCAATGCCCGCAGCCACAGGTTCATCACAGGGGTGCCGCTTGCGGCGCGCGCGAACCACGGTGCCGCGACGGTCTCGACGAAGGTGTCTGACACTTCGTTGCGCCACACGAACGACGACCACAGCGGATGCTCGATGGCCCGTATGCGACCGACCGCAAGCCATTTCGCGACCACGGCGATGCCGCCGGCCAACGCTCCCGCGACCAGCAGCACCGCTCCGCTGGCCAGCGCAGCCCATGCCCAGCCGAACTGCACCGCAAGCCATTGCACGGTGAACAGCACGGTGACCCCGATCGTGAACGTCACGATCAGCGGGATCAGCCGGCACATCTCCACCAGGGCACGCAGAATCTTCAGCCGCAGCGACGGATTGAAGGTGCGCAGGGCATCGGCAGCGGTGGTCTTGCGGCGCAACCGAACCGGAGGGCTGCCCAACCACGACGAGCCGGCCTTGGCCTTGTGCGGTGCCGCCGACAGCACCGCAACCAACCCGTCGTCGGGGACCCGCCGGCCTGGTTGGGTGATGCCCGAGTTGCCGAGGAACGCCCGTTTGCCGATCGTCGCCTTGGCGACGTGGATCCAGCCGCCGCCCAGCTCGTAGGACGCGACCATCGTGTCGTCGGCCAGAAACGCGCCGTCCTCGACGACGGTGAACTTGGGCACCAACAATGCGGTCGAAATTTCCGTTCCCCGGCCCACTTTCGCGCCGAGCAGGCGCAGCCACGCCGGTGTCAGCAGGCTCGCATAGATCGGGAAGAGGTAGTTGCGCGCGGCGTCCATCAGTCGCTCGGTCGCCCACAACTGCCATCCGACGCGGCTGCGCACCGGGTGGTACCCCTCGGGCATCCACATCGACAGCACCCGCACCCCGAGCACCGTCAAGGCGGCATAGGTGGCCACCGCGGCGAGGGTTGCCACCGGCGTCCACAGCGCCGCGGGCGCGATCGCGGCGGTCAGTGAGGTGGCATCCCGCACCGCCCAACCGATCACGGCCAGGCCCACCGCCAGCGCCGCCAGTGGCAGCGCGCCCAACAGGATCGACGTCAGCCCGTAGACAGCCACCCACAACGGGGCGCGCGGCGGGCGATGGTCCGGCCACGGATGCTTGGCCTTACCGGACTTCACCGCCGGAGAGCCCTTCCAGTACTGCCCGTTCTTGACCTTGCCGACCACACCGGACCCTGGCGCGACGTCGGCGTTCTTGCCGACAACGGCACCGGGAAGCAGCGTGGTGCGCGCGCCGATGGTGGCGTCGTTGCCGATCGTGATCGGCCCGACGTGGAACTGGTCGCCGTCGATCCAGTGCCCGGACAGGTCGACCTCCGGCTCTATCGATGCGCGGTGCCCGAGTCGCAGCATGCCGGTGACCGGAGGCGCGGAATGCAGGTCGACACCCTTACCCACCTTGTTGCCGAGCATGCGGGCGTAGTACACCAACCACGGTGCGCCTGCGAGGTTTTCAGCACCGCTGGCGTCCGCCAACCGCTCTGCGAGCCAGACCCGCAGATGCACATGACCACCGCGCCGGTAGGTGCCGGGTTGCAAACCGCCGAGCAGGATTCGCGCGCCCAACGCCGCGATCGACATCCGGCCCAGCGGTGTGATGAAGATCAGGAAGCCGACGGCGACCAGCCACCAGTTCACCGGCGCCAACCACGGCAGTGGATGCAGTTGCGCGACAACGTTGTTGAGCAGCGCCAGCCACACCACCCACTGCAGCCCGGCGAGCGTGGCCAGCGGCAGCGACAGCATCACCTGCGCTGCCTGGGTCAACCGCGGCGTCGGCTTGACGGTCCGCGTCTCGACTGCGGGCGGCGGGTCCAGCTCGTCGAGATAGCCGGCGAGTGACCCGAGCCGGGGATGGTCGTACAGATCGGCCACGGTCACCTGCGGATAGCGCTGACGCATCGCCGCCACCAACTGCGCGGCGGACAGCGAACCGCCGCCGAGCGCATGGAAGTCCGCCTCGGGCCCGTCGATCGGGGCGGCGAGCACCTCCCGCCACAGGCCGGCCAGCCAGCCCATAGTGCCGCCGAGATCCGGCTCCTGCTGGTCGGTTCCGCCGGGCGGCGGCCACGGCAGCGCGTTCCTGTCCACCTTGCCCGACGTCCGGGTGGGCAACTCATCGACGAGCACCAGCCTGGGCACCAGGGCCGCGGGCAACGTCTCGGCAAGCGTGGCGCGTGCCTTGCCGATGTCGAACGCCGGGTCGGCGCTCGCGACATAACCGACCAACAACGGTGTGCCGCTGGCGGTTCGTCGCACCGCGGCCGCCCCGCCACTGACTCCCGGCAGATTCACCAGCGCGGCGTCGACCTCGCCGAGTTCGATACGGCGCCCGCCGACCTTGACCTGATCGTCGGCCCTGCCGACGAAGTACAAGCCGTCGGCTTCCAGCCGCACCAGATCGCCGGTGCGATACGCACGGGCCCAGCCCAGCGTCGGCATCTGCGCGTACTTCTCGGCGTCCTTGTCCGGGTCGAGGTAGCGGGCCAGCCCGACGCCACCGATGACGAGTTCGCCGGTCTCACCGGTGGCTACCGGGATGCCCGCGTTGTCGACGACGGCCAGATCCCAACCCCGCAGCGGAAGTCCGATGCTCACCCCGCTCTTGCCGGTGAGCAGCGAGGCGCTGGCCACCACGGTCGCCTCGGTGGGGCCGTAGGTGTTCCACACCTCGCGGCCGTCGACGGCCAGGCGTTCGGCCAGATCCGGGGGACAGGCCTCGCCGCCGAAGATCAGCAGCCGCACCGCTTCGAGCGCTTCTGCCGGCCACAGCGCCGCCAGCGTCGGCACGGTCGATACGACGGTGATGTCACGCGACACCAGCCACGGCCCGAGGTCCATGCCGCTGCGAACCAGCGAGCGCGGCGCGGGCACCAGACACGCGCCGTGCCGCCAGGCCAGCCACATCTCCTCACACGAGGCGTCGAACGCCACCGAGAGGCCGGCCAGCACCCGGTCGCCCGGTCCGATTGGGTTGTCCTGCAAGAACAATTGCGCTTCCGCGTCGATGAACGCCGCGGCGCTGCGGTGGGTGACGGCTACCCCCTTCGGGGTGCCGGTGGAACCGGACGTGAAGATGATCCACGCGTCGTCGCGACCGAGTGGCGCGCCAGCCCGCCATCCGCGCGACGCGCCTTGGGCGCGGATCAGGCCTTTTTCGGTGATGATGCCGACCACCCCGGCCTGGCCGAAGACCAGTTCGGCGCGCTCGTCGGGGTCGTCGGCGTCGACCGGCACGTACGCCGCCCCGGCCGCCAGTGTCGAGAGGATCGCCACGTACAGCGCGTAACTTCCCGACGGCATCCGGACGCCGATGCGATCGCCCCGGCCGATCCCGCGTGCGGCCAGCCATTGGACGCTCTCTTCGATGTCGGAGATCAACTCGGCGTAGGTGAGCTGGACCTCGCCGTCGTCGATCGCAGGCGCATCGGGGTAGCGGCCCGCCGTCTCGTAGAGGATGTCTATCAAGGTGCGCGGTGCCGGCGCGTGCGAGGACAACAGGTATTGCGTCGGCACCTGCGGTCGGTGCCCGTTCCCGTCCGTCGTCACGAGTACAAGTTACTAAGCCGCGCGCTGGCCGCGATGGCGCCGCACGCGGTGCGTGATCACAATTGCGACAACGACGACGGCTGCGGCGACCACGTACCACTTGTACCGTTCGAACGTGTCGTAGATGTCGACAATGTGCTCGCCGGCAAGGTATCCCAGCGCAGCCCACGCGCCGACCCACAGCACCGCGCCAAGGGCGTTGTAGCCCAGAAATTTCAGCCAGTGCATGCCGACGATTCCCGCCAGCAGCCCGTTGATTTGGCGCAGCCCGTCGATGAAGCGCGCGACGGTGACGATTTTTCCGCCGTGCCGGTCGAAGAACGCCTCGGCGCGGTCCAGCCGTTGCGGAGTGAGGAAGACATAGCGGCCGAACCGCTCGGCGAGAGGGCGCCCGCCGAAGTGGCCGACGAGGAAGCCGATGTTGTCGCCGATCACGGCTGCGAGCACGGCGACCAGGAAGACCACCGCGATGTTCATCTGGCCCGCGCCGGCGAACACGGCCGCGGCGATCAACATGATCTCCCCTGGCACCGGCACGCCGAAGTCCTCGAAGAACAACATCCCCGCCACGCCGAGGTAGCCGTAGTGCTCCAGCAGCGGCTGGACGTCGGAGAAAACACCAGGAAGTTGGGCGTCAGCCATGGGGGTAACCGTAGGTTCACAAGCCCCGGTTTCGATGTGAGGCAGCTAGCTGGCACACTGGGTAGCGGAGGGGAGTATTCCTTCGCCGCTGTGTCGTCACCACGTCGACCGATATCGGACGACCGGCACCGCGGGCCTGCCAGCTATTTCGCGTGGCCAGGCGGGAGAGACCTCCGGCGTTCAACGACGGCCGGAGGCTTATTCGATGCAAGTGACCCAACTCGAGTGGATCATCACGCTCGGCGTGACGATCGCGGTGCTGCTGTTCGACGTGATCGTGATCGGCCGTCGGCCGCATGAACCGTCGAAACGGGAGCTTGCGACGTATCTGACCTTTTACGTCGCACTCGCAATCGGCTTCGGGTTGTGGACGTGGTTCTTCCACGGCAGCCAGTACGGGCTCGAGTTCTTCGCCGGATGGCTGACCGAGTACAGCCTGTCGGTGGACAACCTGTTCATCTTCTTGATCATCATGGCCAGCTTCAAGGTGCCGAAGAAGTACCAGCAGCAGGCGCTGTTGGTCGGCATCATTCTGGCGTTGATCTTCCGCGGCATCTTCATCGCACTGGGTGCGGTGGCGATCAACCAGTTCTCCTGGGTCTTCTACATTTTCGGGGCTTTCCTGATCTACACGGCGATCAACCTGGTCCGTGACACCGACCACGACGACGACGCGGAGAACTTCGTGGTCAGGTTCTCGCGCAAGCACCTCAGCCTCACCGAGACCTGGCATGGGTTGAGCCTGTGGGTCAAGGAGAACGGCAAGCGGCTGATGACGCCGATGTTCCTCGTCATCGTCGCGCTGGGCACCACCGACCTGCTGTTCGCGCTGGACTCGATTCCCGCGATCTACGGCCTCACTCAGGAGCCGTACTTGGTGTTCACCGCCAACGTGTTCGCGCTGATGGGCCTGCGGCAGCTGTACTTCCTGCTCGGCGACCTGCTGAAGCGCCTGGTCTACCTGTCGCAGGGGCTGGCGGTCATCCTGGCGTTCATCGGCGTGAAACTGCTGCTACACGCATTGCACGAGAACGAACTGCCGTTCATCAACGGTGGTGAGCATGTGCCGGTGCCCGACATCCCGACGTTGCTGAGCCTGGGCGTCATCATCGTCACGCTGGTGATCACGACGGCGGCCAGCCTCTACAAGACGCGCGTGCACGACGTGAAGAAGGATGCGGAGACGCAGACCTTGGATTCGGCCTGAGCGGAATCATCGACACGGTCGGCGTGTTTTCCTAGCGTGACCGGCGTGCGGCTATTCGTGGCGAACTCGCCGAGCGGTGACTGGAGTGAACTGACCGATGGCGATCAGCGCACGGTGCGCGTCGCCGCTTCCGACCTGCAGCAGGCCCGCCGCGCCAGGGCGCGCATCAGGGCCGGCGGTGACGACTCGGCGGTGATTCTCGATGTCACCGTCGCGGTGGCTGGCGACTTCCGTTCCGCGAGAAGCGTTCTCGGGCCTGCGCGAGAGACAGTGCAGTATGCGGGCACCATCGACGGACTCGCCGGGCTGATCTCCGACATCTCGCGGGCCGACGTCGCCGACGGTGTCACGTTGATTCCCGCTTCGCCGCGACAGGATCTGCGGGACCTGGGGCGTGAAGTGCTCCGATTGCTGTCCATGCACGATCAACCCAAGGCATCGTAACGTTGGATTGATTAGCTGCCGGTTGAGTTGTTCGCGATTCAGACTCGTTGAGGCGACGTTTCGGCTGCAGGTCACGTAACTGAACTTATTCCGGCAATACAATCCGGCGGCGTCGTGACGTCAAGTGGGTAGCATGCCTAGTGCTGTTTGTATGCGAAAACACCAGCCGCGATGTACAGTTTCTTAGCTGGCTGGTCGTGAACTTTCGTTGCTGTGACGATGGCGCAGCAGGTAGTGCAACTCTTTATGAAACAGGGGCGTCCTTTGCGCGTTTTTGCTATCCGCGTCAATTTCGAGGCGCGATGACCACGCAACCCACCACAGATTCGACCGAGGCGGACGCCACGAAGGTCGATTCCCCGCAGCAAACTCACAGGCGGGCGAGGATTATCGGGCTGGATGGCGTGCGCGGGCTGCTGTGTCTGAGCATCGCGATCACCCACGTCACGGGCTACTACACCGCCCACACCGCGCACGTCTGGAAGACGAATGTCTTCGGTTTCTCTCTCGTCTACTTTTTTGTGCTAAGTGGTTTCCTGCTGTTCCTGCCATATGTCCGAAATGTGGTTGCCGAGCGGTCCTCGGCGCACATGCCGAATGTGCGTGACTACGCGGTACACCGCCTCGCCCGGATCATGCCGGCATACCTGGTCATCTTTCTGATCGTGAATTTCGTGTTGCGGCTGTCCTATGTCGACAATGCGTCGCTGATGCCCGACGACGCCAAGACCGGAATCGGCGTCATCACCGCCCCCGGTGAATTGCTGGCCAACCTGGCGTTGGTGCAGACGTATTTTCCTGCGTACATCCAAACGGGCATCGGGCCGTCCTGGTCGCTGACGTTGGAGTACGCGTTCTACCTGTCGCTGCCGCTGCTGGGGTTTGCGGTGTTCGGTCTGCGCAAGCGCAGCGGACGAAATCCGTTCGTCGTCGCCATGTTGGCGCCCACCATCTTGTTGCTGGTCGGGTTGATCGGCCGCTCGCTTATTCCGGTGGTGAATCAGTATGCGGGCACCACCGACTTCATTCTGCTCAACTGGGGTCCGAACATCGCCGCGGTCTTCACCAAGAGCATCCTCACCAACGCGGACAACTTCGCGATGGGGATGTTCGCCGCGGTCGTGTTCGTCGCGATCGAGCGCGGCGCGCTGCCGCTGCGGATCAGTCGACGCATCCGGATGGCCAGTGCTGTCGCGATACTCCCCGTGCTGGTGGTCAGCGCCGCCTTCTTCGGCATCGCAGTGCAATTCGTGACGGCGGGCGTCGGTGTGGTCGCGGCCCTGATGATCCTCATCGTCGTCGTGCCCCTTGCGCACGGCCGGAAATCGAAGTTGGCGACCTTCCTCGACGTCCGCCCGATCCGCTACGTCGGCGAGATCTCGCTGTCGGCGTATCTGTGGCACTTCCCGATGCTGCTCCTGCTCGGCAAGCTCGGGTGGATGGCGGCCGACACGCTGCCGGGCATGCTGCACAACATCGTGCTGCTGCTCGCGGTGACGATCCTGGCCGCGACCGTCACGTTCTACCTGGTCGAAAAGCCCGCGATGAATTACGCCAGGCGTCTGCGCGCCAAGAAATCGCCTGCGTCGCCGGGTGAGTCGAAACTCACGCCGGCGGCCAAGTAACCGTCAACCAAGCGCGTCGAAGATGAGGTCGGCGTAGCGGATGGTGCGCTCGGTTCCCGTTGTCCCCGGACCCATCCTGTTCATGACATAGGAGAAGGTGGCGCGGTGGTCGGGGGCCATCACCACCATCGATCCGCCCCAGCCGCCCCAAAAGCAGACCCTGCCCTCCGGCACCCCGGGAACGCTTTCCGGCGACGGCAATCCGAACCCGATGCCGAACCGCAACGGCACCATCAGCACCAGGTCGATACCGTTGGATTGCTCCTGGAAGATCAGGTCGATGGTGTCCTCACTCAGCAACTGCACGCCGTTGGCCTTGCCGCCCAACGAGATTGGTGACAGGGCGCGCGCCAGCGCGCGGGCGTTGCCGTGACCATTGACACCGCCGATGTCGGCGCGGCGCCAGGGCGTTGTCTCGACGATCAGCGCGGTGTTCTCGTCGGGCGGGAAACCCGCGAATGTCTTGTAGGCGGGGTGGTCGTGGGGTAGGTCGTCGAGTGAGATGGGTAGCGGCGGAGGGGGAATCACCTCCGCGACGCGGTGCTCATCTGCGGGGCCGAGACCGATCTGCACGTCGGCCTGCAGGGGTGCGGCGATCTCGTCGCGCACGAACTCTTTGAGGGTTTTGCCGGTGGCGCGCCGGATCACCTCGCCGATCAGGTGCCCGTAGTTGACGGCGTGATAGCCGGACGCCGACCCCGGGGGCCACCAGGGCTCCTGGCGGGCCAAGTGGTCAGTCGCCTTCTCCCAGTCGTAGATGTCTTCGATGCCGAACGGCACCTGCCAACCCGATACGCCCGACGTGTGCGACATCAGGTGACGAACTTCGATGTCCTGCTTGCCGTTCTGAGCGAACTCCGGCCAGTAACTGGCGACCGGAGCGAACGCGTCGATATTGCCTCGGTCGATCGCGATCAGTGCGGCAAGCGCGGTCAGGGTCTTCGTGCACGAGAAGAAGTTCACGATCGTGTCCTGCGCCCACGGCGTCGTCTTCGCGCGGTCGGCGTGGCCGCCCCAGACGTCGACCACCATGTCGCCGTCGATATCGACGGCGATCGAGGCGCCCAGTTCCTCGCCTTTGGCGAGTTCGTCGGCCAGTGCGTCGGCGACCTTGGCGAAGCGACTCTCGCAGTGACCGTTCACGGCATCGTTCATCGGGCCATCATGCGGCATCGACGCGGAGTTGTTTGTCCAATGCGTCCAAAACGCGCGCGGGCGGCGTACCGTTTGCACTGCAAATTCCCAGCACGGGCGGAGGAATCTGATGCGCAAACTCGGCATGGCCCTTGCCATAACCGCGATGATGTTCGGCTCGGTGGCCACCGCGCAGACGGCATACGCGGCGCAGAGCTCACACGACACGAATGTGGCCACACAGCCGGCGGTGCCGGTCGGACCCAAGGTGCAGATGCTCGATTGCTACGGCACGACCGGCGGGATGGGCTGCGGGCCCGGATGGGTTTGGCGCGACGGTTGGCGCGGATTCGGCTGCTACCCCTGCTGACGGATAGGAGCACGACGTGAAGAGAGTTCAGACAATCGCCGGCGGAGTCGCTGCGGCCGCGGCGCTGACGTTCAGCGGGTTCGGTTATGCCGCAGCACAACCGGGCGATTTCAGCGCGTTGCCGGTGGACCCGAATTTGATCACCGACTCGCTCGCCTACAACGCGGCGCCCGCCGTGTTCAATCCGGATGGGCAGCCAGGTGTCGAGACGGTCTACACCCACCGCGACGGCAGTCGCACGATCACGAGCACCATCCTCGTGCTGCCCGACACGCAGGCCGCAACGGCCGCGTTGGACGCGGCGAGGGGACAACTGGCGGTCGCGGACGGCAAATCCCAACCCGCTGACGTTGGTTCGGGCGGGACGATACTGACGGGCATGTCACCGGACGGTTCGAAGTCCGTGACCGTCCTGTCCTTCACCCAGGGCAATGCCGCGGCCACCATCGAATTCGCGGGCGCGCCAAGCGATCCCGCGCCCGAGGACCTGGTCCTCGAACTGGGCAGGAAACAGGACACCGCGATCCAGGACTGGCAGGCGGCCTAGCCTCACCAGTTGTCGTAACCGCCTTCCGGGCCGAGCATGCGCTCGAGCCGGGTCCGGTTGATGCGCGCCAACTCGTTGCGCACGATCTTGCGCTCGGTGTCGCAGTCGTTGTGCAGCCGGTCGGTCATGGTGGCCAGCACGTCCTGCGCCGAATTGCCGTTGACGAACATCACGAACCCGAAGCCGAAGTGCTCCAGGTAGCGCTTGGAGGCGACGGTGAGCTTGTCCATCACCTCGGCCTGGTCGCACCACACGGCGCATTGTTCGGCCGCGGACTTCTCGCTGCCCGGCCGCCGTCCGACGTCGGGGTAGGCCTGCAGGATCGAGTTGATCGAATCCTCCGAAAGCCCGAACAACAGGGCGTCGGCGTGGCGGAACAACCGGTCGTGGCTGTCGTACGGGCGGCCGCGGGCGAGGTCGGCGGCCAGCGGCACGCTGTAGCAACACTCGTAGATCGCATGCACGGCTCGACGCATCGGCATTGCGTTGAACGCGTCCAGGCCGATTCCCTGATGCATCAACACACAGCAATCTTCAAGTGTGCAGAGCACGCCGACGTTACCGTGTGTTACGGCGAGGAAAAATCACCGCGGACGTGAGGAGCGAAATTAGCTACCGCGGACGTGAGGAGCGAAAAAATCAGCTACCGCTAGTGCCCGGCCTGTTTGAAGCGCTCGACGGAGGCCTTCAACTCCGCTTCGGCTTCCTCTCGGCCCACCCAGTCAGCGGCCTTGACGAACTTGCCCGGTTCCAGGTCCTTGTAGTGCACGAAGAAGTGTTTGATCGCCTCCAATTCGAAGGCGGGCACATCGTCGAGGTCCTGAATGTGGTCCCAGCGCGGGTCACCGGCAGGCACGCACAGCAGCTTGTCGTCGCCGCCCGCTTCGTCGGTCATTCTGAACATCGCGACCGGTCGCGCCTCGACGATGCAGCCGGGGAACACCGACTCGGGCAGCAGGACCAGCGCATCCAGCGGATCGCCGTCCTCACCGAGGGTGTTCTCGAAGAAGCCGTAATCGGTCGGATAACCCATCGGGGTGAACAGATAGCGGTCCAGCTTCACGCGGCCGGTTTCGTGGTCCACCTCGTATTTGTTGCGCGATCCCTTGGGGATCTCGATGACGACGTCGAACTCCACCGCCGCGGCTCCTCACGCATGTGCACAGGTCTGACAGGACGGGCCTCACCCTAACGGAGGGATACGCTGCTGTGAGGTGCTGGGCAACAGAGCGGGAGAGTTATGCGGCCGACGCAGTGGCGGCGATCAACGCATGTGCTGATCGGCGTGGCGGTGCTGCTGCTGGTGGCCGCCGTCGTCGCGGTGGCCGCCGTGCTCACCAGCGGCAACTCGACCAGCGATGCCCAGGTCGTGAAGCCGGCGCCGGCCGCGGCGACCGCAGCCCCCGGCGTCGTCCCGGTCGGCGACTCGGCGACCAAGCCGACCCCCGACCGGTTGGCCGGGCTGCTGGCGCCGCTGGTGGCCGACCCGAACCTGGGCGCCCTGACCGGAAGGATCACCGATGCGATCACCGGCGCGCAGTTGTGGGCGCAGGGCGCAGATGTGCCGATGCAGCCGGCGTCGGTGAACAAGACGCTGACCACTGCCGCCGCGCTGCTGGCGCTCGACCGCGACGCGCGGCTGACCACCCGTGTGCTGTCGACCGGGCAACCCGGCGTCGTCGTGCTCAAGGGTGGGGGCGACCCGACTCTGTCGGCCGCGCCACCGGGCAAACCGACCTGGTACAAGGGTGCGGCCCGGATCAGCGATCTGGCCGACCAGGTGCGTCGCAGCGGTATCGACGTCACCACCGTCCAGGTGGACGTCAGCGCGTTCAGCGGTCCGACCATGGCGCCGGGCTGGGATCCCGCCGATATCGGGGGTGGCGACATCGCGCCGATGGAGGCCGTGATGCTCGACGCCGGCCGCACCCAGCCGGTCACCGTCGAGTCCGGGCGCTCCACCAGCCCCGCCCTGGATGCGGGGCGCGCGCTGGCCGTCGCGCTGAGGGTGGACCCGGCGACCGTGACCATGCTGCCCAACGGGGTGCGCGGCGGTCAGGAGATCGCGTCGGTGCAGTCGCCGCCCCTGCTGGAGCGGCTGCGCCAGATGATGAACGAATCGGACAACGTGATGGCGGAGTCGATCGGCCGTGAGGTCGCCGCGCAGGCAGGCAAGCCGCAGAGTTTCGACGGCGCCGTGCGGGCCGTGCTCGGCGAACTCGACAGGGCCAAGATCGACACCAGCAATTCGCATCTGGTCGACTCCAGCGGACTGTCGGTCGACGACCGATTGACGGCCGAGACGCTCGACGAGGTGGTCAATGCGGCCGCAGGCAACGACCATCCCAAGCTGCGGCCCCTGGTCGACCTGCTGCCGATCGCCGGGGGCAGCGGCACGCTGTCCAACCGCTACCTCGACACGGACGCCGGCCGGGCGGCCGCGGGTTACCTGAGGGCCAAGACGGGCTCGCTGACCGGAACCAATTCGTTGGCAGGCATCGTCACCGACGCCAGCGGGCGGGTGCTCACCTTCGCGTTCATCTCCAACAACGCCGGGCCTACGGGCCGAACGGCGATCGACACCCTGGCCGCGGCGCTGCGATCCTGCGGGTGCAGCACATGAATTCGTCGACCAAACCGAAGCTGACCGTCGGCCGCGCCGTCGACTGGCAGTTCGCCGCCACCGTGGGCGCCAAACTCGCGCGTCCAGGTCCCGCCGCCACCGACTACACCCGCCGACAGGTCATCGAGCAGTTGGCCGAGGCGTCCCGCAGCGCCGAACTACCAGTCCGCGAGGTGACCGGCCTCAACGAGGGTGGTGAGATTCCCGAGGCCCACGTCGTCGACCGCGTCGAATGGATCCGCGCCGCAACGCAATCCATGCGGGTGATGACCGGCGGCACGCAAAGTCCACGCGGCATGATCACCAGCCGCATCACCGGTGCGCAAACCGGCGCGGTGCTGGCGTTCATCTCGTCGGGCATTCTCGGCCAGTACGACCCGTTCGGGCCCAACGGCGGCGAACTGTTGCTGGTCTATCCGAACGTCATCGCCGTCGAACGCCAATTGCGGGTGTTGCCAGCCGACTTCCGGCTGTGGGTGTGCCTGCATGAAGTCACACACCGAGTGCAGTTCCGGGCCAATCCCTGGCTGGCCGAGCACATGTCACAGTCGCTGGCCGTGCTGACGGACGACGCCACCCAGGACATCACCGAGGTGGTCGGCCGACTTGCCGAGTTGGTTCGCAACAGGCGCGATGGCGTTGCGCCCGAACCGAATTCGACCGGTGTGCTCGGGTTGCTGCGCGCTGTGCAATCGGAACCGCAGCGCCGCGCGCTCGACCAACTGCTGGTGTTGGGCACTCTGCTGGAGGGGCATGCCGACCACGTGATGGACGGGGTCGGCCCGGCGGTGGTGCCGACCGTCGCCACCATCAGGCGCCGGTTCGACGAGCGCCGCAGACGCAAACAGCCTCCGCTGCAGCGCATCGTGCGGGCCCTTCTCGGTTTCGACGCCAAGCTCAGCCAGTACACCCGCGGTAAGGCGTTCGTCGACCATGTCGTCGGCCGGGTCGGGATGGCCCGCTTCAACGCTGTCTGGTCGAACGCCGAAACCTTGCCGCTGCCAACCGAAATCGACGAGCCGCAGCGATGGATCGACAGGGTGCTGTAGCGACGCTGAAGTCGGCGCTGGCCGCATTCGCCAGCGAGTTCGTCGCCGACGAGCAACGCTGGTGTGTCGCGCTGTCCGGCGGCGCGGATTCGTTGGCGCTGACCGCGGTGGCCGCCGCGGTGAGACCGACCAGCGCACTGATCGTCGATCATCGGCTGCAACCCGACTCCGGTCGCGTCGCGGCAACCGCCCGGCAACAGGCGCTGACATTGGGATGCGTTGAGGCGCAAGTGCTTTGTGTCGACGTCGGTACCGAGGGCGGACCTGAGGCCGCCGCGCGCGCCGCCCGCTACCGGGCGCTGGATGCCGCGCGCGACGACGCCTCGGTGCTGTTGGCGCACACACTCGACGACCAAGCCGAGACGGTGCTGCTGGGGCTCGGCAGGGGTTCGGGTCCGCGGTCGATCGCAGGGATGCGGCCCAGCGATCCGCCGTGGTACCGCCCGCTACTCGGCGTCCGCCGCGCGGTGACCCATGCGGCGTGCGACGAGTTGGGCCTGACTCCGTGGCACGACCCGCACAACGCCGACCGCCGATTCACCCGCAGCAGACTGCGCTCCGAGGTACTGCCGTTGCTGGAGGACGTGCTCGGCGGCGGGGTCGCCGAGGCGCTGGCCCGCACCGCGGCCGCATTGCGTGAAGACACCGACGCCCTCGACCGGTTGGCCGACGAGGCGTTGGCCGAGGTCGGCACGGGCTCAGGTTCAATTGCCGGCTCGGCCGGCGGTGCACTGGACACCGCGCGGTTGGCTGCGCTGCCGGAGGCGCTCCGACGCAGGGTGATTCGCGGCTGGCTGCTGGCAGGCGGTGCGAGCGGGCTGACCGACAAACAGATCCGCGGCGTCGACACTCTGGTCACCGCGTGGCGCGGTCAGGGCGGAGTCGCCGTCGGTTCACCACTGCGCAGTCGGCGCCTGATCGCGGGGCGCCGCGACGGGATGCTGACGCTGCACACCGAACCGGTGTGAAGGTGTGGCACGCTGTGGACGTGGTCGAGCAACCTACGGAGCTTTATCCCGGCGACATCAAGTCGGTGTTGCTCTCGTCGCAGGCGCTCCAGGACAAGATCGCCGAACTCGGCGAGCGGGTCGGCGACGACTACCGCGACGCGATCGCCGAGAACTCCCAAGACCTGCTCCTGATCACCGTTCTCAAGGGCGCGGTCTTCTTCGTCACCGACCTGGCGCGGGCCATTCCGCTGCCCACCCAGCTGGAGTTCATGGCGGTCAGTTCCTACGGTTCGTCGACGTCGTCGTCGGGTGTGGTGCGCATCCTCAAGGACCTGGACCGCGACATCAACGACCGAGACGTGCTGATCGTCGAGGACGTTGTCGACTCCGGGCTGACGTTGTCCTGGCTACTGCGGAACCTGGCGACGCGGCGTCCGCGGTCGCTGCGGGTGTGCACGCTGCTGCGTAAGCCCGACGCGGTGCGCGCCGACGTCGACATCGCCTACGTCGGCTTCGACATCCCCAACGAGTTCGTCGTCGGCTACGGCCTCGACTATGCCGAGCGCTACCGTGACCTGCCGTACATCGGCACGCTGGACCCGAAGGTGTACGAGCAGTCCTGACCCCGCCGGCCTAGCCCGGCCCGCCGAAATGCACGTTTTGGTGACAGAGTACGAGTAGGCGCGTACAAAACGTGCATTCCGAGCCAACAGGCGTCGGTTATGTGCCGGGTAATGGCGGAGATCGGGCTCCGCGACGCAAGATAGCTCAATGACGGAAACAGCCCTGCGGATCTGCCCGCTGTGTGAGGCCACCTGCGGCCTGACGCTGACCATCTCCGACGGCCGGGTGACGGCCGCGCGCGGCGACCGCGAGGACGTCTTCAGCCACGGATTCATCTGCCCGAAGGGCGCCAGCTTCGCCGAACTCGACAACGATCCCGACCGGCTGAGCGGGCCGTTGGTCCGCCGCGACGGCGAGCTCACCGAAGCCACCTGGGACGAGGCCTACGCGGTGGTCGCCGAGCGGCTCGGCGCGGTGATCCGTGACCACGGCGGCGCGTCGGTCGGCGTCTACCTCGGCAACCCGAACGCGCACACGATCGCAGGCAGCCTCTACGCGCCGTTGATCATCCGCGCGCTGCGCACCCGCCAGATGTTCAGCGCCAGCACGCTGGACCAGATGCCCAAGCACGTCGCGCTGGGACACATGTTCGGCAGCCCCGTCGCGTTCACCGTGCCCGATCTGGACCGCACCGACTATCTGGTCATCATCGGCGCGAATCCCCTTGTCTCCAACGGAAGTTTGGCCACCGCCACCGATTTCCCCGGCAAGCTGCGCGCCCTGCGCAAGCGCGGCGGCAAGCTGACAGTCATCGACCCGGCGCGCACCCGCACCGCCGAACTGGCCGACCGCCACCTCGCCCCGCGGCCCGGCACCGACGCCGCGCTGCTTTTCGCCGTCGTCCACGTGCAGTTCGACGAAGACCTGGTCGCACCGGATCTCGGCGGCCTGGCCGATCACGTCAACGGACTGGAGCAGGTCCGCGAACTGGCCGACGCGTTTGCCCCCGAGACGGTAGCCGCGCACTGCGGTGTGGCCGCCGACGAGATACGCGTCCTGGCCCGTGAGATCGCAGCGGCGCCCACGGCGGCGGTGTACGGCCGAATCGGTACGTCCACAGTCGAATTCGGCACAATCGGCAGCTGGCTCGTCGACGTCATCAACGTGCTGACCGGAAACCTCGACCGACCGGGTGGCGCGATGTTCCCGCTCGGCGCGGCGATGCCGGCACCGCGACCCGCCGGGCCCGGCAAGGGTTTCGCCACCGGGCGATGGCACAGCCGCGTCTCGGGGTATCCGGAGGCGCTCTCCGAACTACCCGCCGCCGCGCTCGCCGAGGAAATCGACACCGAAGGGGACGGCCAGATCAAGGCGATGATCACGATCGCGGGCAACCCGGTGCTGTCGGCTCCCGACGGCGACCGCCTCGACCGTGCGCTCGACAGCGTCGAGTTCATGCTCAGCATCGACCCGTATCTCAACGAGACCACGTGTCACGCCGACGTGATCATGCCGCCACCGCCGCCGTCGCGGGCCGGTCACTACGACTTCGCGCTGAACAACCTCGCGGTGCGCAACAACGCCCGCTATACGCCGCCCGCCGTGGCGTTGGACGGCAGGCCCGACGAACCGGAGATCCTGTCGCGGCTGGCGCTGATCCTCTACGGCGTGGGCCACGACCAGGATCCTGGCCTGGTCGACCAACAGGTCATCACCACCACCCTCGAGAAGGAGGCCGCGGACCCGCATTCGCCGGTGGCCGGGCGCGCAGTCGATGAGATGATCGCGATGCTGATCGACGGACCCGGCTACGAACGCAGGCTGGACATGATGCTGCGACTCGGCCCCTACGGCGACGCGTTCGGCGCCAATCCCGACAGTCTGACGCTTCAGCGGCTGAAAGCGGCACCGCACGGCATCGACCTCGGCCCGCTGCAGCCGCGGATCCCCGAGGTGCTCAAAACACGTTCAGGCCGAATCGAACTCGCTCCGGAGGCGTTGATCGCCGACGTGGCGCGGCTGCGGGATTCGCTGGGCCGCGACGACGACGGCTTCGTGCTGATCGGTCGTCGGCACCTGCGTTCGAACAACAGCTGGATGCACAACCTGCCTGCGCTGGCCGGCGGCACCAACCGCTGCACGTTGCAGATCCATCCGGACGATGCCGCCGAACTCGGGTTGACGGACAACGCGTCGATCAAGGGCCCCGGCGGCGACCTGGTGGCGCCGATCGAGCTGACGCCGGGCATGCGGCGCGGTGTCGTCTCGCTGCCGCACGGCTGGGGACACGACCGCGGCGGCACCCGTCAGCTGGTCGCCGCCGACCAACCGGGTGTCAACGTCAACCAACTCAACGACGGCGGACAGCTCGACCCGCTGTCGGGAACCGCCGTGCTCAACGGCATCCCGGTGGTGGTGTCACCGGCCTGACGGAAATCAGGTGAGCTCGAAGATGACCGTCACGGAGAAGTTCACGGTCTGCTGACCGGGTTCCACCGGCACCGCTGCCATCTCGGCGCCCTTGAAGTTGGGCAGCGGGGTGGGCGGCGGGGACCCGCCCGACTCGGTGATCGAGACGACCTTGCCGAGGTGCAGCCCGGACAGCTGTGCGTACTGCTGAGCGCGGTCCTTGGCGTCGTTGAACGCGCGCGCCCTGGCGTCCTTCACCAGCTGTGAGTCGTCGTCGAGCGAATAGTTCACCGAGTTGATCCGGGTGGCGTCGCCGCCGGTGTTGATGATCGACGCCAGCGTCTGCGATGCGGTGTCGAGCTTGCGGACCTTGATGTCGATCGAATTGTTCGCACGGTAGCCGACGATGGTGGTGCTGTCGCCGCCCGCGAACTGTGGCTGCAGGCTGACATTCGAGGTGCTGATGTCCTTGCGGTCGATGCCTGCCCCGACCAACGCGTCGATGACCGCCTGCTGACGATCGCTGGTCTGGTTCATCGCGCCACTGACGTCGGGCGCGACGAACTCGATGGACGCGTTGACGTTCAGCGTGTCTGGCGCACCCTGCACCTCACCCGCCCCCACCACGGTGACTTGACGGGTTTGGTTGTCGGAGGAGCCCGTTGGCCCGGATGTCGAGTCGCAGGCCGAGAGTCCAACGGCGGCAAGCGCCGCCGCGGCGATGAGAAGCAGACGGGTGGGCATGCCTGGCACCATACCGTCAGGGAGTCACCAGGATCTTGCAGTGCGCATCGGGATGGGCCAGGTCGTCGAACGCGGCGCCGACGCCGTCCAGACCGACCTCCCCGGTGATCATCGGTGCGACGTCGATGTCGCCCTCGGCGATCGCGCGCAGGCAATCGGTGAACTCGGTCGGGTCGTAGGCCAGGACGAACTGCACGTTGATCTGCTTGGCGATCGCGAAGTACGGGTGGAAGGTGTCGGCCTGCATGCAGACGCCCGCTACGACGACGCGTGCGCCGACCGGCGCCCGACGCAGGATGTCGTCGATGATGCCAGGCACGCCGACCGCCTCGAAGATGACCGCAGGCCGTGCGCTGTCGAACGGGGAGGCTTCGGCGGGGTCGACGGTGGCGGTGGCGCCCATGGCCTGCGCCAGGTCGCGTCGGCGTGCCGAAAAGTCGGCTGCGACAATACTTTCCACACCGAGACGACGCAGACCGGCGATGACCGCGAGCCCAATCGGCCCACAGCCCAGCACCAACGCCGCCTCGCCGCGCTGGATCGAGGACTTGTTCACCGCGTGCAGGCCGACGGCCATCGGTTCGGTCAGCGCAGCGTGCCGCGGGTCCAGTCCGTTCGGAATCGGCGTCACCAGGGGCGCGCTCAACAGCATCCGCTCGGCGTATCCACCGATGGTCTTGTTGGAGTAAACGATTGGCTCGACGCCGGTCGCCGACACGAGCACCGGCAGTGAGGTGACCAGTGTGCCCGCGGCGGGGGCTTCGGTGTCGGGACCCGCCTCCAGCAGCTCGGCGCTGAACTCGTGACCCATAAAGATGTCGCGGTTCAGATCGATGTTCATGGTGCCGCCGCCGAAGCCCTCGATCTGGTTGTTCAGTTCCAGGACGTCCGCGCCGTGTTGGGCGAAATGCAAGTCAGAGCCGCAGATTCCGCACGCTTTTACGCCGACCAGCACCTGGCCCGGTCCGGGGACCGGTTCGGCCACGTCGTCGCGGAGTACCATGCGACCGCCGCGCAGCACCGAGGCGCGCATCAGGACTTCTGTTCCTTCAGTTCGTCGGTGTGCTCGCTGATCGCCTTGACGATCGCCTCGCCTGCGCGGCCGAGCAGCTTGTCGCGCATGCCCTTTGCCCAGTCGTGCGATGCCCGCGGTGCGATCAACTGACCCTTGAAGTGCGGGATCACCTCGCGGGCGAACAGTTCGTAGGAGTGGTAGGTGGCCGCGGGTGAGGCCCAGTCGTGGCCGAGCAGCAGCAGCGTGCCGAATCCACCGGACTGCTCGAGCAGGTCGTGGATGTAGGCCACCGCGTCGCCGGGGGTGCCGATGCAGCAATTGCCCATGCCCGCGTATTCGGCGACGAAATCCCGCGGCGATTGTGTTCCCGCGGCACCGTCGCTGGCATTCGACAAGGGCACGAACCCGGCCGCGCCGAAATAGTTCGCGAAGTCCTGCAATCCGTACGTGCAGTCGTCGATGGCCTGCTCCCTGGTGTCGGCCAGATGCATGATGGCCAGCACCCGCCAGTCGGCGCGGTCGGGTTCGTCACGGCCCGACTTCGACGCCTGATCCGTCACCACCTGCCAGGTGTTCTCCAGTGCCGCATAACCGCCGGGGACCGACATCGACAGCGACAGCAGCGACGTGCCGAGCGCGCCGGCCAGCCGCGGCCCCGACGGGGAAATCATTGCCGCGGTGGAGATTTCGGGATACGGCCAGGTGAACGGACGGATGTGCAATTGCGCGTCGCGCAGCGTGAACCAGTCGGACTGCCGGTCGATCCGCTCGTCGGGTGCCGCGCGGAACAGCGCTAGGATCGCCTCGAGTGACTCCTGCATCATCCGGCGCTGCTCGACCGGGTCGATGCCCATCATGTAGGCATCGGACGGCAGCGCTCCAGGCCCGGTGCCGAACATCACCCGCCCGCGGGTGAGATGGTCCAGCAGCACCCACCGGTCGGCCACCATCAGCGGATGGTGGTAGGGCAGCGAAACCACACCGGTGCCCAGCCGAATGTGCTTGGTGCGCTCGGCGGCAGCCGCGATGAACACCTCCGGGCAGGCGATCAACTCGTATCCGCCGGAATGGTGCTCGCCGAACCACACCTCGTCGTACCCGAGCTTGTCCAGTGCGACGGTGCGGTCCAGGTCGTATTCCAGTGCAACGGTGGGGGATTGGCCAACCGGGTGGAACGGCGTGATGAAGACGCCGAAGTTCAACGGTCTGTCTGTCATGACTGCTCCAGTTCTGCGAGGAATGCCAGCAGGATGCCATTGACCTCGTCGGGCCGCTCCTGCTGCACCCAGTGGCCCGCGCCTTCGATCCACTTCTCTGTGTACGGCCCCGCCACCATCTGGTGGGCGCGGGCGGGATTCATCGTCGGGCCCACCGGGTCGGCCGTCCCGCCGACGAACAGTGCGGGCACCTCGATCTTCGCGTCGGCCAACTGCGGCGTCGACTCCCAGTTGCGGTCGTAGTTGCGGTACCAGTTCAGCGCGCCGGTGAATCCGGTCCTGCTGAATTCGGCCACGTAACGCTCGAACTCTCGGGCGCTGATCCAGTTCGGCAGCGGTGCCGGCCCCGCCGCCAGACCGGCGAACATCCCGCTCATCGTGGCGGCCACGTCGGCCTCCATCTCGGCCTCGGCAACCCCTGGTTCCTGGAAGCGCAACATGTAGAAGTCCTCGCCGAACTTCTGTCGCCAACGCTCGGTGGGTCGGGACCGGGCACGCGGAATGGGCGGGACCGACAGGCCCGCGGCCGCCCTGACGCGCTGCGGGTGCAGCACGGCGGTGTGCCACACCACCATGGCTCCCCAGTCGTGGCCGATGAACACCGCCCGTTCGGTGCCGATCTCGTCGAGTAGGCCGACGAGATCGCCGGTGAGGGCGTGGATGTCGTAGTCGTCGACGGCCTCAGGCTGCTCGGAGCCGCCGTAGCCGCGTTGATCGGGGGCCAGCACGTGATAGCCGGCCGCCGCGAGCACCGGGATCTGGTGTCGCCACGAGTAGGCCAGTTCGGGAAAGCCGTGGGCCAATACGACGACGGGAGCACCCGCCTCACCTGCCTCGTACAACCGCAGCGAAACGCCGTTGGTCTCGACTAACCGCTCGGTCGAGGTGAGCACGACCACAGCCAAGCACAGGGCGGTGGTTGCCGAAAGAGTGCCCGAGAGAACCGCCGGGAACCTTCCTTCGTTGGTCTAGCGGTAGCCTGAACTATTCCAGCTGCGCGTATTGGAAGGACCTGCCCGCGAGGGCCGATGCTTGATGAACCGGAAAAATGTGATCCGCACGCTCACCGCGATCGCCGTGGTGCTGTTGCTCGGCTGGTCGTTCTTCTATTTCAGTGACGACACCCGCGGCTACAAACCCGTCGACACCTCGGTGGCGATGGCCCAGATCAGCAGCGACAACGTCAAGAGCGCGCAGATCGACGACCGCGAGCAGCAGTTACGGCTCGAGCTGAAGAACGGCAACGCCGACACCGACAACAGCGACAAGGTCATCGCCAAGTACCCGACCGGGTACGCCGTGCCCCTCTTCGACGCGCTGAGCGCGAAGAACACCAAGATCAACACGGTGGTGAACCAGGGCAGCATGCTCGGCTCGCTGCTGATCTATCTGCTGCCGCTGCTCCTGCTGGTCGGCCTGTTCGTGATGTTCTCCCGGATGCAGACCGGCGGCCGAATGGGCTTCGGATTCGGCAAGTCGAGGGCCAAACAGCTGTCGAAGGACATGCCCAAGACCACGTTCGCCGACGTGGCAGGCGTCGACGAAGCCGTCGAGGAGCTCTACGAGATCAAGGACTTCCTGCAGAACCCCAGCAGGTATCAGGCGCTGGGCGCCAAGATCCCCAAGGGTGTGCTGCTCTACGGGCCGCCAGGCACCGGCAAGACTCTGTTGGCCAGGGCGGTCGCAGGCGAGGCCGGGGTTCCGTTCTTCACGATTTCAGGTTCGGACTTCGTCGAGATGTTCGTCGGCGTCGGCGCCTCCCGGGTGCGCGACCTGTTCGAGCAGGCCAAGCAGAACAGCCCGTGCATCATCTTCGTCGACGAGATCGATGCCGTCGGCCGCCAGCGCGGCGCCGGCCTGGGCGGCGGCCACGACGAACGCGAGCAGACCCTGAACCAGTTGCTCGTCGAGATGGACGGTTTCGGTGACCGGCAGGGCGTCATCCTGATCGCCGCCACCAACCGTCCCGACATCCTCGACCCGGCGCTGCTGCGGCCGGGCCGCTTCGACCGCCAGATCCCGGTGTCCAACCCCGATCTGGCAGGCCGTCGTGCGGTGCTGCGTGTGCACTCGCAAGGCAAGCCGATCGCGCCCGATGCCGACCTCGACGGTCTGGCCAAGCGCACCGTCGGCATGTCCGGCGCCGACCTGGCCAACGTGATCAACGAGGCCGCGCTGCTGACCGCGCGCGAGAACGGCACCGTGATCACCGGGCCCGCGCTCGAGGAGGCCGTGGACCGCGTCGTCGGCGGGCCGCGGCGCAAGAGCCGCATCATCAGCGAGCAGGAGAAGAAGATCACCGCCTACCACGAAGGCGGCCACACGCTCGCGGCATGGGCGATGCCCGACATCGAGCCCATCTACAAGGTGACGATTCTGGCCCGCGGTCGCACCGGCGGGCACGCCGTCGCGGTGCCCGAGGACGACAAAGGTCTGATGACCCGCTCGGAGATGATTGCCCGACTGGTGTTCGCGATGGGCGGACGCGCCGCCGAGGAACTGGTGTTCCGCGAGCCCACCACCGGCGCGGTGTCCGATATCGAGCAGGCCACCAAGATCGCCCGCGCGATGGTCACCGAATACGGCATGAGCTCCAAACTGGGCGCGGTGCGGTACGGCACCGAACACGGCGACCCGTTCCTCGGCCGCACCATGGGCACTCAGGCCGATTACAGCCATGAGGTCGCCCAGATCATCGACGACGAGGTCCGCAAGCTCATCGAGGCCGCGCACACCGAGGCCTGGGAGATCCTGACCGAATACCGCGACGTGCTCGACACTTTGGCAGGCGAACTGCTCGAGAAGGAGACGCTGCACCGCGCCGAGCTGGAGGCCATCTTCGGCGACGTGAAGAAGCGGCCGCGGCTGACCATGTTCGACGACTTCGGCGGCCGCGTGCCGTCCGACAAGCCGCCGATCAAGACGCCGGGCGAGTTGGCCATCGAACGCGGTGAGCCGTGGCCCAAGCCCGTCCCGGAACCCGCCTTCAAGGCGGCTATCGCCCAGGCGAGCAGGGAAGCGGCGGCCCGGCAGGCGCACCAGACCAACACAAACGGCAACGGCGCCAACGGACTTCCCGCCAACGCGCCGACCCAGCCGGACTACGGCGCGCCCGCCGGCTGGCATGCCCCCGGCTGGCCGCCGCCGCCGCAGGCTCCCGGCCAGCAGCCGCAGGGCCAACAGCCGCAGCACGGCTACTGGTACCCGCCGCCGCACTGGCAGAACCCGTATCCGTACCAGCCCTATCCGCAGCAAGGACATCCGGCCCCGCAGGGCACCCAGCCCGCGCCGGGACCGAGCGAGGATCCGGGACAGGACACCAGCCGGTCCAACGGCTGACACACAACGGAGGCTTGATGACTCCGCGCACCCGAGGAGCGGATGACCAGGTGTCGCACCACAACTCGACCACGTTCAATCACCGCGTCTTCGACCAGGAACGCGCCGAGTCGGCCGTCCGCGAGCTGCTGATCGCCGTCGGCGAGGACCCCGACCGACATGGCCTCGAGGACACGCCCGCCCGGGTGGCCCGTGCGTACAAGGAGTTGTTCGCCGGGCTGTACACCGACCCGGATACGGTGCTGGACACCACCTTCGACGAACAGCACGACGAACTGGTGCTGGTCAAGCAGATCCCGATGTATTCGACGTGCGAACACCACCTGGTTTCGTTCCACGGGGTGGCCCACGTCGGCTACATCCCCGGGGTGGACGGCCGCGTCACCGGGTTGTCGAAGATCGCCCGACTGGTCGACCTGTACGCCAAACGTCCGCAGGTGCAGGAGCGGCTGACAGCGCAGATCGCCGACGCGCTGATGCGCAAGCTGAACCCGCGCGGGGCGATCGTGGTCGTCGAGGCCGAGCATCTGTGCATGGCGATGCGCGGAGTCCGCAAACCGGGCGCGGTCACCACGACGTCGGCGGTGCGTGGCCAGTTCAAGACCGATAAAGCGTCAAGGGCCGAGGCGCTGGATCTCATCCTGCGGAGGTGACCGCGACGCGCGTGCAGGTCATGGGGGTCGTCAATGTCACTGACGATTCCTTCTCGGACGGGGGACTGTTCTTGGACCGCGACCGCGCGGTCGATCACGGGCTCTCGCTGGCCGCCGAAGGCGCCGCGATCGTCGACGTCGGAGGTGAGTCGACCCGCCCCGGCGCCACCCGCATCGAGCCGCGTATCGAATCGGGACGCGTGCTGCCGGTGATCAAAGAGCTTGCCGGACATGGCATCACAGTCAGCATCGACACCATGCACGCCGAGGTGGCGCAGGCGGCGCTGGAGAACGGCGCCCAGATCGTCAACGACGTGTCCGGCGGGCGCGCCGATCCGAACATGGCGCCACTGCTGGCCGACGCGAAAGTGCCGTGGGTGCTGATGCACTGGCGGGCGGTCGGGACGGCCCGGCCGCACGAGGTGCCCACCTACCGCGACGTGGTCGCGGAGGTCCACGACGAGCTGATGGCCAGCGTGGATGCGGCCGTGGCCGCCGGCGTCGACCCGGCCAAGCTGATCATCGACCCCGGCCTGGGATTCGCCAAGACAGCACAACACAATTGGGCGTTGCTGCGCGCGTTGCCGCGCTTCGTCGCGACCGGTCTACCGGTGCTCGTCGGCGCGTCCCGCAAGCGCTTCCTCGGCACCCTGCTGGCCGGATCCGACGGTGAACCGCGGACACCGGACGGCAGGGAAACCGCCACCGCGGTGATCTCGGCGCTGGCCGTGTTGAACGGGGCGTGGGGGGTGCGGGTGCACGACGTGCAGGCGACGGTGGATGCGCTCAAAGTCGTCGAGGCTTGGAACGGCTGACCATGGCTGATCGAATCGAGTTGCGCGGCTTAACCGTTCGCGGTTTCCATGGTGTGTACGACCACGAGCGGCGCGACGGGCAGGACTTCGTCGTCGACATCACGGTGTGGGTCGACCTGGCGGCAGCCGCGGCAAGCGACGATCTTGCCGACACGCTCGACTACGGCGCACTGGCGCAACGGGCGGCCGATGTTGTCTCCGGGCCGCCGCGCAAGCTCATCGAAACGGTGGCGGGTGAGATCGCCGACGACGTGATGGCCGATGACCGGGTGCACGCTGTCGAGGTCGTCGTGCACAAACCGTCGGCACCGATCCCGTTGACCTTCTCGGATGTGGCTGTGACGGCGAGGCGGTCCCGGCGCGGTGGCCGCGGAGGTGCCGGGTGAGCCGGGTCGTTCTGTCCATCGGGTCCAATCTCGGCGATCGGCAGGCTCGGCTGCAGTCGGTGGTCGACGGTCTCGACGGCGCGGTGCGTGCGGTGTCGCCGGTGTACGAGACGGATGCGTGGGGCGGCGTCGAACAGGGATCGTTCCTCAACGCGGTGCTGATCGCCGACGATCCGGCGCTGGACTGCCGCGGTTGGCTACATCGGGCGCAGGAGCTGGAAGCGGCCGCCGAGCGTGTCCGGGAGCAGCGGTGGGGTCCGCGCACCCTCGACGTCGATCTCGTGGTCTGCCACGACGGGCAGCGCGAGGTCACCTCGCACGACGCCGAACTCACGTTGCCGCACCCGCTGGCGCATCAGCGGGCGTTCGTGTTGATCCCGTGGCTGGCGGTGGACCCGGCCGCGACGTTGACCGTCGCTGGTCAATGCCGCGCCGTCGCCGATCTGCTCGCCGAGCTGGCGCCCGACGAGCGTGACGGCGTGCGTCGCACCGAGGTGGCGCTGGGCTGATGGGACCCACCCGCAAACGTGACCTGACGGCCGCGGCGACGCTCACTGCCGTGGCGGGCTACCTGCTGGTGGTACTGGTGTACCGCTATTTCCCGCCGATCGATGTGTGGACGGGGATCTCGCTGCTGGCCGTTGCCGTCGCCGAGGCCGGCTGGGCGTTCTATGTGCGAAACAAAATCAACGAAGGGGAGATCGGCGACGCCCGCGGTTGGCTTCATCCGCTTGCCGTGGCGCGGTCGGTGTTGGTCGCCAAGGCGTCGGCCTGGGTGGGCGCGCTGGTCCTCGGCTGGTGGATCGCGGTGCTGTGCTACCTGTTACCGCGCCGCAGCACGTTGCGGGTCGCGGGGGAGGACACCGCGGGCGCGGTCGTCGCCGCCGTGAGCGCCCTCGCGTTGGTGATAGCTGCGCTGTGGCTGCAGCATTGCTGCAAGTCGCCGCAGGACCCGCACGACAACGCCGACGGGGCGACCGAGTAGCTGACCGGCGTCGTCGACCGCCGAATCGCCGAAAGGGTCGACACGCGAGATGACCTGTGACGGGTACAGTCGGCCCATGGCCGATCTGTCTCGCGGTACGCGCTCCAGGCGCGCTGTCCGCAGGCCGGGTTGGGTGCTGCTGACGGTGTTGCTGGTGCTCGCCATCGGGGCGAGCTCCGCCCTGGTGTTCACCAACAAGGTGGAATTGCTGAAACTGGCTGTCATCCTGGCGTTGTGGGCCGCGGTGGTGGCGGCGTTCGTCTCGGTGATCTACCGCAGGCAAAGCGATATCGACCAAGCCAAGGTGCGAGACCTGAAGCTGGTATACGACTTGCAGTTGGACCGCGAGATCTCCGCGCGCCGCGAGTACGAGTTGACGGTGGAAACCCAGCTGCGCCGCGAGCTGACGTCGGAGATCCGGGCCCAGGCCGCCGACGAGGTCGCCGGTCTGCGCGCCGAATTAGCTGCGCTGCGGGCCAGTTTGGAGATCTTGTTCGACGCGGACCTGTCGCATCGGCCCGCGCTGGAAACCGATCGCAGCCGAAGCTATGGCGACTGGCCGCGCACCACGGAGACGGCGGGTCGGGTCATGGCGAGCCGGCTCGACGCTGACGAGCGCGAGGACCTCGACGCCACCACCGAGGAAAGCCCCATCATCGACGTGCCCGCCGAACCCGAGGCCGAGTGGGTGCCGCCGGACGCCGGGGGCGCGCACCGCAGACCGTCGGAGACCGAGCAGGAGCGCGGACGCCGCCATCGCGTCGAGGAACAGCCGCGCGCATACACCTCGCCACCACCGACGGCCGCCGAGACGACGACCCAATTCACTTGGGAGCCACCGCGACAGGAGCCGACACCGCCGCCGCCGCCGGAGCCGACACCGCCGCCTCCGCCCCCGGAACCGGAACCGGAACCGGAACCGGAACCGGAACCGGAACCGGAACCGGTTGCGCCTACTAGGGATTGGCAGCCCGCGCCCGCCGAGGGGCAGTGGATTCCCGCGGGCGCGCCCGGCAGCAACTGGGTGGCACCCACCGTGGAAGAACCGACGGGCGAGAACCGAACAGCCGACGAATACGTCGGCAGACGACGGGCACCCGAGCCCGCGATGCAGACCCCGCCCGTCGAATCCCGCCGCGGCCGCCACTCCGCCCCCGCGGACACCGCCGATCCCGGTCGCCCGCCTGCGCCGCCGACCCTGCACACCGAGCCGCGCCACCCCGAGCCCGAACCGGCGCAGGAACAACCCGCCGAGCGCTCAGAAGGGCGACGACACCGCAGCGCGGAGGACACCGGCGGACAGTCGGTCGCCGAACTGCTGGCCAGGCTCCAGGCCACCCCGACCGGAGGCGGTCGTCGCAGGCGCCGCGACGAGTGAGTTAGGCTCGTGGCGACCGTCCGGTACCCGCAACGCAGGACCGGAACGATGAACACACGACATTTTGCGAGGTCGTCTGCGATGGAGCAGCCCCCAGCGCACGCGCGGGGTCCCGAGTCCGGACTGCGCCCGGCGCGGCTCACAATCGGCATCATCTCCGCTGGACGCGTCGGTACGGCGTTGGGTGTTGCGTTGGAACGCGCCGAGCACGTGGTGGTCGCGTGCAGCGCGATCTCGCAGGCGTCCCGGCAGCGTGCCGAACGCAGGCTGCCCGACACCGCGGTGCTGCCGCCCGACGAGGTGGCGCGCCGCGCCGAACTGTTGGTGCTGGCCGTGCCCGACGCCGAACTCCCCGGCTTGGTCGGCGGTCTGGCCGCGACCTCAGCGGTCCGGCCCGGCACCATCGTCGCGCATACATCGGGTGCCAACGGCATCGGCGTACTGGCGCCGTTGACCGGACAGGGCTGCATCCCACTGGCCATCCATCCCGCCATGACGTTCACCGGCGGGGACGAGGACATTGCGAGGCTGTCGGAAGCCTGTTTTGGTGTGACGGCCGCCGACGAGGTCGGCTACGCGATCGCCCAGTCGCTGGTGCTCGAGATCAGCGGCGAGCCGTTTCGGGTGCGCGAGGATGCGCGCACGCTGTATCACGCCGCACTGGCACACGCGAGTAACCACCTGGTGACCGTGATGCTGGACGCGGTCGAAGCGTTGCGGGCGGCGTTGTGGGGTCAGGAGTTGTTGGGCCAGGAGCTGGTTGGCGACGCGCCGGGCGGCATCGCCGAACGCGTGATCGGCCCGCTGGCGCGGGCGTCGCTGGAGAACTCGCTGCAGCGCGGGCAGGCGGCGCTGACCGGTCCGGTCGCGCGCGGTGACGCCAACGCGGTCGCAGGCCACCTGCGGGCTCTCGCCGAGGTGGATCCGCAACTGGCACAGGCATATCGGGC
This sequence comes from Mycobacterium sp. ACS1612, assembly GCF_001667505.1. Taxonomy (GTDB): domain Bacteria; phylum Actinomycetota; class Actinomycetes; order Mycobacteriales; family Mycobacteriaceae; genus Mycobacterium. The sequence continues at coordinate 123,544 of NZ_LZHZ01000005.1, forward strand.
CAACTCGCTGCGCACCGCGCAGCGCGCACATGCCCCCAAGGAAGTGTTCGCAGTGTTCTCCGACTCCTCGGGACAATCATGACCAAGCCACGATTCAGCGCAGGCGAACTCAACGTCTACTCCAGCCCACGTGACGTTCACGACGTCACCAGGGCACTGCGCGCGACAGGCCGCAGGGTGATGCTGGTGCCGACGATGGGTGCCCTGCACGAGGGTCACCTGACGCTGGTCAGGTCGGCCAAGAAGGTCCAGGGCGCCGTGGTGGTGGTGTCGATTTTCGTCAACCCGTTGCAGTTCGGACCGACTGAAGACCTCGACGCGTACCCGCGCACACTCGACGACGATCTGGCATTGCTGCGCGCCGAGGGCGTCGAGATCGCGTTCGCGCCGACGGCCGCCGACATGTACCCCGATGGCAGGCGGACCTCCGTGCACCCTGGCCCGCTCGGGGAGGAGCTCGAAGGTGCCGCCCGCCCAACGCATTTTGCGGGCGTGCTGACCGTCGTGCTCAAGCTGCTGCAGATCGTGCAACCCGATCGCGCCTTCTTCGGCGAGAAGGATTACCAGCAACTCGTGGTGATCCGGCAGATGGTCGCCGACCTCAACATCGACACGCAGATCGTCGGTGTGCCGATCGTCAGGGAAGCCGACGGGCTTGCCATGTCATCACGTAACCGCTATCTCAACGACGTTGAACGCGAGCAGGCGGGAGCGCTGTCGGCAGCGCTGCTGGCGGGCATGTACGCCGCATCGGGCGGCGCGGCGGCGGCGCTGGACGCCGCGCGTGCGGTGCTGGACGAGGTGCCCGCCATCGACGTCGACTATCTCGAAGTGCGCGATCCGCTGCTCGGGCCGGCGCCCGTCGAAGGTATCGCCCGCATGCTCATCGCCGCCAGGCTCGGCGGCACCAGACTTCTCGACAACATCGCCATCGACATCGGCGCCACCACCGGTGCCGACGGGCATCCACGCGTCGGCGCTCAAGAGAGCCACGAATTACCTTGGAGAAATTGATGTTACGGACAATGCTGAAGTCGAAGATTCACCGCGCCACGGTGACGCAGGCCGATCTGCACTACGTCGGCTCGGTGACCATCGACGCCGACCTGATGGACGCGGCCGACCTGCTCGAGGGTGAGCAGGTCACGATCGTCGACATCGACAACGGTGCACGGCTGGTCACCTACGCCATCACCGGTAAGCGCGGTAGCGGTGTGATCGGGATCAACGGCGCTGCAGCGCATCTCGTGCATCCGGGCGACTTAGTGATCCTGATTGCCTACGGCACAATGGAAGACGCCGCGGCCAAGGCCTATCAACCGCGGGTGGTGTTCGTCGACGCCGACAACAAGCAGATCGACCTCGGTAGTGACCCCGCCCATGTGCCGGCCGATGCGGCCGCGCTGATGTCCGCGCGGTAGCGGCCGTGCTTCTCGCAATCGACGTCCGCAACACCCACACCGTGGTCGGCCTGATCTCCGGATCCGGTGATCACGCAAAGGTGGTGCAGCACTGGCGGATTCGCACCGAATCCGAGGTCACCTCCGACGAGTTGGCGCTCACCATCGACGGCCTGATTGGTGACGACTCCGAACGCCTGACCGGTGCCGCGGGCCTTTCGACAGTGCCGTCGGTGTTGCACGAGGTCCGGCTGATGCTCGAACAGTACTGGCCTTCGGTGCCGCATGTGTTGATCGAACCGGGGGTGCGCACCGGCATTCCGTTGCTCGTCGACAACCCGAAAGAGGTGGGGGCGGACCGGATCGTCAACTGTCTCTCGGCTTACCACAAGTACAAGTCCGCCGCGATCGTCGTCGACTTCGGCTCGTCGATTTGTGTTGACGTGGTTTCTGCGAAGGGCGAATTCCTCGGCGGCGCAATCGCGCCCGGCGTCCAGGTGTCTTCAGACGCGGCCGCCGCACGGTCGGCGGCGTTGCGTCGCGTCGAACTGACCCGCCCCCGTTCGGTGGTCGGCAAGAACACCGTCGAATGCATGCAGGCGGGTGCGGTGTTCGGATTCGCCGGTCTGGTAGACGGATTGGTCAACCGCATCCGGGAGGACGTCGACGGGTTCGCAGGCGACGATGTCGCCGTGGTGGCCACAGGACACACCGCCCCCTTGGTGCTGCCCGACCTGCACACCGTCGACAAGTACGACAAGGACCTCACGCTGGATGGGCTGCGCTTGGTGTTCGAGCGCAACCGCGACAGCAACCGCGGCAGGCTGAAGCAGGCCCGCTAGAAGAACGTGCGGATAAAGCCGACCACCCGGTCGTCGGCATCGAGTTCGGGGATCAGCTGCCACTTGTCGAACACCGTGCAGGGGTGTGAGATGCCGAAGCCGAGCCAGCTGCCCACCTCGACGTTGTCGTCACCGCCCAGCCGCAGATAGGCGTGCTGATCGTTGAGCTTGGTGACTACGCTGTCGGGCAGCCGCAACGGAATCGGCAGATCCGTGTCGAACGACACGTCGCGACGCCCCATGGTGAGCACGGCCAGCCGAGGCTCCGGGCGCGACACCACCTGACTCCATACCTGCAACGCCGGCCGCAACTCGCCGCGCAGCGGGGAGGTCCGTGCATAGAGCCCGTCGTCGTGGGTGAGGTACCCGCCGCTGCGCAGGATCGTGCGCCAGTCGCCGGCCAGCACGTCGGCGACCGCGTCGAAGTAAGTGCTGCCGCCCGCCGTGACGATGGCCCGGTCCGTCTCGAACAGCGGCGCCAACCGCACCGCCGCGTCGCGCATGTCGCGCAGATAGGCGATGACCGCGGCGAGCGCGTCGGGTGTGACGTCGTGGCCGCGCGCCGCCTCATAACCCGCGACGCCGACCAGCCGCAGCCACGGCGAGGCGGCCGCCGCGCGCGCCACCTCGTCGATCGCGGCGGCACCGCGACAGCCGGTGCGCCCGTCGGCCATGCCCACCTCCACGCAGACATCGACCGGTCGGTCCGCTCGCGCCGCGGCCAGCGCGGCGCCCATCAGCTCCACGCCGCGCACCGAATCCACCCAGCACACCAGCGAGAAATCTGGGTGGGCGGCCAGTTCGGCTGCCAGCCAGCGCAATCCGGCGCCGTCGACAAGCTCGTTGGCCAGCACCACATCGCGCACCCCGAACGCCCGGTAGGTCCTCACATGGCTGAGCGTCGCGGCCGTGATCGCGCACGCGCCCGCGTCCAACTGGCGGGCGAAGAGCTGCGGGGCCATGTGCGTCTTACCGTGCGGTGCGAGTTCGACGTCGCGATCGCGACACCAGCCGGCCATCGCGACCAGGTTGTGCGTCAGTGCCTCGGCGCGCAGCACGCACATCGGTCCGACGACGCCCGCCTCGAAGAGGTCGGGGGCCTGGGCGCAGATTTGCCTCGGCGTGCTGCCCCACCACGCCGACGGCATCCCCTTGAACCGCCAGTCGATCGGTCCGTCGGCCAGGGCGGTCACTGCAGCGGCGCTGATCGCGGCGGTCATGCGTTGATTTAAGCTGGCAGGTCGTGACCTCACCTGATCAGCCCACTCCCGAGTCCGGAGCGGCAACGGCCGCGACATCCGACTCCGACGTCCCCGAGCAGTTCCGGATTCGTCAGGCCAAGCGCGAGCGGCTGCTCGCCGAGGGCCGTGAGCCCTACCCGGTCGAGGTCGCCCGCACGCACACGCTGGCCGAGATCCGGCAGGCCTATCCAGACCTCGAGGCCAACACCGAGACCGGGCGGATCGTCGGCGTCGCGGGCCGGGTGATGTTCGCGCGCAACGCCGGAAAGCTGTGTTTCGCGACGCTGCAGGACGGTGACGGCACGCAGCTGCAGCTGATGCTCAGCCTCGATCGTGTCGGAGCCGAATCGCTCGACTCCTGGAAGTCCGACGTCGACCTCGGCGACATCGTTTACGCACACGGCGAGGTGATCAGCTCTCGCCGCGGCGAACTATCTGTGCTTGCAGATTCCTGGCAAATAATTTCCAAGGCGCTGAGGCCACTTCCCTTCGCCCACAAAGAGATGAGCGAAGAGTCCCGGGTGCGGCAACGCTATGTCGATCTGATCGTTCGTCCAGAGGCCCGCACCATCGCCAGGCAGCGGGTGGCGGTCGTGCGGGCCGTCCGCGAGGCGCTCCAGCGGCGCGGTTTTCTCGAAGTCGAGACACCGATGCTGCAGACCTTGGCCGGCGGTGCGGCCGCAAGGCCGTTCGTCACGCACTCCAATGCGCTCGACGCGGATCTCTACCTTCGGATCGCACCGGAACTGTTCCTGAAGCGTTGCTTGGTGGGCGGATTCGAGCGCGTCTTCGAGCTGAATCGCGTGTTCAGAAACGAAGGTGCGGATTGGACGCATTCACCGGAATTCGCGATGCTCGAGACATATCAGGCCTACGGAACCTACGACGATTCCGCCGTCATGACGCGCGAGATTATTCAGGAGGTCGCCGACGAAGCGATCGGCACCAGAAAGGTGCCATTGCCTGATGGCACCGTCTATGACGTCGACGGCGAATGGCAGACGATACAAATGTATCCATCGCTGTCGGAAGCACTTGGCGAAGAGATCACTCCGCAGACGACGGTCGAACACTTATGGCAGATCGCCGATCGACTTGATGTCGAGATTCCGCGTGACCGTGGTTACGGACATGGGAAATTGGTTGAAGAACTATGGGAACACGCTGTCGGTAACAAGCTTTGGGCGCCAACCTTCGTGCGCGATTTCCCGGTCGAGACGACGCCGCTGACCCGCTCTCACCGCAGCATTGAAGGGGTAACCGAGAAGTGGGATCTCTACGTCCGCCGGATCGAACTGGCGACCGGTTACTCCGAGCTGATCGATCCCGTTATCCAACGGGAAAGGTTCGAAGCGCAGGCCCGCGCCGCGGCCGCCGGAGACGATGAGGCAATGGCTCTTGACGAAGATTTTTTGGCCGCATTGGAGTACGCGATGCCGCCCTCTACGGGCACCGGAATGGGTATCGATCGGTTGTTGATGGCATTGACGGGCCTGTCGATTCGAGAGACGGTTTTGTTCCCGATTGTTCGCCGCCACGGCAACTGAACTGCTTCGATTGAGATTTTTTCTGAAGTTGTTGAATGGAATCCGTTCCTATGGCACATTGGTGCCGGGGGTTCGAGGGGCGGCTAAACTACTGATCTAGTGCTCAACCAGAAGGGCAGTGTGGGGTAATGGCGAAGAAAGTCACTGTCACGCTCGTCGATGATTTTGACGGGGAAGGCGCAGCCGATGAGACGGTTGAATTCGGGCTCGACGGGGTGAGCTATGAGATCGACCTTTCTTCCAAGAACGCCGCAAAGCTCAGGAACGAGTTGAAGCAATGGGTCGATGCAGGCCGCCGCGTCGGTGGTCGCAGGCGTGGTCGTTCCGCGGGTTCTGGCCGCGGCAGAGCGGCGATCGATCGTGAACAAAGCGCGGCCATCCGGGAGTGGGCGCGGCGTAACGGGCACAACGTGTCCACCCGCGGTCGTATCCCCGCCGACGTCATCGACGCGTTCCACGCGGCAACATAATCGGTAGTTGCCAGAGTTGCCCATCGGCGAAACTGCGCCGGAGCTTGCCTTTCGCTAGCGGCGAACCAGCCGCAGCGCGACGTCGGAAACGATTTCTCCGCCGTGGGCGTTGCTATGAGCGGCGCCGGGTACAGGACTTATGGCGCCGAGGACCGTCGCCGCTTCGCTTTTTGGACAGTGCCAGCAGGCAGCGCAGGGGTGGCGGACGCCCACTAGACTTGGGTAACGGGTCCGGGCGCGGCGTGCCGCGAAAGAACCCGTACCTATTTGATGGAGAGCAGGTAACCACCGATGTTTGAGAGATTTACCGACCGTGCCCGCAGGGTCGTCGTCCTGGCTCAAGAAGAAGCCCGGATGCTCAACCACAACTACATCGGCACCGAGCACATCCTGTTGGGACTTATTCACGAGGGTGAGGGTGTAGCGGCCAAGTCGCTGGAGTCGCTTGGCATTTCGCTGGAGGGCGTTCGCAGCCAGGTCGAGGAGATCATCGGTCAAGGCCAGCAGGCGCCGTCGGGGCACATCCCGTTCACCCCGCGCGCAAAGAAGGTGCTGGAGCTGAGCCTGCGTGAAGCGCTGCAGCTCGGCCACAACTACATCGGCACCGAGCACATTCTGCTCGGCCTGATTCGCGAGGGTGAGGGCGTCGCCGCCCAGGTCCTCGTGAAGCTGGGCGCCGAACTGACCCGCGTGCGTCAGCAGGTCATCCAGCTGCTGAGCGGCTACCAGGGCAAGGAGACCGCGGAAGCCGGCACCGGCGGCCGCGGCGGTGAGGCGGGCAACCCGTCCACGTCGCTGGTGCTCGATCAGTTCGGCCGCAACCTGACCGCGGCCGCGATGGAAGGCAAGCTCGACCCCGTCATCGGGCGCGAGAAGGAAATCGAGCGGGTGATGCAGGTGCTGAGCCGCCGCACCAAGAACAACCCGGTACTGATCGGCGAGCCGGGCGTCGGCAAGACTGCCGTCGTCGAGGGGCTGGCCCAGGCCATCGTGCACGGCGAGGTGCCCGAGACGCTGAAGGACAAGCAGCTCTACACGCTTGACCTCGGTTCGCTGGTTGCCGGCAGCCGCTACCGGGGTGACTTCGAGGAACGCCTGAAGAAGGTGCTCAAGGAGATCAACACGCGCGGCGACATCATCCTGTTCATCGACGAGCTGCACACGCTGGTCGGTGCGGGTGCCGCCGAGGGCGCCATCGACGCGGCTTCGATCCTGAAGCCGAAGCTGGCCCGCGGCGAGCTGCAGACCATCGGCGCCACCACACTCGACGAGTACCGCAAGTACATCGAGAAGGATGCCGCGCTGGAGCGCCGGTTCCAGCCGGTGCAGGTCGGTGAGCCGACGGTCGAGCACACCATCGAGATCCTCAAGGGTCTGCGTGACCGGTACGAGGCGCACCACCGTGTCTCCATCACCGACAGCGCGATGGTGGCGGCGGCCACGCTGGCCGACCGGTACATCAACGACCGCTTTCTGCCGGACAAGGCGATCGACCTGATCGACGAGGCCGGTGCGCGGATGCGGATCCGCCGGATGACCGCGCCGCCAGACCTGCGCGACTTCGACGAGAAGATCGCCGAGGCCCGTCGCGAGAAGGAGTCCGCGATCGACGCGCAGGACTTCGAGAAGGCGGCCAGCCTCCGGGACAAGGAGAAGCAACTCGTCGCCCAGCGTGCCGAGCGTGAAAAGCAATGGCGCTCAGGCGATCTCGACGTCGTGGCCGAGGTCGACGACGAGCAGATCGCCGAGGTGCTCGGCAACTGGACCGGTATCCCCGTGTTCAAGCTGACCGAGGCCGAGACCACGCGTCTGCTGCGCATGGAGGACGAGCTGCACAAGCGGATCATCGGCCAGGAGGACGCCGTCAAGGCCGTCTCCAAGGCCATCCGACGCACCCGCGCCGGGCTGAAGGATCCGAAGCGGCCGTCGGGCTCGTTCATCTTCGCCGGCCCGTCCGGTGTGGGTAAGACCGAGCTGTCCAAGGCGCTGGCGGAGTTCCTGTTCGGCGACGACGACGCGCTCATCCAGATCGACATGGGCGAGTTCCACGACCGCTTCACCGCCTCGCGGCTGTTCGGTGCCCCTCCGGGCTACGTCGGCTACGAGGAGGGCGGCCAGCTCACCGAGAAGGTGCGCCGCAAGCCGTTCTCGGTCGTGTTGTTCGACGAGATCGAGAAGGCTCACCAGGAGATCTACAACAGCCTCTTGCAGGTCCTCGAGGACGGCCGGCTCACCGACGGCCAGGGTCGCACCGTCGACTTCAAGAACACCGTGCTGATCTTCACCTCGAACCTGGGCACGTCCGACATCAGCAAGGCGGTCGGCCTCGGCTTCAGCCAGGGCGGCGGTGAGAACAACTACGAGCGGATGAAGCAGAAGGTCAACGACGAGCTGAAGAAGCACTTCCGTCCGGAGTTCCTCAACCGCATCGACGACATCATCGTCTTCCACCAGCTGACCCGCGACGAGATCATCCGGATGGTCGACCTGATGATCGGCCGGGTGGAGAAGCAGCTCAAGGGCAAGGACATGGCCATGGTCCTCACCGACAAGGCCAAGTCGCTGCTCGCCAAGCGTGGGTTCGACCCGGTGCTCGGTGCCCGGCCCTTGCGTCGCACCATCCAGCGCGAGATCGAGGACGCACTGTCGGAGAAGATCCTCTTCGAGGAGGTCGGACCCGGCCAACTCGTCACGGTCGACGTCGACAATTGGGACGGTGAGGGCTCCGGCGAGGACGCGAAGTTCACGTTCACCGGATCCCCGAAGCCGGCCGAGCCCACCGAACCGGAACTGGAGAAGGCGGCAGCGGCAGGCGCAGGCGCACCGAGCGCTGCGGCCACCGAATAGCACGACAAGTCGCCAAGGCCCCCGAATCGCGATGATCTCGGGGGCCTTTGCGTCTGTTCGGTAGCCCAGATGCTTAGGATGCTGATGTAATCGACGGGCGAAGGAATCCTGGTGAAAATCCAGAACGGTCGCGCCACTGTGGACAGTCAGACCCGACGCCCGTCGTCACCGGAGAAACTGGGACGCGAAATCCCGGGAAGGAACATCAGATGACCTCTTCCGAGGCCCGCAAGACCGTAGCGCCTGCAGTCGACCTCTCGCTGGCGAAGGCCGCGCTGTGGCTGTCCGTCACGGCATTCCTCGCGTTGGTGGTGCTCTATTTCGTGAGCTTGGATCAGGGCGCGACGTCAGTGTTCGGCGACAACACCTACGTGCACGAGTTCGTGCACGACGCCCGTCACCTGCTTGGCTTCCCCTGCCACTGACCAGGTAGCCCCAGCATGGAAAAACGAATAATCGCGCGCGGCCTGCTGGCTGGCGCTGTCGGTGGCGTGCTCGCGTTCTTGTTCGCACGCACATTTGTCGAGCCGGTGATCACCCGGGCCCTGGCGTATGAGGAATCGCACTCGCACGGCCACGACCACGGCGTCGAACTGTTCACCCGCGGGGTGCAGGCCAACATCGGCATGGGCTTCGGCGTACTGGCGTTCAGCGTGGCCATGGGAGCGTTGTACGCGGTGGTTTACTGCGTGGCCTACGGCCGGGTCGGCAATCTGTCGCCGCGCGGACTGTCGGTGGTGCTGGCCGGTGGAATGTTCTTGTCGCTCTACGTGATTCCGTTCCTGAAATATCCGCCGAATCCGCCCGCTGTCAGCCTGGAGGAGACCATCCGGCAGCGCACGCTGCTGTACCTGCTGATGGTGGTGTTGTCGGCCGCGCTGCTGGTGGCCGCCGTGTATCTGGCGCATCGGCTGACGGCGCAGTTCGGGCAATGGAGCGCGGCGCTGATCGCGGCAGGAGCCTACGTCGTGGCGATCGCGGTGGTGATGCTGGTGCTGCCGACCATCGACGAGACGCCTGCCGACTTCTCTGCGGACGTCCTCTACGAATTCCGGCTGTACTCGTTGGGCACCCAGTTCGTGATGTGGGCGGTGATCGGTCTGGTGTTCGCATCGATGGCCCATCGGCTGCTGGCCGAACCCAAGCGGGAGACAGTAGCTGCGTGAGTGAAGTCGTCCGGCTGACACTTGTATCGCACGCGATGACCGATGCGATGGCAGCCGGACGGTTCCCCACCGACGAACCGCTGAATGCGGTCGGCCATCGCCAAGTCGATGCGTCCATCGATTTGGGCATCACCGAGCGGGCCTACTGCGGACCTGAGAAGCGGACACGGCAGACCGCTGAACTGCTCGGGCTGCAGGCCGGCGTCGACGACCGGTTGGCCGATCTGGACTACGGCCGTTGGCACGGCGACGTGGTGGGCGGGGTGCAGCCCGACGATCTGGCCATCTGGTTGACCGATCCCACGCGGGCGCCGCACGGAGGCGAGTCGATCGTCGAACTGATCGACCGGGTGGCCGGGTGGATGGACTCGTTGACAACACGTCGCGGCCGACTGGTGGCGGTCACCCACCCGGCGGTGGTGCGTGCCGCCATCCTGGTAGTGCTCAATGCGCCGCCGAAGTCGTTCTGGCGCATCGACATTGCGCCGGTGAGCCGCACGGTGATGCATTTCCGAGGGCACGCGTGGACGCTGCGTTCCAGCCTGTAGGTCAGGGCACCGGAATCAAGCCGAACGTCTGCTTCACGATGGACAGCAACCAGGCCGCCGCGGTGGTGCTGCGGAAGCGCGGCCAGTTCAGCTGGAAGCTGACCACCCACGGCTGACCGGTGTGATCGACGGCGTACCAACTGAATGTCAGGTCGCCCGGCAGGTTTCCCCCCTTGGCGCCGATGTACGGCCACTTCGACCGGTTCAGGTCGATGCCGGGAATGGCGGAAAGGATCTGCTTCACCGGTGCCGCCTCGCCGACCGCGGCGGCCTGCAGCGCGGCGTGCACCCGGCAGATGTCGGCGGCGCTGCCGTACCACTCGGCGCCGTAAGTGGAGGCGGGGGAGCCGGTCCGGGTCGGATCCGGTTGGTACGGACGGGAATTCGTCTGTGCCAGCAGTTGCGCCCTGGCTTGCGGGCTGGCCTGCTTCCACTCTTCACGAAGATCCGGTTCGCCCCAGCCGATCGAGAACAGCTCGTGCATGGTGGGAAACGGCGTCATGCTGGCCGGGTCGTGGTGGCCCGCTGCCACCAATGCGCGTTCGATGGCGTGTGGCGTCAGCCGCCCGATCAACAGATCGGTGGCCATGTTGTCGCTCGCGGAGATCATCTCTTGCGCCGCCCTGCGCACGGTCACCTTTGTGCCCGCAGGAAGGTCGTTGAGGTGAGCGGAGCCGAGCTTCTTGGCTTCGTCGGTCACCGTGAGCTCATCGGTCCAGCGCAGCGTCCCCGCCTTGACCGCATCGGCAACCGCAAGCAGCACATACAGTTTCATGATCGACGCCAACGGCATCGACACATCGGTGTTGGTGCCCGCGATCGGTGAACACTGGCCGTTGGTCACCTTGGCGACCTGATACGAGTAGCGTGCACCCGACTTCGTCAGTTCGGTGTCGATGTCGGCCCACTTCTTGATCGGGGGCGGCTGAAGCGTCACCGCGAACCGGTCGACCAGGCCTTGGGGGTTCGTGCGCAGCGCAATGTCTTGTGCCGCACCGTAAGACGTCACGGTGTGCAGTGTCGCCTGGCCTGCGCCGATGTCGATGCCGGCGACGGTGATCGGTCGGTCCAACCAGAGGTTGCCCATCGCGGAGGTGATGGGATTGACCTGTTGCGGCGTCGCCATGGTTTTCACCCCGACGGTGCCGATCGGCCACTCGGAGTTGAGCATGTCGATGGTCTGCTTGGCCCGCAGACCCTGCGGCGTGTTGATCTCGATCGGCACGCCGTACGTGGTGTCGGCCACCGGTACGGGTGTAGTGCTCTTGGTGCAGCCGACCGTCAGGCCGCCGACGAGGGCAGCCGCGACCGACAGCGCGACCGAGGCGCGGGTGCCACGCCCGGCCCTACTTACCGGCGCCCGCAACGTCCAGGACAACCTCGAACTCGAGCAGGGACGCTCCTGTGGCGACCGGGTTGGCGGCCTGGCCCTTGTGCGCCTCGATGGCCGGGCCCGTCGCCCAGGCCTGGAACGCCTCTTCGGATTCCCACTGCGTGACGACGAAGTAGCGGTCCTCACCTTTGACCGGGCGCAACAGTTGGAAGCCCAGGAAACCGGGCTGGTTGTCGACGGCGTGTGCACGGTGTGCGAACCGCTTCTCCAGTTCCGGACCGGCGTCGGGCGGGACCTCGATTGCGTTGATCTTCACCACAGGCATCTCGCTAGGCTACCGTGCGCACTGATGTCCCCTGACCTGCTGACGCCTCGCGGAGGTGAAGGCGATCCGCTGGTACTGGTGCACGGCCTGATGGGGCGGGGCAGCACGTGGTCGCGTCAGTTACCGTGGCTGAGGTCGCTCGGCGTGGTCTACACCTACGACGCGCCGTGGCACCGCGGCCGCGACGTCGCCGACCCTTATCCGATCAGCACCGAACGGTTCGTGGCCGACCTCGGTGCGGCTGTCGAGCAGATGGGCTCGCCTGCGGTGATGATCGGCCATTCGATGGGAGCGTTGCACTCGTGGTGTCTGGCCGCGGCACGCCAGGAACTGGTCAGCGCGCTGGTGATTGAGGACATGGCACCGGATTTCCGCGGTCGCACCACCGGGCCGTGGGAGCCCTGGCTGCACGCGCTGCCCACCGAATTCACTGCCGCAGAACAGGTTTACGCGGAATTCGGCCCGGTCGCCGGTCAGTATTTCCTGGAGGCGTTCGACCGCACGGCGACTGGATGGCGCCTGCACGGGCAGCCCGCGACGTGGATCGAGATCGCCGCCGAATGGGGGACCCGCGACTACTGGGCGCAATGGGAGGCGGTGCGCGTTCCCGCGTTGCTCCTCGAGGCGGGTGACTCCGTCACACCCCCGGGGCAAATGCGCAGAATGCAGGAAACCGGCTACCGGACAACGTATTTGCACGTGCCCGGTGCCGGTCACCTGATCCACGACGATGCGCCACAGACCTACCGAGAAGCGGTCGAGTCGTTCCTAGCGTCGCTCACCGGTCGCGCCTGAGGCGGGCCAAAACGGCTGCCGCTCAAAGCGGGTGCGGACCGCGTCGACGTCGTGCGCGATGCGGAAGCCGTCGCGATCGTCTTCGAAGAGCCTGCCCACCATCGGGGCGGACCAGCGGAACTGGCCGTAGCGGATGCGAAGTGAGTCAGAGCGGTGGGCGGCCCAACTGAGCGCCGCTGCCACCGCGAACGGGGCGATCAGGATCAAGAGAGTCAGTGCAGTGGTCATGGCAGTAATGCTCCGCTGATAAAAATCCCGCCAACAGTGGCAGGAAGGACACCTTGCGATAAAATGCTGCCATGGCATTGAAGAGCGTATCTGCGCTGGTGCTGGACGGTCTAGCGATTTTCGAGTTCGGCGTCATCTGCGAGGTCTTCGGCATCGACCGGTCTGCGGACGGGGTGCCCAATTTCGATTTCAAGGTCTGCGGGCCTGAGCCCGGCAATCCGCTGCGGACGTCCGTCGGCGCCACCATCACCCCCGACTGCGGCCTCGATGGCCTGTTGGGCGCCGACCTGGTCGCGATCCCGGCGATCAGCAGCCAGGACGGCGGCTACCTGCCGGAAGCGCTCGACGCGATCCGGAAGGCCGCCGAGTCGGGCTCGATCATCCTGACTGTATGCTCCGGTGCTTTCGTCGCCGGCGCCGCCGGGCTGCTGGACGGCAGGCCGTGCACCACGCATTGGATGCACGCTGACGAGCTGGCGCAGATGTATCCGACCGCCAAGGTCGACCGCAACGTCTTGTTCGTCGACGACGGCAACCTGATCACCAGCGCGGGCACCGCGGCTGGCATCGATGCCTGCCTGCACCTGGTGCGCCGCGAGTTGGGCGCTGAGGTCACCAACAAGATCGCGCGTCGCATGGTGGTGCCACCGCAGCGCGACGGCGGTCAGCGCCAGTACATCGACCAACCCATTCCGGTGCGCTGCTCGGAAGGTTTTGCGCCGCACCTGGATTGGATCCTCACCAATCTCGACAAGCCGCACACGGTCGGCACATTGGCTGCTCGCGCGCACATGTCAGCGCGCACGTTCGCGCGCCGGTTCGTCGAGGAGACCGGCCGGACTCCGATGCAGTGGGTGACCGATCAGCGGGTGCTGTACGCGCGCCGGTTACTCGAGGAGACGGATCTGGACGTCGACAGGATCGCCGACCGATCCGGTTTCGGCACGGCGACGTTGCTGCGCCACCACTTCCGCAGGGTGATCGGGGTGACGCCGTCGGACTATCGCCGCCGGTTCTCGTGCAATGGTCCGTGCGAGGAAGCCGCCGCGACGGCGTAGCACTCGCACGCTCGTCGAATGGCCAGTTACGGGACGCTTTTCAGCATCCCGTCGAGTGAATGGCAGTGGAATCCCGCTGGCGGCCAGGGCGGGGTCACCTTCGGTGTTGTCTGCTTGGTTCCTCACGCTCCGTTACCGGAGCGCTTCGTCACCTTCGCCTGCCAATGCGAACCGGCCGTCGGCCGTCTGCTCCACCAATCCGTCGACAAGTAGCGAATCCAGCGCACGGTCGCGCTGAGCGATATCGGTCAGCCACGCCACGTCGAGTTGCGCGCGCGTAACGGGAGAGTCGTTACCGCGCAACACATCAAGCAACCGGCCGCGCACCTGGCGGTCGGTTCCCGCGTATTTCTGTACCCGGCGCACCGACGTGCTCGCCGGAAAGCCGCGCGTGCGCCACGCGCACGAACTCAACGGGCACAGGCCACACCGTGGCGATCGGGCCGTGCACACCGTCGCACCCAGCTCCATCAAGGCCACCGAAAACCGCGGCGCCTGACCATCGTCGGGCAACAACGCCGCGACATCGTCGAGATCCCGCGGCGTTGCAGCGGCGTCGGCCTTACCGTGCACAGCGCGAGCAACCACCCGGCGCACGTTGGTGTCGACGACGGGCACTCGCTGCCCGTAGGCAAAGCAGGCGACGGCGCGCGCGGTGTAGGCACCGACGCCGGGCAGAGTCAACAGCGTCTCGACATCCGAAGGCACTTCGTCGTCGAACCGCTCGGCGATCACCGTCGCGCATTCATGCAGTCGCTTGGCTCGCCGCGGATAGCCGAGCTTGCCCCATGCTCGCAGCACATCGGCCGCGCTGGCCGCAGCGGTCGCTGACGGCGCCGGCCCGCGCGCCACCCACGCCAGCCAGATCGGCTCGACACGGGCCACCGGCGTCTGCTGCAGCATGAACTCGCTGACCAGGATCTGCCACGGCGTCACACCTGGCCGACGCCACGGCAGATCGCGCTTAGCGTGCTCATACCAGCTTGATAAGTGCTGTGAATCGATCACGGGCGGAAATTCCTGCACAATGTCGGCCATGCCCAACACGAACCCGATAACTGCGTGGAAAGCACTCAAGGAGGGTAACGAGCGCTTCGTCGCAGGCCAGCCCGAACACCCGAGTCAGAGCGTTGACCACCGCGCAAGCCTCGCCGAGGGGCAGAAGCCCACGGCGGTGGTGTTCGGCTGCGCAGACAGCCGGGTGGCCGCCGAGATCATCTTCGACCAGGGCCTCGGCGATATGTTCGTGGTGCGCACCGCGGGCCATGTCATCGACTCGGCGGTGCTGGGGTCGATCGAATACGGGGTGTCGGTGCTCAACGTGCCCCTGATCGTCGTGCTCGGCCACGACAGCTGCGGCGCCGTCAAGGCCACCCTGTCCGCCATCGACGACGGTGCAGTGCCCGGCGGCTACGTGCGTGACGTGGTCGAGCGGGTGACGCCGTCGATCCTGCTCGGCCGTCGTGACGGGCTGACCCGTGTCGACGAGTTCGAAGCCCGTCACGTGAACGAGACGGCCGCCCAGTTGGCTCAGCGGTCCACGGCCATCAGCGAACGGCTCGACGCGGGCACGCTGGCGATCGCCGGCGTCACCTACCACCTGGCCGACGGCAGGGCCGTATTGCGCGATCATCTGGGCGACATCGGCGAAGCCTGACTTCTGCGGTCACTCTTCGTCCAAGTCCTCATCGGGCGACACGCCGGGTCACCTCGGACGGGGCGGCATGACCAGCCCTTACCGTGAACTTGTGCTGGAACTAGAACCGCATGGCCCGCTACCGACGCAGATCTACTGGCGTCGCAGGGCACTCGCGCTGGGCATAGCGGTCCTCGTCATCGGCGTCGTCGCCGCGGTGGTGGTGATGGTCGTGATGAACAGCACGAGCACGGACAACAAGCCCGCCGAGAAGCCGAATCCCACGCAGGCCGCCGCGCCGACACCGCTTCCCGGCCAGAACCCCGAGGTCAAGACGCCGGTCCAGCCGCCTGTTCAGCAGGCCCCTGCGCCGACGCCAACGCCCACCGCGGCCGTCATGCCGCCGCCGGTGCTCAAGGAGGGTGATGACTGCCCCGACTCGACGCTGGCGGTCAAGGGCATCACCAACCAGCCTCAGTACGTGGTGGGGGATCAGCCGAAGTTCACCATGGTCGTCACCAACATCGGCCTTGTCGCCTGCCAGCGGGACGTCGGCGCCGCGGTGCTGGCTGCCTATGTCTATTCACTGGACAACAACCGGCTGTGGTCGAACCTGGATTGCGCGCCCTCAAACGAGACGCTCGTCAAGACGTTCCAGCCGGGTGAGCAGGTCACGACCGAAGTGACGTGGACGGGTATGGGTTCGGCCCCGCAGTGCCCGCTGCCGCGGCAGCCGATCGGGCCCGGAACGTACAACCTGGTCGTGCAATTGGGCAATTTGAGGTCGGCGACGGTGCCGTTCATCCTCGCGCCCGCCGCCGCGCCGGCACCGGGGCAGCCGGGCGCCGATGCCGTGCCGCCACCGGCTGAGCCCGGACCGGCGCCGCAGGGCGGCTAACCGCTGGCGTTGTTCGATTGCCGGTTCAACCGGCGTTGTTCGATTGCCGGTTCAACCGGCGTTGTCCCCCACCAGTTCCTCGTCCCAACCATTGACGTGCGGTTCCTGGGGTTCATCATCCTGCACGGGCTCTGGCTGAGCCGGCCGCAGGTGTTCGGTGCCAGGCACTCCGCCGAGGGCTTCGATCGCATCCTCGATCTTGGCCGCTTCCTCCTCGGTGGGCGCCGCGCCCGCCTCGAGTTCGTCTAGCAGTCCGGCGCGAAGACCTGCCCCGTTCTCGACTTCGCGCGCGGTCAACTTCGCCGCGAGCCGGGTGGCGTAGATCTGTTGTCCCAGGCTTGATCCCGGCGCCGCCGCGGCGTGCTCGACCAGATTGTCGTAGCGCCTTCGGACATTGCTCAATTCAACGATCACCGCGGGCGACGGCCTGCTGGTGCTTGCTGCATCCGCCAACGCGGAGCGCAGTTTTCGCATGCCCTCGAGTACGACGTCGGCGCGCTTGTGAAACTTCTTGTCCTCCTGAAACGGCAGCGCATCGATTGCTGCCGTATACATGTGCATCGCCGCCTCGGACAGTTCGACGATGATCGCCGAGTCGCCTCCCTGCGCCGCGGGTTGTGCCATGGGACCTCAATTCTTCAGCGGGTCAATTCGATAGCGGTGAATACGAAGTTGACCCTAGCGGTCCCGGGCAGACGGTTCGACCCGTGCCGCCTAGTCTGAACCAGCATGGCCGCAGGCTCGCGTGAACGGAGGTCACAATGACCGGTCTGGTGCAATCCGCCAGTGCCACCGAGGATTCGGCGTACGCACCGGCGGCACAGCCGGCGCAACCACACGTGCCGGTTAGCCCCGCACCCTCTCCGCCGGGCTGGCGCATGATCGGTTGGTTTGCCTCGGCGGCCGCGGCCGTTTTGGTGATCGTCTGGTTCATCGTCTTCAGTCGCGGCGAATCCGGGTCGAAGGCGGAATGGTTCTTCGGCGCGGTCGTCTTCTGCGTTGTGCTGGTCACCATGTGGCAGACGTTGACCATCCAGCGTCAGGCCAACCGGCACGCCGCCGAGGGTGCCGAACGCCTGCGCACCGAACTGGTGGCCGCCGAGGAGCGCGCCGCCCGTGAGGTGGCGATGACCCAGGCATTGCACAGGGTCGAGATGGAAGCCCGCGAAAAAGCCTTCCGGGCCGAGGTTGAGGCGCAGCGGGAGCTGGCCCGCATCGAACGGGCGCACCTGGTCAATCAGCTGCAGAAGCAGGCGATGGTCGAGGTATCACGCGCCGTCAACACGCATACCCAGATGCTGGCCACCCTGTGGAACGAGGGCGCCCGCATCCTGCGCATCGAGGACCGCGACGAACGCGAGCAGGCGATGAATCCGATCTTCGATCAGATCAGCCGCGTGGTGAACGATTTCTCGGTCGAGGTCAGCAACGCCAACGTTCTCCTAGAGGACGACCGACTGCACCGCGCGCTGAATCAGGTCAACGAGGCCGCCGCGATGGCGATCCGGGTTGCGGCGGACGTGCACGACGCGGTCGTGGAAGGGCGTGCGCCGAAGCCGGATTCGCTCCGGACCGTGCAGCGGCTGATGCACACCAGAGCAGCAGAAGCTCGTGGGCTCGCGTGGGAGTTGCTCCGGCACGGGCTCGACAGCACAAGGGCCGCAAATGCATAGGCCAACGCGCGACAACGGCGTGCCACAGCCTTGCGGGCAGGCGGTATCGACGGGTGCGGAGGTATTGGCGCACACGTTGATGGAGGTCACCTCGCAGGCCGTCACCGGCGCCGTAGTCGCATCGGCCTTACCGCCGGTGCCTCCGTGGCGGGTACCGTCCTCGCTTGAGTCCACGTAGGCGCTGACCAAGCCGTCACCGATCGACCGCCTCATCATCGGGACTCAGCCCGTGCGATCGCAGTGCCAAAAAGCCGACAGAAGGGCGGAAAAATGCCTAAGGTGCCCCCTATGGCCAGCGATAGCAAACTCTTGAAATCCCGCGCGGCGGGTCGCAGCGTCGGACAGCTGCTGTCGGCGCCCCGTACCAAGGCGATCGGGCTCCGCCTCCTGAAGCACAGGGGTCTCGTGTCGGTCGGGAGGCGCGTAGGCCACGTCGTGGCGGAGCGAATGGTGCAAAACGCGCCCGTCGATCCCGGCATCCGCTACCCCTGCTACAAATCCTTCGATGACCTGATCGACGTGGAGCGCCTCAAGTCCCTCGATGGCTATCTACTCGGCAAAATCGAAGAGCATAAGAAAGAGCACGATGAAAATTTCTACACCGGCCCTTTCACGCTGAAGGCCACCAGCCCCAAGCTACCCGGCTCCCGCGTCATCAATCTGTCCAAACGCAATACCGTGGGCGGCAACATCTTTTTCGACTATTTGGATCTGAACAATGCCGATCACTGGTCCATCTCTGATGAGGCTGATGAGTTTCCACTGCTCATGGACTTCATCGGCACGCTGCCTTTCAAAACCACTGCCCGGATGATGATCATGTACGACGACGGAGGCCACGTCGTCACCCCGCACCGTGACCATCCCCTGACCCGCCTCTGCCACGAGTTCATCTGGTTCCGCACCAATCTGAACAAGCCTTTCTATCTGCTCAATCCGAAGACGGGTGAAAAGCGCTATATACAGTCCCATAGCGCCTGGTTCGACACGGTGAACCAGTTCCACGGCGCCGAGCCTTACAACGGCATGTCCGTCAGCATTCGCGTCGACGGAACCTTCACCGACGAATTCCGCAAACTCATCCCCGTCCCGAAGCGCAATCCGGCCTCCGCCCCGGCCCTCTGGGCCTGCAACTCGTGAACCGTCTGCAACATCGAACCCGAAATACCATTGGCAAGCCCGCCAGCCCAGAGTGGCGGCCTGCTGGTGTTGAATGCCGGAGGCTATGTGGGCTAGGCGAGCCGGTCGGCGATCGTCGACTCGGCAAGTTGCGACAGGCCTTCCCGGATATGGCGCGCCCACATCGACCCGATGCCCTCCACTGACTGCAAGTCGTCGGACGTAGCAGCCAACAACCCCTGCAGGGAACCGAAGGACCGCACCAGAAGGTCGACGTGGGCGAACTGCAATCGGGGGATACCGGCCATCGCGCGGTAGCCGCGGGAGCTCATCGCCGAATCCTGGGCTTCCGCCGTCGAGGGATAGCCGAAAACCCTTGCCAGCGTTGTGAAGTCGAGCAACTCATTGTCGGAGAGCGAATCGAGCTCCTCGAGCGTGGCGCTGACCTGAGCGGCGGTAGGGGGATCGGGGTTGGCGTGGTAGTCGCGCACGATCAATTCGCGCGCGGTGTCGTTGTCACCGACGAGTTCTTCCAACTGCAGCTTGAGCTGACGCCCGTCGGTACCCAATTCGACTACGTCGGAATCGATTTCGAGGCTGATCCGGCGCACCATCTCCAGCCGCTGCACGACGGTCATCACGTCGCGCAACGTCACGAAATCTTCGATCTCGGCCGTCGACAGCTGGCGGCTGACCTCGTCGAGGCGAGTCTTGTAGCGCTCCAGCGTATCGATGGTCTGGTTGGCGCGCGACAGTATGGCCGCCGAGTCAGGAATGACGTGGCGCTCGCCCGCGACGTACACCGTGACGATGCTCATCGAATGACTGACCGAGACCACCGGATAGCCGGTCTGGATGGCGGTGCGTTCGGCGGACCGGTGCCGGGTGCCCGATTCCTCGGTGGGTATCGACGGGTCGGGTACCAGCTGCACGTTGGCCCGCACGATGCGGCCGCCGTCGCTGGACAGCACCACGGCGCCGTCCATTTTCGACAGCTCACGCAGCCGGGTGGGCGCATAGCGGATGTCGAGCTCGAAGCCGCCGTCGCAGATGGCTTCGACGCTGTCGTCGTAACCGATCACGATCAGTGCGCCGGTGCGGCCGCGAAGGATGCGCTCCAGGCCGTCGCGAAGGGCGGTTCCCGGCGCCAGCCGCGCGATGGTCTCGCGCAGGGTCGGGCGCGCCAACTGCACCACGTTGCGGTTCGACCTGCCGCTCGCCTTGACGGCCATGCCTCCTCCTAGGATCGGCAGGCGTCAGTCTGACTGATTTCCCGCAGCACCCGCAACGCCGTTTGAATGTTGTCTGCGCCGAGGGCCCGCAAACCGGCGGGCGCCGCCGTGACGCCTGCGGGCACCACAGCGCAGCCGAAGCCCAACCGTGCTGCCTCCGCCAGCCTGCGATCCATGCCGCTGACCCTGCGCAGATCGCCCGCCAGGCCGACCTCTCCGATCGCCACGGCATTGGTGGGCATCGGCAGATCGGTGTAGGCGGACGCGATCGCCAGCGCCACCGCCAGATCCGACGAGGGGTCGGTGAGCCGCATGCCGCCAACCGTGGAGAGATAGATGTCGTTGGTGCCGACGGGCAGTTTGGCACGCTTCTCCAGCACCGCGGTGATCATCGCGGCGCGGGACGAATCGATACCGCTCACGGCGCGACGCGGTGAACCGCTGGCGGGTGCGCCGATCAAGGCCTGCACTTCGCCGATCAGCGGACGCTTACCGTCCAGCGTGACGGTCACAGCGGTGCCCGAAACCGGCTTGGGCCGTTGATCCAAGAACAACCCCGACGGATCCGCGACACATTCAATCCCGTTGTCGTGCAACAGAAAACATCCGACCTCGTCGGCGGCGCCGAACCGGTTCTTCACGCCGCGCACCATGCGAAGGGCCGAAGTGCGGTCGCCCTCGAAGTGCAGCACGACGTCTACGAGGTGCTCCAGTGACCGCGGGCCCGCGATAGCGCCGTCCTTGGTGACGTGGCCGACCAGCAGCATCGCCACCCCGGACGTCTTGGCGGCCATGGTCAACGCCGTCGTCACGGCCCGCACCTGGGTGACCCCGCCGGTCACACCGTCGACCTCGGTGGTGGACATGGTCTGCACTGAATCCACCACCACCAGGCTGGGCCGCACTTCGTCGATGTGTCCGAGCGCGGTCTGCAGATCCGATTCCGCGGCCAGGTAGACCTCGTCGTGCGCGCAGCGGGTGCGTTCGGCCCGCAGCCGGATCTGACCCGCCGATTCCTCACCGGACAGATACAGCGCGCGCCTGCCCTCCTGCGCCCACCGATGCGCGACCTCTAGCAGCAGTGTGGACTTGCCGACCCCGGGGTCGCCCGCCAGCAGCGTCACCGAACCGGGGACCAGACCTCCGCCGAGGACCCGGTCGAGTTCACTGATCCCGGTGTGGAAATGGCGGGTGCGGCCCGGATCGATCGAGCTGATAGGCACCGCAGGCGACGTCGGCGCGACCGAACGCCGAGCACCCGAACCATTGACTGCGGCCAGCACGGCGACCTCGTCGACGGTGCCCCAGGTGCCGCAATCGGGGCAGCGGCCAACCCATTTGGCGGTGACGTGGTGGCACTCCGAGCAGCGGTACTGCGAACGCGCTTTAGCCACGTCGTGACCGTAGCCGGTCGGTCCGACAGACCGGCCGAACCGACTAGTGGTGACCGCCCGTGTCGCCGGCTTCCGCTGCCGCTTCCCGCCGCGGTTGCTCACCGGCCGAGATCGGCACCTGCACGGTGGTTTCGCCCGCCTTCTCGAAGGTGAAGGTGAATGGGTACGTCAGCCCGTTGGTGATCGGCTTGGACAGTGCAACCTTCGCCTGCACCGCGTCGGCCTTCTCGGCGGCTTCCAGCGGCGCGATCTGGCCGTCGGGTTCGCCGACTACCAGGACGCCGTTGGCGGGCACCGAGGTGTCGCCGGAGAGGCTGACGGTGCCGACATCGGAGCCGACCGAAAGCAGCTTGTCGTTGACATCGGGAGAATTGTTGACCGCGACGAACAACAACTCGACGTCGCTGCCGGGCCGGATGTAGTCGGCGTTCTGGGTGGCACGCAGATGAATGTTGCGCAACGCCATCGAGCCCACCGTCGCGAGCGTGCCGTTCACGGCCGGCTCCTGCGTCGCGGTCTGCGATATCTGCCCGGCGCCACAGCCGGACAGGGCGAGGGCGGCGGCGACCGCGCACGTGGCCAGTCTGAAGCGGTTCACTGAACTCTCCTGCGAAAGTCGGCGAGACGACCGCGAAGTGGTCGCCCGGGTTTAGCTATGCAGAAAGTACCGTACGAGGGTTTCCCCAGCGGGGCTGCGGTGCCATCAGCCGGTCGAGAGTGATGAGCCCGGCAAAGGTCTTGGGGTGGCTGCGTCCAACGGGTACCTTGTTCAAGAACCAGGATCTGCGAGGGAGGTTCGCGCCATGGGGGAGGCGTCCACGGTGAATCGCGGCATTCGCGCGCAATTCCTGCAAACCGATCAGGAGTGGGAAACGCGTAACGCGGTGCTCAGTCGCCATCTGGCGGACCTGATCAAGGAGTACAGCTCGCCGCACGCGACCCACGGCATCGAGATCGGGTGTCAAACCGGTGCACTGACCGAACAGCTGCAACAGCTCACGCACATCCGGAATTGGGCGGGCATCGATCCCAAGCTGACCGAGGAGGCCGTCACCGATCGCGGCTGCGTCCTGAAGCCGGGACGGGCAAGCGAACTGAGCTTCGCCGACCAGACATTCGACGTCGCGGTGTTCGCGAACGTTTTCGAGCACATTCCACCGGATGAGCGCGACGCCAGCCTGCGTGAGATTTACCGCGTGCTCAAACCGGGCGGTCACGTGATCGGTCAGCTGCCGAACCCCTACTTTCCGATCGAGTCGCACAGCAGGCTTCCGTTCATGGGCTGGCTGCCCGTCAAGTGGCAGCACCGGTATTGGAAGCTGGCGCCGGTCAGTTGGGGTCACGACTTCTACGTCGTGACGATGAAGCACCTCAAGGAGTCGGCGCACCGCGCCGGTTTCGAGGTAGCGCACGTCCGCCACTTCAACTATCCGCCCGAGGTGATACCCAGCGGCGTCCGATGGGCCGCCCGCCTGCTGCAACGACCGATGCGATACGTGCCCTGGTCGTGGCAGTTCGTCCTCATCCGGCCCAGCTGAGCACCAACGCCATCGAACGTCCGTTTTTCGTTCTGTGGACCAGTCGACTTCGGTACAGCACGAACCGGCTCCAGCTACATTTTTGCCATACGCCAGCGGGGTATCAACAGCGGCAGATCCGATGGTGTCAGCAAAGTGTCCTTAGCCAGAAGAATTGTTGCTAGCGCAAATCCGAGAGGGATGGCAAGCCTCGCCTCAGGTGCCGAACCGCTGTACGCGTACTAAGTTGCTTAAGATCACATAGCGCCGTGTGGAACATATCCTCGAAGTTTGCCATGCGAGCCGGAAGTCCCGCTGTGCAGTCGCATCCGTGCCCGATTCGGCGGGAGTATCAATTTTTCCCTAGGTTCTCTTAACGTGTCGCATGGCATATGCTAACGTCGCAGGCGGGACGCTCGGGGGGGTTGTCCAACAGATACGACAGCTAATCGAGTGTGTCCACACGGCGTCGGCCTCGGCGCATCGGTTGGACGGGGGTCTAGCAATGGCCGAATCATCGGCGACAAACGCATACAGGGACGGCGCGCCAGCACCACGACTGGCGAACGATCAGGGCGTGGAACCTGCACCCCTCGCAACAAAGCGGCGTAAACGCTCACGCGCAGCCTCCGCGAAACCGGTGACGGTCAGCTTGGTCATCCCGGTCAAGAACGAGGCGCGAAACATCGGCTGGGTGCTCGAACAGGTCGCCGATGAGGTCAACGAGGTCATCCTGGTGGACGGCAACTCGACCGACGCGACGCTCATCACCGCGCGCAGCTATCGCCCCGACATCAAGGTGGTGTTGCAGGAAGGCCTCGGCAAGGGCAGCGCGTTGCGGGCGGGCTTCTTGGCCGCGACCGGCGACATCATCGTGATGATGGACGCCGACGGCAGCATGGCGCCACAAGAGATCCGCCATTACCTACATTTCCTCAACAACGGATACGACTTCGTCAAGGGATCGCGGTTCATCGCAGGCGGTGGATCTCTCGACATCACGGCATTACGGCGGCTCGGCAACCGGTTCCTGCTCGGAGTGTTCAACCAACTCTACGGCGGCGACCTCACCGACCTGTGTTACGGATTCTGTGCGTTCCACCGCCGCTATCTGGAGGCCATGGCGCTCTCTGCGACCGGGTTCGAGATCGAAGCCGAGATGGTCGTGCGTGCAATGCAGGCCGGGATGCGCATCGCCGAGGTTCCGAGTTTGGAGTTGCCTCGCCGGGCGGGCAAGTCAAACCTTCACTCGATTCGGGACGGCACCCGAGTGCTGCGCACCGTGGTGCGCGACCACCGATCCGGACTCAGCGGACGTTTGGTGCAGTCGGTTCGCAAACATACCCAACCCGGCGAGCGCATGTGAGCGACCGGTATGCGAATCCGGCTGCGGAAGACCGCGCCTTGACGGGGGAATTTGCGTGACAAGCGCCGCGCTGCGGGTCGGGCTCATCGTGCCCCGCTTCAACCCCTATCACGGTGGCGTCGAGACCTACGCCGCGCAGGCGGCCGCCGCTCTGGCGGCGACGGGCGTCGAGGTGACCGTTGTTACCCAAGTACCGCGTGACGCAGGACTTCCCGCGCGAGATCGGCGGAATGGATACACCATCGAGCGCCACTATCTGCCGCTTGGCGAAGTATTCGACGTTCCTTCACCGGCTGCCGCCCGTGCGGCTCGGCGGTCCGGACGCTTCGACGTGGTGTGGGTGCACAGCTACCACACTCCCTTGGCTTGGCTGGCGGCGGAGTTGTCGAAGGCGCCAGTCGTGTTCACCCCGTGGTATCACGGCGGGGGCCACACACCGATCCGCGACGCATTGCACCGGTTCTACCGGCCCGCTGGCCGGCGACTCATGGCTGCCAGCCGCCGGATTCTGGTCGCGACCGAGGCGGAGGGAGATCTGGTCCGGCGGGACTTTGCCCGACAGGTAGGCCCCGACAAGATCACCCTCGCTCAAATCGGGATCGCCGATCCGGTTGGTGGCTCGCGGCCCTATCCCGGCGAGTCGAACGTCGTGCTGACCATCGCCCGCCAGGAACCGTACAAGCGGACGGACGTGCTCATCCGTGCGATCGCCGAACTGCGCGACCGGGCGATACCGGCACGACTTGTCGTCGTCGGACAGGGCTCCGCCGAGAACGCCTACCGCAAACTCGCGACCGCACTTGGCGCAGATGACTTGGTGACATTCGCAGGCGCAGTGGACAACGAGGCGCTTGGACGCTGGTGGGCATCGGCATCGGTCTATGCGACCGCGAGTCTGCATGAGGCCTTCGGCCTCTGTCTGGGAGAGGCGCTCGCCGCGGGGCTGCCCGTCGTCGCCAGCGCCATCGGCGCTCACCGCGACGTGGTCCGCCGCGCCGGGACCGGTGCGATGGCCACGCTGTGCGAGGTCGACACCCCCGACGCGGAGTCCGTCTCACAGTACGCAGACGCGATTGCCCGCGGGCTCGCCTCGACGGAGTCCCGCAAGGAGCGCTCCGCGCGTTGCACCTTGCCAACTGAAGCCGACATGGTCAGCCATCTCCTCGAGACGCTCAGCGCCGCGAGATCGTGAGCAGGCAGTGACCAGTACAACGACGCTCCCACCCATCGCCGACAGGCACCCGCCGTCCGACGAATTCGACTCCAGCGCTTCGCAGTCCGGTGCGGGCCCCCAGCGTCGACTGCGGCTTTGCGCTGTCTGCATGCCACCGGTCGGGGCCGTGCTGATACTACTGTCCTTCCACCATGCGGCCGGCCAACCCGAGCCGGACCAATTACAGTTCGCGCTCTTCTGGGCGGGCTTTCTGCTCGGAATGTTGCCGCTCGTCGCGCTAGCATGCGACCGCCACAGCGGCGGTGCATCGCGGACCTGGGCACTGGTGGGCATCGGCTTGTTCGGCATGGTTCCGAGGCTGCTGCAATACGGTCCGGCAGGCCCCGACGAGTATGCCCACTGGCGGCAGTCGTTGGAGGCGTTTCTTGCCGGCGACGTCGGTCACTCCAATTACCTGTTGCCGATCACAAGGGAATTCCCTGGCCTGCACCAGGCTGGCAGCGCCATTGCCCGGCTCGCGGGTATGCCGCTCTGGCCGGCCAGCATCGGCGTGGTCGTGTTAGCCCACATCCTGTCCGTCCTCGCCATCTACCAACTGGTCCGGATGGTGGGCGCACCCGCCCGCGGGGCGGCCGCCGGAGCGGTTATCTACACGCTCAACCCGTCGTGGCTGTATTTCAACTCCGCCTTTTCATACGAGAGCCTTGCGCTGCCATTGATGATCTGGTGCCTGGCGGCAACCGTCGCGGCTGGCCGTGCTTCGCGGAAAATCAACATGCGCGCCCTGGCCATGGCGGTGTTCTGTGTCGCCAGTTTGCCGGTGATCCATCACCTGACCTCGATCCTGCTGTGTCTGATGCTGATGCTGCTCATCGTTGTCCGCGTACTGCCCTTCGTCCGACAGACAGCGTCCGGTGGCTGGGGCGCGGAGGGGGAGCGATTCTGGCCGCCGATCTTCATCGGGGGCTGCCTGCTGGTTTCGATCACCTTCTGGTGGTCTGGACTGTCAGGGAGCATCGTCGGGTACCTCGGCCCCGAAGTGACCCGCGGGTTCGCGCAGCTTCAGAAGATGCTGGATGGGATCAACCAGACCTCCAGTCACCGCTCGCTGTTCGAAAACTCTTTGAATCCGCCCTACGAGATCGTCTGCGGTTACCTGTTCCCAATCGTGTTGTTTGCGATGTTCTCATGGTCTCTCATAGTCCTGTGGCGCAACCGGCGTCGGCTCGGTTCGGCGCCTTGGGCGTTCGCCGGGGTGGGCTCGATGTTCTTCGCAAGCATGCCGTTGTTGGTGACTGGCGGCGCCGAGGGAGCCCACCGGTCATGGGGGTACAGCTTCATCGGGATCGCGGTCGTGTGCGGGCTAGCCTGGTCGCACGCTCGAGACCGCGAAGCTGACGATGTCGCGACCCGATGGCGTTCGCTGCGGAGGGTATTCGGTCGGCCCGGCGTCACGGCCGGTGTCGTGGGAATCCTGTTCACCGTCTTAGCTTTTGGAAGCGCGGCGGTGGGAGTCAAAGTCACACACCGTTTTCCGGGTTCTGCAGAAGTCGGAGACGACGGACGATCGGTGTCAAGGGAAAGTGCAGCCGTCGCCTCGTGGCTGGCGGCGCACGCGCCCGTCGACACCCGCGTGATGACTGACAGGTTCAGTTCTCTACAGATCGGATCGCCCGGCCGGATGGCGACGTTGCGGCCAAGCACGAAATTCCCGGTTTGGGACATGTACATGAGCCCCGAACCGGTACGCCTTGAAGTGTTGAAGCAGATATTCGACTCCAAAATCAAATACTTCGTGGTCGATTCGCGGATGGCGACCACCCGTCCGCAGTTGGGCATCTGGTTCACCCGAGAGGAACCCGGTGCGAAGGGCCCAGACGTGTATCCGCAAGCGGCGATCGACCGGTTCAACTGTCTGCCTTGGCTGCGGGCCGTATATGCAGCCGGTCCGTTGACTGTCTATGAGGTGAACACGTTCCTGTTGCGTCGCACGCGAGCTGGCAGTTGCGAGGGGTCTGGGGGATGAGCGAGCTCAAGAGTCATCGGGGCAGCTCGGGCGATACCGCGAACGCAGCGCGCTGGCGCGGCCTCAGACTGCGCACGGCAAGCGGCGAGCGCGAGGTGCCGCGCGACCGGTCAGCCAGGCTCCGCGTGCTAGCGGGGTCGGGCATCGGCATCGGATGTCTCTTAGTGGCTCATTGGCTTGCACCAGAACAGCTTTCGCTGTTTACCGCACCTTCAGGTGTGGTCGGTTGGATAGCGATGATCTGCGGGATCGTCGGAATCTGGCTCGTGCCGGGGCTGTGGATGTCCGCAGTGATGATGCGCTACGCGGCCGGTCCCGCGGCGTGGCTGGGCACCCGGATCTCGACGACGCTCGCCTGGTATGTGCTGGTCGCTCCGGGAATCCGGCAGTTCGGCGAAGCCGCCCGAATCACCACTCTCGGCATCCTCGCGACGACGACGGTGGCCACAGCCGCAGTATCGCTCGGTGTTGCGCTCGGGCTGTCGGGCCGGATTGCAAGTCGCTGGGCGTGGATCGTGGTCGCAGCCATTGTCGGCGGCGGGTGTGCCCAGGGCCTGATCCTGGCGTCGAGACTGGTGTGGAGTGGTGAGGACAGGACTTACTCACACCATGTTGGCTTGGACGTCTTGATTGTCCTCGGCTGCGCGCTCCTCGTCGTTGCGGGAATCGTCGGCAGTCCGAAGCTGCCGCCCGTGCTGACCTCCCGGAATGTGCGCACGCCCCTGATCGCTCTGTCGGTGATTGCAATCACCGCGGCGGCGCTGCTGGCGATAGGCGCGAGATGGTCGCCGGCGCAACAGATGCCGTCCGCGTTCAGCGCCGAACAGATCCCTGCGCCCGACGGAGCCGACCTGGCGTTCGCCTTGACTCCGCTCGGCCCGGACGGCTTCGAACTTGTCCGGCGTGCCGACTTCACGGTCTACGACGAGACAGGACGGCGGGTTCCCGTCGAATCGCGGCTAGAACTGGCCGACGGCGCCGCGGACCGGTCCACGCTGATCATGGCGTTGCCGCGGAGTAGTCAGCCGGAGTTGTGTGGAAAGGAGCGCATGGACCGCGCAATACAGACGGGCGTGCCCATCAAACTGACTATCCGCGACCAGCAGTCGGATCTCCTTCTGCAGGCGGTCATTCCCGTCAGGTGGTGTACCGGATGACCACAATCCGCCAAAGCACCGCCCGTGGTTTGGTGGCCAACAGCATCGCTCTTCTCGCGATGAACCACCTCACCTCTCTGCTTGGTTACGTGTTCTGGGTGCTCTGCGCACGCAGCGTCGACGCCAGCGTTATCGGTGTTGCCAACACGGTGATTGGCGCGATGACCTTAGTCGGTATCGTGTCCGTCGCCGGGTTCATACCGTTGCTGCCGCGGGTGTTGCCCGGGGCCAGCGCCGAAGAGCGTAGTGGTCTCTGCAGTACCGCACTCGTGGTCGCCGTCGTCGTATCGGGCGCGGCAGGCGGAGTCGCGGCGCTGGTGCTGCCGAACACGGTGCAAGCCGCTCTCGGCACCGGCTGCCTCGTGGCGCTCATGGTCGCGGGCTCAGTGGGTACCGCCATGATGCTTGTGATCAACGGGTCATTGCTCGGTGTTCGCCGGGCCGAACTCTCGCTGCTCGGCAGTGTGGTCGGCGCGCTGTCGCGGCTGGGCGCCGTCGCCGTGTTTCTGCCGGTCGCCGTCTTCACCATAGGTGCCGATACTGATGCCGCACATGTGATCCTCTTCGGCTGGGTCGCTTCCCTGATGCTGAACTTCGTTCTGTCGCTTTCTTTGTTTGTCCGTGCGACGAACGACTTCCGCTTCCACCCGAGGCGGATCTGGGTGTCCCGACTCCGACACC
Source organism: Mycobacterium sp. ACS1612 (assembly GCF_001667505.1). Classification (GTDB taxonomy): domain Bacteria; phylum Actinomycetota; class Actinomycetes; order Mycobacteriales; family Mycobacteriaceae; genus Mycobacterium. The sequence continues at coordinate 153,217 of NZ_LZHZ01000005.1, forward strand.
TTGTGCCGTGGGACTACGTCGCCACGATCGCGGTCCGCGCGCCGTTCTATCTGGTGCCGATCATCGCCGCAGCGTTCTTCCCACCCGACCAAGTCGGATACCTCTCCATGGCCGCGATGATCAGCACCGCATTCTTCGCGGTGAACGCCGCGGTATCCAACGCGCTTCTGGCAGACTGCGCGGACCGTCCTGACCGATTGCGGGCACAAGCGCGCCGTGCTGTGGCGCTGATCGGCGTACTGTTGATCCCCGCCGTGGTCATCACGTGCCTGCTGGCCCCGCAGATCCTGGGCATTTTCGGAGCCGACTACGCCCACTACAGCACCCTGCTCGTAATCGGCTTGTTGTCCACCCTCCCAGACGCTTTGGTCAACGTGGCCGTGGCGGTGCTGCGCGTACAGCGCCGACTGGTTGCAGTGGCCGCCATCAGCGTGGCGGGGGCATCGATCGGCATCGGTATGTCATGGCTACTGATGCCGCACATCGGAATCATCGGGGCGGCATGGGCGGCGCTTGCAGCACCAACGATCGTCGTGACTGTATTGGCTGCCATGGGGTTCTTCCGCTGGCTGATCAACGTTCGCGCAGCCGCCAGCGCGGCACGACTGCGCGCACGCGTCACGGAGGAACCGGCGATGGGAATTCCGTGACGTCGCCCGCAGCCACCACGCCCGATCAGTCAGGACCGTCTGCCGGAGACGGCGGGCTGCAACAGTTGCGCATTCTGCACGCGACAGACACGTTTCCGCCCAACGTCGGTGGCCTGGAACTGTCGACCGCGGCGCTGACGCGTGCCCAAGTGAGCCAAGGTCAGGTGGTCGCCGTGGCGACGCCGCGGCACCCGAACGCGCCGGATCGGGAGAATCTCGACGGCGCCGAGGTGCACCGCCTGCCTATGGCGATGGCGCACGTGCCGGGCGCATATGTCGACCCGACCCATCTCTGGTTCCCTCCCGTTCCGGACCCGCAGTTCGCCCGCGCGTTCGCCGACCTTGTCAAGCGCTTTCGGCCGGACGTCATCCATGTCCGCGGCTGGATTCTCTACAGCGTGCTCGGCGCCGCGCGCCGTGCGGGCGTCCCGGTCGTTGCCACCGCGCACGACCACAGCCATGTTTGCGCCACCAAAATCATGCTGTACCAAGGTCAGAGCGTCTGTTCGGGACCCGCGTTGGGTAAGTGCATGAGCTGCGCGTACTCCCACTACGGCGTCAAGGGAATTCCGTTGGCCGCAGGCCTTCACCAGTTGGGATCGAGGCGGCATCGCGACGTCGCCCAATGGACGGCTACTTCGTCAGCGCTCGCCGCGCGTGGTTCGGCGCCTCGGGCCGCGGATCACACCGACGTCAAGGTGATTCCCACGTTCATCGATGATGATCTGCTCGCTCTCGCAAGCGACGAGCGAACCGCTGAGCGGCCTGAATTCGTCCCCGCCAGCGGGCCTTACCTGTTCTATGCGGGAGTGCTCGGGGCCTTCAAAGGTGTCGACGTGCTCCTCGACGCTCACGCCCGCCTCCGCGCACAAGGCCTCGATGTGCCGCTGGTCCTTGCTGGGCTGCCCCGCCACGATTTCCATCTTGAAGACCGCAACGGGGTGGTCGTCGCGACCAACGTGCCGCGGGAGGCGGTGATCGCAGGGTGGCGACATGCCGCCGTCGGCATCGTGCCGAGCCTGGTGCCCGAGGGATTCGGGCGGGTCGCGGTGGAATGCCTTGCGGCGGGTACACCGTGCGTGGTGTCGGCGCTCGGCGGTCTGCTGGATGTGGTCGCCGACGATGTCGAAGGTATGCATGTGCCACCTGGGGACGCCCCGGCGCTTGCCGCCGCGGTACGGCGCCTCCTCGAGGACGAGGATCTGCGGTTGCGGCTCGGTGCGGCCGGACCAGCGAAGGCGGCGCGCTTCACGTTGTCACAAGTCTTACCGCAGCTCGACGCCGTGTACCTGCGAGTCATGGACGACACAACGGCTAGTCAGGCAGCCAGGCGAAAAGCGCGTTTCTCTAAGCAATTTCGATCTCAGGCGAAAAGAAGCGAGGGGGTACGGGCATGACAGCTTCCACCGATGAAGGCTATTCGAAGAGCGCTGAGCTGGCCACCATACCGCTGGTGTTGATGTTCCACTCGGTCTCGCCCCACGACGAAGATCCCTTCATGGTGACCATCACGCCGCAGCGGTTCGAGCGACAGATGCGCTGGCTGCGCAACAGGGGACTGCGCGGCGTCTCGATGGGCGAGCTGCTCGACGCAGCGGCCGAGGGACGGGCCCGCCGACTGGTGGGATTGACATTCGACGACGGCTATGCGGACTTCGTCACGAACGCTCTGCCGATTCTTCAGCAATACCGCTTCACCGCCACCGCTTTCGTGCTCGCTGGACGGTTCGGCGGAGAGAACGTTTGGAGCAGGCCCGGACCCAACAAGGCGCTCTTGACTGCCGCGCAGGTGCGCGAAATAGCCAGTGCCGGAATCGAAATAGCCTCACACGGACTGCAGCACGTGTCGTTGCTGAAGGTCGACGACGCGCAACTGCGCGAGGAGACCGTGCGTAGCAGGGCGATACTGCAAGAGCTGCTCGGCCACTCGATACGAGGATTCGCGTATCCATACGGACACTCAGATCCGCGCGTCGTGACGGCTGTACAGAATTCGGGCTACGACTACGCCTGCGCGGTTCGGCCGTGGTCGGGCATCGGGCGCCATGCAATTCCACGGACATCGGTCCTTCAGAAGGACAGCACATGGCGACTGGACGCCAAGCGGACGGTTTCGGCGCTGACCGTCGGCAACCGCTTCGGCGTGCGACGGTACCGAGCTGGTGGACAATGCGTGTCGCAGTAGTCGGCCAGGGTTATGTCGGTCTGCCGCTTGCGGTCCGGGCCGCGCAAGTCGAGCACGATGTCGTTGCCTACGACATCGATGAGGCCCGAGTGAAACGGCTCCTTTCCGGTCAGTCCTACATCGAGGACATCTCCGACCAGGACCTCAGTGCGGTACTCGAGGCCGGAACGCTGCACCCATCATCTGAGGCTCGCGCGTGCGCCGGCTTCGATGTTGCGGTCATCGCCGTGCCCACGCCGCTGCGCGAAGGCGTACCTGACCTGCGCTACATCGAGGAGGCAGCCCTTACGCTCGCCCGCTTCCTGCGACCGGGTGCGACAGTCGTGGTGGAGTCGACGACCTATCCGGGAACCACCCAGGAAGTGGTCGCGCCGATTCTGGAGGACGGCTCGGGGTTGGTCGCCGGCGCCGACTTTCATCTCGGTTACAGCCCGGAGCGCATCGATCCGGGGAACTCGACCTGGACTCTGGTCACCACGCCGAAGATCGTTTCCGGCATCGATGCGGCCTCGCTGGTGGCGGTTCAAGCGTTTTACGACACGCTCGTGGAGACGACCATCACCGTGAGTTCGCCACGGGAGGCCGAGTTGGCGAAATTGGTGGAGAACACCTTCCGCCACGTCAACATTGCGCTGGTCAACGAAATTGCGATGTTCGCCCACGAACTGGGTATCGACGTATGGGAGGCGATCGACGCCGCGTCGACGAAGCCGTTCGGCTTCATGCGGTTCACTCCCGGGCCGGGCGTCGGGGGCCACTGCCTGCCGATCGACCCCTCATACCTGTCATGGCGGGTGGAGCGCGTGCTGGGCCACAATTTCCGCTTCGTAGAACTGGCCAATGACATCAACGGGCACATGCCCGACCATGTGGTTCACCGGATCACGATGGAGCTGAACGCCCGACGACGTTCCGTCAACGGTTCGCGCATCCTCCTGCTCGGTCTGTCGTACAAGAAGAACACCGGCGACGCTCGTGAGTCGCCCGCCGTGCGTGTGGCCCAACTCCTTGCAGAGATGGGCGCGGTGGTCCACGGTGCCGACCCATACACCGTGGAGGAGACACCCGTCGACGGTCTGCTGTGTCGGGTCGATGTGACTCATGAAGAGCTCGCGTCTGCTGATGCGGTCGTTCTGCTCACCGACCACGACGAGTTCGATTTCGATGACATCGTCAGTCATGCGAGATTCATTCTCGACTGCCGTCATCGGTTGGAAGGGCCTCATGTCGAGTACCTCTGACGCCGGCGATGCGGGCTTTCGAACGGATCTTCGCACCAGTGCCATCGAGGCCAAGCCGATCACCGACGCAGACACATGGGCGGTGGCGGAATTCATGCATCGTCAGATGTACTCCGGAGCGTCAGTGGCCGATTGGCGGCGACTCATGATGCCGCCTGGAGACGTCGAGCAACCCAATCATGGCTACCTACTGTGCGAAAACGGGCGTGTCGTCGGTGCCTATCTTGCGATGTACTCGGAACGCGTGATCGATGGTCGCCCGCGACGTATCTGCAATCTCGGAGCGTGGTGCGTCGTCCCGGAGCATCGTGCTAGCGGCCTGCGACTGCTACGGGCGTTGCTCCGACAGCGGGGTTATACCTTCACGGACCTGACGCCGAGCAAAACCGTCGTGGCGTTGGACACCCGTCTTGGGTTTACTCCGCTGGATACCGCTACGGCATTGGTGCCCAACTTGCCGTGGCCCGTCCAGTCGAAGGGGCAACGAGTTGTCGACACTGGCAACGAGATTCAGGAACTGCTTTCGGGGCGGGACCTGACCGTTTATCGCGATCACGCTGAAACTCCGGTCAATCACGTTGTGCTCGTCAAAGGAGATGAAAGCTGTTATGTGATGTACCGGCGCGTCCGGCGCAGACGTCTCCGCCTGTTCGCCTATATCCTGTTTGTGGCCAATCCCCGACTGTTTGAGGAATGCGCGCCGCAGTTCTACCGATATCTGCTGCTGCGGCACGGGATGGTTGCGACGCTGGCTGAGATCAGGGTCGTTGGGCACCGTCCTAAACCTGCGGTGATGATCCCGGGCTGGTCGAGAATGTATCTCAGCGAGGATCTGGAGCCCAAGCAGATCGACTATCTCTATAGCGAGATGACGTGTCGTCCATGGTGATCGAGAGGAATCGGCACCAACGACCGAAAACAGGTGACGGCGACATGAGAACGAGCCTCCATCACCTCATCGAGCACCGCGCGCGGTCACACCCCAATTCGCCCGCCGTGACCTTCAAGCAAGAGACGCTCACCTACGACGAGCTGTGGACGCAGGTTCGAGGTGTTGCTGCCGGTTTCGGCGAGCTCGGTGTGACACGCGATCAGCGGGTCGCAGTGTTTCTCGACAAAAGGATCGAGACTGTCGCAGCGATCTATGGTTCATCGGCCGCGGGTGCCGCTGTCGTCCCGGTGAATCCGCTGCTGCGCCCGGCACAAGTCGGACATATCCTGCGGGACTGCGGCGTTCGCGTGCTCGTCACGTCTCCCCAGCGGCTAGCACTGATGCGCGACGAACTCGCATCCTGTCCGACGATCGAACACGTCGTGCTCGTCGGCCCCCGCGACGAAGAGGAAGAACCATCCGCGCACTACGAGGTGCATGGCTGGGAGCGGCTACGGGGATCGATCCACGCAACGCCTACCGCGAGCAATTCTGCGTCAGATCTCGCCGTCATCATCTACACCTCGGGAAGCACCGGCAGGCCCAAGGGCGTGATGCTCAGCCACGGCAACGCCATAGCGTCCAGCTTTCAGCCATATCTCGGCAATACCGCCGACGACGTGATTCTCGTTGCGCTGCCGTTGAGCTTCGACGCGGGATTCAGCCAGCTGACGATGGCGTTCGCGGTGGGCGCACATGCGATCCTGATGAACTATCTCCTTCCTGGTGATGTGCCCCGACTGTGCGCTAAACACGGCGTCACCGGCATCACTTGCGTTCCGCCGCTGTGGATCCAGATCGTCGAGCAGAAGTGGCCTGAGCACGCGAAAGCGTCGCTGCGCTACTTCGGGAGCACCGGCGGCCGGATGCCGAAACCGATCTTGGACAGGCTGCGCGAGGTGTTTCCCTCCTCCAAACCGTTTCTCATGTACGGACTCACCGAGGGATTCCGATCGACGTACCTCGACCCGGCAGAGATCGACCGCCGACCGAATTCCATCGGGAAAGCGGTTCCGACCGCCGAAATCCTCGTGGTACGGCCCGATGGATCGAGGTGTGATCCCGGCGAGGAGGGTGAACTCGTCCATCGCGGCGGACCGCACATTTCGCTCGGTTATTGGAACGATCCCGAGCGGAGCGCGCAACGCTTTCGGCCGGTTCCGGGCCGCGACGAGCCGGGGCGCACACCTGAACTCGCGGTCTGGACCGGCGACAGGGCGGTCACCGACGACGAGGGTTTCATCTACTTCATCGGGCGCAGGGACGAGATGATCAAGACGTCCGGATACCGAATCAGCCCTACCGAGGTCGAGGAGGTCGCCTATGCAACAGGTTTGGTACGCGACGCCGTGGCGCTCGGCGTGGAGGACGAGGCGCTCGGCCAGCGGGTCCGTCTAGTAGTGGCACCCGCTGACGTGGATAATTTCGACACCGACTCGCTGCTTGGGGAGATGAAGTCTCGGCTGCCGCTGTACATGGTGCCCAGCTCCGTCGTCGTTCAGGATGCGTTGCCGCGCAATCCAAACGGCAAGTTCGACCGGGCGCTGTTGCGCGAGGAGTTCGGAACGTGAGCCCGCGGCCTATGATCGCGGCGTTCGGCAGCGTCGATGGTCAGCTTGCCGTGGGCGGGATGCCACTTGAGCGCCTTACCGCGCGGGTCGGATCCACACCCTACTTCGCTTACGATCGCGGACTGCTGACCGGGCGCGTCGAAGCGCTGCGGGCCGCGTTGCCGCCGACAGTGAAGCTCAGTTACGCGGTGAAGGCCAACCCTATGCCGGCTGTCCTTCACCATCTCGCGGGTTTGGTCGACGGGATGGACGTCGCCTCCACGCGCGAGATGCAAACCGCCCTTGATTCCGGAATGCCTGCCGGCAGAATAAGTTTCGCCGGGCCGGGCAAGTCAGAGGCGGAAATCACCCAGGCGGTCGCGGCCGGGGTGACCATCGAGATGGAATCCGTGACGGAGGCCCAGCGGGTGATCCGCGCCGGCGAGATGCTCGGTGTGCGCCCACGGGTCGCAGTCCGGATCAATCCTGACTTTCAGGTGAAGGGTTCGGGCATGCGGATGGGAGGTGGCCCGCAGCAGTTCGGAGTGGACTCCGAACAACTGCCTGACTTCCTCGCCGGCCTCGCCGCAGCAGACCTCGACTTCCTTGGCTTTCATGTGTTTGCCGGATCGCAGAACCTCAATGCAGAGATTTTGTGCGAAGCGCAGCGTAAGACCGCCGAGCTGATCCTCGCGGTTGCCGAGAAGGCGCCAGCACCAGTGCGGTATGTGAATCTCGGTGGCGGGTTCGGCATCCCCTACTTCGACAAGGACGTCCCGCTCGACCTGGCCGCGATCGGCGCGAACCTCGCCGAGCTCATCGAGCGCAGGATCGTGCCGACCCTGCCTGAGGCGGAGGTCGTGATCGAATTGGGCCGTTACATCGTGGGCGAGTGCGGTATCTACGTCACGCGCGTGGTCGACCGCAAGGTGTCACGTGGGCGCACCTATCTCGTGGTCGACGGCGGTTTGCACCATCAGATGGCGGCGTCGGGAAACTTCGGTTCGGTCATCCGGCGCAACTATCCGATCGCGGTCGGCAATCGTTTGGCTGAGCCTGCCGAGTCGGCGGTGACGGTCGTCGGTTGTCTGTGCACCCCGCTCGATCTGTTGGGCGACGAGGTCATGTTGCCGGATGCACAGATCGGCGATTCCATCGTGTTGTTTCAGGCGGGCGCCTACGGCCTGACCGCCAGCCCGACGGCCTTCTTGGGCCATCCGCTACCTGCTGAAGTGCTCGTGTAGGTACATCGATGAACTCCAGCCAGGACACCTTCGACCGAGCGCGAGACGCAAGGGAAGAACTCGGGAAGATCCGGATATACAAATTCGCCGGGAAGATCTATCACGATTACTTGGTCGGGACGAAGATTCGAATAAAATACCGGACGATTTGCGTGATCAAACGATTCGGTAAAGAAAACGCCAACAAGACGATCCTGTTTTACCCGGATAAGCCGAACTATTCTCAAGTCTTGTACAAGATATGCAATACCTTGGGATGTAAGATGACCTCCTCGCTGAAGGCTCAGCCCGATTTGATTGTCGCCTTTCAAGACACCACAAGACGCGCTCACAGCTCTGTTCTCGCTGAAATTGCTGCCAACAACTACGTGGTAAACGAGGGATGCGACGATATAAGCAAAGTAAAAGTTGAGGCTGTATTCCGCCAGGTCTTCGGCTACGCCACATTCGTCGACCCTGAAACCCACGTGGGGTTGTGCGTCATGAAGTCCAACGACAATGCGATGCATGATGGGGAGGTAGTCGAATGTCCCACCTCAGCAACGCGACACGATGTGGTCTATCAAAAGTTGATCAACAACACCGCGGGAGACGATGATGTCCTAGACATCAGAGTACCCGTCATCAATGGTGAACTACCGTTCGTTTACCTGAAGTATCGCCGCATGAGGTACCGGTTCAGCAACATGAATGCGCGTGCGACCATGGCCTCCACCGACTCCGTTTTCACCACTGATGAGATAACCAAAATCAAGCAGTTCGCGAAAAAACTTGGTTTGGACTTCGGTGAGCTCGACGTTCTTCGAGACGTGGACGACGGGACGATCTACATAGTGGACGTGAACAACACCCCCTGTGGCCCGCCCAACCATCTGGGCAAAGCGGAAAGTGCACACGCAATAGAGTTACTGAGCAAGGCCTTCGATACGGCGTTTCTCGCCAAAACTCTTGACCTGACTAGGAAGGATGTTCGATGAACTTCAGCCAGGACACCCTTGATCGGGTGAAGGTTGTGATTGTCAAGACTCTCGCGATCCAGGATCGTGCTTACCGGCTCGACGAGTCCACGGAACTATTCGGAAGCATGCCGGAACTGGACTCGATGTCGGTAGTCGCTCTGGCCGTCAACTTGGAGCGGGAATTCGACTTCGAAATAGATGACGAGGACTTCAGAGGAGAGGTTTTCGAAACGATTGGCACGTTGGCCGAATTCGTCGAACGGCGTAAGCCCTAGCGCTCTTGACGCGCAGCATTACCCCTGCGTCGCAGGGCAAGTCGACGGTGGTACTTCCCCGGCGAAGCGATCCGCGATCCACCGATCCACTGGACGAGATACTTTCCACAAAATGTCCTGGTGGTTCGCGTCCGCTTGCAGATATTTGATTCGCCCGCCGAGCGCGCACCCACGTGAGACCGCGAACTGAACCCACTCCGGGAAGACAACTGCATCATGCTCGCCGCTGATGACGAGCATCGGCTGCTGCAGTGGCCGGTCAGGTAGCGCAATGCGACGCAACACTTCCTGCAACTCGGCGACGTCTTGCGAAGATTTCGGCCTGAAATCGTTCGACTCGCGAAGGCGATCTACAACCGTTCGCCACAGGACTGGCGCGGGCACCGATGGGATGCGTCGGTGTCGGGGCGTCGTTTCACATCGGCTCAGCGATTTTTCGTACGACTTCGTGTACTCGTGCAGAAACGAGCGTGGGTGCACTTCTGAGTTGTACCGAGCCAAGCCGACAATGAGCGTCGGAAACAGCACCCGTTGCTCGTCGGTCATCGACGCCGTCAACAGAAGGTCGGTTGCGCCCGACAGATTCGTCGCCGGTGCCAGCGCAACGGTGCCCTCAAGTTGCAGACCAGTTCCGTAGTAGGAGTCCAACTGATTGGCGACCCAAACCGCCGGCCCACCCTGCGAGTAGCCGACGCCTATCCAGCGCGTCGACACGTTCGCGGTGAGGTTTCGCATCGCACGCACCGCGTCAACGGTGTTGAACGCAGCCGTCCGCGGTTCGAGGTAGGGATGAACCCCGCTCTCACCTAGCCCCTCGTAGTCGGTGAGAGCAACGGCATAGTTGCTCTTCAGCAACCCTCGGATCATGAATCCGTACCCCTGCAGATTCGGCTGCCGAGAGGGACCGCAATTGTTACCGATGCCAACCGTTCCGTGCGCGAGTGAAATGACCGGCCAACCATCCTTCGGCGGGGTGCCGCGGGGGACGAAGAAGGCTCCGGAAACTTCGCGCGCCCCGCCGTCCAGGCCGGACACCGACGTATAGACGGCTCGCCAGGCTTGGCCGAGCACCTCGTCACGGTCGGCAAGCGGCGGATCGTTGTAGGGCTCCTGGCGGACTATATGGCCGCGGCTGTTCCAGACATCTCCAGCGATGTCGGGTAATGGCGACACGATGGGTGCAGGCGGAGGCACAGGGGTTGCGCAGCCCGGCAATGCCGACAGGACCAGAAGGAGGAGGGCCGCGAGATCCAGCCGCCAGCTCAATCCGGCGAACCGAACCAGCGCTGCCCACACGTCAGGACCTCCACCACGACCCGAAAGGATTACCTTAACGGGAAACTTCGCTACCGCTCATCACTCCAGGCCTCGACCGCCGGTTTGTAACGCGAAGCGATCTCCGCGGTAGCCCAGAGGATGGGGAGCGGGCCGAGAAGCGTATGGCTGTGCACTTCTGCGGGTTTCTCTGCCAGCCCTGGCACCAGATGTAGGAGCTCGAGCTTGTGCAGTGCCCGATATGCGAACGAACGCGCCGACTCACGCGTCGCGTCGAATAGGTAGCTGAGCCGCGTCTGTAGACCCAGCTTCTGGCCCCGGGCATATTGGCGGACGGCCTCGCGTGTGGCCGGTGTCCATGCCGAGTCGCCGTTTACATGCAGGAGCGCGGTCGTCGCTCGCTTCTTCTGCCCGAAGGCGGCGCGCGGCACACCGGCGTCCTCTGCGATGCGGCGGGCGACCGGGCGGTCGTAGTCGGTGCCGATCGACCAACGCTTCATCGCCTCGCTATTGCCGATCTCGAGGATCTTCGGCTGTCTGCGCGCGCCGATGAACGGCGCGGGGACGTGCACGAAGTCGGCACGGAGGCGAAACTCGTTCATCGACCCGCCACTCATGTCGTTGCTTGTCAGCATCACATCGGGAGAGCCGTGCATGTTCCAGACTCGACCACCGTGAAATCCGGTGAAGAAGACGCTGTGGCGAAGGTCGGCTTCGAACGCGACCAGGTTGACATCTTCCCCGCTCATGCCGGTTGCCAGAAACTCGGCCTCCGGCAATGAGCCCATGTTGCGGTATGCCTCGCGGTCGAACTCCTTGAGCTGGTAGCCCAGCGCGTCAGCGATCGGCCTACCGGAATCCTCTTCGACTTCCGACCTTCCCTCGGCACGGGCTCGCAGAAAGGTCACGGCCTTCTCACCACCGGCACGGCGGACCGCGGCCGCTACGGCGGAGGAGTCGTAACCGGTCGAGACCGTGACAAGCGGCGAATACCTGGTTTTGCGGTCAGTCGACGCGGCATTGGTGGCCGTCTGCTGTACGACGTCGACGAGCAACGCAACGTATTCGTCGTACGTTCCAAACGACGGCACCGCAGGCTTGTCGACAAAAGAGATTCGGCCGTCCCAGTGAAGGCGGATGTTCTTCAGATAGATCAGATGAGCCTGGTTCTGTCCCCCGGCGGCATTCTTGGGAAGGCCGGAAAATCGCAGCGGGATTGCAGTGTCAAATGCGGCGAGGCCGTAATAGACGATCTTGGTGAAGTCGTTGGCGTACGCAGCGTAGTGGGGGTCGAGTTCGGCACCTGCAGCCGTCAGAAGGAACACCAGCGAGTTCGAGATCAGCGTCTCACCGGGGCGCTGAATGAACTGCACTCGCTCCAGCGTGTGGCTCGGCGGGACGATGGTCAGGTGATCGCCGGTGATCCGTCCGCCGGAACCGAACACGTCGGTGGCGTCGGTGAAGTCGAAAGCTTCGGCCCGGCCTGCCCACGCCCCTTCGAAGAACCCGTCATCGCGGACCTCGACGCTGGCGCCACAGAGCAGCTCAACGTCGTTGCCACGACGGAGGCGTACACACCACGCCAGAGGCGGCAGACCGGGATCGGAAGTGACCCTGAGCCGCCGCACCGCCGCAGCCTATCTGGCGGCCGCAGCCTGCGTACCGGACTTGGCGAATTGTTTGCTGCCGCTGCCAGTTGCATCGTAGGCTGGGGACCGTGTCACGGGGCATGGCCGGTCAACGTCGGCGGGGGAGAAGTGCGGTCGGCGAGCTGTCCGCGGCGGAATGTGTGCGCGGCGCGGCGCGATCAGGGATTGGCGCCAAGTCCGCGCTCATCGAGCACGCCGCCATGGTCAGGGAAATGGCAACGTCTCGGTTGAGCAGCATGGAAGTCCTGATCGAATTGCCGGGAAGCGCGGCCCCGCCGGTGTACTTCCACCACATGAATGGACCGCGGAGTATCGGTGGCAGATTCTATTGCGACGAAAAGGCTGTCGCCCGAGACATTCTCGGTTGTGCGGGCTTGAATGTCGTTACCTCGCAGGCGTTTGCGCCCGACGAGCTCCGTGAAGGGTTGCAGTACGCGGAGCGCATCGGATATCCCGTTGTCGTCAAGCCGACCAACGCCGCGCGAGGTGCGGGCGTGTCCGCCAATGTCAGATCGCCGAACGCATTGGCGACGGCATGGCGCCACGCTCGCGCGGCGAGTTCAGGGTGGCTGGACAAGGCTGCCACTGTTGCGCGGTCCTTTTTTGAGACTTCTGGGCCGATCGATGCCCGCGGTTGGATGTCCCGAGTGGCGGCCTTCCGCGACGAGATCCGTGAGGCGAGTTCGACGGCTTGGGAAAGTCGCTGGCGCCCAGTCCTTGTCGAGAAGCACTTCGAGGGCAACGATTTCAGGGCCTTCGTCGTCGGCGACAACGTCGTTTCGGTGACGCAGCGCAAGCCGGCGAACGTCGTCGGTGACGGTGTGGCGACCGTGCGTGAACTCATAGAGCGAAAGAACGCGATCCGGGCGGGCAACGTCTACCTCTGCGATCATCTGATCCCTGTGAAACTCGAATTGCTGGACCTTTTGGCCGGCAGCGGGATGACTCTGTCCCACATCCCGGCTCACGGCGAGACCGTCGTACTGCGAAGCGCTTCGAACTTGTCGGCCGGCGGTGACAGTATCGATTTCACTGAAGAGGCGCACCCCGGTTTCGTTGACATCGCGATCAGAGCGGTACGTGCGATTCCGGCAGTGGAGTACGGGGGAGTCGACCTGATCACGCCGGACATCGCCGCACCACCCACGGCCACCAACTACATCGTGAGCGAGGTCGAATACTCGCCCGCCGTACTGGCCCACTTTCCCCTCATCGGGGCTCCGCGAGATATGGCGGGGGCCGTTCTGAATCACTATCTGGAGCACGGCGCCGGGGCCACTGGCTGAGGGGGAACGCATGGGGGGCAACTTGAATCGCGAAGTGATCGGTGTGGTTGGCGGCATGGGACCGCTGGCCGGAGTGCGCCTCGTGGAATTGATCACGCGTCTGACACCCGCGACACGCGACCAGAATCATCGCGACTTGGTGCTCGTGTCCATGCCGGGCCGGATAAGCGATCGCACGGAATTTCTGCTCGGACGCGGCGAAGAGAACCCAGCAGCTGCGGTTGCGCACTGCGTGCAGGTACTCGCGCGGGCCGGCGCCACATGCGTCGCTGTGGCATGCAATTCGGTGCATGTTCCGTTGATCTGGGACGACATCACGGCGGCGTTGGCTCGCGACGGATGCGACGTGCCGCTGCTTCACCTCATTGAGGAAACTGGTCTGGAGATAGCCGCCCGTCTGGCTCCCGGGTCGAAGGTGGGAGTGCTCGGCACCAACGGCACCGTCCGAAGTGACCTTTATGGGCGGGTGTTGCGTGCCGAAGGTTTCGAGGTGCTGTATCTCGACGATTTTCGACAGTGCCAGGTGCACGCTGCCATTTACAACGACGAAGATGGCATCAAGTCCGCCGCAGAAGTAAGCGAGCGCGTGCGCGAACTCGTCGCACAAGCGGCTCAGAACCTCATCGACGGGGGCGCCCAGTGCATCGTCCTGGGCTGCACGGAACTGCCGCTCGCCCTTCCTGTGGCGAGCCTGAGCGGTGTGCCGGTCATCGATCCTTCGGTGATCATGGCTCGCCGACTGATATTCGGACCGCGGCCCGAGCGTGAACCTGTGCGGTTGCAGGGCTCAACGGCCTCTGGATCAATCCACCGTCGGTTGCCGGAACCGATCGCACTGAAGGCGCATGATGCGAGTTCGTGAAGTCCTTACCACCCTGCGCTCGCACTACGGACTGCGTTGGTTGCGGCACACCATACGTCTACGAATTCACTCGAGTCGTATAGCAATTGGGGTGCGCCGGGACATGACCATGGAGGTTCCGCAATTCGCGCCGAAGATTCCTTTGGTCGTGCGGGACCTTCGGCCTGGCGATGATCTTTCGTTTATCGCTGACGAACCGGGGCTCTCCTCGAAGGCCGCTTCGGAGCGTGCGGTCCAACGCTGGCTGTTGGGCTCCAACCTTCCGCCGCCAGCGGTCGCTATCGATCCCGACGGGAAAGTGTGCTTCATGGCGTGGATGCTCACGGCGAAAGACAACGAGGTCATCCGGAAACGGTGGGGAGATCAACTCCCGCAGCTCAAACCGGGTGAAGCGATCATCGAGGGCCCTTTCACGGCAGAGAGCCATAGGGGGTTGCGGGTCATGCACGCTTACAACGCGGTTTTGGACGCGGCGCGTGACGCCGGCATACGGTACGTGATGGGTTTCATCGCCGAAGAAAACGTGGCTCAACTGAAAGTGGCCGAATATGGCGGGTTCGTCCCCTACATCAAGCGCGAACACAGCTGGTTCCTATTTCGGGAGCGGGTCCGCTTTCTTCCCTATGACGAAGCGACGAAATGATCTGGATGCGGCGAAATAGCCCACCCCCGCGCTAAACAGGCCGAGCACCATCGCGATGCCCTGGACGACGGCTGGCCACCGCATCGAACGCAGCCGCCGTGCCGCAGCTTTCGCGACGCGGCGCGTGTAGGAGCGCTCCTCGAGCGTCGCGGATTTCGACGCCAGGTGACGGGCCATCAGCGCCTTGCCGAACCCTTCGGCGAAGCAGCGGGTGATGAAGAATCTCAACGTCGCGCGCTGCGTCGGAACTTCGTGGTAAATGATCGCTTCCGGCACGTACATCCAATGTCCGCCAGTTGCCGCAGCCATTCTGATGCAAAGATCGGTGTCCTCCGGTTGTGGAATGGCTCCGCGCTTGCCGAAGTCTGTTCGGAAACCACCAACCTGCCGAAAGACGTCGGTGCGCACCGCCATGTTCCCCGACCACACGTTGCGCACCGGTGTCGCCTCCGTCGGCAGACCCAAATACGATCCTCCGACGACCCAGGCAAACTCCTCGGGAAACCACGGAGGTTTCTTCGACAACCAGACAGTTTCGTATTTGCCGCCCGTTCCCACGACGTCAGAGGTGGTGAAGGCCTGCCTCAAATGCAGGAGCCAGTCGCGATCGGCCGTCTCGTCATCGTCGAGAAAAGCGGTGTACGGGGTTGTCACAACTTCAAGCCCGCGGTTTCGGGTCGATGAGGCACCTCTGCTACCGGTGTTGAGGACGACGGTGATTCCATCGTTTTCGGCCCGCAGGCGGTCGGCCAGCGACTCGTTGTTGTCGACTGCGACTACCAATTGTTTGGGCTGACGACTCTGATGCCGCAACGACTCCAATGCCGCGTTGATACTCGGCAGGCGTTCCTCGGTGTAGCAGGCCATGACCACGGATATATCGGAGTCATCCGGCTCAGGCGATGTCTCTTGCGCGTGTGGGCTATCGTGCATCGGCCGGCCCCGACGCCGCGATCGTGGTGCACTGCCTCACCTGGTGAATCGTAGGCCACTACACATTGTCGATGCCGTAACGCAACTCTTCGCGCCAGCGGCCTGAAGCGCGGGTCATAGCTTTCCGCGAAGCCAACCAAAACGTGGTCGTGAATTTCCCGCGCCAGCACGGCCCATTGGAACTGGCTGTCCTGCGGGTCACCGCCTCGACAGCTACCTCGAAGTGGCCACCACGGTGCACGGGAGGGCCTCTAAAGGGGCCGCGCGTTGCACGGATTCGTTACCGTGTCAACCCCTGCTCTTCACCGACTGTGCCCCTGACCTGCACCGTTGATCGGCACCCGTCAGAGCCCCGTGCTAGCATTGAGTCGTGAAAGGGGCTCGTATCTGATGATTTTTAAGGTCGGAGACACCGTTGTCTATCCACACCACGGTGCTGCGTTGATCGAGGCGATCGAAACCCGGACCATCAAAGGCGAACAAAAGGAATACCTCGTCTTGAAGGTTGCCCAGGGAGATCTCACCGTTCGAGTTCCTGCCGAGAATGCCGAGTATGTCGGGGTGCGTGACGTCGTCGGGCAGGAGGGCTTGGATAAGGTTTTCCAGGTGCTTCGCGCCCCGCACACCGAGGAGCCGACCAACTGGTCGCGCCGTTACAAGGCCAACCTCGAGAAGCTGGCCTCCGGCGATGTGAACAAGGTGGCCGAGGTCGTCCGTGACCTGTGGCGCCGGGATCAGGAGCGTGGCCTGTCCGCGGGTGAAAAGCGGATGCTGGCCAAGGCGCGGCAGATTCTGGTCGGCGAGCTGGCGCTCGCCGAGAACACGGACGATGCCAAGGCGGCAACCATCCTCGACGAGGTCCTGGCCGCCGCCTCCTGAAGGCATTGATGTCGGCGACAGGCCTGCCCAGGGTCGGCCTGGGCACCGACGTACATCCAATCGAGGCCGGTCGGCCGTGCTGGTTGCTGTGCCTGTTGTTCAGCGACGCCGACGGCTGCGCCGGCCATTCCGATGGCGATGTGGCCGCCCATGCGCTGTGTGACGCCCTGTTGTCCGCTGCCGGCCTCGGTGACCTGGGCGACGTATTCGGTACCGGACGCGCCGAATGGCGCGACGCCGGCGGTGCCGACATGCTCAAACACGTCATGGGGTTGCTGAGTGCGGAGGGGTACCGGGTCGGCAACGCCGCCGTTCAGGTGATCGGCAATCGGCCCAAGGTCGGGTCGCGCCGTGGGGAGGCGCAGCAGGTGCTGTCCGAACTGCTGGACGCTCCGGTGTCGGTGTCCGCGACGACCACTGACGGGCTCGGCCTCACCGGCCGCGGCGAGGGTCTGGCGGCCATCGCCACCGCTCTGGTAATTCACGCCGAATAGTGCCGGTAAGCTGGCCCGTCGTGAGCGGAGCGAACGGCGAGTTGCGGCTTTACGACACCATGACCGGTGCCGTGCGCGATTTCGTCCCGCTGCGGCCCGGCCACGCGTCGATCTACCTGTGTGGCGCCACGGTGCAGGGACTGCCGCACATCGGCCATGTCCGTAGCGGGGTGGCGTTCGACGTGCTGCGCCGCTGGCTGATGGCCACCGGCTACGACGTCGCGTTCATCCGCAACGTCACCGACATCGACGACAAGATCCTCAACAAGGCCGCCGACGCCGGTCGGCCGTGGTGGGAGTGGGCCGCGACCTACGAGCGGGCGTTTTCGGCCGCCTACGACGCGCTGGGCGTGCTTCCACCGTCCGCTGAGCCCCGCGCCACCGGCCACATCACCCAGATGGTCGAGTTGATCGAGCGGTTGATCGAGCGAGGACACGCCTACACCGGTAACGGTGATGTCTACTTCGACGTGCTGAGCCTGCCCGACTACGGCAAGCTCTCCGGACACCGTATCGACGACGTGCACCAGGGTGAGGGCGTCGCCAAGGGCAAGCGCGACGAACGCGACTTCACCCTGTGGAAGGGCGCGAAACCCAGCGAGCCGTCGTGGCCGACACCGTGGGGTCCGGGCAGGCCCGGTTGGCACACCGAGTGCGTCGCCATGTGCGAGGCCTACCTCGGGCCGGAGTTCGACATCCACGCCGGCGGCATGGATCTGGTATTCCCGCACCACGAGAACGAGATCGCACAGGCCGAGGCCGCAGGGGACAAGTTCGCCCGCTACTGGCTGCACAACGGCTGGGTCACCATGGGCGGCGAGAAGATGAGCAAGTCGCTGGGCAACGTCCTCGCGATTCCCGCTGTGCTGCAACGTGTTCGGGCTGCCGAGCTGCGCTACTACCTGGGCAGCGCGCACTACCGGTCGATGCTCGAGTTCTCCGAGACTGCGCTCCAGGACGCGGCCAAGGCCTACACCGGTATCGAGGACTTCCTGCACCGGGTGCGCAACCGCGTCGGCGCGGTGGTGCCCGGCGAATGGACGCCGAAGTTCGCGGCCGCGCTCAACGACGACCTGTCCGTCCCCATCGCACTGGCCGAGGTGCACGCCGCCAGGGCCGAGGGCAATCGCGCGCTGGATGCCGGCGACCATGACACGGCGCTGGCACAAGCGATGTCGATCCGGGCGATGATGGGCATTCTTGGTGCGGACCCGCTCGACGAGCGGTGGGAATCCAAGGACGAGACGTCGGCAGCGCTAGCAGCCGTCGACGTGCTGGTCCAAGCCGAGGTGAAGCGCCGCGAGGACGCCAGGGCGCGTCGAGACTGGGCCGAGGCCGATGCGATCCGCGACCGGTTGAAGGAGGCGGGTATCGAAGTCACCGACACCGCCGACGGGCCACAGTGGTCGCTTTTCGATGGGTACACGAAGTAGATGGCAGGCAACTCGCGACGCCGCGGCGCGATTCGCAAGCCCGGTACGAAGAAGGGCCCGACGGTCGGGTCCGGCGGTGTGCGCAGGCGTGGCCTGGAGGGCCGCGGCGCCACGCCGCCCGCGCACATGCGACCGGGCCATCCGGCCGCCAAGCGTGCGGCGAAGGCGCAACGGCAGCAGCAGGGGCGATCGGGCCGCAAGACCGACGAGACCGAAACCGTGCTGGGCCGCAATCCGGTGCTCGAATGCCTGCGCGCCGGGGTGCCTGCCACCGCGTTGTATGTCGCGCTCGGTGCAGAGGCCGACGAGCGACTGACCGAATCCGTGAAAATCGCTGCCGACCAAGGAATCTCGATACTCGAGGTGCCGCGCCACGACCTGGACCGGATCGCCGCCAACGGGCTGCATCAGGGCATCGCGTTGCAGGTGCCGCCGTACCAGTACGCGCACCCCGATGATGTGCTGGCGGTGGCGACGAAAGACGGCACCCCGGCGCTGTTGGTGGCGTTGGACAACATCTCCGATCCACGTAACCTCGGCGCGATCGTGCGATCGGTGGCGGCGTTCGGTGGCCACGGTGTCGTGATCCCGCAGCGCCGATCGGCATCGGTCACCGCCGTGGCGTGGCGCACCAGCGCGGGTGCGGCGGCCAGGCTGCCGGTGGCAAGGGCGACGAATCTCAATCGGACACTGAAGGATTGGGCCGACGCGGGACTGCAGGTGATCGGCCTCGACGCCGGCGGTGACACCACCATCGACTCGCTGGACTGCACGGGGCCAATGGTGGTCGTGGTGGGCTCCGAGGGCAAAGGATTGTCGCGGCTGGTGCGGGAGAACTGTGACGCGGTGGTGTCCATCCCGATGGCTGGGCCGACGGAGTCGTTGAACGCATCCGTCGCCGCGGGAGTGGTATTAGCCGAAATCGCGCGCCAGCGGCGGAGTTAGCCGACCCGCGTCAGTGTGGGGTACTTCGGCTCCCGCAGCGCCGCAAGTGGGCGAATTATCGCCGACCGTCCCCCGCATTGTTCGCGTCGGTGTAACCGCTGTGTCGTCAGACGCCAAAGATCCGGATTCCCAGCCACAGCCCACCGACGGCGCCGACGATGGTGACCGGGACCGTCACCAACCCGATGCGGCTGAACTCGGCGAAGCCGGCCTTCAGGTCGCGCCGTACGACGCTGCGCCACAGCAGGTTCGCCAGCGATCCGACATAGCTCAGGTTGGGCCCGACGTTGACCCCGATCAGCACGGCCAGCACCGCCGCCGGGCCGCTCACCAGTGGCAGCATCACCAGCACCGCGGGCAGGTTGTTGACGACGTTGGACAGTACCGCCGCGACGGCGGCGATCCCGAGCAGCGCGGGCAGGCTGTCACCGTCCGGCAGCACGTCGCGCATCGCGGCGTCCAAGCCGTTGGTCATCACTGCCGCGACGACCACACCGAGGCACAACACGAACGCCAGGAACGGCACATCCAGCGCATCCACGATGCCCGCGACACTGGCGCGACCGCGCGCCAGTCCATGCACGCCGAGTACGACGGCACCGGTGAGGGCCGCCCACGCGGGCGACAACCCGACCAGTGAAGTGAGGGCGAACCCAACCAGCGTGAGTCCCAGCACCACGAGCACGAACACCGGCAACCTGATCCTGTCTGACTCGGTGTCATGGGTTGGCGCGACAGCGAGCGATCGCGCGAAAATCCAACGCAGCAATACGAACTCGATGAGGATCGCGATCAGCCACGGCAGCGTCATGACCGCCGTGAAATGCAGGAACGACAGGCCAGCCGCTCCGAAGGCCAGCAGGTTGGTCAGGTTGGACACCGGCAGCAGCAGCGAGGCGCTGTTCGCCAGATGCGTAGTGGCATACGCATGCGGCCTCGCAGGTACCCGCAGAGAGCGAGCGGTCGCAAGCACCACCGGGGTCAGCAGCACCACCGTCGCGTCCAAGCTCAGGATTGCCGTGGTGCCCGCCGCGATCGCGAAAACCGTGAGGAGCAACCGATGTTGGTGGCCTGAGTTGGACCTTGCCATCGCTGCGCCGGCGGCGCGGAACAACCCCTCGTCATCGCAGAGCCTGGCCAGCACCAACACCGCGGCCAGAAACCCGACGACGGGAAGCAGCCGCGCGACTTCGGCCCATGCGGCCTGCCAGGAGATCACTCCCGCCGCGATCAACAGCGCGGCCGCAGGCACCGCGGCGACGGCCTCGGGCCAGCCCCGCGGCCGGATCATCGCGAATCCGAGCACGACCGCCAGCGCCGCCAGCGCCAGCGTCAACTCCACGGGTCGCTGCGCTGCCAGAGCGTGGGCAGGTGCAGCGGCACGCCGTCCTCCTCGGCGAGCCGGGACAATGTCCGCATCGACTCGTCGAGATCGTCTGCGGCGTACGGCAATGCCCGCAGCGGCTTGTGCAGCGGACGAAAGAAGTCGTCCCAGTGAATCAGCACCACGCGGCGCGCGCCGACGGTGCGCACCGTCTCGCTCCAGTAGTCGGTCAGGTACTGCTCGGACTGCAGTCCCAACTGCCCGACGCCCAGATACACCACTTCGGCGCGGTGACCGACGAGCGCCCCGCGGACGAACCCCGCACTTCCGACGATCAGCAGCCGTCGGTTCGACGGCCGGTGGTGCACAAGCGTCGACCAGGCTTCGCCGCATTTGTACGCCGACGCCTTGACCGGCGGCACAACGGGTTCGCGGATCACCCCGGGAAAGCGGTCGGGCGGGCAGTGTTCGCCCTCGACCAGCGTCGCGTCGTAGGCGCCGAGCGTGACCGGCTCGCCAGGTGTGACGGCCGTCAGCCGATCGTCGGGCAGGCCTGCGCCGCGGCCGACCGCGACGGCTGATGCCCCGCCGACCACGCGTGCTCGAGTCCGCTCGGCGACCACCGCCGAATCCATCGCATGGTCGAAGTGGGTGTGCACCGGCAGCACCGCTTCCAACCGGCGCACGCCGAGCCGGGACAGGCAACCATCGATGCGGGGCGCCGATGGCGCCAACCGACCCAATCCGACCCGCAACAAGCTGGGCCGCGAGAAGAAGCCGTCGGTCATCAGCGCGGACTCGCCGTCATCGATGAGCAGCGTGGTGACGCCAGCCCAGGTCACCGTCAGCGGCGCGTCGGGCCCTGCCGCGGGCACGTCGAACGCACCCGCGTAGGCGCGCAGATCTGGGCGGCCGGGCTTGAGGCGCATGACGACACCTTAGGGGTCCTGATCAAGACCACCGGAAGTGGAGGTAATATAGTTGAAAACGATAATCATTAACGTTTGGTGCATGTCCGCGAAAGCTACGTCTTGCAGACGAAGTGCGAGTGCATGTCTGCAAAACGTCGCTTTCGACGGCAGGCAAGGGGAGATCATGGGCATGGCATCGAAGATGGCAATTACGATCGGCCTACCCACGGGCTATTGGAGTATGTGATGGCAGGCAAGAAATCACGGACACGGCGGCCGCCTCTTCCAGAGCTCAAGCGGCAGAGAAAGAATCCACTCAAGTCTCTCGGCGTCACGACGATCGACTACAAGGACACGCATCTGCTGCGGACGTTCATCTCCGACCGCGGCAAGATCCGGTCACGGCGGGTGACGGGATTGACCCCTCAGCAGCAGCGCCAAGTGGCGACGGCGATCAAGAACGCGCGCGAGATGGCGCTGCTGCCGTTCGTCGACACTAAGTAAACGGCTTCAGTTCGACACCGTCCGCGATCAGCCGGTCGCGCACCGCGCTGGCGATCTGCACCGCGCCTGGCGAATCCCCGTGTACACAAATGGATTCCACCGTGATCGGGATGGTGGAGCCGTCGACAGCAGTGACTCGGCCAGCGGTCACCATCGACGCCACCCGGTCGGCGATCTCTTCGATGTCGTGGAGTAGGGCGTTGCGTTCGCGGCGCGAAACCAGTTGCCCGTCGGACCGGTACCCGCGGTCGGCGAATGCCTCGGGCACCGTACGCAACCCTCGCTCCTGCGCTTCGGCGAAGAACACCGAGCCCGCTAGTCCGAGCACTGCGAGACCGGGGTCGACGGCACGCACCGCCTGCGCGACGGCTCGGGCTTGGCCGTGATTGGTGACGATGCTGTTGTACAGCGCGCCATGGGGTTTGACGTAGCTGACGGTTCCGCCTGCCGCGTTCGCCAGCGCCTGCAGCGCGCCGATCTGGTAGATCACGTCGGCCTTCAGCTCTTCTGGCGGCACGTCGATGAAGCGGCGACCGAAGCCAGCCAGATCGCGATAGCCGACCTGAGCGCCGATCCTTACTCCGCGCTCGACGGCGGCGTGGCAGGTCCTTGCCAGCGTGACGGCATCCCCGGCGTGGAACCCGCAGGCCACGTTGGCGCTGGTGACAAGGTCGAGCATTGCGTCGTCGTCACCCAGCCTCCAGACGCCGAAGCTCTCACCCAGATCCGCGTTGAGATCTACAGTCGCCACGGCTGCCAGCCTATGCCGGTGTGGGTGTTGGCCAGCCGTTCTCCGAGACGAATTCCGTCAGGGGCCGCGCCGCCGTCCAGTGGTCGATCTCCAGCTGCGGGCGGGCCGGGAATTCGGGCACCGGCCCGAGGCACAGGATCGCGACGGGTTCCGCATCTTGCGGCATTGTCAGCAGTGCGCCGAGCCGGGCTGGATCGAAAATCGAGACCCATCCCATCCCCAGTCCTTCCGCACGAGCGGCCAGCCACAGGTTCTGAATCGCGCAGGACACCGACGCCAGGTCCATCTGCGGCAGTGTGCGCCTGCCGAATACGTGGGCTTGCCGCCCTTCGCCGAGCGCCACGACGAGCAGCTCGGCGCATTCGAGGATGCCCTCGACCTTGAGGGCCAGGAACTCGTGGCGGCGTGGGCCCAGCGCTTCGGCGGTGCGTAGCCGCTCCTCCTCGACGATGGCGTGGAGACGGGTTCGCAATCCCGCGTCGGTGATTCGGATGAACCGCCACGGCTGCATCAGGCCCACACTTGGCGCGGCATGGGCGGCCTGCAGCAGTCTGGCGAGCACATCCTCGGGCACGACGGCGTTGGGCACGAACCGGCGCATATCGCGACGTTCGGCGATGACGCGGTAGACGGCGCCGCGCTCGGCTGCGCTGAAGGCGTGCTCGGTCACGGCCGACAGCTTAGGTGGCACTATCGATGCGGTGAGTCACGACAAGGTGTTGATCACCGCGACCGAATTGGCTCGGCGCCTGGACGCCGGCGAACCGCTGACGATACTGGACGTGCGCTGGCAGCTGGCTGAGCCCGATGGCAGGTCCGCCTACGAACAGGGCCACCTGCCCGGCGCCGTGTACGTCTCCCTCGACGACGAACTCAGCGATCACAGCGTGGTGGGACGCGGCCGACATCCGCTTCCCTCTGGCCGCAATCTCGAGGCCGCGGGGCAGCGCTGGGGTCTGCGCCAGGGCGTCCCCGTCGTCGTCTACGACGACTGGAACCGGGCAGGCTCGGCGCGGGCCTGGTGGGTGCTCACCGCTGCCGGCATCCCGGACGTGCGAATACTCGACGGCGGACTGCGGGCGTGGACCGGACCGCTCGAAACTGGCAGCGTCACACCCGGACCCGGAGACGTGCGGGTGCCGCACGACGACCTGTACGCCGGCGCGCTGCGCACGCTGACCGCGGACCAGGCCGCCGCGGCCGACGTGCTTCTCGACGCGCGCGCACCCGAGCGGTTCCGCGGGGAGACGGAGCCCGTCGATCCGGTGGCGGGCCACATTCCCGGCGCTCGCAATGTGCCCAGCACAGCGCTGTTGGGCGACGACGGCACCTTCGCGCTGGACCGGTTGCCTGCCGTCGATGGACCCGTCGGGGCCTACTGCGGCTCCGGCGTCACCGCTTCGGTCGTGGTGGCCGCGCTGGCGGCGGCAGGTGTTGACGCGGCGCTGTATCCGGGTTCGTGGTCCGAATGGTCTTCGGACTCAACGCGTCCCGTCGAAACCGGCTAGTTGTACCTGGCCATGAGGTTGGTAGCAGGCGTGTCGGCTTGAAGTGAGGAGAACCCCCGAGTGGGGTGTGGCTTGTCG
>NZ_LZHZ01000006.1 GCF_001667505.1 Mycobacterium sp. ACS1612
GATCGTGACGAGGTGGAAGCCTCGCTGGTGGGTGAGGCGCTCAAAACCGACGCCGAGATCGTCAAGAAACTGGCCAAACGTATCGATGAGATCTTCAATCCCGACGGTGACTTCACCGACGAGGACCGCGCGCGGCGGCGCGGGCTGACGCTGGGCCCGCAGGGCCGCGACGGGATGTCGAGGTTGCACGGCTATGTCGATCCGGAAACCCGGGCCTATCTGGAGGCCTGTGCGGCGGCCGTGCGCCCGGGCCGGCATCTACCCGACGGCGGTATCGAAGAAACCCCCGACGACCGCAGTGCCGCGCAGCGTTGCCACGACGGAGTCAAACTCGGCCTCAAGGCCGGCATCGCCTCGGGCGCGCTGGGCAGCCATCGCGGGATCCCGGTGACGGTGATCGCGCGCACCACCGCCGCCGAACTCGACGCTGCCGCCCGCGCCATCGCTGATCCGGCGGTGCCGATGCCGCCGCCGGCGCGCACCGGCGGGGACACCTGGTTGCCGATGCGTGAATTGATCCGTATGGCCGCTGCGGGCGGGCTGCACTACCTGGGGGTGTTCGATGATCACAGTGAGCGCCCGCTGTATCTGGGCCGCCAAACCCGTATCGCCACTGCCGATCAGCGCATCATCTGCTACCTGCGCGACGGCGGCTGCACCCGCCCGGGGTGTACGGCCCCGGGCTACTTCTGCGAGGTCCACCACAGCCCGGACTGGTCACCGGACGGTCACACCGACGCAGACTGCCTGTTCTTCGCCTGCGGACCGGATCACAAACTGGTCACCGACGGCCACTACCAGACCAGCGTCACCGACACCGGCCGACTGGCCTGGACCGACGGCACCCGCCCACCCGAAACCAACCACGCCCACCACCCCGAGGAACTCCTCCACGGCAACACCCACCCACCGGACCGAAGCGATGAGTGATGTTGCCGCGCAGGACGCTAAGGCTCACCAGCGCCAGGGCCGGAACCACGGATGCCACCAGTGATTATCGGGCCATCCACCACGGAAGCCGCGTCCGTAACCGTGCCCCCAATCGTGGCCATGGCCGTAACCGCGCCAGTCGACGGGCTGCACCACCGCGGTGCCTGAATGGGTGCTGTCGGTGCTGGCGTTGGCGACTCCCGCACCGATGCCGAGGCTGGACACACCGATGGCGCTGGCGATCGCCACACTGCCGATAACCCGTTTGAAATTCATAAGAACTCCTCGAAAATGCCTATCATTAGGGAAGATTGCGCTCTTCCGCCTTCCAGGTTTCTCCGGAGATGGGCGGGCGTCCTCCCGGTTGGCGCCCAAAGCGGCCCCCCTGCTAGCCGGTAAAGTCCGACGCGATTCGCCTGGCGGTCGCGGGCCAATCCGGCACATGGACAACCCAATCCGGGATTTCACCGTCCTGGGGGCCGAACAGGTACAGATGCGGAACGACGTCGCGGATCGCCGCGTGCACGTCGATCCTGTCGTCAATCATGTGTGTGACACCCAGTTCACGGCAATGGGTGGCCTTGTCCGTGCGTTCGCGGCAGAACCGCACATTGCTGCTCGGCAAGCCCGTGCGCCGGTAGAAGTCGTGGCGGTCCAGCCACGCCAGCGTCTTGAGTTGAGTCTGGACACCGCATTTCGAGATGATCCACGCCCTGCCGCCGAACATGTCGACCAGTCGCGGAAGCACCTCGAACACGCCGGGGGTGGCCGGCGACGCCACCGCGTCTTCCAACGTGGAACCGAGGAAGCTGGTGTCGGCGGCTTCGTCCGCGCCAAGTCCGCCCTCGATCACCCGGCCGAAGTCGATACCGAGAACTGGTTCAGGCAGACGTCTTCACCTTGGCTGCCGCCGACTCGGGCATCGGCTCGTAGCGGGCAAACGATCGCGTGAATGATCCGGACCCGTGCGACAGAGACCTCAAATCGATTGCGTAGCGCGTCAATTCGACCTCGGGTATCTCCGCCTTGATCATCGTGCGGTCCTCGCCCACCTTGTCGGTGCCCAGCACCCGACCCCGCCGCCCGGCCAGATCGCCCATCACGGCGCCGACCATGTCGTCGGGCACCAGCACCGACACCTCGTCGACCGGTTCGAGCAGGTTCACCCGCGTCGCCGCCGCCGCTTCGCGCAACGCCAGCCCGCCTGCCATCTGGAACGCGAAGTCCGACGAGTCCACGCTGTGCGCCTTACCGTCGAACAGGGTCACCCGGATGTCGACGACCGGATAGCCGGCGCCGACGCCCTTCTCCATCTGCGCGCGCACACCCTTCTCCACGCTCGGGATGAAGTTGCGGGGCACCGCACCGCCGACCACCTTGTCTACGAACTCGAAACCCGACCCCTCCGGCAGGGGCTCCACCTCGATGTCGCACACCGCGTACTGGCCGTGCCCGCCGGACTGTTTGACATGCCTGCCGTGTCCTTTGGCGTTGCCGCCGAACGTCTCTCGCAGCGGCACCCGCAACTCGACAGTGTCGACGGCCACCCCGTAGCGACGGGCCAGGGCATCCAGCACCACACCGGCGTGCGCCTCACCCATGCACCACAGCACGATCTGATGGGTTTCCGGGTTCTGCTCGATGCGCAGCGTCGGATCCTCGGCGGCTAGCCGCTGCAATCCCACCGACAGCTTGTCCTCGTCAGTCTTCGCCCGCGGTTGCACCGCGACCGGCAGCAGCGGTTCGGGCATGGTCCACGGCTTGAGCACCAGCGGATCGGATTTGTCGGAGAGCGTGTCGCCGGTCTCGGCGCGGGACAGCTTGCCGATCGCGCAGATGTCGCCTGCCACCACCGACGGCGCGGGCCGCTGCTGCTTGCCGAGCGGGAACGACAGCGTGCCGATCCGCTCGTCCTCGTCGTGGTCCGCATGCGCGGCCATCGCGCCCGTATCGGTATGTGAGGAAAGGAATCCGCCGGAGTCGACGAACTGCGAGAGATGGCCCGACACATGCACAGTCGCGTCCGGCCTGATGGTCCCGGAGAACACCCGGACCAGGCTGACTCTGCCGACGTACGGATCCGACGTGGTCTTGACCACCTCGGCCAGCAGCGGCCCGTCCGGGTCGCAACCCAACTCGTTACGCGCTTTGCCCTGCGGGGTGAACACCTCCGGCAACGTGTGCTCGGGCGGCGACGGGAATCCGCTGGTGATGATCTCGAGCAGTTCGAGAGTGCCGACGCCGGTGCCACTACAGGCCGGGATCACCGGGAAGAACGACGCCCGCGCGACGGCCTTCTCCAGGTCGCCGATCAGCACCGCCTGGTCGATTTCCTCACCACCGAGGTAGCGCTCCATCAGCGTCTCGTCCTCGGACTCCTCGATGATCCCCTCGATCAACGAGCCGCGCATCTCCTCGATCGCATCGGCGTACGAAGCGTCGGGTGCATGCATGCCGCTTCGCTTGCCGTCGGCGTACTCGTAGTGCGTCTGCGTCAGCAGTCCGATCAGGCCCGTGCACGGGGTGTCGGCGGCCAGATACAGCGGAAGCACCTTGTCCCCGAACGCTTCCTGCGCCGCGGCCAGTGCGCTCTCGTAGTTGGCCCTGGCGTGGTCGAGTTTGGTGATCACCACGGCGCGCGGCATGCCGACCTGAGCGCACTCCAGCCACAACGACTTGGTCGGATCGTCGACGCCTTCATTGGCGGCGATCACGAACAGCGCGCAGTCCGCGGCCCGCAACCCGGCCCGCAACTCGCCGACGAAGTCGGCGTAGCCGGGGGTGTCGATCAGGTTGACCTTGACGCCGTCGTATCGCAGCGACGCGAGGGCCAGGCCGACCGACCGTTGCTGTGCGATCTCCGCCTCGTCGCTGTCACACACGGTGGTGCCGTCGACCACCGAGCCTTGTCTGGTGAGCACCCCGGAGGCTACGAGCAGCGCCTCGACGAGTGTGGTCTTGCCGCCACCCGATGGTCCCACCAGCACCACGTTGCGGATGGCGGCCGGACTGTCCGCGGTCGGGGCGGCTCCGGCGCCCTGCGAAGTTGTCGCTTTGTCAGCCATGACATGTCCTCCTGACGGCAGCAGCATCGCTACCGGGGCGTGTGTTAAACCACAATTCCCCCAACCGACACCGAGCACAAGCGATTCGGCGACTTTCGTCGGCGCTACCCCGCAGGTAATCGACACCTGATCGCGCCGCCGCCAGGCTTACGCACATGATCGACTTCGACGAACTCGCGCAGCGCTACATCGACACCTGGAATCAGACCGACCCGGTCGCCCGTCGCACCGCGGTCGCGCAGCTTTACGCCGCCGACGCCAGTTACACCGACCCGCTGGCGGCCGCAGAAGGACACGACGCGATCGCCGCGATGATCGGTGCCGTGCAGGACCAGTTCCCCGGGTCCACATTCCGGTTGGCCGGCCCGGTCGACGGCCACCACAACCAGGCTCGCTTCGGATGGGAGCTGGGCCCGGCGGGCGCCGAGGCGCCGATCGTCGGATTCGACGTTGCCGTCATCGACGACTCCGGTCGCATCGCGACCGTACTGGGCTTCCTGGACAAGGTGCCCGCGGCGGCCTAACGCGCTACGCCTGCCAGGCGGCCCACCGCCGCACCTCGACCGTGACCACCGGTCCGTCGAGCGCAACGCGTTGGTATTGAACATATTTCGCGCGCAACAGGGCGTAGCCGGCGGCCATTTCCTCGCCGCTGTAGTGCACCGCCGCTACGCCGTCCGCGCGCACCCACCACAACTGAGACCAGTCGTCGTCGTAATGGTCGACGAGCATGCTGACCGCCGGGTTGGCCTCGATGTTGGCCAACCGGCGAAGCCGTTGCGTCGATTTACGTTTCGCGTCGACGGCGGTGTACACGACACCGTCGTGCACGGCGAAGACAACCGGCACCACATGCGGTTTCGCGTCGACGCTCGCCGTGGCGAGCATCGCCACCGGCGCGGCCGCGAACATGGCCTGCGCCTCGTTGTCGGCCATCACTCCAGAGTATTCCGGGCCGCTTCGGTACACGACATACCTGACGCGGCGCGCGCCAGCAGGTCGTACAACGTCTGCTGGTCCTCCGGCGTGAGCGCCTCGAGCACGCGCTGCTCGACACCGGTCAGCAGCGCCTCGACTTCCTTTAACCGCGCCTGCCCCGCATTGGTCAGCGAGACGGTGTGGCGTCGCCGATCCTGCGGCGACCGCCTGCGCTGCACCAGGTCGTCGCTTTCCAACTCGTTGAGCAGCGCGACGACATTCGTCGGGTCCATGCCGAGCGTCCCCGCCAGATCGGACTGGCTCTGCTCGCCGTGATCGCGCAACAGCGTGAGCACGATGACGTGCCTGGCACGCAGACCCAACACCTCGAGTTCGGCCTCCGCCTCGGTCTGCATCCGACGAGCCAGGTGGACGAGCAGCGGTGTGGACAGGTGCTCCGCAGGGCGAACTATCGGCAGGTCATCCACCTGACCAGGCTACTGGAATAAACCAACACTCGACCTGGTATAGATAGTTTGTATTACACCAATGATCTATGGAGGATTACAGATGGCCCACCTGCTGCATATCGACTCCTCGGTACAGGGCGACCGGTCCGTCAGTCGCCGGCTGACCGCCCGCGCCGCCGACCGCTGGCGTGCGACGCACCCCGGCGGCACCGTCACCTATCGCGACCTCGCGGCCGAACCGATCCCTCACTTGGATCCCGCGACCGCGGGCACACTCAGCGCCACGCTGGTCGGCGAGATCAAGCAAGCCGACACCGTGTTGCTCGGCCTGCCGCTGTACAACTTCGGCGCGCCGAGCACGGTGCACGCCTGGGTCGACCACATCGTCGCGCCGGGCCTGTCGATCGACGCCGAAACCCAGCAGGGTCTGCTCGGGGACACCGATTTCGTCGTGTTGGCGAGCCGCGGTGGCGGATACGGGCCAGGTACGCCCCGCGAAGGCTGGGACCACGCGCAGACCTGGCTGACCCACGGCGTATCGATGACCGGCCTGCAGCCGCGATTCATCACCGCCGAACTCACGATGGCCGACGTCAATCCGGCGATGGCCGAACTGCGGCCGCTGGCCGCCGACAGCCTCAACCGCGCGCTGGTCGCCGTCGACCAGCTGTGGACTGCAGACGAAAGCGCCGCGTAGCCTCACGGAGCCATGGAGTTCCGTGAACTCGCCGCATTCGTCGCGATCGTCGAGGAGGGCGGTCTTTCGGCGGCGGCACGGCGCCTTCACATCAACCAGCCCGCGCTGTCCCAGACCGTGAACAAC
This sequence comes from Mycobacterium sp. ACS1612, assembly GCF_001667505.1. GTDB lineage: Bacteria > Actinomycetota > Actinomycetes > Mycobacteriales > Mycobacteriaceae > Mycobacterium. Next base: position 6,207 of record NZ_LZHZ01000006.1, read on the forward strand.
CTCGAACGCGAACTCGCGGTCAAGCTGTTGGTGCGCAGCAGCACCGGCGTGCAACCGACGGCAGCGGGCAGCACGCTGCTGGCCGAGGCACGCGCGGTGCTCGCGCGTCGCGACCAGGCGCTCGCGACGATGGCCGAACTGACCGCCGACGGCGTCAGCGTCATTCGCTTGGGCGTCCCGCTGGAGTTGGACCCCGACGTGCTGCCGCCGACGCTGGCGCGCTTCTCCGAAAAATTCCCCAACGCACGGGTTGTTCCGCGCCAGTTGTCGACCGCGGCGCAGTTTGCGGCGCTGCGCGACAACACCCTCGACGTCGGCCTGGTGCGTGAACGCCCTGCCGGTCCGGAGTTCGACGCGATGCTGGTGTCCCGGGAGGGCCTGGGAGTCTTGCTCGCACCCGAGGTCGCCGACGAGATTGCCGGGCCCGACGGTGTGCAGTTGGCGGCCCTGCAAAACCTGCGGTGGGTCGGCTTTCCGCGGGCGGGCAGTCCGGCGTGGTTCGACGAACTGACGTCGATCTTCCGCAGCCACGGCATCGACGTGGGCCCGCCGGTGCCGGACGGGCTGGAGCTGATCGCGGCAGTGAAGTTCGCGTCGGTGAGCTCGGGTCGGGCGTTCGCGCTCGCCCCCCGACACCTGGCGGATCAGATGCCCAACTCGGTTGCCTGGGCACCGCTGGCGGGCAACCCGCTGGTTCGCCGAACGTGGGCCGTGTGGCTGGCCAGTTTGCGCCGGCGTGATGTCGCGGGCTTCATCACCGCATTCGACTCCGCCGACGACAGCTGACGCTAGGGCGCGATGGCGAGCTGGCCGCCAGTGGCATGCAGAATCGCACCGTTGACGTAGCTCGCGTCCGGTGAGGCCAGAAACGTTACAGCGCCGGCGATTTCGTCGGGTTCGGCCACCCGACCCAACGTCGTGGTGGCGGCGAGCCCGTCGGTGAGCCCCGGCGTCACCTCGGTGCCCGGTGTTTCCGTCGGTCCGGCCGCCACCGCGTTGACCCGCACGCCGGAGCGGCCGAACTCGTCGGCCCACACCCGGGTCAGCAATTCCAGGCCTGCCTTGGTGGCGCCATAGATGCCCGCCTGGCGCGCCGGGGTCGACGCGGCCAGCGTGCTGATGTTGACGACGGCACCGTGTCCACGCTCGGCCATGCCGGGGACCAGCTTCTGCACCAGGATGTACGGCGCACGCACGTTGATGTTCACGTGCTCGTCGAAGAAGGCGTCATCCGTGTCCGCGGTCGTCCCGAACCGGTACACGCCCGCGTTGTTGATCAGGATGTCGACGGCACCCGCCTCATCGGCCAACCGACGGACGTCGGCGGGCCTCGACAAGTCGGCGGCCACGAAACGTGCCTTGCCGCCGGAGTTTTCGATCGCACGCACCGCTTCCGCGCCCCGATCGGCGCTGCGGCCGTGCACGATGATCTCGGCGCCGAAGGCGGCCAACTGCAGTGCGATCGCTTTGCCGATACCCGATGTCGCGCCGGTCACCAAGGCGACCGAGCCTTCCAGTGTTGTTGCCATACCTGAAGTAAATCTCGGCGGCGCACCGATCGGCGATGCTTGGCGGTTATGACGGCCATCGACGACGGATATCGTCAGCGGCAATAGCCGCGGTCCCGCGCCGCGTTGTGACCACCATGACCAATCACATCCGTGTCGGTGTCCAGCTCTGGCCCGGCGGCACGCCCGATTATCGGAGCTGGCGCGAGGCGGTGCGCACCGCCGACGATCTCGGCGCCGACGCCATCTTCGGCTACGACCACTTCCACAAGCCGTTCGTCGTCGTCTCCGGCGATGGCCCTGAGCTGCTGCCCCACCAGCTCGACGTCAACAACTTCGAGGGCTGGACCGCGCTGGCGTCGTGGGCGGAGATCACCAGCCACGCCGAAATCGGACTATTGGTCACCGGGATCGGCTACCGCAACCCCGACCTGCTGGCAGACATGGCCCGCACCGTCGACCACATCAGTGGTGGCCGGCTGATCCTAGGGCTCGGCTCAGGCTGGTACGAAAAGGACTACACGGTCTACGGATACGAGTACGGCACCGTCAAGTCCAGGATGGATCTGTTCGAAGACGGCCTGGCGCGCATCGAGAACCGGTTGGACCAGCTGGTCCCGCCGCCAGTCCGCAGAATCCCGATCCTGGTCGGCGGTGTCGGAGTAAAGCGGACGCTGCCCATCGTGGCCAAGCACGCCGACATCTGGCACACCTTCGCCAGCGTGCCGGAGTTCCAACGCAAGAACGCGATCCTGAAGGATCTCGCCAGCGAGGCGGGTCGCGCCGAGGAGCAGATCGAGCGGGCCGTGCACTGGACCGGACGCGAGGAGGCCGATGCGTTCCTGGCGGAGGGCGTCACGCTGTTCACCACGGAGATCCATCCGACGGACGACGGCTACGACTTCGGTGAGCTGAAGGACATGCTGGCCTGGCGCGACCGCCAGCTCTAGCGCCCGCCGCGGGGCTGCGGCGCGACGCTCAGCGGTGAGCGGGTGACATTGATCTCCGGGCGCTTGGTCGGCCGCGGCTGCACTCGCGGAGCCTCATAGCGCGGCGCCTGGCTCACCGGGGAGGCGGTCTCCGGCGGAGGAGCAGGCGGCGGCGGCGGCGCGACGGGCGGCGGCGCCTCGCTGCTGGCCACCTGCAAGGGCGCGACACTGGTCGGTGCGGTCGGCGTGACGGACGACGTCACCTCCGTCGCGGTGCCGCTCTCACCGCGGAACACCAGCAGCACACCGGACACCACAATCGCGGCCATCGCCGCGGACGCCGCAACGATCGCCGTCATCGCCTGCTTGGTGCGATACCAGGGAATGGGGGCAGGCTTGAAGCTCCATGTGGTGTCGTTGAACGGGTCGAACCGGTCGTCGCCGTCGACCACATCGGGCTGGTTATCCCAGAAATTGTCGTCCGGCTCGTCCCACTGATCATCGACCGGACCCTTCAGGAGATCGTCGGGCGTCTCGGCCGGATCCTGGTGAAATGCCAGGTCATCACCGGTCGACTCGACCGCGTCGACCTGGTCGTCCCAGAGGTAGTCGAAGTCCCCCGAGGCTTCGCGTTCAACCACACAGCGATGCTATCGCCCGGACCAGGGCAAATGGGCGGGCAGCTGAAATCTGATCGGAGTACAGAGAACGCACAGCGGCATCAACGCCGCCACGATAAGGTTCGGTCGCCCCGGTTGGATTCATTCACCACCGTGACTCGGCGTCGTCACCGCCGGGCCACCGCGCGGTCTCCCGCTCATCGGAAGGTTTCGCCAATGAACAAGTCGCTCCTTGCGGTCACCGCCGCATCCGCACTCGTCTTCGCCGGCCTGATCGGCTGCGCCCCACCGCAGAAGGACAATTCGGGCGGCCAGACGGAGTCCGGCGTGAAGGTCAGTGAGGCGAAGTCGGCGGCCGACTTCGGTGGGATGGATGCGCTCGTCGCCGCGGCCAAGAAGGAGGGCGAGCTCAATGTGATTGCGCTGCCGCCGGATTGGGCGAACTACGGTGCCATCATCAAGGCCTTCTCGGACAAGTACGGCATCAAGGTCAACTCCGCCCAACCCGACGCCGCCAGCCAGGACGAGATCAACGCCGCCAATCAACAGAAGGGCAAGAGCAGCGCGCCCGACGTCTTCGACCTTGGCCAGTCGGTGGCGCTGGCCAATACCGCGATGTTCGCGCCGTACAAGGTGGCGACGTTCGACGACATTCCGTCGGCGTACAAGGACGCCAACGGTGCCTGGGTCAACGACTACGGCGGCTACATGTCGATCGGATTCGACACCAGCAAGGTGCCGCCGATCGGCAACGTCAACGACCTCCTCAAGCCCGAATACAAGGGCAAGGTCGCGTTGAACGGCGACCCGACACAGGCCGGCGCCGCGTTCTCCGGCGTGCTGATGGTCGCGCTGTCCCAAGGCGGTTCGGCCGACGACATCGCGCCGGGCGTCGAGTTCTTCCGCAAGCTCAAGCAGGCGGGTAACTTCCTGCCGGTCGACCCGACGCCGGCGACCATCGAATCGGGCCAGACGCCAGTCGTACTCGACTGGAACTACCTGAACGCCGCCACCACCGCCAAGCTGCCGAGTTGGCAGGTGTACGTTCCGCCGAACGCGGTGGTCGCCGGTTACTACTACCAGGCCATCAACAAGGACGCCCCGCATCCGGCGGCGGCACGACTGTGGCAGGAGTTCCTCTACAGCGACGAGGGCCAGAACCTCTATGCCGCAGGCGGAGTGCGCCCGGTGCGTGCCGACCAGATGCTGGCGGCGGGCACCATCGACAAGGCGTCGGTCAGCAAGATCCCGGTCATCGACGGACCCGTCACGGTGCCAAGCCCGGATCAGACCGACAAGGCCACCAAGTATCTGTCGGAAAACTGGGCCAAGGCGATCGGCTGACGGTGCTACGCAAGCTGCGCGACGCGCTGCCGCTGGTGCCGTTCCTCGCCGTCGTGGTGATCTTCCTGATCATCCCGACGGTGACGGTGATCGTCAGCGCGTTCTTCGCCGACGGCGCGTTCTCCCTGGCGAAGATCCAGGCGTTGTTCTCCGAGACCGCGTTGAGTGCGTTGTGGAAGAGCGTGCTGCTCTCGGGCAGCACCGCGCTGATCGGGGCGGTGCTCGGCGCGGTGCTGGCGTGGCTGATCGTCAGCAGCCCCCCAACCTCGATGGTTCGGCGCGCGGTGATCTCGCTGTGCAGCGTGCTGGCCCAATTCGGCGGTGTGGCACTCGCATTCGCGTTTCTCGCGACGATCGGCCTGAACGGGGTGCTGACGTTGTGGGTGCAGCAGATCTTCGGCTTCAACCTCGCGGGCTCGGGCTGGCTTTACGGGCTGTCCGGGCTGATCCTGGTGTACACCTACTTCCAGATTCCGCTGATGGTGATCGTGTTCGTGCCTGCGCTCGAGGGACTGCGCGAGCAGTGGCGGGAGGCGGCGGTCAGCCTCGGCGCCTCGACGTGGCGTTACTGGCGCGAAGTCGCGGTGCCGCTGCTGACGCCCGCATTCCTCGGCTCGGCGCTCCTGTTGTTCGCCAACGCTTTTGCTGCGTATGCCACCGCGGCCGCGTTGGTCAGCCAGGGCAGCCCCATCGTGCCGCTGCTGATCCGCGCCGCGTTGACCAGTGAAGTGGTGCTCGGCCAGTCCGGGTTCGCGTACGCGCTGGCGCTCGAGATGATCGTGGTGGTGGCCCTGGTGATGATGGCGTACAACGCCATGGTCCGGCGCACGGCGAGGTGGCTGCGATGAGCCGTGTCGTCCGTGCCGTGTTGTGGATCGTCTTCGGCCTCTTCTTCTTGTTTCCGCTCTACGCGATGGCGGACTTCTCCACCCGCAACCTGATCGCGGGCGGCCGCACCGGGCAGGCATGGCAGAACCTTATCGCCGACCAAGCCCTCTACGAATCGATTGTGATCTCCTTGCTGCTCGCGGTTTTCACCGTGATCGCGATGCTGCTGGTGCTGGTGCCGACGATGATCTGGGTGCGACTGCGCACACCCTGGGCCAAGGGCATGGTGGAGTTTCTGTGCCTGCTGCCGCTGACCATCCCGGCGCTGGTGATCGTGGTGGGGTTGCGCAACGTCTATCTGTGGGTGACCTATTTCCTCGGGGAATCCGCGTTGACGCTGACGTTCGTCTACGTCGTGCTGGTGCTGCCGTTCGCGTACCGGGCCATCGACGGCGCACTGGCGTCCATCGACCTCAAGACGCTCGCCGAGGCGGCCCGCTCGCTGGGCGCGGGGTGGCCGACGACGATGCTGCGAGTTGTCGTGCCCAACATCTGGTCCGGAATACTCTCGGCCGCATTCATTTCCATCGCGGTGGTGCTCGGCGAGTACACCATCGCGTCGCTGTCCGGCTATCAGACCCTGCAGGTGCAGATCGTGCAGATCGGCAAGACCGACGGCCCGACGTCGGTGGCCGCATCGCTGGCCGTGCTGATCTTCGGCTTCCTGCTTCTGCTCATCCTGTCGCTGGTCACCCGCGGCCGCCGCAGGGCCACCGTCGAGAACGTCGTCCAACCTGGAGCAGCCGCATGACCACCAACGGAGTCGCCGTCGAACTCAACGACCTGACAAGGGTTTACGGCAGCGTGAAAGCGCTCGACGGGCTCACCCTGCACATGGAGCCAGGTGAACTCGTCGCGCTGCTCGGGCCCTCAGGCTGCGGTAAGACCACCGCGCTGCGTATCCTGGCAGGCCTTGACGAAGCCACCTCGGGCAGCGTCTCGGTCGGCGGCCAGGACGTCAGCAACGTGCCCGCCAACAAACGCGATATGGGCATGGTGTTCCAGGCGTACAGCCTGTTCCCGCATCTGACCGTCCTGGACAACGTCGCGTTCGGCTTGAAGATGCGCGGAAAACCGAAGAGCGAACGCACTTCTCGGGCCGCCGACATGCTGGATCTGGTCGGCCTCTCGGCGCACAAGCACAAGTACGCCAGTGAACTCTCCGGCGGTCAGCAGCAGCGGGTCGCGTTGGCCCGCGCGCTCGCGATCCAACCGCGGGTGCTGCTTCTCGACGAACCGCTGTCGGCGTTGGACGCCAAGGTGCGGACCCAACTGCGCGACGAGATCCGCCGCGTGCAACTGGAAGTCGGCACGACGACGCTGTTTGTCACGCACGACCAGGAGGAGGCGCTGGCCGTCGCGGACCGTGTCGGGGTGATGAGCCAGGGCAAGCTCGAACAGTTGGCCGCCCCCGCCGATCTGTACGCCAACCCCGCCACGCCGTTCGTCGCGGAGTTCGTCGGCCTGAACAACAAGGTGCCGGCCGAGGTTTCGGGCGGGCAGGCCCACCTGTTGGGTACCGCGGTGCCCGCACTCGAAGGGTCCGTCACGGGCCGCGGTATGGCGATGGTGCGACCGGAGTCGGTGACCATCACCCCCGATCCCGCGGGCCCCGCGACCATCAGTTCGGTGGCGTTCCTCGGACCCATCTCTCGGGTGTACGCCACGCTCGACGACGGCGCGGTGATCAGCGCGCAGATGGTCAGTTCGAAGGCCAAGACGTTCACGCCGGGGGACCGGGTCGCCGTCGGTGTCGAACCGACGGGTGTGCTAGTCGTGCAGGCGTCCTGATCAAATCGGTAGGTCAAGCGTGTCGAACTGGTGCATGCACCAGATGCGGCGCGAACGCTCTTCGGGGTAAGGCACGGTCATGGGGTCAGCATCGTAGACCCGGGTGAGTCGTGAGGCCGGATCGTAAGGAGCCCAGCCTGGGTCGCCTGTCGTCCCGAACCGCACCCAGTCGGTGCGCATTTGCCGCGAAACTCGCCGCATCTCAGTCTCCGCGTCCGCAGGAGCAGAAGGGTGGGCGCGCACCACGTCGACTCCCAGCGTGCCGAGTACCAGTAGAAAGTCCAAGCTGTGCGATGCACCCACCTGCGCGTCGAAGCTCCAGCAGAGCTCATATAGCCACACCTGTCCACCACCTACGTAGTGCGCGTCGGCGAGATGGACGGCAGGCATCCGAAACAGCCAGTCCGAGTTCACCGTTGCGTACAGCTCGCTGGATGTCGCTTCTGGATAGGCGTCGCGGTAGCCGCTTCCATCGAGTGCGGGTGCGAAACACCCGAGCGCGGCGGCCACCTGCTCGTCTGTCATCACCTTGTCGTGTTGGGTGAAAAGCGAGAACTCGTCCCTGGTGTGGCCGACGAGCAGATCGATATTGCGGGCCGCGCCGCCGCTCAATCCGGTCCAGGGCGCCGCAGGAAGAATGACGCCGTCGACGACGGGCGAGAACGGTGTGGGTGTCAGCGCGACCGGCCCCCATACGTTCACGAATTCCGGCATTCGCTGGAGCACCGCGTGCGTCGCCTCGACCATCGCCAGCGGCGGAAATCCGGTCAGTTCGCCAACGGTCGCTTGTACCCCGAGTTCCGCAGCGATGGTCGAGGAGATCACGGCGGCCAGCTTTTCGGAAAAGTAGGTGCCGGGCATACTCTGGACAATCGCTCGGCGAAACAGCCCGGCCGCTATCGGCATAACGAGCAGGGCAGCAATGCACCCGGCGCCCGCGGACTGGCCGAAGATCGTCACATTCCCGGGGTCGCCGCCGAACTTTGCGGCGTTGTCCTGCACCCATTGCAACGCAGCGATCTGGTCGAGGATGCCCCGGTTGTCGGGTGCTCCATTTATATGGGCGAAACCATCTACGCCGACGCGGTAGTCCATGCTCACCATCACCACGGCAGATTCGGTGAGGGTCGTCCCGTTCTGATGCGGGTCGGCGGTGCTGCCCTCGAGGTACTTGCCGCCGTGTATCCACACCATGACGGGGAGGCCTGCGACTCCGAGCTCAGGCGACCATACATTGAGGGTCAGCCCATGCGGCACCGGCGGGCCGAACTTCAGTGCGTCGCGCGTGCCGTCCCATGGCGCGATGCGTACAGGTGCGTCGAATCGCCGTGTCCCAATTGGTGGCTCGGCGTACGGGATGCCTCGAAAGACTGCGACATCATGCTCCCATCGGCCCCGCACGACCCCAGCTGTCGTGCGCACCTCAGGCGCGGCGTCCACCACCGAATGATAGGCGTTGCCCTCAGTCTTTGCCTGACCAACCACGGTCGCGCGCAAGCAGATCCGCGGTGGTTTCACGGCGCACCAGTTCGGTGACCCGCCCGTGCCTCACCGCGACGATCGGCGGCCTGCCCACCATGTTGTAGTTCGACGCCATGCTGTGTTGATACGCGCCGGTGCAGGCCACCGCCAGCAGGTCGCCGGGGTGCACGTCGGCGGGCAACTCGATGTCGCGGGCGATCTCGTCGCCAGATTCGCAGTGCCTGCCCGCGATGGTGACCCGCCGCGCCGGGCCCGGCGCATGCCGGTTAGCCAGCGCCACAGTGTATTTCGCCCCATACAGGGCAACCCGCGGGTTGTCGGACATGCCGCCGTCAACCGCCACGAAGGTCCGCCCACCTGGCTGCGACTTCACCGACACCACCCGGTACAGCGTGACACCGGCACGCGCGCTGATCGCCCGGCCAGGCTCGATGACGATGCGCGGCCGGGGGAACCGCTCCGTGGCGCACGCCCAGTCGAGCGCGTCGGAGATGATGTCCGACAGTTCACCGACGCTGAGCTCGGAATCGCCTGTCACATAGGGGACTCCGTGGCCGCCGCCGATGTTGAGCTCAGTCAGTAGGACGCCGTGCGAACGCCTGATGTCGGCCATCGCGGCGATCATCCTGCGGACGACCTCGCCGTAGCGGGTCGGGTCGGTGACCTGTGAGCCGATATGGCAGTGCAGGCCGACCAACTCGAGCGCAGGCTGGTGCAGGATGCGCTGCGCCGCGGCGACGGCGTGCCCGTCGGTGAGGGCGAAGCCGAACTTCTGGTCGTCAATGCCCGTGGTGACTGCGGGATGGCCGCCGATGTCGATGCCGGGTGTGACCCGGATCAGCACCGGCTGTCGTCGCCTGGCGACACAGGACAGGTAGGCGATCTCCATCGGCGAATCGATGACCACCCGGCCGATGCCGACCGCGGCCGCGTCGCTCAACTCGTCGACCGGTTTGGCGTTGCCGTGCAGCACGATCCGCGAAGGATCCACACCGCCGGCCAGCGCGATGGTCAGCTCACCGGCGGAGCTGACGTCAACGCCAGCGCCCTCCTGCGCCACCCAGCGGGCCACGTCGGTGGTCAGCAATGACTTGGCCGCGTAGCGGATTTCGGCCTCACGCAGCATCGTGCGATAGGTCTGCAGCCGGTGCCGGAAGTCGGCCTCGTCCAGAACGTATGTCGGGGTGCGGAATTCATCGGCGATATCGATCAGCGCCACGTCGCCGACACACAGCCTGCCCAATTCGTCCACGGTGGCGGTCAGCGGCCAGATCGCCGGGTCGATCCTGGAAGCGGCGGCGTTGTGCAGCGACGGCAGATAGTCCAGCAATGTCATAGGGCCACCGTGCGCCCGTCATCATCCGATGGCACGGGTTTTGACGGGGTCTTGACGCGCAGCGGGTCAATATTGATGCGCTCTCGGTCACACGTCTTTGACCGGTTCGATCCCCAGGTCGCGGTAGGTGACCAGCGCGACGAACGGCACGTTGCGTGCGCCGAAGCGCTCGGTGGCCACGTCGCCGCGGTCCACCATCGGGATCACACCGGTGACCACCGCACCGGCCGCCGTCACCCGCTCGTAGGCCTTCTCGGTCGACCCGCCGGTGCTGATCACGTCGTCGACAAGCAACACCCGCATCCCCGGTTCGATCCGGGTGCCCTCGATCCACTGCTCGCGGCCGCGCTGCTTCTGCTCCTTGCGCACCGAGAACCAGGCCTTGCCCGTGACCATCGCGACGCCGTGCGCCAACGGGTCCGCGCCCATCGTCAGCCCGCCGACGGCGTCGAACTCGATACCGTGCCGGGCCGCCAGGTCGGCGACCGCCCTGCTGACGATCGCCAACCGCTCCCCGGTGTCGACGGCGAACTTGCCGTCGATGTAGTCATGGGACAGTTGGCCGCTGGCCAACTTGAACGGCTCCTCGCGATGCTCGTAGCCGCGCGTGCGGATGAGATCGAAGGCGGCTTGCCAGGTGTCCGGGCGGTCGGTGACAGACATATCGAGAGCCTAGGTCAGGCTTTCCGGGCCCGACGGGTCAACTCGACCGTGGCCGAACGCAATTCATCGATGGAGTCGATTGGGCCTGCATAGCCGATGCGGGGATACGCGACGCCGCGTGGGGTGAGAGCCCGCAGATCCAGTCCGTACCGGTCGGCGCCGGTGCAGGTGGCAGCGGTGGTGTCCGGGTATCCGCCGAGGGTCTGCGCCATCGCCACCAGCGCGTCGGCGTGGTCGTTGTTGAGATGCGCGATCGCGCCATCGGCGTGCGGCGCCACCGGGTCCGGTTCGGCGGCGCTGTACGCCTCGCCCGTCGCGGAGTCCATCCGCCCGTAGCCGCCGACCCAGCGCACCCGGTGCACACGCAGCACCCACAGCGTGAAGTCGCTGTAGTCGATGTAGTACTTCGCGGCCGCGACCGCGGCCAGGTGCGCGTCGCGGGCGGCGGCCCGCTCGTCGCCTTCCGGTTGCTCGACGACGCCTGCCAGGGTGACGCGTCCGCTGGCCAACGGATCGGATTCGCGCTGCGGCGCCACAATCGCGATGCTGGCGCGTGGGTCGGCGGCGATATTGCGACCGTGCTCGGCGAGATTGGACACGCACAGCACCGGCGCGCCGGCGAGCAATCCGTAGGTGACGAACGACGCCCACGGGTCGCCGTCGGCGGTCAGCGTCGCGAGCGTGCCGGTGTTCGTCGACGCCGCGATGGTGCGGGCTTCTTCGGCCGCCGACGGCCGAACCGAGTTGACGGCAGCGGTGAGCGGGGGAGGGACCGACGGCGCATCGCCCGGGTCGCCGTGATCACGGGAGGCCACGTCGGCACGATACCCAACCGTGACATCCGCCGTGAATTCGGTGACGTATTTCGCGACTCGGAAACGCGTGAATATGCGAGAATAACGGGGCTTATTCGATTGACGGACAACGATTCTCATCGGGGATGAGGAGGTTCGGCAATGCGGTTCATTTCGTCCGTATCCGTGTTCGCCGTGAGCCTCCTGATCGGTGTTGCCAGCGCCGGAATCGGCTACGCGGACACGGGTGAGAGCGACGGTACCGACCCCGAAACCGCAACCGTCACCAGCAAATCTGACGATAACGGGTCCGGCTCGAGGGCCGACGGCGCCAGCAATACCGAACCGCCGAGCACCACCTTCGGCAATGGTCGCGAAGACGTCGGCGTACAAACCAAAGCGAATGAGAAAAACAATAGCGGCACAAACCCCAAGACGAAGATTTACAGAGGGTCTTTGGTCATTCCGTACTTCCGCATTCCGCGACAAAAAGAGCTACCGCCGAGCCGATTGCCCGACCCGTCGCTTTTCTACGAAACCATCGTGATCCCGGTGCCGACGCTCGGCGACTTACTGGCGGCGCTGCAACCGCCGCGGCCGGCGCCTGTCCCTGGTCCGTCGCTGAAGGTCCAGGCCAAGGAAGCGCCGCCGGTGGTGGACTCCATCGGGGGAGGGAACGGCGGCGTCGATCCGCTGGCGGCCGCTTACTCGGCTGAGCCGCCTGTGCTGCAGGCGCCGCTGGTGATCGCGCCGCTACCCATTCCACTGTCCGCGCCGCCCCCGCCTGTCGCGGCGGCGGGTGTGCCGTCGGCACCGGTGGCGGCGGCAGGCGCGCCCGTGCCCGCGATCCGCGGTTCACTTCCGCCGCCGCCGGAGCCGGTCGCCAATGCGGTGACGCCGATGAGCGGGCACACGGTGACACCTCGACCGACGCGGCTCGGCTATCCGCGCGAGCTACGCAGCCCGACGCCAGCCGAAGTGGCCATGCTGGCTCTGCCAGGAGTCGCGGGGCTGCTGCTGCTCACGGTCTCCGGTGGTGTCATCGGCTACCGGCAGGCCAACAGCGCCCGCTTGCTGCGCGCCCAACCCGCGGCGCGCTTCCTGCGATGAAGGTCCGTCAGCCGCCCAGCGCGGCGATCAGATCCTTGATCTTGCTGGTCTCTTCCTCTGTGGCGGGTTCCTCCGCCTCGACGTCTTCGATGATGTCCTTGCGTAGACCGACGCCGTTTGCCGCTTCCTTCGTCGACAGCTTGGCGCGGCCTCGCGCGACATACAGTCGCTGGCCCAGCGTCGCGCCGGGACCGTGCGCGGCAGTCTCCATCAACTCGTCGTAACGGCGCCGGACACCGCTGAGGGCGACGATGACCGACGGGGTGACCCGACTGCGGCCCGCCGCTTCCGACAACGACGCCTGCAGTTTGCGAAGGCCGGCCAGGATGATGCCTGCGCGGTGCGGAAAGTCCGGATCGTGCACGTCTGGAAGCGTGTCGATGGCGGCGGAGTACATGTGCATCGCCGCGTCGGCCATGCCGACAATTACTGGGGCTTCACCATCATTGGGCGTCGAATCAGCCACTGCCACTCAATTCTTCGTAGAGCAAAACTGCGCCAGTGATGGCCAGATCGCCACGCTGACGGATCTAGGACGGCCAAACCGTAACCCGACTTGATGGCGGTTTCAACTGGTGGCCGTTGAGCGGTTCAGTTTCGTCAGACATGGGTAGGTTTGAAGGCTGATGGACCAAAGCAGCGGGCACGTCGCACACGATCCAACCAAGGGCAGCCACGTCGAGGACGGCGTGGTCGAACACCCCACCGCCGAAGACTTCGGCCATGCGCGCGCACTTCCGGAGGACCGCACCTGGTTCAAGCGCGCGGTGTTCTACGAGGTGTTGGTGCGCGCGTTCTACGACTCGAACTCCGACGGTTCCGGCGACTTGCGCGGCCTATGCGAACAACTCGACTACCTCAAGTGGCTTGGCGTCGACTGTCTTTGGCTGCCACCGTTCTACGACTCGCCGCTGCGCGACGGCGGCTACGACATCCGCGACTTCTACAAGGTGCTGCCCGAGTTCGGCACCGTCGACGATTTCGTCGATCTGTTGGACGCGGCCCATCGCCGGGGCATCCGGATCATCACCGACCTCGTCATGAACCACACATCGGATTCGCACGAGTGGTTCCAGGAATCGCGGCGCAACCCCGACGGTCCGTACGGCGACTACTACGTGTGGAGCGACACCAGCGAGCGGTACAGCGACGCCAGAATCATCTTCGTCGACACTGAGGAGTCGAACTGGACGTTCGATCCCGTTCGGCGCCAGTTCTACTGGCATCGGTTCTTCAGCCATCAGCCCGACCTGAACTACGACAACCCCGCCGTGCAGAACGCGATGCTCGACGTGCTGCGGTTCTGGCTCGACCTCGGCATCGACGGTTTCCGCTTGGACGCGGTGCCGTATCTGTTCGAGCGGGAAGGCACCAACTGCGAGAACCTGCCCGAGACCCACGCGTTTCTCAAGCACTGCCGCAAGGTGATCGACGACGAGTTCCCGGGCCGGGTGTTGCTGGCCGAAGCCAACCAGTGGCCCGCCGACGTCGTCGAGTATTTCGGTGACCCTGACACCGGCGGCGACGAATGCCACATGGCGTTCCACTTCCCGCTGATGCCACGCATCTTCATGGCGGTGCGGCGCGAGTCCCGGTTCCCCATCTCGGAGATCCTGGCCCACACTCCACCGATTCCCGATATGGCGCAGTGGGGCATCTTCCTGCGCAACCACGACGAGTTGACGCTCGAGATGGTCACCGACGAAGAGCGCGACTACATGTACGCGGAGTACGCAAAGGATCCGCGGATGAAGGCCAACGTCGGCATACGCCGTCGGTTGGCTCCGTTGCTGGAGAACGACCGCAACCAGATCGAGCTGTTCACCGCGCTGCTGCTGTCGCTGCCCGGTTCGCCGGTGCTGTATTACGGCGACGAGATCGGGATGGGCGACATCATCTGGCTCGGCGATCGCGACGGGGTGCGCACGCCGATGCAGTGGACGCCCGACCGCAACGCGGGGTTCTCCACCGCGACACCCGGCCGGTTGTACCTGCCGCCGAACCAGGATGCGATCTACGGGTACCAGGCGGTCAACGTCGAGGCGCAGCGCGACAGTTCGAACTCGTTGCTGAACTGGACGCGGACCATGCTCGCGGTGCGCCGCCGACACGAGGCGTTCGCCGTCGGGACGTTCCGAGAACTCGGCGGCTCCAACCCGTCGGTGCTCACGTTCGTCCGCGAGATCGAGGAAAACGGCCAGAAGGACACCGTGTTGTGCGTGAACAACCTGTCGCGGTTTCCGCAGCCAATCGAGATGAATCTGCAGAACTGGAGCGGGTATACCCCCGTTGAGATGACCGGGTACGTTGAATTTCCCCGCATCGGCCAGTTGCCTTACCTGCTGACCTTGCCCGGACACGGGTTCTATTGGTTCCAGCTGCGGGCGCCGGAACCGGGAGAGCAGCAATGAATCTGCCGTTCGACGAATGGATCGTGCACCAACGCTGGTACGCCGGACGCAACCGCGAACTGACGTCCGCCGAACCCGCGGCCGTGGTGTCGCTGCGTGACGATCTCGACCTGGTGTTGCTCGACGTCTGCTACGCCGACGGGCCCAGCGACCGCTATCAGGTGATCGTGCGGTGGGACGCCGGGCCGATAGAGGAGTATGCGGACATCGCGAGCATCGGGGCCGAGGGGGACCGCACCGCGTACGACGCGCTGTACAACCCGGCGGATGCCAAATACCTGCTGTCGTTAGTCGATTCGTCGGCCGTGCTCGGCGATGTCCGGTTCGTCAAGGAGCCCGACGTGACGCTGCCGGTGGACGCCGCACCGCGGGTGGCCAGCGCTGAGCAGTCCAACACCAGCGTGATCTTCGAGGAACAGGCCGTGTTCAAGGTGTTCCGCCGGATCACGCCAGGGATCAACCCCGACATCGAACTCAACCGCGTGCTAGCCCGCGCAGGCAACGAACACGTGGCCAGGCTGCTTGGCTCCTACGAGACCACGGTCGACGGCGAGCCGTACGCGCTCGGGATGGTCACCGAATTCGCGGCCAACTCCGCCGAAGGCTGGGACATGGCGACGGCCAGCACCCGCGACCTGTTCGCCGAGGGCGACCTATACGCCGACGAGGTGGGTGGCGACTTCGCGGGTGAGTCGTACCGGCTCGGTGAGGCGGTCGCGTCGGTGCACGCCACGCTCGCCGAACAACTCGGCACCTCGACGGTGGTGTTCCCGACCGACACCGTGCTCGAGCGGTTGTCGGCCGCCGCGGCGTCCGTGCCCGAACTGCAGGAGTACGTCCCGCTGATCGAGGAGCGCTACCGCAAGCTGGCCGAGGAGACCATCACCGTGCAACGGGTGCACGGCGACCTGCATCTCGGCCAGGTGCTGCGCATCCCGGAGGGCTGGCTGCTGATCGACTTCGAAGGCGAACCCGGTCAGCCGCTCGACGAGCGGCGCCGCCAGGATTCACCGCTGCGCGACGTGGCGGGCGTGCTGCGGTCATTCGAATACGCCGCCTATCAACGGTTGATGGAACAGTCGAGCGAGGAGGACCGCGAGCGGCAACTCGGTGCGCGGGCCCGCGAGTGGGTTGACCGCAACGCCGCCTCGTTCTGCGAGGGCTATGCCGAAGTCAGCGGCGCCGACCCGCGCGACTCAGGACACCTGCTTGCGGCCTACGAACTCGACAAGGCCGTGTACGAGGCCGCCTACGAAGCGCGGCACCGGCCGAGTTGGCTGCCGATCCCGCTGAAGTCGATCGCGCGGATAGTGGGTTAGGCCAGGTTGCGGATCACGTCCGCGGCCGGCTTGGGCGTCCAGTCCGTGCGGTACACGCCGTAGTTGTCCTGAGCGTTGCCGTTGCCGGTATTGCGGTCGCGGGTGGTGTACACGAACGCGGGGCCCGCGCCGGGCAGTCCGCGCCACGTGACGATGAAGTCCTGGATCCAGGCGGCCTGCGTGGCCTCATCCACCTTCGAGGTGGCCTCGCCGAATTCGGTGGCCCAGATCTGCTTACCGCCGTCCCCGTTGGCGTTCATCGCGGCCCGCAGACCGTCGTAGAGGCTGCGCGGCGAGTTGACCTTGCCCGTCGAGAACCGGGCGTCCGTGTTGCTGGTGAACAGGTACGGGTGGAACGCCACCGCGTCGAACGAACCCCCGCCGCCTGCGGCGTAGACGTTGTTCAGGTAGTCGACGGGGTTCTTGGTGATCGAGAAGAAGTTGATGGTCGGGCTCAACCCACCCATCACGACGGTGGCGGCCGGGTCGGCGCCCTTGATGGCGGGATACGCGGCCTTGAGCATCTGGGCGAAACGATCGGGCTGCGGACCGGCGGCCCCCGCATTCCAGAACTGCACCGCGTTCTCCTCGTTCCACACCTCGTAGGCGGCGATGCGGCCCGCGAAATGCGACGCGACCGTGCCCGCGAAGTTGGCGAAGGTGTTGACGTCGGCGGGCGGGCTGGAGATCGCGGGCCCGCCCCCGGTGGCCCAGCCCGGGGTCGAGTTGAGCAGACCGACGACGGCGATACCCCTGGCGTTGGCGGCGTTGATGATGGTGTCAGCCTGCCCCCAGTCGTACGAGTCGGCGGCGGGCTGAATACCGGCCCACGGCAACATGATTCGGGCGTTGTGCACACCCGTCGACACCATCAGGTCGAGTTGCCGGTTGACGTCGTCGGGCGACAGGAACCACAGCCACGAATCGGCGAAACCGAGCGAGCCAACCGCCGCCGTCTCGCGCACCTGGTAATTCTGCGGCCTCGACTGCGGGGACAGCACGTTGGTCAAGGTGACTGATAGCAAGATGACAGCCGCCAGCGTCATGACGCTCTTCAAGAAAGTACGCAACCCATTCCCCTCGTCTCCGGACCCGATAAGTGACATCGAACTGATGTATCGGTAATTCCCCGCAAAAAATAACAAAACAGCGATTTCCGGTTTGCCGAGGGATTCAAACGCCTGGTGTAACGGTCGGCGCCCGAATCGGCACCAACCCATATGACCCTCCAACGAATCGACAAAGCGGCCCCGTTGCTCGCCCGTTATGGCCTGGTGTTCGTGATCGGCTGGTTCGGCCTGTTGAAGTTCACCCATTTCGAGGCTCAGGGCATCGAACCGATGGTCTCCGCGAGCCCGTTCATGAGTTGGCTCTACGACATCTTCTCGGTCTACACGTTCTCGGTGCTGCTCGGCGTGTTCGAGGTCGCCGCGGCGGTTCTGATCGCCGTCAAGCCGTGGTGGCCGAAGGCGTCGATCGTCGGCAGCGCGCTGGCGCTGCTGCTGTTCGTCGCGACGATCAGCTTCCTGTTCACCACCCCCGGTGTGTTCGACGACGCCGCGGGTGGCTTCCCGCTGCTGTCCGCGACCGGTGGATTCCTGATCAAGGATGTCGCGCTGATCGGCATCTCGGCGTGGACCCTTACCGACGCCCTGCGGGCAACCCGCAGCAGTCTCCCCGCCTCCTCACAGGCCCACGCAACCTCGTGGTGACTGACTGGCGGGTGTGACTTCGACGCTGGACGCGCGCGCCGCCGACCTCGACCACCCGCGGCCCACCCGGTGGACCACTGACACGTGGCACCGGGTGGGCCTCGTCGCGCTTCTGCTCGCGACCGCGGTCATGTACCTGTGGAACATCACCATCAATGGCATGGGCAACCAGTTCTATGCCGCTGCTGCCCAAGCGGGTTCGAACAACTGGGAAGCGTTGCTGTTCGGCTCGCTGGACTCGCACAACTTCATCACCGTCGACAAACCGCCGGTATCGCAATGGGTGATGGGGCTGTCCGGGCAACTCTTCGGGTTCAGCAGCGCCAGCATGATGGTGCCGCAGGCGCTGATGGCGGTGGCCGCCGTCGCGTTGCTGTACGGCGCCGTCTCGCGGGTCTGCGGCCCGACCAGCGGACTGCTCGCCGGAGCGGTGCTGGCCCTGACGCCGGTGGCGGCGTTGATGTTTCGGTTCAACAACCCCGATGCGGTGATGGTGCTGCTGATGATGGCCGCGGCGTACTGCACGGTGCGTGCTCTCGACAAGGGGCATGTGAAGTGGCTGGCCTGGGCCGGGGCGGCGTTGGGCTTCGCGTTCCTGGCGAAGATGCTCGAAGGTTTGATGGTGGCGCCCGCGCTGGCGGCGGCCTATCTGCTTGCCGCGCCGACCACGATGCGGGTCCGATTGCGGCAGATGTTGGTGGCCGCGGTCGCGTTCGTCGTCTCCGCCGGTTGGTTCGTGGTGCTGACGCTGTTGTGGCCGGCGTCGTCGCGCCCGTATATCGCCGGATCCACCGACAACAACTTCATGAATCTGGTGTTGGGCTACAACGGGTTCGCCCGGGTACTGGGTAAGAACCACATGGCGTTCGGCGCGCCGGCCCACATCGTCGGATCGTCGGCGGGCGCGCAACTGCGGGTCGGCGGGCACGGCTTGGGCGGCTTCGGCAACCAATCGCAGGGCCTGCCGCGACTGTTCAACGGTGAATTCGGTTTCGAGATCGGCTGGTTGGTGCCTGCAGCGCTGCTGGCGACGGTCCTGGTGGCGGCATCCCGTGGCCGCGCACCGCGCACGGACCTCACTAGGGCCGCCGCGGTCCTGTTCGGCGGTTGGCTGATCGTCGACGGACTGGTGCTGAGCTTCATGCACGGGACGATCCACGCGTACTACTGCATGTCCGTCGCGCCCCCGGTGGCGGCCATGTTCGCGATCGGCGTGCATGAATTGTGGCAGCTTCGGGAAAAGTGGTTGTACCGAGGCGGTTTGGCGGTGCTGCTCGGCGGTACGGGTGTCTGGGGCTGGTACGTGCTGGGCCGCAACGCCGACTGGCTGCCCGCCCTGCGGTGGATCATCCTGGTGCTCGCGGTCGGCGCGGCAGCGTGTCTGCTTGGTCAGCGCTTCGCGACGGCCGCGCTGGGCGTCGGTGTGGTGGCTGCGCTCGCCGGACCCGCGGTCTATGCAATCGTCACCATCGGCCAACCGCACGAAGGCGGCGGCCCGACCGTCGGGCCCGCCGACAAGGACCCCCAGATGCACTTCTGGTTCGCCCAGGGCGCGGACAACCCGGACCTCACCGCGATCCTGAAGAACACCAACACCGAATGGTCGGCGGCGGTGCTGCGGTCATCGGTGGCTGCGAACCTCGAATTGTCTTCGGACACCGCGGTGATGGCGATCGGTGGATTCATCGGCAGCGATCCGGTGCCGACGTTGAGCGAGTTCAAAGACTACGTGTCCCAGCACAAGGTGGCGTACTACGTCGTGCTGAACAACCGGGGCCACGGCCCAGGGTGGGGCAACCGCGGTCACGCCGACATCGGCAACTGGGTGGCCGCCACGTTCCGTCGGATCGACATCGGCGACGCGACGGTGTACGACTTGTCGACACCGAAGTAGTCACGGACCTTGGTTTGAAGCCGGGCGATCTGTGCGGGGTCGGCGGGGTCGGCCGCGACCGCGAGCACCCGGTCGGATGGATAGCCATGCATGAGCGGGACCAGGTCGGTGGCGAAGCGACTGCTGATCGCGACTCGGTGGCCGTCGCGCAACAACTTCCGGGCCAGCCGCGCGCCTTCTTCGGTGCCGGCGTCGAGTACGAGAACAATCATGTGTTCATCGTGTCGCCGCCGGGTGTGTCGGCGATGTGCGGGACCTATGACCCGCAGATGAACTAGCGGACCAGGCGGCGCAGCAGGGTGGAGGCCACCGCGATGCCGAGGACCGCGGCCAGCATCAGCACGCCGATGTCGAGAATCGCGTTGCTCGGCGTGCCGATCAGCAGCCCGCGCAACGCATTCACCTCATAGGACAGCGGGTTGATCGCCGACAGCCAGCGCAGCCAGTGGGGCATGACGTCGACGGGGTAGAGCGCGTTGGATGCGAAGAACAACGGCATCGTGATGGCCTGGCCGATGCCCATCATCCGGTCCCGGTGGCGCACCAGACCCGCCAGAGTCATGGAAAGGCATGCGAAGAACGCCGCGGCGAGCACCACCACCGCCATCGCGGCAAGGATCTTCAGCGGGTTGACGGTCAGGTGCGCACCGAGCAGATAGGCCAGTGCCAGCACGCCGATCACCTGCACCACCGACCGCACGCCGGCGGCGAACGCCTTACCCGTGATGAGGGCCGGCGCGGGAGCGGGCGTCACCATCAACTTGGCCAGTATGCCCGCGTCGCGGTCCCAGATGAGTTGGATGCCGTAGAAGATCGAGATGAACATCGCCGATTGCGCGATGATGCCGGGCGCCAGGAAGGCGAGGTACGGCACGTCGCCGGTGTCGATCACCCGCAACCGGTTGAACGTCTGACCGAAGATCAGCAGCCACAGCGCCGGCTGCACCATCCTGGTGAACAACTCCGTGTTGTCGTGGCGCAGCTTCTGCAACTCCACGATCGCGAAAGCGCTCATCCGCATGGCCATTCCGCGGACACGCCGCCAGCCGCGCGGCGCGAGGACAATCTGCACGTCGATGCTCTGGTCAACTGACACGGCGGGCCGTCCTTCTGGTGTTGCGGATCGCGCGGATCCCGGTCTGCGAGGTGTCTTCACCGAGATCCGAACCTGCGTAATGACGGAAGACGTCTTCGAGCGTCGCTTCTTCCGGAGCCGCGCTGGCGGCGACATGTGCCTGGGACACGGTCTGCTTCAGCTC
This sequence comes from Mycobacterium sp. ACS1612, assembly GCF_001667505.1. Lineage (GTDB taxonomy): Bacteria > Actinomycetota > Actinomycetes > Mycobacteriales > Mycobacteriaceae > Mycobacterium. Next base: position 27,267 of record NZ_LZHZ01000006.1, read on the forward strand.
GGCGGGCGTCCCGACCGCCTGCAGCTGACCGTGATGCATCAGTGCCACCCGGTCGCACAGCGCGTCCGCCTCGGCCATGTAGTGGGTGGTCAGCAGCACGGTCATGCCGAAGGTGCGCTGCATGTACTCGACCTGGGCCCAGACGCTGTCGCGCGCAATGGGATCCAGGCCCACGGTCGGCTCGTCGAGGATCAGCAGCGACGGCCGGTTGACCAGCGCCTGCGCCAATTCCAGTCGCCGGACCATACCGCCGGAGTACGTGCCTGCGACGGCGTCGGCGACGTCGAGCAGTTGCATCGCGTCGAGCACTTCGTCGACCCGGTCGGCGCGTTCACCGCGCGGCACGTCGTACAGCCGGGCGAACAGCTCGACGTTCTGCCTGCCGGTCAAAGCCGCCTCGATCGAAAGCTGTTGCGGCACATAGCCGATGTTGTGCCGGATGTCCATGGTGTGGCGGCGGGAGTCGAGGCCGAAGACGGCCACCTGGCCGCTCTGCACCGGGGTCAGCGTGGTCAGCACCCGGACCACCGTGGTCTTGCCTGCCCCGTTGGGGCCGAGCAGGCCGACCGTCTCACCGCAGCGGACCGCCAGGTTGAGATCGTCGACCGCGGTGAACTGCCCGTAGCGGTGGGTCAGGTGCTGACAGTCGATCGCAAGCGGTGTCATCGCGACTGCCTCTCATGCAGCATGCGGGTCATCTCGGCGAGTACCTCCAGTCCGTGTTCCAGGCTGTCGAGTTGGTCGGGGTCCAACTCGTCGAGCACCGCGACGAGCGCGGCGCGGCGCGCGGCGCGCGATTGGTCGGCGATGCGTTGCGCTGACTCCGTCAGTCGCAACCGGCCCACCCTGCGGTCCTCCGCGTCGACGGTGCGGATGAGCAGGCCGTCGGCCGAGAGTTTGGACACCAGCGTCGAGGCCGTGTTCGGCACCAACCCCAACTCGGTGGCCGCCTCTCGCACCGAAATACCCGGTTGGCGACCGACCAAGCGCAGCATCTCGGCCTGCGACTGGGTCAGCCCGGTGGCGTCGAACCCGCTGCCCGTCGACCGGCGCAACTGTCGGCGGAACCGGCCCACCACGTTGAACAACTCGGCGATCAGATCGGTGCGGGTCTCCACGACGTCCGATATTACCTCTGTTACAGAGTCTTTTTGTAGGGGTCAGAATGAAGCCATGGCCTCCTATCTGCTCAACGACGCCGCGGTGGCGAAAGCCAGGGCGCTGATCGACGCTCGGCAGTACGTGCTCGACAGCGACTGGGGAGAGGTGCAACCGCGCGCCGACGCGCAGAACAGCTACCTCAAAACGCATAGCTGGGCCGAATACGCCGAGTGGCACCTGGGGCTCACGCAGGGTGCCTCCGACGAGACGAAGGCGCGATATGCGTTCGTGTACGGCGACTTTCGCCGACTCCACCGCACCGGCCTGATCGCCTGCGTCTATCGGGCCGCCGAGTGGCGGCACAAGGACGTCGAACTGGCCGCCCACGACCTGCTGCAGTACCTCGACAAGAAGACGGGCCTGGAGCCGACCGCCAAGTCGTGACTACGGCCTCAGCATGAAGTGCAGGAACCTCTCCTGAAGACCGGGTGGGGCGGCGGGCGCGGAGTCCGTCGAGTGCAGCAGTCCGATGCCCGCCGAGAACACCACGAACGCCCGCAGCGCTGCATCGTCGCGGTCGAACCCGCAATCGACGAACGCGCGACGGATGGTGCGCAGCACCCGCGCGTCGCTTTCCTGGACGCTGGCCAGGACCTCGTCGTCCGACAGCGCCCACACCCGCATCGCCTGCTCGAGTTGCCACTGGTCCGGCGCTACCCACGTCTGGATCATCATGCGCAGGCGGTCGAGGGGGTCGACGTCGGGCATCTGCTCGAAGCTCCGCCGGTTACGGTCCCGCAACTCACCCCACGTCCTGATCAGCTCGCTGCGATAGGCGGCGGTGTCGGAGAAATGCCAGTAAAAGCTGCCCTTGGTGACATGCAGGCGTTCGGACAACCGGTCCACCCGCAGTGCGTTCGGGCCGCCCTCGGCGAGCGCAGCAAATCCGGCGTCGATCCAGTCATCGGCTGTCAGCCGACCGCCAGAACTGCGCGGCGGCACCATGTGGGCAGCATACGGGGCTCAACCTCGGTAGTGACTTACACCCGGGAAAATTACGGGTGACGAAGGTGCTGGCAACCGTGACCGCCAGGTAGGGCGCCGCCGCTCTTCGGCTTCCTACTCCGGCCCGCCCGGCCGGCGGCGTCAGCGGAATTTCGAGAAATTCCGAGAGCCATGGCGGCGGCCACGGTTGCTACAGCAACTAAACCGTACCATACGGCCTGGTACGGAGACGTGATCTCGATTTGCAAGCGCCCATGCCGCACAACAGCTTTAGGTGTTGCCCGCCAACCACTCGCGCTGCCACTCGAGAAAATCTTCGTCGTCGGCGACCATCACGATCCGCTCATCCCACGTCTCGATGTCGTCGGCCTCTCAGTCGGTGAAGGTGGGATCCAGCGAGCGCACGCGCGTCAAGCTGAGCCGTGCGGCACCATAAGCGCATGACCTCTGACGAGTTCGACGACAACCCACTGACGCCGGAAGAGGAACTGGACTCCGACGAAGTCCGCAATGAGGACGGCGACGAGGTGGTCGATCCGCCCGACGAGTGGATCGAGGCGAAGGACAACGAGACGCTCGACGAGCGACTGGCGGAGGAGATTCCCGACGACGTCGACGACGAGGACACGCCTGCGCCCACCGAGGCCCACGACTCCGACGCGGGCGGAGGCCTGCGGTTGGTCAGCAACTACGACATCGACCATCTGAATCCCGAAACGCACGGGCGGCAGTACGGCCAGGTCGACGGGACGCCCGAGGACGGCGAATCGTTCTACGACGTCCTGGAGTGAGCCGCGCGTTTAGCGCTGCGCCCATTGGGCAACCGGACCGTTGTGAGCGCAAACCCTGACCCCGGCTATTCCCCCAATGACGGCGGCGGAGTCGGTGACGCACTGAGGCCGACCGAGGCCCTCGACTCCGACGATGTCCGAAACGACGACGGCGACGAGGTCGTCGACCCGCCCGAGACGTGGCGTGAGGCGGACAAGATCACCGCCGACGGTGAGGTGGACGAGTCACTGGACGACAAGCTCGCCGCCGAGCAGCCCGAGCAGCCCGAGCGGACCGACCCGGACGACGGCGGATCGTTCTTTCCCGTTGTCGACTGAGTTATTCGGTGTGGGCCTGCAGCACCATCAACGCCCTGGCGTTGACCGACACTGTGGCACTGGCGGACACCGGCTTGCCCTCGTCGGCCGCCGCGGTGTCGGCGGTGTAGACCACCGGCACCCACGAAGCGCCGAATCTCTCTGCAGGCAATGTGAATTCGATCGGCTCGTAGTGGGCGTTGAAGAACAGCAGGAACGAGTCGTCGGTGACCCGTTGTCCACGCACGTCGAGGTCGGGGATGCCATTGCCGTTGAGGTACACCGCGACCGACTTGGCGAAGCCGCTCTCCCAGTCCTCGTCGCTCATTTCTGAACCGTCAGGGGCGAACCACGCGATATCGGGCAGACCGTCGCCGCCGCGCTGGCGCACCGGGCGACCGGAGAAGAACCGGCGCCGGCGAAACACCGGATGCGCGGCGCGCAACTCGGACACGGTCCTGGTGAACTCGATCAGTTCGGTGTCGGCGTTGGCCCAGTCGATCCACGACAACTCGTTGTCCTGGCAGTAGACGTTGTTGTTGCCCTGCTGGGTGCGGCCGAGTTCGTCGCCGTGCGCCAACATCGGCACGCCCTGCGAAAGCAGAAGCGTGGCAAGGAAGTTGCGTTGCTGACTGGCGCGCAGCGCATTGATCTCCTTGTCGTCGGTGGGGCCCTCCTCGCCGCAGTTCCACGAGCGGTTGTGGCTCTCACCGTCGCGGTTGTCTTCTTTATTGGCCTCGTTGTGTTTCTCGTTGTAGGACACCAGGTCCCGCAGCGTGAACCCGTCGTGAGCGGTGACGAAGTTGATCGACGCGACGGGACGCCGCCCGGTGTGCTCGTAGAGATCCGATGAGCCGGTGAGCCGGGACGCGAACTCGTCGAGCGTCGCCGACTCGCCCCGCCAATAGTCGCGAACCGTGTCGCGATACTTACCGTTCCACTCCGTCCACTGCGGCGGGAACCCGCCGACCTGGTAGCCGCCCGGCCCGACGTCCCACGGTTCGGCGATCAGCTTGACCTGGCTGACCGTCGGATCCTGTTGGACGAGTTCGAAGAACGCGCTCAATCGGTCGACGTCGTAGAACTCGCGGGCCAACGTCGAGGCCAGGTCGAACCGGAACCCGTCGACGTGCATCTCGGTCACCCAGTAGCGAAGTGAGTCCATGATGAGCTGCAAGCTGTGCGGATGGCCGACGTTCAGGCTGTTGCCGGTGCCGGTGTAGTCCATGTAGTACCGCTTGTCGTCGTCGACCAGTCGGTAGTACGCCGCGTTGTCGATACCGCGCATCGACAGCGTCGGGCCCATGTGGTTGCCCTCCGCGGTGTGGTTGTAGACCACGTCGAGAATCACCTCGATATCGGCCTCGTGCAGGGCCCGCACCATGGCCTTGAACTCCTGCACCTGGCCGCCAGGATTGGGGCTGGAGCTGTACTTGGAGTCGGGCGCGAAGAAGCCGACCGTGTTGTAGCCCCAGTAGTTCGACAGCCCCTTCTCGACGAGCGTGGAGTCGTTGGCGAAGTGATGAACCGGCATCAGCTCGATTGCGTTGACGCCCAACGACTTCAGGTGTTCGATGATCACCGGGTGCGCGACGGCGGCGTAGGTGCCGCGGATGTTCTCCGGGATGTCCGGGTGCGTCTGCGTCAGTCCCTTGACGTGCGCCTCGTAGATCACCGTGTCGGCGTACTCGTGGCCCGGCGGCCGGTCCACGCCCCAGTCGAAGTACGGGTTGATCACCACGCACTTGGGCACGCAGGCCGCCGAGTCGTCGTCGTTGCGGCTGTCGGGATCGCCGAAGTTGTAGCCGAACAGCGACTGGCCCCAGTCGAAGGTGCCGTCGATCGCCTTCGCGTACGGGTCGATCAGCAACTTGTTCGGGTTGCACCGCAGACCCGCACTGGGCTCGTACGGCCCGTAGACGCGGTAGCCGTAGCGCTGGCCGGGTTCGATGTTGGGGATGAACCCGTGCCAGACGAAGCCGTCGACCTCGGGCAGTGTCATCCGAGATTCAACGCCGTCGGCGTCGAACAGGCAGAGCTCCACCTTCTCGGCGACCTCGCTGAACAGCGCGAAGTTGGTTCCCGAGCCGTCGTAGGTGGCCCCTAGCGGATACGCCTTGCCTGGCCACACCTCGTATTGCGTGACATCTGGGTTGGCAGCTTGGGTCAAAGTGGCACTCTCCAATTGACGACGATGGAATCACCCGACATGGCGACCATACGGGGGTGCCCAAACTGACGGCATTGCAACCAAATTGTGGGCTACCTGACCTGGACACCGACCGCGCGCATGTCCTCGACGGCCTTGGCGGTCGATTCCGGTGCCACACCTGCGGTCAGGTCGAGCAGCACCCGGGCCTTGAAGCCCGCCGCGGCGGCGTCGGCGGCGGTGGCGCGCACGCAGTAGTCGGTGGCGATGCCGACGACGTCGACCTCGTCGACGCCGCGCTGGTTCAGCCAGTCGGCCAGCGTGGTCCCGGAATCGTCGGTGCCTTCGAAACCGCTGTAGGCCGCCGAGTAGTGGCCTTTCTTGAACACCGCCTCGACAGCGGCCGGGTCGAAATCCGGATGAAAGTCGACGCCCGAGGTGCCGACCACGCAGTGTCGTGGCCAGGACAACGCGTAGTCGGGTTGCTCGGAGAAGTGCTCGCCAGGGTCGATGTGGAAATCCTTCGTCGCAACGACGTGGCCATAGCCGGCGTCCCCAGCGAGCAACTCGGAGATGCCGCGTGCGACCGCCGAGCCTCCGGCCACAGCCAATGAGCCGCCCTCACAGAAGTCGTTCTGCACGTCCACGACGATCAATGCGCGCACGCTGTCAAGCCTATCCGCCGAACAGCAGGTAGAGCCCGGTGAACGTGTAGCCGACCATCACCAGCATCATCGCCAGTTGGCCGGTCAACTGATGGCCGGCGGGCAGCACCCGCAGCGCCTTGTCGTGTGCGGCGATCACCGCGGCGATGTGGCTTGCCACCACGCACACCACCTTGATGGTGGCCAACACCGGCGGGTGCATCGACAGCACGTAGTGCACCTGCGCGCCGTTGAGACCGAACAATCCAATGATGGTCTGCTGGCCGCGCTCGACCAGATACGTCAGGTAGTGCGCGAACACGTAGCCGATCACGATCGGGATCAGCGAATGCGCCATCTCCCCGGGCAGTTCGCGGCGGCGCTGCGCGTCGACCCCGCCGGTCGCGCGGGCGGCCAGCCAGAAGGTGCCCGCGACCACACAGGCGAACAGCAATAGCCCCACGGTCTTGAGCAGGGTCGCCGTCGCAGCAGAGTCGGTGTGGCTGTCGACGAACCCGCGCCACCGCGGTGACGCCGAAAAGCTATCGAAAGCAGTCGATCCCAGCAACACCGCCAGCACCGCGAGGCTGCCCGCGCGCACCGGGAACGACTGCAGATGGTCGAACGGGTTGCCGATTGCGATGCGCCCGTCGCTGTTGCGGCGAAAGATCGCCGGACGCGACGCCACCACGCTGTACACCTCGAACGGGTCGGCGCGGGCACACCAGCGGCCACCGAAGCAGACCGTGCCCGCCAGCGTGACCACCAGGTAGACGAGCAACCAAAGCTGGATCGCGCCAAGGGATCCCGGGTCGGGGCTGGCGAGTTCGAGCCAGACGAACGCGAACAGGCCGACGACGGCCGGCCAGTAGCCGATCCGTTCGGGATACGTCAGCCCGAGTGACCGCCGACCCGTGATGCGGTGCAGCGTGCGCACCGGGGACAGCACCCGCCACACCGGGCCGAACAACAGCGATAGCGCCACCAGGCCGACCCACAGCAGGACGTAGAACACGCCGGGCAGTGGATTGTCACTGTCCTGCGGACCGAGCCAGCCCACGACAGCCACCCACACCGCGAATGCCAGCGCCGCGATGCCGACCATCCACCGCATCGCGGGCGCGTCAACGGCGGTGGTGACCCACCGCGGCAGCGGACGTCCCTGTTTGCCCGGGTCGAACCGCGGCCGACGCCATGCCAGCGCTACCACCGCGAACGTGAACGTCAGCGCCCACGCCGCGCCAATGAGCGCGTAGCTCAACGGGATCGGCAGATCGGTCGAGCCGCCTAGGCCGTGGGCCAGTATCGCGGTGGACCGATCGCTGATCACTGCACCTGGATGGTTGCGATCGTCTTGTTCAGTTTGTGCAACTCGACGTCGACTTTGCCGGGCACGTCGACGCTGAACTGGAAGGACTGGTTGGGCTTGGCGTCGATGTTGAAGTTGTGCTCAGGCGTCGAGTGCACATGCAACTCGTCGGCGGCGTCGCTGTTGACGCGGACCACGATTTGCTCCTTGACCTTTGCCTGCAACTGCTGATTGGTCGGGGTGACATCGCCCCCCTTGATCGTGACGTCGATGAGCACCCGCGACGGCGGTGCCTGCTCATTCGACATGTCCGACGGGTTCACCGTCGAAGGCTGGCTGCTCGGTTGCGCGCTGCCCGTTGCGTTGTCGGAGGAGTTGCCGGAACCGCCGCAGCCTGCGGTGATCAGGGCCGCGGCCGTCACGATCATCAGTGTCCTGGAAGTTGTCACGGTGAACCATCTTGGCCCGAGGCCCTCGAGTTCTCATTTCGAGGGGCGTCGCCTCGAGGGGCGTCGCCGCGACGCCGGTCCCGCACCGCCACGTAGATCACCACACCTGCTACCGCGACGGCCGGGGCGAACGCCGGGATCGCGAGCAGCAGACCGTGATGAGCCAGGATCTCGACGTGTCCGGCCCCGGTCATGCCTGCGCCGTGGGTTGTAGTTCGGCCTCGGTGCCAAGGCCCTCGGTGCGGTTGATCCGTCCCGCGCCCCAACTCAGGCCGCCGAGCATGACCAGTGTGCAGAACAGCACCACCAGGCAACCGATCGTCCACAACGCCTCAGGGGTGTCTGGGTTGCGCTCGCGCTGCAGGATGGTGATCTCGGCGACGAACGGTCGGGTGAACGTGGTCTCCGCAGGCACCTCTTGTGCGCCGATGCCGGGGTCCGCTGCGAGGAAGATCGGAACCGCGGTCATCGTCTTACCGTCGTGCACCCGCAACAACGTCTTCCAAGTGCCCCACACCGGCACAGGCTGGGTGGAGCGGTAATGCCCGGGGCCGAGCTTGTCCAGGTTGTCGATGACGCGGCCGCGCTGGTTCTCCAGATGGCCCTGCCACGCGAGGATCGACACCCAGTTGGGGTGCTCGCTGACGAAATCGGGCGGGTTGATCCGGGCGTCGACATTGACCATGCGTTGTCCCGCCGCGGCGGGTGCCTCGGTGAGAGTGACTGTCGCCGTGACGTTTTCGGGAACGTTGTAGCGCAGGCCGTTGGCCGCGGCGCCGCCGATCGCGACGATCGCCAAGATCACGAGACCGATGCTGATCGCGCGCGACGGCAGACGCTGCGAGGTGACGACGAGGCCGAACAGCGCGCCGCAGGCTCCGGTGAGCACCGCGACGGGAACGGCCATGCCGAGGGCCTCCGGCCAGATGCTGGTGGGCCACGGGTAGTAGTAGACGGCGTCGATCCACAGCGACTCGAGCCACAGTCCGGCGGTCGCGACGCCGAGGCCGCTGACGGCGCCGAAGACCACCGGTCGCTTGAAAAGCGGTGTCAGCCCGATCAATTCGACCACGATGGCCGGTCCGAGGTAGAGCGCGAACCAGTTGATCGGCGCGCCGAGAATTGGACCGACGACCAGTGCGACACCGCCTCGCAGTGCGATCGCGAGCAGGGCGGCGATGATCGCCGCGCCCCGGCCGAGCATGATGCGGGCGGCGACCAAGGCGAACGCGGCAGCGGCGGCAATCAGCATCGGCTGGAACACCTGTCGGAATTGCGCTACGCCGAAATCGAATTCGATCTGGTACACCGACATGCCGACGAGGATGCCGCCGAATCCCAGGTACTGGACGAACTTGATGCCGATCCCGCCGGTGGGGGCGTCGTCACCCATCGCCTTGAGACCTTCGTGGTTGAGCAGCACCGCGGACAGGGTGGAGAAGCCCGCGCCACCGATCATCATCAGGTGGGTGGGTCCCCACAGCGTGACATCTTGACCGAAGATGCGGTGCCAGATGTCGTCGAGCGGGAAGCCCAACAGTGCGTACAGGCCGCAGCCGGCCATCAGGATGCCGCCGACGGGCGCGTACCAGGTCTTGGTGATGCGGACTGCCGAGGGACCGGGCTTGTCGTACGGCAACACACACGCCATGCAGCCCGCGATGAACAACAGGAAGAGACCGAACAGGATGAAGTAGTGCGCGGGGTTGGCCAGTGGTCCCGGGTCACGGCCCTTGCCGATGTGCAAGCTGACGTCCCAGATGAAGCCGAACAGCGCACAGATCAGGGTCGCGATGAACAACGCCATCGGCAGCGCCACCCACGGCGGCCGCTTGAACCGCCGGCCCGCCCACTCGGCCAGGTTGTTCAGCCAGGTGATGCGCCGCTGCCGGTGCAGGTAGCCGATCCACAGCAATGCTGCGGTGACCACGAGCGCGGCCACCGACATACCGATTACCTCATTGAGCGCGGCGCCACCGCCCTCGCCGCCCTGGGCGAGTATCGAAACCACTTCTGAACTGTGTGAATTCCCCATTGTCATCCCCACCGGTGAGCTTCGTCGGACCGAACTGACTCGTGAGTAATGTTGCCAGATCCCTCCAGGGTGAAACCAGGGGTATCAGGTAGCGACCACTTTGAACGTCTCCAAACTGGTGTCGGCGGCGTCGGGCACGTTCATCCCGGCGTTGAGGCCGGAGCGCAGGTAGTCGATCACCGCGTCGTTGAGTCGCTCGCCGGGCACCACCGCCGGTATGCCCGGGGGATAAGGCGTGATCTGCTCGGCGCAGATGCGCCCGCTGGCCTTGTTCGCAGGCACCGCCTCGACGTGTCCGAAGAACGCGTCACGCGGCGAATGGACCGCTTCGAGCTGGATCTCTTTCGGCGACGGCAACCGGATCTGCGGTGGCGAGTCGAAGTCGTTGGCGGCCTTGCGCCACCCCCAGAGCGCGTCGAGCAACCTCTCGCCGGTCGCCTTGTCGTCGGCGAAGGAAATGGTTGCAAGCACCCGGCGGTGGTCACTCATGCCGATGTCGACATATTTGTGCGCGCGCAGCCAGTCGGCGGCCTGATAGCCCGAGGTGCCGGTGGCCGACACGTCCATCAGTATCTGCATGCGGTCCAGGTCGTGGGAGGCCTCGTGGCCGAGCAGTTCGTCGTCGAGTACCTCGACGTCGGGGATCAACTCCAGGTCGTCGCGCAGCCCCCTGGCCAATTCCAGTGCGTTGCCGATTAATTCGCGGCCGCGCTGGACCATCTGTCGTCGCCAGCCGTCCATCGCGGCGTACACCATGACGTTCGGGCTGGTCGTCATCAGCAGATCTGCGCACGCCGACAACCGGTCCTGATCGACCAGGTCGCCCTGGAGGTGGAACACCGAACCCTGTTCGAATCCGGCGCCCATCTTGTGCACGCTGACCACACACACGTCGGCGCCCGCGTCCATCGCCCACGTCGGCAGGTCCTCGTGGAACGGCAGATGCGCGCCCCACGCCTCGTCGACGATCAACGGCTTACCGCGTTCGTGGCATACCCGCGCGATCCCGTCCAGGTCAGCGCAGGTGCCGTACGGACTGGGGCTGACCACCAATGCGCCCGCCGCGTCGGGGTACCTGTCCCAGGTGTCGCGGTAGTCCTGCGGCGACGGCGGATGCGAGATGTGCCGGTCGGCGTCCCACTGCGGTGTCACCCACCGCGCCTGCACACCGGAGAAGATCAGCCCGGCCACCACCGACTTGTGGCTGTCGCGCGGCACCAGCAGACTTGCGCCGGCTGAGCCGGCAATCCGGCCTGAGTCTCCACCAGCGACCGCCATCATCGCCGCCTTGACGGAAAGCGAACTCCCACACGTCGAGAACCACGCGACGTCGGCGCCGACCGCCTCGGCCATCAGGTCTTCGGCCCGCTTCAGGAACTTGTTGCTGGTGCGCCGGTCGTCTAGACCGCCGCTGGCGAGCAGGTCGTCGCGGAACGGATCGTGGCCGAGCACTGCGAGTACCCGGTCGTCGACGCCGCGGCCCTGCCGGTGTCCCGGCGGGGTGTATCCATATCGGTTGCTCGCGCGGTAGTCGACCAGGGCATCAAGGATCGGCGCTTCGGATTGATCCATGATCGCCCGAGTACCCGTTTATGGCGTCAGTACCACCTTGACCATGCCGTCTCCCTTCTTCTGGAAGGTCTCGTACGCCTCGGGCGCCGCCGTGAGCGGAAGCCGGTGCGTGGCGAACTGCTCGACGCCAAGCGGATCCTCGGCCGTCAACAACGGCATGATGTCGGGCACCCACTTCTTCACGTTGGCCTGCCCCATGCGCAACTGAATTTGCTTGTCGAACAACGTCATCATGTTGATCGGGTCGGCGGCGCCGCCGTAAACGCCTGACAGCGATATGGTGCCGCCGCGGCGGACCAGAGCGATCGCCGAATTCAACGCTGCCAGTCGGTCCACCCCGGCCTGCTTCATCACGACGCGGCCCACCGGCGACGGCAGGAAGCCGGCGGCGGTCTGCATCGTCTCGGCGATCGGCGATCCGTGCGCCTCCATCCCGACGGCGTCGATCACCGAGTCCGCGCCGCGTCCGTCGGTGTAGCCCCGCACCATGTCCTCGATATCGTCGCGACGCAAATCGATGACGTCCGTACAGTATTCGCGCGCCCGCGCGAGTCGTTCGTCGACCAGGTCGACGCCGATCACCCGGCAGCCTTTGCGGTGCGCCGCGATCCGGCACGCCATCGATCCGATCGGGCCGAGGCCGAGTACCAGCAGCGTGCCGCCGTCGGGCACATCGGCGTATTCGACCGCCTGCCATGCGGTGGGCAGCACGTCGGACAGGTACACGTAGCGCTCGTCGGGGCCGTCCTGCGGCACCTTGATGTGGGTGTACTGCGCCTGGGGCACCCGAAGATATTCAGCCTGGCCGCCCGCCACTTCGCCGTAGAGCTTGGAGTAGCCGAACAGCGCCGCGCCGGTGCCCTGATCGCGGTTCTGCGTCGTCTCGCACTGGCTCTGCAGTCCGTGGTCGCACATGAAACAGTGCCCGCAGGAGATGTTGAACGGAATCACGACGCGGTCGCCGACGCTCAGCGTCTCGACTTCCCTGCCGACCTCCTCGACGACGCCCATCGCCTCGTGGCCGAGGATGTCACCCGGCGTCATGAACGCGCCGAGAACCTCATACAGGTGCAGATCCGATCCGCAGATGTTTGTGCTCGTGACGCGGATGATCGCGTCGGTCGGCTCCTTGATCACCGGGTCGGGCACCGTGTCGACGGAGACCTTCCTACGTCCTTGCCACGTGACCGCTCGCATTGGCGTCCTCCTCGTACATTCGTTGCCTCTACGGGCGTGCCCAGCCACGCGAATGCCAAACCTCGCGCCAGGATGGGGGCGTGACCGGAGGCGGAACGGTCGTGGAATTGCGGGTGCACGGGGTGTCCGGTGCACAGCCGGAAGCGCTGCTTGGCAGTCCCGTCGAGGGCATCGAACGCGCGGCAGGCGACGACGACGCCGGGTTCTACCGGCGCAGGCCGGAGCCCGACGCGGCGGTCGATCCGAACCAGTGGCGCCGGGTGATGGAGGCGTACTCCTGGGCGGCGCTGACATCGCGGCGGGCCAGCCGCGCCCTGTGGCTGTTGTTTCTGCCGTTCATCCTCATCGATCTGGCGCACTGGATGCTGCCGCCCGCGCGCAGTAAGCGACCTGCCGTGCTGGCGGTGACGCTGCTGCGGCTGATCGCGCTGTCGTTCACGTTGACGTTGATGCTCGCCTCCGCGGTCGCGGTGATGGACGTAATGGTTTGGCAGTGTGTGAATTTGGATTACTGCACCGCCGGACCGTTGGCCTTCCTGGCGTCGTGGCGCCGCGGAGCCCAACTTGTGGCGGGCGCCGCGCCGCTGATGGTGGTGATTGCGCTGCTGTGGCGGCTCGGTTCGGAGGGCACCATTGTCGGTGGACGTGAGCCGCCGCCGAGCCCCGCTGTGGTCGAGGGGCAGACACCCCCGTTGGCGCAGTCCTCGTTCTGGAACCCCGATCAATCTGTGGTGCGGATGCGGTGCTGCCACGTGACCGCGTGGTCTGCCGGCGTAGCCGCGGTGACGTTGGCGGCGCCGGTGCGCTACGCCGCGGGCGGGGCCAGGACGGTGAGCGTCGGCCTGCTGGCGGCCAACGCGGCGTTCCTGGCCATCGCCGTGGCCGCCACCGCGTCGAGCAGGGCGACCGCGCGCGGCGGGCCCGGCGTGAACCGGCTGACCACACCGCTCGTGGCGGCGCGCTGGGCGTCGCTGGTTTTGCTTGTGGCATCGATGATCTGGGTCGCCACCGCCGACGCCTCGTATCCACCCGCGCCGACGCACCTGCCCGGTCTACATGAGGCGATCTACGTGCTGTTCGTCGTTCAGGTCGTGCTGCTACTCGCGTTGTTCACGGTCACCGCGGTGTCGATGCGGGGCACCAGGTGCGCGCAGCGGACCAAAGGCTGGCGGATGACGCTCGGCGGCTTCACCGGTCCGTTCGTCGCACTGATCGGCTGGCTCATCGGGGGTGGGTTCAGCGTCGGCATCGGACTGCTGGCGGCACAGACGTTCGGTCAAGCCGTGTTGTCGACGCCGGCGGCGATCCGCGAGAACGCTTCCGAGGCGGCGCTGATCGTGCCGCCACCGTATGTATGGGCGTCGGTGGCCACCGTCGCCACCATCGCGGTGGCCATCGTGATGGGCGGCTACGTCTATTTCCGTGTGGTCCCGCAGCGGACCGCGGGCGAGCTGGCCAGCGTGCAGGTCGACTATCCGGGGCTGACCGCCCCCCACGGAGAGCTCAGCGGGGTCGCCCGAGCGCGCGCGTTGGCGTCATTGACAGACGTCGGCACGCGAATGGTGGCGGGCATGGCCCTGGTGGCGGTGGCTGCGATCATCGTGATGATGGTGGTGAACCTGCTTGTACCTCAATTTGATTCGGCCCGGTTCTGGCCGGAGGCGATCTTGCGCTTCAGCGTGTTGACCTCCGTGGTGCTGGCAGCAGGCCTGGTCACTCTGGCGGTGGCGGCGTACCGCAATCGGCAACTGAGGCGCGCGGTCGCGGTGCTGTGGGACGTCGTCACGTTCTGGCCACGCGCGAACCATCCGCTGACCCCGCCGTCCTACGGCGCCCGCACGGTGTGGGACATCCGCCTGCGGTTGGCGGCGTTGACGGAAATGGCCGGCCCCACCCGCGTCGTGCTGGTGGCTCACAGTCAGGGTTCGGTGATCGTGACGGCCGCGCTGTTGCAGGGCGACGACGGCTACCCGCTGCTGACGTTCGGCTCACCGCTGCGACGGCTGTACGCGCAGAACTTCCCCGCCTACTTCGGTCGCGAGACACTCGAGTTCCTGCGGGCCAGGCAGCAGCCGAGTCGCCAGTGGATCAACCTGTGGGCGTTCACCGATCCGATCGGGGCGTGGATCTTCGACCACCAGAACACATCCCTGGCGGACGCGCAGTCGCGGTATATCGACGACCGCCTGCTCGACGTGCGCTCAGACGACGGCCGACCGGCGCCGGGCGCGCCGATCTGCGGGCACTCCGGGTTCTGGATGCGCCAGGAGTACACGGAGGCCGTCGAGGCCCTACAGTCCACAGTGATGCCCGCGCACACCATGCCGCCCGATGACCGCGCGACGGCCGCGCCGAGCGAAGAGTCGCTGTGAGGTTCGCCAACCGCACCGCGGTGATCACGGGCGGCGCGGTCGGCTTCGGCCGGGCGTTCGCCAGGGCGTTGGCTGCCGAGGGTGCCAGCGTGGTGATCGCTGACATCGATGTCGAAACCGCCGAACGCACTGCAGCGCAACTGCATTCGGCGGGAGGCCGCGCCATCGCGGTCAGTTGCGATGTCGCAGACCCGGCGCAGGTGGATGCCGCCGTCTCGGCGGCGTCCGGACAGTTCGGCGGTATCGACATCGTGATCAACAACGCCGGACTGCACCTGACGAAGTACAACCAGCCGTTCACGGCGTTGTCGCGCAACGAGATCCGCGACCTGTTCGACGTCAACGTGATGGGCGTGATCAACGTGACGCTGGCGTGCCGGGACTCGATGCGTGAACGCGGTGGCGGGGTGGTGCTCAACATCTCGTCGATGGCGGGCTACCTGAGCGCGACACCGTACGCGGTGTCCAAGCTGACCGTCCGCGGCCTGACCGTCGCGTTTGCGACGGAACTCGCGCCCGATCGCATCCGGGTCAACGCGATCGCCCCTGGGCTGATGAACACCGAGAGCGCGCTGGCCGACCTGCCGACGCCGTTGATCGACGAGTTCGTCCACAAGCGGCAGTTGGTACATCGTCTGGGCACGATGGACGACGTGGTGTCCGCGGTGTTGTTCCTCTGCTCCGACGAGGCGTCGTTCATCACCGGCGAGACGCTGAAGGTCAGCGGGGGCTATCCGCTGGGCTTCTGATCCGCGTACCGCACCAGACGCGCCTGCATCACCGGGTACGGGTCGGCGGCGGGTAGGCCGGTGCCCTCGCGCACCGCGACGGCGGCCTGTGCGGCGGCGTGGATCGCGGCGCGGTACGGCATGGAGCCCGTCGACACCCGACGCACCCCGAGTTCTGCGAGTTGGCCAAGCGAAATACCTGAGATGGCAAGCACATTGACAGGCAGCGGAATCGCTGAGGTCAGCTCGCGCAGCACGGCGGGCTCGGTGGCGCCGGGCACGAAGATGCCGTCGGCGCCGGCTTCGGCGTACCGGTTGGCCCGGTCCAGTGTCGCGGCCACCGTGGCATCCTGGCCGAGCCAGTACGTGTCGACGCGCGCGTTGACGAAGACGTCGGGTGAACGCTGTTTGATCGCTTGCACTTTGGTGGCGTGCCGATGTGGATCGATCAGCGTCTCGGCGGTGCTGTCCTCGATGTTGATGCCGTCGACACCGAGCCGAGCGACGTATTCGGCGACGTCGTCGGGGTCGTCGGCATAGCCGTCCTCGATGTCCATGCTGAGGTAGCAGTCGAGGTTGCGCAGCGCGGCGGCCAACGCGAGGTTGGCGTCTTTGGTGGACCGGCCGCCGTCGGGCTCACCGCGGCTGGATGCGACGCCGAAGCTGGTGGTGCCGACCGCGGTGAACCCACATTCGAGGAATGCCAGCGTCGAGGGCACATCCCACGCGTTCGGTAGCAGCAGCGGCAACTCGCGATGATGCAGATCCGTGAACGTCATTCCTCGCTCCACGGCGTCACCGGGCGGTCCCGGTGCTCGCCGTCGACGATCACGTCGACGCGTTCGTCGAAGAAGCAGATCCGGTCACGCACCGGCTCGGCGTCGTGTAACGGCTCGTGATACGTCCACGCCACGTCGCGGGGACCGCCGGGGATCGAGTAGTACGTCGCGCGGCCCTTGTAGGCGCAGAAGGTCGCGGTGTCGCTGCGTTCGAGTCGCACGGCCACATCCTCGCGCGGGAGATAGAACCGCACCGGCAGCAGGGTCTCGAACAGCAGCAGCGGTCGGGTGGACTCCGCGAGCACCCGGCCGTCGAGTTCGACGCGGACGTGACGGCTGCTGCGTAGGACGTCGATGCGGCTGAACGGGTCGTGCGGGTGGCTGACGACGTGTTCGTCCTCCTCGCGCCACTCGAACGCTCCGAACTCGAGGATCACGTAGTCGGCGAGGTCGGGATCGTCCGGCCGGAACGCCGCTGCAGGCCCGGTCTCCTCGCCTGCGAGCACGTCGAATGCGGTGCCTGCACATGAGTGCGCGTCGAACGGCACTGACGGGTCGAGGATCGGCCGCGAACTGATCGCGGGAAGCCGCACACCGACCTCTTCATCGGCACCGGATTCGGCTCCAGCCGGCACCAGTTGCGCGGACAGTGCGGCGGCCGGTACGGCGTAGGTGGGGACCACCCGCCGCGGCTCCCAGACCAGCAGGGCCTCGCAGGTATCGACGACCGGTTCACCGCCGATGCAGGCACGCACCCGCTTAGGGGTGGGTTGGTAGCGCAGGGTGTCGAGATTTCCGGTCAGCAGGTCCACCATCCTGACACCCATCGCGGACCCCTTTCACTTGCGGGGCGGGCGCAATACGTTCATCGCCAACCGCATTATCGGCTCGGGGACGGAATCTTTGGCGGAAAGCGCCGCATCGGCCGCCCTGCTGCGCAGTGGAGTGCCGCGGCCGAACCACTTGTTCAGGGGGCCGCCGGTCGGTTCGAGGCTCACGTGCAGCGGCGGCTTACCCGCCGCGGCGCCGAGCGCGTTGGAGATGACGACCCGTTGAATCTCACTGGTCCCTTCGAAGATGGTGTACAGCTTGGCGTCTCGGTACCACTTCTCGACCGGGTGGTCCTTTATGTAGCCCCAGCCGCCCATCGTCTGGATCGCGCGTTCGGTGGTGCGGACGGCAACTTCGCTGGCCGCCAGTTTGGCCATCGAGCCCTCGCCACGCTCGAACGGCACTCCGGACGCGGCCATCCAGGATGCCCGCCAGGTCAGCAGCCGGGCCGCGTCGATCGCGGTCGCCAGGTCGGCGAGCGGGAACGAGACGCCCTGGTTGTCGATGATCGGCGCCCCGAACGCCTCCCGGTGGTTGGCGTAGTCGGTGGCGTATTCGAGTGCGGCCCTGGCGATTCCGAGTGCCTGGGCGGCGACCATGGGTCGGGTCTGCTCGAAGGTGCCCATGGTGGCCGAGCCGGAGTTCTTGGCGCCGGCGACCGCTTCGCGCGCCTTGGCGAGCTTGTGTTCCAGCTTTTCGTGGCCGCCGAGCAGGTTCTCCGCAGGGACCCGGACGCCGTTGAACCGCAACTCGGCGGTGTGCGAGGCGCGGCAACCGAGCTTGTCGAGTTTGCGCACCAGTTCCAGGCCCGGGGTGCCGCCGGGCACGATGAACAGGGCCTGCCCTTTGTGGCCCAGTTCTTCGTCGACGACCGCGTTGACGACGTGCACATTGGCGATGCCGCCGTTGCCGATCCACATCTTGTGACCGTCGATGATCCAGTCGGCATCCTCTCCTGGGCCGGCACGGCGGGCCCGGGTGCGCAGATTGCGGACGTCGCTGCCGCCTTCGGGTTCGGAGATGGCCAGCGCGGCCAGCTTCAGATCGCCTGGCGTGCCGAAACATTCGGGCGCCCACTGCAGCATCTGCTCGGGGGAGGCGGCCTGCCCGATGGCCGACAGCGCCAACGCGGGCATCACGATCGCCAGCCCGATGCCCGCGCAGCCCCAGAACAGCTCCTCCATGAACATCGGCAGCGACAGCCCGGTCGGATCGCCGATCAGATCGCGGTAGAACAGCGGGCTGTAGAAGCCCGCAGCCGCCGCTTCCTCAAGCACCGGCCACGGGAACTCCTGGCGCTGGTCGTACTCGAGCGCGACCGGGCGTACGCAGCTTTCGGCGAACTTGTGTGTGCGCCGCGCGAGGTCGTGCTGGGCCGCGGTCGGGGTGATGTCGAAGCTCACCAGGCCCGAGTACCCGGAGGCCTACCGTGATAACCGATGCAGCTTTCGGCGCTCAACCTTCGGCAACGCGATGGTGTCACGTGCGGACCGACCGTCGTTGTGGTGGCGGGCGCGCTGCTGGGTCACGAGGCCGACCTGTCGGATCCGGCGTGGTTCGCCGCGGAACAGGCCAAAGTGCACGCACAGGTGAACCGGGTATGGCCGCGGCGGCTCGGCACCACGCCGACTGGGCTGGCGCACGCGCTCAACGCGCGGGCATCGGGTGTGCGCTACCGGTGGCGGCTGTTCCGCGGGCGACGTGATGCGCTGTCCGACGTCCAGCGTGCGGTGGCCGAGGGTTGGCCGGTCGCGATGTTGACCGGCCGCGTCATCCCGCGGCACTGGGTGCTGATCGTCGAGGCGACCGGGCAATGGTGGCAGTGCTACGAGCCGTCGTCGGGGCATGTGCGCACAGTGGCCGTCGACGCGGTCCGGCGGGCACAGCTGACGGGACTGGGCTATCCCCGGCCGTTCGCGTTCGTGCTGCCGAACGCCTCGACCCGGTCGGCGACCACCTGATCGGCGGCCGCGGCCGACTGTTTCAGCCCGGCGACCACCCCGGCGCGGTTGCGCTCGGGTTGGTTCTGCGACATCTTCGCCTTGCCCTCGATCTTCGAGATCACAAGCTCCACACCGACAATCGCGCGCAACTGTGCGCGGGTGAAG
The DNA here is from genome assembly GCF_001667505.1 of Mycobacterium sp. ACS1612. Taxonomy (GTDB): domain Bacteria; phylum Actinomycetota; class Actinomycetes; order Mycobacteriales; family Mycobacteriaceae; genus Mycobacterium. Next base: position 46,634 of record NZ_LZHZ01000006.1, read on the forward strand.
CTCTCCGGCGCATCGGTCACCCGCCACGGTTCGGCGCGGCTACCCTCATGCCGGTCGGTCAGCCGGGTCACGAGGTTGCGCACCCAGTCCGGATCGTCGTGTGCCACGAGCCTGCCGTAGACAGTGAGCACCTCGTAGTTCCACGTCGGCACCACCTTGCCCGTCTCGGATTTGGTGGCGTAGAAGCTGGGCGAGATGTATGCCTCGGGGCCGGAGAAGATGGCCACCGACTCACCGCCGTCGGCCTTCCAGTGCGGATTGGCCCGCGACACATGACCGATCAACGAGTGCCCGTCGTAGATCATCGGCAATGGCGTGACCAGCAGCCCCGACGCGTCGTGCGTGACCAATTGGGCAAAGCTCGCCTGCGCGAGCGCGTCCGCCGTCTCCTGGGCGGAGAGCGCGAATTGGCGAGGGATGTACATAGCAGCTTCAGCCTAGAACGGCTGTCGACGCCGCAGCGTTCGAACGTATGATCGAACGGTGGGCGAGCTCCAGTCGATCGGCTACAACGGGCAACCCGTGCAGCCGCCCTTGCGCCGGGTCGACCCGCCGGTCGCCGTCCTGGTGGACCTCACGGTGCTGTTTCCCCGCGAACCCCACCGCGTCGGCGGGTACAACCCCGCCGGGCTGCAGATGCACTCCATCGTCGAAGGTCGCCTCACCTGCTGGGGCGTCTGCGAGCAGGGCTACTGGTGGGGTCTGGTGACCTACGAGATCGCCTACGGCGCACGCCGGAAATCGGTGACGCACTGGATCCCGGCATGGGTGCTCAAGCGGAAGACCGACTAGTGGCCTCGGCAATGCGTCTTTGCGCTTCGCCCGGCGAGATCCGTAACCGCCTGGACAACACCTCCGCCCACGACGTGGCGCCGAACATGGCGGGATCCCCCTGGGTGATCAACTGCCCGATCAGCCGCCGGTCAAGCGCCACCATTTTCTTGTCGATGTCGCCGAGCCGTTTGAGCAGTTCCGTCTTCTCCGGCCGGGTCAGCGCTTCCAGTGGGAGCGCAGCCAACTCCCGATAGCTCGCTTCCGCGGCGTCGAGCGCCGCGATGATCTGTTGCTTACTCGAACTCATGTTCGAATGGTATCGAGGAGGTCCGACAGGCAGCGGCGTTAGGGTCGTGGCATGGCCCGAAAATATGCGACCGCCGACGAGGTCGGCCTTTCCGATCTCCTCGAGTTCGTCCGGCCGCGACATCGCATGGTGCTGACCACGTTTCGCGCGGACGGGTCGCTGCAGAGCTCCCCGGTGTCGGGCGGCGTCGACGACAACGGCCGCATCGTGATCGCCAGCTATCCCCAGCGCGCGAAGTCGGCCAACATCCGCCGCACCCCGCGGGCCAGTGTCATGGTGTTGTCCGACGAGTTTAACGACGCGTACGTGCAGGTGGACGGCGACGCCGAAGTGATCGACCTCCCGGACGCCGTCGAACCGTTGGTCGACTACTACCGCTCGATCGCCGGCGAGCATCCCGACTGGGACGAGTACCGACAGGCGATGGTGGAGCAGGGCAAGTGCCTGATCCGTGTCACCCCGCGGCGGTGGGGTCCGGTGGCGACGGGCGGTTTCCCGCCACCGCGATAGCGCTACCAGGCGCCGTCGAGGTCGAGCGTCATGGCACCGGCGGGGTCGGCGCGGAACTCACCCGTGCCCGCGACCTTCGCCAGGCCCTCGGTACCGGATGCGATCCGTAGGTCCGCCGCGGCGACCCCGTCGCGGTACCGGCCGTCGTGCAGCAGCACCAGGCTGCCCGTCTTGCCGCCGATCGTGCCGGTGATGTGCTCGACGCCGACGAACAAGGCACTCTTGTCCGGCGAGTACGCCAACAGCCACTTCGTCGTCGACGTGCCGTCGATGTCGCCCTGGTAGCGCTTCGACACCAGCGCTTCGGTGAGCTTGGTCGCCTCGTCGCCGTCTTCGAACGGGGTCTCGTCCCAGCTGGCAATCTCGAAGCGCGCCTCGATGTGTCTGGTCATGACACTCGGATACCCCGGCCCAGAGTTCGGGAATCGACCGGTCTGTGGTAGTCAGGGCTGGGCGGCCGCGTTGCGTCCGCTAGCACGTCAAACTATAGTCTGGACACATGTCCAGAGGGTTCGGAGTTTTTGCGTGACGCCACCTGTCCACCTCACGGACCCCCGTTGACCATGCGTATCGCCTTGCTGTCTTACCGGAGTAAGACCCACTGCGGCGGCCAGGGCGTGTACGTCCGTCACCTGTCCCGCGGTCTCGTCGAACTGGGCCATGACGTCGAGGTGTTCTCCGGTCAGCCCTACCCCGAGGTGCTCGATCCGCGGGTGCGGCTGACCAAGGTGCCCAGCCTCGACCTGTACCGCGAGCCGGACCCGTTCCGGATCCCCCGGCCCAGCGAGATCCGCGACCACATCGACATGCTCGAACTGCTGACGACGTGGACGGCCGGCTTCCCCGAGCCGCGCACGTTCACGATGCGCGCGGCGCGGTTGCTGGCCGAGCGCCGCGACGACTTCGACGTCGTGCACGACAACCAGAGTCTCGGCGCCGGTCTGTTGGACATCGCCGCGCTGGGCCTGCCGGTGGTGGCGACGGTGCACCACCCGATCACCCGCGACCGCATGCTGGACGTGGCGGCCGCGAAGTGGTGGCGAAAGCCGTTGGTGCGGCGCTGGTATGGGTTCGCCGAGATGCAGAAGAACGTGGCCCGTCAGATCCCAGAACTGTTGACCGTGTCGTCGACCTCAGCGGCCGATATCGCCGAGGACTTCGCCGTGTCACCGAGTCAGCTGCACGTGGTGCCGCTCGGTGTGGACACCGCACTGTTCAAGCCTGCCGAGAAGCGGGTCAGCGGTCGCATCATCGCGATCGCCAGCGCCGACGTGCCGTTGAAGGGCGTCAGCCACCTGCTGCACGCGGTCGCGCGGTTACGTGTCGAACGTGATCTGGAACTGCAGCTGGTCGCCAAGCTGGAGCCGAACGGGCCGACCGAGAAGCTGATCGCCGAGTTGGGCATCTCCGACATCGTGCACAGCTCCAGCGGTCTGTCCGACTCGGAGCTGGCCGACCTGCTGGCATCGGCTGAAATCGCTTGCATCCCCTCGTTGTACGAGGGCTTCTCGCTGCCCGCGGTGGAGGCGATGGCCAGCGGCACGCCGATCGTGGCGAGCCGGGCAGGTGCGCTGCCGGAGGTGGTCGGCACCGACGGTGCGTGCGCACGCCTGGTGCGGCCCGCCGATGTCGACGAGTTGACCCGCGTGCTCGGCGAGCTGCTGGACTCGCCCGGGGATCGGCGCAGGCTGGGGGCCGCGGGTCGTCAGCGCGCTCTCGATGTCTTCAGCTGGGAATCCGTTGCGGCGCAGACGGTGTCGGTCTACGAGCAGGCGATGGCGAAATGCTGACGGTCGACTTCGACAGGCTCGGCGTCGGCGCGGGCACCAAGGTGATCGACGTGGGCTGCGGCGCGGGCAGGCACTCCTTCGAGGCGTATCGGCGTGGCGCGGACGTCATCGCGTTCGACCAGAACGCGGCCGACCTCAACGACGTCGACCAGATCCTGCAGGCCATGAAGGAGCAGGGCGAGGTGCCCGACTCGGCGTGCGCCGAGGCGGTCAAGGGCGACGCACTCGAACTTCCTTATGCAGAGGGCACTTTCGACTGCGTCATCGCATCCGAGATCCTCGAGCACGTCCCTGCCGACGACCGCGCCATCGGTGAACTGGTCCGGGTGCTGAAACCCGGCGGCTCGCTGGCGATCACGGTCCCGCGGTGGCTTCCCGAGAAGGTCTGCTGGATTCTGTCCGACGAATACCACGCCAACGAGGGCGGTCACATCCGCATCTACAAGGCCGATGCGCTGCGCGACAAGGTGCTCGCGCACGGTCTGCGGTTGACGCACACGCACCATGCGCATGCGCTGCATTCGCCGTTCTGGTGGCTGAAATGCGCTGTGGGCACGTCGAAGAACGACCATCCCGCGGTCGCGGCGTACCACAAGCTGCTGGTGTGGGACATGGTCGAGCAGCCTTGGCTGACCCGCACCGCGGAGTCGCTGCTTAACCCGCTGATCGGCAAGAGCGTGGCGCTGTACTTCAGGAAGCCGGTGGGGCCCATTGGCTGAGATTCCCGGCGTTCCCGGCGTGCTGACGCCTGCGCAGTGTCGGCAGACCGCGCGATCGATCGCGGCGACGCAGGAATCCTCAGGTGCCATCCCATGGTTCGACGGCGGTCACACCGACCCGTGGGACCACGTCGAGAACGCGATGGCGCTGACGGTCGCGGGCCTTCTCGAACCGGCGCGCGCCGCGTTCGAATGGTGCCGGACCATGCAACGGCCCGACGGTTCGTGGCCGATCCAGTTGCGCAACGGTGTCGTCGAGGACGCCAACAGCGACAGCAACTTCTGCGCGTACATCGCCACCGGCGTGTGGCACCACGTGCTGATCACCCGCGACCGCCGGTTTGCGGAGACGATGTGGCCGGTGGTGCGCAAAGCCATCGATTTTGTCGTCGACCTGCAGGCCAGCGGCGGTGAAATCGCTTGGGCCAGAGGCCCTTCGGGCCCGGAGCCGGAGGCGCTGCTGACCGGCTGCGCGAGCATCTACCACAGCATCCGGTGTGCGTTGGCGCTGGCGGATTACGTCGACGACGCCCAGCCCGAGTGGGAGGTGGCCGTCGGCCAACTCGGCCATGCGATCGCGCACCATCCCGAGTCGTTCGTGGTCAAGAGCCGATGGTCGATGGAGTGGTACTACCCGGTGCTCGGCGGTGCACTGCGCGGCGCGGCCGCCAGGGAGCGCATCATCGAGCGCTGGCACGACTTCGTGGTGCCCGGCCTCGGCATCCGCTGCGTCGACGACCGACCGTGGGTCACCGGTGCCGAAACCTGCGAATTGGTCCTGGCTTTGGATGCGATCGGGCAGCGGACCCGCGCCCGCGAGCAGTTCGCGGCCATGCATCACCTGCGTGAGGACGACGGGTCCTATTGGACCGGCCTGGTCTACGCCGACGGCAAACGCTGGCCGGTGGAGCGCACCACCTGGACCGGCGCGGCGATGATCCTCGCGGCCGACGCGTTGTCGCGGACCAGCGCCGCCAACGGTCTCTTCCGCGGTACCGACTTGCCACGCGGCCTCGAAGGCGAATACGACTGCGCCTGCGCCACAAGCGATCGCTAGCCTCCGGCTACAGCGCCTCGCCCGGCGTACCGGACGTCCGCTCCATCACCCGCATCGAACCGGTCGCCGACACCTCACGGAAGTCGCCGGTGTCCAGTGCCCGCCGATATATGTGGAACGGCGCTTGGCCGCCGTCGTTCGGATCCGGGAAGACGTCGTGAATGATCAGCGCCCCGCCCACGTCGACCCACCGGGCCCAGCCGTCGAAGTCCCGCTGCGCCGCTTCCTCGGTGTGGCCGCCGTCGATGAACAACAGCCGCAACGGAGTTCGCCAGCCACGGGCGACGACGGGAGACTTGCCGACGACCGCGACCACGTGATCGTCCAAGCCCGCGGCGTCCAGGGTGTGACGCAGCGTCGGCAGCGTGTCGAACAACCCGGTGACGGCGTCCACCATGGACGTGTCGTGGTACTCCCAACCGGGTTGGTGCTCTTCGGAACCGTGGTGATGGTCGACGGTGTAGACGACGCCACCGGTCTGCTGCGCGGCGGCGCCCAACAGTACAGTCGACTTGCCGCAGTAGGTGCCGATCTCGACGCCGAAGCCGTCGCCCAGATACTTCAGCGCGGTGTCGTACAGGGCGCGCCCTTCCGCGGCGGGCATGAACCCGGTGACCTGATCGGCGAGGGCGAACAACTGCTCCGTGGTGCTCATCGCTGTCAACTTACCGTTGCTGGTAGATGGCGGTTGTAGTAGCGTCCGGACACGTGTCCGATCCGGTCTTGGAGTCGACGCGGCGCCGCCTGACCGCCAAGCAGGCCGACACCGTAGACCGCCTCGGCCGTGCCGCGGTCGCTCTGCTGAGCAGGGACGGTTTCACCGGCCTCACCGTGCGCCGGGTCGCCGCCGAGGCCGGCGTCGGAGCGGCCACCGCGTACACCTACTTCTCGTCGAAGGAGCATCTCGTCGCCGAGCTGTTCTGGCGGCGGCTGGCCGCGTCGCCACCGGCAGCCCATGACTCCGACGACGCCGCCACGCGTGTGGTCGATGTGCTCGGCCACATCTCGCTGTTGGTTGCCGACGAACCGGAGTTCGCATCCGCGGTCACCAGCGCGCTGCTCGGCAAGGACCCCGACGTCGAAGTGCTGCGACTGCGTATCGGCGGCGAGATCCGGGACCGGTTGGCGGCGGCGTTGGGCCCAGACACCGATCCCGAGATCATCGACTCGCTGGAGATGCTGTACTCCGGTGCCCTGGTGCGCGCGGGCATGGGGTACACCTCGTACGCCGAGATCGCCGAGCGGCTGGAGAAATCCGCCAGGTTGATGCTGCGCTGACGCTTTGCCGACGCGGCGCACCGGGCGATCAAAGCGCATCTCGCCGAGTGTATTTGAGGAATCTCCGCAGTTTTCTGCGGCGGGGAATACCTAGGGGTGAGGCGACTCGCCGCCCGCCGAATCGAGGTTCGGGGTCGCGTTCACCAGCAAGGTGGACGGCGCCTCGCTCGGCTTCCCGAAGGTGTCCTTCGCTCGCGCCATGCGAATCAAACTCTGACGAGATCAAAGAACTGCGAAAGCCGATCGGGGGTCGCGACCCCTTCGTCGAGATGAGCTGACTCAGCCGCGCGGGCCCAACAGTGCGGTCGCCGCCTCGATCGCGTGCTCGACGATGCCCTGCACATCGCGGTCGTCTTCGACGAAAAGCGCTGTCAATTCCCGCAATCCGCCCAGCAGGATCAACGCCAACGGCCTGGAGATCGGCTGCAGATTGGAGCGCCGGAACCCGGGGCTGTCCGTGAGGTTGACCAGCATGTCGGTCAACGCCTCCATTGCCTGCCGGTTCAGCGGCTTGGCCACCTCCCCGAGCGCCGGCGCTTCGCGGATCCAACTCAACGTGATCGCGGGCCGCGACCCGATGTGGTCGACGTAGGCCACCGAGGCCTGCCGGATCTGCCGATGCCAGTCCGCCTCCGGATCAACGGCCGCCTGGATGTTGGCGATCAGGTTCTCGTTGTTTCGCCGCAGCAGTTCGATCAGGCACTCCTCCTTGCTGGCGAACTGCTCGTAAAAGGTCCGCTTGGAGGTGCGAGCGTGCCGGACGATGTCCGCCACGGTGGTGTCGCGGTATCCGCGCTCACCGATGGATGCGGCCAACCCGTCGATCAGTCGGTCGCGGAAGGCAGGAAAAGCACCGTCGACGGATGCGGCCCTGTCGAGCGCTGTCGTCATTGCGCCTCCTTGCCCTTGTGTCGGTTGGTACCAACCGGTACCGTACTACAAAGACCCACGGTACACCGAAGTACCAGGGAGACGGTTGGGAGTGAGGCACCGATGACTGACACCGCAGTGACCGTGGAAGCGGGCGCCACGGCGCGGCCGGGGAAGATGCCGCCGGCAGTGCACCTGCCGAAGATGGTTCAGATGGTCTTGATGGCCGGCTTCCGCCGCCGGTTCCTGCGGTACGCCGACAAGCGGTACGGCTCGGTGTTCGCGATCAATGTGCCGTTTTTCGGCCGCAGCGTGGTGGTCTCCGACCCCGCATTGGCTCGCCAGGTGTTTCTCGCGAGCACCGACGACCTGATCAACGTCCAACCGAACCTGAGCCGGATCTTCGGTCCCGGTTCGGTTTTCGCGTTGGACGGTAAGGAGCATCGGGCCCGCCGCAAGCTGCTCGCCCCGCCGTTCCACGGGCAGAGCATCAAGAACTACGAGAAGGTCATCGAGGAGGAGACGCTTCGCGAAACCGCGACGTGGCCGGAGGGCGTCGAGTTCCGAACCCTGGAAGCGATGAACAGGATCACGCTGAACGTCATCCTGCGCACTGTGTTCGGCGCCGACGGCGCGGAACTGGACTTCCTGCGCGAGATCATCCCGCCTTGGGCCGAACTGGGCTCGCGGATGGCCACGCTCCCGGAGCCGCGGTTCAACACGGGCAGGCGCAGCCCGTGGGGCAAGCTCGCGGAGTTCCGCCGCAACTTCGACCGCACCGTCTTTGCGCTGATCGACAAGGCCAAGGCCGACCAGAACCTGGACGAGCGCACCGACATCCTCGCGTTGCTGTTGCGCAGCACGTACGAGGACGGCACGCCGATGTCGCGCCAGGACGTGTCCGATGAACTGCTGACGCTGCTGGGCGCCGGCCATGAGACCACCGCGTCGACGCTGGGCTGGGCGTTCGAGCGGTTGCGCCGCCACCCTGACGTGCTCGCCAGGCTGGTCGAGGAAAACAACAAGGGCGGCAACGAGTTTCGTCAGGCCACCATCCAGGAGTTGCAGCGCAACCGGACGGTCATCGACTTCTCGGGACGGCACGTGCAGGCACCGCATTTCGACCTCGGTGACTTCCGGATCCCACACGGCTACACCGTCATGATCGCAATCGCCCACGTGCACGCCAACGCCGACGTCTTCCCGGATCCCGAGCGCTTCGACCCTGACCGGTTCATGGGCACCAGGACCCCGACGGCGTGGGTGCCGTTCGGCGGCGGCACCCGCCGCTGCATCGGGGCGGCGTTCGCGAACGTCGAAATGGACGTGGTGCTGCGAACCATCCTGAGGCACTTCGTCATCGAGACCGACGATGCCCCGGAGGAGAAGGTCCATTTCCGGGGCATCGCGTTCACACCGAAGGACGGCGGCCGCATCGTGGTGCGACGCCGGGTGGCCTGACCGGAGTGCTTCAAAACTACGTTTTCTGACGGATTTCGGCCGATTTTCGTCAGAAGCCTCAGCCGCTGAGCGGCTGATCAAACCTCAGCGCGCTTCGGCAGTTTCCAGCCCGGCCGCGGGAAGTGGCAGGTGTACCCGTTCGGGTAGCGCTCCAGGTAGTCCTGGTGCTCCGGTTCGGCCTCCCAGAAGTCACCGGCGGGGGTCACCTCGGTGACCACCTTGCCCGGCCACAATCCGGAGGCGTCGACATCGGCGATGGTGTCCAGCGCGACGCGCTTCTGCTCGTCGTCGAGATAGAAGATCGCCGACCGGTAGCTGGTGCCGACGTCGTTGCCCTGCCGGTTCTTCGTGGTCGGATCATGGATCTGGAAGAAGAACTCGAGCAGGTTCCGGTAGTCGGTCTGCGCCGGGTCGTAGACGATTTCGATCGCCTCGGCGTGGCCGGGGTGGTTGCGGTAGGTCGGATGCGCGTTCTGCCCGCCGGTGTAGCCGACCCGGGTGGACACCACACCGGGCTGCTTGCGGATCAGATCCTGCATGCCCCAGAAACAGCCGCCTGCCAGGATCGCCTTCTTGTACTCGCTCACGCTCACTCCTTTTTCTTGGCCGCCTTCGCGAAACAGCGCGCGGTACTGTCCGTACCCCTGCGCCTCGAGATCGTCGAAGTGGATGAATCTCAGCGAAGCCGAGTTGATGCAGTAGCGCAACCCGCCTTTCGCTCGCGGTCCGTCCTTGAACACATGGCCCAGGTGGCTGTCGCCGTGCTTGGACCGCACCTCGGTGCGAAACATCAGATGCGAGAAGTCCCGTTTCGTGATCACGTTGTCCGCGTCGAGGGGTTTGGTGAAGCTCGGCCAGCCGGTGCCGCTGTCGAACTTGTCCACCGAAGCGAACAGCGGCTCGCCCGATACGACGTCGACGTAGATGCCGGGCTCGTGGTTGTCCCAGTAGTGGCCGGTGAAGGGGCGCTCCGTGCCGTTCTTCTGCGTCACGTAGTACTGCTCTTCGGAAAGCGCGGCGACCGCGTCCGGATCGTGTCTGTATTGCTGCGACATAGTGTCCTTGTCAACCGCGCGCCGCGCTGGGTTAATCCGTGGTTGTCGCTACCGTCAAATACATGCGCACAGCCGCCGTGGTCCTCGCCGCTCTCGCTGTCGCCGGCTGGATTGCGCCCGCGGCATCGGCGGCGCCGACAGCGCCACCCGAAGCGCAGGACGTCGACGGCGTGGCCTTCACCGACAACCCATCGATCGTCGATCCGCAGCCGATGCCCATCCAGTCGTGGAGCCGTGCCGGCGACCGCGCTGTGGCCGTGCATTTCACGACAGGCACACCCGCGTGCAACGGCGTGCACGCGAGGGTGCACGAGACTGCCGATGCGGTCACGATCGACCTGAAGGGCGGCGCGCTGCCGCCGGTCGCGGGGCGGATGTGCATCATGCTCGCCGTAACCGGCACCCTGGTGGTGCCCTTGCAGAGCCCGCTTGGCGACCGGCAGGTCCTCAGCGCCGCCTGACCCCGGAGCGCACCCAGTCGACCATTGCGAGCGTTTTCGCGGCGACGGCGCCGGGGCGAGACAGCATCATGTTGTGCCCGCTGCCGCCGACGATCACGTTGTCGGTCCACAGCGTCTCGGCGAGCAGGCTGTTGGCGCGGTGCACCTGGAAGTTGGTGTAGTCGCCTGAGCCCATGTCGCCGCGGGAGACGTCGGCGCTCAACACGATCGCGGGCATCCGCGGCAACGGCAACGGTGGGGCGACCCGCAGTGTGGCGAACGCGTCGTCGGCGAGAAATCCTTCACCGTCGGGATCCGGTGTCGGCGTTCGCGCAGCCTGGTCGAACTGGGCGTCTTGTTCGGCCCGGCCCAGTCGCGGCAGGTACTCCGACGTCGGGTCCACCAGGACCAGGCCAGCGACGAGTCCGGGATGGGTGCGGGCCAGCAGATCGGCGATGAGGCCGCCGTAGGAATGGGCGACCACCACCATGGGCGTCGAAAGCCGCGCTGCAGCAACCAATTTCACGACGTCGGAGACGGCCTGGGCGACGGAGTGCGGTTGTGGTACCGGGGTGGACAGGTGGTCGCCGTCCTGTCTGGTGTTCGGTCGGTCGTAGGCGCAGACCCTGGTGGTGGTCGCGACTGCCGATACGACGACGCGCCATGCGGCGGCGTGGCTGCCTTTGCCGGGGATGATGAACACGGTCGGTGCGCCCGCACCCCGACAGGTCAGGAACAGGTGGCGCCCGGCGCCGATGTCGACGAGTCCGGAGAAATTCGCAGGCCGCGGATCACCGGCGCACCCGGCGAGCACGACGACCGCGAAGATGAGCCCGAGCAGGCCCTTCACTCTTTTGACGATACGAGCGACCGCTCGACAAAGACAGGTAGAACGTGTTCTAGTTCTGAGTGTGACGAGCAAGACGTTCACCCGCGAGGAGTTGGCCGCGGCGTTCGAGGCGTTCGAGGCGACCGTCGACCGGGCCGCGCGCACCCGCGATTGGGATCCGTGGGTTGACCAGTACACACCCGACGTCACCTACGTCGAGCACGCGGCGGGCACCATGCACGGCCGAGACGAGGTGCGGCCCTGGATCTGGCAGACTATGGAGTCGTTTCCCGGCAGCTACATGACGTCGTTCCCGTCGCTGTGGTCGGTGATCGACGAGTCGACGGGCAGGATCATCTGCGAGTTGGACAACCCGATGCGCGATCCGGGTGACGGCACCATCATCAGCGCCACCAACATCTCGATCCTCACCTACGCCGGCGACGGTCAATGGTGCCGCCAGGAGGACATCTACAACCCGCTGCGCTTCGTCGCCGCGACGAAGAAGTGGTGCCGCAAAGCGCAGGAACTCGGCACGCTGCCCGACGAGGCGGCGGCGTGGCTGAGCCAGTCCGGAGGGGCCGAGTGAAACTCGTCATCGGCGCCAACGGGTTCCTCGGCTCGCACGTCACACGGCAGTTGGTGGGCGACGGGCACCAGGTGCGAGTGATGGTGCGGCCCAACGCGATGACCGTCGGCATCGATGATCTCGACGTGGCGCGGTTCGTCGGCGACATCTGGGACGACGACACGTTGCGTGACGCGATGGCCGGCGTCGACGACGTCTACTACTGCGTGGTCGACACCCGCGGGTGGCTGCGTGATCCTGCACCGCTGTTTCACACCAATGTCGACGGAACCCGCAACGTGCTCGAGATCGCCCGGCATGCGGGGCTGCGCAAGTTCGTGTTCACCAGCAGCTACGTCACCGTCGGCAGGCGCCGCGGGCACGTCGCCACCGAGGACGACGTCATCGCCGACGACCGCGAGTTGACGCCCTACGTCCGGTCGCGGGTGCAGGCCGAGAACATCGTGCTGATGTACGCCAAGGAGCACGGCCTGCCCGCGGTGGCGATGTGCGTGTCGACGACCTACGGCAGCGGCGACTGGGGCCGTACCCCGCACGGCGCGATCATCGCCGGCGCCGCGTTTGGCAAGTTGCCGTTCGTGATGAGCGGTATCGAATTGGAGGCGGTCGGCGTCGACGATGCGGCGCGCGCGATGATCCTGGCCGCCGACCGCGGCCGCGTCGGCGAGCGTTACCTGGTCTCGGAGAAGATGATCAGCAACGCCGAGGTGGTCCGCATCGCTGCGGAGGCGGCCGGAGTTCCCGCGCCCACCAAGTCGATTCCGCTGCCCGTGTCCTATGCGCTGGCGGCCGCGGGCAGCATCAAAGCCAAGCTGCGCGGCACCGACGAGCAGCTTTCGATGGGGTCGCTGCGCCTGATGCGCGCAGAGGCGCCCGTCGACCACAGCAAGGCGGTCCGCGAATTGGGTTGGCAGCCAAGACCGGTCGAGGAGTCGATACGCGAAGCTGCCCGGTTCTGGGTCGGCCTGCGGGACGCCAAACGCAAGAGCAGAACCGCCAGCTGAACGGCGCGCCGAGGCCCGTTCAACGGTTACCCGTTGCTTCGGCACGTGACTAACGTCGGGTGATGTGACCGAGAAACTCCACGTGGATCTGTCCGGTGCGCCGCAGACCATGCTGGCCACGTTCTACGCCAAGGCCGTCGATGCCGGCCTCGACCACCCCATCCTCGGCGACCAGTTCGCCAAGGACATCGTCGACCGCATCGACTACGACTGGACCAAGACGTCGATCACCGCGACGAACTCACCCGCCGTGACTACGCGGTCAGCGCACTTCGACCGGTGGGCGCGCCAATTCCTGGCTGTGCATCCCGACGCCGTGGTGCTGCACCTCGGCTGCGGCCTGGACGCGCGGTGCTTCCGGCTGGACCCCGGCCCTGGCGTCGAGTGGTACGACGTCGACTACCCCGATGTCGCAAACCTGCGCCGCCAGCTGTATCCCGCACGCGACCACTACCACGTCATCGCCGCGTCGGTCACCGACCCGGCGTGGTTCGCCGACATCCCGCGGGACCGTCCGACATTGATGATCGGCGAGGGCCTGACGATGTACCTGACCGAACAGGACGGCGTCGAGCTGCTGCGCCGGGTGCTGAACCACGCCCCGTCCGGTGAGCTGCAATTCGACGCGTTCAACCGGCTCGGGATCAGATCGCAGTGGACCAACGCCGTGGTAAGACGCTCGGGCGCGACGCTGTACTGGGGCATCGACGGACCCGACGACATCATCGAGGCGGTGCCCGGGGTCCGGCTGCTGTCATGGGTATCGGCCCTCGATTCGGATGCGTTCGAACATGTGCCCTGGTACTACCGGTGGACGTTGCAGGCGATGAATCTCGTTCCCGCGCTTCGGTTCATGGCCCAGTACCACCGCTACGCCTTCTGAGCTTTCTGGCGCCTTATCCCCAACACGGGTTGCCGAAGCCGACCCCGGCCCCATCCCGCCGCCCACGGCCAACGGCCCCGGTCGTCGGGCCACACCAGTTGCAGCGCGCGAACGTCGGGCCCGCCCAGCGCCACCGCGAAAACCAGATGCGCATCCGGATGCTCCACCTCGACGATCTCGAGTAACGGACCGTCGCCGACGGCGACATGCGCGCCGGGCTCGAAGACCCGGCCGCCCAGCGCGGCGACCGCGACGTCGTTCAACAGGCGCGCCGCATCCTCCGGCGCCATCCCCGTCACCAACAGTTCAGGCAGCCCGCGGTCGTGCAGTCCGATGGTGTAGGCAAACGGCAACCGATCGTCCTCGACACCCTGCACCACCCAGCCGTGCAGCCGGATCGTCGCGCGCAGTTCGTCGAGGTACTCCTCGGTGGTGCCGTTGGGGTTGTCGCACTGCCAGCACATGACCGCACCTTCCTGTCGTCGTCAGGGCCAGCTTGCGCCGAGGGTCCGACAACCCAGCACCGGTTGCGTCGCCCGCCCGTCGACGAACTGCGCCGACCACGGCCAGCGCCCGCGGCCGTCGGCCCACACCAACTGCAGCGCCTCGATGTCGGGGCCGCCGAACGCCACCGCCCAGCCCATGTGGACATCGGGATGCCCCACCTCGACAACCTCGACGAGCGGTCCGTCGGGCAGCGAGACCTGCTGGCCCGGCGTCAACACCTCGCCGCTGACCAGCTTGCGGGCCACCGCGTCCAGCAGCCGAAGGCCGCGTTGCCGGGAGACGCCGGTGATCAGTAGTTCGGGGACGTCCCAGTCGTGCAGTCCGATCGTGTAAGCGTATGGCGGGCGGTCACTTTCGACGTACTGCACCGTCCACCCCGCCTTGCGGATCTTGCCCTGCAACAGGTCGTAGTAGTCGGAGCACATCCCGGTTCTCTTCCTCTCGTCGGTGCCGCCAGCTTGCCCCTTCGGTCCGACAAGTGCGGGTGGTGCCAGAATCTGACGGTGCCAACCCCAGCCCCCGTCAACGGTCGCGTCTCGCACTGGTTCAGCGACTACCCGCCGTCGCGCCCGCCGCTACCGGGGGACCGGGACGCCGACGTGTGCATCGTCGGTGCCGGATACACCGGGCTGTGGACCGCGTACTACCTGAAGCGCGCCGACCCGTCGCTGCGTATCGCGATCCTCGAGGCCCGCTTCGCCGGCTTCGGCGCCTCGGGGCGCAACGGCGGGTGGCTGTCCGGGCTGGTGCCAGGTGACCGCAACCGGATGGCGCAGCAGTACGGGCGCGACGGTGTCATCGCCTGGCAGCGGGCGCTCAACGAGGCCGTCGACGAGGTCATCGACGTCGCCGCCGCCGAGGGCATCGACGCAGGCATCGTCAAGGGCGGCACCATGCAGATCGCCCGCAACGCCGCGCAGGCGTCGCGGCTGGGAGCCGAGATCGACGAGGAGCTGCGCTGGAAGATCGACGGCATCGCGCCGTTGACGAAAGCCGAAGCCGCTGAACGCATTCGGTTCGACGGAGTGGTGTCGGCGTACCACACACCGCATTGCGCGCGCATCCAGCCCGCCCAGTTGGCGCGCGGACTGGCCGATGCCGTCGAGCGGCTCGGCGTCGACATCTACGAGAACACTGCCGTCACCACCATCGAGCGGGGCCGTGCGGTGAGCACGATCGGCACCGTACGCGCGCCGATCGTGCTGCGCGCCACCGAGGGGTTCACCGCACGCATGCGTGGGCTGCGGCGCCGCTGGCTGCCGATGAACAGTTCGATGGTCGCCACGGAGCCGATACCGGACAGCGTGTGGGCGTCCATCGGCTGGGACGGCCGCGAAACCGTCGGTGACACCGCACACGGCTTCTTCTACGCCCAGCGCACCGTCGACGACCGGATCGCGATCGGTGGGCGAAGCGTGCCGTACCGGTACGCCTCCCGCACCGACGTCGAAGGCCGGGTGCCTGCGCAGACGATCGAACACCTTACGGCCACACTGCATTCGATCCTGCCGCAGGTGCGCGACATTCCGATCGCCCACGGCTGGTGCGGGGTGCTGGCCGTACCGCGGGATTGGAACGCAGGCGTAGCGCTCGACAAGGCGTCGGGGCTCGGCTGGGCCGGTGGCTACGTCGGCCACGGCGTCACCGCGACCAACCTCGCCGGCCGCACCCTGGCGGACCTGGTGCTCGATCGGCCCGGGCCGCACACCCAACTGCCGTGGGTCGGCCACCGGTCGCGCGATTGGGAACCCGAACCGCTGCGTTGGATCGGCGTGCGCGGCATGTACCTGGCCTACAAGGCCGCCGACTGGCACGAGGGTCGTGGCCGCGCGACGACGTCACCCATCGCGGTCGTCGCGGACAGGATCGCCGGCAGGCCGCATTAACCCTCGGCTTTCTTCTTGAGCCGTTGCAGCGTCAGCTTGATGTGCTCGACGTTGGCCGAGGTGCGGTCCTTGACCCCGGTGGTCAACCGCGACGGTTTGACGATCCAGCCGGGCCGGCGGTCCCAGGTCCGCTCGGTCACTTTGCAACCACCGTCGACCGGTTCGATGTCGTAACGCCAGCGGGCCACGGGGATGACGCCGCCGGTCTTGACGTCGAAGGCGAACGTGCGGCCGGGGTGCGCATCGGTGACCGTGCAGACGGTGCTCCATCGGTACAGCCCGTTGCGGTTCAGGCCTCTGAACACCGCGCCTGGGCGCGCTGCATCGCCCTTGCGCCACTTCATCGTCTGGACCTCCTCGGCGAGCGACGCCAGCGATGTGAGGTCGGTGATCAGGGCGTAAACGGCATGCGGGTCGGCGTTGACGACGACCTCTGCCTGTGCGTCGGCCGGCACCTGGTCGGTCATGGCCCGATCGTATCGACGGACCTGCGGAACACGGGCCGCGGGAAGCGCGTTGCCACAGTTATGAGTGACCGACCCGGACTGCAGCCGACCGCCTCCCATCCGATCACCGTCGAACCCACGGGCAAGCACGTCACCGTGCGGGTCAACGGCGAACTGGTGGCCGAGACCGACGAGGCACTGACACTGCAGGAGTCCACCTATCCGGCGGTGCAATACGTCCCGCTGCGCGACGTGGTCGCCGAACGGCTGAAGCCGAGCGACACCGAGACGTACTGCCCGTACAAGGGCGATGCCAGCTACTACCACGTCGTCACCGAAGCCGGCGACACCGTTGAGGACGCCATCTGGACCTACCGGGAGCCCTACCCCGCGGTGGGGCAGATCGCGGGTCACGTCGCGTTCTATCCGAACAAGGCGGACATCGCCGTCGCATAGATTGGACCGGTGCATCGATCGGTCAGCGTCACCTTCGACGGGCCCACCAGTGTCGGGCTGACGCTGTCACCGCAGCGGCGCGGCCGCAACGATCCGTGCTATCACGACGCGGCCGACGGCGCGATATGGCGGACCAGCCTGATGCGCAGCGGACCCGTCACCGCACGGCTGACGAAGTCCGCACCGGATACCGTCGACTGTGAGGTATGGGGAACGGGCGCAACGGAGTTCGTCGAGACGCTGCCCGGGTTGCTCGGTGCCGACGACGACGCTTCCGGCTTCGCACCGACAGAGCCGACCATCGCCGCGGCTCACCAGCGGATGCCGCACCTACGACTGGGCCGCACCGGTCGCGTGCTGGAAGCACTGGTTCCGGCCATCCTCGAACAACGGGTGTACGGCAAGGACGCGCGGCGCGCGTGGCGGGCGCTGGTGACGAAATTCGGTGTGCCCGCGCCAGGCCCGGCCCCCGAACACATGCGTGTGCCGCCGCCCGCCGACGTGTGGCGACGCATCCCATCGTGGGAGTTCCACCTCGCCAATGTCGACCCCGGACGGGCGCGCACCATCGTCGGCTGTGCGCAGCGCGCGGATTCGCTCGAGCGGTTGACCGCCCGCACGCCGGAGGCCGCCCGGGCGGCGATGATGTCACTGCCCGGCGTCGGTATCTGGACGGCCGCGGAGACCGCGCAGCGGGCGTTCGGCGACGCCGACGCGCTCAGCGTCGGGGACTTCCACCTGGCGAAGATGGTGGGGTTGCGGCTGTTGGGCCATCCCATCGACGATCCGGCGATGGAGGAGTTGATCGAGCCGTTGCGGCCGCACCGGCACCGCGCCGTGCGATTGCTCGAAGTCACCGGGGGAGCACACGCACCGCGCCGGGCCCCTCGGCAGGCCATCCCGAAACTGCGCGCGATCTAGCGGCGAATACCTCGGGGGAGCCGTGGGTACCCGGCGCCCATGACTTCATTCACGATCCCCGGCCTTGACGAGAAAAAGGCCAGCAAAGTCGCCGATCTGCTGCAGAAGCAGCTGAGCACCTACAACGACCTGCACCTGACGCTCAAGCATGTGCACTGGAACGTTGTCGGCCCGAACTTCATCGGTGTCCACGAGATGATCGACCCGCAGGTCGAGCTGGTGCGCGGCTACGCCGACGAGGTCGCCGAGCGCATCGCCACGCTCGGCAAGTCGCCGCTCGGCACGCCCGGCGCAATCCTCAAGGACCGCACCTGGGACGACTACTCTGTCGAGCGCGACACCGTGCAGGCCCACCTCGCGGCGCTGGACCTGGTCTACACCGGCGTCATCGAGGACACCCGCAAGTGCATCGAGACCCTCGAGGATCTCGACGTGGTGTCGCAGGACATGATCATCAGCCACGCCAGCGAATTGGAGAAGTTCCAGTGGTTCATGCGGGCCCACCTGGAGAACTCCGGCGGCCAGTTGGCCAACGCGGGCGCACGAACCGAAAAGGCGGCCGCGAGCCGGGCCAAGAAGAAGGCGCCGGTCAAGTAACCGCCTCTGCCAAGCTGTGCGACGACCTTGATCTTGTCGGCGGTCTACGCAGGGCCGGCCTCCTCCAAGGCGTCGTCGCGCACCGGCCGGTCGGACAGCTCCTCGTTCCGGCCGAACAGGAACGGATACGCGATGCCCGCGATGGCCGCACCCAGCAGCGGCGCAAACCAGAACACCCACAACTGGGCGGGGGCGCCGTCGCCGTTGAAGAACGCGACGCCGGTCGACCGCGCGGGATTGACCGACGTGTTTGAGATCGGAATCGAGATCAGGTGGATCAGCGTCAACGTCAAGCCGATTGACAGGCCTGCGAATCCCTTCGGTGCACGATCGTCGGTCGAGCCGAGGATGACCAGCAAGAACACGCCGGTGAGCAGTACCTCCGCGATGATCACCGCCCACATCGAATAGCCGCCGGGGGAGTGGTCGCCAAAACCGTTGGCAGCCATGTGACCTGTCGCGGTCCAGCCGTTTTGGCCTTTGGCCACCAGGTAGATCATCATTCCTGCCGCCAGGCCGGCGATCACCTGAGTGATCCAGTAGCCGGGCACCGCCTTCCACTCCACGCGCCGGGCCAGCGCCGCGCCGAGCGTGACCGCGGGGTTGAAGTGACCGCCGGAGATGGTGCCGAACGCGTAGACGCCGGTGAGCACCGTCAAACCGAAAGCCAATGAGACACCGAGGAACCCGATGCCGAGTGAGGTGCCGTCCGAGGTGAATTTCGCGGCGAATACTGCGGCGCCGCAGCCGCCGAACACCAGCCAGAACGTGCCGATGAACTCCGCTGCCAACCGATGCAGCATGGTCGGTTCGCGCATGCGTGACTCCTCCGTTGGATGTGACCCCGGTGCGAAGAGAATGACACGTTAGCCGGGGAGGACGCGTACGCCGTATCCGTATTGTGCCGCAATGGAAACTAATGCGACTCTCCCGTGACCTGCTGATCGGGGTTGGGCGGCATCCGATCTCGCAGGCTGTCGTAAATCGGCGGTGAGCCGGCAAGGTTCGCGACGAGCACCGCCGCCGCGGTCGCGGCCATCATCGGCACGAGTGTCGCAGTGGTAGCGGTCATTTCGGTGACGACGACCATCCCGGTCACCGGCGCGCGCACGGTGGCCCCGAAGAATGCGGCCATTCCGACGAGTGCCATCGGGACCCCCAACTGTGTTGCGTCGGTGGGCCATACCGCGTTGAAGGCAGCGGTGAACAGCAGTCCCCACAGTGCACCCACGGCCAGCAGCGGCGCGAACAGCCCGCCCGGTACCGCGGCCGAATACGAAAGCGGGCCTGCGATGAAACGCACTGCGAGGATCCCGACGATCGCGGACAGCGCGAGGCTGTGGCCGCCGAGGATCCGCTCGCTCAGATCGTCGCCGCCGCCCACCGACAGTGGATACACGAACATGGCGAGCCCGATGACGGCACCGATCACGGCCGCCTTCACCAGCGTAGGAATCCGTTGTATCGCGCCGACGCGGTCGAGGAACCACAACAGCAGCCAGTTGTAAACGGCGCCAAGCACTCCGGTGAGCAACCCGAAGACGGCGAAGACGGGCAGCCACGCCAGAGCAGGATCGGCCAACGGTACGACGTCGAAATCGGCGTGGTTGCCCAGTATGAGTCGGGCGCAGGCAACGCCGGTGGCGGCCGAGAGCAGCGTCGCGAGAACGGTTTTGAAGCGGAACGACTTGGTCACCTCTTCGAGGGTGAACAGCGTGCCGCCGATCGGGGCGTTGAACGCGACCGCCAGGCCTGCGCCGCCCAATGCCGTCTGCATCATCCTGACCTCGGGATCCGGCAGTCGTGCGCGCCGCGCGGCCTCGGCACCGATGGCCGCGCCCATGTGCACTGTCGGACCCTCGCGGCCCAACACCAGACCCGACCCCATACTCAGCACGCCACCGACGAACTTCGCCGGAAGCAACCGGATGAGCGGAGGCTTGGCCTCGCCCAGGAAAACCGCTTCCACGTGCTGGATGCCGCTGCCCGCGGCCAGCGGTTCCCACCGCACGATCAGCGCGGCGAGCGTCGCACCGGCGGCGGCCGCAGCCATCGGCACCAACCAACCCGGCCCCGGCAGCTTGTGCGCCCAGTCGACGAGATCGATGCGTAGGTCATCGGCCTTGTCCAGACACCACCGGAACGCGCCGCCGACGAAGCCGATGACGACACCCGCGACGATCGCGGTGACGCAGATGTGTACCGAACCCCGCATCGAATCGTCGGGTTCGGGCATGTGCGGATGTTATCCGAGACAAGCCGTGACGCGCGCGATGACCGCCGCCTTGCCGGTGTCGTCGACGGCCCGCGCCTCCGCGACACCGGTGCTGCGGCCGACCCGCAAAACGGTTCCCTCGTAACGTGATTGAGGCCCATTGGGGGAGACTCGGTATTGGCGCAGGAAGTTCACCCGAAGCGACGCGGTCTGCAGTGGCTGGTCCCCGCGGCCGTCGTTCACCGCCGCCGACCCCACCAACTCCAAGGCCATCGCCGAGACACCGCCGTGCACGATGCCAAGGCTGTTGTTGAGCACCGGATCCCGGTCCTGCACCAGCACCTTGGCCGCACCGCCGCTCTCGGCGACGTGGACCGCCATCCGGTCGGCCAGCGACCCGGCCGGGAGCGGACCCGTCGGCCCGTCGGGCCACGTGGCGAGCTGGCCGGGCGCGGCGATGTAGAACGAGCGCACGGTCGCGGTGCCGATCACCGCGTCGCGGTGCGTCAGCTCGCAGAGGCTCAGTGCGGTGCGGCCCGTAGGTCCACACGGTCGGCCGGTCGCGAACACCGGCACTTCCGGGGCGGACTCGAGGTGCGTCAGCGCATCCGGCGCCAGTTCGAGCGACAACTCGCTGCTGACCGTCCACTCGGCCTGGCGCCTGCGGTGGTGGTTGACCAGGCCGCCGATGTGGTCGACGAGCATCGCCAGCGTCGCGACGGTGGGCATGCCGGTCAGCGGGTTGACCATGCCGGCCGCCGGTATGGACGCGACACAACGTTGCGGGCCCTCCTCGGGCGTCTCGATGCCGAAGCGGCCCAACGGCGTGTTCAAGGGATGTGACATCGCCGTCCAGCGTGCGCGGACAGCCTGGGCTATATACCCCTAGGGGGTATATAGTGGAGGCCATGACTGAGGTCACGCACTCGCAGCACCAGGCGCACGCCGACCACGCCGAGCACGCTGGGCACGGTCACGGAGGCCACGCAGACCACGTCGCGCAGTTCCGCAGGTTGTTCTGGACGATGCTCGCGTTGGCCGTTCCCACGGTCGCGCTGTCCGGCATGTTCGCGATGATCCTCGGCTACCAGGTGCCCGACTTCCCCGGCTCTCGGTGGGTGTCGCCGCTCCTTGGCACCGTGATGTACCTGTGGGGCGGCAGGCCGTTCATCACCGGTGCAGTCAGTGAAATCCGTTCCCGCGCACCGGGAATGATGCTACTGATCGGGTTGGCGATCACGGTCGCGTTCGTCGCGTCGTGGGGCGCAAGCCTCGGCGTGCTGCCGCACGATCTCGATTTCTGGTGGGAGTTGGCGCTGCTGATCGTGATCATGCTGCTCGGCCACTGGATCGAGATGCGGTCGCTGGCGCAGACCATCTCGGCGCTGGACTCGTTGGCGGCGCTGTTGCCCGACGAGGCCGAGCGCGTCGTAGCGGACGGCAGGGACGGCAGGGACGGCACCGAAACGGTGGCACCGTCGGACCTCGGCGTCGACGACGTCGTGATCGTGCGGCCAGGCGGCAGCGTGCCCGCCGACGGCGTCATCGTCGACGGCGCCGCCGCGATGGACGAGTCGATGGTGACCGGCGAATCACGGACCGTGCCCCGCAGCATCGGCGACACCGTGGTGGCAGGCACCGTCGCCACCGATTCCGGGCTGCGGGTCAAGGTCACCGCGGTGGGCGACGACACCGCGCTGGCAGGCATCCAGCGGTTGGTGACGGAGGCGCAGAACTCCTCCTCGCGCGCGCAGCGGCTGGCAGACAGGGCGGCGGCCTGGCTGTTCTGGTTCGCGTTGGGCGCAGCGATCCTGACCGCGGCGGTGTGGGGTGTGATCGGCGCGCCCCAGGAGGCCGTCATCCGCGTCATCACCGTCCTGGTGATCGCCTGCCCGCACGCCCTCGGTCTCGCCATCCCGCTGGTGGTGTCGATCGCGACCGAACGCGCCGCCCGCGGCGGCGTGCTGATCAAGGATCGGCTGGCCCTGGAGAGCATGCGGACCGTCGGCGCGGTGCTGTTCGACAAGACCGGCACGCTGACCAAGGGCGAGCCGACGGTGACGGGTGTCGTCGCGACCGGGAACCGGACCGAGGACGACGTGCTGGCGCTCGCCGCGGCAGCGGAGTCGGACTCCGAACATCCGCTCGCGAAGGCCATCGTGGCCGCGGCGCGCCGCCGCGGCCTGACCGTGCCATTGTCGGCGGAGTTCAGCTCGTCACCCGCGGTCGGCGTGACCGCGCGCGTCGACGGCAGATCGGTCCGGGTCGGCGGGCCCCGGTTGCTGGAGCAGACGGGCCGCACGGAGTTGGCCGGCGTCGGGGAATGGCGCGATGAGGGCGCGATCATCCTGCACGTCCTCGTCGACGGCGACGTCGCAGGCGCACTGGCGCTGGCCGACGAGGTGCGCGAGGAATCCCGGCAAGCCGTCGACGCCCTGCACCGGCTCGGCGTCCGCGTGGTGATGATCACAGGCGACGCGCATACGGTCGCGGAGGCGGTCGCAGGCCAGCTCGGCATCGACCGGGTCTTCGCAGGTGTGCGCCCCGAGGACAAGGCCGCCAAGGTGGCACAGCTGCAGGACGAGGGGCCTCGCGGTCGGCGGGGTGGGAGGCAGACAGTGGCGATGGTCGGCGACGGGGTCAACGACGCGCCCGCGCTGGCCGCCGCAGACGTCGGGATCGCGATCGGCGCTGGCACGGATGTGGCGATCGCATCGGCAGGTGTGATCCTGGCCAGTTCGGACCCGCGCTCGGTGCTCTCGGTGATTGCGCTGTCGAAGGCGTCCTATCGCAAAATGAAGCAAAACCTTTGGTGGGCAGCGGGATACAACTTGATTTCGGTGCCGCTAGCGGCGGGCGTATTGGCTCCGATCGGCTTCGTCATGCCGATGTCGGTGGGTGCGATCTTGATGTCGATCTCGACCGTGGTGGTGGCCGCCAATGCCCAATTGCTGCGACGCCCGGATCTGCGGCCAGAGGTCAGTGTGACCAACGTTTCCTAAGAATCTGGCTAGGCTTTGTGCAAACCTGGGCGATGAAGTCTGCGCAGCGCACACAATCAGCTATCCATTACAGCAAACATCGTCAATGGATGGACCATAGATGTGATCTACCGCTCACCGCACCGCCCGTGCCGGACACCCGCTGAAAGTCCAACAGCGGCAATGTTATTCGTTCGTTATCTGCGCCGAAATCGGTTGACCCGCGCCCACGCGCGGTCCCTATAGTTAGGCATGACTAAGTTGGCATGTCAGGCGGGGTTTGTCATATCGTTTCACCACTTGTGGCGAGTGGGATAGGGCCGTCGTTCGATGCTGCACGTGGGCACCTCCATCGCAAAGCCGGCTAAAGCCGTCGTCGACGGCTGCACTGCAGCAACTCCGTTAAGGCGTGTGAGAAAAGGACAGGTGGGAATGGCGCCCAGCAAGCAAGGGCTGTACAACCCCGCGTTCGAGCATGACGCGTGTGGCGTGGCGATGGTGGCCGATATGCACGGTCGACGCAGTCGCGACATCGTCGACAAGGCCATCACGGCCCTGGTCAACCTCGAGCACCGCGGTGCCCAGGGCGCTGAACCGCACACCGGTGACGGAGCAGGCATCCTGCTGCAGGTCCCCGACGAGTTCCTGCGCGCCGTCGTCGACTTCGACCTGCCCGAGTACGGCAGCTACGCCACCGGCATCGCCTTCCTGCCGCAGTCGTCCAAGGACGCCGCCGCCGCGTGCGAGGCCGTGGAGAAGATCGCCGAGGCCGAGGGTCTGGTGGTGCTCGGCTGGCGCGACGTGCCGACCGATGAGTCCTCGCTGGGCGCGCTGGCCCGCGACGCGATGCCGACGTTCCGCCAACTGTTCCTCGCGGGCGCCTCAGGCATGGACCTGGAGCGCCGGGCCTACGTCGTACGCAAACGCGCTGAACACGAACTCGGAACCAAGGGGCCCGGCCAGGACGGCCCAGGACGCGAGACCGTCTATTTCCCAAGCCTTTCCGGTCAGACCTTCGTATACAAGGGCATGCTGACCACGCCGCAGCTCAAGGCGTTCTACCTTGACCTGCAGGACGATCGGCTGACCAGTGCGCTGGGCATCGTCCACTCCCGGTTCTCGACCAACACGTTCCCGTCGTGGCCGCTGGCCCACCCGTTCCGGCGCATCGCCCACAACGGCGAGATCAACACGGTCACCGGCAACGAGAACTGGATGCGCGCGCGTGAGGCGCTGATCAACACCGACCTGTTCGGCGGCAGGGACCTGGAGAAGGTGACCCCGATATGCACCCCAGGCGCGTCGGACACCGCGCGCTTCGACGAGGTGCTCGAACTGCTGCACCTGGGCGGACGCAGCCTGCCGCATGCGGTGCTGATGATGATCCCGGAAGCGTGGGAGCGCAACGAGTCGATGGACCCGGCGCGACGTGCGTTCTACTCCTACCACGCGTCGCTGATGGAGCCGTGGGACGGCCCGGCGTCGATGACGTTCACCGACGGCACCGTGATCGGCGCGGTGCTCGACCGCAACGGCCTGCGCCCGTCGCGCATCTGGGTGACGGCGGACGGCCTGGTGGTGATGGCGTCCGAGGCCGGTGTGCTCAACCTCGACCCGTCCACGGTGGTCAAGAAGATGCGCCTGCAGCCGGGCCGCATGTTCCTGGTCGACACGTCCAAGGGCAGGATCGTCGACGACGAGGAGATCAAGGCCGAGTTGGCCGCCGAGCAGCCGTATCAAGAGTGGCTCGACGCCGGCCTGTTCCGCCTGGAGGACCTGCCGCCAGGCGACTACGTACGGATGCCCCATCACCGAGTTGTGTTGCGGCAGCAGATCTTCGGCTACACCTACGAGGAGCTCAACCTGTTGGTGGCGCCGATGGCGCGCACCGGAGCCGAGCCGATCGGGTCGATGGGCACCGACACCCCGATCGCGGTGCTGTCGCAGCGGCCGCGGATGCTCTACGACTACTTCCAGCAGCTGTTCGCGCAGGTGACCAACCCGCCGCTGGACGCCATCCGCGAAGAGGTGGTGACCAGCCTGCAGGGCACCGTCGGGCCGGAGGGTGACCTGCTCAACCCCGACGCCGAATCCTGTCGGCAGATCGTGCTGCCGCAGCCGATTCTGCGCAACGCCGAACTGTCCAAGCTGATGTGCGTCGATCCCGATCACGAGATCCGCGGGCACAAGCACGGCATGCGGGCCGCGGTGATCCGCTGTCTGTACCCGGTCAACCGGGGCGGTCAGGGCCTGAAGGAAGCGCTGGACAACGTCCGCGCCAAGGTGTCGGCCGCCATCCGCGACGGGGCGCGCATCATCGTGCTGTCCGACCGCGAATCCGACGAGTCGATGGCGCCGATCCCGTCGCTGCTCAGCGTCTCGGCCGTACACCACCACCTGGTCCGCGACCGCACCCGCACCAAGGTCGGTCTCGTGGTGGAGGCCGGGGACGCCCGCGAGGTGCACCACATGGCCTGTCTGGTGGGCTTCGGCGCCGCGGCGATCAACCCGTACATGGCGTTCGAGTCCATCGAGGACATGGTGGACCGCGGGGTGATCACCGGCATCACCAGCGACCAGGCCAAGGCGAACTACGTCAAGGCCGCGGGCAAGGGCGTGCTCAAGGTGATGTCCAAGATGGGCATCTCGACGCTGGCGTCCTACACCGGCGCCCAGTTGTTCCAGGCGATCGGCATCAGCCAACCGCTGCTCGACGAGTACTTCACCGGGCTGACGTGTCCGGTCGGCGGCATCGACCTCGATGACATCGCAGGCGACGTCGCAGCCCGCTACGCGCTGGCCTACCTGGACCGGCCCGACGAGTGGGCGCACCGTGAACTCGAGGTCGGCGGCGAGTACCAGTGGCGCCGCGAGGGCGAGTACCACCTGTTCAACCCGGACACGGTGTTCAAGCTGCAGCATTCGACGCGCACCGGCCAGTACGAGGTGTTCAAGGAATACACCAAGCTGGTCGACGACCAAAGCGAGCGGATGGCGTCGCTGCGCGGTCTGCTGAAGTTCCGCGACGGTGTCCGCCCACCGGTGCCGCTCGACGAGGTGGAGCCGGCCAGCGAGATCGTCAAGCGCTTCTCCACCGGCGCGATGAGTTACGGCTCGATCTCCGCCGAGGCACACGAGACACTGGCCATCGCGATGAATCGCCTTGGCGGCCGGTCGAACTCGGGTGAGGGCGGCGAAGACGTCCGGCGCTTCGAGCAGGACGAGAACGGCGACTGGCGGCGCAGCGCGATCAAACAGGTCGCGTCGGCGCGGTTCGGCGTCACCAGCCACTACCTGACCAACTGCACCGACATCCAGATCAAGATGGCCCAGGGTGCGAAACCCGGTGAGGGCGGCCAGCTTCCGGGTAACAAGGTGTATCCGTGGGTGGCCGAGGTGCGGCACTCGACGCCTGGTGTCGGCTTGATATCGCCGCCGCCGCACCACGACATCTACTCGATCGAGGATCTGGCGCAGCTGATCCACGACCTGAAGAACGCCAACCCGCAGGCTCGGGTGCACGTCAAGCTGGTCTCGGAGAACGGCGTCGGCACCGTCGCCGCAGGCGTGTCGAAGGCGCACGCCGACGTGGTGCTGATCTCCGGTCACGACGGTGGCACCGGTGCGACGCCGCTGACTTCCCAGAAGCACGCGGGTGCGCCGTGGGAGCTCGGCCTGGCGGAGACTCAGCAGACGTTGTTGCTCAACGGGTTACGCGACCGGATCGTGGTGCAGGTCGACGGCCAGCTCAAGACGGGCCGTGACGTGGTGATCGCCGCGCTGCTGGGCGCCGAGGAGTTCGGCTTCGCGACGGCGCCGCTGGTGGTGTCGGGTTGCATCATGATGCGGGTCTGCCACCTCGACACCTGCCCGGTGGGCGTTGCCACACAGAACCCGGTGCTGCGGCAGCGGTTCGCCGGTAAGCCGGAATTCGTCGAGAACTTCTTCATGTTCATCGCCGAAGAAGTCCGAGAGATGATGGCGCAGTTGGGTTTCCGCACCGTCAACGAGATGGTCGGTCAGGTCGGCGCGCTGGATACCACGCAGGCCGCCGAACACTGGAAGGCCTACAAGCTGGACCTCGCCCCGGTCCTGTACGAGCCGGAGTCGGCGTTCATGAACCAGGACCTGTACTGCAGCTCGCGTCAGGACCACGGTCTGGACAAGGCGCTGGATCAGCAGTTGATCGTGATGAGCCGGGAGGCGTTGGACTCCGGCACCCCGGTCAAGTTCTCCACCACCATCGCCAACACCAACCGCACGGTGGGCACGATGCTGGGCCATGAGCTGACGAAAGCCTATGGCGGACAAGGGCTTCCCGACGGCACCATCGACATCACGTTCGACGGGTCGGCGGGCAACAGCTTCGGTGCGTTCGTGCCGAAGGGCATCACACTGCGGGTCTACGGCGACGCGAACGACTATGTCGGCAAGGGGCTTTCCGGTGGCCGGATCGTGGTGCGGCCGTCCGACGATGCCCCTGCAGACTACGTCGCCGAGGAGAACATCATCGCGGGCAACGTGATCCTGTTCGGCGCCACCAGCGGGCAGGTGTTCCTGCGCGGTGTGGTGGGCGAGCGCTTCGCGGTCCGCAACTCCGGCGCGCACGCCGTCGTCGAAGGTGTCGGCGACCATGGCTGCGAGTACATGACCGGCGGTAAGGTCGTCATCCTCGGGCCCACCGGGCGCAACTTCGCCGCGGGCATGTCCGGCGGTGTGGCCTACGTGTACAACCCGGACGGCACCTTCGAGCAGAACCTGAACGCCGAGATGGTGGATCTCGACGAGATAGGTGGCGACGACAGTGACGATGGAGTATGGCTGCGGGGCATGATCCAGGCGCACGTCGATGCGACGGATTCGGCGGTGGGACAACGTGTCCTGTCCGATTGGGAGAATGAACTGAAGAACTTCACCAAGGTGATGCCACGCGACTTCAAGCGCGTGTTGCAGGCGATGGCCAAGGCCGAACAAACCGGCGAAAACGTCGACGAGGCGATCATGGCGGCGGCCAATGCCTGATCCGAAGGGCTTCCTCAAGTACACCAAACGCGAAACCCCGCAACGGCGGCCGGTTCCGCTGCGTCTGCTGGACTGGAAAGAGGTCTACGAGGACTTCTCCCACGGCGTACTGCGCGAGCAGGCCAGCCGGTGCATGGACTGCGGTATCCCGTTCTGCCATAACGGTTGTCCTTTAGGCAATCTTATTCCTGAGTGGAACGACCTGGTGCGCACCGACCGCTGGCGCGATGCGATCGAGCGACTGCACGCCACCAACAACTTCCCGGAGTTCACGGGCAGGCTGTGCCCGGCGCCGTGTGAGGGGTCCTGCGTGCTCGGCATCAACCAGGACCCGGTGACCATCAAGCAGGTCGAGGTCGAGATCATCGACAACGCCTTCGACCAGGGCTGGGTGGTGCCGCTGCCGCCGACCAAGACGACCGGCAAGACCGTCGCCGTCGTCGGCTCTGGCCCCGCCGGCTTGGCCGCCGCGCAGCAGTTGACCCGCGCAGGCCACACCGTCACGGTGTTCGAGCGCGACGACCGCATCGGTGGTCTGCTGCGCTACGGCATCCCCGAATTCAAGATGGAGAAGCGCCACATCGACCGGCGCCTGGCGCAGATGGAGGCCGAGGGCACCCGGTTCCGTGCCGGCGTGAATGTCGGCGTCGACGTAACCGCCGCGCAGTTGCGCTCCGAGTTCAACGCCGTGGTGCTCGCGGGCGGCGCGACCGCATGGCGCGACCTGCCGATTCCCGGCCGCGACCTCGACGGCATCCACCAGGCCATGGAGTTCCTGCCGTGGGCCAACCGGGTACAGCAGGGTGATCCGGTGGTCGATGACAACGGGCTGCCGCCGATCCACGCCAAGGACAAGAAGGTCATCATCATCGGTGGTGGCGACACCGGCGCGGACTGCCTCGGCACCGTGCACCGGCACGGCGCCGCCAGCGTGCACCAGTTCGAGATCATGCCCCGCCCACCGGAGGAGCGCGCGGCGTCGACGCCGTGGCCGGTGTACCCGTTGATGTTCCGGGTGTCGTCGGCCCACGAGGAAGGTGGCGAGCGCGTCTACTCGGTCAACACCGAGGAGTTCATCGGCAGCGACGGGCACGTCACCGGATTGCGGGGCCACGAGGTCGAGATGAAGGACGGCAAGTTCGTCAAGGTCGAAGGCACCGACTTCGAGATGGAAGCCGACCTGGTGCTGCTCGCGATGGGCTTCGTCGGCCCGCAGCGCGAAGGCCTGCTCACCGATCTCGGCGTCGAAATCAACGAGCGCGGCAACGTCGCGCGCGATGCCAACTTCGCGACGTCGGTGCCCGGTGTGTTCGTGGCAGGCGATATGGGCCGCGGTCAGTCGCTGATCGTGTGGGCAATTGCCGAGGGACGTGCGGCCGCCGCCGGTGTGGACCGCTATCTGATGGGCGAGACCGCGCTTCCTGCGCCGATCAAGCCCACCGCGGTGCCGCAGCGCTGACCCAGGGGATCAGCCCGCAAACGGCCGCGACACGCAGCGCAATCAACGCCTTTGGCGTGCGGTCGGGAGACAGTAGTCCCGATGACCCGCCGCGCAGCGCTCACATACGGTGGCACCGAGTTAACTCGGCGCCACTTTCTTGCCGGCCTGTCGGTGGCGACGCTCGCCGGTGTCGGCTTGGCCCGCTGCACCATCAGCGGACAACCGCGCGTGGCGCAGGCGGCATCGGCACCGGCGCCGGTGGTCACCAACCGGTTTCCGCTGCCCGGCGGCGGTGAGTTGAGCAGCCTTCCTGGCGACGGCGATCTGCTGGCGCTGACGCTGGACGACGGCGTCAATTCTGATGTGGTGCGGGCCTATACGCAGTTCGCGAAGGACACCGGTGTGCGGTTGACGTACTTCGTCAACGGGCGATACGCGTCGTGGACCGAGAACAAAGACGTGCTGCGGCCGCTCGTCGAGTCCGGCCAGATCCAACTGGGCAACCACACGTGGGCGCATCCGGACCTGGCTACCTTGCCGAAAGATCAAGTGATAGACCAACTTCGGCGTAACCACCAGTTTTTGACCCGCGAATACGGGGTGGACGCACGGCCCTATTTCCGGCCGCCGTACGGCAGCCACAATCCGGTGGTCGACGGCATCGCCGCCGAACTCGGCTACACCGTGCCCACGCTGTGGTCCGGTTCGCTGGAGGACCAGAACATCATCCCGGAGGCCGAGATCGTCAAGATGGCCGACAAGTACTTCACCCCGCAGGCGATCGTGATCGGCCACCTCAACCATCTGCCGGTGACGCATGTGTACGGCCAACTGGTCGACGTGATCCGGTCCCGTCAGTTGCGCACCGTGACCTTCGACGACGTGTTCGTCAAGCCGGAACAGCGGGACTGACAACCCGTGACGCGTGACCTCAGAAGTCACATCAGTCACTCCAAAAACATCTGATTTTTAATCGGCGCGCCTTGTGCAGTTTGCCAGAAACTGGGTATCTAATGACTTGATGAGGGTTTTGCGGTACCGTAAACCCTAGGTCAGCTATTGCTATATGGCAGGAGTGAGTACCGTGTACCTCAATCCGCTATCTCGGTCTCGAGTGACACGTATCGCGTGGTCATGGCTTCGGCATCCAGTTAAAAGCCGCGAATTCCCCGCCAAGGCGGAGCGGCTGATCACCCCAGCCGAGCTACTTCGTTACGGCATCTAGCAACTCCCGGTCCGGCTGGTTACGCCCACCGGCCGACCGATGACCTCACGTTTGCCTAATCGTTATATGTTCGTTATCACCCATTGCCTTTGCTGGTGAGCAGTCCGGAATCCCTGATCGCCTCGGCGAGCGGCTCGAGCACCGTGGGGGTGTGCGGCGTCGGCAGGTAGATGATCGCCAGATCCAAGCCCTCTTTACCGAGCGCGGCGGCCTCTTCGATGGCGTAACCGAAGTCGGTCGGGCTGTTGTGCTCGAGGTGATTGTCGCTCAGCCGGATGTGCGAGGACATCATGATCTCTTTCGGATCGCGACCGATGTCCGCGCAGTGCGCCGCGAGCACGTCACGTTTGCGCGCGAACTCCTCGGGTGACCCGCCGACGAAGTTCCAGTGCTGGGCGTATTTCGCGGTGATGCGCAGCGTGCGCTTCTCACCGCTCCCGCCAATGCAGATCGGAGGATGCGGCTGCTGCGGACCCTTCGGTTCGTTACGGGCGTCCTTGAGTTGGTAGTACTTGCCGTTGAACGTCGTGGTGTCCTTGCTCAACAGGCTGGTGAGTACCTCGCACGCTTCCTCGAAGCGATCGAAGCGCTCCTTGATGCTGCCCAGTTCGATGCCGTACGCGCCGGATTCCTCTTCGTTCCAGCCCGCGCCGATGCCGAGTTCGAGACGGCCGGCGGAGACGATGTCGAGTGCCGCGGCCATGTTGGCCAGCACTGCGGGATGCCGGTAGTGGATTCCGGTGACCAGGACGCCGACGCGGAGGCGCTTGGTGGCCTGTGCCAGTGCCGTCAGCGTCGTCCAACCTTCCAGGCACGGCCCGGAGGAGTCCGAGAAGATCGGATAGAAGTGGTCGAACGTCCAACCCGACTCGTAGACGTCGATGTCGTCGGCGGCCTGCCAAACGGCGAGCATGTCCGACCACCTGGTGTTCTGCGGGGATGTCTTGAAGGCGAATCTCACGTTTGTCCAAAGTAGTCCCGCAAGCTGATTAATTCCTGGCTCGTCACAGGTCGGTACAGACATGATCGATTTGACCCCGGCGTGCGAGCGCACCGCCGCGCTGCTGACCAGCATCACTCACGAGCAATTGGACGCCGCCACACCGTGCGAGAAGCTGAGCCTGCGAGATCTCGTCGGGCATATCGGTGGGCTCGCGCTGGCCTTCACGGCCGCCGCCAGGAAGGACTTCGGCCCGTTGACCGATACCCCGCCGGTCGACGGCGCACCGCTGGACGCCGACTGGCGCACGGCATATCCGCAGCGACTCGCGCAACTGGCCCGAGCCTGGCGCGAGCCGGCAGCGTGGGAGGGCATGTCCCGGGCCGGAGGTGTCGACTTTCCCGGCGAGGTGGGCGGCATGATCGCGCTGACGGAAGTGGTGGTGCACGGGTGGGACGTGGCGGCCGCCACCGGGCAGGACTACGACGTCGATCCCGCGACGTTGGCGGCGGTGTTGCCACACGTGACCGCGATCGCGGCCGAAGGACCGACCGAGGGTCTGTTCGGGCCTGCCGTCCGGGTCGCCGACGATGCGTCGGACCTGGATCGGGTGATCGCGCTGAGTGGACGGCATCCGTCTCGCGGTTAGTGCGGTTGGTGGGCGATGTGCCTGCGGGCGTGGTCGATGGCGTCGTCCAACGAGTCGAGCAGATGGTTCTCGTGCCGGAGAGACTCGAAGACACCAACATTGGTCAACAGACTCATGTGCTCGGGCCGGACGCCCTTGATGATCACCGTGATACCGCGGGCCTCCAGTTCGGTGGCGATCTGAGCCATGGTGTGCGCGCCGGTCGCGTCGAGCATGCCCAGTTGAGACATCCTGATGACCACGACCGACGTGCGCGGATGATTCGCGTCGATGATTGCGCTCGAAATCCGTTCGGCGACACCGAAAAACATTGCGCCGTCGAGTCGCAACAGTGCGATCTGGTCGTCGCCGGGGCGCCGCGGTTCCGGGAGGTCCTCACGTGTGACGCTGCTGCGCCGTGCCACGCTGCGCAACGCGAAGAATGCTGCGACGACGATGCCGATTTCGACGGCTTCGATCAGGTCGAAGCAGACCGTGATCGCGGCGGTCAGTGCGAACGTCACCGCATCGGAGCGTGTGGAGCGCAAGATCTTGCCGATGGTCGAGGCAGAGATCATCCGGAACGACGTCACCATGAGCACACCGGCCAAAGCGCTCAACGGAATCGCCGACACCGGGCCCGTCGCCAGGTAGACCACCGCCAGCAGCACCAGCGAATGGACGATCGCCGAAACACGGGTGCGCGCACCGGAGCGGACATTGACGGCGGTGCGTGCGATGGCGCCGGTGGCGGGCATCCCGCCGAAGACGCCCGACGCCATCGACGCCAGACCCTGTCCCACCAATTCGCGGTCGGGGTCGTACGGGCCCGTCGCCGCCATGGTGGCGGCGACCCGTGCGGACAACAGCGATTCGATCGCCGCCAGCGCCGCGATTGCCAGCGCTGCACCGACCAACGTCCGCAGCGAATCCACGTCGGCGTGCGGCAGCACCGGGGTCGGCAGATGGGACGGCAGTACTCCGATGGTCACCACCGAGACACCGAACACCGCTACACCTGCCGTTGCGGCGATCACCGCGGTCAGCGATTCCGGAATGTCCCGGTGAAGGCGGGGCAACACCACCATGACGACCGCCACGAATCCCACCACGGCAAGGCTTTTCATCGCGGCGGCCCAGTCCGCGTCGGTGATCACCTGCCACGCTGCAGGCAGCGTCCGCAGGCCGGCGGGCACGTCATGGGCGAACGCGGCGGGCACCTGCTGCAGGAAGATGATGGCGGCAATGCCCAGGGTGAATCCCTCGATGACCGGCCAGGGGATGAAGGTCACCGCGCGTCCGAGGCCGGTGACACCCGCGGTGAGCACAAGCAGCCCTGCGAGCACGGTCACCAACGCCATGCTTCCTAGGCCGTGCTCGGCAACGATGGGCGCGAGCACCACGGCCATCGCCCCGGTCGGTCCGGACACCTGAACGTGTGAGCCGCCGAACACGGCGGCCACCAACCCCGCCACCACCGCGGTGATCAACCCTGCCGCGGCGCCGACGCCCGAGCTGATACCGAACGCCAACGCCAGCGGCAACGCGACCACGCCGACGGTGACGCCTGCGATGATGTCGGACCGCCACGAGCGCGGCAGCTCGGCATAGTCGCGACGGTGGGGAAGCAGGCGGGCGATGTTCGAGGCGGCGGTGGCGATCACGTGCGTGGCTTCACCGGAGGTAGCGAGTCGAACGCCTCGAGTTGATCGCGTTGCGCGCCGAGTGTGTCGGCCAGGAAGGTTCGCGCGATGACCAGGAGTTCCCGGATCTTCGGATGGGCGAGCTGGTAGATCACGGCGTTGCCGACCCGCTGAGCGCTCACCACGTGGTGGCGTTTTAGGACCGCGAGATGCTGCGACAGCAGGGTGGCTTCGATCTCGGTGTCGGAGAGTATCTCGCTGACCGGGGTTGGCCGGTCGTTGGCTGACAGAATCTCCAAGATGCGGATGCGCGCCGGGTGCGCAAGCGCCTTGAACAGATTTGCCTTGATTTCGTAGAGCGGCAACTCGGGGCTTCCGGGAAAGCGGTGGGGCACGACATCCTGCTGAATTGATGGATTGAAGGAATTCTCAATTCATCGTAGGCGTCCCGGTGCTGTGGGCAAAATCGACGACTGTCGGGGCAGACTGAAGGCATGGATCCGGTACTCGCACTGCGCCAGATCGCGTACTACAAGGACCGGGCGCGCGAAGACCCTCGCCGCGTGATGGCCTACCGCAATGCCGCCGACATTGTCGAAGGCCTGTCCGAAGCGGAACGGGAGCGTCACGGCACCGCCGACAGTTGGCAGTCACTGCCCGGCATCGGGCCCAAGACCGCGAAGGTCATCGCCCAGGCCTGGGCCGGTGGCGAACCTGAGGCGTTGGTCGAATTACGTTCGGCGGCAAAGGATCTCGGCGGGGGTGACATCCGTGCGGCCCTCAAGGGTGACCTGCACGTCCACTCCAACTGGTCGGATGGATCGGCGCCCATCGACGAGATGATGCTGGCTGCAAGACAATTGGGACACGAGTACTGTGCGCTGACGGACCACTCGCCGCGGCTCAGGGTCGCCAACGGCCTGTCACCGGACCGGCTGCGCAAGCAACTCGACGTCATCGACGAATTGCGCGAAACCATCGCCCCCATGCGGATCCTGACCGGCATCGAGGTGGACATCCTGGAGGACGGGTCGCTGGATCAGGAGCCCGAACTTCTCGAGCGGCTCGACGTGGTGGTGGCCAGCGTGCATTCCAAGTTGTCGATGGATGCGCCGTCGATGACACGACGAATGATCAAGGCGGTCACGAATCCTCATACGGACGTGCTCGGGCACTGCACCGGTCGACTGGTCACCGGCGGTCGCGGAATGCGGCCAGAATCCAAGTTCGACGCCGAGAAGGTCTTCACCGCATGTCGTGATCACGGCACCGCTGTGGAGATCAACTCGCGTCCCGAGCGGCGCGACCCGCCCACGCGCCTGCTGAAGCTGGCGCTCGACATCGGCTGCCTGTTCTCTATCGACACCGACTCGCATGCCCCGGGGCAGCTGGAGTTCCTTGGCTACGGCGCGCAGCGCGCGGTGGACAACGATGTCCCCGTCGAACGGATCGTCAACACCTGGTCGGCCGAAAAGCTGCTGGAGTGGACGGCCTCCTGACCTTGGGTGAATCCCGGCGAACGGGGTACACGGCTTCGAACCAGCTGAGCAGCGCTGGGATGAAGGAGGCGATGTGAACCCCGAGCAGCTGGCGCTACGCGCAGCAGAAGTGGCCACCGCAGGGGCCAAGGCCGCGGGCCGCGGAGTGCGGCGAGTTCGTGAGGCCGTGCAGCAGGCCGCCGACCGCGTCGGAATGCCGTTGTCCGACCAACAGGACGCTGCAGACAATCCGTCTGATCAACCGCCTCTGACGCCGGAGGCGGCGCCGGTGAAGAAGGCGCCGGTGAGGAGGGCGCCTGCGAAGAAGGCCGTCGCGAAGGAGGCGCCCGTGAAGAAGGCGCCCGCGAAGAAAGCGTCCGCGAAGAAGGCGCCCGCGAAGAAGACTGCGGCGCAGAAAGCGCCTGCCAAGAAGGCGGCCGCGAAGAAAGCGCCCGTGAAGAACATACCGGCGAAGAAAGCGCCCGCGAAGAAGACTGCGGCGCAGAAAGCGCCTGCCAAGAAGGCGGCCGCGAAGAAAGCGCCCGTGAAGAAGGCCGTCTCCAAGAAGGCCGTCTCCAAGAAGGCCGTCGCCAAGAAGGCCGTTGTGAAGAAGACACCGGCGAAGAAGGCTGCCGGGAAGAAGGCGGCAGCGACCAAGCAAGGTAACTCCCCGGCCGGCACTCCTAGGAAGAGGGTGTGATGGCGAAGTCTCTCGCGGAGCAGACCACATCGGAACTGGGTGGTCCGACCAGCGTGTTGGTTCGCCAGAAGCGCGATCACGTTGAATTGGATCGGCTGCTCGACGCGATCGACGGAGCTGCCGGATCCGAACGCGAGGCCCTGCTGGAACAGCTTGCGCGGCTGGTGTTCCCGCACGCCTTCGCTGAGGAGTCGGTGCTGTGGCCGGCCATTCGGCGGCTACTACCGGACGGCGGGGAACTCACGTTGCGGATCGAGCGCGAACATCAAGAAATCAACGAACTGTTCGCCGAGATCGAGAAGACTGATCCTGCGAGCACTCAGCACCGCGAGGTGTGGAGTCGGATCAAGGCCCTGCTGCGCGAAGACGTCCGCGACGAGGAAGACGTGTTGCTGCCGAAATTGCAGGCCGCTACATCCCAGCCTCGATTGAAGATGTTGGGACACAGTTGGGAGATGGCCCGTCGCATTGCGCCGACGAGGCCGCATCCGGTCGTCGCACGCCGGCCCCCTGGCAATGTGGTGGCCGCTGCTCCGCTCATGGTCATTGACCGAACGCGCGATCGGTTGGACCGCGTGTCGCGCCGCTCGACCGGGAGACTTACGACCTCGGCGAGAAACCTCAGTGCCGCCCTGGCGCGCGCTGCGGGCGTGGTCGAGCACATTCCACTGCTCACCCGGGGTGAACACTCGAGCACACGCAGCCCGCGGGTCACGTGATGCGAGCATCGACGGTCGCCAGACTCCAGGGCGTATTCAACATCGTCGGCGGCTTGTGGCCATTGGTGCACATGCGCAGCTTCGAGTCGGTTCTCGGGCCGAAAACCGACCGCTGGCTTGTCTATACCGTCGCGGGCTTGATGGTGAGCATCGGCGGGAGTCAGTTGTCGGCGGCTTCGCAGGAAACCACCGCGCGGCATGCGCGCTTCGTCGGCGCCGGTGCGGCATCGACATTCGCCGCCATCGACGTCATCTATGTGATGCGCCGCCGGATCAGCCGGATGTATCTGCTCGATGCGCTCATGGAAGCGGGTTGGTTGGCGGCCTGGGCGGTGAGCGCGCGCCGATCAATCCGGTAGGTGCGGCATCTCCAGGCCCGGGTCGCGACCTAGTAGGACACCGCGCGTCAACGCGGCATTTCCGTAACGCTGCCTCACCTTGTCCACCGCCTCGTCGATCGCGACAGTGTCCGCGGTCTCCTCGAACGGCAATTCCAACTGCTGTGCGCCCTGCCGGTCGATGTTCGAAACGGCGAACCCGATCAAGGTCAGGCCGCGCTCGGCGATCGTTGGCGCCGCCGCTGCCACCAGACCGCGCGCGGTGTCGAGAACAACCTCTGTCGACGCGGTGGCCCTCGGCATGGTGTGCGATCGGGTGGCCCGGCCGAAATCGTCAAAACGCAACCGCAGCACCACAGTTCGACCAGTGCGTCCGGCCTTGCGCATCCGTCGGGTGATCCGGTCGACGAGATTGACGACGACCGCGTCGACCTCCGCGGCTGACATCGTGTTGCCCGCACGGCCCAGCGCCCGCTGCGCCCCGACTGACCTGCGCCGCGCACCGGTGACGACACGACGCCGGTCGATATTGCGCGACAAGGCGAACAGCTGCCGGCCCATCGCGCCGCCGACCATCGACCCGAGCGTCGACTCGCTCAGTTCGGCGACATCGGCGACCGTCTCGATGCCGTGCGCCCGCAACTTCTCCGCCGTCTTGACGCCGACGCCCCACAGGCGGCGCACCGGAAGGGGATGCAGGAACGCGAGTTCACGGTCGGGCGGCACCAGCAGCAGACCGTCGGGCTTGGCTTCTTGGCTGGCGACTTTGGCCAGGAACTTGGTGCGCGCGATGCCGACCGTGATCGGCAGCCCGACGCGGTCGCGCACCTGGGCGCGCAGCCGGGCGCCGATCTGGACTGGTGTGCCCGACACCCGCCACAGCCCGGACACATCGAGAAAGGCCTCATCCACCGACAGCGGTTCCACCACGGGGGAGGTGTCGTGGAACACCTCGAACACCGCGTCGCTGGCCTCCGAATAGGCCTTCATCCGCGGCGGCACCACGATCGCGTGCGGGCACAGCGCGCGGGCCTGACGGCCTCCCATCGC
This sequence comes from Mycobacterium sp. ACS1612, assembly GCF_001667505.1. GTDB lineage: Bacteria > Actinomycetota > Actinomycetes > Mycobacteriales > Mycobacteriaceae > Mycobacterium. The sequence continues at coordinate 85,393 of NZ_LZHZ01000006.1, forward strand.
GGTGCGCACCCCGTACGCTCTGGCCTCGTAGCTGGCGGCAAGCACCACGCCGCCGCCGACGATGACGGGTTTACCGCGCAGCGTCGGATCGTCGCGCTGCTCGACGGACGCGTAGAACGAGTCGAGATCGGCGTGCAGAATGGTCGCACTCGACACGAACATATGTTCGCATCGCGTGCCGACAGATCAGGGTGCGCGGCCGTAGATGCTGGTGATCCAGATGTGGGCCAGAGTGTCGAGCGCGGCATCCTCGGCGATGGCCGGCGTCTGGCCCGTATAAGAGGCGAACATCGTGCGCTCGTTCATCAGGTTCAACGCCGCAGCGAGGTCTTGCGCGGGCACCGTCTCCGGCGCTGCGCCACGGGCGCGTTCGGCGGTGATGACGGCGGCGGTGCGATCCACCCAGTTCTGCATGAACCGCGACCACATCTCGCGGATCTCGGCATTGGTCGACGTCGCCGCGACACCCGCCAGCACGACGGGAAGGTTCTCGCGCAGCGGCTCGAAAAAGCCGAAGATGCCGGAACGCCAGGCCGATGTTGGGTCGACGCTGTAATCGGTGACGTCGCCGCCGAACGCGGCGTCGGCTTCGGCGAGCACCCGCTCGAACACCGTCAGCAGCACGGCGTCTTTGGAAGAAAAGTAGAAGTAGAACGTCGGACGGGAGATGCCGGCGCCTTTAGCCAGGTCATCGACCGAGATGTCGGAGAAAACCCGATCCGCCAACAACCGCTCCAGCGTCGATAGAATCGCCAGCTCACGGTCGTCGCCGGAAGGCCGGGTGGCCCGGCGGGCACGCCCAGTGTGGGGGTGGCCGGCTGTCATCACAACAGTTCAGTCTACGCGATGTCGAATTTCTCAACACACCGTTGACTGACTCGACACGGTGTTGATAGCTTTACATCATGACCGAATTTGTCGACATCGTCATCGTCGGAGCCGGCATCTCCGGCATCAGTGCCGCATGGCACCTGCAGGACCGCTGCCCCGATAAGAGCTACGTAATCCTGGAGCGCCGAGAGAACCTGGGCGGCACCTGGGACCTGTTCAAGTACCCAGGCATCCGCTCGGACTCCGACATGTTCACCCTCGGCTTCCGCTTCAAGCCGTGGACGTCCGAGAAGGCGATCGCCGACGGTCCGTCGATCATGGCGTACCTCAAGGAGGCGGTCGCCGAGTCCGGCATCGACAAGCACATCCGCTACGGCCACAAGGTCGCAGGCGCCGACTGGTCCGATGCCGAGAACCGCTGGACCCTGCGCGTCGAACGTGACGGCCAGCAAGTCGAGATCAAGGCCTCGTTCCTGTTCGCCTGCAGCGGCTACTACAACTACGACCAGGGCTACTCGCCCGAGTTCCCAGGTTCCGACGATTTCGAAGGCACGATCATTCACCCGCAGCACTGGCCGGAAGATTTGGACTACACCGGTAAGAAGATTGTGGTGATCGGCAGCGGTGCCACCGCGGTGACTTTGATTCCCGCGCTTGCCAATTCGGGTGCGGGGCATGTCACGATGCTGCAGCGGTCGCCGACGTACATCGGCGCGCTGCCCGACGTCGACCCGTTCACGGTGCGGATGAACACGACGCTGCCCGCGAAGCCCGCGTATGTGGTGAATCGGTGGAAGAGCATCCTGTTCCACTCGGCCCAGTACCGAATCGCCAGGCGCTTCCCGAAGTTCTTCCGCAAGCAGTTGATGACGATGGCGGCCAGGCGGCTGCCGGAAGGCTACGACGTTGACAAGCACTTCGGCCCGCGCTACAACCCGTGGGATGAGCGGCTCTGCCTGGCGCCCAACGGAGATCTGTTCAAGACGATCCGGTCCGGCAAGGCCGACGTTGTCACCGACACGATCGAGCGGTTCACCAGGACAGGTGTCAAGCTGACCTCCGGTGAGGAGTTGCAGGCCGACATCATCGTCACCGCAACGGGTTTGAATCTGCAGATGTTCGGCGGCGCCGCGATTTCACGTAACTACGTGCCGGTCGAGTTGAACGAAACCATGGCGTACAAGGGCATGATGCTGACCGGTATGCCGAACATGGCGTTCACGATCGGCTATACCAACGCGTCGTGGACATTGAAGGCCGACCTGGTGTCGGAGTTCGTCTGCCGCGTGCTTAATTACATGGACGCCAACGGCTTCGACACCGTCGAGCCGCAGCATCCCGGGAATTCGGTCGACGAGCGTCCGCTGATGGACTTCACCCCGGGTTACGTGTTGCGCGCGCTCGACTACCTTCCGAAGGCGGGTCACGTCGCGCCGTGGCGGCTCAAGCAGAATTATCTGCTGGATCTACGCCTGATCCGGCGCGGCAAGGTGGACGACGAGGCGCTGGCGTTCACGAAGCACCGCGCAGTCGAGGCGCTCTCCGCCTGACGCTTTCGCGCTAGGGCGAGGCTAGGGGGAGACCACGACGATGCCGTCGTCGTCGCTGTAGGCGATGTCGCATGGGGCGAACAGCACACCGCCGAACTCGACCTTGACGTCGCGTTGCCCCTCACCGGTTTTGGTGCTCTTGCGCGGATTGGTGCCCAGCGCCTTGATGCCGATGTCGAGCGTGCGCAAGGTGGCGGCATCGCGCACGGCACCGTTGATGATCAGCCCGGCCCAACCGTTGTCGACGCCGAGGCCGGCGATGAGGTCGCCCACCAGCGCACTGTGTAGCGAGCCGTCGCCGTCGATCACCAGCACCCCGCCGTTGCCCGGTTCGGAGAGCACAGACTTCAGCAGCGCGTTGTCCTGAAAGCACCGCACGGTGGTGATCGGCCCGGCGAACTGCGAGCGGCCGCCGTACTGGTTGAACTGGAGGTCGCAGCTGCGGACGTCGGGACCGATTTCGTCGACAAGGTCAGCGGTGGGGCGCGGTTCGATGATCACCGCACGATGCTAGCGATCGGCCCTGTCAGCAGTTTCGGGTCGATGTTCGCGAGGGCGTAGGAAATCGCCTCGTTCATCGTCATCGCTGCCCCCTCGGCGCGTAGGTGGCGGAACCGATCCGCGCCGATGGCCTCCGTGGCGAGGTCGGCGGCTTCGCGCAACGCCGAGAAGATGAAGTGGGCGTTAGGTTCCGTCTGGCGCTGTTCTCGCCGCTGCTTGCCAGCCGATGCAGAGGCCATTCGCTGGAACGTCGCGTATGCCGCGCCCTGCAGCGTCGCCGCGACCTCGGGGCGTTGGGCGACGAGCGCTCGCGCGCACAATGCGAGGCATGGCGCGGTTTGCAGTAGAGCGGGACTCCAGCGCCACAGGGCCATGGCCCGCCCGCTCAACGCGAGGGCGAGACGCCAATCGCGAAGTCGTCCGGCGACAAGGCACGCGGTGACGAATCCCGTCGACACCTCTTCTCCAGGCGTGCCGCCGGTCTCGATGCTTTCGCGTAGCAGGGCCCTGGCCCGGTCGGCGTCATCATCGACGAGAGTAAGAGCTAAAGCGTTGAGCCCCAACATGATTGCCCCCGGCATCCCGGAACGCTTCGCCAACGCCACCGACCTTTCGGCGCGTGTCGCCGCCTCGTCGTGGCCGACACCCCACAGCACCGCGCTGCTGACGCCGTACGCCAGGTAAACGGCGGCCAGGCCGGGATAGCCGTCGGCGCCGGCGAGTTCCGCTGCCCGGACGTAGAGCGCGAGTGCATCGGCATAGGCGCCGGCCGACAACCGGGCCATAGCCTGCACGGCGCACACGTCGGCCTCGATTCTCGGCCCGTGGTTGTCGGCGGGGCAGTCTCGGCCGCCCTCCAACGCCCGGCGGCACAGGTCTTCTACGTCGTCCCAGTCGCCGCCGGCGTGGGCGTCGTACGCTGCGGCCACGAGGACGCGCGGATACCCGGGTTGTTCGGCGGCGCCTGGCATCTTGAGCACGCGTGACGCCGGGATGAGGATCAGCTCACCGATGGGGCTGACGGTATTGGTCCGGTTGGGCAGATTCGTCACGAGCGGGACAGCGAGGGCGGTGTTTCCGGTGTCGATGGCGTTGGCAAGTGCCGAACGGAGGTTGTCGCGTTCGAGTTTCATTTGTCTGGCGGAGACCAGTTGGTCGGGCCCGTAGAAGTGTTGTGCGACCCGGGCCGACAGGTCCGCATAGAACTGCGCGTGCCGCGCGATCAAGCGAGAGGTCTCGCCCCATTCGGACAGCCGCTCCTCGCCGTACTGACGGATGGTTTCCAGCAGCCGGAAACGTGTGCCTGCGAAGCTGTCCTCGGCAACGACGAGGGAACGAGCCACCAAACTGGTCACCACATCCATCACTTCGTCGCGCTGAACCGGATCACCGGCGCAGACCTCTTCGACGGCCTCCAGGCTGCAGCCGCCGGTGAACACGGCCATGCGGGCAAGCAGGTGCTGTTCCGACGTACTCAACAGCTCGTAGGACCAGTCGATGGCCGCTCGTAGGGTGGCGTGCCGTTCGACCGCTCCGCGCCGCCCGCCGGCCAGCACATGGAACCGGTGGTCGAGACGCCGAAGAAGTTCCGCCGGGCTCAAGACCATGACCCGCGCGGCGGCCAACTCGATGGCCAGCGGGACACCGTCGAGGCGCTGGCAGATTTCTACCACAGCACGGTCGTTGGTCGAGCTGAGCATGAAATCGTGCTTGACGTTCCGGGCTCTTTCGACGAACAACCTGACAGCATCCGTGTGAACGAGCCGTCCGACATCTTCGCCCGGTTCACCGGATTCGAGCGGAGGCAGCGCGATCATCTGTTCGCCTTCGACGGCCATACCCTCCCGGCTGGTCGCCAGCACCACTACGCCTGTGCAGAATCGTTCGATTCGGCCGACCAGCCGCGCGACGGGCGAGAGTACGTGCTCACAATTGTCCAACACCAGCAGAAGCTGCTTCTGCGACAACGCTTCGATCAAGGAATCCTCGAGGCTTTGCGTACTGCGATTGGTCATATGCAGTACCGCTGCGACCGCTTCCACCACTGCTGCCGGGTCGCGTACCGTCGCCAACTCGACCAGCCAGGCACCGTCGGGAAATTGCGGAAGTAGCTCGGCGGCAACCTGAATCGCCAGGCGCGTCTTGCCGACTCCACCCACTCCGGTGATCGTCACCAAGCGCGATGCCTTGAGCGCAAATATGACTCGAGAGGTTTCCGCTTGCCGACCGATGAATGAACTGATCTGGGCGGGCAAATTGCCCGGGAACGAATCCAGCGTGCGAAGCGGGGGAAACTCCTCTTGATGGTGCGCGGACGCGAGTTGGTAAACGCGCAGTGGACGGCCGAGATCGCGAAGTCGGTGCATACCCAGGTCGATCAGCGACGAACCCTTCGGAAGGTCACCGAGCACGAGCGCCTCGGTGGTCGCGGAGATCAGAATCTGCCCACCGTGCGCCGCCGCCATCAGGCGGGCGCAGCGATTTATCGGAAGGCTGCTATAGCCGCTGTCATCGACGATGGCCGCTTCTGCCGTGTGCAGCCCGATGCGCGCCCTCAGCGGCTCGGCCGTACGCCAATCCTCCTCTGCCAGAGCCTGTTTGACTGCCACTGCCGCCGAAACCGCGTCGCTTGCCGTCGAGAAGGCAGCCGCCATGCCATCGCCCATCCGGGAGAACACGTGACCGCGATACGCCGCGACAGTCTTCTCCAGGATTTCGTCGTGGCGCAGCATCGCGGCCCGCATCGCCTCGGGATCCTGCTCCCACATCCGGGTGGACCCCTCGAGGTCAGTGAGCAGAAAGGTCACCGTGCCCGACGGTAGCGGCACCGCATCACCCCCCAACCCGATGAGCTCGGGTTACTGGAGGTCAAGCGTAACGGGCCACCACGATGTCGTGGACGAACTGCGCCAACCCGGGCTCGACGTCGTCGTAATACCGGGTGAAGCGTTCATCGGCGAGATACATCTCGGCCAGGCAGCGGTGCATCTCGTCATCGCAGTCGTAGTACCGCTGGATCGACGCCCGATGACGGGCGGCAAGATCGTTGGCTTGCGCCGACCCCGGTTGCACGCCTGCACGTTTGGCCTGCGCCAGATCGCCCAGCAGCGCGTCGACTTCGGCCTTGATCGCGATCCAGTCATCCTTGCTGAACTGCGAAACCCGTTGCTGCGACTGCTTCCAGGCGGCTGTCTCGCCCCAGCGTTCCTCCGCCTCGCGGGCGTACTCGTCGCCGAACGCCGTCGTGCCGAAGATCTCGATTTGCTCTTCGGCAGTCAACTGAATGCCTTGGCGGTGTGCGTTCATCAGTTCCTCCACTGCCTTGATCGTGTGCTGTAGCCGGTCGGCCTGTTCCAGCAGCAGCGCATGCTGCCGTCGCAGGTGCTCGACCACGTCCGCATCCGGATCGTCGAGCAGAACGCGGATCTCGTCGAGCGGCATCCCGACGGACCGGTACACCAACACCATGTGTAGTCGCTCGACGTCGGCGTCGGTGTAGCCGCGGTAGCCCGCGGAGGTGCGCACGCTCGGCACCACCAGACCGATGTGGTCGTAGTGGTGCAGCGTGCGTACGGATATGCCCGTGAGGGCGGCTACCGCACCGACGGATCTGGCGTCCATGTCGCCACTATCGACCCTGACGTCGCGTGAGGGTCAAGTCTCAGTCGGCTGAATGCCTGCGCGCGAGGAGCACCACCAGGATCGCCAGCACCCCGGCGGCGATCGCGGCGGCAATAGGCAACCGCGTCGGTTCGGGTCCGATCAGCGGTGCTGGGGCAGGTCCGCTGACAGGGTTACTTGCCGTCGAGACCGCGGACTTCGCCTGTGCTGCGGCCTCTTTGGCGGCCGACGCGAGATCGCCGTTGGTGTCGGCCAGTTTCGCGGGTGCCTTCTTGGCAGGGGCTTTCTTCGCCGCAGCCTTCTTGGCCGGCGCCTTCTTGGCAGGAGTCTTCTTCGCGGCCTTGGCGGGAGCCTTCTTCGCAGCTTTCTTCGCGGCCTTGGCCGGTGTCTTCTTGGCCGCCGGGGGCGCGGGCGGTTCTGGGGCGGGCGGGACCGGTTCCGGGCTGGGCGCCGACGACGCCGATTCCGCCGCCGGTGCTGCGGCGTCGGGCCTGTCGTCGCGGTGATCCTGCTGGTCTGCCATCTGGCTGCTCCTTTGCGCCTGTCTCCTCTACCCGGCAGTGGCTCCCATCATGCCAGGGCAAGTATGGCGTTAACCGGTCACTGCCAGGGCGGCCGCCAGCATCAGCGCGACCGCCATCATCGCCACCTCGAACAACGCCCGCGACCGCGACACCACCGCGGTGGCCCGGTGCGCACGCGCAGCGGGCAGCCACATCGTCCGGTTGCGGTAGGCCAACAGCACCAGAGCCACGGTCAGCACGATCTTCGCGGTCAGCAGCCTGCCGTACCCCGTCGTGACCAGCTGACTCGGCGAGCCGAGCGCGATCACCGCCCCGACCACGCCGCCTGCCAGCAGCGCCGCCACACAACCCAGCGACAGCTGTGAGAACCGCGGCAGCGCCCTGGCCCACTGGCCGCGGTGCCTGACCGTCAGCACCAACGCGGCCAGCGTGCCGCACCAGAGCGCCGCCGCCAGCGTGTGCACGGCGACCGCCAAGCCGCCCACCGGACTCTCCGACAGATGGCCGGTCAGCGGACGCGCCGCCACCCCGGCCGCCGCCAAACCAGCGACCGCAACGTTGATCGCCGGAGTCCGCCGCGCCACCGCAAGCAGCCCCACCAGACCCGCGGCGACCACGCTGAACAGCGCGGACCGCCCCGGCGCGGTGTGCAACGCGAAATCGAGCACCGTGTGCACACCCAGCCAGCGCAGCCCGACCGCCGCGGCCTGTGCGGTCTCCACGACGAGGCGCAGCAGGTCCGCGACAAACCAGACCGCGGCCACGATCGTCAACGGACCGGTGGCGCGCCGAATCAACTCGTCGCGGTAACGGGCCACGTCGAGCATCGGCACCACGGCAAGGCCGAACGCGACGACGGCCGACAAGTCGGCCGCCGCGCGCACCACCGCCGACAACAGCGGAGTCACCGCTGTCGCCGCACCGCCCATATCGCAGCGCCCGCGACGATCAGTCCGGCGGCGACGAAGAACGGCCACACCGGAATGCCGTCGTCATGCGGTGCTGTCGCCGACGCCGACGGACCCGGCGTGCCGGTGCCCGAGACAGTCAGCTTGAACGACCACGACCCGGACACCACATGGCCGTCGGCCGACGTCACCCGGTAGTTGACCGTATAGGTGCCCGACGGGCCGAGCGGCCGCACCCCGACGCTGACGACCGCGCCGTCGACGCGCGGATCACCCGTCGACCAGAGATTGCCGTCGGGGCCGACGACCGTCATCGCGGCGAACTGTGTCTGCAACGCCTCGTTGAACATCGCGCTGACCTGCTGCGGCGCCTGGGTCAGCTCGGTGTTCTCGACGGGGTCGGTCGCGACGCGCGTCGCATGAGCCGATGCGACACCGGCGCCGGACACCGCCGCCATGGTCAGCCAGATGGCCACCAGCAGCGTCGCGATGAGGCGGTTCATGCTCGACGTCGTATCAGGAAGGCTGATGCGACCGCAACGGCGGCGACTGCCAGCGCGCCACCCGCCAGCCAGCGCGACGTGTCGTCGACCGCGGGCTTCGAGGCCGACGCGCCTGGCAGCGCGATCTCGGGCGCCGGGTGTTCGGGCTCCTCCCCGCCTGGCGGGGTGGGCTGATCCCACTTCACCACCGTGCCGTCCGAATACGTCTGCGTGGCGGGCAGGCTGATGGACGGCGTGTCCGGCAGCTTCACCGAGATCCGGAACAGCGCGAACTGGTCCGGTGGAATCCCTGCTCCCGGCGACGCGGTCCAGGTGATGGAGCGGACCGTTCCAGCGGCCGCGTCGCGGTCCAGCTTGGCGGTCCAGCCCGGCATGACTTCGGTGCTCGCCGAGGCAACATCGGGCAGCGCAACGGTCAATTGTGTTGTCAAAGCGCCCTTTTCGGATTCGTTGGGCACCCTCAAGGTGACCACCGAATAGGAGCCGGGTGCCGGATTGTCGGCGTCGGCGTGGACGTGGGCCGACGCCGGAGCGGCGCCGGCCAGCAGGCCGACGGGAATCACCGCAGCGGTGATGAGGGCGCGCGAGGACGCCCGGGTACTGATTCGCATTCGATTGTGGCTTTCGTGTGTCGAAGGGGTGTCGGGTCAGCGGCTGTGGCTGACCGGCGGACCCCGGTGCGACATCGAAGCGGCGAGCAGAAGCACCCAACGGGGCGGCTGGTCGGCATCGTCGACGGCCACCACGGGCGCGACGGTGACGGGCCCGGCGACGCTGCGCACCGCGGCACGCGCGGCGTGAGACAGCGCGCGGCACAGTCGATCACTGGCGGCGATCAGCAGCGCGCCAGTTGCGACGGCGACCGCGTGAGCCGCCAGCATCACGGCGGCAGGCGGAGCCGTCGCGGCCGCGTGGCTGTGCCCGACGGCGCCCAGGACGATGTGTCCGCAGAGTTGGCCCGCGGCGAGCAGACCCAACAGCACCCTGACATCGGCGGCGCGGGCCATGGTGGCGCCCAGCGCGCCGACCGTCGCGGCCAGCACCGCGAGCAGGCCGACGACCGCGCCTGTCGGGGCCGCGCCGCTGCCCACCGCATGCGCGGCGACGGCCAGCGCAGCGGTCAGCAATCCCGCGGCCGTACCACGAAGGCGCGCAGCGGGATTGGTGGTCGACACGTCGGTCAGACGAGGCCTAGTCGGGCCATCAGGTCGGCGTCGATGCCGTCGAGTTGTTTGGAGATCGCGTCGTGGGCAGCGCGACGGCGCGACACCGGCATGTTCTCCGCGGCCGTGACGGCTGCCGACAGGTCACGCAGCCGGTCGGTGATGGCGGTGACGAACTGCTTGGTCTCGGCGTCCTTCGGCTTCTTCTCGGCGACCAGTCGCAGGGATTGTTCGGCGCCTGCGATCCGCGCCGACAACTCAGCGCCGTGCCCCGAGAACTGACCCAACTGGGCGAGCGGGACGCCGAGCCGAGCGGCCTTGCGCTCGTCGAGATAGCCGCGCGCGGCGATGGAGGCCCGGTAAAACAGCGGCACCACGATCGGGGCGAGCAGCCGGGTGACCGTGAGCATCCGCCGAATTCGGCTGGGGGAGAACAACTTACCCTCGCGAGCCGCCTTGAGTTGGGCCTCGGCCACCTTCAGCGCGGCCTTGTCGCTGTCTCGCTGGGCCCGCAGTTGCGCCTTCAGTGCCCTGGTCTCGGCCGCATGCTGCGACTTGATGCGGCGCGCTTCGTTCTTGGCGGCCAGCCTGGCCTCGAGCTTGGCTTTGGCCTTGATGGCGCGGGCCTCGGCGCGACGGGTGGCTCGGGTTTTGCGCTTGAACAGGCTCATCCCGGCGGCCTCCCAGTGATCTCGTCCGTAATTGGAGATCCAACACTATCGTCCGGACCATCGGGCGTTTCGGTGTGTCCGGCCCGCGGGTAGCTGGAAATCCACGGCGAACCGTTTGCCATGGCTGTGCAAGAATCAACGGATCTCGTGAATAGGCGCTGTTGACGCCGCGAAGGGTGGTGACGACGTGGGTTCGCGTGTGCACGGCGCCGCGTCGGCCTGCATAGTGACCGTCGGCCTCTTCTTCTGCGGGTTGGGCGGGGCGCTGGCTCTCGCCGATCCGTCGGCCCCACCGCCGCCCCCTGGTTCGCCTGCGGACGACCCAGGTAAGGAAGCCCCGGGTGAGCACGACGGCGATGAGCCGAAAGAGCACCCCACTGCCGACCAGACGCCGGGCACCGCATCCGCGACCGAGAAGCCCGGCACCGGCGCCAACCCGGGCACCGGCAACTGCGGCAACAAGAAGCGCAAAGGCAATGCCCACGGCTGCAAGCCCAGTGGGTCATCAGAGCCGCCTTCGACGCCAAGTGAATCGCCGTCGGTCGTGACCGATACGGGGACCCCGACCGACACCACGCCTGTGCCGACCACCACGACAGGTACGCCGACCACGACGACTTCGTCGGTTGGGCTGCCAGCACCAGGCGGTGGTGGTGGCGGCGCCGTTCCGCAGGCGCCCGGAGGCAACGGGGCATTGCCGCCGGAGATGCAACTGCCGCCTGCCGCGTCGGAACCGCCGGTGATCAACAGCGTCCCCGACGTCGGTGCCGCACCCGTCGAGCTGCCGATCCCACCAGTCACCCTGCCGGTCATCGTCGCGCCCGCCGTCGGCCTCGGCGCGGGCGGCGCGCCCGCAGCTCCGGCATTGCCGGCAGCGCCGCGCGCCGTATCGGCAGAACCGCCCGCAGGTCGGGAACCGCTGCCAGCCAACGCTGGTAGCAACGCCGCAGTGCCACCTGCGACATACCGGATCGGCTACGCGGATTATTTGCGGAACGCCGGATTGTCCCAGGTCGCGGCCTTGGCAGTGCCCGGCGTAGCGGGCATGCTATTACTCACCGGCGCCGGGGGATTGGTTGGCTATCGCCAGGCGAAGGCGGGCCGGGCGGTGCACACAAGTGCCACCGCGCGGTTTGTGAACTGATGGAACTGTCCGTCCAAACCGGGCGGACAGCGCATAGTGGACGTCGAAAGGGGGTTGTATGCCTGCCAGTCGCCGCGTCACCCGCGCCGTCAGCGCGGTGCTCGACCTTGCCCCACGACGCGGGGAAGTCTCTTTGCCCCGCCTCGTCGATGCCGTGAGCGAGGATCGTAACCGGCCGATAGAACTCAAAATGGCCGACCTGCCACCAGGAGTGTGCGGGCAGTGGCGCCAATACGCCGACCGCGACGTCTTCCTGATCCAGAAGGGCTTACCCGCGTGGGACCGCACCCTGGCTCACGAACTCGGCCATCTGGTGCTGGGTCACGAGGGCATCCCCGTGGTCCAGGCGGCCAGGGAGAACACCGAGATGGCCAGCTCCGACCTGATCGGTTACATGCTGAACCAGCGGACCGGGTGCATGGGTCCCGCCGGTGAGGACGCCGAGCAGGAAGCCGAGGACTTCGCGGCCCTGCTCATCTACCGGCTTGGTCGTCTACCGTCGGATCGCTCGTCGATTGTTCAGGTCCGACTCGGAGAGGCGTTTGGTTGATCATTTGGGTGATCGCCGGTCTGCTCGGATTGGCGACCGGCCTTCGTATCGGCTGGGCCCTGGTCAACAAGCAGTCGCTGGTGAGCACCGCGATGATTCTCGCGCTCGGCAGCCTCGGGCTGGTGGCTGCGCTGAACTGGCAGCCGTTGACGCTGATGCTCGACACCCTGCTGCACTGGAACAACATCGCGATGGGGTTGTCGCAGGTGGCGCTGATCTGTTGCGCGGCAGGCAGTTGCGTGATGATCACCACCGTCTCGTCGAACAAGTCGCCGGCGACCATCAAAAAAATCGCCATCGCGCAGTACAGCGTTGCCGGCATCATCGCCGTCGTGAGCCTGGTGATCTTCTTCTCCAGTGGCCAGCAACCGGAGATGGCACCGGAGGCCTACCTCAAGCAAAACCTGGGTTCCAGCGACGGTAGGTTGCCCTGGCTGCTGCCGCTGCTTTACGTGTTCCTGGCGCTGACGCTGGTGTCGTGGGCGGGTATGCGGCATTCGAACCGCAGCAGGCGCGGCCGCGCCCTGTTCGTGTTCACCTTCGGCATCGTGCTGATCGTGCTGGCCGCGGCATTCTTCTTGTTGCGGATGGCCGGTCGCACGGAACTACTGGGCGTCGGGGCGGCGGCCACACTGCTGGGCTGCGCCATGCTGGTCGTCGCTGCGGGCTCGCTGTTGCCGAGCATCGAGGACTGGTTTGGCGCGCGCTACGAGCTGCGCACGATTCAGCCGCTACTAACCGAATTGGGCAGGCGGCATCCCGATGTCGGCATCGGGGTCCGGCCGCGCGGACCGCTGGTGTTCCGGGTGGCCGAGCGGATGTCGCTGATATCGGACGCGCTGTTCCTGGAAGCCACCGCTGCCGACGCCGCGCGCAAGCGGCGCGTGGGCGCCCGGTCGACGCCCGACCTCGAAGGCGCCGAAGAGATAACAGAGTTGTCGGAGCTCGAATCGCCGCCGGTGCCGCCGCAGGAGCAGGCGCACACCGTCGCACAGTGGATCTATGACGGCAGAGAGGATGCGCCGGAGAACACCAGCGCCACATTTCCGGGACTTGGCTGGCTACGCCAGCCGACGACATATTCAGACCGCGAGTGGATCCTCGAGATCGCACACCAATATCGTCAGCTGGCTCTCGCCAAGACGGGGACGGTCTAGCAGACCGAATTTCCCAGATTCGCCGGACGCCGCGTCGCGGCGGACGGCGGGCTAATCGTCCAGGTGCTCCCGACGACGCAACTCGTCGACCTTCTGGACAATGTCCTGCTGTGCCTCTGCGGACAGGCCGACTGTGCGCGCCGCAATGCGGCGAACGCCCTCGTCGCGCATATTCGCGAGCCAGCTCAATTCCTTGTCGAGCTTCTCGTAGTACTCATCGTCGGTGAAGTACGCCGGCTTGATACGGAAGAAGTTGGCAAGGGCGGCCATGGTGGCTGCCGACGGGTTGGTGCGGTTGCCTGAGCGGAGCTGCGACAGGTACGGAGCCGACATCGTTACGCCTTCGGCCTTCAGGGCAGCGATGACTTCGGCGGACGTGTGCGGACCACGACCCGGCGGGTAAACCGTGTCGAACAGCCGGTTTAGCCGAGCGGCGAACGTGTTGCTCATCGATTTGACCTCCACATGCTTGACGAGCGGGTTTGTAGGGCGGCGTATTTGCTGATCATCGTAGCGAGAGTTGTGCCCACAACCAAGTGCAAACCGCTGAAAAGTTAACCCGCCTTTTCGTTTCGTGTGGCCGCTACAGGTCTTAACGGCTTGTCGGTGTGAGCCGGCACCGTCATCCTACGGTGCGAGGAAGCAAATAATAATGGGTCGCTACCAATGACTTTCCTGGAAGTTGTATACAGCTCGTCACACCAATGCTGATGTTCACCACGGGCAACTCCGCTGCCACGATCCAGAGCGGAAACCAGTGTTTGCTAGTTGCACAGGCAACAGGATGCAAAAGGTGTGACCTTTGGCACTCCAGACCATGTAGGAAGGGATAGCGAGTCGACCCACCGAAGCAGGTCAGCCGTTTGACCGACAGTAGCCAGCCCGCGGTCGGCGCCGATGCTACGACGATTCGCGTGGTGGCGGTCCGAGCGAATGCCTACGGCGGTTGCGGCAAGGACCGCGGTGGCCGCTGCAGCAGCGGTGACGGCAATAGCTGTCGTGCCCCCGACGGTCACCCCCTCGAGCCCGACTGCGACGTCGTAGAGCAATCATCTGCGCAGTACCGCGCCCGCCGCGATGGCCACGACGTCGGAGACTGCGACGTCGAACCTTCGAAAACCCTATGCCGCGAGCAGCATCGCCAATATGGCGGTGTCGGGGTGGCTGATCGGGTCGACCCCGACGCGGCTCACCATCGACGTCACCGTGCCGTCGGCCTCCGCCTCCACCCATGCGGCGCGATGCTCGAGGCCGAGATAAGGGATGCCGGGTAGCAGCACGCACCCCGACGCGGCGCCGGTGCACTCCGGCAGTGACGGCATGGTCTCCGACGGCGGATGGAGCATCAGCAGCGCCGGTGGCTGATGGTCGGCGAAATGCCCAGGGGGGACCGCTGATTCACCGACGACCGGGCCTTCCGCCACCACTAGCCCGACGGTGCCGGGCTCCGGCTCGTCGGGCAGTTCCTCGCGGGCACCGAAAATCGTTGTGGTGGAAAGCAATCCGGGTAGGGAGGCGACCCGGACCGCGACCATCAACAGCTGTGCCCACTCCTTGGTCGAGTCCGGCCAGCGCCCTGAGATCACGAAGCCCTTGAGGGATCCATGTGAATGAAACGGGGCAATCTCGATTGCCCGACCGGACCCCATGTCCATCTCGCCTCCGCGCCATCGGTGTTCGGATCATCCGCGACACGCCTGTGGATCGATTTCACCAGAATGCGACTTGTCAAACCTGCCCGCAAGCGGACACGGGTGCGGGCGGCAAACTTCTGGCGGCACGTCGCTCAGTCGGAGCGCGCCCTCACCGTCCACAGCACGCGGTAGGACTCGGCCGACGACACCCAGCCGAACTCGTGGGAGTCGACGGAACCCGGGGCATTGGGGTTGTCCGAGCGCGCCTCGAAGATCGCGTCGCGGCCCGACCCGTGCACATCGCCGACACGTTTGACGAGCCAGCGCGTCGAGCGGCGCGGGTCACGGAACACCCGGATCTGGCCTCGCCGAGGGGTGCCGCCGCGGATCACGATCAGCCCGTCACCCGCGGTGAGCGTGGGCCGCATCGACTCATCGACGACTCTGAACGTTCGCAACGGTGATCTCACTGGCCACCGGTAGTTTCCCGCCACCCCCGAAGGGTAGGTTTAAAGCCATGCTGCATCGACTTTTCGCGAACGCCACTGAAGCCCACGCCCACTGCGACCTGTACTGCGGTGTCTACGACCCTGCGCAGGCCAAGATCGAAGCGCTGTCGTGTCTGAAGACGATTCAGAAGTATCACGATTCTGACGACGACCACTTCAAGGCCCGCGCGGTCATCATCAAGGAGCGGCAGGCCGAGGAGGTCAAGCATCACCTGATGGTGCTGTGGGCCGACTTTTTCACCAAGGATCACTTCGAGCAGTTCCCCAACCTGCACCAGCTGTTCTGGGACGGTGTGCACGGCGCGGGTGACGTCAAGAAGTCGCTCGACGTCGCCGTCGCCGAGAAGCTGCTGAAGACCATCGACGAGATCTCCGACATCTTCTGGCAGACCGATAAGGGCAAGCAGATGGGTGTCTACCCGCCTGCCTGACAGACCTCTTCCGCCTGCCTGACAGACCTCTTCCGTCAACAAAAGCCGCCGGTCACCCGGGCCGGCGGCTTTTTCCTGTCGTAATCAGTACAGGACGATCAGGGCGAGGATGCCCAGCAGCACGAGCGCGATGACGCCCGCGCGCAGGCACGCCATCATCTGGGCGCGGGTGTAGACGTGGGCGGAGGTATGCCATTCAGAGGGCGGTACAGCGGAACCCGGACCCATCGGATGTGACGCCATCAACCCCTCCTGACCTGCACGTTCTTTCGGTCGCCCCCAGTGAGATCTGTCACAGACCTCGCCTGTGACGCCGATCATAACCTCTGTTGTTGGCGCTGCGAAATCCGGTGCGCCAGCAAACGCCGAAACCGCGACTGGACTGCCGGCAAAGGCCCCGTGGCGCGTCGACCGACAGACCGACAGCGGCGACCGCCGCGGCCGTCTCGTTGCGGGAAAGTTAGTGGGCCAACCCATTTCGCTCGGGAGCCGGTCGGCCTGTTGATTGGCGGTGAGAACCCACGCAAGGTTATCCACAGTAATCTTCAGCAAGTACACAGATTCGGCGGCTCAAACGGTGTTTCGGCCGCTGAAGGCCTGTGGATGAACCTGTGGAAATTGTGGATAGTAGGGCATTGCTGACATCAAATCGACGCGTTAGTCACTGGTGGGTGTGGTAGTGCGTCGGTGGTCCCTCGTGCCAGCATGTAACGCCATGGACGAAGTCGAGGTCGCGCAAGCTCAGATCGCCGATGTTCCCGCGACGTTCGACGGGTCGGTGATCCTGCTCGATGTGCGCGAGGACGACGAGTGGCAGCGGGGCCACGCGCCGGGCGCCCAGCACATCCCGATGGGCCAGGTGCCGTCGCGCCTCGACGAGATCGACGGCGACGCGACGCTGTTCGTGGTGTGTCACGCGGGCGGCCGGTCGCAGCGGGTCGCGCAATACCTCGCGCGCAATGGCTACACCCCGGTGAACGTCGCGGGCGGCATGCTGGCGTGGGCGGGTGCGGGCCGTCCCGTGGTCACCGACGACGGCGGCACGGGCGTCATCTGACCGGCCGCCGCTAGGCTGGTCGCGTTGAAGGTGCGGACGCGAGGGGCTGAATGATCGTTGCGGACGCGAGGAGCTGAATGATTCAGGTGTGTTCCCAGTGCGGAACGCGGTGGAACGTGCGCGACCGCAGACGGGTGTGGTGCCCGCGGTGCAACGGGACGCTGCTCGCACCGTCGGGCCCGGAGTCCGGAGCGGAGTGGAGCGCGCGTCCCAGCGCGCCGCCCGTCGGTCTCGGACGCACGCCGCCGCAATTGCCAGCCGGTTACCGCTGGATCGCGGTGCGCCCCGGTGCCGCCCCGCCGCCGCGCCGCCGCAAGCGTCCGCTCGGGCCCACCCCTCGCTACGCGGCCGTCCCCAGATGGGGGCTGCACGAGCATTTCGACACCCCCGAACAACAGACGGCGCCGCCCCGCAGCGGCCCCTCCCCGGCGATGGTCCGCGGCGTCCTCGTCACGACGATGGCGGTGCTGGGCGCCGCCGCGCTGGTGCACCTGATTCGGTATGTGCTGCTGATCGTCAACCGGTCGGTGCTGCTGAACAGGTTCGTGGCCTTCGCCGCCACTTGGCTGGGTGTGCTCGTCAGCGTCATCGCGCTGTTCATGGTGATTGCCAGTCTGGTGGTGCTGACCAACTGGCTCATCGCGCGGCGGGCCGCCGCCTACGCCCACCACCGACAAGACGACCCGCGGACCCCGCCGTCGCTGCGGCTTGGTTGCCTTGTGCCGCTTGTGAATCTGTTCTGGGCGCCGGTGTTCGTCATCGAGCTGGCAGGCGTCGAGGATCGGCTCAGCACGTTGCGCAGACCCATCGTGGTGTGGTGGATCGTCTGGGTGTTCAGCTACATCGTGTCGATCTTCTCGATCGCGACCAGCTTCACGACGGATCCGCAGGGCATCGCCGACAACACGGTCACGACGATCATCGCCTATCTGCTGACGTTGGCCACGCTGCTGCTTGCCATGAAGGTGTTCCTCGGCTTCGAGCGCCAACCCGTCGAGCTGCCCTCCAGGCGCTGGGTGGTCGTCCGAGACGACGACGCACAACAGACTCGTCAGACTCCTGAACCGTCCACTGCGGTTGAGTCTGAAGGGCAGAACCCGGCAGCATAGCCGTATGAATTCGGGCGACGGCGCGCTCGGCGGCCATCCGTTCGTGGTGGCGCACCGCGGCGCATCGGCGGAACGTCCGGAGCACACCCTGGCGGCTTATGAACTCGCGCTGCAGGAAGGGGCGGACGGGCTGGAATGCGACGTTCGGCTCACTCGTGATGGACACCTGGTCTGCGTGCACGACCGCCGGGTCGATCGGACGTCGAACGGCACCGGTCTGGTCAGCGAGATGACGCTGGCCCAATTGCGTGAACTCGACTTCGGGGGCTGGCATCCCAGCCGTGGCGACGACGGCGGGCAGGGCGACACCGGGCTGCTCGCGCTCGACGACCTGGTTTCGCTCGTGCTCGACCACAACCGGCCCGTGAAGCTGTTCATCGAGACGAAGCACCCCGTCCGGTATGGCGCGCTGGTCGAGAGCAAGGTGCTGGCGCTGCTGCACCGCTACGGCATCGCGGCACCGGCGTCGGCGGATCGCTCGCGGGCCGTGGTGATGTCGTTTTCGGCCGCGGCGGTGTGGCGGATCCGCCGGGCGGCGCCGATGCTGCCGACGGTTCTGCTCGGCGAGACCTCGCGATATCTGGGCGGCGGCGCCGCCACCACCGTCGGCGTGACCGCCGTCGGGCCGTCGATCGCCACGCTGCGCGACCACCCCGAACTGGTGGACAGGGCGGCGGCGCAGGGCCGGGCGCTCTACTGCTGGACCGTCGACCATTACGAGGACGTCCGGTATTGCCGCGACGTCGGCGTGGCGTGGGTCGCGACCAACCATCCCGGCCGCACCAAGGCGTGGCTGCAGGACGGGCTGACCGGCGCGGGGCGCGACTAGGTGTACCTAGTCACGACGTTGGTAGCAGTCGGCTGATCGGTGGGAGGCCGCCGAGTGCGCTGTGACGGCGTCGAGTGT
>NZ_LZHZ01000007.1 GCF_001667505.1 Mycobacterium sp. ACS1612
ACCTACCACACCCCCGAACGACTCCTCCGCCCACCAGACGACCACCACCCCGGCGGACCCGAACCCAACGCCGCCTAACGGTTCAGCGCGCCGGCAATGCGGAGTGTGCGGCGCCGCACATGAACACGGCCAGACGTGCTGCGGTGTCGCCGCCGTTGCGCCATCGATGCCGAGTGCCGTTCTGTATCACGGTGTCTCCGGGTTTCAGCACTACCTCGGCGCCGTCGTCGAGTTCGAGGATCACCGTGCCTTCCAGCACGACTTCGAAGTCGATGGTGTCGGTGGTGTGCATGCCAGGATCGGAAGGGTCCATGTAGCGGAGCAATCCGGGTGCCTCGGTCTCGATATTCGCGAGGGCTGCCGGGTCGATGTCGGAGCCCGCGGCAGCGTGCGGCGGAATCGTGAACATGCCGAACCGGAATCCGCCGATCGGCGGGAAGTATGTCCGATGCTCGGGCATGGCGCCGTCGTCGGGAATTGCGGGGTTGTGTCCCCGCCCCACAGTCGGTGGAAGCCCGTCGTCGGCGATGCCGCCACCAGTTCGTCGTTGACGAACACGGACTTACCGGATGCATCGTGCCCGGTGACTACTCGGCGGACGTCCA
This sequence comes from Mycobacterium sp. ACS1612, assembly GCF_001667505.1. Lineage (GTDB taxonomy): Bacteria > Actinomycetota > Actinomycetes > Mycobacteriales > Mycobacteriaceae > Mycobacterium. The sequence goes on from NZ_LZHZ01000007.1 coordinate 606, forward strand.
TGGCATCAGTCAAACACCGCCCGCTTGGCGATCGGGTGAATATCGTCTGGATCCATGGAGCAGAAGCCACCGACCGCCGTCATCGAATCCGCACACCGCGAACATCTGACCACTCTGCCATTCACCGACACACACGATCAGGAAGACGCGGACAGGGGCTTCCTCGGCGCACTGGAACCGTGCGTCATCAAAGCCGCCGATGGAAGAGTGGTGTGGGACAACGACATTTACTCGTTTCTCGACGGTGACGCGCCCACGTCGGTGCATCCCAGCCTGTGGCGACAGAGCCAACTGTGCGCGAAGCAAGGACTCTACGAAGTCGTCGAAGGCATCTACCAGGTCCGCGGACTTGACCTGTCCAACATCAGCTTCATCGAAGGCGACACCGGCGTCATCGTGATCGATCCGCTGGTATGCACCGAGACGGCCGCCGCCGCGCTGGCGCTTTACCGTGCGCACCGCGGGAATCGCCCTGTCACGGCAGTCATCTACACCCACAGCCATGTCGACCACTTCGGCGGTGTGCTCGGAGTGACCACGCAGGCCGATGTCGACGCAGGCAAGGTGGCCGTGATCGCACCGGAACACTTCACCCAGCATGCGGTGCAGGAAAACGTCTATGCGGGAACGGCGATGGCGCGTCGCGCCGCGTACATGTACGGGGCCGTGCTGTCGCGGGGCACCCAAGGACAGGTCGGCTGCGGCCTCGGCCAGACACCGTCGCTGGGTGAAGTCGCGTTGATCGTGCCGACGGTCGACATCCGGGAAACGGGCGAGAAGCACACCTTCGACGGCGTAGAGATCGAATTCCAGATGGCGCCGGGCACCGAGGCGCCCGCCGAGATGCACTTCTACTTCCCGAAGTTCCGCGCGCTGTGCATGGCCGAGAACGCCACCCACAATCTGCACAACCTCCTCACGCTGCGCGGCGCTCTCGTACGTGATCCGCACGGGTGGGCCGGCTATCTCACCGAGGCCATCGACACCTTTGCCGATCGCGCCGACGTGGTGTTCGCGTCGCATCATTGGCCCACCTGGGGCAAGGACCGCATCGTCGAATTCCTTTCCCTGCAACGGGACATGTACGCCTATCTGCACGACCAGACGCTGCGGCAGTTGAACCAGGGCTTCACCGGCATCGAGATCGCCGAGACCTTCCAGATGCCTCCTGCGCTGGACAAGGCATGGCACACCCGCGGCTACTACGGCTCCGTCAGCCACAACGTCAAGGCGGTCTATCAGCGCTACATGGGGTGGTTCGACGGCAATCCCGCCCGACTGTGGACGCATCCGCCCGAAGCGATCGGACCACGCTACGTCGAGGCGATGGGCGGCATCGACCACGTCGTCGACATCGCGCGAAAAGCGTTCGACGACGGCGACTTTCGCTGGGCCGCAACTCTACTGGACCACGCGATCTTCACCGACAAGAACCACGCCGCGGCCCGCGATCTGTATGCCGACACCCTCGAGCAACTCGCATACGGCGCCGAGAACGCGGTTTGGCGCAACTTCTTCCTGTCGGGCGCGACCGAACTACGAGACGGCAACTTCGGTACGCCCACTCAGACCGCGTCGCCGTCGCTGATGGCGCAGTTGACTCCCGAGCAACTGTTCGACACGTTCGCCATCAACCTGAACGGGCCGCGGGCATGGGATCTCGACGTCGGCGTCGACATCACCTTCCTCGACACCGCCACCAATTACCGCATCACGGTGCGCAACGGCGTGCTCGTCTACCGACAGCGCCCCGCCGACGAGTCGACCGCGCAGGCAACCATCACATTCGCGAACAAGTTGCGGCTGTTGGCATTTGCCGCCGGCGATGTGACGTCACCGGGGATGGACGTGGTTGGCGACGCCAATGCAATGCCGTCGGTCCTCGCCGCCGTGGACCGGCCCGACCCGGACTTCAACATCGTCGAGCCGTGATTACGGCATGCCGCCGTCGCACCGAATGATCGACCCGCTGGTATAGCTCGACGCGTCGGACGCCAAAAACAAAGCGGCACCGATGATCTCGGGCGGGTTGCCCAGCCGCTTGAGCGCGAAGTGCTGCGCACCCTTCGTCGTCGCCGGGATGTCCCACGCCTTGCTGATATCGGTCAGGAACGGTCCCGGCATCAGCGTGTTGACCCGTACCGTCGGCCCGAACGCCAGGGCGAACCCTTCGGTCAGCGCGTTCAGCCCCGCCTTGGCCGCCGAATACGGCAACTGTTCGGGCCGCGGCCGCCGCGACCCGCTCGAGCTCACGTTGATGATCGATCCGCCGCCGTCGGCCACCATCCGATCGCCGACCAGGGACGTCAATCGGAACGGCCCCTTGAGATTGAGGTTGACCACCGCATCGAACAACTTCTCGGTGACCGACTCCAGCGACTCGTACAGCGGTGACATGCCCGCGTTGTTGATCAGCACGTCGACCTTGCCGAACCGCTCATAGGAAGCATCCACCAGCCCGTCGAGTTCGTCCCAGCGTCCGACGTGCACCTGATACGGGAACGCTGCACGGCCCGTCGCCGCCTCGATCTCCTTGGCAGTCTCGACGCAGGTGTCGTATTTGCGGCTGGCGATGATCACGTCGGCGCCGCAGTGTGCGGCGGCAAAGGCCATCTCACGGCCAAGTCCGCGGCTACCGCCGGTGATCAGCACGACCCGGTCGGTGAGATCGAAGAGTTCGTCGGCGTAACCCATCACCCTATGGTGGCACGGTGCAGTTACTACTCATCCGGCACGCGCTCCCGCTGCGCACTGAACCCGGCCAGGGCTCGGACCCCGACCTGTCCGAGGAAGGCATCGAGCAGGCCAAGAGGCTGCCCGACGCGTTGGCGCGGTTTCCCGTCAAGCGGCTGATCAGCAGCCCGCAGCGGCGGTCGGTGCAGACCGCGGAGCCCGTCGCCGACGCGCTCGGCCTGCCCATCGAGGTCGACGCCCGGCTCGCCGAATACGACCGCGACATGGCCCACTACATCCCCGTCGAGCAGATCGCCGCCGAGTACCCCGAGCAACTGGCGCGGCTCGCAGCGGGCCACCTGCCAAGCGGCGTCGACGAAGACGCCTTTCTGGCCCGCATCAACGAGGGCATCCGCGCCATCGCCGACGCCGGCGAGCACGAGGACACGGTCGCGGTGTTCACCCACGGTGGGGTGATCAACGGGCTGGTGCACACCATCATGCGCACCGAGAAGATCCTGTGTGTCAACGTCGACTACGCCGGGATCACCCGGCTGCTGTCGTCGCGCAAGGGCGACCTGTACGTCGCCGCCGTCAACGGCACCGAGCACGTATGGGACCTGCTGCCGCGAAACCGGCGGTGGTAGACAAGTTCGGTGACTACCTCGCTCGAAGGCCTCGATCTCGACGCCCTGGATCGCCACCTGCAGTCCACCGGCATTCCCCGCAGCGGTGAACTGCGCGCCGAGCTGATCTCCGGCGGCAGGTCGAACCTCACCTTCCTGGTGTTCGACGACGGCTCCAAGTGGGTGTTGCGCAGGCCGCCACTGCACGGCCTGACACCGTCCGCGCACGACATGGCGCGCGAGTACAAGGTGGTGGCAGCACTGGCCGACACCCCGGTGCCGGTCGCGAGGGCCGTCACGATGAGCAACGACGACTCCGTGCTCGGTGCGCCGTTCCAGATGGTCGAGCACGTCGAAGGACGCGTCGTTCGCTACGACGAGGAACTGGAGAAGCTCGGTGACAAAAGCGTCATCAGCGACTGCGTCGACGCGCTGATCCGGGTGCTCGCCGATCTGCACGCCGTCGACCCCGACGCTGTCGGGCTCGGCGATTTCGGCAAACCCACCGGCTATCTGGAACGGCAGGTGCGGCGTTGGGGCGGGCAGTGGGAGCTGGTCCGGCGCGAGAACGATCCCTGCGATGCTGACGTCAGAAGATTGCATTCTGCTCTGGCAGAGGCGATTCCGCCGCAGAGCCGCAGTTCGATCGTGCACGGCGACTACCGGATCGACAACACGATCCTCGATTCCCACGACGCCACCAAGGTGGTTGCCGTACTGGACTGGGAGATGTCCACGCTGGGTGATCCGCTCAGCGACGCCGCGCTGATGTGCGTGTACCGGCATCCGATGTTCAACATGATCCACGCCGCCTCCGCATGGGCATCACCGTTGATGCCCGACGTCGACGAACTGGCCAACCGGTATTTCGTTGCGGCGCAACAGCCGCTGGACAACTGGGACTTCTACATGGCGCTCGGTTACTTCAAGGTCGCGATCATCGCCGCGGGCATCGCGTTCCGGGCGAGGATGGGTGGCGGCGTCGCCGACGATGCCGACGCCGTAGACCAGGCGGTGGCGCCACTGGTGGCCGAGGGCTTACGCGTGCTGGGCTGACATGCGCCGGTTCGTCCGCTTCGGCCTCTGGTCAGTGGTGGTGCTGATCGTGGCGGTGACGGTCGTCAACCTCACCGTCGCCAAGCTGCCGGCCATGCCTCAGTCCGACGGGACGCATATCAGCCTGCGAGGCAAGGACATTCACTATCGCGAGCAGCCCGGTGCCGGGCCGCCGGTCGTGATGATCCACGGACTGCCCGGTACGCATGACGATTTCGACCCCGTCTTGCCTCATCTGCAAGGCAGGCGTGTGATCGCGCTCGACCGGCCGGGGTTCGGCTGGTCGAAGGGCGGCTGGTTACCGTACCAGCAGCAGATCGAGCTGATGCACGAAATGTTCACGCAGTTGCGGCTTTCCCCGGCGATCGTGGTCGGGCACTCGTTCGGTGGTGCGGTGGCGCTGGGCCTCGCCCGTCGCTATCCGCAGGACATCGCCAAAATGATCCTCGTCGCACCCGGCGCCGGCGGCACCAGGTCGCAGCCCATGGACCGGTTCAACGCCCATTACATCCGCTTTACGCAACTGCCCGTCGTCCGGACGCTTGTCGAGGTGACCGTGGGCGACGTCATCAAGCGCCTCATCGTGGCCGGCGGCTCTGAGCGAGCGTTCGAGCCTGCCCCGGTGGATCCCGCGTACGCGCGCAGGCTGCTGTCGGTGACCATGTCGCCCGGCAACCTGGCCGCATACGCCTCGGAACAACTCGAGTTCGACGACACGTCCCGTTGGATCGACGACAACGTCGCGCAGATTCGTGTGCCGTCGGTGATCATCGCCGCCTTCGACGACAAGCTGATCAGCATCGACCACGCCCGCAGGCTGGCCGACACCCCGCCGGGTACACAACTGCTGACCGTCGACGGGAACCACATGATCCCGTACACCCACCCCGAGGTGATCGCGGCCCAAGTGCGCGCTGGCGGCTAGGGGCCCGCCTTCAGATTCCGTTTGGCCGCGCGACGCAGCTGAATGATGCGGGCCGTTCCTGCTGCGACGGTCAACAGCCCGCCGCACACCGCGGCGAGCAGAATCGCAACGCCCAACGGCAGATTCCACTCCCACGCGAAGAAGTGGATGGTCACCGAATCGGTGTTCTGCATGATGAACACCAGCAGGAAGATCAGGATCAGAAAACCGACGATGAGCGCAGACCACAGCGCCGCAGCGCGGGTGAACTTGACCGCAGACTTCGGTGACATCAGGTATTCACCGGGCGTGGCCGTCGGATCCGGCTCTCCAGGGGGCAGCGGAGGAACCTCGCCCAACGGGCGATCGGGCGAGGCGGAGGGATCGCTGGTCATGGCTTTATCTTTGCCCCTCGAGGCATCGAAAGAAACCATATCGGCGCGCACCGTGACCTAAAGGGCGGCGTTCTCACCCGCATCTCGCTAGTGTCCGGGGGAGCCTATGCGCCGAGAGGATTTTGGGTATGTCGAGCAACCGTAGATCGATCCTGGCGATCCTGGCCGCCGTCCTCGCGCTGATAACCGCAGCGTGTGGCAGTTCCAATCCGCTCGGCGGTGGTGAGATATCCGGCGATCTGAAGTCGATCAAGGTCGGTTCCGCCGACTTCACGGAATCCAAGATCATCGCCGAGATCTACGCCCAGGCGTTGGAGGCCAACGGCTTCACGGTGGGCCGCCAGTTCGGCATCGGCAGCCGCGAGACCTACATCCCCGCGGTGCAAGACCACTCCATCGACCTGATTCCGGAGTACACCGGCAATCTGCTCCAGTACTTCGACAAGGAGACGCAGGCGACCACGCCCGACGCGGTGCTGCTGGGTCTGCTCAAGGCGCTGCCCGGCGATCTGTCGATCCTGTATCCGTCGCCCGCGGAGGACAAGGACACCCTCGCGGTCACGGAGGCGACGGCGCAGAAGTGGAACCTGAAGTCCATCGCTGACCTGGCGACGCACTCGCCCGAGGTGAAAGTCGGCGGCCCGTCGGAGTTTCAGACCCGCGTCACCGGTCTGGTGGGTCTGAAGGACAAGTACGGATTGGACATCGCGCCCGCGAATTTCATCGCGATCAGCGACGGCGGCGGCCCCGCCACCGTGCAGGCGCTGACGAGCGGCACCATCACCGCCGCCGACATCTTCAGCACCTCACCGGCGATCGAGCAGCATCGACTGGTGGTGCTCGAAGATCCGAAAAACGTGTTCCTCGCTGCCAACGTCGTTCCGCTTGTGGCCTCGCAGAAGATGTCCAACGAACTCAAGACAGTGCTGGACGCCGTGAGCGCCAAACTGACAACGGAGGCGCTGATCCAACTCAACACGGCCGTCGAGGGAAACAAGGGAGTGGATCCCGACGAGGCGGCGGCACAGTGGATCAAGGACAACGGTTTCGACAAGCCGGTGAAAAAGTGATCACATTCGAGAAAGTCACCAAGAAATATCCCGATGGCACCGTCGCGGTCGACGATTTGACACTGGAAGTTCCGCAGGGAACTCTCACAGTGTTCGTCGGTCCCTCCGGCTGCGGCAAGACCACGTCCATGCGGATGATCAACCGGATGATCGATCCGACCTCGGGCACGTTGACCGTGGACGGCAAGGACGTCACCAAGGTCGACCCGGTGAAGCTGCGCCTTGGCATCGGCTACGTCATCCAGAGCGCAGGGTTGATGCCGCATCTGAGGGTCGTCGACAACGTCGCCACGGTGCCTGTCCTGCGCGGCGAATCACGGCGCAGCGCACGCAAGTCCGCGCTCGAAGTGATGGAACGCGTCGGACTCGATCCCAAGCTCGGCAGCCGGTATCCGGCGCAGCTGTCCGGCGGTCAGCAGCAACGTGTCGGCGTGGCCCGCGCCTTGGCCGCAGATCCGCCGATCCTGTTGATGGACGAACCGTTCAGCGCGGTCGACCCGGTGGTGCGCGAGGAACTGCAGACCGAGATCCTGCGGCTGCAAAGCGAATTGCGCAAGACGATCGTGTTCGTCACGCACGACATCGACGAGGCGGTCAAGCTCGGCGACAAGGTCGCGGTGTTCGGCCGCGGTGGCACACTGCTGCAATACGCCGACCCCGCGTTCGTGCTGTCGAACCCCGCCAACGAACTGGTTTCAGGATTCGTCGGCGCCGACCGCGGTTACCGCGGTTTGCAGTTCTTCCATGCGGCAGGCCTGCCGCTGCACGAGATCAAGACCGTCGTGGACGACGACGTCGACGGCCTGATGCTGGAACCGGGAGAGTGGTCGCTGGTCACCAGGGCCGACGGCACACCGTACGCCTGGATCAACGCCGAGGGCGTCGAGGTCCACCGCAAAGGAAACTCCCTGTACGACAGCACCATCGGCGGCGGCTCGTTCTTCCGGCCGGACGGCACGCTACGGCAGGCTCTCGACGCCGCACTGTCGTCGCCGTCCGGGTTGGGCGTGGCGGTCGGCGAGGACGGCCAGTTGATCGGTGGCGTGCGCGCCGACGATGTGCTCAAGCTGCTGCGCGAACAGCGCCGCGTGCCGGAACTGGGGTAGCGGATGCGGTATCTGCTCACGCATCTGGACGATCTGTGGACGCTGACGCTGATCCACCTGCGGCTGTCCCTGGTGCCGATCGTGCTGGGGTTGATCATTGCCGTGCCGCTCGGCGCGCTGGTGCAGCGGACAACAGCGCTACGCAGGCTGACGACGGTCACGGCGAGCATCATCTTCACGATCCCGTCGCTGGCGCTGTTCGTGGTGCTGCCGCTGGTGATCCCGACCCGCATCCTCGACGAGGCCAATGTCATTGTCGCGCTGACGCTTTACACCGTCGCGTTGCTGGTGCGAGCGGTCCCCGAGGCGCTGGACGCGGTGTCACCCGCGGTGCTGGACGCGGCCACCGCGGTTGGCTATAAACCGATCGCCAGGATTCTGAAAGTCGAGCTGCCACTGGCCGTTCCGGTGCTCACCGCCAGCGTGCGCGTGGTGGCCGTCACGAACATCTCCATGGTGTCTGTCGGTTCGGTGATCGGAATCGGGGGCCTGGGCACCTGGTTCACCGAGGGCTATCAGGCCAACAAGAGTGACCAGATCATCGCGGGCATCATCGCGATCTTCGTGTTGGCCATCGTCATCGACACGCTGATCTTGCTCGTCGGGAAAGCGCTGACGCCGTGGACGCGAGGGGCCAACGCGCCGAGGGCGCGGCGCCAGAAAGTCACCGCGGGAGCGGCCGCATGAACTTTCTGCAACAAGCACTTTCGTTCATCTTCACCGCGGCCAACTGGGAAGGTCCCGCAGGCCTGACCGCACGCATCCTCGAGCACCTGCAATACACCGTCGTCGCGGTCCTCTTCTCGGCGCTGATCGCCGTGCCGATCGGGATGCTGATCGGGCACACCGGCCGCGGCACCTTCCTGGTGGTCACCGGCGTCAACGCGCTTCGCGCCCTACCGACGCTGGGTGTGCTGTTGCTGGGCGTGCTGCTGTGGGGGCTTGGCCTGATCCCGCCGACCGTGGCGCTGATGCTGCTCGGCATCCCGCCGCTGTTGGCAGGGACGTACTCCGGGATCGCGAACGTGGATCCGCTGGTGGTCGACGCGGCCAGGTCGATGGGGATGACGGAGTCCCGGGTACTGCTGCGGGTCGAGGTGCCGAACGCGATGCCGCTGATCCTCAGTGGGCTGCGCACGGCGACGCTGCAGATCGTCGCGACCGCGACCGTCGCCGCGTACGCGAGCCTCGGCGGGCTGGGGCGGTACCTGATCGACGGGATCAAGGTGCGGGAGTTCTATCTCGCCTTGGTCGGCGCGCTCATGGTCACCGCGCTGGCGTTGATTCTCGACGCCGTGCTCGCGTTCGCGGTCTGGCTGTCTGTGCCAGGGACCGGCCGGTTGCAGGGGCGTCGGAAGATGCCGCAACCGCTGCTCGGCGACGAGGTCGCGCTCGAGTCCGGACGGCGTCCCGAAAGCACTTCGGTAGCCCGCTACGAACGAGGCGATCCTTCGCCTACGGTAGAGGTATGAGTGACGGTCGCTCTGAGGAGATGGATAGCGCCCGCGGGAGCGAGGAGCGAAAGGCGTCGTGGCCGCGAACCCTGACGTGGCGCGCCCATGACGTCCCGAGGATGGAATCCGTCCGGGTTCAGCTGTCGGGCAAGCGGATCAAGGCGCACGGCAGGATCGTTGCCGCGGCCACGCCGTCGCATCCGGCGTTCTCGGCCTCCTATGACTTGGTCACCGACGAGGGAGGCGGCACCAAGCGGCTGTCGCTGACCGTGACGCTCGCCGCACGCGAACGTCAACTGTCGATCGCGCGCGACGAGGAGAACATGTGGCTGGTGCAGCAGCACACCGGTGAGACAAAACGCGCCGCCTACGAAGGCGCGCTCGACGTCGACGTGATCTTCAGCCCGTTCTTCAACGCGCTGCCGATCCGGCGCACCGGGCTTTATCAGCGCAGCGACTCGATCAACTGTCCGGTGGTATACGTGCGGTTGCCCGAACTGTCGGTGGAGCCCTCTGTCATCACCTACAGCAGCGCGCCCGACGGGATCAAGCTGCATTCGCCGGTCGCCGAGACCACCATCACGGTCGACGAGGACGGTTTCATCCTCGACTACCCAGGGTTGGCAGAGCGGATCTGATTACGCCGCCGGCCCGGCCCGCCGCGGCGAGTTCTTCGCGCCAGTTCTCGTCGCCGATCACGACGGTGACGATGTCGGGCCTACTGAAGCTGTCGTAGCGGACGCGGGCGGCATGCCCCGATTCGACGAGGTCGGTCAGCGGGTTCTCCGCGGCCAACGCGTCGCGCGCCTGGCCGAGCAGGGCGAGCGTGCGTTCCAGTGCGGGCAGCAATTCGTCGGCGTTGGCCTCGCACATGGCGCGGACGAGGTCGGGCGCGGTGCCCGCGACCCGGGTGCTGTCGCGGAACGACCCTGCCGCCAATGCGAACGCCAACGGGACCTCACCCGCGGTGATCGCCAGCGCCTCGGCCAGCAGATGCGGAAGGTGCGAGATCGTGGCTGCGGCCGCGTCGTGCTCGTCGGAGCGAGCCGGGACGATGACGGATCCACACTCCAGCGCCAGGTTCATCACCAGCGCCCAGATGTCGGGGTCGACGTGGTCGTCGACGGCGATCACCCATGGCGCGCCCACGAAGAGGCGGGCGTCGCCGGCCGCCCATCCGGAGTGTGCGGTCCCGGTCATCGGGTGGCCGCCGACAAAGCGGTCGAGTAGTCCGAACGAACGGACCTCGTCCAGCACGCAACTCTTCACGCTGGTCACATCGGTCAACGGGCAATCTGGCGCGGTGTCGCGGACGCGGGCCAGCATCGCGGGTAACGCAGGCACCGGCACGGCGAGCACGATCAGGGCGTTGCTAGCAGCGGCCCGGGCCAACGCTTCGTCGAGGTTCTCGGTGGCGTCGAAGCCGTCGAACTTCGCCGCCTGCACCCCGTCAATCGAGCGGTTGTACCCGAAGACCTCACGCCCGGCGGCAGCGGCGGCCCGCATCACCGAGCCCCCGATCAACCCGAGCCCCACCACACAAATCGGTGTGTTCGTCACCTTGCAAGGTTGGCACACGAACCGCGTCGCCCGACGTCAGCCTTGGTCTTCCAGTGCTGGTAAAGCCCCGACCTCGGGACTACCGTTACCCCTCATGGGAGCACAGGGTGCACCGGCGGCAGACATGCCCGACGGGTTCGGGGTTGCCGTCGTCCGCGAGGACGGCAAGTGGCGCTGTTCGGCCATGCGCAAGGCCGCGTTGAACAGCCTGGCCGCAGCGGAGAACGAACTGCGCGAATTGCGTAGCGCTGGTGCTGTTTTCGGCCTACTGGACGTCGACGACGAATTCTTCGTGATCGTACGGCCGGCGCCAGCGGGAACCAGGCTGTTCCTGTCGGACGCGACGGCCGCGCTCGATTACGACATCGCTGCCGAGGTGCTGGAGAAACTCGACAACGACATATCACCGGAGGAACTCGAAGAGGCCGACCCGTTCGAGGAGGGCGACCTCGGCCTGCTTTCCGACGTGGGTCTGCCGGAGGCGGTGCTGGGCGTCATCCTCGACGAATCCGACCTCTACGCCGACGAGCAGTTGGGCCGCATCGCGCGGGAGATGGGCTTCGCGGACGAGTTGTCGGCGGTGCTGGACCGTCTCGGTCGGTGAACCGACCAACAGGCTGGGGTCGGTGAAATCCGACGAGGACCTGATCAGGGTTGCGTTGGAGGCCGCGGGCGCCGCGGGGCCTCGCGATGTGCCGATCGGGGCGGTGATCGTCGCTGCGGATGGCACCGAACTCGCGCGGGCGGCCAACATGCGCGAAGAGTCCGGCGACCCCACCGCGCACGCAGAGATCCTCGCGTTACGTGCGGCGGCGTCCGCGCTCGGCGACGGCTGGCGTTTGGAAGGCGCCACGCTGGCGGTCACGGTCGAACCCTGCACAATGTGTGCCGGTGCGCTGGTGATGGCGCGGGTGGAGCGGTTGGTGTTCGGTGCGTGGGAACCGAAGACGGGTGCGGTCGGGTCGCTGTGGGACGTGGTGCGTGACCGTCGGCTGACGCATCGGCCAGAAGTGCGCGGCGGGGTGCTGTCGGACGAATGCGCGGCGCCGCTGGAGGCGTTCTTCGCGCGACAGCGATCGGATTAGCCGAGCCGAGATCCGCTGTCGCGCAACACGTTTTCGATCTCCGACCAAGTCTGCTTGACGATCTGCGCCGCAGGCTGCAGGTCGATGATCCGCGACGACACCTGGCCGGTGTTGGCGACGCTGACGTCCATGTCGCCGTCGAAGTAGAGGTCGGTGATCCGGCCGAGCAGTTGTACGTCGGGGTCGTTGGCGGCCACCCGGGCGGCCAGGCCGGTGCGCAGTACCCGCATGGTCGGATTGCCGGGGATGTCGAGCATCACGGTGCCGTCGTCGGCGGCGGCCATGATGGCGTTCTTGAAGTTGGCGTGCACGGCGGCCTCGTGGCTGGCGAGCATGCGGGTGCCCATTTGAACGCCTTCGGCGCCGAGTACGACGGCGGCGGCCGCCGACCGGGCGTCGCAGATGCCGCCCGCCGCGATGATCGGCAGGTCGACCTCGTCCGCGACGAGGGGGAGCAGTACCAGCGTCGACGCGCCGAGGGCAGATTTGAACCCGCCGCCTTCGACACCCTCGACCACCAGAGCGTCGACGCCCGCGCACGCAGCTTTCTTCGCGCCCTTCAGCGATCCCACGACGTGGACGACGATCATGCCGGCGTCGTGGAGTCGGGCGGTGAACAGTGCGGGGTCGCCCGCGGAGGTGAAAACGTGGCGCACCTCGGCTGCGACCAGTTCGTCGACGATCGACGGATCGCGTTTCCAGCCCTGGATCATCAGGTTGGCCGCCACCGGGCGGTCGGTGAGTTCGCGCACCCGGTGCAGGTCGGCGCGGCCCTCGGGGGTCAGCGTCTCGATCATGCCGAGGCCGCCGCCCTCGGAAACGGCCGCAGCCAGTTCGGCCCTCGCGATGTAGGTCATCGGTGCCTGGACGACGGGATAATCGACGCCGAGCAGGGCCTGGATCCGGTTGGTCACGACCTGATTCTCTGCCACCGCACCGAAGCGATTGGATCAGCACCGCGGTAGGCCGGTAAGCTGCCACGCGGTGGCGTGTCCGAGCGGCCTAAGGAGCACGCCTCGAAAGCGTGTGACGGGTAACCCCCGTCCGAGGGTTCAAATCCCTCCGCCACCGCCATAGCCCTCTCTGCCTGCGATAGAGGTAAGGGGCCATTCTGTGATTGCTGACCGTCCGTTCTGCTCGCCCGCTGCCCACACTCACCGGTGAGTACGAGTTGTTAAGAGTGAGCGCGTCAGCCTCGGCATTGCCTCTGGGGAGGCCTCCTGGGACCGAACTAACCTTGCGCCGCTGCAGATTCGGACAGTGACTTCACCAGAAGTCCGTTGGTGTTCTCGCGAATTCATGCAACGGCACCAACGCGATCTCTGCAGCCGGGCCCGACAGTGGAAACGCATCGGCAGAACCGCGGGTTGAGTACAGTGCGGTTGCAGCGGCAGTCCTGATCCCTCGCTGCTGTCGCCTCTCATCCAGGCCCACAAACGTTCGAGAGAACTCCTATCCGACGGAAAGTGCCAAGTCCCCAGGATCGAGGTCAGCACCATGATGGCCGTCCTGCAGCACGCCGTGCCAATCGCGACCCTGATTTTTGTCGTGTCGAGCATGGTGGCGATGGGTCTGAGCCTCAGGATCAGCGAGATCACCGCTCCGCTGCGCAATCTGCGCCTCGTCGGCCTGTCGCTGCTAGCCAATTTCGTACTCATGCCCGCCGTCGCTGTGCTGCTGGCGAAGGTGCTGCGTCTCGATGAACCCTTTGGCGTCGGCTTGTTGCTGCTCGGCGCCGCCGCAGGGGCACCATTCCTACCCAAATTGGCCCAGATCGCCAGGGGGGACCTTGCATTCGCGGTCGCGTTGATGGTGATGCTCATGGTCATCACCGTCGGCTATCTCCCGCTCGTGCTGCCCCTGCTGCTGCCGGGCGTGTCGGTCAACCCAGGACAGATCGCCCGTTCTCTAATCGTGTTGATGCTTCTACCGTTGGCTGTTGCGCTTGCGGTCAACGCCAAACTGCCCCGTGCCGCCGCGGCAGCCAAACCCTGGTGTGACCGGTTGTCCAGCCTCGGTCTCGTCGCCGTGGTGGTGCTGCTGGTAGTGGTCAACTTCCAGAACGTGCTCTCGGTGTTTGGTACCCGCGCCATCCTGGCCGGACTGTTGTTCGTCGCAATCGGCTACGGCGCCGGGTGGGCGCTGGGCGGGCCAGCTGCCGGCACCCGGCCCGTGCTGGGATTGGGCACCGCCCAACGCAACATCGCCGCCGCCCTGGTAGTCGGCGGACAAAGCTTCGACAATCCCAGCGTGGTGGTCATGGTGGTGGTCGTGGCCATCGTCAGCCTGCTGCTCCTGTTGCCGTTGTCTCGACGACTGGCCCGCACCCCCGCCGCTGGCGACCCCGCCTAGGCCCCGTCTGGCAATGTCAGCCCAAGGCAGCGGCTCGCGCCGCCGCAAAAAGCCCCCGAGACAGCTCAACGCGTCTGAGGCGGCCACGATGTCGCTGACCTCTCACGGGGTCATTCACTCAATGGGAGAACATGATTCGCGACGGACTCAATGTCATCGCTGCGCGTGGCGAACTACCTCCCGAGACGGACGTCGAGTCGATCGTCCTCGCCATGCTGGTAGCCATCCAGGAAGGCCTTCTCTTGAGTCAGCCCGCGGTAGGGCAGACCGATACTGATGGTGCAGCCCGTCCCGTGTCCTTCGCTGTGGGCCTCGATGTGCCCGCCGTGCGCTTCGACGAGCGCCTTGGCGATCGACAGGCCGATGCCCGCACCGCCCTGCCTGCGGTCGCGGGCGGAGTCGACCCGGTAAAACCGGTCGAACAGCCGGCCGAGATGCTCGGGCGCAACGCCATCTCCGGTGTCGGACACGGCGATGACGAGTTCCTCGTCGTTGTCGAACATCAGCACGCTGACCTCGCCACCCGCGCCGGTATGGCGCAGCGCGTTGTCGAGCAGGTTGCTCAGCACCTGTGCGAGCCGTTCGGGGTCAGCCCACAGCTTCGGCAGCCCGGCCGTGGTCTGCGCACGCAGCGCCACCCCCTTGGCGGTGTACCGAGGCGCGAATGCCGACACCGCCGAAGAGACCAGCTCCGCCGGTGATGTCCAGACGGCGTCGATGAACGTCGTGCGCAGTTCGGCGACAGCCAGCGACGTCACGTCAACACTGAACCGGGTCAGACGGCGCGTCTGATCACGCAGTGTGGCAATGGTTTCCGCGTCCAGGGGTTGGACTCCGTCCTCGAGCGCTTCCATGTATGCCTCGAGCACCGAGACCGGCGTCCTAATCTCATGCGCCAGATCGGCCAGCATCTGCCGGCGCGTGTCTTCCGCGGCACCGAGCCGCTGTGCCATCGTGTTGAATGCGGCGGCGACTGCGTCGAACTCCTTCCCAAGCCCGGGCGCCGGAACGGCAATAGCGTAGTGCCCGTTCGCAACTGCCGACGCTGCGCGCGAAAGCGCGGTCGCCGAGCGGTGTACCCGCCTGCTCAGGTAATAGCTCAGCGACAGCGTCGCCAGCGCCGACACCGCCAAGGCGATGCCGACCGATAACGCGGTCGCATCACGGAAGGCGCGTTCGTACGGATGAACGCCGTTGAGCCCCGGGACGACCGCTTGATCCATCAGGCGGCGGATCATCGGCGGCCCGATGGCCATCGCCACGACGGTGGTTGTCGCCATCCCTGCGATCACCACAACCAGAATGGTCACCAGCACACGCAGTCCGATACCATGACGGCTCGGCATCATCCCGCCCCCATCCGATACCCGACGCCGCGAACGGTGACGACGTAGCGTGGCGCCCCAGGGTCGTCGGCCAGCTTGCGACGCAGACGACCGACGTGGACATCGACCACGTTGTCGGCGCCGACCCACGCGTCGCCCCATACCGATTGCAGCAGTTGACCTCTGCTCCACACCACCCCCGGCCGCGCCGATAGCGTTGCCAGGATGTCGAATTCGGTTCGGGTGAGCATCACCGGTGAGCCGTCGAGATGCACTTCACGCGCGTCGACGTTGATCTGCAGTGTGCCGAAGTGCCGCGGTGGGCTGATTGTTTCGATGTTCTTGTCCGGCGTGCGGCGCGGTCGCCGCATCATCGCTCGGACCCGGGCTACCAACTCGCGTGGGCTGAACGGCTTGGTGACGTAGTCGTCGGCGCCGACCGACAACCCCACGATGGTGTCGAGTTCCGTGTCGCGCGCGGTCAACATCACCACGTAGGCATCGGAGAAGGCGCGAAGCTGCCTACACACCTCGACGCCGTCGACACCCGGCAGACCGATATCGAGAATGACCACATCGGGATCGGCCTCGCGTGCCAGATCCAACGCACGATGTCCGTCGTGGGCCAGGTGAACCTCGAACATCTCGCGCTTCAAATAGCCGGCGACGACGGAGGCAAGTGGCGCCTCGTCATCGACGACCAGCGCGCAAAGGCCCTGCGCTGGGGCCGCGTCAATGCTCATACCCACATACTGCCTGTGGATTTCGTCGTGAACTGGCTGGGAACGGCAGCGAGGGCACTTCTTCAGAGAATCGTCAGAAACTGACTAATCAAACGTCATCGTGCGACGCCACGCTCGATGCATGACCACCACTTCAACAGCCGCCACGACACGTTTCGACAGAGTCCTGAGCGACGCAGGCCAGTTGATCACCCGGTACGGGTTGGTCGTCGTCCTGGCTTGGATCGGGTTCGGCAAATACGTGAAGATGGACGCCAAAGTGCTCATCCAGCACAGTCCGCTGATGAGTTGGATTTTCGACTTCCTGAGCCCGGTGGCAGTCGCGCGCGGGCTGGGCACGATGGAGATCGTCGCCGCGGTGCTGATCGCCGTCGGGCCGCGTTGGCCTCGCGCCGCAGTTGTCGGAAGCGCGTTGGCTGTCGTGCTTTTCGTCGGCACGCTGAGCTTTCTGTTCTCCACGCCGGGTGTGGTGGTTGGCCACCTCGCGGGCGTGCCGGTGCTGTCGGCTCAACCGGGTCAATTTCTGCTCAAAGATCTGGTGCTGATCGGAGTGGCCATTTGGACGTTGGGGGATTCGCTTCGCGCGAGGCGCACGCCATGACCAACTAGTGGCGCGGCCACTGCGGAAGTCCTTGCGCCGTCGGCGCCTTCCTGCGGTGGCCACGCCCGCGGTGCGGGTCTAGTCCCCCGGAAGCCCTTGCTCTTCGGGCGGCAGCTTGGCCGGGCCGGTGATCGCCGGCTTGGCGAATGGGATCGGAGGGCGGTGGGGAGGCACCGTGGGCCCCTTGGTTGCAGCCGTAACGCCGACGTACACCCCTGCGGCCTGGTCCGTCGGCGCGGATTCGAACTGCGCTGTGACGGCCGACAACATCGCGAATACGGCGACGGCGCAGCCGCCGAGAATCATCCTCGACAATTCCTTTTCCTGACTCATCTTCGCTCTCTTTCGTTTTGGTGATGTGATTGCTGTTCGCTGGTGTGCGTCATTTACCCGCCCCTGCACTGGATGTCGACATAAACGGTGTCGAACCCAGCGGTGTCTATTCGGGTTCCGCCGGCAGTGATGTTCGAATCGTCGAGACCCTCGACTCCGGTCACCTTGCAGCCGGACAGCGGATTGGTCACCGCGCCGTTGAGCGCCACGTTGTAGCCTCTGGCCGCCAAAGCGTTGATGGTTTCTTGCGCATTGCCAAATCCGTTGTTGAACAGTGCCGGACTGGCCGACGCCGGGCCGGCCGTCGCGATAACCAAGACGCCCAATGCTGTTGCAGCGCCTATTACGATTGCTTTCATTGCGTCAATTCCTCGTTGCTCCACAGTTTTTCGGGTGCGGCATCGAGTGTGGTCGCGCAATTTGCCGATTCAGTTGTGGTTTTCTGAAGTTCTGATAACGGCGCAGCGGTGAATCACCCGGCAATGAGATACATGGCGAGCACGCACAGCACGACGGTGAGGATGATCCCAGGGCACGGGCGGGTAGCGCGTGCGCGAGTTTCCAACCGATGAGCACGCTGGCGAGTTCGGGGATGCCGATGCGGGCAGCCAACGGCCAGTCGATCGTGCCGTGAAGTAGGTCTCCCAGCGTCCCTACCGTGGCGATGACGATCGATTGAGCTTGGGCGCAGGCCTCGATACCAGACCATCCCGGCGGCGGCCGCGACCACTGCGCCGACGACCACCGTGACGCGGAGTGTCAATAAGAGCGGTCGAGG
This sequence comes from Mycobacterium sp. ACS1612, assembly GCF_001667505.1. Classification (GTDB taxonomy): domain Bacteria; phylum Actinomycetota; class Actinomycetes; order Mycobacteriales; family Mycobacteriaceae; genus Mycobacterium. The sequence goes on from NZ_LZHZ01000007.1 coordinate 18,667, forward strand.
CCAGAATCAGTGCGAGGCCCGGGTATGACCCGCGCGAAGTTGACCAAGCCCGTCCCGATGTGAATGACGATAGCCGTGCCGGCCACCTCCGCCGGGGATAGCCGGTAGTCCGATGGTGGGCAGCACGCCCCCGGGTCCGACCGTCGTGATCCCGATTCCCCCGACGAGGCCTATGACGGCGAGTAACGCCAGCACGGGCAGGTCCACTCCGTTGATGATCGGTCGCCTCCGCCCAATCCGGCATCGCAGGTTTCGATTTTTACGGATTTGGCAATTCTCTTCGCAGTCCTAAGTTCGTTCGCCTCCGGACGGAGTCACCATGATCATCCTCGGTATCATTCTCCTGATAATCGGCTACTTCACGAGCCTGTCGATCCTGTACACCATCGGCGCGATCCTCATCGTGGTCGGCGTTGTGCTGTGGATCCTCGGCGCCGTCGGTCGCCCTGTGGGCGGCCGAAAAGTCTGGTTCTAGCCGGCCCGCCGCACTTGGCAGCGACACCGAGTCCGATGTCGCGCCATGCCGTCACGACTCCTTACGCGGAATGACGATGACGACGATCAGCGTCAGGATGCTGAAGAACAATCCGGCGATCCCCCAACCAAGGGGATTCCGGCCTTTCATCGCGGCCACCAATCCGCAGACGATCGCGGCGATGATGCTGCCGATCGCAACGAAGATGCCCGTGATGCCGCGCAGTATCAAACCCACAGCCTCGACGTTGTTCGACGCTGCCAAAACCACCATGTGAGTCATGCCGACGCGAATGCCCAATTCTGTTGTCGTGAAACGACTTTCAGCGAACATCCAGGTTGGGAACCCTAAGCTGGACATCTGCTGTGAATCAGGCGGAAGCTGAGGTTCTCTTGCCGCGCCGGGGTAACCGCGACCCGTGACCACTGACCTGGACGCCTCACCGCCGATCGTCGACTCCAAGGCCGAGGCCGCGGCCGAAACGGCACGGCGCCGCAACCGGATTGATCGGGAACATCCCAACTACAAGTGGGTTGCGCTGTCCAACACCACGTTGGGCGCGCTGTTGGCGGCGATCAACAGCTCGATCGTGCTCATCTCCCTGCCTGCGATCTTCCGTGGCATCGGACTCAACCCTCTCGCTCCCGGCAACGTCAGCTATCTGCTGTGGATGCTGATGGGATACCTGGTCGCGACGGCGGTCCTCGTCGTCCCGCTTGGACGACTCGGCGACATCTTCGGGCGCGTCCGGATCTACAACCTCGGCTTCGTCGTCTTCACCGTCGGCGCCATCGCCCTGTCGTTCGATCCGTTTCACCTCGGCGGCGGGGCCGTTTGGCTGATCGGCTGGCGAGTCTTTCAGGGCATCGGCGGCGCCATGCTGATGGCATGCTCGGCGGCCATTCTCACCGACGCGTTTCCGGCGCATCAGCGCGGCATGGCGCTCGGCGTCAATCAGGTCGCCGCCATCGCGGGCCAGTTCCTCGGCCTGTTGATCGGCGGAGTGCTCTCCGAATGGGATTGGCGCGCAGTGTTCTGGGTCGGCGTGCCACTGGGGCTGGCGGGCACCATCTGGAGTTACCGCTCGCTGCGCGAGGTGGGAGTTCGGACCCCGGCACGCTTCGACTGGCCCGGCACACTGCTGTTCGGCATCGGACTCACGGTGCTGCTGGCCGCCATCACCTACGGCATTCAGCCGTACGGCGGGCATTCCACGGGCTGGACCAACCCCGTGGTGCTCGGTGCAATCGGCGCGGCGGCGGCTCTGTTGGCGTTGCTCTGCCTGGTTGAAATGCGGGTGCGCGCACCGATGATGGACATCCGGTTGTTCCAGTCCAAACCGTTCGCGCTCGGCAACCTCGCGGGCCTGATGTCTGCGGTGGGCCGCGGCGGCCTGCAGTTCATGTTGATCATCTGGCTGCAGGGCATTTGGTTGCCGCTGCACGGCTACAGCTTTGAATCGACCCCGCTGTGGTCAGGCATCTACATGCTGCCGATGACCGTCGGCTTCCTAGTGGCCGGGCCGCTGTCGGGAACGCTGTCCGATCGGCTGGGCTCGCGCCCGTTCGCCGTCGGCGGGCTGGCGTTGATGGGAGCCACTTTCATTGCGCTGGTGCTCATTCCGGTGAACTTCGACTATCGGCTGTTCGCGGTGCTGATCTTCCTCAACGGGCTCGGCGGCGGCATCTTCACCTCACCCAACACCGCCGCCATCATGTCGAGCGTGCCCGCCGCCGAACGCGGCGCGGCCTCCGGCATTCGGGCAACTTTCACCAACGCGGGCATGTCGCTGTCGATCGGCACCTTCTTCTCGCTGATGATCGCCGGCCTGGCGCACTCGTTGCCTGCGGCGTTGAGTTCCGGGCTTCAACAACAAGGTGTGGCCGCGGGCGTGGCCCATCAGATCGCCGACCTGCCGCCGGTCGGCAGCTTGTTCGCGGCGTTCCTCGGCTACAACCCCATCGCAGAACTACTTCAATCATCCGGCGCGCTGCACCAACCCGGCGTCGACGCCGCGACTCTGACCGGTAAGAGTTTCTTCCCCCACCTGATCTCGGGACCGTTCCACGCCGGCCTCGTTGTGGTGTTCACCGCGGCCGCGGTGATGATGGTGATCGGCGCCGCCGCATCGTGGGTCAACCCCGGCCGCAGCGCAGGTGACGCTTAAAATCGGGCGCCAGGAGGCGTCATATGGGTGAGACATCCCGCGAGGCGGCGCAACAGCGCGCCAAGGAACTCAAGGAGCTTCGCGCGCGACTGCTCAACGGCGACCCCGTCACGGCCCACGACAACAAGACCGCCGTCCAGCGCGCCGAGGAAGCCACGTTACGTGCGCTCAAGGGCCGCCTCGCCGCAGTCGAGAAGTTGATGTCAGCCGCCGCCGCGCACGATCAGGCGGCGAAGACGCACGAGCAAGCCGCCGATCGGAACGTCGGAGACGTCGCCGAACACCGCCGCCGCACGGAACGGCACCGCCAGGCCGGTGAGCGTGACCGCAGGCGGGCGCGCAAGCACCGTCAGGCGAAGGGCACCCTGTAGTCGGCGCTCCAGGCACCGCCGATGCAGCTCATCGTCACACCGTCGATGGTCAACGCCACACCCTTGTCCTCACCGCACTGCGAGCGCAGCGTGCGGATGCCGACGAGCGGCGGCGACGGGATCCACTGCCCCTTGGCGCTGCACGCCAGCGTGCCGCCCGATGCGTCGAGCGCGAGGTTGTAACGCGTGTTCTGGACGCATCCGTCGCCGAGGACGGCGCCGCGCTCGATGTACGGGACGCACGACGGCGCTGTCCCGTCACACGACACCGGAACCGCCGATGCGGTTGTTGCCGCCACCATCGGTGCCGCGATCAATCCGCAACCGAGCACCACTGCAGCCATCAGCTTCATGCGCCATAGCGTAGGTGGCTGCGCTACGGCAGGGTGCGCATTAGGCTCACTACGCATGAAGTCGCTCGTCGCCGCGCTTTTCGTGGGCCTGTGCTCGGCGGTGGCGCTGGCGCCGTCCGCGAATGCGGACGTGGTGGCCTACCTCGTCAACGTGCACGTGCGGCCCGGCTACAACTTCCCCAATGCCGACGCCGCGATCGGCTACGGCAACAGCATCTGCGACCGCGTCGCGTCCAAGATGAGCTACGCGCAATTGGTGGACCAGGTCAAGGCCGATTTCAACACGGCCGACTACTATCAGGGCGCCTACCTGATCAACCAGGCCGTCAACGAGTTGTGCCCCGCGCAGATCTGGCAGTTGCGCCAGTCCGCCGCCGGGTACAGGCTGCCCGCCTGACGCTTCTCACGACAACGGCGGCGGTCCCTTGCGGAGCCGCCGCCGTCGTGTCCGGCTACGGGCAGCTGACCTCGATCTCGAACGGCTTGTTCACCGGTTGCATGGGATTGGCCATGTCAACACCGGTCGCGGTGCCCGAGATCTTCCAGGTCTTGTCGTCCTTCTCGGCCTTCGCGTCACCCTGGCCGGCACCGGCCTGGTAGCCGAGCGTCACACCGTTGACATTGCCGAGACCGACCGACTGCACGGTCTTACCGTCTTCGCTCACCACCGCCGCGATACCGGTCGCGGCGTCACCGATGGCGATGTTCATGTTTCCGCCCATCGAGCTGCACACGACGGTGCCCTGCACTTTCTGATCCTGTCCATCGATCGTGACGGTGGTCTTGCCTTGTGCAGACGCCGCCGACGACGTCTCGCCGCTCGTCTCGGACTTCTTCTCGCCCGAACCACAGCCGGACAGACCGGCGATGACAATCGCCGCGCCGCCTACGGCGACCACGAACCCACGCTTCACGACTGTTCTCCTTCATGTTGTCGTGATCCGTCAAGATCGGCGGATCATCCCGGACAGTATGTTGGCCTGTTCAGCGCGGATATGGCGCTTTGCCGAAAAATTTGCCTGCGCACGGGCCGATCGTTACCTGCGCTTGATGCGACCGGCAGGGTGGCGTCAGGAAGCTCGGGTAGGTTCGCCCGCATGCAGACGTTGCGCACGCCGGACGAATCATTTGCCGATCTACCCGAATTCGGTTACCCCGCAAAGTATTGCGAAGTGGACGACGGCGACGGTGGTCGACTGCGGGTGGCGTGGGTGGAAGACGGCCCCGCAGAAGGCAATCCGGTGCTCATGCTGCACGGCGAGCCGTCGTGGTCGTTTCTCTACCGCAAGATGATGCCGATCCTGGCGGCGGCCGGATATCGGGTCATTTGTCCGGACCTGGTCGGATTCGGTCGATCCGACAAGCCGACCAAGGTCGAAGACCACACCTACGCCAGGCACGTCGAGTGGATGCGCGCACTCGCGTTCGACGTGCTCGACCTGCACGACGTGACGCTGGTCGGGCAGGACTGGGGTGGCCTGATCGGACTGCGCGTCGCGGCGGAGAACCCCGATCGGTTCGCCCGCATCGTCGTCGCCAACACCGGCCTACCCACCGGCGACCACCCGATGCCCGAGATCTGGTGGAACTTCCGCAGGGCCATCGAGGCGGCGCCGACACTCGATGTCGGACCGTGGGTGGCCGCCGGGTGCGCGCGTCCCATCACCGACGAAGTCCGTGCGGCCTACAGCGCACCGTTCCCCGACGACGCCTACTGCGCCGGTCCCCGCGCGATGCCGGGACTGATCCCGACCACACCCGACAATCCCGCGTCGGCGGCCAACCGGGCCGCATGGAAAGCGTTGTGCGACAGCGCCACTCCGATGCTCGTCGCATTCAGCGACAGCGACCCGATCACCGGAGCCATGGCCCCGATCTTCAAGAGCCAGATGCGCGGCGCCCAGGGCATCGAACATCCGGTCATCGCCAACGCCGGGCATTTCCTGCAGGAGGACGCGGGGGAGGAACTCGCCGAGGCGATTGTCCGGTTCCTGGCGCGCAGCTAGCAGGCGACCTTGATGGCGAACGTGCCGGAGGTGCGGTAACTGGGATTGGCGACGTCGAAGCCGTCAGCGGTACCCGTGATGTCGTAGGTCCTGCCGGTCATCGTGACCTTCGTCTCGCCGCCGAGGCCGCGGTTGTAGCTGCCGGTGAAGCCGCCGACGTTGTTGATGCTGACGGCCTCGGTGGTCAGCGCGTCCTTGTTGGAGATCAGCGTCGTGGTGCCCGACGTCTGGTCGCCGGTCGTGATCGTGGTCAGTGAACCCGCAGGCGTGCAGTTCACTGCCTCGGTGGTGCCGATGTTCTGCCCGTTGACGGTCATCTGCGCGGTGCCCGCGACCAGCATGCCTGGTCCTGGCTTGTAGTCTGGCGGACTCGACGAACATCCCGCGACCATCAGCGTTGCCGCCGCGGCGGCCACCCCCGCGATTCTCACAGTGCAGAATCTACGTCGTGCCCGAGGACTTCTTCAGCGTTGACGCAGAATTGCCGGGACGATTCGGGCGCGCCGGCGTCATCCGCACCCCGCACGGCGACATCCACACGCCAGCGTTCATTGCCGTGGGCACGCAGGCCACCGTCAAGGCGGTGCTGCCGGAAACCATGAAAGAGCTTGGTGCGCAGGCAGTTCTGGCCAACGCCTATCACCTGTATCTGCAGCCGGGACCCGACATCGTCGAGGAGGCCGGCGGCCTCGCGGCGTTCATGAATTGGCACGGGCCGACATTCACCGACAGTGGCGGGTTCCAGGTACTCTCGCTCGGCGCCGGGTTCAAGAAGGTGCTGGCCATGGACACCGATCGGGTGCAGGCCGACGACGTCATCGCCGAGGGCAAGGAACGGTTGGCCCACGTCGACGACGACGGTGTCACCTTTCGCTCGCATCTCGACGGGTCGACGCACCGCTTCACCCCGGAAGTGTCGATCGGCATCCAGCACAAGCTCGGCGCCGACATCATCTTCGCCTTCGACGAACTGACCACCCTGGTCAACACCCGCGGCTACCAGGAAGAATCGGTCCAACGCACGCATCACTGGGCGGTCCGGTGCCTGGCCGAACACCGCAGGCTGACAGCGCTGCATCCGGAGAAGCCGCCGCAGGCGTTGTTCGGCGTGGTGCAGGGCGCGCAGTACGAGGACCTGCGCAGGCAGGCCACCCGCGGGCTGACGACGATCGTCGACGAAGACGGGCGCGGATTCGACGGCTACGGCATCGGTGGGGCGCTGGAGAAGCAGAACCTGGCCACCATCGTCGGTTGGGTCAGCAGCGAGCTGCCCGCGGACAAGCCGCGCCATCTGCTGGGCATCAGTGAGCCCGACGACCTCTTCGACGCCGTCGCAGCGGGCGCGGACACCTTCGACTGCGTGTCCCCGTCGCGCGTCGCGCGCAACGCCGCGGTCTATGGACCGACCGGACGCTTCAACGTCACCAATGCCCGGTTCCGGCGCGACTTCAATCCGATCGACGCCGACTGCGACTGCTACACCTGCGCGCACTACACCCGGGCCTACGTGCACCACTTGTTCAAGGCGAAGGAACTGTTGGCCAAGACGCTGTGCACGATTCACAACGAACGCTTCGTGATAAGGCTCGTCGACCGCATCCGCGTATCAATCCGCACCGGCGATTTCGACGACCTGCGCGCGGACGTGCTCGGCCGGTACTACCCAACGCGTGCACACTGACGGTCGAAAACTACGGAATCAGTCGCAGCAGATCGGTCTTGATTCGGATTCCATCCCTGTACCTTCTAGCCCATGCGGATTCTTCTGGTGGGAGCCGGGGGCGTCGGATCGGCGTTCTGTGCCATCGCGGCACGGCGGGACTTCTTCGAGCAGATCGTGGTCAGTGACTACGACGAGGCGCGTGCACAGCACGCGGCCGACGCGGTCGGTGACATACGTTTCTCGGCGTCCCGGGTCGACGCGACGTCCGCAGACGACGTCGCCGAACTCGTTCGCCGCCACGGCATCACCCATGTGATGAACGCCGTGGACCCGCGATTCGTGATGCCGATCTTCAACGGGGCGCTGGCAGGCGGAGCCGACTACCTCGACATGGCGATGAGTCTGTCGCAGCGGCATCCGGAGCGGCCGTACGAACTGACCGGCGTCAAACTCGGCGACGAGCAGTTCGCGGTCGAGTCTCAGTGGAAGGACGCGGGCCGCCTCGCCCTCGTTGGAATCGGCGTGGAACCAGGGCTTTCCGACGTGTTCGCCCGCTACGCCGCCGACCATCTGTTCTCCGACATTGACGAACTCGGCACCCGCGACGGTTCCAACCTGATTGTCGACGGCTACGACTTCGCACCGTCGTTCTCCATCTGGACGACCATCGAGGAGTGTCTCAACCCGCCGGTGATCTGGGAGGCCGACCGAGGCTGGTTCACCACCGAACCCTTTAGCGAGCCAGAGGTTTTCGACTTTCCCGACGGAATCGGCCCGGTCGAGTGCGTCAACGTCGAGCACGAAGAAGTGCTTTTGATGCCGCGCTGGGTGAACTGCAAACGCGCGACCTTCAAGTACGGTCTTGGCGCGGAGTTCATCGACGTGCTCAAGACGCTGCACAAGCTCGGCCTGGACCGCACCGAGAAGGTCACCGTCGGTGGCGTGCAGGTGAGTCCGCGCGACGTCGTAGCCGCCTGCCTACCGGATCCGGCCACGCTCGGACCCAAGATGCACGGGAAGACGTGCGCGGGCCTGTGGGTGACGGGGACCGGTAAGGACGGTAAGCCGCGGTCGACCTACCTCTATCACGTCGTGGACAACCAGTGGTCGATGGCCGAGTACGGCCACCAATGTGTGGTGTGGCAGACTGCGATCAATCCCGTTGTGGCACTTGAGCTTCTGGCCACTGGCAAGTGGAGCGGCAGCGGTGTGCTCGGTCCGGAGGCGTTCGACTCGGAGCCGTTCCTCGAGCTGTTGACGGCCTACGGTTCACCGTGGGGGCTTCGGGATCAATAGCGCGAGCGACCGCGTTTGTACATACGATCGCGGCGTGTCGGCGTACAAACACGGTCGCTCGCGAGAAGAAGAAGAAGAAGCTACAGCGGGTTGAGGATTCGGTCGAGGAACTGGCGGGTGCGTTCCTCTTTCGGGTTGCCGATCACCTCGGCCGGCGGGCCCTGCTCCAGGATCACGCCGCGATCGGTGAACAGCACCTGATCGGAAACCTGCTTGGCGAACTGGATTTCGTGGGTGACGATCACCAGTGTCCACCCTTCGACGGCCAGATCCCTGATCACCGACAGCACTTCGCCGACCAGTTCGGGGTCCAACGCCGAGGTTGGCTCGTCGAACAGCACCACCTTCGGTTTCATCGCCAGCGCCCGCGCGATGCCGACGCGCTGCTGCTGGCCACCCGACAGCTGATACGGATACTGGTCGCGCTTCTCGACGAGCCCGACCTGGCCGAGCAACTCCAGCGCGTCGGCCTCGGCCTGCTCTTTCGGCCGCTTCTGCACGAAGACCGGTCCCTCGGTGATGTTCTGCAACACCGTCTTGTGCGGAAACAGGTTATGCGACTGAAACACAAAGCCACTCTGCGCGCGATAGCGGCGCAGGTCGTCCTTGGCCACCGGCTTGGAGAAATCCAACTCGACCTCGCCGACCCGGATCACCCCGGCGTCGGGCACGTCCAGCGCATTGAGCGCCCGCAGCAGCGTCGTCTTACCCGAACCCGACGGCCCGATGATCGTCGTCGCCGATCCCTGCGGAACGGTGAACGAAACACCCTTGAGCACTTCGTTGTCCCCGAAGGCCTTGTGCACGCCCTCGGCCACCACACGGTTCTCCGTCATCGCGCCACATACCTTTCCAGCCGACGTTCAATGCGACCCTGACCGAACGAGAGCGCCAGGCAGATCACCCAGTAGTACACCGCCGCCGTGCCGTACAACGCGAAGAACTCGAACGTCGGCGCGGCGATGATCTGGGCCTGCCGCAGCAGCTCGGTGACCAAGATCGTCGACGCCAACGACGTGTCTTTGACCAGCGATATCAACGTATTCGACAGCGGCGGCACCGCCACCCGGGTGGCCTGCGGTAAGACGATACGCCGCAGCGTCCCAACATAATTCAGGCCGATCGTCTCGGCGGCTTCCCACTGGCCTTTCGGGATGCTCTGGATGGCCGAACGGATGATCTCGGCCGCGTAGCCGCCGACGTTCAACGAGAACGCGATCACGGCCGCCGGGAAGGGATCGATCTTCACCCCCAACTCCGGCAGGGCGTAGAAGACGATGAAAAGCTGTACCAGCAATGGGGTTCCGCGAATGACCGAGATGTAGAAACGTGCCACGTTGGTCAGCACCACGTTGGAGGACAACCGGGCCAGCGCCACCGCCAACGCGATCACGAGGCCGATCACGAAGCTGATCACCGTCAACGGAACGGTCTTGGTGATCGCCGCCTTGGCCAGTGGCCCGAGGCTGTCGAGAATCAGATCCCACGTCGACTTCGGCTCAGCCTGCCCTTGGGCCGCCGCGGGCGCACCGGATGCGTTGGCTTTCAGATACTTCTGCGAGATGTCGGCCAGCGTTCCGTCGGCGCGCAGTTCGTCGAGGGCCTTGTTGAGGTCAGGCAGGAGCCCGCTGTTCTTGCGCGCGGCGAACCCCTGTTCACTTTTCTCTCCGATGTTTCCGGCGATCTTGACACTCTTGTCGCCCGTCTCGGCCAAATAGGCGTACACCGCGATGCTGTCGTTGACCACCACGTCGACCCGGCCCTGGTTGAGCAGTTTGATCGCCTGGGTGAACCCTTCGACCGCCTCGACGCGTGCCCCCGCCTTGCGGGCCACGTCCGACCAGTTACTGGTGGCGTTCTCCGCGGCGACCTTGCCCTTGAGATTCGCGAGCGAGGAGATCGAATCGCCGGCGCGGGTGACGATGACGCCTTCGCCGACCGAGTACGGCTCGGACAGGTCGTATTTGGCCTTGCGTTCGTCGGTGATCGTGACCTCGTTGGCGACGACGTCGAATCGGTTGGCCTCCAGCGCGGCGAAAATCGAATCCCATGGGGTTTCGACGAATTCGACCCTGACGCCGAGTTTGTCGGCGACCGCGCGGGCGACGTCCACGTCGTAGCCGACCAGTTGACCGGTGGCGGGGTCGTGATAGCTGAACGGTGAGTACACGCCTTCCGTGCCCACCCGCAGCACGCCAGCAGACTTGACCGGGTTCTCGCCATTGTCTGCTTGCGAACCGCATGCGCTGAGCACAAAAGCACTGAGCAGCAACACGGCCACGACGGCTCTTCGTAGATTGCGCACTGGCGGACGCTAGCAAGTCGCGCAACATTCACCAAGGTTTCTGCTCAACGAGGCCGGTATATCCACGGCTCGCGGGGCAGCGCGGCGGGCGCGAACTCGACAAGCATGTCGGCCACGGTGTGTGCGGTGTAGCCAACCGACTCCGCGATTTGTGTCAGCGCCCGCTGCACCCCGATCTCGGCCAGCGTCACCGCGCCGTCGCGCTTGGCCAGCCGCGCGCCGTCCTCGTTGAGCACCAGAGCGACGTGGGCGTATGTCGGTTCTGGATAGCCGAGCAGGTTGGCCAGGTAAGCCTGCCGTGGCGACGACGGCAGCAGGTCGTCGCCGCGCACCACCTGGTCGACGCCCTGCGCGGCGTCGTCGACCACGACCGCGAGGTTGTAGGCGGCGACACCATCACCGCGGCGCACCACGAAGTCGTCGACGATGCCGGTGTAGTCGCCGTGCAGCACGTCGTGCACTGTGTGCACGAAGGTGTCAGAACGCAATCGCAGCGCCGGTGGCCGTCCCGTCTCGCGCCGCCGGACTTCGCGCTCGGCATCGGTCAAGTCCCGGCAGGTACCGGGATAGGCGCCCTGCGGTGCGTGCGGCGCCCGCGGCGCCTGCGCGATATCCCTTCTGGTGCAATAGCATTCATAGAGCAGCCCGCGGCGGGCGAGGTCGTCGACCACCGCGTCGTAGCGTTGTGGGTGTCCGCTCTGCCATTCGGGCGGCTCGTCCCAGGTCAGTCCCAGCGCCGCCAGGTCGTCGAGTTGCCGGTTGGCGATATCGGTGTGGGTGCGGTCGTCGAGGTCCTCGATGCGCATCAGGAACCGACGCCCGGTCGAACGCGCGAACAGCCATGCCAACACTGCCGTGCGCAGATTGCCGATGTGCAGATCGGCCGACGGGCTTGGCGCGAAGCGGCCTGCTCCAGGTGCCATGCCGTCAGCTTGCCTTGGTCCGCGCTTCCTGCTTCTGAAGGGTCACCGATGCGGTGCCTGCACCTGACTGCACCCCGACGCCGTGGCCCTGCACGGTTACCGCCAACCGGGTGCGGTCGCCGCGGAACAGGTCGCGGGAGTATTCGCACGGCGTGTCGTGCTGGTCGTAGGTGATCCGAGTGATCAGCAACAGCGCCGATTTCGGTTTGATGCCGAGCAGCGAGGCCTCCACCTGCGTGGCATTGACCGCTTCGATGCGCTCCTCGGCGCGCGCCGTCACCAGACCGTACTGGGTTTCCAGCACTTCGTAGATCGAGCCGCCGAGTTGTTGTTCGAGCAAGCCCGGGAACGCGTCGGCGGGAAACTGCGCGAGTTCCAGCGAGATTGGTGAGCCGTCGGCGAGCCGGACCCGCTGGATCTCTATGACGAAAGCGTTGGCACCGATGCGCAGCGCCTTCTGCGTGGTTCGGTCCGGCGAGGTGATCCGCGTCGAGATCACCCGTGTGCCTGCAACATAACCCTGGTGCGCGAGGAAGGCCGGCACCCCGACCACGTCCGACAAGCTGCGCTGCACCTGTGCGTGGCTGATGAAGATGCCGCCCGACCGGCCGATCGCCCGGTGCACCAGGCCGGCCTCCTCCAGTGCCGCGAGCACTTGGCGCAGGCTCGATCGGCTGGTCTTGTAGTGCTCGGCCAACTCGCGTTCGCTGCCGAGCTTGGCGCCCGGCTCACCCGCGTTGATGTCGGCGACGATGCGGCGCCGCAGATCCTCACTTGGCGTCGGCACCGGTAGTCCTTCCGCTGATTTGGTCTAACCAATTCTAGCGGACGCCCTATGCCTCAGCGAGTGCCTGACTGGATTCGGGAAGGATCTGACCACCGTCCACCACCAGCGTCTGGCCCGTGATGTACGCGGCTTCGTCGGTGGCGAAGAACAGCGCGGCATTACCGATGTCAGCGACGCTGCCCAATCGTGCCGCGGGGATCGAAGCGGCCATTTGGTCCATGTATTCCTGGCCCATTTCGATCAGGCCCTCGGTGATGATGTTGCCCGGCAGCACCGCGTTGATGGTGATCTGCTTGGGCGCGAGTTCCATCGCCGCGGTCCGCAGGAAGCCCAACTGGGCGGCCTTGCTCGCTCCGTAGTGTGACCACCCGGGGTAGCCGGTGATCGGACCGGTGATCGACGACGTGATGACGACGCGGCCGTGTCCGCTGGCGGTCAGGGCAGGCAACGCGGCCTGGATGATGAAGACGGTGCCCTTGAAGTTCACCGACAACACCTCGTCGATGTCCTCGGGTGTCAAATCCTCCAGCTTGCCCGAAGGGAAGATCCCCGCGTTGGCGCAGACGATGTCTACACCGCCGAACTGTTCGACGGCGGTGTCCACTGCGCGGCGGCAGTCTTCGGGTTTCGTCACGTCGACCGCCAGCGCGCTCACCCGACCGGGTTGGTCGGCGAGTGCTTCCACCGCGGCGTCGAGGTCGGCCTGGCTGCGCGCGGTCAGCAGCACGTTGACGCCTGCGGCGGCGAAGGTTTCGGCGATGCCGCGGCCGATTCCCTTACTTGCGCCGGTGACGATGGCCGACCGGCCGTCGAGCGAGGTGAACATCTGTCTCCTTACGTCAGGCCAGGCGGCGGCCGTGTGAACTGAGATAGCGCTCGGCCAGCGTGCAGCTGCCGTGTGCGTAATTGATTGCCTTGGTGCGGGATTCCTTGGAATGGCTGTGGGTGCCCATCCACGCCAGCAGCATCAGCCTGCGCAGGAACACGAACGATGACAGCATGTCTTCGTCGTCGGCGGCGAGCGTCCTGCGGCTGCGGTAGCCCGCGATCCAGGAGTCCTGCCATTCGGGCAGCGCGGGATCGTCTTCGATGAACGACACCGCGGTGCCGAAATCGTAGAAGAACCAGCCGAATCCGCAGTCGTCGAAGTCGATGACGGTGATGGTCGAGCCGTCGACGAGCAGGTTGGCCAGCCGCAGGTCGGCGTGGATCAGCCCGCACCGGTCCGGCCCCGACCCGTACTGCTCGAGCCGCTCGCGCAACAGCTGCTCGGCACGGCTCAGCAGCCGGTGCTCGGCGTCGCCCACCCCGTCGGCGTCCTGCCAGCGTCCCCAGCGGCCCTCGGCGCCGAGGCTGTGCGCCCAGTCCCAGGAGAACCGGCTGAACGAGGCAGGGCGCTGCCACGCGTGCGAATGGTCGTGTAACGCCGCGGTGATCTGCCCAAGGGTGAAAAAGTCGCTGACGGTCACCGTCTGCTCGTCGGGCTCGGCGCCCGCGACCATCGCGAAATGCACGACATGACGGTCTTTTCCGTTGACGTTGACGCTCACCACCCGCCTGCCGTCGGCAGCGGGCAGCACCGTTGGCACCGTGATGTCGCTGTCGCGCCGCAGCGCCTCGAGCCAGTCGAGCTCGGATTCGATTTGGTGCGGTAAATGGTAGTTCTCGCGGTGCACCCGCAGGATCGACCGCTGCCCTGTGGCGGTGTCTTCGACCGCGTACGTGGCGTTCTCGGACAGGTTCAGCAGCTGCAAGGTGGAGTTCCGCGCAAGCCCGTACTCGGCGAGCGCGCGTTCTGCGACGGCGCGATCGTCGGCGATCACGCCATTGGGGTTCACCATCAGTGGTCGCGTCCCTCGATTCCGGCCAGCACCGCAGAGATCCGGTCCCTCGCCGCGGTGACGTCCTTGGTGCTGCCGCCGATGTACAGCCTGCCAGCAGCTCCGATCATTTGTACGTCGACGATAGTGAGCTCCGGCGCAGCGCGCTCGGCTTCGTTGGCGGCGACGGCCGCGAACAGCGCCGGCGTCATCTCGTACACCAGCAGCGCCTGGCCCGGCAGGATCATCGACGCTTGGCGGTTGCGGTTGAGGATCACCGCGTGTTGATCGGTGATGTCCTCGATGATGTCGTGGAACAGCACCTGCGGACGCAGTTGGTCGGCGGCCCGCGCGCCGGTGCCCTGCAGGATCGCCTCGCCGGCGCGGCGCACCTCGGCCAGGTCGGCGGAGTGCACCTCCAAGACGCCGAATTGGCGCTCGACGTAAAGGATCCCCACTTGCACACCGGGCACATCGCGCAGGGCGAGGTCGATCACCCGCTCGATCGCCAGCGCCGGCGACACCTCGACGATCAGTGCGTGCTCACCTTCGTACGGCGGATATCCCCGAGCGCGGGTCGGTGTGCCCAGGTAGGCGGCGAACTGCCGCTGCAGGTCCTCCACGAGGAGGTAGACGCGGATATCGGTGCGCGCCGGGGTTGTCGTCGCGGCCATGACGAACTACTGCGCGGCGACAGCGAAATGAGCACCCAGTTCGTTGTGTGGGCGCGGGATCACGTGCACGCTGATCAGTTCCCCGACCTGTGAGGCGGATTCGGCGCCCGCCTCGGTGGCGGCCTTCACGGCGCCCACCTCACCGGTGACGATGACGGCGACCAGTCCGTCGCCGACCTGCTGCCGGTCGGTGATGGTGACGTTCGCCGCCTTGACCATCGCATCAGCAGCGGCCAGCGCTGCGACGTATCCCTTGGTCTCGATCATTCCAATCGCGTTGCTGGGCATGGTGTTTCTCCTTGTTCACTCGTTACTTCTGGACCTGTGGGTCGATGGACCCGATGATCAGTGCGTCGACCGGAGGCGGGGTGCCGGTGAACCAGTTCGAGGCGACCGACCCCTGGGCAATCAGCACACGCTCGCCGACACCGCTGCCGAGTACGTCGAACGCGATCAACCGCGAAGCCGACCCGTCGGTTTCCACCTCGAGGAACGCCCCCGCGGGCAGTCCGTCGATGCGACGCGTGGACCAGACCTGACCGGTGACCTTTCCTGTAATCACTTCCGCTCCTTCTGAATCGAGACGCCCAGCACGCGCGCCTTCTCCCGCGCCAGCGGAGTGAGCACCGCCTTGGGTCCGAGGACCAGCGCGCCACCGGACGCGGCGATGTCGACAATCCGACGCTCGGTCACCGCGCCCCGCTCGATCCGGTGCGCCGCTGCCTGCGCGCCGGACGAGGCGCCTGCCAGGCGGAAGCTCAACCGGCCGTGGCGTAGGTCGGCGCGCGTCTTCGGATTCTCGAACAGCCGCAGCAGGTGCCGCACGAATGCGTCGAGGTCGGCGTCGGTGCCGATACGCACGGAGTCGACACGCGACTTCTCGTCGGCGGCCAGCGGACCGGTCGGCGCAAACCCGTTGTGGCTGGGCGTCGTTGGTGGCGGGATCAGGTCCGCGACCGCGTCGCGCACCACCTCCCGGACAAGGGTGCGCAGGTCGGCACGTTCCAGTGTCACGTGGCGCTCCGTGCCAGCGCATCCTGCGCGGCGTCCGCGGCCTGCCGGACGTCGGCTTCCGTGCCCGCCAGATAGACGCGGCCGGTCGCGCCGATCATCCGGTAGTCGACGACCTTGATCTCGGCGGCCTTCTCGGCCTCGTTGGTGGCCAGGATCGCATACGACGCGGGCTGCACCTCGAGCACGAACAGCGACTCGCCCGGCAGCACCATCGAGCCGATCTTGTTGCGGTTGATCAGGAAGGCGTGCTGCTGGTCGACGCTGGAGATGATCCGTGCGGCCAGGATGGTGGGCCGCACCGCGGAACTGGCGTCCTTCCCGAGTTCCTGCAGCGCCGCGTCCGCCGCGGCCTTGACGGCGCCGGTTTCGCCGTGGAACTCGAGATAGCCGAATTGCCGCTCCACCACCAGGACTCCGGCTTTCACGTCGGCGTGTTTGAGGGCGACGTCGGTGACACCCTCGATGTCCAATCCCGGCGCCACCTCGATGATCTGCGCCGCGACATCGGCTCGTGGCAGGGCGCCCTTGATCCAGGTGCCGAGGTACGACATCGTCTGCGGCTGCAGGCGGTCGATGAAGATGAAGGAACGCAGTTCAGCCACGGCTCACCTCTTGATGAGTTGTGCGAGTTCTTCGACAACGAGTTGACGTAGTTCAGCCCGCAGCGCGTCCAAGCTGGGTTCGGACGGCTTGCCGTTGCGGCGCGGCTGAGGGGGAGTGGGGAGGTCGCGTTCGTTGGAGGCGCGCGGGTAGGCAGGCACCTGGCCCGCCGGGGAGCGCCACGGTGTGATCCCCGCGAAGTTCGGCATGGTCACCCCGGCGTCGCTGGGATAAGCGATCCGGGTCCAGTTCATCAGGTTGTGCGGTTGCAGGTTTTCGCCGAGCCCGCTGCGCCCCACGAACCCGGTACCGAGCGTCATGGAAGGCGCCAGGTTGGTGTCCAGCCCGGAGCTGCCGGTGCTGTTGCCGACGTTGACCGAGACCCGCAAAACCGGCACATGGGTCGCGAACTTGGCTATCACCGAAGGGTTCTCGCTGTGGATGGCGGCCGAGTGCCCGGCGCCGCCGATCCTGACCACCGCCCGGGCCGCGCGGATGCCGCTGTCAGTGTCGGCGACCGTCGTCATGCCGAGTACCGGGGACAGCTTCTCGTGGGTGAACGGTTCCTCATCGAGAACGCGGTCGAACGGGGCGATCAACACCCGGGTCTTCGGGGTCACGCGCAGGCCCGACTGCCCGGCGATCCAGGCCGCGTCCCGGCCCACCACATCGGTGTTCAGGTGCCCGAACGGGAACATGAACTCCCGCAACCGCTGCGCGTCGCCGGGATCGAGGATGTGTGCCCCGTTGCGGGTGAGCGCCGACCGCAGTTTGTCGGCGATGGCGTCCTCGGCGATGAGCACGGATTCGTTGGTGCACAACACCGAGTTGTCGAACGCCTTGCTGTCGACGATCCGGCGGGCCGCGGCGGTGACGTCCGCGCTGGCGTCGACGAAGACCGGGACGTTGCCGGGTCCGACACCGAGCGCTGGATTACCCGACGAATACGCGGCCCGGACGACTCCGGTGCCGCCGGTCGCGACGATGACGTCGGTGCGCTCGTCGGCCATCAGCGCCTCGGCCAACGGGATGGAGGGTTCCGCCACCACCTGCACGATGCCGTCGGGTGCGCCCGCCCTGACGGCGGCCTCGGCAAGTATCCGGGCGGCATCGGCCGAACACTGCTTGGCCCGCGGATGCGGCGCCACGACGACCGCGTTGCGCGTCATCAGCGCCAGGATGACGTTGAAGTACACGGTGGCAACAGGATTCGTGGTCGGCGTGATGGCCAGCACCACCCCCGCGGGGCGCGGTATCTCGACGATCTTGTGTGCGGTGTCGATGCGCGGGGTGATCAGATCCTCGCCGCGGTAGTGCTCGACGATGCCCCTTGAACACGCGCGGTTCTTGATCACCTTGTGCGCGACGACACCCATCTCCGTCTCGGCGACGGCGGCCTCCGCCAACCGTTCGGCCTCGGCATAGCCCGCGTCGGCGACGGCGCCGACGATCGCGGCGACCGCGGCCTGGTCGTAGTCGGCGTATGCGCGCGCCGCCCAGCGGGCGCGTTCGAGCAGATGGCCGGCATGCGCAATCGTGGTCACGGCTCTCGCCTCTCCGTCACGGCTTTGCGGGCGCATCGCACGGCGACGTCGAGTCGGTCGAGCACGTCCTCACACAGGTCGCGGCCCAACAGAATGCCCGGCTTGAACTGCAGCACACGGGGATCCAGCGTCGAGAAGATCGCCCAGACCCCGTTTTCGTAGAGTTCCCGCATCACGAACTTGGCGCCCTCGGGGTGGTCGAACTCCAAGCCGATCACCACACCGTTCTGCCGGATCCCGACGAACCAGTCGGGGTTGTCGGACTGGATGCGGCGCAGTCCCGCGGCGAACAGGTCGGCGATGTAGTGCACCATCGACCGGACCTCGGGTCTGCTGGTGATCTCGAGGGTTTTGACACCCGCGACGCAGCCGAGTTCGGCGCCGCCGAACGTCGAGATGTGGGCGAACCCGTCCTCGTCAAGCCATTGCGCCGCACGGTCGCTGAGCATCGCCGCCGTGATCGGATACATGCCGCCGGACAGTCCCTTGCCGGTGACGATGATGTCCGGGTCGATGCCGTGTTTGGTGATGGCCCACATCTCGCCGGTTCGCATCAACCCGGTCTGCACCTCGTCGGCGATGTAGAGCGCGCCGTGCGCCTCGGCCAGATCCTTGACCGCCTCGAGGTATCCCGGTGGGGGCAAGGGGAAGCCGTAGGTGGCGGGGATGGTCTCCATGATGACCGCGGCGACGTCGTTTCCGGACAGTGCCTGCGCCATCGCGTCGGTGTCGCCGAACGGCACCTGGATGAACAGATCGGGTTGGTCGGACAGGAAGATCTTGGCGAACCGGTCGTCGCCGGTGGCCACGGCCAACCCGGTGTGGCCGTGGTACGCCTTGACGATCGATACGATCTTGCGGCGTTTGGTGGCGTGTCGTGCGCTCTTGATCGCGATGTCGATGGCCTCGCCGCCACCGGATCCGAACGCCACCTTGGTGATCGGCGCAGGCGCCGATGCCACCAACCGCTGCGCCAATGCGGTCCGCGCCACCGAGGGGAAGTGGTGGTTGCCGACGTCGAAGTACTCGGTGGCCTCGGTAATCGCTTGTACGACTTCGGGATTGCGATGGCCGAGGTTGTAGGTGCCGCCATTGAGGTGCATGTCGATCAGCCGACGGCCGCTCATGTCCCACAGGTAGTAGCCGTCGCGGCGGTCGATCACCAGGTCGACGCCTTCGTCGATCCAGAACTGCGTCTTGCCCGGATTCCAGAACTGCTTGGCCTGGTCCAAGACCTGGGCCTTGGAGTCGAACGAGAACGCGCCGTAGTCGTACATGCGGCTCCTCTGCGGAGTTGAGGCAGCCCTCACCATAAAAAGGATGGACCATTTATGTCAATGGTTGAAGAAGGGTCTTGCCAAGCTTAATTGGTAGTGCCAAACTCCAAGGGTTCGTGCTGTGGCGTGCGCCACACCGGATTGCCCGTCGACCGCTCGGAAGGCTGCCCATATGACCGACCAAGTCGAAATCCGCGACGAAAACCATAAGACCGGCCAGGTTCAGCGACTGAAACCGAATGCCGTCGGGATCGTCGGCGTGATGTTCATGGCGGTGGCCACGGCCGCCCCCATCACTGCAATGGTCGGCAACGTCCCGATCGCGGTCGGCTTCGGAAATGGTTCGCACGCGCCTGCGGGCTACCTGGTGGCGACGATCGTGCTGTCGTTGTTCGCCATCGGCTACGCCACCATGGCCAAGCACCTCACCGCCACCGGTGCCTTCTACGGATACATCGCCCACGGGTTGGGCCGAATCGTCGGCATGGCCAGCGGTGCACTCATCACGATGGCCTACGTCGTCTTCGAGGGCTCACTGATCGGCATCTTCTCGTTCTTCTTCCAGAACCTGATGCAGTCGCAACTCGGCATCCACGTCCACTGGATCGTTCCCGCGTTGCTGATGTTGGTGCTCAACTCGGTGCTCGCCTACTACGACATCAACATCGCCGCCAAGGTGCTCGGCGTGTTCCTGATAACCGAGATCATCATGCTGTCCCTCGGGGCACTCGCGGTGCTGTTCCACGGTGGCGGCCCTGACGGGTTCGCAATCGGTGAGACGCTGAACCCGATCGGGGCGTTCCAGCCCGCGGCCGGAATCGCAGGTGCGAGTGCCGGACTGGGCCTGTTCTTCGCGTTCTGGTCATGGGTGGGATTCGAATCGACCGCCATGTACGGCGAGGAGTCGCGCAACCCGAAGAAGATCATCCCGATCGCGACCGTGGCGAGCGTTCTCGGCATCGGCCTGTTCTACGTGTTCGTCTCATGGATGGCGGTGGCGGGTACCGGTCCGCAGCACGCGATCGACCTGGCGCAGGACGCCGCCACTGCAGGCGACATCTTCTTCGGCCCGGTGCGCGGTTACTACGGTGAGTGGGCGATCACGATGTTCAACATCCTGCTGTGCACCGGTTCGTTCGCGTGCGGCATGGCGTTTCACAACTGCGCGTCTCGCTACCTGTATGCGCTTGGCCGCGAAGGCCTTTCGAAGCGGCTGCAGCGGACCATCGGCGCCACGCATCACAAGCATGGATCCCCGCACATCGCATCGTTCGTGCAGACCGGCGTGACACTGGTGATCATCCTGGCCTTCCTGGCCGCAGGTATGGATCCGTACGTGCACATGTACACGCTGCTGGCCATTCTCGGCACGATGGCGATCCTGATCGTGCAGTCACTGTGCGCGTTCGCGGTGATCAGTTTCTTCCACTTCCGCAAGAACCACCCGACCAGCAAGCACTGGTTCCGGACGTTCATCTCGCCCCTGCTCGGTGGCATCGGGATGCTGTATGTCGTGCTGCTGTTGTGGCAGCACAAAGAGGCGGCGGCGGGCGCGGCGGCAGGAACGCTGCTGTTCAAGTTGACGCCGTGGATTGTCGTCGGGCTGTTCGTCTTCGGAGGGGGCCTGGCACTCTACTTCAAGTACCGTGATCCTCGTCGCTTCGAGTTGATCGGCCGGATCGTCTACGACGAAACCGAAGTCCGCGAGTAGGAGAGCTGTCCCGCCAGTGCGCGAAAAGGATCTCGACCTGGGGCGGATGCGGGTTCTCGACGCGAAACCGGTGAATCTCGACGGGTTCTCTGTGACCAACCCTGAGCTCGGACTCGTCGCCATGCGCAGTCCGTACGACCCCGAGCCCTCGCTGGTGGTCCGCGACGGCGTGGTCCTCGAGTTGGACGGCAAGCACGCGCAGGATTTCGACGTCATCGACGAGTTCATCGCGCACTACGGGCTGGATCTCGACGCGGCCGCAGAGGCGATGGCGCTCGACGATGCGGTGCTGGCCCGGATGACGGTCGACGTCAACGTGCCGCGGGCCGAGGTGGTCCGGTTGATCGGCGGAACAACGCCCGCCAAGCTGGCGCGGGTCGTCGCGCTGCTCAGCCCCGTCGAGATGCAGATGGCGATGAGCAAGATGCGCGCCAGGAGAACGCCGAGCAATCAGGCGCACGTGACCAACCAACTGGACGATCCGCTGCTCATCGCCGCCGACGCGGCCAGCGCCGTCGCATACGGCTTTCGTGAGGTCGAGACGACGGTGCCGGTGCTCGGCGACGCCCCGTCCAACGCGGTGGCGTTGCTCATCGGCAGCCAGGTGGGCATACCCGGGGCGATGGCGCAGTGCTCGATCGAAGAGGCACTGGAGTTGCGGCTGGGGCTGCGCGGCCTGACCAGTTACGCCGAGACCATCTCCATCTACGGCACCGAGCAGGTGTTCGTCGACGGTGATGACACCCCGTTCTCGAAGGCGTTGCTGACCTCCGCCTATGCCTCCCGTGGGCTCAAGATGCGGGTCACCAGTGGTGGCGGTGCCGAGGTGCTGATGGGTGCCGCGGAGAAATGCTCGATCTTGTACCTGGAGTCGCGGTGCGTCTCGCTGGCGCGCGCGTTGGGGTCACAGGGTGTGCAGAACGGTGGCATCGACGGTGTCGGCGTGGTGTCCTCCGTGCCCGAGGGCATGAAGGAACTGCTCGCCGAGAACCTGATGGTGATGCTGCGCGATCTGGAATCCTGCGCGGGCAACGACAATCTGATCTCAGAGTCCGACATCCGGCGGAGCGCACACACGCTGCCCGTCCTGCTCGCCGGCGCCGACTTCATCTTCTCCGGCTTCGGTTCGATTCCGCGGTACGACAACGCGTTCGCGTTGTCGAACTTCAACGCCGACGACATGGACGACTTTCTCGTGCTGCAACGTGATTGGGCCGCCGACGGCGGACTGCGCACCGTGCCTGCAGAACACCTCGCGCAAGTCCGTCGACGCGCGGCGACCGCGGTGCAGGCGGTCTACCGCGACCTCGGACTCGCCGACTACGACGACGCGCGAATTGACGAAGTGGTCGTGGCCAACGATTCTCGTGACCTGTCACCGGGTTACCCGAAGATGGTGGCAGAGGCGGCCGCGGCCATCGAGGCCAAGCAGTTGACGGTGTTCGACGTGATCGCCTCGCTGAAGCGAACCGGCTTCGACGATGAGGCCGAATCGATCATGCGGCTCACCCGAGAACGACTGCGCGGTGACCAACTGCAGACATCGGCGATCTTCGACGAGAACTTCCGGGTGCTGTCGAAACTGACCGATCCCAACGACTATGCCGGCCCAGGCACCGGATACGCGCCGTCGCCGCGGCGCCGCGCGGAGATCGACGACATCCGGCAGGCACGCACTGTGCCCGAACTGACCGCCGACCAGGACGAGCACCGCGATCACCTCTCGATCACCACGATCGAGCCCGCTCAGCAGGGCAGCGATCCCCGCGAGGTGTGCATCGGCTTGTCGCCTGCGTTCGCCCGCACCGTGTGGCTGACGCTGTGCGGTCTGCCGATCGGCGAGGTGCTGCGCCAGATCGAGGCAGGCCTGGAAGAGGAGGGCTGTGTGCCGCGGTTGGTCAGGGTCAGATCGACGATCGACGTCGGCCTGATCGGACTCACCGCCGCCCGGCTGTCGGGCTCGGGAATCGGAATCGGTTTGCAGGGCAAGGGAACCGCGCTGATTCATCGCCGTGATCTGACGCCGCTGGCCAACCTTGAACTGTTCAGCGTCGCGCCGCTGCTGACCGCGAGGATGTACCGCGAACTCGGTAAGAACGCGGGCAGGCACGCCAAGGGCATGACGCCCGTCCCGATTCTCAGCGGCGGCACCGACGAATCGATCTCGGCGCGTTACCAGGCTCGCACCGTCGCGCTCGTGGCGCTGGAGCGTGATCTGTGCGAACCAGGACAGCCGCCGCTGACGGTGAAGGCGACGCGGAGATGAGTGCCGACAAGTTCACGGTGCAGGCGGCCGTCGACGGCAAACTGCAGCTTTCCGACCTACGGATGGAGCCCGCCACGCTGGCGCACCAGGCCGACGTGGCGAGGGCGGGCGGCAACCCGCAACTGGCCGAGAACTTCCTGCGCGCAGCGGAATTGGCCACCCTCGACGGTGAAGAGGTGATGGGCCTCTACGAGGCGCTGCGCCCACACCGCTCCACGGCAGAGGAACTGGAGTCGTTGCGGGCATCGCTCGAGGCGCGCGGCGCCGCGCGGTGCGCGGAACTCGTGCGGCACGCCGCGGCGGTGTACGCGCGGCGAGGTCTGTTGCGTTGATCGTCGCCGGAATCGACGTCGGCAACCACACCACCGAGATCGTGATGGCCCGCGTCGGCAGCGGCACGGTCGAGACGATCGCGCACGGGCAGGCGCCGACACGCGGGCGCAAGGGTTCGAGAGAGTCGCTGGAAGGCGCCGCGGCACTGCTGCACAAGCTCGAAGTCGACGCCGACGTGACGGTCGAACGACT
The DNA here is from genome assembly GCF_001667505.1 of Mycobacterium sp. ACS1612. GTDB lineage: Bacteria > Actinomycetota > Actinomycetes > Mycobacteriales > Mycobacteriaceae > Mycobacterium. The sequence continues at coordinate 42,444 of NZ_LZHZ01000007.1, forward strand.
CCTGCTCGCCACCCTGCGCCCGGTGGACACCTCGACGGCCCCGCTGCCCCCTGCCTCGTCGCCGCGTTCGCCGGTACGCAGTCTGCGTAAGCCGGACGCCAGAACCCCGGCGGGGACCGGTTCAGCGGTCGGCCGCCACGTCCCGCTCGCCGAATTGACCGGCGAGGGTATCAGCGGGCCGGTGATCGTATCGGTGGACGCACTGACCGATTTCGAGGTGGCGGCAGCACAGATCACCGATGCCGTCGGTCGCGGTTGGCAGATCGTCGGCGTGATCGCCGCTCAGGACGATGCCGTGCTGATCCGCAACCGGATCCCGATCGACGTACCCGTGGTCGACGAGGTCGACCTCGACGGCCTCGACTCCGGTGCGCTCGTTGCGGTGGAGGTGGTCGAAGAGGGCCGGGCATACCGGGCCTTGGCCGATCCGATCGCGTTGACGGCCGCGTTGCAGTTGGCCGACCACGAGATTCACGACGTCGCGGAATTCACAAGGGAATTGTCGGATTCACCGGCCATCGCCGTGACTCGGCGGACGGGTCCACACGTGGCTCCCGCGCCGGACGGCGACTACGTCGACTGTCGGGTCGACGGCGAGGTGGCCAGGTATACCCCGTCGCAGGCGCACAGTGTGTTGCGACTGCGCTCGCCGGGAAACGTGGTGGCGGTGCGCATCGCGGCGATCCCGACAGCCGAACAGGGACTGGCAGTCGACGACGCGTTCTTCACCGACCTGTCGTCGGTCGACAACGGTGCGTGGCTGCGTCGCGGTGTCGTCGACGCCCGCGGAACGGTCGTCGCACTCCTTGCGGCCGAACATGTTTCGGACGCGGCGGCGACCCTGACAGAGTTGACCGGCAGGCCCGCCGACACGCTCGCCAGCGAACCGGAGGCGTCGGCGTGCGGTGCTCACACGACACCGGGATTGCCGCCCGACTCGATTGTGTGCGATATCGGCGGCGGCACCATCGACGTGGTGGGTGCGCACCGCACCGTGATCGCGGCGGGCGCCGGTGAGAGCATCACGGTCGCGGTGTCCCGTGTGCTCGGTGTTCCGCGCGCACTCGCGGAGCGGGTGAAGCGCACACCTGCACTGCGCGTGGAGAATCCGCACATCGCGCACGAGGAGGACGGCCGCCGCGTCTTCCTCGATCAGCCGGCAGGCGCCGATGCCATCGGGTGGCTGTGCAACCGGGGAAGCGCCGGTCTCGTGCCGTTCTCCAGCAGGCTGGCAGCCGAAGAGTGGCGAAGTCTGCGGTTGGCCATCAAGCAGGAAACGGTGGCCGCCAACATCGCTCGTTGTCTGCGGGCGTTCGACGATCCACCGAGGGCGCTGGTGTTGGCCGGAGGCGGCGCGCTCGACGACGAACTGTTGCGTACCGTGGCCGAATCGCTGCGCTCGATACCGATCGCGGTCGGCAGGGCCAACATCGACGGCAGGCACGGGCCGCGGTACGCGGTGGCCTCAGGCCTGGTGCACCGCTACGCGCAGACCGGCTAGCGCTCCCAGGGCGCGGTTTCGCCCATCTTCTTGTAGTACTTGGCGAGGTGGCTCTTGACGCGGTCGACGTCATCCTTGGGCAGGTCGACACCGCCGCGGGCACCGTCCATGATCGCGCCCGCCGCCATCACACCGCGTGGCACCACCTCGAGCTTGCCGCCGACCACGTCGGCGATCAGCAGCTTGTAGGCGGTGAAATTGGTCTTCTTGTCGTTGTCGTACCAGACGTGTGCGTCGCGGTACTTCTCGTTGGGCTCCTCCTCGGCGCCCGCCCACTTGCGAACCCGTTTCTCCGCCGCGTCGCCGTCCCACTCACGGCCTCGATCAGCGAGTGGGAGGTCCTTGAATGCTGTTACTGACATATGGGACGCGTGCCCGGTCAACCGGGGCGCTAAACCGAGAGGGCGGCCGCGAACTCGGTGCAGAACCAGTCGACGTCGGCGTCGGAGAACACCAGCGGGGGACGGATTTTCAGCACATTGCCATCGTGTCCACAGACACTGATCAGCACGTGTCGGTCGCGCATGGCGTTGACCAGCGCTCTGGCGCCCGCCCGGTCCGCTGCTTTGGATTCGGCGTCGGTGACGATCTCCACTCCGATGTACAACCCGGCGCCGCGCACCTCACCGATGGCGGGGTGGTTGGCGGCGATGCGTGACAATTCGGTACGCAGTGTCTGGCCTATGGTCGCCGCGTTGACCATCAGCCCTTCGTCCTCGATCACGTCAAGTACCGCCGCCGCGGCGGCGATGGACACGGGGTTGCCGCCGTAGGTGTTGAAGTAGGGCACCCTGGACGCGAACGGCCACAACACGTGGTCACTGGCCGCCATCGCCGCGACTGGTATCCCGTTGCCCATCGGTTTGGCCATCGTGACGATGTCGGGGACGACGCCGTGCCTGCTGAATCCCCACATTGCGTCGCCTGTGCGGGCGAATCCGGCCTGCACCTCGTCGGCGATGAACACGCCGCCGTGCCGGTGCACGATGTCCACGGCGGACGCCAACACCGACGGGTCGGGATAGATGCCGTCGGAGGAGAACATCGAGTCGACGGCCAGACAGCTCAGCCGAATACCATTGCGGGACAGGTCATCTGCGGCCGATGCCACCTCGGCGGCGAAGCGTTCGGCGGCATCGGCGCTGCGATAGCTGTCGGGCGGCGACACCGTGCGCACGTGGGGACCCAGCGTGGTCGCGTCACCGAGTGACGGTGAAATGGCCATCACCGCAGCGGTGTTGCCGTGATACGCGTCGCGGGTGACGATGACGCCCCTCGCCTCGGTGAACATCCCGGCGACCCGCAACGCGAGGTCGTTGACCTCTGACCCGGTGCACGCGTACATCACCTGGCTGATCCCGTCCGGCAGTGTGCCCAACAACCTCTCGGAGTAGTCGACGATGCCACGGTGCAGATACCGGCTGTGCGTGTTGAGCGTCGACATCTGACGTGCGACCGCGTCGACCACACGCGGGTGCCCGTGCCCGACGCTGACCACGTTGTTGTACGCGTCCAGGTAGCGCACGCCGTCTGCGTCGAACACGTGGCTGCCCTGCCCACGGACTAGATGCACCGGCCTGTCGTAGAACAGCCGATTCGCAGGCCCGAGCACCCGTTCGCGCGCGGCGATCAACGGGTCCCGGTCGTCGCCGCCGCCGCGGTAGGCGTTGGAGTCCATGATGTTCGAGAAGCTCATTGCGCATCAGTGTCGCGTATTCGGTCGATCAGCGCTGCCGACGATCACAGGAATCGACGGAAGGGTTAATTGGACTAGTCGCCGGGTAGTCCCTTGTCATGCGAGGAGCGAAGGCGGCGATCTCACCCGTTGCGCTTCGCCGGTTCTCGATCCTCAGTAGGTAAGGAGGGTCATCGTGGGTGTTCTCAATCGCCTGCTCGGTGTGGTTCTCGGAATTCTCGGTGCGGTCCTCGGCGTCGTGCTCGGCGTCGTTGCGGCGCTGGTGTGGTTGGTGGGTGCCGTCCTGTGCGTGACGGTGCTCCTGATTCCGCTCGGTATCCCGGTGATGAAACTCGGGTCCCGACTGTTCAGTCTCGCCGGCGACATGATGCATATCGGCGGCTGAGATGCGACTGCTACGAGGGCTGCTCGGCGCGCTGCTGTGGATCGTCGCGGCGGTGCTCGGACTGCTCGGCGTGGTGCTCTGCGTGACAGTGATCCTGCTTCCGCTGGGCATCCCCCTGCTGATTCTGGCGCGGCGACTGCTGACCAGGGCCGTGCAACTGATGCTTCCGCGCTCGCTGGCGCATCCCGTCGACGAGATCACGAAGACGGCGAAGAAGAAGGGGCGCAAAGCCAAAGCCCTCACTTCGTCCACCGCAACCGACGTCGGCAAGAAGGCCCGCAAGCTTCGCAGGCGCGTGGCCTGAGCCAAATTTCGTTTTCGCCCGTGCGGTACGGGCGTCATCGTCGTGCCCGCTGCCAAAGTTGTCGGCAGGCGCGAGTTCTGGCGAATTTCGACGATTGCGTCGCGCAGTCACTTTGACACGGTAATTAGCTAAGCGAACTCGGGTGCGCCCCGATACCGGTATGACGCACAGCACATACGCCAAGGTAGCTACGAGTGCGGGTTTGCAAAAACTTACGCCCGCGCAGAAACGCATATTTACCTGTGGTTTTACGCGGTTAGGAACTGGCGGCGTGGGGTAGAGCAGGTGTCATACAACGGCTGCGGCCGCGGAGGGATCGAGGGGTGCTCCGCAGGTTCGGGCCGGAGGTAACGGTCGTTTGAAGAATGGAAGGGAGCGACATCGTGTCGAACGGAGCAAAGGTTGCGCTCGCAGTAGGAGCGGGCTATCTACTCGGCCGGACGAGGAAAATGCGGATCGCCATGATGTTGGCGGCGGCAGGAGTCACCGGGAAATTCCCGGCCAGGCCGGCCGAACTACTCGGCCAAGGACTGAAGACTCTCGGAGCCACCGACCAACTGCGCGATCTGACCGACCAGTTGCGTGGTGAGGTGCTGACCGCCGCCAAGGCGGCCGCTGTCGCCGCGGCGACCAACCGCGTGGACGCCCTCAATGATCGACTGCAGGGTGTCGTGCCGACGGAGGAGGTCGGTCGCACAGCGGGATCCGCCGTCAGCGGCCTGACATCGGGGGTCACCGGGCGCGGTCGGCGGCGCCGTGAGGACGAGTACGACGACGAAGACAACTACGACGACGAAGAACCGTTGGACGTCGACGAAGAGGACCTCGAGGACGAGGACGACGAAGACAGCTACGACGACGAAGCTTTGGACGAAGACGACCTCGACGAGGCCGATGAAGACGTCGACGACGAACAAGACGAGGACGTCGAAGAAGACGAGGGCGCCGAACAAGATGTCGACGCCGAACAAGACGAGGACGCCGAACAAGACGAGGACGCCGATCTCGACGAGGAGCCCGAACCTGTCCGCAGGCGGGCGTCGAGGAAGGCGTCGGCGCCGCGTGCGTCAACCCGCCGCAGGAGTACGGGCGGTGACGGACAGGCATCCAAGGCGCCGACCCGCCGAGGGCGGGCCGCCACGGCTACTAAGCGCGCTCCGGTGCGCCGAGGCAGGTGATCGAAATGGCCAAGCAGGCAACAAGTACACGACAAAAGAAGGCGACGCCCAAGCCGTCGGCGAACGGGTCCAGCCCCTTGCAGGATTCGATTCAGCGACTGGCCGGATCCATGACCGACCGCGCGGTGGGCTCGCTTTCTGAGCGGCTCACCGGAGCCTCGGGCCGGCTCAGCGATTTCGCCCAGAACGGCGGCTCGTCAGGAGGTCTACTGTCCGCGGTCACCGGCGTCGACAGTCTTTCCTCGCCGGTCAAAACAGCCCTGCGCACGGGCCTTGGCGGCGCCACGGGCAAGGTCAAGGACTCCGTCAAGGGGTTGAAGGACTCGGTCACCGACGCGATCGGAGGTAAAGGCGGAAAAGGCGGCGGCGGCAAGATCAAAGTCACCAACATCGTCGAGGAGATCGACGTTGGGGTTCCGGTCGACGTGGCCTATCAGCAGTGGACGCAGTTCGCCGAATTCCCGAAGTTCATGAAGAAGGTCGAACAGGTCGAGCAGATCTCTGATGAGAAGCTTCGGTGGAAAGCGCAGGTATTCCTGTCCCACCGGTCATGGGAGTCGACGATCGTCGAACAGGTTCCCAACGACAGGATCGTGTGGAAGTCCAAGGGCGACAAGGGATATGTCGACGGGGCGATCACCTTCCACGAGCTGGCGCCGGACTTGACCCGCGTGGTGGTCGTTCTCGAATACCATCCGCAGGGCTTGTTCGAAAAAACGGGAAATCTCTGGCGCGCGCAGGGGCGACGAGTCCGACTGGAACTCAAGCACTTTCAACGCAAGGTGATGACGGACACCGTGCTGCACGCCGACGAAGTCGAGGGGTGGCGAGGTGAGATCCGCGATGGCGAGGTCGTCTCCAATGATGAATCGCCGGATCGGAAGACCGCTGAGAAGCCCAAGCGCAGGCCGCAGAAGGCCGCCGCCCGCAGCAAGACCGGCGAATCGAAACCGACCCGATCCAGATCCCGAACAACGCAATCACGGTCGACGTCGGGTCAGCGACGCTCACCGGCCAGGAAGGCGGCCCGATCATGACCACAGCTATTCAACCCGCCGGTGGCGGTGACGCAGGCGGCGGCTCGAGCTCCAGCAGCCTGGCCGACGTCATCGACACCATCCTCGACAAGGGTCTGGTCATCGACGCCTACGTCAGGGTTTCGCTGGTGGGTATCGAGATCTTGACCGTCGACGCACGCGTCGTGGTCGCCAGTGTCGACACGTATCTGCGGTTCGCCGAAGCGGTGAATCGGCTCGACATCTCGAAGCAGGACTCGAAGCCAGGCCTCACCGATCTGGTCGGCGAGGTGACCGAAGGCGGCGCGAAGCACAAGACGAAGGGTGCCTTGGAAGCCGCGGGTGAGAAACTCGGTGACCTCCTCGGCGAGGCGAAATCGTCGCAGCGGGAGCGGGCGCCGCGCCGCGCACACCGGAGGGAGGAGTGATCATGGCTGACAAGGCGACCGCCGTCTACGTGTACGGGATCGTGCCCGCAGACGTGGAAGTCGAAGAACATGCGCAAGGCGTCGGCGATCCGCCCGCATCGGTGGAGGTGATCCGCGAAGGCGACATCGCCGCACTGGTGAGCTCCGTGCCCACCGACAAGCCGCTGGGCAAACCGGAATGCCTACGAGCGCATGCCCGGTTGCTCGACGGAACGGCCGCAGTGGCGCCGGTGTTGCCGATGCGCTTCGGTGCCGTGATGAGCGATGAGGAGTCCGTCGCGGAGGAACTACTCAAGGCGAACCACGACGAGTTCGCCGAGGCGCTGCGCGCACTCGAGGGCCACGCGGAGTACATTGTGAAGGGCCGCTATGACGAGGACAGCATTCTGCGCGAGGTGATCGCGGAAAGCGCTGAGGCGCAGAAACTTCGCGACAAGATGGCAGGTATGTCCGAAGACGCCTCCCGGCAGGCGCGGATGGCGCTCGGCGAAGTCGTCGTCAAGGCGCTCGACGCGAAGCGGGCAGCGGATACCGACGCGGCGGTCGAAGCGCTCGGTGACTTGGCGAAGCAGGTGAACGTGCGGCAGCCGACACACGAACTGGACGCGGTGAACATCGCCCTGCTCGCCGAGGTCGACCGGCAAGAAGAGCTGCAGGACAAAGTCGACGAGTTGGCCGAAAGCTGGGGCGGCAGAGTGGAACTCCACATGCTGGGACCCTTGGCGGCGTATGACTTCGTTGTCACTCGCAAACCGGTGGGCTGACATGGGTATCGTCTCGTCGTTGTTCACCTGGCCACTGCTGCCGGTGCGCGGCGTCATTGCCCTCGGCGAACTGATCGAGCGACAGGTCAACCAGGAGTTGCACGATCCTGCTCGGACCCGACGTCAGCTCGAGGAGCTCGAAGAAGCCCGCCAGCGTGGCGAGATCACCGAAGAACAGGAGCGCCAAGCGCAGGAACAAATTCTGGCAGAACGTATTTCGCCGCGTATGGCGCGCGACGCACCGGATGAGGACGGATGAGGACGATGGCCCAACGTACACGACAAGCCGAGCAACCGCCGTTGAGCGCGCGGGATGCTGCGGAAGCGGCGAAGGAGTACATCACCGAACTGAACGGCATGGACCCCACCGCGATGACGTCGGTCGAAATGACGGACCAGGACGGTTGGGTGGTGGAATTCGAGGTGATCGAGGACCGCCGGATCCCCTCGTCGTCGGACGTGCTCGCGCTCTACGAGGTCGAGTTGGACGCCGACGGAGAACTCTTGGGGTTCCGCAGAACCCAGCGCTATCTGCGGGGCCAGACCAGGGGAGGTGAGGGCAGGTGACGATCGGGGACGACAGCCTGGTTCCCCGCGGCGGCTACTCGAGCGGCGTCGCGAGCCCGCAGTCGGCCAACCTCGCCGACATTCTGGAGCGGGTGCTGGACAAGGGGATAGTCATCGCCGGCGACATCAAGGTCAATCTGCTCGACATCGAGCTGTTGACGATCAAGCTGCGTCTGGTCATCGCCTCTCTCGACACCGCGAGGGAGGTCGGCATCGACTGGTGGGAGAACGACCCCTGGCTCACCGGCAGGAAGACCGATCTGCAACTCGAGAACGAGCAACTGAGGGCCAGAATCGAGCGACTGGAACAGGGCAACGGGCAACGTCGCGAGGTGCGGGCGCGACCGGCGGAGTACACCGATGAGCGCTGACGCCGTCTGGGTCTACGCGATCACCCACGACGACTGGGCCGAGGATCGGCTGACCGGATTGCGAGGCGTGGACTCCGAACGGGTCCACCGGGTGGTGGCCGCCGGGCTTGCCGCCGTCGTCGGCGCTGTCAGCCTCGACGAGTTCGGTGAAGAGGCGTTGCGCCGCAACCTGGAAGACCTCGATTGGGTGGCGCAGAAGGCGCGCGCGCACGACGCGGTGATCACCGCGGTGGCCGAGATCGCGGCCGTGATTCCCGTGCGGATGGCCACCGTGTATCTGGACGACGATCGAGTCCGCGAACTGCTGGCCGACCGCCACGCAGCGTTCGAGCAGACATTGAGCCGATTGACAGGCCGCGCCGAAGTGGGCGTCAAGATATATGCCGATCCGAAGCAGCTGCTGGCCCAGAACGCGGGACAGCAACACAATGGAACACGCACGGGCACAGCTTATTTGATGCGTCGTCGCCGGGAATTGGCGTCGCGCGAGGAGGTGTGCCAGGCCGCGGCTGCCGAAGCGGACCGCATCCACGCCACATTGATGCGCTACGCCGTCGACGGTAAACGCAAACCACCACCGGACCGCAGCCTGTCCGGCAGGGATGACCTCACCGTGCTCAACGGCACCTACCTCGTCGACTCCGATGCTGTCGCGCTGTTCCGCGAAACCGTGGTGGCACTGGCGATGTCGACCGACAGGTTGACCATGGAAACGACGGGGCCATGGCCGCCGTACTCGTTCGCAGGCGAAACGGTGACCCAATGACCGAAGTGCTTCCCGCGCAGCAGGATCGGCGCATCGCGCTGGTGGACCTGCTAGACCGCGTGCTGGCAGGCGGCGTCGTGATCACCGGTGAGGTGGTGCTGTCCGTCGCCGACGTGGATCTGGTGGTGATCTCATTGCGCACGCTCATCTCGTCGGTCAGCTCGTTGTTGTCCGAAGAGGAAACGCCGGAGGGTCAGCGATGACGGGAACAGCGCGACAACGGATCAACTCGGATCCGGAAAGCGTCGAGCGCGGCCTGGTCAGCCTGGTGCTGACGCTGGTGGAGTTGTTGCGTCAACTGATGGAACGGCAGGCGATCCGTCGCGTCGAGGAAGGCGCGCTGACCGACGAACAGATCGAGCGGGTCGGCACGACGCTGATGCTGCTCGAAGAGAAGATGGCCGAACTCCGCGACCATTTCGACCTGACACCGGAGGACCTCAACATCGACCTGGGGCCGCTGGGGCCGCTGCTCCCGACGGACCGGCCGTAGCTAGGCCGGTTGCAAGCTGACCGGCTGTTGGCCCTGCTGCGAGTTGGGGTCGTTGCACGTGCCCGGCTTCGACGTCAGGGTGGCCGTGCCTGCCAGGCTTTCCGGATCGAAGGAGTACAGCAGGTCGGCCGGGCCGGTGCTGCCGTCCGCGCACGTCCATGCGTCGGCGACCGCACGCCGTTCGGCTGTCCACGGTCCGCCGTCCACCCTGTTGATGGCTCCGACCCAACCCCGCGACGTCGAGATCGTTCCCCCGCAGGTGCGCGCGGCGTTGCACTGCGTGGTGATGCTCCACGTCGTGCTGGTCGGGCCGTCGACGAAGGTGTAGTCGCCGTCGAGTTGGGTGTCCGCCCACGCCGGGCTCGCCAGCCCGACCGCGGCGCAGGTGACGGCGAGGGCGGCGGCCATCGCATGTGTGAACGCCATCGTGGCAGTATCCCTGCTCAGCCGAGTCCAGGCACGATATCGCCGAGATTGAAGCGCACCGGCCGTTCCAGCTGGTCGAACGTGCAGGAGGCGGGATCGCGGTCGGGCCGCCACCGATTGAATTGTGCGGTGTGGCGGAACCTTTCGCCTTCCATGTAGTCGTAGCGCACCTCGACCACGCGCTCGGGCCGGAGCGGAACGAACGACAGGTCCTTGCCCGCATTCCACCGCGACCCTTCGAACCGCCGAGGCGCGCTCTGGGCCGCCACGTGGGCCGCCCAGTTCCACGGGTGCTCGTCGAACGTGGTGACCAGCGGCTGCAACTCGGTGAAAAGCCGCTTCCGCTCGGCCATCGGGAACGCGCCGATGACGCCGATCGAGGCCAGCGCGCCGTCGTCTTTGTACAGCCCGAGCATCAGTGAGCCGATCGCGTCGTCGCCCGATTTGTGCACCCGGTAGCCGGCCACCACACAGTCGGCGGTGCGCTCGTGCTTGATCTTGTACATCACCCGCTTGTCCGGCTGATAGGTCAGCGTCAGCGGTTTGGCGATCAGCCCGTCCAACCCGGCGCCCTCGAATTCGGTGAACCAGCGCCCGGCGGTCGCCATATCGGTGGTCGCCGGCGTCAGATGAACGGTGCGTCCTGCGCCTGCCAACGCGTCGACCAGCGCGGCGCGCCGCTCGCTGAACGGCAGGCCGGTGTAGTCGTCGTCGCCGAGGGCGAGCAGGTCGAACGCGATGAAATCGGCCGGGGTCTGCTCGGCGAGCATCCGCACCCGCGACGCGGCCGGGTGCAACCGCAACTGCAAAGCCTCGAAGTCCAAACCCCGCTCCCCGGCGATGACGATCTCGCCGTCAATGACGCAACGTGGCGGCAACTCAGCGACGACGGCGTCGACCAACTCCGGGAAGTACCGGGTCATCGGCCGTTCGTTGCGGCTGCCCAGTTCCACCTCGTCGCGGTCGCGGAAGCAGATGGTCCTGAACCCGTCCCACTTCGGTTCGTACGACGCGTCAGGAGGCATCGACCGCACCGGCTTGGCCAACATCGGCGACACCGGCGGCATCACGGGCAGGCGCACGGACCCATTCTTACGCGGCCGATGACATTGCCCAGTGTCACCGGTCTACGTGAGTATGGACTGCGTGGACCTCCCCGTGTTGCCACCGTTGGAGCCGATGCTCGCCAAAGCCCAGGCCAAGGTGCCACCCGAGCCAGGGGTCTGGTCCTACGAACCGAAGTGGGACGGGTTTCGCGCGCTGGTGTTCCGCGACGGCGACAAGGTCGTCATCCAGTCACGCAACGGCAAGGAGCTGGGCCGGTACTTCCCTGAGCTGGAGCAGGCGCTGCTCGACGAGGTCGCGCAGCGCTGCGTGCTCGACGGCGAGGTGGTGGTGCCGCGTGAGATCGGCGGCCGCATCCGGCTGGACTGGGAGTCGCTGTCGCAGCGCATCCACCCGGCGGCGAGCCGGATCAAGATGCTCGCCGAACAGACGCCCGCGCACTTCATCGGTTTCGACGCGCTGGCCATCGGCGATACGTCGCTGATGAAGGAACCCTTCCGGGTGCGGCGGCAGGCGCTGGCCGACGGCGTGAATGAAGAGCAGTGGTGCCACGTCACCCGCACCACCGAGGATCCGGAGCGGGGCGCGCAATGGCTGGACACGTTCGAGGGCGCCGGCCTGGACGGGGTGATCGCCAAGCGGTTGGACGGCCCGTATCTGCCTGGCAAGCGGGAGATGGTCAAGGTGAAACACGCCCGCGACGCCGACTGCGTCGCGATGGGTTACCGCATCCACAAGAGCGGCGAAGGCATCGGCTCGATCCTGCTGGGCCTCTACCGCGACGACGGTGAACTCCAGATGGTCGGTGGCGCCGCGTCGTTCACCGCCAAGGACCGGCTCAAGCTGCTGGCCGAACTCGAGCCGTTGCGTGAAGGCGACGAGATGCGCGAGGGCGATCCCAGTCGCTGGAATTCAGCGGCGGACAAGCGGTGGATCCCGGTGCGTCCGGAGAAGGTATGTGAGGTGGCCTATGACCAGATGGAGGGAAACACCGTTGCAGGCACGAGATTCCGGCATGCGGTGAAGTTCATCCGGTGGCGGCCGGACCGCGATCCGGCCAGTTGCACCTTCGATCAACTCGACGTTCCGCTGAACTACGACCTCTACGACGTCTTGGAGTCATCCGGGGCGTGGGGGCACCTCCCGCGCGAAGCGCAGGGGGACGAAGCGACGGGAGAAGCTTGAGATGGCAACTCCTGCAGAAGAACTCGACGTCGACGGCATCAAGGTCCGGTTCACCAACCCCGACAAGGTTTATTTCCCGAAGCTCGGCGACAAGGGCACCAAACGCAGGCTCGTCGAGTACTACGTGTCCGTCGCCAGCGGTCCGATGCTGACCGCCTTGCGTGATAGACCCACCCACCTGCAGCGGTTCCCCGACGGCATCGACGGCGAAGAGATTTACCAGAAGCGTATACCCAAGCACGCTCCGGAATACCTCGAGACCTGCGTGGTCACTTTCCCGTCGGGCCGAACAGCGGACGCGCTCAAGGTGAATCACCCCGCCGCCATCGTGTGGGCCGCGCAGATGGGCGCCATCACACTGCATCCGTGGCAGGTGCGCTGCGCCGACACCGAGCATCCCGACGAACTGCGGATCGACCTCGATCCGCAGCCGGGCACCGCCTTCAAGGAGGCCAGAACTGTCGCCGTCGACGTGCTCAAGCCGGTGCTCGACGAACTCGGCCTGGTCGGCTACCCGAAGACCTCCGGCGGTCGCGGCGTGCACGTGTTCCTGCGCATCAAGACGGACTGGGACTTCATCGCGGTGCGCAGGGCAGGCATCGCGCTGGCCCGTGAGGTGGAACGGCGGGCACCCGATGCGGTCACCACGTCGTGGTGGAAGGAAGAACGGGGCAAGCGAATCTTCATCGACTACAACCAGAATGCCCGCGACCGCACGTTCGCGTCGGCGTACTCGGCGCGCAAGACCCCGATCGCGACGGTGTCGATGCCGCTGACGTGGGACGAACTGCGCGATGCGGATCCCGACGACTACACCATCCTCACCGCGCCGGACTTCGTCGCAGGCCGCGCCGATCCGTGGGAGGGAATCGATTCGGTCGCGCAGTCATTAGACCCACTGATGGAGATGGTGAAGGCCGACGAGGAACGCGGGCTGGGTGATCTGCCCTACCCGCCGAACTATCCGAAGATGCCGGGTGAGCCGCCTCGTGTACAGCCCAGCAAGAAGGTGGCCGCGAACTGGGACGACGACGGCAACCCGGTGAGCCGGTGAACGCGCCGCACACCGATGCCCAGCGGCACCACGACACCGACGTACGCAGCTTCGCCAGCGACAACTACGCAGGTGTGCACCCGGAGATCATGGCCGCGCTGACGCTGGCCAACGGCGGGCACCAGGTCGCCTACGGCGACGATGCATACACCGAGAACCTGCAGGACATCATCCGCGGACACTTCGGCCAGGACGCAGCAGCATTCCCGGTCTTCAACGGCACGGGTGCGAATGTCCTTGCTCTGCAAGCTGTCACCGATCGGTGGGGCGCTGTCGTGTGCGCCGACACGGCGCACATCAACTGTGACGAAGGCGGCGCGCCGGAACGGATGGGCGGGCTGAAGCTGCTGACCGTGCCTACCCTCGACGGCAAGCTGACCCCGGAGTTGATCGACCGGCAGGCGTGGGGCTGGGCCGACGAGCACCGGGCGATGCCGCAGGTGGTGTCGATCACCCAGAGCACCGAATTGGGCACGCTGTACACGCCGGAGGAGATCCGGGTGATCTGCGCGCACGCCCACGCGCGGAACATGCGGGTACACGTGGACGGGTCCAGAATCGCGAATGCAGCTGCGTCGCTTGATCTTCCGATGCGCGCGTTCACCTCCGACGTCGGCGTTGACATCCTTTCGCTGGGCGGCACCAAGAACGGTGCGCTGCTCGGTGAGGCGGTGGTGGTGATCAACCATGATTCCGTCAGCCACATGAAGCATCTACGCAAGCTGTCGATGCAACTGCACTCCAAGATGCGTTTCGTCTCGGTGCAACTGGAAGCCCTTCTGGCCAAGGACCTTTGGCTTCGCAACGCCAGGCATGCGAACGAGATGGCGCAGCGTCTGGCCGAGGGCGCACGCAACGTGGACGGCGTGCGGGTGCTCTACCCGGTGCAGGCCAATGCGGTGTTCGCGCGGCTGCCACACGACGTCTCCGAGCGGCTGCAGAAGCGATTCCGGTTCTACTTCTGGGACGAGACCGCAGGCGATGTGCGCTGGATGTGTTCGTTCGATACCACGGAAGCCGATGTCGACGCGTTTGTCACCGCGCTCAAGGACGAGATGACGCGCTAGGCCGCGCCATCCGCACCCGAACCCCGTCGGAGAACACCGAGTCGTGCAGTTCGACCGCCTCGGGCGTCGTGTCCTCGGGCACATCGAACGGCAGCTTGACCGTGATGTGTGCGCCGGGATCCATCGTGATCACCATTGAGGTGTTGTTCATCGCGACCGCGGCCGCAGCGTCGGCGGCATACGTGTGCCCGTCGAAGTCGACCAACTTCTGGTTGTTGGCGACGAAGTCCTGCGCCTCGTCATCGATGTTGCGCACCGTCATCGTCGCGACCATCCACTGACCCCGTGCGCGCGGTTCGGCGCGCCACTCGGTGGTGTGCACATCGGCGACGACGAACTCGAAATTGCCGTCGTGCACAGGTGCGCCGAGCACGCCCGTGGCGCCGCGGAAGCGATCGGCGTTCGCGGCCGAGTGCGATCGGGAACTGGCGGCGATCATCGCTGAACAGCCGGCGAACAGCACCGCGACGACCGCGATGACACCGAGCCCGAGCCACAGCCCGGCCGCGCTCAGTGTCGGCCGCGGCGGCGCATGACCGGTCCACTGCTGGCCGTCCCAGTAGCGCTGCCGCGGCGCGCCCGACGGATCCGGATACCAACCCCGTAGTTGTGTGCCTGCCACTTACCGATTCCTCCCGAGGAGGACCATAGCGATCGGCAGCGCGTCCGGCAAAATTAGCTGGAAGTGACGTATCCGTTGAATGTTCGGTTTCTTCGCCGGCGGTATCGGGTACATATGCATTTGCCTCACTGCAGTGAGCAAGACGCGCTTTTACGGTTCGCGGGAGTACCAATTTGCCTGCGTGTCTGCGCGCCTGCTCTTTTGTGGATGACTTTCACCATTCGTTTGTTGATAACGCAACAATATGGCTAAACTGACGGAAGCAACAATAACTCGAGGGGTTCCCGCCGTTAGCTGACAGTGGGAGGGAAATGTTCCGGATCGTGATTGCGGCTGGAGTGGCCGTGTTCGCCGCGGGCGTCGTTTATTTCACGATGTCGCCTGCGGCCGCAGCAGGCCACTGCGCCATCGACCCTGCGTTTGGATCGTGCGCTGACGCGGGCGAATAAGCCGCGGTAGGGCGGAAGGCGTCTGCCACACTGGACTCGATGCAGACCGTCCGCAAATTGCTCGCCGCGCTCGCGATCGTCGCGATGCTAATCGGGGGAATCAGCATTGTTGCGGCGATGATCTTCGGCGACCACTCCAAGCCGCGGACGCCTGCCGCGCCGCCGCCGCCGCCCCCGTTGCCTGCGTCGGTGCCGACCGCCAGGGAGTTCACCATCAACGTCGCGGTCACGGAACAACTGTGTGATCCCGGCCCCGGCTGCGTCTACAAGTACACGATCGAGCCGAAATACATTGGCTTCCATCCACTGCCGACCACGCCGTTCACGGTCAAGTACGAAGTGCACGGCGGTAACTTGCCGCAGCCGGGCGAGTTCACCGTCGAGGGCAATCAGGCCAAGATCCTCAAGGACGTCGTCGTCGAGGGCCCGCCGGCAGCGCGGCTGCAGGCGGTGGTGCTGCAAGTGGTCGGCTGATTTTCGCGAATCCGCGCGCGCGGCGGCGTAGTCGACGCAAAGTTGGCGGTATGACAAAGGCGTCTGTGCTTCGTGCCGAAGAAGGCCTGCCGCGCGGGGTGCACGGTGCCGCGGATTCGCGGTTCGCCAACGTCATTCGCGTGTTCGCCGGGTTGTTCCCCGGACGACGGTTCGGCGGCGGCGCGCTGTCGGTGTACATCGACGGACGCCCGGTGGTCGATGTCTGGACGGGCTGGTCCGACCGTGCGGGCGAGCAGCCGTGGACCAGCGACACCGGCGCCATGGTGTTCTCCGCGACCAAGGGGGTGGCGGCCACCGTCGTGCACCGGCTCGTCGACCGGGGTGAGCTGGCGTACGACGAGCCCGTCGCCACCTATTGGCCCGAGTTCGGCGCGAACGGCAAGGGCAACATCACAATCCGCGATGTGCTGCGCCATCGCTCGGGGCTGTCGCATCTGAAGGGGGTCAGCAAGGCCGAACTGCTGGATCACAAGCTGATGGAGGAGCGGTTGGCCGCCGCGTCGGTCGACCACCTGCACGGCTGGCCGGCCTATCACGCGCTGACATACGGCTGGATCCTGTCCGGCCTGACCCGCGCCGTCACCGGCCAGGGCATGCGCGAGCTGATCCGCGACGAAATAGCCCGCCCGCTCGACACCGACGGTTTGCACCTCGGCCGCCCACCGGAGGGCTCGCCGACGAAGGCTGCACAGATTCTCGCCCCGCAGAGCGCGCACGCCAATCCGGTGTTCGACTTCGTGGCGCCGAAGGTTGCGGGCCTGCCGCTGTCCGGCGCGTTCGGGGCGATGTTCTTCCCCGGCATCAAATCATTTGTCCAGGGCGATATTCCGTTCCTCGACGGTGAGGTGCCCGCCGCCAACGGCGTCGTGACGGCGCGCGGCCTGGCGAGGATGTACGCCGCGATCGCCAATGGCGGCATGATCGACGGCATCCATTTCCTGTCCGAGGAACTGACGCGGGGTCTGATCGGCCACCCCAAACCGTGGCCGGACCTCAACATCGTCGTGCCGATGCCGTTCCATCTCGGCTACCACGAGTCGCCGATTCCGGGACTGCTCAAGGGTTTCGGCCACATCGGCCTCGGCGGCACGCTCGGCTGGGCCGATCCGGCATCCGGTAGTGCCTTCGCGTTCGTGCACAACAGGCTGCTGACCCCGATGATGCTCGACATGGCGTCGTTCGCCGGCCTGGCCCGGCCGATGCGCAACGCGATCACCGCGGCGCGGCACGCCGGTGCGCTCACGGTGCCGAGATACGGTGCGCGCTACCGCGGAGCGGAACCGCAGGCGCGGAAGAAACGCCTCGCGGGTCGCCGCTAGGTCTGCGGCACGACACCTCGCGGGAGGGGCAACTGCAAGTCGTTGTACGTGGCGATGCCGGGCGCAGCGCCGACGACGGCGGGAATCGCGTGAATCGGTGGCATCGCGGTGATGATGTGGCCGAGTGACATGAAATCGGCCATCGACTTGGCGTTCTCGATGAAGTCCTGCGGCGGCAGGAAACCGACCTGCATGGTGACCGTCGGCAGGCCCTCGATCGTGATCTTCCAAGGGTCCCCTTCGACCTTCCAATCCGGGTCCAGCGTCTGCCCCTTACGCCACCGCACGTTGAGGTCGACGACGGTCCTGCCGCCGACGCGGCCCTGCCAACTGGCGAAAACGCCTGCCACGCAACCGGCTTCGATCGTCCAGGAGTCCATCACGACATCCGCGGTGGTTTGCGCGTATTCCGCCTCGCACACGATCTCGTCGAGTTCGACACCGAGCGCGTCGGCGACCAGGCGGACCGCTTCGGCGAAGACAGCCGTGCCCTTCGATGCCATCGATGCCAGATTCGGATCGTCGATCGGCATCCCGAAGCCGCACGGTTTCTCGGTGTCCGGTGAGTCGTAGAACGTGGTGTCCGACGCCTCGGCGATGGTGACCTTGTCGACTCTGGCGCACCCGTTGGCCGCGACGATGGCCAGCAGTTCGGCGAAGCCCGGACTGACGCCCGAGCCGAACATGGTGGTGCCGCCCTGCCTGCACGCCTCTTCGATGCGGTCGCGGTCGGCCCCCAGATTGTGCCCGGTGATGAAGGACGCCGACGACACCACGTTGACGCCCGCGGACAGGATGCGGACCAGTTCGTCGACGTCGACCCACATCGGGTTGTAGACGACGACGTCAGGTTTGAGCGCGAGCAGGGCGTCGACGTCATCGGTCGCCTCGACGCCCAGTGGCGCGATGCCCGCGAGTTTGCCTGCGTCGCGGCCGACCTTGTCCTTCGACCATGCGAAGCAGCCGACGAGCTCCAGCGTGGGATTGGCGGCGATGGCCGCTACGGAGCTTTTTCCGACATTGCCCGTCGTCCACTGGACGACGCGAAAGGGAGCCGTGTTGTGCACTCGCTCAGCATAGGGTGCCCGGGGTTTCTATGGGCCCGAAACCAGAGTCGCCTTGCCGGTGCGCTGCTGACCGCTGCGGTCGATCCACGTCAGATCGACGACGTCACCGGGGTAGTGCCGATCCAGCACATAGGTCAGCGTGGTGGCCGAGTCCAGTTCGACTCCGTCGATGTTCGTCAGCACGTCGCCGATGGCGAGGCCGGCCTGACCGGCGGGTCCGCCGATCATCACGTCGCGCACGATGATCCCGCCGCCGCGACGCGGTTGGCTTCCGACACCGACGCCGAGCAGTGTCGGCTGTCCGATGTGCACCGACGGCGAAGGCGCGCCGGACCGGATCTGGCCTGCGATAGCCATGGCGTTGTTGACGGGTATCGCGAAACCCTTTCCAGCAGGGCCCATTTGGTAGTTGACCGACGCGGCGGTGACCACCCCGATGACCTGCCCGGCACCGTTGACCAGCGGGCCGCCGGAATCGCCGGGCCGCACGTCGGCCGCGACCTCGATCAGGCCACTGACCTCCTCGGAGCTACCGGTCAAGGCGTCCTCGGCGTTGACGGTCTGGTTCAGCGCGGTCACCGGCCCCGTCTCGTGGGTCAGTGGCGCGCCCACCCCGCGGGCGTTGCCGAGTCCGACGGTCGGCTCGCCGACGACGATCTGGGCGGAGTCCCCGATCGGTGCCGTCGGCAGCCCGCCAGCTCCGCGCAACTGCAGCACCGCGATGTCGTTCTTGCGGTCGTAGCCGACCAGATCGACCGGGTAGTCGCGTCCGCCGACCGTGCCCGTGATGGTGTTGGCGCCCGCGACCACGTGATAGTTCGTCAACACGACGCCGCCGGGGTCGATGACCATGCCGGTGCCGGTGCCGATGGCCTGCTGATAGTCGATCTTGGTGGTGATCTGGACGACGGCAGGTTCGACGGCCGCGGCCGCGGCGGTGATGTCCACGGGTGCGGCCGCTGCGGTCGCGGGCGCGACCAGGGCCGCGACGACGGCGAGCACGGCCAGCAATGCCGCAACCGGCCGCCGCCAGGGAAGTATGCGCATGGATCTATAGTGCCCGAACTGCCGTCCGCTGAATCCGGGGTTACCGGGTTCGCACCACCAGGGTGGCCGGGTAGTCCTCGAATTCGATCCGCTCGTCAGGCGTCTGCGGATAGGGATCGAGGGCGACCAACTCGATGCGGTGCCGTCCGACGGTCGCCTCCTTGACTGTCTGGCCCGGCGCCGGGTTGGTGTTGAACTCGACGCGGGTGGCACTGCCGCCCTCGGGCTGCACGGAGATCGCGATGCGGGCCTGGCCGGTCCAGAAGCACTCCACCTCGGTGGGGCAGCGTGAGTCTTCCAGCAGGTCGGTGAACGTCAGGCGCAGCTTTTCGGCGGGGTTGCGCGCCTCCTGGCCGCCGCTGACCTGGAACGGTTGATCGAGGTCGAACTCCGGCGTGCTCGCGCGGGCGGGCTCGACGTGGCAGCCGGTCAGTGCCACCCCGAGTAGCACCGCGACGGGCCACGCCCATTTCGGCATCGCTGTCAGCCGCGAACGCGCAGCCGCCTGCGCCTGCGGTTGCGCAGACCACCGTTCGTCGACTCCGGCTCGGATTCGTCGCCTTCCACCGTGGGCTCGGGCTCTTCGGCCTTCGACTCCGGCTCGTCCACCTCCGCGGTGACCTCGGCAGGCCTCTCCTCGGACTCCGACTCCAGAGCGTCCGCGGTGCTTTCTTCGGTGCTGTCTTCGGTGACGTCTTCGGTGGTCTCTTCTGTGACTTCCTCGGTCGCGTCTTCGGTGTCCTTGCGGCCCCGGCGACTGCGCTTGGCCCTCTTCGGCTTGAGCGGTTTGGGCGGAGGCGGCGGAAGTTCGGCGACAAAGGCCAGATAGAACGAGAAGACAGCGAGCAGTGCGATGGCCGCGGCGGCGCCGTAGCTGCCGAACAGCCACTGGCCTGCGCTGTCCAAGCTGAGCCAGATCTCGCTGATCGCGGTGCCGATGATCAGCACACCCGCCAGGACGTGCAACACGATCGACGAAGTGCGCAGTCGCAGCGCCAACTGCGGTGTGCCGAACTCCGGGCGCCGCGTGCGCAGCAGGGTGAACACCACCGGCAGCGCGGCCAGGCCGATCAGGGCACCGGTGACGATGCGCAGCACCGTGCCGAGCGTGTGCGAGGTGTCGCCGGCCAGTTCCCACCACCGCGGCAACACGAAGAAGAAGTAGAGGACACCGGCGGCGACAGAAAACGACGCGTGCCAAACCACCGCAACGGTGCGGCTCATAGCCCTCCTACTTGGTTATCTGCCCGGAGTGCGCCCGGGCCGTTCGGCCGGCCGGTCGCACTCCGGGCCAAGTGCGGAGGATGCGGGATTTGAACCCGCGAGGGCTGTTAACCCAACCCGCGTTCCAGGCGAGCGCCATAGGCCACTAGGCGAATCCTCCGCGGGCCATGTTAGCCGACGGTGCTAGTTGCCTCGTGGAGTCGCTGGGCGGCCGGGTATTACACTCGCTACGGACCCCGCGCGGCGTCCATCCTGTGAACTCCCCCAGGGCCGGAAGGCAGCAAGGGTCAATGGGCTCTGGCGGGTGCGCGGGGTCCCCTTCTGCTCACGGCTTATCGGAAAGGCGCGCCGTGTCGTTTTTGTCTCTCGGCCGTGACGAACTGCGGGCCCAGCATGAGCTGCAGTCCCGCAATTACGCCGACCTGCAGGCCAAGCAGCTGAAGCTGGACCTGACCCGCGGCAAGCCGTCACCCGAGCAGCTCGATCTGTCCAACGCACTGCTGAGCCTGCCCGGTGACGACTTCCGTGACGGCGACGGCACCGACACCCGCAACTACGGCGGCCTGCACGGCCTGCCGGAACTGCGGGCCATCTTCGGCGAGCTGCTCGGCATCGGCGTGCCCAATCTGATCGCGGGCAACAACGCCAGCCTCGAGCTGATGCACGACGTGGTGACGTTCTCGATGCTGCACGGCGGCGTCGATTCGCCCCGACCGTGGCTGCAGGAGCCCGTCGTCAAGTTCCTGTGCCCGGCACCCGGCTACGACAGGCACTTCGCGATCACCGAGACCCTCGGCGTGGAGATGATCACCGTGCCGATGCGCGAGGACGGCCCGGACGTCGACCTGATCGAAGAGCTCGTCGCGTCCGATCCCGCGATCAAGGGCATGTGGTGCGTGCCCGTGTACTCCAACCCCACCGGTGCCACCTACTCCTGGGAGACCGTGCGTCGTCTCGTTCAAATGCGAACGGCAGCAAGCGATTTCCGGTTGATGTGGGACAACGCCTACCCGGTCCACACGTTGACGCACGACTTCGTCCAGCAGGTCGACGTGCTGGGGTTGGCCGAGGCTGCCGGCAACCCGAACCGGCCGCTGGTGTTCTCGTCGACGTCGAAGATCACGTTCGCCGGTGCGGGGGTCAGCTTCTTCGCGGGCTCGCTCGGCAACATCGCGTGGTACCTGCAGTACGCAGGCAAGAAGTCGATCGGCCCCGATAAGGTCAACCAGCTTCGCCACCTGCGGTTCTTCGGCGACGCCGACGGGGTGCGTCTACAGATGCAGCGTCACCAGGCGATTCTGGCGCCGAAATTCGCATTGGTGCAGGAGATCCTCGCCGACCGACTGGGGGAGTCGAAGGTCGCCTCCTGGACCGATCCCAAGGGCGGGTACTTCGTCAGCCTCGACGTGCTGCCCGGCACCGCGAAGCGCACCGTCGCGCTGGCCAAGGATGCGGGCATCGCCGTCACCGAGGCAGGCTCGGCGTTTCCGTATCGAAAAGACCCGGAGGACAAGAACATCCGGATCGCGCCGTCGTTCCCAGGGCTGCCTGAGCTGCGCGACGCAATCGACGGCCTGGCCACCTGTGCGCTGCTGTCGGCGACCGAGTCGCTTCTGAAGGACTGACGTGACCGGACGTCGGACCGCGCCGGTAGCCTGCTGAGCGTGGCGCTCTACCGGAAGTATCGACCGGCAACCTTCGCCGATGTGGTGGGCCAGGAGCACGTCACCGAGCCGCTGTGTACGGCGCTCGCGGCGGGCAGGATCAACCACGCCTACCTGTTCTCGGGGCCGAGGGGCTGCGGGAAGACGTCGTCGGCGCGCATCCTCGCCCGCTCGCTGAACTGCGTGCAGGGCCCAACGCCGACGCCGTGCGGGGTGTGCGACTCCTGTGTGGCGCTGGCCCCGAATGGGCCTGGCAACGTCGACGTCGTCGAACTCGACGCGGCCAGCCACGGCGGCGTCGACGACACTCGCGAGCTTCGCGACCGCGCCTTCTATGCACCCGCCCAGTCGCGCTACCGCATCTTCATCGTCGACGAAGCGCACATGGTCACCACGGCCGGCTTCAACGCGCTGCTGAAGATCGTCGAGGAGCCGCCGGACCATCTGATCTTCGTTTTCGCCACAACCGAACCGGAGAAGGTGCTGCCGACCATCCGGTCGCGCACCCACCACTACCCGTTCCGGCTGCTGGCGCCGCGAACCATGCGGTCGCTGCTGGAACGCATCTGCGCGGCCGAGGACGTCTCCGTCGACGATGCCGTGTACCCCTTGGTGATTCGGGCGGGCGGCGGATCGCCCCGCGACACGTTGTCGGTGCTCGACCAACTGCTCGCCGGTGCGGAAGGAAATCGCGTCGACTACCAGCGGGCGCTGGCGTTGCTCGGTGCCACGGACGTCGCACTGATCGACGTCGCGATCGACGCGTTGGCGGCGGGCGATGCCGCCGCGCTGTTCGGGGCGGTCGAAGCGGTGATCGACGCCGGGCACGACCCGCGCCGGTTCGCCACCGATCTGCTCGAGCGGTTCCGCGACCTGATCGTGCTGCAGTCGGTGCCGGACGCGATCGCGCGTGGCGTGGTCGACGGGCCCGAGGACGTGCTGGAGCGGATGCGCGAACAAGCCACCCGGATCGGCACCGCGACGTTGACCCGCTACGCCGAGGTGGTCCACGCCGGGCTCGGCGAGATGCGCGGCGCCACCGCGCCGCGGTTGCTGCTCGAGGTGGTGTGCGCGCGGCTGCTGCTGCCCTCGGCCAGCGACACCGAGGCGGCGCTGCTGCAGCGCGTCGAACGCATAGAAACCCGGCTGGACCTTTCGATCCCTGCCGGCGAGGCTGCCGCGTCACAGCCGCCCGCTCCGCAGAAGCAGTTCGCGCGCAAGAGCCAGACCCCGCCGCCTGCCCCCAAGGTCGAGGCGCCGGTTGCTCCGGCACCCAAGCCGGCGCCTGAACCGCCCGCGTCACCGCCTCCGGTGCGCCCGCCCTCGGACCCGGTCGTCGAAGCGCCGCCCACAGCTCCGGTCGGGGGTGAACTGAACGCCGCCTCGGTGCGCAGCATGTGGACGACGGTGCGCGAGAAGGTGCGCCAACGCAGCCGCACCATCGACGTGATGCTGGCGGGTGCCATCGTGCGCGCCGTCGAGGGCGACACCCTTGTGCTCAGTCACGAGTCCGCGCCGTTGGCAAAACGCCTTGTGGAGCAACGGAACTCCGACGTCATCCGCGATGCGCTCAAGGATGCGCTCGGCGTCGACTGGAAGATCCGCTGCGAGGTGGGGGCTGCGGCCCCTGGCGCTGCAGCGCCGGAACCCAACAGTGTGGCGGCCTCCGCGCCTCCGCCGCGCGACGACGACGAGGAGGACATGTTGGCCGAGGCCGGCAGCGACACCTCCGAGGTCGTGCGTCGGGACCCCGAGGAAGCCGCGCTGGAATTGCTGCAGTCCGAACTGGGCGCACGTCGCATCGACGAGCACTAGCCGCGGACACATCACCCTTGGTAGTCGGCGCGCGAGCGTCGGTCAGTTCGTGGCGTTGATGCGCTGACGCGTGGGCACTCAATCAGCGCTGCGGCCCGTTTCCGCGATCGTATAGACGGTTGCCGGCGTGTTGGTCGACGGTAGCGAGGGCATGACGGCGGCGTCGACGTAGTTCGGGTCGACGATCGGTGGCAGATCGGCGGCCGGTCCGGCCAACCGCACACTGTCGCGACTGAACGGCTGTATCGCCGATACCGCGATCACGTATGTCGTTGATCGACTCAGCTTTCGGCAAGCGGTGTCCGGCGCTGTTCCGCGAAGGATGGCGTGCCAGAACGGCTGCGTCAGCGTGCAGCACCATTTCGCCATCGATGCCCGTGTTCCTCGTCACTGAATGCACGGTCTGCATGGGCGTTGGCAGAAGTTGCCCGAGTGTGACGAGCGCGAGTTGCCGGTATGTCTGGTCCGTATTCGCACCGCGTGGATTTTCGCGTTAATATGACTTACATGAAATATGTCACCGCGCGCCGCCACCGGGTGACCACACGCGCCGTCCCGACGGCGCCAACCGCCGCGACCACATCGGGTTCGCCGGTCATCGCCGGAGCGATCGTTGGTTACGAATAGTTCTCTCGCTCTTGGTTTTAACGCCGATGCGGTGACGGGTACTCGGCTCGTACGGCGGGGACGACTCGACGTGCGCTAGCTCGCGCAGATTCAACTCGCACATCTTCCAGCGGCGGCACATCCTGCTGACGCGCTGGAAGGGGCTTATCGATCTGACTCCCTGAGCGGTTTCCGGCGGTCCGGAGAGCCCAATCATTTCCTTCCCACCAATTCTGAAGGGGCACGCCATGTCCGCCGTATCCGAGAGCGGCGTCACTCGCCCGGCCAACTCATTTCAACGAGTAGAAAGTCGCGCCACCCGCAAGGCGACGATCATCGCCTTCTTCGCCTGGCTTTTCGCAGCCTTCGACTTCATCATGTTCGGCACGTTGCTGCCGCAGATCTCGGCCAGTTTCGGCTGGGACAAGGCGACGGCGTCTCTGGTCTCCACGCTCGTCTCGGTCACCACCGCAGTCGTCGCGCTGGCCGCCGGGCCGATCACCGACCGGATCGGGCGCCGCAAAGGGATGATCCTCACCGTCTCGGGCACCGCGGTGGCATCGGCCCTCTCATCGGCGACGATGAATGCCGCCTACCTCATCGGGGTCCGGTCCCTCGGTGGTTTCGGTCTAGCCGAGCAAGCCGTCAACGCCACCTATCTAAGCGAGATCTACGCGGTCACCGACGACGAGAAGATCAAGCGGCGTCGCGGCCTGATCTACAGTCTGGTGCAGGGCGCCTTCCCCCTCGGTGTACTCCTGGCCGCAGCTTGGATCGCAATCTTCCTACCGGTGCTCGGCTGGCGGGGCTGCTTCCTGCTCGCGGTGTTCCCCGCCGTGCTCATCGCATTTATGCGGCGGGGGCTGCGCGAGAGCCCGCAGTTCGAGCTGGAACTGCAACTGCGCAGGCTGCGCAAGCAGGGGCGGGCTGCCGAGGCCGCTGAGCTGGCATGCTCCTACGGCGTCGACCAGCGGCCCGCCGCTCCGCTGGCGGCGATCTTCCGGGGCCAGGCGTTACGTAACACCCTGGTGCTCGGTGCCGCGTGGTTCATCAACTCGGCCGGCATGCAACTGTTTTCCGTGCTGGGCACCACGGTGCTCACCGAGGGTAAGAAGGTCAGCTTCGCCAATTCGCTGGTGCTGCTCATCGTCGCGAACGCCGTGGGTTACCTCGGCTACCTGGCGCACGGCTTCCTCGGTGACCGGCTGGGCCGCCGCAACGTGATCGCCGTCGGTTGGATCATCTCGGGGATTCTGTTCGCCCTGATGCTGACGGTGGCTCAAGGCATGATCAGCGTGGTCATTCTTTACTCGCTCGGATTGTTCTTCTTGATCGGCCCATACGCCGCCATGCTGTTGTACATGGGCGAGTGCTACGACACCGCCTGCCGCGCCACGGGCACCGGGTTCCTCAACGCGCTGTCCCAACCGGGGTCGATCGTGACCGGAGCAATCGTCACGGCGATGCTTGCGAAAGGCTCGACGTGGGCACACGCCGCGCTTCTAGTCGGCGCGGTCGGCACCTTCGTCTCCGGATTCGTCGTGTTCGCTGCCCGCAAGGCAGAGGTCCTGCAGGGCTGAGCGCCAAAGCCGACTCCGATGATGCACCAGTCGTAGGTGGTTTGCAGGCTCTCCCGACAGCCCCGATGTGCTGTCCTAGTGTCCTGCGCCGGGAATCCGTTGAAGATATGAGTTGAGGCGTTCGAGGATCTCGTCTGCAGTTTTGGTCCAGACGAAGGGCTGTTGGTTGTCGTTCCAGGCTGCGATCCAGTCGCGAATGTCTTTCTCCAGGGCCTGTATTGAGCGGTGTGCACCGCGGCGCAGTTTCTTGTCGGTCAGCAGGCCGAACCACCGCTCGACCTGATTGAGCCACGATGAGTACGTCGGGGTGAAGTGCATGTGGAAACGCGTATGAGAGGCAAGCCATTTCGCTACCACCGGTGATTTGTGGGTGGTGTAGTTGTCGTCGAGCTTGGCCAAGAACTTCTTGAACTCCGCTGCCCGATGCCGACGACGGATCGAACCGTAGACCTGGCCAGTCGCGAAGTCCAGGGCGGCGAACAAGGTGGTGATGCCGTGACGGATGTAGTCGTGGGTGCGACGTTCGGGTAGCCCGGGCATCGTCGGCAGTACCGGCGCGGAACGATCGAGCGCTTGGATCTGGGACTGTGCGTGGCGCACCTGGACGAGGTTCATCGGTCAACCCGTCGAGCCGCTTATCGACGAACCGTTGCCGCCACTTACAGACCATCTGCGGCGAAACGCCCAACTCCTCGGCAACCTGCTTATTGGCATTTCCTGCCGCACAACCCAATACGATCCGACATCGCTGCGCCAAGGCCTGCGACGACTTCGCCGCCGAGCCCACCGCTGCAACGTCTCGAATTCGTCGTCGGTCAGCGCCAACTCGACAGCCGGCCTACCCTACGCGCCACCAATCAGTCTACAATTAATCGCACTATTTACGGCGCAGGACACTAGGGTGTCCACCACGGCCGCAGCGGCAGCCCGCCGTCGCGGCCATGCGAGTCCAGCTTGACCGCCAGAACCTGGTGCAGCTGAACGACATTGGTCTCGAAGCCCACCCGCGAGCCTGCCATGTACAGGCCCCACACCTTCGCGGTGGGCAGCCCGACCTCTTCGACGGCCTCGTCCCAGTGCTCGACGAGGTTGCGGCACCAGTCGCGCAGCGTCAGCGCGTAGTGGTGGCGCAGGTTCTCCTCGTGGATCACCTCGAGGCCGACGTCCTGCGCCTCGGTGATGATGCGGCCAGAGCCCGTCAGCTCACCGTCGGGGAACACGTAGCGGTCGATGAACCCGCCTGCGCTCGGCGCGCTCCTGTTGTCCGGCCGGGTGATGCAGTGGTTGAGCAACAGCCCGCCGGTGCGCAGCTTCGACTTGAGGAACCGGAAGTACGACGGATAGTTGTGCACGCCAATGTGTTCCGTCAGACCGATCGACGAGACCGCATCGAAACCGGACTCCCGCACGTCGCGGTAGTCGCTGTGCCGCACCTCGGCGAGGTCGGACAACCCCTGCTCGGCGATGGCCTGCTGCGCCCACGCGGCTTGTTGTTGTGACAGCGTGACGCCGATGGCCTTCACACCCTGTCGTGCCGCGTAACGCACCATGCCGCCCCAGCCGCAGCCGACGTCGAGCAGTCGGTCGCCCGGTTTCAGCCGCAGCTTGTCGAACACCAACCGGTACTTGTTCTCCTGCGCCTCCTCCAGCGTCGCATCCGGGGTCGGGTAACACGCGCAGGTGTACGTCATCGAGGGGCCAAGAACCCACTCGTAGAACGTGTTTGACACGTCGTAGTGATGATGTATTGCCTCGGCATCACGAATCCGACTGTGCCGCAAGCCTTCTGCCATGCGACGCCAGCGCGGCAGCGCTTCTTGCGGCGGTGGCGCGATCGGCTTCAGATGCTCGAAGCCGATCGAGCGGATGATATTCGGCAGCAGCCGCGCCGGTGGCAGCTTGAAGTCCATCTTGTCGGCGAGCGCCTTCAGCAGCTCGTAGGGATCGCCGGGGTGCACACCGAGAGGCTCAAGGTCACCCGAGACGTACGCACGCGCCAGGCCGAGATCGCCGGGGGCAGTGGCCAGGTAGGTGGTGCCGCGCGGTGTCTTCAGATCAAGGCCGACGGGCGCATCCGCAGGCCCGGCCGTGCTTCCGTCGTACGCGGTGAACTTCAGCGGAAGTTGCCCAGCCGCGAAGATCTCCAGGATCTCGGCCAGCGTCAGCTTTCTCGCTGGCGCGTGGGTGTGCTCTTTGAATGTCGTCATCGTCTTTGCACCGCCTTCGCATACAGGTCTAGCAGCCGTGAGTCAGGGTCGTACGTCTTCTTGACGGTCTTGTAAGCCTCTCCGCCGTACAGTTCGTCAAACTCATCATGGGAGTAATACGCATCCGAATACAGCGATTTGTGACCTTCAAGACTGCTCACCTTGCGTTCGATCAGCCTGTTCGTGTATCCCTCGGTCGGCCCGACCGGTACCGACGACCAGAAGCCGACGTTGACGTAGGTGTGGTGCGGGCGAAGCGGATACAGCGGCCAACCGCCCTCGTCGCGCAGGCGCAGCGGGCACAGCCACACCGGTTCGATGGGCACATTGGCCAGGAACCAGTCGAGGAATTCGGCGGTGCGCTCGATCGGCACCTCGATGTCCTGCACGACCCGCTCACGAGGTGGCCTGCCGTTGCGCTTCTCGATGCGGTCGGCGATGTTGAACCGCTGGTCGTAGCCGATCAGCTTCCAATAGAAGCTGCTGCGCCGGTAGCGCCGCGGCCACAGTCGCCGGATCTGCGGGTTCTGCGCGCCGAATGCCCGTGAGCACCAGAACCAGTCGGTGTCCCACCGCCACAGGTAGTCGTGGATGGTGAGGCGGTCGTGCTTCTCGGCTCCCTCTGCATTTGAGTGGTGCTGGATGGACCGGTAGTAGATCTGCTGACCGGTGTAGTCGCTTACGGGGCCTGGCGTCGCGGTCTGGAAGCCCAGCGTCAGGTAACTCTCGGTGGCGCTGAACACCACGCCGTCGAGGTAGTCGACCGGGGTGCCGTCGTGGCCGCCGGTCTCGATGATGCGGTCCATGGCCGCCACCAGGTCGTCGATCGAGTGAAACCTCAGATGCCGCAATGCCACAAAGGGTCGCACCGTCTCCAGCTCGATCTTCAACCGAACCGAATAACCCAGCGTCCCATAGGAATTGGGGAAAGCCCGGAACAGATCGGCGTGCTGCTCTTGCGACGCGGTGAGCACCTCGCCTGAGCCGGTGAGGATGTCCATCTCGAGCACGGATTCGTGCGGCAGGCCGTTGCGGAACGAGGCCGATTCGATCCCGAGCCCGGTGACCGCCCCGCCCAGGGTGATGGTTTTCAGCTGCGGCACCACCAGCGGCGAGAGGCCGTAGGGCAGGGTGGCCGCGACGAGGTCTTGGTAGGTGCACATGCCCGCGACGTCGGCGGTGCGCGCCTCGGGGTCGACGGCGATGACCCCGGTCAGCCCCGAGGTGTCCAGCCCCTTGGCGGTGGTTTTCGCGCGGGCGCGGAAAAGGTTCGACGTGGGTTTGGCGAGTCGCACGGTGGCGCTCGGCGGGATCTCTCGATAGCTGGCGAGCAGCCGTTGCACACCCGCAGCGTGCGCAGCCTGTGCGTCGCTCCCCTCAACTGACACAGATATACGCTAGTCCGCGGTCGCAGCCGATGCGACCGCACCGAGAGGACAGGAGAGCTATCTCATGGGTCAGGTGAGCGCGTCCAGCACCGTCTTGATTGACGCCGCACCGGAGGTGGTGCTGGCGGCGGTGGCGGATTACGCGACCGTGCGCCCGAAGATCCTGTCGTCGCACTACAGCGATTACCAGGTGCTCGAGGGCGGCCAGGGCGCGGGCACCGTCGCCAGCTGGAAGCTGCAGGCCACCAAGTCGCGGGTGCGTGACGTCAAGGCCAACGTCGACGTGGCGGGCCACACCGTGATCGAGAAGGACGCGAACTCGTCGATGATCACCAACTGGACCGTCGCCCCGGCCGGTTCCGGCTCGTCGGTGACTGTCAAGACGTCGTGGCAGGGCGCGGGCGGCATCGGCGGCTTCTTCGAGAAGACGTTCGCGCCGCTGGGACTGCGCAAGATCCAGGACGAAGTGCTGGCGAACCTGAAAGCCCAAGTCGAGAAGGGCTAGCTGGCCCGGGGCGGCTGGGTGCCAAGGAAGCCCGCGATGCCGCGCACGACGGCCTCGGCGTACTTCTGCCTGCCCTCGGGCGTCTTCATCAGCCCGGAGTCGACGGGATTCTTCATGTTGCCCAGTTCGACCAGGATCGACGGGTACTGAGCCAGGTTGAGGCCCGCGATGTCGGAGCGGGGGTCCAGGCCGTTCGAGCCGGTGTAGGTCGACGGCACGAACCCTGACGCCGCGAGTTGGTCGCGCATGGTCCTGGCGAATTGCACCGCCGGGCCCGCCTGCATCTGGTTCAGCGGCGGCGACGAGTAGAGCACGTGGAAGCCGCGGCCGGTGGGCGGGCCGCCGTCGCCGTGGATGCTGACGATGGCGTTGGGATGCAGCGCGTTGGCCATCGCGGCGCGTTCGTCGACGCAGGGGCCGAGGCCCGTGTCGTTGCCACGGGACATCGCGGTGCGCACGCCGAGCGCCGTCAACTCCTGCCGGATGCGCAGCGTGGTGTCCCAGGTGAAGGTGTGCTCGGGATAGCCGTCGTCGGTCGACGTTCCGCTCTCCTGACAGTTCTTGGTGCCGCCCCGGCCGGTCGGCACCTGCCTGCTGATGGAGGCGTCGTTGGCGCCGTTGTGGCCGGGGTCGAGGAACACGATCATCCCGGCGATGTTGGCAGGGGCGGCGGAGGCGGGGCTGGCGAGTGTCGACGCGGCGACAAGCAGAGCGGTGGCCATCGCGGCGCCGACACGCAGGCAGGCTGTGACGTGCACGGCGCCACGGTAACGGCACGGCCGACTAGGCTGAAAGGCCGAACCGCCGCTTGTGGATGAGCGCAACCAAGTCGAGACCCATCTGCAACTAACACGCAAGGGGACCAGTCATGCAACCCGGAGGCACGCCCGACATGTCGGCACTCCTCGCGCAGGCGCAGCAGGTGCAGCAGCAGCTGATGGAGGCGCAGGAGGCGCTGGCCAATGCCGAGGTGCACGGTCAGGCCGGCGGCGGACTGGTGCAGGTCACGATGAAGGGCAGCGGTGAGGTGGTGGCCCTGTCGATCGACCCGAAGGTCGTCGACCCGTCCGACGTCGAGACGCTGCAGGACCTCGTCGTCGGCGCGATCGCCGATGCCGCCAAGCAGGTCACCATCCTGGCCCACGACCGGCTCGGACCGCTCGCAGGCGGGATGGGCGGTTTGGGATTGCCAGGTGTTTGAGGGCCCCGTCCAGGATCTGATCGACGAGCTCGGCAAGCTGCCAGGCATCGGGCCGAAGAGCGCGCAGCGGATCGCGTTTCACCTGTTGTCGGTCGAGCCGCCTGACATCGACCGGCTGACCGCCGTGCTGAACAGGGTGCGCGACGGCGTGAAGTTCTGCGCGGAGTGCGGCAACGTCTCCGACGAAGACCGGTGCCGCATCTGTAGTGATCCTCGCCGCGACGAGTCGCTTGTCTGCGTGGTCGAGGAGCCGAAAGACGTGCAGGCCGTGGAGCGCACGCGTGAGTTCCGCGGCCGCTACCACGTGTTGGGTGGGGCCCTGGATCCGCTGTCCGGCATTGGGCCAGAACAACTTCGGATTCGTCAGCTGTTGAACCGGCTTGGCGAGTCGGACATCTCCGAGGTGATCATCGCGACGGATCCGAACACCGAGGGCGAAGCGACCGCGACGTATCTGGTGCGGATGCTGCGCGATATCCCGGGGTTGACGGTGACGCGCATCGCGTCGGGCCTGCCAATGGGCGGCGACCTGGAATTCGCCGACGAGTTGACGCTTGGCCGGGCGCTGGCTGGCCGCCGCGCAATGGCCTGAGGGCGCGTTCCGTTTTGGCTTCCGGCTCCGGTTTCGGTTTCGGTTTCGCCGGAATGCACCTTTTGTTCGGCTTTTCTCGAACTTCCTCTACAAAACGTGCGTTTCGGCTCGATGTCGGTGTCCGCTGACACCATTCGGCCATGGGGGAAGTCTTCATCGGTGCCGAAGCTATCACTGCTGGACGGGTGACAAGGCATGAGTTACGACGTTGGTATCGACCGCTCTACCGGGGGATCTACGGACCTGCGCGTGTCGCGCCATCTGTCCGCGACAGAGCGACAGCGGCGTGGCTCGCGTCGCAACGCCGCGGTGTGATTGCCGGCATAGTCGCATCCGCATTACATGGAGCCCAGTGGGTTGACGACGACGTACCGATCGAACTGATTGGAAGTCATGCTCGCACGCAGACAGGCCTGATCGTGCGTGACGAGGCGCTGGACACTGACGAGGTGACGTGGGTTGGCAAGTTGCCTGTGACCACTCGGGTACGGACCGCATTCGACCTGGGCCGACTTCTGCCTCGCGACGAAGCGGTGGCGCGCCTCGATGCACTAATGCATTCACAGGTCTTCTCGAGCGAAGACGTCCTTCTACTGGCCAAGCGTCGTCGCGGTGCACGGGGACTCAAGGCGCTCAGGACCGTGCTGCCGCTTGTCGACGGCGGTTCCGCGTCGCCGCGAGAGTCGTGGCTCCGGTTGCTCTACATAGACGCTGGATTGCCAAGGCCGACAACTCAAATCCCCATCGTCGAAGGCCGCGGACGACTTGTCCGGATGGCGGACCTGGGTTGGGAAGAGTTCATGACTGTGTCCGAGTACGACGGTGGACTCCACCAAACCAACCGCGGAAAATACGTCAACGACATCCGAAGTTTGCGAAAGGCAAGGGAACTCGGGTGGATTGTCGATCAGGTGGTCAAGGAGGACCGGGAGGAAGACATCGTCAAGCGTGCTTGGAGAGCGCTGACGAGTCGCGGATGGAAACCCTAGGCACGGCGTGTTGACGCAACCGCGAAATGCACCTTTTGCACAGCCATTCTCGAATTTTCGCTACAAAAGGTGCATTTCGGCGCGGAACTAGACGCGGCGTGGGGCGGCCAGGCGTTCGCGGCGCAACTGCGTTACCTCGTCGATCTCCAGCGGCGCCAACTCGCCGACCACCTTCGCCAACAAGTAGTCGGCCAACTGCGGATTGCGCGCCAGGCACGGCCCGTGCAGATACGTCGCGACCACACTGCCCTGGACCGCACCGTCGAAGCCGTCGCCGTCGCGGTTGCCCGCCCCGCTGATCACCTTCGCCAGCGGCTGCGCTTCAGCGCCCAAAACCGTTCCACCGCGGTGGTTTTCGAACCCGGTGAGCCGCTCGGACAAACCGGGCAGCACCGGCTGCGACACCACCTCGCCGATGGTCCGCTGCTGCTGTGGCGACGTCGTCACGTCCAACAGGCCCACCCCGTCGACCCGCTCACCCGACGACGTCTCGTACCAGTGCCCCAGCACCTGGATCGCCGCGCAGATCGCCAGCACCGGCGCGCCGCGCCCGACCGCCCGTTGTAAACCGGGATAGCGGATCAAGTGCTTGGTCGCCAGCCGTTGCGCGTAGTCCTCGGCGCCACCGAGCGTATACAGATCCAACTCCGACGGCACCGGATCCGCCAGCGTGATTTCCACGATCTCCGCGTCAAAACCGCGCAGCCGCAACCGTTGCCGCAACACCACCGAGTTGCCGCCGTCGCCGTATGTGCCCATCACATCGGGCAGCACCAGCCCTATCCGCACCGTCGATTCAGCCACGCGACAGCGCCCGATTCAGTTGCAGGAACGCGGTGTAGTTCGCGACCACCTCGACATGCCCTGGCGGACAGGATCGAATCGCCTCGATCGCGTCGTGCACCAACGTGTGTTCGACCCCCGCGTATCCCAACCGCACCGCCAGGTCGGTGCCGCGTTCACCCGCCGCCACCACCGGCTTGTTCACGAAGTGCTCGAAGTCGACGTCCCACAGCCACGACAGATCCTCGCCGTCGGGCACCTGACCGTTCACCGAGATCACCACCGATCCGGCGTCGGTGTCGACCATCGACAAGGCCTCCTGCCAACCAGCGGGGTTCTTGGCCAACAACATTCGCACGGTGTGCGCACCGAGTCGCAGCGTGCGGTACCGGCCCGCCACCTCGTCGACGCTTGACACCGCCGCGACCGCCGCCGCCGGATCCGCGCCCAGCGCCACCGCCGCCGCCACGGCCTGTGTGGCGTTGCCGCGGTTCACATTCCCCGGCAGCTTCAACGTCATCGGCAGTGAAAGTCCGTCCGGCCCATGGATACTCGTGTCGTCGTACCACCACTGCGGAGTGGGTCGCTTGAAATCGGTTCCCGTCGAATACCAGTGGCTGCCGTCGCGGACGATGATCTCGCCCGACCGCGGGCAGCTCACCGAATCGTTGGCCCACCCGCCGCCCGCGGCCACCCACACCACATGCGGGCTGTCGTAGGCCGCCGACGTCATCAGCACGTCGTCGCAGTTGGCCACCACCACCGTCGACGGATGGCGCGCCAACCCGCCGCGCAGTGTCCGCTCGATGTGGTTGATCTCACCAACACGGTCCAACTGGTCGCGCGACAAATTCAGCAGCACGATCACCGCCGGATCGACCGCGTCGGCCACGTGCGGCACATGCATCTCGTCGACCTCGAGCGCCGCCAATGCCGCCGACCGCGACCCCGCAAGCGCTGCCACCAGTCCTGCGTCCATATTGGCGCCCTCTGCGTTGGTGGCCACCGGACCCAATGTGCGCAGCGCAGCCGCCGTCATCCGAGTGGTGGTCGATTTGCCGTTGGTCCCGGTGATGACGGCCGTGCGACGGCCCTCGCCGAGCTGACGAAGCAGGGATTTGTCCAGCGCAAGGGCCACCAGGCCGCCGATCATCGCGCCCGCGCCGCGGCCGGTGACGCGTGACGCCCAGCGTGCGCCTGCCCCGGCCGCGAGTGCGACACGTCCACGAGTGGTGACCATCCCCCGGCAGTCTAAAAGGGCAGTAGCAGGTAGCCGACACGCGCTCCCAGCGATGCGGGCCTTCAACGGAATTGTCGGCCCCCCGTGCCATCCTCGAAATGTGAGCCAAACCTGGGGTCGGCCGGCAACCGACACCGGCGCGGGGTGGGCCGTCGTCGACGTCGAGACCTCGGGTTTCCGCCCCGGACAGGCCCGCGTCGTCAGCATCGCTGCGCTCGCCCTCGGCGACGACGGCAACGTCGAGCAAAGCCTGTACACGCTGCTCAACCCCGGCCTCGACCCCGGTCCGACGCACGTGCACGGGCTCACCGCCGACATGCTCGACGGTCAGCCCTGCTTCGGTGACGTGGTCGGCGACCTCATCGACCTGTTGCGGGGCCGGACGTTGGTGGCCCACAACGTCGGCTTCGACTACGCCTTCCTCGCCGCCGAGGCCGAACTCGTCGGCGCCCAACTGCCCGTCGACACCGTGATGTGCACGGTCGAACTCGCCCGCCGCCTCGATCTCGGCACCGAGAACCTGCAATTGGGGACACTGGCCGCGCACTGGGGCGTGTCGCAGATGAAACCGCACGACGCGCTCGACGACGCGATGGTGCTGGCCCAGATCCTCAAGCCGGTGCTGGTCCGCGCCAGGGAGCGCAGGGTCTGGCTGCCGGTGCGGTCGGTGGAGCGCAGGCAGTGGCCCAACGGGCAGGTCACCCACGACGAGTTGCGGCCGCTGAAGTTGCTCGCGTCGCGGCTGCCGTGCCCGTACGTCAACCCGGGCCGGTTCGTCGCGGGCCGCCCGCTGGTACAGGGCATGCGGGTCGCGTTGTCCGCCGAGGTCGATCGCACGCACGAAGAACTGATCGAGCGCATCGTGCACGCCGGGCTGTCATACACCGACAACGTCGACCCCGAGACCTCGCTGGTGATCTGCAACGCGGCCGAACCCGTGCACGGCAAGGGCTATCAGGCCATCGAACTCGGCGTGCCGTTGGTCAGCGACGCTGATTTCATGCGGTTACTCGACGGCGTCGTCGGCGGCATCAGCATCGAGGAGTTCACCGACACCACGCTGGCCGGCGAGCAGTTCGCGCTCTTTTAACTCGTCAGCGGCGCGCCCGGCGTGAACGTGACCGGCAGCCGGCCCAGCCCCGTCATGCTCGGATTGCCCGAGTAGTGGTGCACGCCGCCGACATCCACCCGGTAATCCGGAATTCTGTCGAGCACCGCCTTCACCATCACCTGGACATCACCCGCGCCAGCGGGGCGCCGATGCAGCGGTGCTGGCCGAGCCCGAATGCCACGTGATGATTGGGAGCCCGGTCCAGCACCATTTCGTCGGCGCGCTCGAACTCCCTGGCGTCGCGGTTGGCCGAGAACCAACTGATGATCACCTGATCGTTGCGCCGAAGATGTTGTCCGCCAAGGGTTGTGTCGCGACTGACGGTGCGGCTCAGCGCCAGATGGTACGGGCCGTCGACTTCGCCGATGCCCAGTGGCGGTTGGCCTTCGGGGCGCGGAATACCCATCTCGCCTTGATAATTCACACCATCCGGCGCGTCGCGTTCGTACTTGTGAGCGAAGGTCTCGCCGTCGCGCGCCACCTGTTCGACCGCGTCGTAACTGCAGACGTACCAGAAGCCGCCGTACTTCTCGTTCCACGCCACCGGGCACCGGTTGCGCAGATCGGCGTTGATCTCCAACTCCTCGCGGCTGAACGCTTCGGAATGGTGATCGAATTCGACGGCTACGTTGGTGCGGCCCATCGGGCTATCTTTGCATCAACAGCAAGGGAAGGTTGTAATGTCAAGCCATCGAACCGTTTTCAATCACGTCGGATTGTGCGTCGCCGATCGCGAGCGATCGCGCCGGTTCTACGAGGGGCTGCTCGGCTTCCAGTTCTGGTGGGACATCGAGCTGCCTGACGAGGGGACGGCCAAGCTGCTTCGACTCGACGGCCCGATTGGCGTGCATGCCACGTACCTGGTTCGCGACGGCTTCGTGCTCGAGTTGATCGACTACTCGAAGCGGGACGTGCACACCAGCCAGCGCGCCATGGACGACGTCGGGCTGACCCACATCTCCTTATCGGTGTCCGACCTGCCCGCGGTGCTGGCCAAGGTCGACGACTTCGGCGGCTCCGTGGTCAAGGAGACGGTCACCGACCGGTTCGCGATGATCAGCGACCCGGACGGCCAGCTGATCGAACTGCTTCCCGATACGTGGCTGGCGAACCTGCCACCACGTCCGTAGCCACCTTTGCCTTCACTACGACCGTAGTGGTACTGTCGGCCTCGATGCCTCCAAACCCCGAACGACGGACGCAGATGCTCGACACCGCAATCGACATCCTGTGCGACGACGGTGTCGGCGGTCTGACGCATCGCCAGGTGGACAGTCGCGCGGGCGTACCTGCGGGCACCACCTCGAACTACTTCAGGACCCGCCAGGCGCTGCTGGAAGCGACGGCCCAGCGGACGGTCGACCTGCATTGGCAGCGGGTGGCGGTGATGCAGTCGGCGGTCGGCCCGCTATCCCGAGATGCGTTGAAAGCATTGCTCGTCCGCATGCTCGACCCGGATGAGCAGATGCGTCGGTTCACGCTGGCGCGGTATGAACTGTTCATGGAAAGCACGCGGCGCGAAGAGCTTCGGCCGTTGATGAAAGAACTGCAGGCGGCCGCGGTGAAGACGGCGACACTCATCATCGAGGCCGCCGGCTTCACCCCGACGCCGCAGCGGATGGATCAACTCAGCAGACTGCTCAACGGCTTTGTGTTCAGCAATCTCACCGTTGCGCCCGAACCGGGCACGCTTGATGCCGCCGATCTTGTGGACCGACTGCTGAGCGCCTTCCTGGATTAGCGGCTAGCCCGGTTGACCGCCGAGACCACCGCGCGAAGCGATGCTGTGGTGATCGACGTCGCGATGCCGACGCCCCACACGGTCTTGCCGCCGATGGACGCCTCGACGTACGCCGCGGCCTGCGCCTCCTCGCCCGCCGACAGGGCATGCTCGGAGTAGTCGAGCACCGAGGCGTGGAAGCCGATCGCGCCGAGCGCGTCGACGAACGCGGCGAGCGGACCGTTGCCCGCGCCGACGATCTCACGTTCGACACCGTCGACCTTGACCACGGCCTCGATGGTGTCCGTCCCGCCGTCGACCTCGGCGGCGGTGACCTTCTGCCGGATGCGCTCCAGCGGCCGGATCGGTGCCAGGTACTCCTCGGCGAAGACGTCCCACATTTCCTTCGGGGAAACCTCGCCGCCCTCGCCGTCGGTGATCTTCTGGATCGCCTGGCTGAACTCGATCTGCAACCGCCGCGGCAGCGCCAGACCGTGGTCGGCCTTCATGATGTACGCCACGCCGCCCTTGCCGGACTGTGAATTCACCCGGATCACAGCCTCGTAGGTGCGGCCGACGTCCTTCGGGTCGATCGGCAGATACGGCACCTGCCAGAGGATGTCGTCCATATCGGCGTCCTGTGCGTCCGCCGACACCTTCATCGCATCCAGGCCCTTGTTGATCGCGTCCTGGTGGCTGCCCGAGAAGGCGGTGTAGACCAGATCGCCGCCGTACGGGTGGCGCTCGTGCACCGGCAGTTGGTTGCAGTACTCGACGGTGCGACGGATTTCGTCGATGTTGGAGAAGTCGATCTGCGGGTCGACGCCGCGGGAGAACAGGTTCAGCCCCAGCGTCACCAGGCATACGTTGCCGGTGCGCTCACCGTTGCCGAACAGGCATCCCTCGATGCGGTCGGCGCCGGCCTGGTAGCCCAATTCCGCTGCGGCGACGGCGGTTCCGCGGTCGTTGTGCGGATGTAGGCTCAGGATGATCGAGTCCCGCGGGCTCAGGTGCCGGTGCATCCACTCGATCGAATCGGCGTACACGTTGGGCGTCGCCATCTCGACGGTGGCGGGCAGGTTGACGATCAGCGGCACGTCCGGGGTGGGCGCGATGATCTCCGCGACCGCGTTGCACACCTCGACGGCGTACTCGAGTTCGGTGCCGGTGTAGGACTCCGGCGAGTACTCGTAGCGCCACAGCGTGCCCGGGTACTTCTTGGCTTCCTCGACGCACATCCGCGCGCCGTCGGTGGCGATCTTCTTGACGGCCTCGCGGTCGGCGCGGAACACCACCCGCCGCTGGAGGATCGACGTGGAATTGTAGAAGTGCACGATCGCGCGCGGCGCACCCTCGCACGCCTCGAACGTCCGCTCGATCAACTCGGGCCGGCACTGCGTCAGCACCTGGATGGTGACGTCGTCGGGGATGGCGCCGTCGGTGATGATCTCGCGGACGAAGTCGAAATCGGTCTGGCTGGCCGACGGGAAGCCGACTTCGATCTCCTTGTAGCCCATGCGGACCAGCAGGTCGAACATGCGGCGCTTGCGCGCTGGGCTCATCGGGTCGATCAGGGCCTGGTTGCCGTCGCGCAGGTCCACCGCACACCACATGGGCGCGCGGTCGACGACCTTGTCCGGCCAGGTGCGATCCGGCAGCGTGACGAACTCGACTTCCTCGGCGAAGCTGCGGTACCGGTTGACCGGCATGGATGTGGTGCGCTGGGTGTTCCAGGCGGGTTGGCCGGGGTTGGCGGGGCCTGCCGGTTTGTTGATGCTGCGTACCGACGTGAATGCGTCAGGCGAATCAGGCGTGGGTTTCGAGAAGGTGGTCACGATGGTTGCTCCGGGAGTTCTGGACGGGACTCGACCGGCGCGTCGCGAACACCCGCGACGGGAAGCCGGTCTTGATCAGACCCCGTCGCGGCTGCCGAGAAGGAGCACCCGCTGCACGCGACCACTGTAGCAAGTGGAACTGGCAGCCCAAAACCCCAGGTCGTGATCAGACCGCGACGCTTGACCTGCTTTCGAGGTGGCGGGCGTGCACGTCGGCGAGGAAGCCGCCGACCTCGACTGCGCAGCGCCGCGCCAGGGCCGTGTCGACCAGGTCGAACGCGTGCCCTGCCCGCGGGATCTCGCAGAACTTCACCGCGTTCTTTGACACCGCCTCCAACTCCGCGTGGAACTCGCGTGCCTCGTCAACCGGGATGATGGCGTCCTGGTTGCCGTGGATCAGCAGGAACGGCGGCGCGTCCTCGTGGATGCGGGCAAGCGGCGACGCTGCGGCATAAATCTCGGGATGCCGAGAAGCGCTGCGGCCCACCACAACTCGTTCGAGGAAGCTTTGGAAGCTAGGATGGGTCGCATTCGACCGGCACTGCCAGTCGTAGCGGCCGTAGATGCCGACCACCGCGTCCACCGAGGTGTCGGCATCGTCGTCGAGTTCTCCGCGGAAAGCCGGATCGCCGGGGGTCAGCCCCGCCAGGGCCGCCAAATGACCGCCCGCCGAACAACCGGCGATCGTCACGAAGTTCCTGTCGCCGCCGAACCGATCGACGTTCGCGCGGGCCCACGCGATCGCGGCGTTCACATCGGCGATGTGCCGCGGCCAGCGGTGCACCGGCGACACCCGGTAGTCCATCGTCAGGCACACCCAGCCCTGTTTGACCAGATACGACAGCAGGGTGTGACCCTGCAGCACCCTGGTGCCCTGCACCCACGCACCGCCAGGCACGAACAACAGCACCGGAGCATCAGGGGGCAGATCGGGGCGACGCCACACGTCGAGCAGTTGGGCGGGGTGAGCGCCGTACTGCACCGAACCGCGGTACAGGCAGCGTTGCCGCTGCGCGCGGAACAGCAGGTACGGCGGCATCTTGGTGCCGCGCTGCGTCGCCACCACGGTCTGCGCTTCGTCCTCGGGCGCCCCGGGCACAGAGGGGTTGACGTCGAACCGGCGGGTGACGGCGCCGCGGATGGCGGCGGGCGCGTAGTGACTGCCCCAGAGCGCCATTGCGGTGAGCCCGGCGAACGGCTGCAGGTGCTTGCCGACGACGGGCAGCGAAGAGTACAGCCGCGTCGACGCCAGAACGACGTCGACGGGATGCAGCGACCGGATCATTGGGCCGGGTCCGCTTCGGATCGGCCGGAGCACGACTCGCAAACCGACTCGTCCAGGCCGAATGCGCCACAGGTGGGGCAGATGAACTCGAGCATGTGCGCCGCCTTCCGGTCCGAGCGCCGTCTGGCTGCGGCGTGCGCTTTTGGTACCCGGCTACCGGCGAAGCCAAACGCCGGGCGCTCAGACCTGCGAGTCCGGGAAAGCGATCACCGACAGGAAACGGATGGGTACTTCGACCAGGTCGACGGGGCCGTGCGCGCCTTCACCGTCGAACTGCAGAGAATCGCCGGGGTGCAGCCGATAGACGGACCTGCTGTGGCTGTACTCCATCACCCCTTCGAGCATGAAGATGAACTCGGTGCCGGGATGCTGAAACAGCGGATAGGTCTTGCTCTTCTCCGACAGCGTGACGTGCAGGCATTCGAGCCGTTTGTGTTCGCCCCGTAGCGATCCCAGCAGTTGGTACTCGTGGCCCTCTTTGGTGCCGTTGCGCACGATCCGCGCGCCGGTGCCCGCCTTGACGAACGCGGCGGGGCGCTCGACGTCCGCGCCGCGGAACAGCGAGGTGACCGGCACGTCGAAACCCTTGGCCAGCAAGGCCAGTGTGCTCAAACTGCACGACGTCTGCGCGTTCTCGATCTTCGACATCATCGCTTTGGAGATGCCAACGCGGACAGCCATTTCCGCGACCGTGAGACCCTGCTGCTGTCGCAGTTGCCGGACGTTGCGAGCGATCGCGGCCTCGATCTCCAGTTCTTCGGCCGGCTCATGAGGATCGCGGTCGCGGGCGGTGCCCGACGTGTTGCGCAGCAGCGGGATGTCAGTCACGGCTGTCCTGTCTAGCGCATCTGGCCCGCGCCGACGTACGGATACGGCGACTTCAACGGGTCGTCCTCGGCGAACCGGGCCAACCGGAAATCGGCGTGCGGGATGCGGGGGTCGCTGCTGTGTCCGTCGACGACGAGGTCGGCGATCAACCGGCCCACCGCGGGCGCGATCTTGAACCCGTGGCCGCTGAACCCCGCTGCGACGACGAGGCCGTCGAGACCGGTGCCGGAGATCACCGGGTTCCAGTCCGGCGTGACGTCGTAGCATCCGGCGTAGCTGCTGCTGATGGCCGCGTCGGTGAAGCCGGGGAAACGGGTGCCCACCTTGTCGACGGTGAGGTCGACGAACGCGTCGGTGGCGCGATTGAGGTAGTTGTCGGGATCGGCCTCTTCGACGTCGGACAGGTCGCTGTTGCCGAACAGGATGTCGCCGCCGACCTCCGGGCGGACGTACTGCAGTGAGACCAGGTCGGAAAACACCGGAACGGCGCCCAACTCGATGCCGGGCGCGATCGTGACGATCTGCTCACGCACCACCCGGATCGGCACGTCGATTCCGTACGGCGCGAGGAGCGGTCGGGTCCAGACTCCGGTCGCGACAACGACGGTGCCCGCTGAGATCTCGGTGCCGTCGGCAAGGCGGACAGCGGTGACGCGGTCGCCGTCGACGAGGAGGTCGGTGACAGTGGCTCCCTGCCGGATCCGGACGCCCGCCGCCCGCGCTGCGGTCGCGAACGCCTGCGCAGTCATGTACGCGTCGCCATAGCCGCCGCGCGCCTCCCAGGCGAACGCCTCGAACGGCGACAGGTCGGCAAACGGCCACAAACGGCCGACCTCGGACCGATCGATCTCCTCGGTCTGCACACCGACGGCACGTTGGGCGGCAAGGCTTTTGCGCAGCGATTCGACGTTCGGCTCGCCGACGCCGACGACATACCCGGTTTGCCGGAAGCCGATGTCGGTGCCGAAGATATCGGCGGCCTGCTCGAACACCTCCAGTCCGACGCTGGCCATCGCGGCCAGCGACGTGACCCCGTAGTGGCAACGGACGATCCCGCTGGATTTGCCCGTCATTCCGGAGGCGACGGTATTGCGTTCAGCCACAACGACATCGGTGACGCCGCGCTGACTCAGTGCCCATGCGGCCGCCGCACCTTCGATGCCACCGCCGACGATGACGACGTCTGCGGTGCTCATGTGCCAGGAATCCACGAAGTTCCCGCCAACGGCACCCGGGCCATCGCCGCGGCCTCGATGGTCACCGCGACAAGGTCTTCCGGTTCCAGGTGACACACGTGTGCCTTACCGCATGCGCGTGCGATGGTCTGGGCTTCCATGGTGAGCACCCGCAGGTAGTTGGCCAGCCTGCGACCGCCTTCGACCGGGTCGAACCGCGCGGCGAGTTCCGGGTCCTGGGTGCTGATCCCGGCGGGGTCCTTGCCGTCCTGGAAGTCGTCGTAGAAACCCGCCGCGCTGCCGAGCTTCTCGTATTCGGCGGCGTAGCGAGGATGGTTGTCGCCCAACGCGATCAGAGCTGCGGTGCCGATGGCCACGGCGTCGGCGCCCAGCGCCAGCGCCTTGGCCACGTCGGCACCGGTGCGGATCCCGCCTGACACGATCAGTTGCACACCCTTTTGTCCCGTCGCTCCGGTCCTGTGCACCCCCAGTTCCGCCAGCGCCTGCACCGCCTGCGGTACCGCTGCCAGCGTCGGGATGCCGACGTG
Organism: Mycobacterium sp. ACS1612; assembly: GCF_001667505.1. GTDB lineage: Bacteria > Actinomycetota > Actinomycetes > Mycobacteriales > Mycobacteriaceae > Mycobacterium. The sequence goes on from NZ_LZHZ01000007.1 coordinate 86,005, forward strand.
CTCGATGAACACCTCCTGCGTGGCGGCGGTGCCACCCTGCATGCCGTCGACCACCACCACATCGGCGCCCGCGTGCACGGCCAACTTGACGTCGTAGTACGTCCTGGTGGCGCCGACCTTGACGTAGATCGGCTTCTCCCAGTCGGTGATCTCACGCAGTTCGTTGATTTTGATGGTCAGGTCGTCGGGTCCGGTCCAGTCGGGATGCCGGCATGCCGAGCGTTGGTCGATGCCCTCCGGCAACGTGCGCATACCCGCGACGCGCTCGGAGATCTTCTGGCCGAGCAGCATTCCGCCGCCACCGGGTTTGGCGCCCTGTCCGAGTACCACCTCGATCGCATCGGCCTTGCGCAGATCGTCGGGGTTCATCCCGTACCGCGACGGAAGGTACTGGTAGACAAGGTACTTGCTCTGCCCACACTCCTCGGGGGTCATGCCGCCGTCGCCGGTGGTGGTCGACGTGCCGACCTCGCTGGCACCCCGGCCCAGCGCCTCCTTGGCGGGCCCGGACAGCGCACCGAACGACATGCCCGCGATGGTCACCGGAATGTCGAGGTGCAGAGGGTGTTTGGCGAACCGGTCGCCGAGCACCACGTCGGTGCCGCACCGCTCACGGTAGCCCTCCAGCGGATACCGCGACATCGACGCGCCGAGGAAGAGCAGATCGTCGAAGTGCGGCAGCGGGCGTTTGGCGCCCCAGCCGCGGATGTCGTAGACACCCGTCTCAGCGGCGCGCTGGATGGCGGCGATCGTCGGACGGTCGAAGGTGGCGGATTCGCGCAGTTCCCAGTTGGTCATCAGTAACTCGAGGCGTTGTCGACGTGGAAGTGGTAGAGGTTTCGGGCCGACCCGTAGCGGGTGTAGGCGGCGGTGTCGTCCCCCTCGAAACCCGCGCATTTGAGCAGGTATTCGAGCTCCTTGTGGTGTTCGGGCCCCATCTCCTTGGCCATGCAGTCGGCACCGAGCGAGGCGACGTCGCCGCGGACATAGAGCCGGGCCTCATAGATCGAGTCGCCGAGCGCCTCACCGGCATCGCCGCGGATCACCAGTCGACCGGCCTGCGCCATGAACGCGCTCATGTGGCCGACGTCGCCGCCGACGACGATGTCGACGCCCTTCATCGAGATACCGCATCGGGCCGCGGCATTGCCCTCGACCACGAGCAGCCCGCCGTGGGCGGTGGCGCCTGCCGACTGCGATGCATTGCCCTTGACCCAGACCGTGCCGCTCATCATGTTCTCCGCGACACCGGTGCCCGCGTTGCCGTCGATGGTGATCTCGGCCCGTTGGTTCATCCCCGCGGCGTAGTAGCCGACGTGGCCCTCGACGGTCACCTTCACCGGCGCGTCGACGCCGACCGCGACGTTGTGGGCGCCGTCGGGATGGGCGATGACGAACTCACCGGAGAGATCCGGCGCGTGCAGTGCCGAATTGACCTCGCGCAGCGCAACGGTGCGCAGGTCATAGCGCACTAGCGTGTCCATGCGTAGATCACCTCCGGTTCCGGCTCCCAGATCTTGGCGTTCTCGACGCCGGGAAGCCCTGCCAGCGCGCGGTATTCGCTGCCCATCGCCACCCAGTCGGCGGTCTCGGCGATCACCGCGGGTTTGCAGGCGATCGCGTCGCGAACCACCGCGAACGAGTCACGGTTCGACACCAGCAGCGTGTAGAAGCCGTCGAATGTCGAACACAGTTCCTTGAGCGCGGTTTCGACGTCACGGCCGTCGGACAATTGCTTGGCGATGAAGCGCGCACCCACTTCGGTGTCGTTCTCGCTGTCGAATTGCACACCGGCAGCGCGCAGGTAGCGGCGGATCGTGGCATGGTTGGCGAACGAGCCGTTGTGCACCATGCACTGCTCGGGTCCGACCGCGTACGGGTGACAGCCCGCGGGCGTGACCGCCGATTCGGTCGCCATCCTGGTGTGTCCGACGCCTTGCCACCCCTGCGCTGCGGTCAACCCCCACGCGTCGGTGAGCGCGCGCGGATGCCCAACTCCCTTGAGCACGGCCATGTCTGCGCCGAAGCCCGCGATCAACGCACGCGGATAAGCCGTCTTGATCGCCTCGAGCAGTACCCCCGCCGGGGCCTCCCCGGTGACCAGATGCGTCTCACCAACCCGGTGCACGGCGACGCCGTAGCCGATCGCCTCGGGCGTCGGGATGGCCTCCAGCACCGAGACGCAGCTGCGCTCCGGCGGACAGAGAAGCGGATCGCCGTACACCGCGACACCCGCCGAATCGCTGCCGCGGTCGCCCATTTCGCACAACATCCCGGTCAGCAGTTCCCCCAGCCGGGGATACAACTCCGGGGTGCGCAGGTGCAACCCGACGATGCCACACATGACCTGTCTCCTTTGACTCAGAATGCGGCGAGGTAGTTCTCGATCTCCCACGGCGTCACTGCGCCGTGGTAGGCGAAGAACTCCTCGCGCTTGAGGTTGCCGAAATACCGTGCGACGCCCTCGCCGACGGCGTCGAGCACACCGGCGACCACGGGGTCGCTTTCGAACTCGTCGACCGCGTGCAACAGGGTCGGCGGCAGCGGTGAACGGTCCTGCCCGCCGATGGCGCCAGGGTCGGCGCTGCGCTTGATCCCGTCGATGCCCGCCCCCAACGCGGCAGCGATCGCCAGGTAGGGGTTGGCGCTGCCGTCGCTGCCGCGCAATTCGATGCGCGCGGAGTCGGGTACCCGGATGTAGTGCGTGCGGTCGTTGCCGCCGTAGGTCGGCGTCCGCGGCGCCCACGACGCCCCGGAAGCTGTGGTCGTGGCACCGGTTCGCTTGTAGGAGTTGACGGTTGGCGCCACCACGGCCTGCAATGCGCTGGCGTGTTCGAGGATGCCGCCGATGAACGCATATGCGGTGTCGGACAGCCCCAGTCCGCGGGAGTCGTCGTCGGCAGGGAAGACGGGAGTGCCTGCGCTGGTCAGCGACAGGTGCAGGTGAAGACCGCTGCCGGTCTTCTCGGCGAACGGTTTCGGCATGAAGGTGGCGACCATGTCGCGTTCGGCGGCGATCATCGACAGCAGGTAACGCAGGGTGACCACCCGGTCGGCCGTGGTGAGCGCGTCGGCGTATTCGAAGTTCTGCTCGAACTGGCCATTGCCGTCCTCGTGGTCGTTGGCGTAGTTCGACCAGCCGAGCGTGTTCATCGCCGCCGAGATCGCGGTCAGATGGTCGTACATCCTGGTGACGCCGCGGGCGTCGTAGCACGGCTGTGCGGCGGTGTCAGCGGCGTCGGCCACCGACAGGGTGCCATCGCCGTTGCGGCGCAGCAGAAAGTATTCGACTTCCGCGCCGACCCACGGCTCGAATCCTGCGTCGGCGGTCTGCTGGATCAGCGCCTTGAGGATGACGCGCGGCGCGTACGGCCACGGCGCGCCGGTGACGTGCGGATCACAGTGCACGATGGCCAGGCCGTCCTTGATGAACGGAATCGGCGTGAACGACGCGGGATCCGGAATCGCCATCATGTCGGGGTCTTTGGGCTCCTGGCCCATGGCGCCGACGGCGTATCCGGCGAAGCCGACACCTTCGGTTGCGAGGAGGTCGACGGCCTCGACCGGAACGAGCTTGGCGCACGGCTTGCCTCGCAGGTCGACGAACAGCGCAAGGATGAACTTAGTTCCTGACTGTTCGGCCAGGGTGGCGAGCTCGGACATGCTTTTCCAATCCATGGTTCGAGAGGGCCGGGGGGGGGGGGGGGGGGGGGGGGGGGCGGGCCCGGGGGGGGGGGGGGGGGGGGGGGGGGGGGGGGGGGGGGGGGGGGGGGGGGGGGGGGGGGCGCCGGCGGGGCGGGGGGGGGGGGGGGGGGGGGGGGGGGGGGGGGGGGG
>NZ_LZHZ01000008.1 GCF_001667505.1 Mycobacterium sp. ACS1612
GGGGGGGCCGCGCGGGGGCGGGGGCGGGGCCCCCCCCCCCCCACCCCCCCCCGGCGGGGGCGGCCGCACGCGGCGGGGGGGGGGGGCCCCCCCCCCCCCCCCACGACGAGTTGATGACCGCGGCGGGGACGCTGAACGCGCCCGTCGTACATGCGTTGCGCGGAAAGGAGTTCATCGAATACGACAACCCGTTCGACGTCGGCATGACGGGTCTGCTCGGGTTCGCGTCGGGATACAAGGCGATCAAAGAGTCCGACGCACTGCTGATGTTGGGCACCGACTTTCCGTATCAGCAGTTTTATCCCGACCACGCGAAGGTGATTCAGGTCGACATCCGCGGCCGCAACCTCGGCCGTCGCGTTCCGCTCGAACTCGGCCTAGTCGGCACGGTGAAAGACACTCTGGCCGCCCTGCAACCGCTGCTGCGACAGAAGAACCAGCGCGAGCATCTGGACCGCTCGCTGCGCCACTACGGCAAGACCCGCAAGACGCTGGACGATTTGGCCGTCAACGACCGTGACCGGTCGCCCATTAGGCCGGAATATGTTGCGGGACTTGCCAATCAGCTTGCCAGCGACGATGCGGTTTTCACCGTCGACGTCGGATCGCCTGTGGTGTGGGCGGCGCGCTACGTGAAGATGAACGGACGCAGACGGATGGTCGGATCGTTCAACCACGGCACGATGGCATGCGCGCTGCCGCACGCCATCGGCGCGCAGACCGCCTACCGCGACCGCCAAGTGGTCGCGCTGGCCGGCGACGGCGGGCTGACGATGATGTTCGGCGAGCTCGTCACGTTGATCCAGAACCGACTGCCAGTGAAGGTGATCGTGTTCAACAACTCGTCGCTGAACTTCGTCGAACTGGAGATGAAGGCGGCGGGCATCGTCAACTACGGCACGGATCTGGTGAACCCGAATTTCGCCGACGTCGCACAGGCGATGGGGATCTTCGGCCGTCGCGTCGAGAAGCCAGCCGAGCTGCCGCAGGCGTTGAGCGACGCGTTCGCACATGACGGTCCGGCACTCGTCGACGTGGTGACCGCACGGCAGGAGTTGTCGATCCCGCCGGCAATCACGGTGGAGCAGGCCAAGGGGTTCTCGCTCTACGCGATCCGGACCATCCTGGCCGGCCGTGGCGACGAGTTGCTCGACCTGATCACCACCAACGTCGCGCGCCGGATCCTTGACTGATCTTGTTTCGGCACTTTCCAAGCCAATTCTCAGCACCGCCGCTAATGTTTGCCCATGCGAATCCAGGCGTGGTCAGCGGTTGCTGTCGTTTTGCTCCTAGCGGCGTGCGGCGGGCCGAAGCCGCAGATACCCACCGACACCAAGGCCCGAGGCGGCGCCCCTGACACGAGCAGCGTCGAGATCCACGGCGACACCTCATCGAATGTGAACAAGCTGGCGATCCAGGCCATCGCCGATCTGCAGGACTACTGGGGCACCGAGTACCCGAAGCTCTACGGCGAGGAGTACGAACCGGTGAAAGGCGGCTTCTACGCTGTCGTGCCGTCGGCCGGTGGCGTGCCGCCCTGCGCGCAGGATGCCAGTGAGGTCGCGGGCAACGCGTTCTACTGCTCGACCAAGGATGTGGTCGCGTGGGACGCCGAGGGCCTGCTGCCCGAACTGCAGGGCAAATACGGCGACTTCGTCATCCCCGTGGTGCTCGCGCACGAATGGGGGCATGCGGTTCAAAGCCGGTCGCACTTCACCGCGCGGACCGTGACCAAGGAACTGCAGGCGGACTGCTTCGCGGGCGCATGGTCCAAACACGCCAAGGACGAAGGGGTGTTCAAGGTGTCCGCCGCCGACCTGGACACCGCGCTGGCGGGCATCCTCGATCTGCGTGACACCCCTGGCACGTCCAACATCGACCCGAATGCGCACGGAAGCGGCTTCGACCGGGTCAGCGCGTTCCAGGACGGGTTCGACAACGGACCGCAGAGGTGCAAGGACTACCGCGACGACGAACCAATGGTGCTCGAATTGCCGTTCAACGACGAGGAAGATGCAGCGCGCGGCGGCGATGCTCCCTACGACTCGATCGTCAACGGTGTGCCGTACGACCTCGAGGACTACTGGACGCACGTGTACCCGGAGTTGACCGCGGGCGAGCAGTGGCCGCCGGTCCGCGGGATCGAGGCGTACCACCCGGACTCGCCGCCGATGTGCGGCGGACAGTCCGCCGAGGGCTACGCTCTGTTCTATTGCGTCCCAGACGATTACGTCGGCTGGGACAACGTCCGTGCGATGCCCGAGGTGTACCGGCAGGGCGGCGACTACGCCGTCGCCACGTTGCTTGCCACTCAATACGGGCTCGCAGCGCTGACCCGACTGGGTGACGACTCCGACGAGAAGACGTCCACGCTTCGGGCCGATTGCATGGCGGGCGGCTACACCGCGAGCGTGATTCTGTACAACCGGCCGGACACCAGCACGTACCACATCTCGCCGGGCGATCTCGACGAAGGCATCAAGGCGCTGCTCGTGTTCCGCGGCGAGGGTGACGTCGAGCGGCAGGGTGCCGGATGGGCGCGCGTCAAGGCGTTCCGGTCGGGTGTCATCGACGGGGCGGAGTCCTGCCTGAGCTACGAGGACAAGTAGGTCAGGCCGGGCGCGGCACGCTGGCCAGCGCGCTCTGACCGATCCATCCCGGGATGGCCCTGCGCACGTCGGCCGGACCGGACACCGCGACGCTGCCGTCGAGCAGCGCGTGTTGCCAACTGGTGTCTCCGCGCCAGATCCGGGTGAGCGTCCGGAGGCTGGCTTCCACAGTTCCCGCCACCTCGTGGCCGGGGTCGAAATCGCACACATCGGCCTCGCCGTCGGCGACGACCAGCCACCAGCGCGACGCCTTGGGCGACACCCCGTCCAGGCGGAACGCCAGCGTGGTGCGGGTCCGCGGCCATTCCTCGATCGGAATGGTGCGGCGCATATCCCACATCAGCAGGTGCGGATCGAGGTCCTCCTCGCCGAGTTCGCCGATCCAGCGCACGCCCCATGCGCCCAGCGCCTCGACCACGTCGGTGAGCTCCTTGCCGCACTCGGTCAGCGAGTACATCGTCCGGCCGTCGACCTCATCGCGCGCGACGACGCCCGCGCGGGTCAGCGACTTCAGCCGCTTCGACAGCAAGGCGGGCGACATCTTCGGCACCCCGCGGCGCAGCTCGTTGAAGTGCCTGCTGCCCAGCAGCAGCTCCCGGACGACGAGCATCGTCCAGCGCTCGTCCAGCAGCTCCATCGCCTTGGCCACCGGACAGAACTGGCCGTATCCGGACATCGCGTCACCTCCCCGGTCCGCACCCAGTACAGATATGGAACCAGCCCCAGTACAGATCTGTGACTGGTTTCGCCGTGATGTGACGACCGACGATGTCAGACATGAGCAACCTGACCGCGGCTGTTGACCACAGCCAGATCGCCGCCAAACACCGAGCCATGTGGGCTTCGGGGGATTACCCGAAACTCGCCGCCGACCTGGTCGCCCCGCTGGGACCCGCGCTGGTCGAAGCCATCGAAGTGGGTCCGGGGGACCGCGTCCTCGACGTCGCCGCCGGCACCGGCAACGCCGCCATTCCGGCGGCACGGACCAACGCCAGCGTGATCGCCAGCGACCTGTGTCCCGAGCTGTTGGAAAGCGGCCGTGCGCTCGCCGCCGAACAGGGTGTGCAGCTCGAGTGGCGTGAGGCCAACGCCCACGCACTGCCGTTCGGCGACAACGAGTTCGACGTGGTGATGTCGTGCATCGGCGTGATGTTCGCCCCGTTCCACGAACTGGCAGCGGGCGAATTGGTCCGGGTGACCAAGCCAGGCGGCAGGATCGGCCTGATCAACTGGACGCCCGAGGGGCACATCGGCAAGTTGTTCGCGACCATGAAGCCGTACATGCCCGGTCCGCCGCCGGGTGCGCAACCACCGCCGCTGTGGGGACAAGAGGATCACGTCCGCGAGCTGTTCGGCGACCGCGTCACCGACCTTCGGACGGAGCGCCGGATGCTGGCTGTGCACCACTTCGCCGACGGCGCTGGCTTCCGCGACTACTTCAAGGCCACTTACGGGCCCACCATCGCGGCGTACCGCAACATCGAGGACGAAGCGGACCGGGTAGCGGAACTGGACGACGCGATCGCCCGCGTCGGCGACGCAGTCCTACACGGTGACCACACCATGGAATGGGAGTACCTGCTCGTGACGGCGCGCAAGGCCTGACAACATGTCGGTGTGCCCAACGACGCCCAGCAGCTTCCGACTCTGACCGACGAAGCCCAGGCTGCGCTGCGGCGCTGGGTGCGAGAACAGGGCCTCGGGTCCGAGGTCTCCGATGTCGAACCGTTGACCGGCGGCACGCAGAACATTGTGGTGCGGGTGCACATCGACGGTCGTCCGATGGTGTTGCGGCGACCGCCACTGCATCCGCGGCCGACGAGCAACAACACCATGTTGCGCGAAATCGCGGCGCTGCGAACGCTGGCAGGCACCACCGTGCCGCACCCGGGTTTCATTGCGGGTTGCGACGACCTCGACGTGCTCGGGGTGGTGTTCTATCTGATGGAAGAGGTCGACGGCTTCAATCCCGGCGACAGCATGGAGCAGGCATACGTCGACTACGTCGATTGGCGGCACCAGGTCGGCCTGTCGTATGCGGCGAGCCTCGCGCAACTCGGCAACGTCGTATGGGAGGGCAGTCCGCTCGCGGAGTTGAAACGGCCGGGTTCGTTTCTGCAACGGCAGGTTCCGCAATTCTTGCGGCTGCTGGAAAGCTATCGGCACGACCGCTATTCGCCCGAATCGCTGGCCGTCACCGAGTTGGCGGACTGGCTGGAGACCAACCGCCCGCCGGACGGCAAGCCCGGCATCATGCACGGCGATCCGCATCTGAGCAACGTGCTGCTGCGCCGCGACAAGCCTGAGCTGGCCGCGTTCGTGGACTGGGAGATGTGCACGGTCGGCGATCCGCTGCTGGACCTCGGCTGGATGTTGATCTGCTGGCCGCTGGAGACGAACACCATCACCGCCGGCGCGCAACTCGCCGCGCTCGGCGGCCTGGCCAGCAGACGTGAACTGCTCGACGCCTACCTGGCCGCGGGCGGCCGCGAAACATCAAGCCTCAATTGGTATGTCGCGATGGCGTGCTTCAAACTCGGCATCGTCATCGAGGGCACATGGTCGCGCTACCTCATCGGGCAGGCGAGCAGAGACGCCGGCGAGCGACTGCACTCCAACGCCCAGAACCTGATCGACGTCGGCACCCAGGTGGCCAAGGGCGACAGTCCATTTGGCGTCGACTAGAGCAGCCTGCTGATGCCGCGCGCCGCCACCTGCAGCGCGCCCAGTAGCCGCTGCCTGTCGCGTTTGAGGCTCGCGACGACGACGCCGATCGCCGCCACCACGGCACCGTCGGAGGACTGCGCCACCGGAACCGCCATCGAGCAAGCGCCAAGCGACATCTCCTCGGTGGTGGTCGCGACGCCGTCGCGCCGGATCCGCTGCAGTTGCGGTTCGAGTAGCTCCGGCCGGGTGATCGTGTACGGCGTGATCCGGCTCAGGTTGGCCATCACCCGGTCATGGATCTCGGTAGGGGAGTGCGCCAGTAGCACCTTCCCGACACCGGTGGCGTGCATGGGCAGTCGGGTGCCGACGGTGCTGACGATCGGCACTGACGCCCGGCCCTGCATCCGGTCCAGGTACAGCACCTCGTCGTCGTCACGCACCGCCAGATGCACGGTCGCCATCGTCGCCGCGAACACGTCGTGCAGGAACGGTTCGGCCACCTGTCGCAGCCTGCCCTGAACCGGTGCCAGCAAGCCGGCCTCCCACACCAACCGGCCGATCACATAGCGGCCGTCGTCGAGGCGGTCCAGCGCGCCGCCCGCAACGAGCTCGCGGGCCAGCCGGTGAGTCGTGGGCAGCGTGAGATCGGCGCGCCTGGCGATCTCCGACAGGGTCAGGCTGCGGTGATGCTCGCCGAACGCGCCGAGCAGCGCCAGCAGCCGGGAGGTGACGGTCGCTCCCGGCACCGACGTGTTCCCGGCCATTTGATCACCCTTTCGCTGAGTGGAAGCCTAACCTTCATACCGTGCGATGTCGCCGGTACCGTGCGGGCTATGACAGGGCAAGCGGAGATCACCGCGGAGATCGCGGCGATCCACACCGACTATCACCGGGCCGGCGTCGAGGAAACCCAACCGCGGCTGCACTATCCGCCGTACCGCAGCAGTACGCTGCGCCATCCGCATCACGAACTGCATCAGGTCGATCCGGAAGCGATCGAGCTGTGGGCACCGTGCTTCGGCCAAGCCGACGTGGACCCCCTGGAGGCGGATCTGACGATCCAACACACCGGCCAACCGATCGGCGAGCGCACCGTGATCACCGGACGAATCGTCGACGGCGACGGCAGACCGGTGCGCGGCCAACTCGTCGAGATCTGGCAGGCCAACGCCGCGGGACGGTACATCCATCAGCGTGATCAGCATCCCGCGCCGCTCGACCCGAACTTCACCGGCGTCGGGCGATGCCTGACCGACGACGACGGCACCTACCGATTCACCACGATCAAGCCCGGACCGTACCCGTGGCGCAACCACCACAATGCGTGGCGGCCCGCGCACATCCATTTCTCGTTGTTCGGAACGGATTTCACCCAGCGGATGATCACCCAGATGTACTTCCCCGGTGACCCCCTGTTCGCGTTGGATCCCATCTACCAGTCGATCACCGACCAGAAGGCCCGTGATCGGGTTGTCGCCACCTACGACCACGACGTCACCAGCCACGAATGGGCCACCGGTTACCGGTGGGACATCGTGTTGACCGGCGCCGCCCGGACACCCTTTGAGGACGTCCGATGAGCACCCTGACCGCGACGCCGGGCCAGACGATCGGGCCGTTCTTCGGCTATGCCCTGCCGTTTGAGAGAGGCAACGAACTCGTCCCACCCGGATCGCCCGGTGCGATTCGGTTGCACGGCGTCGTCACCGACGGCGCAGGCGCCCCGGTGCCCGATGCGCTGGTGGAGATCTGGCAGGGCGATGCCAACGGGGCGGTGCCGACGGCGGCGGGTTCGTTGCGACGCGACGGGTGGACCTTCACCGGGTGGGGACGCGCGAGCACCGACGCCAACGGGCACTACAGTTTCACGACGGTCAAACCCGGCCCGGTGCAACCCGATTCGGTGCCCTTCTACGCCGTCACGGTGTTCGCCCGCGGCCTGCTGAACCGGCTCTTCACCCGCGCATACGTACCCGACGGCCGGGTTGCCGACGACGGACTGCTCAACTCGGTGCCACCGGACCGGCGGCACACCTTGATCGCGGTGCCCGACGATCGCGGCCTGCGGTTCGACATCAGGCTGCAAGGCGCCGACGAGACGGTGTTCCTGCGCTACCGGGGCCAACACCGATGACCGACCTGTACTGGCCGGGTGATCACCGCGCCGGCTCGCTGTTCACCGATTCGGCGCTGCTGACGGCGCTGGTGTCGGTCGAAAACGCTTGGCTCGCAGTACTTGTGGACGCCGAAGTCGCGCCGCCCGCCGCGCGTGCCGACCTGACCGCCGTCGTCTCCTCTGAGGACGCCGAGACAATCGCCGTCGCTGCCGAAGCCGACGGCAACCCGGTGCCCGGCCTGCTCGCAGTGCTGCGCCGGCGAACCGGCGGCGAACCCGCGCGCTGGCTGCACCGCGGACTGACCAGTCAAGACGTGATCGACACCGCGCTGATGCTGTGCACACGGGACACGCTGTCGGCGGTGCGTCGTGAAATGTCCTCGCAGATAGGCGCTTTGATCTCGCTGACCGAACGCCACCAGCGTGATCCGATGGTGGCGCGCACACTGACTCAGCCCGCACTGCCCAGCACGGTCGGCATGAAGATCGCGAATTGGCTGTCTGCGGTGCTGGACGCCGCGGACACCGTCGCGGCACTGCCCCCGTTGCCCGTCCAGGCGGGCGGGGCCGCAGGCACGCTCGCCGCGACGACGGAACTGACCGGATCGCCTGCCGATGCCATATCGCTGTCGACGCGACTCGCCGCCGCGCTGGATCTGGCGTACCCCGGGCCGTGGCACACCACCCGTTCGATGCTCACCCGCATCGGCGATGCGCTCGTGACATGTTGTGACGCATGGGGACACATCGCTGCCGACATTGCGACGGGGAGCAGGCACGAGATCGGTGAACTGGCCGAGGGCAGAGGCGGTGGTTCGTCGACCATGCCGCACAAGAACAACCCGGTGTTGTCGGTACTGGTTCGGCGGGCCGCGCTGACCGCCCCCGCGCTGGCGGCCACCCTGCACACCGCTGCGGCGGCCAGTGTCGACGAACGCTCCGACGGGGCGTGGCACGCCGAGTGGGCCACCATGCGCACGCTCGCCCGACGCACGGTTGTGGCCGCCGTGCACACCACCGAACTGCTCGAGGGGCTGAGGATTGACACCGACCGCGCGGCGGCGAACCTGACGGCCGCAGGTGACCTGCTGGCCGAGCAGCGCTCGATGTCCGAATTGACTGGGCGACCCGCACTTTCGAACTACACCGGCGCGACGGACTTCTTGATCGACGCGACACTGCAACGCGCGCGCCACCACCTGAAGGAGGCGATATGACCGTGCCGGAACTAGTCGGCACCGATTTCGGCGGACCGCGCGGCGCCGCTCTGCTGCTGCTCGGACCGTCGGTGGGCACATCGGCATCCGCGTTGTGGGGCGCCTGCGCCGAACTCCTTGCCGAACATGTGCACGTCGTCGGCTGGGATCTACCGGGACACGGCCGCAGCCCGGCGAATCGGTTCAGGATTCCGGACCTGGCCGCGGGCGTGCTCGCGCTCGCCGATCAGATCGCGCCGCGCAGCGCCTTTCACTACGCAGGCAATTCGATCGGCGGTGCTGTCGGGCTGCAACTGTTGCTCGATGCTCCACAGCGGGTGACGACGGCCGCCCTCGCGTGCACCGGCGCAGTCATCGGCAGGCCCGAGGATTGGGCATCACGGGCGGCTTCCGTGCGCGCATCGGGCACCGACGCCGTCGTCGAACTCGCGACGCAACGCTGGTTCGGCGCCGGCTTCGCCGAGCGGCGGCCCGACGTCGTCGCCACCTTGGTCGGCGCCCTGCGAGCCACCGACGACGAGTCCTATGCGCAAGCGTGTGAGGCGCTGGCGGAGTTCGACGTCAGCGAACGACTCGGCGAGATCACCACGCCGGTGCTGGCGATCGGCGGCGCCGACGACGTACCGACGCCACCTGAGTCGCTGGGACGGATTGCCTCGAGCGTCAAGGACGGTCGGATGATCGTCCTCAACGGTGTCGGTCACCTCGCGCCCGCGGAAGCCCCAGGCCGGATCGCCCGTCTGATCATCGGCCACCTGGCACCGAGAGATCCCGTCTACAACGCGGGCATGGCGGTGCGCCGCGAGGTGCTCGGCGACTCGCACGTCAACCGCGCGATCGCGGGCACCACCGAGTTCACCGCCGAGTTCCAGGACCTGATCACCCGCTACGCGTGGGGCACCATCTGGACGCGGCCGGGACTCGACCGCCGCGCCCGTTCGATGATCACGTTGACCGCCATGGTGGCCCGCGGCCACCACGAAGAGTTGGCGATGCACGTGCGCGCCGCGCTCCGCAACGGCCTCAGCAGCGACGAGATCAAGGAGGTGCTGTTGCAGTCCGCGATCTATTGCGGCGTGCCGGACGCCAATACCGCGTTTCGGATCGCGAACAGAGTGCTCGCCGAGGAGGCAGACGCGTGAGTCGCACCGTGATCTGCGAGTCGGCCGCCGAGGCGGTCGACGGCATCCGCGACGGATCAACGGTTCTGGTCGGAGGATTCGGCATGGCCGGGATGCCCACCACGCTGATCGACGCATTGATAGAACAGGGCGCCCGCGATCTGACCATCGTCAGCAACAACGCGGGCAACGGAGACACCGGTCTGGCCGCGCTGCTGGCCGCAGGGCGCGTGCGCAAAGTGATTTGTTACTTTCCCCGCCAATCGGATTCGCACTTGTTCGACGCTCTGTACCGACGCGGCGAGGTGGCCCTAGAAGTCGGCATGGACGAATTGGCAGACCGGATGGGCATCGAATTGCGATAGTTCCCTAGGTGTACGCGTCGATGCCGAGTTTGACGGCCAGCGCGACGCCGGCGATGCCGATCACGGCGCGCAGTGGCGTCGCAGGCGTATGCCGCACCACGATCGGACCCAGGCGTGAACCGACCAGGCATCCGACGCCCAGCGCAAGCACCGCAGCCCAGTGCACGGGGGCCAGCGCTGCGAACATCAATGCCGCCACACCGTTGGCGATCCCGAGGATCACGTTCTTGCCCGCGTTGGCATGCGCCAGTGTGGCTTGGCCGGCACGCAACAGCAGTGCAAGCAGCAGCACACCCGCTGCGGCGCCGAAATAGCCGCCGTAGATACAGATGACAAAGATGGCGCCGGCCTCGAGAAGCGTCGCGACCGTGTGGCGACGGTGATCGGCGATGCGGGCATGCTGGTTGCCGCGGCGCGGAATCAGGATCGCAAGTGACGCCAACCCGAGGAGGATCGGCACCACCTTCTCGAAACCGTCCGCCGGCGTGGACAACAGCAACGCGGCGCCCGCCGCGCCTGCGAGTGCGGCCACCGGCGCGATGCGGGCGATCCACTTACCCTGACCCTCGAGCTCAGGTCGCGATCCCAACACCGACCCGACACCGTTGAACACCAGCGCAACCGTGTTGGTGACGTTGGCCGTCACCGGCGGCAGCCCGACAAGCAGAAGCGCCGGATACGTGGCCACCGACGCGAGGCCGGCGATGCTGCCGGTCAGCCCGCCCAGCACGCCCGCGCCGCCCAAGAATAGCCAGTCCACGGCAGATACCTGACTACGCGTGCGAGCCGAATGTCAATTCGAGGACACCGGGCTATGGATAGACAATTGGTCCATCAGCCCATCGCGGCTACCATCGTGTCAATGGGGCGCGGCCGCCGGCGGAAGTTTCTGGTGCTCGGCATCTGCTGTATGAGCGTGCTGATCGTCAGCATGGACACCACGATCGTCAACGTCGCGTTGCCGTCGATCAGCGCAGAATTCGACGCCCCGATCTCCGGGTTGCAGTGGACCATCGACGCGTACGTCGTCGTGCTCGCCAGTTTCCTGTTGCTGTCCGGATCGACCGCGGATCGGGTCGGTCGGCGCCGCACCTTCCAGATCGGGCTGACGATCTTCGTCGGCGCATCACTGCTGTGCAGCCTGGCGCCGTCGGTGGGCTGGCTGGTCGCCTTCCGGATGCTGCAGGCGCTCGGCGGATCGATGCTCAATCCGGTGGCGATGTCGATCATCGCGAACGTCTTCACCGAGCCACGCGACCGCGCCCGTGCGATCGGCATCTGGGGCGGCGTGTTGGGGATCGGCATCGCTATCGGTCCGCTTGTCGGCGGCATGCTCGTCGAACTGCTCGACTGGCGGGCCATCTTCTGGATCAACCTGCCGATAGGAGCGGTCGCGTTGGGCGCCGCGGCGCTATTCGTGCCGGAATCCCGCTCACCGCAACCGCGCCGGTTCGACCCAATTGGTCAGGTGGCGATGGTGGTGATGTTGGCCAGTTGCGTCTACGCCATCATCGAGGCGCAGCATGCGGGTTGGGTTTCCGCGCAGACGCTTTCGCTGTTCGGCCTCGCCGCCGCCGCGCTCACCGTGCTGTTGGTCCACGAACCGCGGCGCACCGACCCGCTGATCGAACTGCGCTTCTTCCGCAGTGTGCCGTTCTCCGGTGCGACGCTGATCGCGATCTGCGCCTTCGGTGCGTTCGGCGGTTTCCTGTTCATGAACACCCTTTACCTGCAGACGATTCGCGGGTTGTCGCCGCTGCAGGCGGGCCTGTGCACCGTGCCGCTCGGCCTGACTGTGCTGCTGTGTTCGCCGCTCTCCGGCCGTGCCGTTGGCAGATTCGGTCCACGGCCGTCACTGCTGCTTGCCGGAACGATGATCTGCATCGGTGCGACCATGCTGCTGTTCCTCAGCGTCCACACTCCGCTCGGTTTCGTGCTGGCCAGTTATCTCGCCTTCGGTGTGGGGCAGGGCACGGTGAACGCGCCGATCACCAACACCGCGGTATCGGGGATGCCACGCAGCCATGCAGGGGTGGCCGCCGCGGTCGCGACGACCAGCCGCAACATCGGCACCAGTCTCGGAGTCGCGATCGTCGGATCGATTCTGAGCTCCCACATTTCGGCTATGAACGCGTCGGCGTTCATCGCCGCCACCCGTCCGGCATTGGTTGTGATCGTCGGCTTCGGTTTGATGGTCCTCGTCGTCGGCGCGGCCACTACAGGCGCGAGGGCGCGCCGCACCACAGAACGGATCGCCCATCTGTTCCCCGAGGGCGAGTCAGCGGGTGCCTTGGGCGGCGACCTCGGCGATACCCGCCGCGGCGCGGGCCGGATCGAGGTAAACGCCGCCGGCCACCAACGGCCGCAATGAATCGTCGAGGTCATAGCGCAGCGGGACGCCGGTGGGAATGTGCAGCGCGCTCACCTGCTGCGGTGTCAGACCGTCCAGATGCATGCACATTGCCCGAAGCGAATTGCCATGGGCCACTACCAGGGTGGCGTGCCCGGCGGAGAGATCCGCGGCAATCGCGTCCTGCCAGTACGGCACCAGCCTGCGCCGGACGGCCGCCAGCGACTCGGTGGCGGGCAGTTCGTGCGCAGGCAACGCGCCATAACGCGGGTCCCGTCGGGGATGCTGTGGATGGTCAGGGCTCAGCGCGGGCGGAGCCAGGTGATACGACCGTCGCCAGTCGGCGTAGATCTGCGCGCCGAACTCCCTGCGGACCTCGCTGCGGCGCCGGCCCTGCAACGCCCCGTAGTGGCGCTCGTTGAGCCGCCAGCTCCGTCGCACCGGAATACCCGAATCGGTCTCGGCGACAACGATATCGGCGGTCTCGACCGCACGGGTCAGCAACGAGGTGTGCACGGTGCCGACGGAGATGCCCGCATCGCGGATCAAAGTGCCCGCCGCGGCAGCCTGATCACGGCCGCGGTTGGTCAGTGGGAAGTCGAGCCAGCCTCCGAACACGTCGTCGGCGTTGGCGGTGCTCTCGCCGTGCCGGAGCAGCACCAGAACGCGGCTCATATCAGCGACTCCCCGCGTTCGAGTGCGCTGATCTGGTCCACACGCAACTGGTGGCGGCCGCCTTTGAACGCGGTGGTGAGCCACACCTGCAAAATGCGCTCGGCCAGGTCGGGGGCCACCACCTTGACGCCCATCACCAGGACGTTGGCGTCGTTGTGCGCACGCGCGATCTCGGCGGTGAAGACACAGTGGCACAGGGCAGCCCGCACGCCGGAGATCTTGTTCGCCGCGATCTGTTCACCGCAGCCGCTGCCGCCGAGTATTACTCCGAAGTCGTCGTCGCCGCCGACCACTCGCGATCCGACGTCCGCGCACAGCGGTGGGTAGTCCGCGACCTCGCCGTCGTCGTGCACTCCGCGATCGTCCACCTGGTGCCCGCGCTCGCGCAGCCAAGCCGCGAGGCGCGATTTCATCGATACGGCGTTGTGGTCGGCGGCGATCGCGATGCGCATGTGACGGTCCTAGTGGTCGCAACATCCAGGCAGTGGCCTTATGGTAACACCATAGGCCTTGAGGTACCCGCCCGTCATCAGCTAAGGTAGAATGGTTAGACCATCACTTCAGTCCTGGAGATTGCATGCCGAAGGTCGTCTTCATCACCCTCGACGGTGCCCAGCGCGTCGTCGACGCCAATGCCGGTGAGTCGGTCATGTCCGTCGCCGTGCGCAACGGCATCGCCGGCATCATCGGCGAATGCGGGGGCAACTGCAGTTGCGCCACTTGCCACGTCTACGTCGACGACGAGTTCGCGTCGAGAGTCGGCGGTGCGAAGGACATGGAGGACGACCTTCTCGACCTCGGCGTCGCGGACCGCCGGCAAACCAGCAGGCTGTCCTGTCAGATCGCGGTTACCGACGCGCTCGACGGCCTCACCGTCCACGTACCGGCGGAGCAGTGACGATGCCGGCGGGCACCCTGATCATCGGGGCCAGTCAAGCGGGGCTGCAATTGGCGGTGTCGCTGCGCGATGCGGGTGAGACCGACCCGATCACCCTCGTCGGCGCCGAACCGTACGCGCCCTATCAACGGCCGCCGTTGTCCAAGGCCTATCTGCACGGCAACACGGAACTCGAGCAGCTGTGGCTGCGGGCGCCGGAGGTGCTTGCCGGGCAGGACATCACGTTGATCACCGGTGAACGCGTCGAGAAGGTCGATCTGTATGCCGGCGGCCCCCCAGGAACGGCAAGGACCGCCAGCGGGCGAGTGCTCGACTTCGATCGGCTGGCGCTGACGGTCGGCGCGCGACCGCGGCAGCTGACCGTGCCGGGCGCCAATCTCGACGGCGTCACCTATCTGCGCACCGCCGACGACGCCACGGTGCTGCGGGCGCTGCAGTCCGACGCCGAGTCGGTGGTGGTGATCGGCGGCGGCTTCATCGGACTCGAGGCGGCCGCGGTCGCCCGCACGCAGGGCAAGGCGGTGACCGTCGTCGAGGCGGCCGACCGGCTGATCGGTCGCGCGGTGGCGCCCGTGGTGTCGGAGTTCTACCGTGGCGCCCACATCGGCCGCGGCGTCGACGTCAGGCTCGGCACGAAGGTGATTTCGCTTGGCGGCAAGCGCAACCGGGTGCAGGTCGTCACGCTGGCCGACGGCAGCCAGATCCCGGCGGACCTGGTCATCGTCGGCATCGGGGTCGAACCGTGCACCGAACTGGCGCGCCAACTCGGGCTCGCGTCCGCCGGCGGCATCGTCGTCGACCGGTTCGCCCGCACGAGTAATCCCACCGTGGTCGCCGCGGGCGACTGCACGGTGCAGCCCCACCCACTCACCGGCGAGGGCAGGGTGCGGCTGGAATCGGTGCAGAACGCGATCAGCCAGGCCAAGACCGCGGCGGCGACACTGATGGGCCAACGGGTACCGAACGAGGCCGTGCCGTGGTTCTGGTCGGACCAGTACGACCTCAAACTCCAAATCGCAGGCCTGTCAGCGGGACACGACGAGTACGTGGTGCGCGGCGACATCGCGGCGGAGTCTTTCTCGGTGCTGTACTACCGCGACGACGCGCTACTGGCGGTGGATGCCGTCAACATGCCGGGTGACTACATGGCGGTCCGCAAGGCGCTCAGCCTGGGCGCGACCATTCATGCCGGCGCCGCGGCGGACAGCAAGGTCGCGCTGCGTGATCTGATCGTTCCGCAGGCGATCGGCGCCTAGTCGGCAACGGCGGTCGCGCCAGGCCGCAGTTATCGCGAGGAAGTGCGAGTGAGCCGCACGCTAACTGCGGCCTCGCGGATCACTCGACGTCGGCGAACATCTCGTCGATGTCGACGGGACGGGTCAAGATCCGTTGCTGCATGGCGAATTCCATCAACTGCTCGAGCATCGGGCGGTTCGCTTCGATGCCGTAGGGCAGCGGATCGGCTCCGGTGAGTTGCAGCACCGGCGAAAGCACGCGATCGGTGAGGGCGCCGTCGCGCAACTGGGCGACGTAGCGTTGTTTCGCCTCGCTGAACGCATCGAACACCGCGCGTGCCACCTTCGGATAGCGCTGCAGCACGGAGTCTTTCACCACGATCAGATGGTTTATCGGGTAGAAGGCGCGCTCACGCAGGGCGCGGATGGCGGCGTCGTCCGAGTCGGGGATCAGCGGTGCGACGTCGGGATGCGGCACGTCGACACCGATCACGGCGTCGATCTCGTTGTTGATCAGCATGTCCGCGAGGTCACCGTTGGCCGGTTCCACGTTGGCGGGCGGCACGTACGACGTCACATGCTCGTCGCCGGACAGCACCCACCGCACACTTTGCAGGTCGACGCCGAACTCGCTGGCGAGAATGCCGCGGGCCCAGACACCGGTGGTCACGGTGTAACCGCGGTTGACCCCGACGCGGCGACCCTCGAGGTCCTTCGGGGTGCGGATGGCAGACTTGGTGTTGTACCGGATCGCGCCGTGGTGGAAGCCGCGCACCAGGAAGATGGGCAGCGCGGTGAATGCGACGCCGTGCTCGCGGGCGGTCAGATAGGTGGTCAGCGCCATCTCGCTGACGTCGAATTCCAGCGAGCGCACCATCCGGCGAAACCCCTTGACCAACACCGGAATTTCCTCGAACTGAAACGAGAAGCCGGTCGGGGTCACCGAGCCGTCCTTGAGCGCCTGGTTGGCCCCCTGGGTTCGGGTGACTGTGGTCAACACAGGTTCAGACATCGTTGGCTCTCCGTCCCTGGTCGTCGCGACCGTGGTTTGGTACATTGGCATGACCATAATGCCATATGGGTCGACGAAGGAGACAGATGGCAGCGAGTGTTCTGGCCGCCGTGCGGGTCGCCCCCAGCACCACCGAAATCAGAGAGCTCCCGATGCCCGAGTTGTCCGACGACTCCGCCTTGCTCAAGGTCGAGGTCGCCGGCATCTGCGGCACCGATGTGAAGATGTACGCCAAACCGCCCTTCGACGATCCGGTGATCATGGGTCACGAGAACGTCGGCACCATCGCGGCGGCGGGGGAGAAGTTCAAGCAATTGCACGGCGTCACCGAAGGCGACCGCGTCTTCGTCGAGCACTACGTGGGCTGCTACAACTGCGAATGGTGCCGCATCGGTGAATATCGGCACTGCGAAGCCACAGACTGGCGCACGAACGCCGACGCCCGCCGGTACGGCTACACCTCGGCGGAGAACCCCGGCACGCTGTGGGGCGGCTTCTCCGAATACATGTACCTGCCGTGGAACGCCGTGCTGCACAAGGTTCCGGATGGGGTGAGCGCCGAACTGGCCGGCCTGGTGACCCCGTTGTCGAACGGCATCGAATGGGCGCTGCTGGCAGCGGGTGTCGGGTACGCCGACACCGTGCTGATCCAGGGTCCCGGTCAGCAGGGCCTCTCGCAGGTGGTGGCCTGCAAGCAGGCGGGCGCGTCGAAGATCGTCCTGACCGGCACGACGCGCGACAAGGCGCGACTGGATCTCGCCCTCGAACTCGGCGCCGACGACGTGATCGACATCGACCAGGTCAACCCGCGCGATGCCGTCATGGATCTCACCGGCGGCCGCGGCGTCGACTTCGTGCTGGACTGCACCTCGCGTGCCGGTGTCGGGCCGGTGCTGCTCGGCATCGATGTGCTCAAGCGCCGCGAGGGCACACTGCTGATCCAAGGTGAGCTGGTGGCGTTCCCCGACTTTCCGATCAAGCTGCTCACCGAGAAGGCAATCACCATCAAGAGTGCCCGCGGACACAGCTACCGGGCCTGCGAATTGGCGTTGCAGCAACTGAATTCGGGCCGCTTCCCGCTCGAGCGGCTGTCCACACATCAGTTCGGCCTCGATCAGGTGGACCGTGCGATCCACGCGCTCGCCGGTGACACCGCAGACGAGGACGTCATCCACATCTCGCTGATGCCATGGCTGGGGAAAGACAAGTGAGCACACCGATCGTCGTCCGCAATCCACCTCGACCGGACCCCGACGTCCGTGACGCCCTCGGCCAGTATGGGGTGGCGACCATCCACGAGGCGCAGGGCCGCACCGGTCTGGTCGCGCCGTACATGACGCCTATTTACACCGGCGCGAGGGTGTGCGGGAGCGCCGTCACAGTGAGCCTGCCGCCCGACGACAATTGGATGATCCACGTCGCCGTCGAACAGTGCCAGCCAGGCGACGTGCTGGTGGTCGCACCCGAATCAATCTCGGAATATGGCTATTTCGGTGAGTTGCTGGCAACGACGTTGGCGGCACGCGGGGTGCGCGGCTTGGTGATCGACGCCGGCTGCCGCGATATCGCCGAGTTGACCGAGATGAAGTTCCCGGTCTGGTCGAAGTGCGTGTCCGCGCAAGGCACCGTGAAGAAGCGGCTCGGCTCGGTGAACATTCCGGTGACGTGCGCAGGCGCCGCGGTCGAACCCGGCGACGTGATCATCGGCGACGACGACGGCGTGGTGGTGGTGCCGCGTGCGAAGGCGGCCGAGGTGTTGGCAGCGGCCAAGGCCAGGGAGGACAAAGAGGCGCGTTCGCGTGAGCGCTATCAGCGCGGCGAGCTGTTCCTCGACATCAACGACATGCGAGGCGAACTCGAACGTCTCGGCCTTCGCTATGTCGACTACGGGCAGGCGTCGCAATGATCATCGACGTCCACGGCCACTACACGACCGCGCCTGCCGAACAGCAGCGGTTCCGCACCGATCAGCTCGCCGCGTTGGAGGACCCGTCGTTGCCACCGCCGTCCCCGGCGCGGATCACCGACGATGAGATCCGGGACAGCATCGAGCGCAACCAACTGCGGCTGCTGCGCGAGCGCGGCGGAGACCTGATGTTGTTCTCGCCGAAGGCCTCCGGCATGGAACACCACATCAGCGACCAGGCCACCGCTGTCGAGTGGGCCAGGGCGTCGAACGACCTCGTGCACCGGGTCACCGAACTGTTCCCCGACTCCTTCGCCCCGGTGGCGCAGCTGCCGCAGACCCCCGACGGGGAACTCGGCCCGGTGGTCGACGAATTGCGGCGCTGTGTCGAGGAACTCGGCTTCGTCGGATGCAACGTCAATCCCGATCCTTCGGCCGGTTACTGGGCCACGCCGCCGATGACCGACGAGTACTGGTATCCGCTGTACGAGGCGATGGTGCAACTCGAAGTGCCCGCCATGGTGCACGTCTCGACGTCGTGCAACCCGAACTTCCACACCCTCGGTGCGCACTACCTCAATGCCGACACCAGCGTCTTCATGCAATTCGTCCTCGCCGACCTGTTCGTGAAGTTTCCGACCCTGACCTTCGTCATTCCGCACGGCGGCGGGGCGGTGCCGTACCACTGGGGCAGGTACCGCGGGCTGGCGGAGCGGCTGGGCAGACCGGATCCCGCCGAACTGCTGCGCAACGTGTACTTCGATACCTGCGTCTACCACCAACCCGGAATCGATCTGCTGGCCAACGTGATTCCGGCGGAAAACATCCTGTTCGCCTCTGAGATGCTCGGCGCGGTACGAGGTGCCGACCCGGAGACCGGGGTGGCATGGGACGACACCTTGGTCTACGTCGAGAACCTCGCGCTGACGGACATCAACCGGCAAGCAATCGTCGAATTGAATGCCCGCCGCGCGTACCCGCGTTTGCAGCGGCGGCTTGCCGCCGCAGGAAGGTGAGTGGATGTCCAATCTGCATCTGACGTTCGCGTGCGGTGACTACGACCGCACCCGCGCGCTCGAGGACGGCAGCGTGCGCGCCGACGGCATCGACCTGACCTACCTTCGGCTGCCGGTGGAGGAGACCTTCTTCCGCATGCTGCGGCACCGCGAATTCGACGTCGCGGAGATGTCGCTGTCCACCTATGTCGCGACGCTGGACCGCGATGCGCGCCCGTTCGTCGCGCTTCCGGTGTTCACCTCGCGGATGTTCCGCCACGGCGGGGTGTACATCAACGCGGATGCCGGCATCTCGGTGCCGTCGGACCTGCGCGGTAAGCGGGTGGCGTCACCGGAGTTCCAGCTGACGGCGGGTGTGTGGATCAGGGGCATACTCGCCGAACACCATGGTGTGCCGATCGATTCGGTCACCTACTTCACCGGCGGCCAGGAGACACCGGGTCGGATCGAGAAGGGCAAGGTGGACACCGGACTCGACATCCGTCCAATACCGACAGGCGCCACGCTTGCCCGGATGCTCGCCGACGGGGAAATCGACGCGCTGTACACGCCGCGGGTGCCCAGCCCGTTCCGTGACGGCGACAAGCGGGTCAAGCGGTTGTTCGAGGATGTGGTCGCCGTCGAGAGGGAGTACTTCGCGGCGACACGGATCTTCCCGATCATGCACGTGGTCGTGATCCGTGCCGAACTCTACGAACGGCATCGGTGGATCGCGCAGTCGCTGTACAAGGCGTGCGTGCGGGCGCGCGATCTGGCCTACGAACGCATCTACGATTCGTCGGCGCTGCGGTTCATGGAGCCGTGGCTGATCCAGCATCTCGAGGAGTCGCGGGAACTGCTCGGCCGCGACTACTGGTCTTACGGCCTGGCCGACAACGAACACGTGCTCGACGCGTTCCTCGGCTATCACCACGCGCAGGGATTGTCCCGCGCCCGGTATCAACCCGCTGACCTGTTCGCACCGGAGACGACGGAAGCGTTCGTCATCTGAGTTTCGATGCTGCCGAACGTTCGTTACCGCTCGAAATTTCGCGCGAAATTCGAGCGGTAAGGAACGTTCGGCGCGGAACAGGGGCTTCACAGGAACGCGCGGGCATGATAGAAATCACACTGATGGTCTGAATGTCAGTCCATTCACAGTGGCAGATCATGAGGAGTGAGCCGTGAGAATTCGTTCGGCTAGCTATGTGGTGGTGGCTCTGGTGTTGCTCCTGACCGCGGCGTGCGGCGGCAGCCCTACCGCGAGCAACACCGGTTCCGCGCCGGCGGGCGCGACCGCGGCGCAACAGGTCTACGACCAGATCAACGGGCTGACCGGGGAGGAGCGCACCAAGACGCTGCTCGACCTCGCCAAGAAGGACGGCACGCTGTCGCTGTACACGTCGAACACCGACATGGACGACGTCGTGAAAGCCTTCGAGGACAAGTACGGGCTGAAAGTCGAGACGTACCGGGCGAATTCGGAGACGGTGCTGCAGCGTGTGCTGCAGGAGGCCAGCGCAAACTACCAGGGCGCGGACCTGGTGGAGACCAATGCGGGTGAACTCAACGCCATGCAGCAACGGCAGCTGCTCTACCCGTACAAGGGCGAACTGCGGGACAAGGTCCGGCCGGAGGGCCGCAAGGACGGCTGGACGGCGGACCGCTTCAACGCGTTCGTGATCGGCTGGAACACCGCCAAGGTGCCTGCGGGCACCGAACCGCAGTCGCTGCGCGACTTGACGGCACCGCAGTGGAAGGGCCGAGTCGGCCTTGAACTCGGCGACGTGGACTGGTTCGCCGCGATGTACGAGTTCTACAAATCGCAGGGCCAGTCCGACGACCAGATCATGGCCTTCTTCCACGATCTCGGCGCCAACGCCAAAATCGCCAAGGGCCACACCGTGATGGGCGAGCTACTCGCCGCAGGCCAATTCGACGTCGCGGTGTCGATCTACTCGCACACCGTTGACAACGCCGCCGAAAAGGGCGCGCCGGTAGCTTGGCGCAAGGACGGCAAGCCGGTGCAACCGGTGGTGCTGCGGCCAAACGGCGCGGGACTGGTCAAGTCGGCCAAGCATCCCGCCGCGGCGATGCTGTTCTTCGACTTCCTGCTGACCGACGGTCAGAAGGCGATCGCGGGAGCGAATCGAATCGGTGCGATCCCGACGTCCGAGGATCCGCTGGCCGGTGTGCAGACGGTCTCGGTGCCCGAGGAGGAGCTGCTCAACAACGCCCAGAAGTGGAGCGACACGTACAAGAGCGTGACCGACGCGGGCGGCA
Source organism: Mycobacterium sp. ACS1612 (assembly GCF_001667505.1). GTDB lineage: Bacteria > Actinomycetota > Actinomycetes > Mycobacteriales > Mycobacteriaceae > Mycobacterium. Next base: position 21,450 of record NZ_LZHZ01000008.1, read on the forward strand.
AGACGTAACCGTGGCGCGCGACCTCGAAAACGCAAGGGCAACAGAACAACGGAAAGGTTGACGTGACCACGCACACCACCACGAAGGTCTCGCACTATCACGTGCAGAAGAAGCGACGGGCCGACTTCATCGAGGAGTGGCGCAGCTACCAGAAGACTGTTGTCGCCCTCGAAGACGTGAACATGGTCGAGACCGAGCGCGGGACCCGCGTCGGTGTGTATGTCGGTGCCGACGGCGATCGCCCGACCCGCTCGATGGACGCCCTTGCCCACGAGTTCGACCCCGGCGTGGTGTCCACCATCCATCGGCATTCGTGGGACGCCATGGTTTTGGTGGTGGCAGGTCACGGCTGGACCGAGATCGACGGTCAGCGAATCAACTGGGGCCCAGGCGATTCGCTGCACATACCGGCGTGGGCCTGGCACCGGTCCGGCAACGACGGAGACGTCACCGCGCGTTACCTGACGTTCTCCAGCGAGCCACTGCTGGAGACAATGGGGATGTCGATCATCGAGGACGCCGGACACACGCCGGTCACCGAATTGCCCGGCCGGCCAGCCTATTCCGGAGAGGTCACCGGTGACGACCCGTACGCCCGGCGGATCCGCAGGCTGGCCCGCGATCAGCGGGCCCGGCGCTCGGGACGGCTGCACACCGACTGGGACGAACTCGAGTTGCTGCCCACCCCGCGCGGCACCAGGACGACGTTTCTGCTCGACCGCGCGAACGGCTATCAGGCGTCGGGCATCTCAATGGCGATGTTCGAAATCGGGCCCGGTCGGGGCCAGTCGATGCACCGGCACGCCGGTGAGGCGTGGCTGTACGTCCTCGAAGGCAGCGGCCACAGCTATCTCGGCACCGAACCCGAAGGCGGTACGGACTACCCGTGGAAGAAGGGCGACCTCATCGTCGTCGATCACTTCCTGTGGCACCAGCACTTCAACGACGATCCGGAGAAGACCGCGAAAGTCGTGCGGATCCACATGTTCGACAGCCTGCTCGACACCATGCGGGTGCTGATGGATCCGATGGTGCTCTTCGAGGAGCCGCCGCAGCACATCAGGGATGCGCAGGCCGGTGACATTAGCACCGTCGACTGGCCGGAGGTGAGGCGGCCGACATGGCCGTGACGCCAAAAGCACTGCCGCCCGGGGTGTTGTCCGTCCACGTGCTGCCCGCCGATCATCACGACGGGCCGTGGGACCACATCCTCACCGCGCCCGGTGTGAAGGAGCGTCTGCTCAACCACGCGCTGCTGACGCTGCTGCACGGGCCCGCACTGGCCAACCTGGCCGGGCTGCCTCACGGTCTGATCATCCTGTCCGGTCCGCCGGGCACGGGTAAGACGACGTTGGCCCGCGGCCTCGCGCAGATGGCGGCGCGGTCGGTGGCCCCACGCGGTGCGACGACCTACGTCGAGATCGACCCGCACGCCTTTCCCAGCGAACTGTTGGGCGAAAGTCAGCGCAACATCACGCAATTGATGACGGACACGATTCCCGAACTCGCGGCGCGCCGTCCGCACACGATTGTGCTCATCGACGAGGTGGAGAGCTTTGCGGTGCGCCGGTCGGCCGCGTCGTTCGGCGCCAACCCGGTCGACGTGCATCGCGCCACCGACGCCCTGCTGGCCGGGATCGACGCCGTCGCCGCCGATCTGCCGAGAGTGTTGTTCGTCGCGACGACCAATTTCACCGACGCGGTCGACGAGGCGTTTCTGTCGCGCGCCGATCTGGTGCTGCGGCTGTCGCTGCCGGACACCACGACGATCGGGCAGATCATTCGGCACAGTCTGCAGGAGCTGGCGGTGCTGTGGCCGGGGGTGCGCCCGCTGGCCAACGATGACGGACTGCACGCCAAGCTCGCCGACGCGTGCGCGGGTCTGGACGGGCGCCGGGTGCGCAAGCTGATGCTGTCGGCGTTGACACTGCGCCAGGAGGTCACGCGCGACCCGAACGAGCTCGCCGCGGACGACTTGGTCACCGCGGTCGAATTTCTCACGACGGAGTCTGTCGACGCCTGATCAGGAAGGAACGACCGATGCGCCTTCGACATCGACCTGCACGGGGGATGGCGGTGGTTGCCATCGGTTTGGCGGCCACGCTGATCGCGGCATGCGGCGCACCGTCGCACTCCGGGTCTGATGGCGGCCAGGCTGCGCCGACCTCGAGCAAGCCGTGGGACGGGCTGACCGGGACGCAGCGCGACGACGCGCTCGTCGTAGCCGCGAAGGCCGAAGGCGAACTGACGGTGTACTCGGCGTTCAACGACGAGCAGGCGATGGCCGATGCGTTCACCAAGAAATACGGCATCAAAGTCAACGTCTACAACGCCAACTCCGAGACCGTCCTGCAACGCGTCGTACAGGAGGCCACCGCGCACAAGCTGACCAACGATGTGCTCGTGGCGCCGGCCACCGATATGACGGCGGTGGAATCCAAGGGCCTGCTTGGCGATTACCGCTCGCCGTACCGTGACGCGATGCCCGACGCGGGCAAGTCGACGGGATGGACGGGGGTGCGGCGGCTGGCTTTCGTCGCCGGCTACAACACCGGAAAGCTGACGCCGGCCGATCTGCCCGCCGATTACGCCGGCTTCGCCGACCCGAAATGGAACGGTCGAATCAGCATGGAGTACAGCGATATCGACTGGTACGCCACCGTGCGACGCTATTACCAACAGCAGGGTATGTCGGACGATGACATCTCGACGATGTTCCGGAAGATTGCGGCGAACTCCAAGACCGCCAAAGGCCACACGGTGCAGGCCGAACTGCTGGCCGCGGGCCAGTTCGACGTGGCGCTGTCGGTCTACACCCAGTCGGTCAACCGGCTCGTCGACAAGGGCGCGCATGTGGCCTTCGGGGAGGGCACCGGCCACATCGTCTCCCCGGTGGTGGTGAGATACGACGCAGGCGGCGTGATGCGCGGCACCGACAATCCCGCCGGGGCGGCGCTGTACTTGGACTTCCAACTCGGGCCCGATGGCGCCGCGGTCGACCAGCAGTTGCGCGCGCTGCCGCCACTGCCCACGGCACACGACCCGTTGGCGGGCGCGCAGGTGGTCGATCTGGACGTCGCCGACTTGGTGGCCAACCGCGCCAAGATCGCCGAAGAGTACAACCAACTGGTAACGGGATCCTGAGCAGTCCGCCCAGCGGATGTACATCCGCGTCAGGACAGAGCGATCCGGTGAAAGAGGAACACAGGACATGTGTGTAGAGCCGAAAGGCGTCCCGCCCCTGCGGACCGCCGAGGAGCGCGAGCCGAGTGATCGAATCCCGCCAGGCGAGCTGACCCGGCTGGGGCAGGACTCCTACGGTTGGGTGGCCATCCCGAACGACGTCGACGCCGCGTTGCCGATCGTGATCATCTGCCACGAGCGCTACGGCGTCGTGCGGCACACCGTCGAACTCACCGAGAAGTTCGCAGCTGCCGGATTCGCTTCGGTGGCACCGGATTTCTTTGCCGACATGGACCTGTCCGATGAACACGAGCGCTTGCCCGACATCAGTGACGCCGCAGCGCTGCGGCACCTCGACGCGGCGGCGGCATACGTCCGCGGCCTTGAACCCCGTCTGCGCGGGACGCCCATCGCCGTCGTCGGAATCTGCCGAACCGGCAGCTACGGGATCGTCGCCGACGCGGCACGCGACGACGTCGCCGCCGCGGTACTGCTCTACGGTGGCGCGCAACCACGGGAGTACGAAATCGGCGAACTGCGCGCGGCGCCGTATGTGGAGCTGATCAAGGCCGGCGCAGCGCCGGTGCTGGGCATCTGGGGAGAAAAAGACCACACCATGTCCGTCGAGCACGTCCGGCGGTTGCGTGGCCATCTCGAAGACGCCCGGCGCAGTTACGACTTCGTGCTGTACCCGGACCTACCGCACGGCTGGCTCAACGACACGATGCCCGGCCGGTTCCGCGCGGAGCAGGCCCGCGAAACCTTCGAGCTGATGGTGTCGTGGCTGCGGACCGTCGCCTCGAAGCAGCAGTCAGGGCAGGTGCGTTGGCGCTTCACGTCGACCATCGCCGACGATTACGACTTCGCCAGCAACACGCGTCAACACTGAGTTCACAATATGTTTGGAGTCGATAGCCAATGATTCACTACGATTACCGCGCCACCGGTCTTGTCGTGTTCGACATGCTGGAGGCCTACCGCGAGCCCATCGAGGCCGCCGGATCGATCGGCCCGACGAAGCGGTTGATCGACGCCTGTCGCACGGTTGGGGTGCCGATCTTCTACGCCCGTGCCGACCATCGTGCGGACGGCGCCGATTTCGCCCGAACCATCGCCGACACCGACAGCCATTTCCGGCCGTGGGGACCGGACAACCCGTACCAACCGTTGCCTGCGCACGCCTCGGGGTCACCGGCACTGTCGGTGCTGGCCGAGATCGCACCGCAACCGGGGGACTACGACGTGCCCAAGCATCGTTGGTCGGCGTTTCACGGGACGCATCTGGAACTCTCGCTGCGCAGCCGCGACATCGACACGATCCTGCTCGTCGGTGGCTCGGTTCACGTCGGCATCGCGTCCACCGCGTACGACGCCCGTGATATGGACTTCCAGATCACCATCATTCCGGAGTGCTGCCACGGCTTCGCCGAGCAGCGGACCTTCTTCATGGAGAAGGTGTTCCCGAGGATGTGCAATGTGCGCTTGCTCGAGGACGTGATTGCCGGGCTGACGCCCGCGGTGCCGAGTGTGGCTGGACATCGGTTGTGACGCCGCTTACGATGCTAATGGTAAAACCATTCTACAGTTGAAGGCTCGTCGAAGGAGAACAGTATGGGGAAGAAGGGCCGCGTATTCGTCCGCGGACTGACCTCGGAGACCTATGGGCTCGGTGAATTCCGGCGCCAGCAACTGGAGGTCGAGCGGGTCCGCGACGATGCGTTCGTCGTCGACGACGCCAAGGTCGCCCACTCCGGAGACAGCGAACAATCACGGACCTGGTGGCGAATCGGCCCCGGTGACGAGGATTTCCTCACCCAGACCGTCCAGGTTCACTTCGTGGAGCTGCCGCCGCAGTCGTCCAACCACGGCCACGGCCACCAGAACGAAGCGGCGTTCTACATCCTCGAAGGCCGCGGCTACGAGATTCACGACGACCAGCGCTACGACTGGGCCAAAGACGATCTGGTCTATGTGCACACCGACTCGGTGCACCGGCACTTCAACCCCTATGACGAGAAGGCGTTGGCTCTGGTCGTCAAGGCAAAGTGCACTTGGATGTTCATGGGTCTGATCCAGCAGGGCCGCAGCGGACCGGTCGAGAACGAGGCCGCGTTCGGGCCGCGCGAGGACTGGTCGCGGATCTGGACTCCTGGCGTGCTGGACCGCAAGAAGGTGATCAGCCCGGCGGACACCGTCTGGGAGCAGACCCCGTTGGGGCGGGTGCGGACCATCGCCTCGCCGGAGCGCACCGACGGCAGGATTTTCAGCATCGACGCCTTCGAGCTCGAAATCGAGGCAGGTGGCCATTCCGGCAAGTACTGGAAGATGGCCGACGAGGTGTATTACGTACTGTCCGGCGGCGGCTACGCGCTGCAGTGGGAGGTCGAGGCGGAGATCGCCGAGAAGTACTACGCGCGTATCGCTTTGGAGCCGAAGCGGTACGAGATCAAGCAGGGCAACACCCTGTATGTGCCGCAGAACCACGTGTGCCAGCTCTTCGCGGCAGACGGCACGCCGCTGCGGCTGTTCAACGCACAGAACCGGGTGTTCAAGCACCTGGGCTATGACAACACGCACTTCTTCGAGCCTGCCTCCGCTGCTGACAAGCCGGCAGGCGAATTGGCCGACGCCTCAGCCTGACCCAGACTTCGGTCCGGCGGCTTGCCCTCACCGGCCGCCGGACCGAACTCCAACGCGCTGGTCGCCCTAAGGCGGCACAGTGCGTTTTCTGCTGTGCAGAATCCTCTGGATCTTTCTGTTCGTTCAGCAGACAATATTTCGGTGAAGGGCTTCACAGGAGGCTTCGGACATGATAGGAATCACACTAATGGTCATACAATAAGTCCAGAGATTGCCGACGACCCATCAGCCCAAAGCTCAGAGATCGACAGGCCGTCAACGGGGGCCAGAATCCGGCGCAGTCGGCGCCGGCGGACATGAACAGTGAGGACTCGAGGCACATGACATTTCGACACGGTCATCTGGTGGCGGCCGTCGGCCTGACGCTGGCCCTTGTCTCATGCGGCGCGCCGCCGACTGCGCCGCCAAGCGGGTCGGGGCAGAACAATGGCGCCTCGAAATTCCAGCAGTACGAGGGCCTCAAAGGCCAGCAACGCCGCGACACCTTGCTCAAGGACGCGAAGACCGAAGGCGAAGTGTCGGTGTACACGTCGATGACGAGCGACGTGGCGAATGCTGTCACGAAGGCGTTCACCGAACAGACCGGCATCAAGGTCAACCTGTACCGCGCTGACTCGGAAACTGTGCTGCAACGCATCCTGCAAGAGGCCAGGGCCAACCACGCCGGCGCCGACGTCGTCGAAACCGACGCGCTGGAGATGGCGTCGCTGGGCAAGGAGCAACTGGTGGAGCCCTACACCGGCGAACGTCGCGACCTGGTGGGCGACGAGGGCAAGTTCGACAACTGGACGGCCGACCGATACAACCTGTTCGCCCCCAGCTGGAACACCACGAAGGTGCCCGCGGGCGACCAGCCGAAGTCGTGGGAAGACCTGGCCAGCCCGAAGTGGGACGGCGCGCTCGCAATGGAGCTCAACGACTACGACTGGTATCTGACGCTCTACGAGTACTGGCAGCAACACGGTAAGAGCGATGCCGATATCGACAAGATCTTCGCCGATATGGCCAATGGCGCGAAGGTGGTCAAGGGCCACACCGTGATGGGCGAAATGCTCTCGGCCGGACAGTATTCGGTGGCGGCGTCGAACTACAGCTACATCGTGCAGAAGGCGGTGAACAAGGGCGCGCCGGTGGCTTACCAGCCGTTCGTGCAACCGGTGATTGCCCGTCCGCAGGGTGCCGCCCCGCTGAAATCCGCCCCGCATCCCGCCGCTGCATTGCTTTTCCAGGACTGGCTGTTCACCGAAGGCCAGCAGGTGTTCGTCGATCAGGGACTGACCCCGTCGATCGAGCCGGCGAACCTGAAGGACCCTTTGGAGGGAATCGAGGTCATTCCCGTCGACGTCAAACAGCTTCTGGACAAGCAGAAGGAATGGAGCGACCGCTACGAGGCGCTGCTGTCCCGAAGCGACAAGATCGGCGGCTGAGCGCCGCACGCCCGGCCAGCCCGACGCATTGAGGTGAATACATGACGACTGCCACACCGACTCGGCCGGCCGCCCCGGCGCCCTCGGTCGGTCCAGTACCGACCCAGCCCGGCCGTTGGCGGCGCTTCCTGCCCAACACGAAATTCCTGACTCTCGGCGTGGTGACCCTTGTCATCGCCTATCTGGCGCTCGTGCCGCTGTACTACCTGTTCTGGGGAACGTTCTTCGACGCAACGGGGTTCACGTTCTCGGGGTTCGAACGGGCATACGGCAACCACCAGATCTTCGACCTGGTCGGCAACTCGTTGTTGTTCGCGGTGGGCGCTGCGGCGGTGTCGCTGGTGCTCGGCACCGGGTTGGCGTATCTGAACGTTCGCACCGACGTCCCGTTCAAGGCGCTGTTCTTCGCCGCATCCATAATCCCCCTGGTGATACCGGGCATCCTCTACACGATCGCGTGGATCCTGTTGGGCAGCCCGGATATTGGATTGATCAACCACTACCTGGAGCCGGTTTTCGGGCACGCGGTGATCGACGTGTTCAGCATCTGGGGCATGATCTGGGTCGAGGGCCTGCAACTGTCGCCGATCGTCTTCCTGCTCATGGTCGCCTCGTTCCGCTCGATGGACCCGTCGTTGGAAGAGTCGGCGTTGATGTCGGGCGCAGGCCGGTGGACCGTCTTCCGTAAGGTCACCGTGCCGTTGGCCCGGCCTGCGATCGTGGCCGCGGTCCTGATCATGGTGGTGCGCAGCTTGGAGAGCTTCGAGGTGCCCGCACTGCTGGGTCTGCAGAACGGCACATACGTGTTCACCAGCCGGATCTACTTCGTGCTGCGGGACTATCCGCCGGACCTGTCCGCCGCGGGCGCATTGGCGATCGGCTTGCTGATCATCGCCGTACTCGGTGTCGCGATCTCGAACTTCGCCGGGCGCGCCAGCAAGAACTACCAGACGGTGACCGGCAAGGGATTTCGGCCCCGGCCAATGGAACTCGGCAAGTGGCGGCCCGTGGCAGGCGTGCTGATCATCGGCTATTTCCTGCTGACCGTCATCGCACCGCTGCTGGTGCTGTTGTACACCTCGCTGCTGAAGTTCTACGCGCCGCCGTCGAAGGACACGTTCAAGTCCATGACGCTGGAGAACTACCGGGCGCTGGCACACACCGCGGACGCCATCACGGCGCTGAAGAACTCGCTGATCCTCGGGCTGTCGTCGGCGACGCTGGTGATGGCGGTGATGGCGGTGGCCGCCTGGATCGTGGTGCGCTCCAAGATCCGCGGTCGAAAGATCTTGGACGGATTGGCTTTCATGCCGCTGGTGGTGCCCGGCCTGGTGATGGGTCTGGCGCTGAGCTTCGTCTACCTTCGCAGCCCCATTCCGATCTACGGAACGCTGTTCATCCTGCTGATCTCCTACTGCACCCGGTACCTGCCGTACGGCATGCGGTACTCGGTCACCTCGATGCAGCAGATCTCCAACGAACTGGAGGAGTCGGCGATGGTGAACGGCGCCAGTTGGTGGCAGACGTTCCGCCGGGTGCTGCTTCCGTTGCTGATGCCGGGCTTGGTCGCGGGCTGGATCTACATCCTCGTCGTATCGTTCCGCGAGCTGTCCAGTTCAATCCTGTTGTACAGCCCAGGAAACGAAGTGCTGTCCATCCTGATCTTCGAGCAGTTCGAGAACGGCCAATTCACCGTCTTGTCCGCGCTCGGAGTCGTCATGGTGCTGACGCTGGTGGTGTTGGTCACCGTCGCTTACAAGCTCGGGGCCAAGGTCGGCCTCAAGCAGGATTGATCTGGTTGGAAAGGAACTACCGACGTGCTCGAAGTCCAGAACTTGGTCAAGACGTTCGACGGTGAACGACAGAAACGCCGGAACCGCGGGTCGGCCCCCGCAAACAACGGTGAGCCGGCAAGGGTTTTCGCCGTCAACGACGTCAGCTTCAAGGTCGAACCCGGTGAGTTGTTCACCTTGCTCGGGCCGTCGGGTTGCGGCAAATCGACGACGCTGCGGTCTATCGCGGGTCTCGAGCAACCGGACGCCGGCGTCGTCTCGGTGGGCGGCAACGTGTTGTTCGCGGCGGGCGCCCAAACACAGAAGCGGGTGAATGTCCCTGCTAACAAGCGCGGACTCGGAATGGTCTTCCAGTCGTACGCGATCTGGCCGCACATGAGCGTCTTCGAGAACGTCGCCTTCCCGCTGCGGGTGCGGCCGCGGCGGCATCGTCCCGGTAAGCGCGAGATCACCGAACGCGTGGAACGGGTGCTCGAGACCATGGAACTGCTGCAGTACGCCGACCGGCATGCCACCAAGTTGTCCGGTGGACAGCAGCAGCGGCTCGCGCTGGCGCGTGCGATCGTGATCGAGCCGTCGCTGCTGCTGCTCGACGAGCCGCTGTCCAACCTGGACGCCAAACTCCGTGAGTCGCTTCGCTTCGAGCTCAAGCGACTGCAGCGGGAACTCGGCATCACGTCGATCTACGTGACGCACGACCAGATCGAGGCCCTTTCACTGTCGTCGAGCATCGCCGTGATGAAGGCGGGCGAGGTGGTTCAGCTGGGCAAGCCGCGCGCCATCTACGAGAACCCGCAGAGCAAGTTCGTCGCGGAGTTCATCGGGACGTCGAACTTCATCGACGGCACCGTCGCGTCGCGAAGCGGTGACCGGCACGTCGTCGAGACGCGCGACGGCCGCCTGACACTCGAGTCGGGTGCGCACGTCGAACCGGGAACCGGGGTGGTGGTGTCCATCCGGCCGGAGGCGGTCATGCTGACCACCGACCATCCGACAGGCGCGGAGAACGTGTGGGAAGGCAATGTCACCACCCGCGCGTTCCTCGGCGACGCGGTCGACCACGTGGTGGCCGTCGGCAAGCACGAGATCCGTGCGCGCTGCCTGCCGCACATCTCGCATGCGCCGGGAACCACGGTGTACCTGGACATGCAGCCAGGCAAGCTGTCGCTCGTCCCCGTCGACTGACCGCGAGTATGCGTGTTGCGGAAGTACTGAAAAACCGCGATTTCAACCTCTACTGGGCGGGCGTGGTCTTCTCCCAGATCGGCACCAGGGGGACCGTCGCGGCGAATCTCTACCACGTCTACCAACTGACCGGCTCGGTCGCTCAGACCGGGTTGGTCGGTGCCGCACAGGCCGTCGCGCTGCTGGTGTTGAGCCCGCTCGGCGGCGTGTTCGCCGACCGGTGGGACCGCCGCAGGCTGCTGCAGTGGTCGCAGGCGGTGGCGATGGTGGTGGCCGGCGGCCTCGCCGCGCTGACGCTCACCGGCCGTATCGTGGCTTGGCAGGTGTTGGTGTCCGTCGTGTTGACCACCGCCGCAGCGACTTTCGACCAGCCGGCCAGGCAGGCGCTGATCCCGGCGCTGGTGCCGCGCACACAGTTGCCCCAGGCGTTCGCGTTGCTCAACCCGTCGCGCGAGATCGCGGTGCTGCTGGGTCCCGCCCTGGCGGGCATCTTCATCGGCATGGCCGGCCCGGGCCTGATGTATGCGGTCGATGCGGGTACCTACGCGGTGCTGGTCGTCATCTTGCAGGTGCTGCGCGTCGCGAAACTCGAAGGAGCCGGATCGCACACGTCGGTGTGGTGGCAGCTCATCGAGGGTGCGCGATTCGTCAAGGGCCGCAAGATCATCTGGATGCTGATGTCGCTGGACCTCTCGGCGACGCTGTTCGGCGCATACCGTGTCGTACTGCCCGCGTTGTGCGCCACTGTCTTTCACGTGGGTCCGCAGGGCTACGGTGTGCTGTCCGCCGCCCCGTCCGCGGGCGCACTGCTCGCCACGTACACGGTGTTCCGAGTGGTCGATAGGACGCGGCGGCTGGGCAGGGTGCTGCTGGTGTCGACGGTGCTGTACGGACTCTCCAACGTCGCGCTGGCACAGGCGCATCTGTTCGTGATCGCCGTCGCGGCGGGGCTGCTGATCGGAGCATTCGACGCGATGGCCACCACGATCCGCCATGCCGCCGTGCAACTCGAGACGCCAGACGAATTGCGCGGAAGGGTATCGGCGATCTATCAGATGTCCTCGCGCGGCGGTCCGGCCCTCGGCGACACACTGGTCGGCGCGGTGGCGGGCGCACTCGGTCCCGTGACGGCGCTGACCGTCGGCGGCGTGCTCGCGGCGGTCTATGCCGGCGTCTTCGTCGCCAGGCCTAACCCGGTGCGCGCGTACCAAGGCGTCAACCAAGATGAGGACGCGACTGTGTCGACCTGACCTTGACACTCATTCAATTGGTAATACCATTAGGTCAAACTGCTGATGGAGGATGCACGTGGCCAAAGACGCAATCGTTTCCGACGCTCTGGCGAAAAAGTTCGCCACCGAAAAGGATTCGCCCTACGTACGGTGGGTCCGCGACGAGGGCCTCGACATCATCAGCGCCCACTACGTCCCCGACCTCAACACCGTTGAGCTGAAGCCGTGGGCACGCCGCGGCGGACGCGGAGTCTTCATCAACCACGAGGCCTCGCGCACCTCCAACGACTGCTACGTGTGCGAGATCCCGGCAGGTGGGGAACTTGCACCGCAGCGGCAGCTGTTCGAAGAGATGATCCTGGTGCTGTCCGGTCATGGGTCCACGTCGGTGTGGAACGACGCCGGAGCGAAGGTGACCTTCGAGTGGGGGCCAGGCGCGATGTTCGCGATTCCGCTCAACACGTGGCACCAGCACTTCAACGGGTCCGGCACCACCGCTGCGCGGTTCGTCTCCTCGACGAACCTGCCTCCGGTGATCAACCTCTACGACGAAGCCGATTTCGTGTTCAACACCGCGCACGACTTCGTCGGGCGATTCGCCGGTGAGCCGGACTATTTCGCGCCGAAGGACGAGCAGGACGGCCTGCTGCTGAAGACCAACTTTGTAGCCAATACCATTGATCTGCCGTTGATTTCGGCCAAGGAACGCGGCGCCGGCGGCGGACACATCCGCTTCTCGATGGCCAAGGGGTCGATGAACAGCCACATCTCGCAGTTCGGCACCGCCACCTACAAGAAGGGCCACCGGCACGGACCCGGTGCCCACGTGATCATCCTGAGCGGCCACGGTTTCTCGCTGATGTGGCCCGAGGGCGAAGAACCCCGTCGCTACGACTGGCAGCCCGGCACGCTGATCGTGCCGCCGAACATGTGGTTCCACCAGCACTTCAACACGGGCGCAACGCCTGCGCGCTACCTCGCCTTCAAGCACGAGGTGGTGTCGGTGCGCAACGCGCAAGGGGTCCCGAAGGCGTGGATCAGCCAGCGCATCGGTGGCGATCAGATCGATTACGCCGACGAGTCGCCGATCGTCCGCGACACATTCGCCAAGGCGCTCGCGGAGAACGGCCTGGTGCCGCAGATGGATGATGCCTACGCCGCCGAACTGGCGGATCTGCCGCCGAAGCCGGGCGAGCAGGTGCCGGTGGCGTCGCCGGCATGACCCACGATCCCGACCACGAACACGACGAACCCGATCTGCCGCTCGCCGACAACCCGATCTGGCAGCAGGACAACGTCACTCTGCACAGCGTCGGCATCGACATCGGCAGTTCCGGCACGCAGGTGGTGTTCTCGAGGCTGGCGCTGCGCAGACGCGGCGAGGACCTCACCAGCCGGTACGTCGTGGTGTCCAGGGACACCCTGTTCGAGTCGGAGTTGGAGTTGACGCCGTACACCGACGATCTGCAGATCGACGCCGCGGCGCTGGGTCGCATGCTCGACGCGGCCTACGACGGAGCGGGGCGGCAACCGCAGGACGTCGACACCGGCGTGGTGATCCTGACCGGCGAGGCGCTACGCCGCCGCAATGCGGAACGGATCGCAGCGGTGGTCGCCGAGCGGGCGGGCGACCTGGTCTGCGCGACGGCCGGTCACCACATGGAGGCCATGCTCGCGGCGTACGGGTCAGGTGCGGTGCGCGCCTCGCATGACGGCTGGGAACGCATCCTGAACATCGACATCGGCGGTGGCACAACCAAGCTCGCGATCACCGATCGCGGACGCGTACTTGCCACCGCAGCCATCCACGTCGGCGGGCGGCTGATCGCGGTCGACGGTGACACCGTCACGCGCATCGAACCAGGCGGTCGCAGGCACGCCGCCGCGGTCGGCCTCGATCTCGATCTCGGCAGTCGGGTGTCGTCGGCCGACCTGGACGCGATCGCCTCCGAAATGGCCGACCAGGTCATCGCGGCGGTGCGCGGCGAGCCATCGGCGGAGCCGCTGTTCTTGACCGGCCCCATCGCGGTGCAGGGCGTGGACGGCATCATCTTCTCCGGCGGAGTCGCGGAGTACGTGTACCGCACCGAGACAAGGGATTTCGGTGATCTGGGCCGTCGCCTCGGGCTGGCGCTCGCCGAGCGCGCCGATGAACTGCCCGCGCCCGTGCTGGTTGCGGCGCAACGAATCCGTGCGACCGTGCTCGGCGCGTCGGAGTACACCGTTCAACTCAGCGGGATCACCAGTTTCATCCCGGTGCCGGACAGCACGCTGCCGAGACGCAACCTGCAAGTGGCACGGCCGGAATATGCGCTTGGCGAGGTGGTCGACCGCGATGCGGTGGCGTCGGCGATCGAACATCATCTGTCGATGTTCGGGCTGCACGACGCGGCGGCCGATGTGGCGCTGGCGCTGCGCTGGACCGGTACGCCGAGCTACCGACGGTTGCGTGCGTTCGCCGAAGGTGTGGTGGCGGGACTGCGCTGGCGGATGGCCCACGGGCACCCGGTCTATCTGATGATCGACGGCGACATCGCGCTCACGCTCGGCACCATCCTGCGTGACGAGCTCGAGGTATCCAACGATCTGCTCATCCTCGACGGAATCGAGTTACGTGACTTCGATTTCGTCGATCTGGGTCGGATACGGCATCCGTCGAACACGGTGCCGGTGACCATCAAATCGCTGGTGTTCTCGGCAAACGAGAATCCAGCGGGCCGGGCCGCAGTCCTGACATGAGCGATTTGTCGACCACCGTCGCCACCGCCTGCCGCATCCTGGGCCAGCAGGGACTGGCCGCCGATGTCCTCGGCCACGTCAGCGTCCGATTGGACGAGGACAGAATCCTTCTGCGCTGCCGCGGTCCTCAGGATCGCGGGCTGTTGTTCACCGAAACCGACGACGTTCGCGTCGTCGACCTGAACGGCCACGGCGAGCTCGACGGCGGGTATGCGGTGCCCAACGAGTTCCACATCCACACCGAACTGTTCCGGGCCAGGCCCGACGTGCAGGCAGTGGTGCACGCCCACCCGCGCGAGGTGATGGTCGTCGACCTGGCCGGGATCGGCCTGCGACAGGTGTTCGGCGCCTACAACATTCCGGCCTCCCGACTGGCGCATGACGGCATCCCGGTATACCCGCGCTCGGTGCTGGTCCGCACGCCCGAGCTGGGCAGAGCTGTCGCGGCCGCCGTCGGCGACGCCAAGGTGTGCCTGTTACGCGGACACGGCATCGTGACCGTGGGGGAGTCGGTGGAACAGGCGACGTTGCGCGCCCTCGACCTCGTCGAGTTGGCCCGCATCACGACCGAGGTGGCATTGCTCGGCGGTCGGCCCCAGGTGCTCACCGAGGACGACCGGCACGAGCTGCCCGATCTGGGCTCCACGTTCAACGACTTGTCGCGCTGGCGGCACTACGCCGGCCGGCTGGAAGTCGCCGGGCTGTCGCTATAACCCGCCCTCGGCCTTGGCCAACGGCGCGACGCGGCGGCCCAGATAGCTGCACTCCGGCCCGTACAACAGATCGGCGACGTCCGCTGCGGTCAGCGTCTTGATCAGCTGGTCGATCTGACCGGTCAGCGGCAAGACCAGTCCACCGTTCTGTGCGAGGTCGAGGACGAAATCCATGTCCTTCTCCTGCCAGGTGAACCGCGTGCTGTCCCAACGGCGCAATGTGCCGTTGTCGCCGGGACACTTCAGCAGGACCTCGCGCATGCGCTGCGCATCGACCCCGTATCGCTTTGCGATCGCCAGCGTTTCGAAGTTCGCGACGCAGTGCACCCAGTGCAGCAGGTTGTTACACGTCTTGGCGAGTTGACCCGCACCGAGCGGTCCGACATGTTCGACACCCCGGCTGTAGCTCATCATCACCGGTCGCGCCCGCTCCACATCGGCGGTGTCGCCGCCGCACAGCGACAGCAGGTTGCCGTCCTTGGCGCCCTGCGCGCCGAACACGACCGGTGCGTCGATCAGCCGCATCTCCTTCGGCTTGAAGATCGCGGCCAGGCGCTGCATGAAATCCAGACTGTGCGTCCCAGCGACGACGACGAGTTGACCTGCCTTGCCGTGTACCGCCAATTCCACTGCGACGGATTCCATCTGGTCATCGGTGCGCAGGCACGCGACGATGATGTCGCTACTGGTCGTCAGTTCCGCGAGACCGGATGCCGATGCCGCACCTGCGGCGGCGGCCGTCGCCAACCGGTCGGCGTCGACGTCGTAAGCGATTACGTCGAAGCCGTTGGCGACCATGTGGCCTGCCATCGGCTGTCCCATATCGCCGACGCCGATGATTCCGATCATGTAGCTGCCTTTCTGGTTCCATGGGTTGGCCTGAAGTACTAATGGTATTACAATTGGAGCATTGTGACGAGGACAGCTGAGAGGGTGGACGGTGCTTAGGGCAGAGATCAATGAGCTTTTGACCCGTACAGGTCCGGGCACGCCGATGGGCGAGATGTTCCGGCAGTACTGGATCCCGGCGACGCTCGCCGAGGAGCTCCCCGAGAACGACTGCCCTCCGGTTCGGGTGAAACTACTGAGCGAGCGGATGGTCGCATTCCGCGACAGCGACGGCCGGTACGGCTTGATCGACGAATTCTGCGCACACCGCGGCGCGTCACTGTGGTTCGGCCGCAACGAGGGCTCGGGTCTGCGCTGCCCTTACCACGGTTGGAAATACGACGTCACCGGCCAGGCTGTCGAGGTGCCGTCGGAACCGGAGAACAGCAACTTCTGCGCGCACGTGAAGCTGACGTCGTACCCGCTGGTCAAGATCGGCGACGTGCTCTGGACCTACATGGGCGATCCGGAGAAGCAGCCGCCGCTGCCGGAGTTCGAGTTCGCCCTCGTCCCGCCCGAGCAGACCTACACGTCCAAGCGCTGGCAGGAATGCAACTGGCTGCAGGCGTTCGAGGGCGGTATCGACTCCAGCCACGTGTCCTTCCTGCACTCCGGCGGGCTGAAGAGCGACCCGTTGTTCAAGGGCACCAAGGGCAACGAGTACAACATGGCCGACCTCAAGCCCTACTTCGAGGTGGCCGACTTCGAGGGCGGACTGTTCGTCGGGGCCAGACGCAACGCCGAGGACGACACCTACTACTGGCGGATCACTCCCTGGGTGATGCCGTGCTTCACCATGGTGCCGCCGCGCGGGGATCACCCTGTGCACGGCCACTTCTGGATCCCGATCGACGACGAGAACTGCTGGGCGTACTCGTTCGACTACCACCCGGTGCGTGCTTTGACCGCCGCCGAGGTGCAAGCGATGCGCGACGGCCACGGCGTGCACAGCGAGAACATTCCCGGCACGTATCGCCCGAAGGCCAACAAGGACAACGACTACCTGATCGACCGCGAAGCGCAGAAGCGTGGTGACACGTATTCCGGTGTGAAGGGCATCGCGATGCAGGATGCGTCGCTGCAGGAGAGCATGGGCCCGATCGTGGACCGCACCAAGGAGATGTTGGTGTCAGCCGACACCGGCATCATCAAGGCCAGGCAGAAGCTGAAGAAGGCCGTTGAGGCGCTGCGGGACAACGGAACCACGCCTCCGGGTGTGGACCCGGCTCATCACAGGGTGCGTTCAGCCGCGGTGGTGTTGCCGCGGGACGCGTCGTTCATCGAGGCCTGTCGCGAAGACCTGTCGGTACGCGAGGGCGTTCGGCAGTCGTCGGTATGACCGCACGGCCGATCTTCGGCAGCAGTTGCGCCAGGGCTACGACGGCCGCCGAGATGCGCTACCGCATCGACCGGCCGATCCGCGGGCGCCGGGGCGCGCGCATCGTCGGACTGGACGCCGGTGCGGACGCGATCGTCAATCGCATCTCCCGCGAGCAATGGGGACATGCGCGGTTCTTCTCGCTGGCCGAGCCGGCGGGGCCGGTCGGCGACGGCGGTTCGGAGTCGGTGGTGCTGCGGTCCGCCGACGGCGCGGTGTCCAGCCTGCTCGCCGAACTCGAGGACGCGGATGTGGTGATCATGGTGGCCACCACCGAAAGTGACGCCGCGGCGGCCACCATCATCGGCGCGGCGTGCACCGTGCGTGGAATCATGACCGCCGGCTTGGTGATTGGCGAGCAGGCGCTCGTCACTGCCACGGTGGCGGCCATCCGCCCGCACGCGCGCGTGCTGATGGTCAGTGCCGACGAGCGCGACGTGATCGACGTGCTCACCGCTCTGCGGGCGTAGGAGGCGGCATGACCGACAAGGTGCAACTGAGCGACCTGCAGGCGTACAAGCGCGACGGCCGCAAGATCGTCGGCGTGGTCGCATGGGATTACCAGATGGCGCGCATCGTGGACCGCGCGGGCGTCGACCTGGTTTCGGTGGGCGACACCGTCGGCGTCAACCTGTGGGGCCAGGCCAACCCGCTGGAGATCACCGTCGAACAGATGATGGTGGTCTGCCAGGCGGTACGCCGAGGCGTCACACGTGCGCTGGTGAGTTGCGACTTCCCGTTCGGACCTGTCCAGGAGGGCGCGAAAAGCGCTGTGCGGGCGGCGATCCGGTTCGTCAAGGAGGCCGGCGTCGACATGGTCAAGCTCGACGGCGCGTCTGAACACCTCGACGCCGTGACCGCGGTGGCGCGCGCAGGCATTCCGGTGTTCGCGCAGTTCGGGATCACCCCGCAGACGTCGCTGAAGTACGGGGTCACCTACAGCGCGACGCCGAAGCCCGGCGATGTGGTACCCGACGAGATGCTCGACGAGATCGTCGGCGAGGCAAAGCGTCTCGAGGACGCGGGAGCCGCGCTGCTGAACTTCACCAACTCCGGGCCGACCGTCGGCGCCGCCGTCGCCGAGGCGGTGTCGATACCCGTGGTCGGCGGCTTCGGCGGCGGGCCATGGCTGGACGGCCGGATGCGGATGGTCACCGCGGCGATCGGCTACAGCGCCGACGCGCTGGATTCACCGCCGGACACCTACGCCAACGTCGCGCAGATCGTGCACGACGCGATCACCGCGTACTCCAACGACGTGCGATCCGCGCGCCAGATCGCGGGCGGGCTGAAGCGATGACCGCGGCCACGACCGTCGCCGACGGCATCGTGACCCGCTACGAGGTGGCGGGATCAGGCCCGCCGCTGCTGATGTTCTCACCGGGCGGATTCAACGCCAGCATGGACAGCTGGGAAACCCATGGACTGTACCGCCGCACTCGCATGCTGGCGCAGCTACGCGAACGGTTCACCTGCATCACCTTCGACAAGCGAGAGGCGGGCCGCTCCGGCGGCCGGCTGGAGCGGGTGAGCTGGACCGACTACGTCAACCAGGGCGTCGCGCTGCTCGACCACCTCGGCTACAGTCGGGTCCACATCATGGGTGCGTGTGTGGGTTGTTCCATCGCAACGCTTTTCGCGACGACGCACCGCTATCGGGTGGCGGGCATGGTGCTGTATTCGCCCGCAGGGGGCCCGCAGTACCGCCGCAAGCAGCACGCCCGGTTCACGGCCCATCTTGCGTACGTCGCGGAGCGCGGGCTTGCCGGCGTGGTCGCGTTGGCGGGTGTGACGGAGGCGGGCTTCTCCGACGACGGGCGCGTCGGCCCGTGGGTGTCGGTGCTCCGCAGCGACCCGGAATTCGCCGCCCGCTACGCGCAGTTCGACGCAGGCCGATACCAGACGATCGTCGCGGGCATGAGCAGGCTGCTGTTCGACCGCGACACCGTGCCGGGTGCCGAGCCGGAAGACCTTCTGGCGTCCGACGTTGCCGCGCTGATCGTGCCGGGGGAGGACACCTCGCACGCGCCGTCCGCGGCGCGGTACCTGCAGGAGTGCCTGCCCGCCGCGCAGTACTGGGACGTGCCGGTAGCCGAGCAGACCGCCGACACGGCGCCGGCGCGCGTCATCGACTTCCTTGACTCACTTGCCCTTTGAGACATGCCGCGCGGTGCGGCCGATGTGGGTGCGCATCACGGCGGTGGCCTTCTCGACATCGCGCTTCTTGATCGCCGCGACGAACTGACGGTGTTCGCGGTTGCCGCGGATACCCATCTCGGGGTGGTCGTCCTTGACGTGCTGCAGCGATCGCAGTGTCGGGCCGTGGAACGATTCGGCCAGCATGACGATCGCCGCGTTGTGACTGGCGCGGGCGACGCGGGCATGGAACTCCGCGGACAGCGACATCGGATACGACCCCTTCGCCGCCGCTTCGTCGCCCCGGTCACAGATCTCGAGCAGATCCGCGATGTCTTCCTCGGTGGCTCGCTCGCACACCAACGGAATGATGCCGAGTTCGAGAATCTGTCGCGCCTCCGTGACTTCCTTGTCGGTCAGCTCGGAAAGTGCAAGCAGGTCGATGATGCCCTCGCTGAGGCGAGCGCTGGTGGGGGCGGTGACGAATGCGCCGCCGCGGGCGCCCACCTTGATGGTGACCATGCCGTTGGCCTCGAGTCCGCGCAAGGCCTCGCGCACCGTCACCCGGCTGACCCCGAACTTCTCGCCGAGTTCACGCTCGGCGGGCAACCGGTCGCCCGGCTTGAGCGAGCCGTCGCGAATCAGCAGACGGATCTGGTCGACGATCATCTCGGAGGCCCGCCCCGGGTTCACCCGGCTGAACAGGTCATCTTTTGTCACCCTGGCCGCGCTGCCGTCTGTCGCCATGGACCAATGATAAAGCCATCAGGGCAAATAGTGGGGACCTCGTATCGCCCGGCAGACTCAAAGTCGCACATATTCGCGCCGTTTGGGCGATTATGTGTCTGCTCGCGGTCGATCGTCACCGTCGAGCGCGCCATCTCATGATCATGATCACCCGTGACGGACTGCCGACCCCGCTGCGGCACGCCATCGACCAGACGTTGGCCGCCGAACGCCTGGAAGGCTGGCGGCCGACCGACGCGCATGTCGACGCGCTGACGCGGTTGGCGCGCGACGAGGTGTCCTTCGACGACTACCTCGCGGCCTACCGGGAGCGGCACTCGAAGGCGTCGCCGCCTGCACGGGACTACCGGCAGCTCTTCCGGCGCAACCGGCGGTACCTGATCCCGGGAACGACGGTGTTGCGCAACAACTTCGGCGTCGACTCGCAAACCGCGCTGGCAGAACTCGAATTCGTCGCCACCGCGGGCCGCATGATCGCCTGGCATCGGATGCTCGCCGACGGCGACATCGGCATCGACGGCGTCAATGTCCGGGCTATTCACCAACACCTGTTCGCCGATGTCTACCCGTGGGCAGGCAACTACCGGGTGACCGAACTGCGGCACGACGATTCGCTTTTCGTGTGGCAGTCACACCTCGCCCGGCTGATGGCGCTGCTGGACGAAACCACCCGCGCGCTGGCGGCCACCGGCGCCGGACTCGAGCCCGCCGGGCTGGCGTACCGGCTGGCCCGGCTCTACGCCGACTACAACCACATCCACCCGTTCCGCGAGGGCAACGGCAGGGCAGGCGCGCTGCTGCTGCACACCATCGCCGCGCTGTGTGGCCGCGCGCTGGATCTGACTGAGATCACCCGCGACGCCTGGTATGCGGCGTCGCGGGACAGCATGCCGCTTCGCCGTGACGGCAGGGCCAACCACCGTCCGTTCCTGCCGTTGTTGGCAGGAGCGGTGCGCTAGCAGGCGTCGCTGCGCGTTCCGCGCCGTGGCAGCGGTGAGCGCACCCGCTTGTGTGCGGTCAGCAGCAGATGATCTGCGCGCTCCCGGATGCCTGCCGATACCTGCAATTCAGAGGTCAGATCGTGAAGCAGTTGGGTGGCCAGCGTTCGAAGTTTGGTGTTGGTCTGCTGTGAGCGCCACACCAGAATGTCGAACGCACGGTCCGCCGAGATGCCGTACGTCAGCATCAACGCGCCCTTGGCCTGTTCGATGATCGCCCGATGCTCGGTGAAATCCGCTATCGCTTCCTCGACCATGACCGCATCGTCGACATCGCTGAGATCCACATACAGGCCCTGGCTGCCGATCACGTTGCCCATGTCGTCGGTCAGTCGCTCGCCGATCACCGCCACCGGATGGATGCGGCCGCGCGTGTCGACGATTCGGTGCCGACTGGAGAACGGCCTGCCCTCGCGCGTCATCGCCTCGATGAGCCGCCGCACGTGGTCGGTATCCTCCGGATGCTTGTGCGACATCACCATCGGGGTGGTGGGTTGCACCTGGCCGGCCCTGTATCCATGGATCTGAGCGACGGTTTCCGACCACTCCCAGCGATCCTCGGCGCGCAGATACCGAAACGAACCGACTCGTTCGCCCATCGGGACCGTGTCGTCACGGTGACGAGGATTCTGACTGTTCAATAGTGGTCCCTCGCCGTTTACGCAGGACGTTGCCCATCCTCCAGGGTCCTATGAGAATCCCACCGGCGATCACCCGTAGACAGCCGATAGGCGAACAATTGCTCAGGGTGTTATCCCGAAGACGAAGGAAAAAGCCGTTGCACAGGGTCGGCTCGAGCGCCTAACATCGCGGACGTGCCGAAGCGACTCGTAGTAGCAACCCGCAGCGGGGTCTGATCCTGACCGACCCTCCGCTGTGGGTCGAGCTACTACGTCGGTCACTCAACTCGATCGAGAAGACCGGCACACATGACAATCTCTTCAATCTCTTTCGCAACCAGCGCAGCGCCGCCGACCTCCACCTCGTTCGCGGCACGGATGACCGGCCTGATGCCACGCGGCCTGCGCCAGGAGGCCGACGCGATGACTTTCGAGGCGTTCCACGACGAATACGCGTACAGCCCGGGCCCGCTGCGGCTCGGCAACTGGCAGTGCACCGATGCCGAGCAGCCGTCATCCCGGCTGGGCCCGCATCCCCGCCACTACCAAGCCACGCTGGCGGTCGGTGATCGCATCAGCACGTCGTCGGCCGCGGCCTACGGCCCGGTCGCCGCGCTGACCGAGATGCTCTACGAACGAGGCATCGCGCTCGAAATGACTGCCTTCCACCAGGTTCCGGCCGGCGCGCACATCGCAACGTTCGTGCAGGGTTCCGACGGCGCCCGGTCACAATGGGCGATGGGTTGGTCCGACGATCCGACACAGTCGGCGCTGCGCGCGATCATCGCCTGCGCGAACCGCCTCTTGACCGACGCCTGATCATTCGCCGAAACGGCATTCCAGCACCGAAAGATCGAGAAGAGGCGTGCTGGAATGCCGTTTCGGCGCACACCGTCAGCGGATCGGCCGCAGCACGATCGGCATGCCGTCCAGCGGCACCGGCATTCCGCCGTAGTCGTAGCGCGGCTTGTAGCCCGGGTGCGGAAGCTCCAACCGGTACTGGCGCAAAAGGCGGTGCATCACGGTCTTGATCTCCAACTGCCCGAAGACCATTCCGATGCACTTGTGCGCACCGCCGCCGAACGGCGCGAACGCGTACCGATGCTTCTTGTGCTCGGAACGGGGTTCGGCGAAGCGCTCGGGATCGAACTTCTCTGGATTGGTCCACAATTCGGGCAGGCGGTGGTTGAGCGACGGCCACGTCACCACATCGGTTCCGGCCGGGATGAAGTAGCCGAGCAGGTCGATGTCGCGCACCGCCCGCCTGAAGTTCATCGGCAGCGGGGTGACCATCCGCAACGCCTCGTTGATCACCAGCTCGTAGGTTTCCAGCTTCTCCAGCGCCTCGATGTCCAGCGGGCCGTCGCCGATCCGGGCCGACTCGTCGCGACAGCGGTCCTGCCACTCCGGGTTGGCGGCCAGGTGGTAGGCCATGGTCGTCATCGTCGAGGTCGACGTATCGTGGGCCGCCATCATCAGGAAGATCATGTGCGCCACGATGTCGTCGTCGGTGAACCGCTGGCCGTCCTCGTCCTCGGCCTGACACAACACGCTGAGCATGTCGCTGCGTTCGTGACCGCGGGTCTCAGCGACCCGAGCCGAGAAATAGTCCTCGAGTGTCTTGCGGGCCTCGATGCCGCGCCACCACGTCAACGGCTTCACCGGCTTGCGGATGATCGCGTTGCCTGCCCGGGTGGTGGTGGTGAAGGCCTGGTTGATGGTGGTCACCAGTTCCCGATCCGTGCCAGGCTCGTGGCCCATGAACACCACCGACGCGATATCGAGGGTGAGTTCCTTGGCGGCGGGATGGAACAGGAAGCGCGAGTCGTTGGCGGCCCAGTCGTTGGCCACCACCTGGCTGGCCACCTTGTCGATGTGGTCGACGTAGCCGGACAGCCGGGTGCGCGTGAACGCCTCCTGCATGATCCGACGGTGGAACATGTGCTCGTCGAAGTCGAGCAGCATCAGGCCGCGGTCGAAGAACGGCCCGATCACCGGATCCCACGCGCGCTGCGAGAACTCCTTGTTGCGGTTGGAGAACACCGCCTGAGTGGCGTCGGGGCCCAGCGCCATCACCGAGGACAGTGCAGGGGAGTACTGATAATGGATCGGACCGTATTTGCGGTAGATCTCGATGGCGAAGTCCGGACCGAGCCGGAAGAACTCGATCATGTGGCCGATGATCGGCAGACCGGCGTCACCCATCACGGGCTTCATGCCACTGCCTGCGGGCGGCTGCGCCAACGGGAACTGCTTGAAGTCGTGCCTGCGGAGCCGCTTCTCGGCCAGTCCCATCCCCGGAATGGTGACGGGAGTCGGCTTCAACCGGCGCTTGGCCTGGTCAAACAGGTAGTCCTTGGTGCTGATCGTCGCCATGCATGCTCCTGTCGGCAAAAAGACTGTGGCCGTTGTCACTCCAATCTTCATCCTGAATGCCACACTTGACGCATGTCAAGTTTTGATCCGGCGCGGCGTGAGTGCAAAGGTCTAGGGCAATGAGTGCCCAACCCGCCCCGCAGCAGGTCCGCCGCTCCCGAGGCGACCGGCAACGTGAGGCGATCGTGACGGCGGTTCGCGAGCTACTTCAGGAGCGCTCGTTCGCCGACCTTTCGGTCAGCACGATCAGCGAGCGGGCCGGTGTCGCGCGATCCGGCTTCTATTTCTACTTCGATTCCAAGTACGCGGTGCTCGCGGCAATCCTCGCCGACGCCGGCGAGTTGCTCGACGAACTGACTCACCACTTCGCGCCGCGTGAGCCGGGGGAGACTCCCGCCGCGTTCGCGAAGCGGATGGTGGGCAGCGCGGCGGCGGTTTACGCCAACGACGATCCGGTGTTGTCGGCCTGCGAGGTCGCCCGGTACACCGACGCGCAGATCCGCGAGATGATGGACGACTTCTACGACAGCGTGATCGAGAAGCTGATCACCCTGCTCGAACAGGATCCCGACGCCAGGCCGATCTCCGACGACGTGCCCGCGCTGGTGCGGACGATGGCCGCGGTGACGACGATGACGCTCACGCACGACAGCACCTTCGTCGGCCGCGGGCAGGATCCGGCGCGCGCCATCGACATCGTGGAGCGACTGTGGCTCAGTGCGTTCTGGCCTGACCGGTAGTCTCAGCGCCATGGCTGGCGTCTTCCGGGAAAGCGGCTTTGCGAATAAGCGTTGTTTCATCACCGGAGCCGCCAGCGGCATCGGCCGGGCGACCGCGCTGAAGCTGGCCGTCGAGGGTGCCGAGTTGTACCTCACCGACCGTGACGCCGAGGGCCTTCAGAAGTCGGTCGCCGACGCACGGGCGCTTGGCGCCGAGGTGCCCGAGTCCCGGGTGATCGACATCGCCAGCTATGACGACGTCGCCGCCTTCGCCGACCACATTCACGTGAACCACGCGCCGATGGACGTCGTGATGAACATCGCGGGCGTATCCGCTTGGGGCACAGTCGACAAGCTCACCCACGAGCACTGGAAGTCGATGATCGACATCAACTTGATGGGGCCCATCCACGTCATCGAGACATTCATTCCGCCCATGCTGGCCGCGCGCAATGGCGGGCACCTGGTCAACGTGTCGTCGGCCGCCGGGCTGGTCGCGCTGCCGTGGCATGCGGCCTACAGCGCAAGCAAGTACGGCCTGCGCGGATTGTCCGAAGTGCTCCGCTTCGACCTGGCCCGATACGGCATCGGGGTGTCGGTGGTGGTGCCCGGTGCGGTGAAAACGCCCCTGGTGCAGACGGTTCAGATCGCAGGGGTGGATCGCGAGGACCCGAACGTCAAGCGGTGGACGGACCGGTTCAGCGGGCACGCGGTGTCGCCGGAACGCGCCGCCGACAAGATCCTCGCCGGCGTGCGCCGCAACCGCTTCCTGATCTACACGTCGGCCGACATACGTGCGCTGTATCTATTCAAGCGAACGGCGTGGTGGCCCTACAGCGTTGCGATGCGGCAGGCCAACGTGCTGTTCAGTCGTGCGCTGCGGCAGTCCCGCGTCTAGCGCTTACCCCAGTCCCATGGCGGGGCGGTCAGCATGCCAAGGCCCTTGACCCGCGTCTCACCGAGCTCCTTGTACAACTCGATCTCGACCACGCTGTCCCCGTCGGCCTCGGCGACCGGCACCGTGTCCAGGTACTCCAGCATCGCCCGCGAATGGGTGACCACCAGCACCTGAGTATGCGCCGCCGCCGCCAGGATCAGCGAGGCCAACGGCCGCACCAGCTCCGGATGCAGTGAGGTCTCCGGCTCGTTGAGCACCATAAGGGAAGGGGGCCGGGGGGACATCAAGGCGGCGGCCCACAACAGGAAACGCAATGTGCCATCGGACAATTCGGCGGCGCGCAGCGGACGCAACATGCCGCGCTGCTGCAACTGCAGATCGAACAACCCGTCGCGGACCGCCACCGACAGCGTGGCACCGTCGAACGCGTCGGCCACTGCGCGCGCGAGGTCATCGAAGCCGGCCTCGATGATGGTCTGCACCGCTGCGGCCAGGTCGCTGCCGTCGTCGGAGAGGACGGGCGTGCGGGTGCCGACGTGCGGGTGGCGCGACGGCGCGGCCGCATCGACGCGGAAGCCGTCGTAGAACCGCCAGCTACGCAGCCGATGCCGGACGGCGGCGAGTTCGGGATGCGCACCGGGGTGCGCGTATTCGGCGAGCACGCTGCGGTAGGCGGGCAGCGAGCGCGTCATCTCGTCGAACCCCCTGCCGGATTCCGCGTTGGCCTCCGCGTAGTCGCGGGTGCGGCGCACCAGTGTGGTGCTTGTGCGCATCACCGGACCGGCGAACACCGCTTCGCGCTTGATCTCGGGGTCGAGGGCGAACAACGATCTGTGCCCCGCCATCTGTGGCAGTCCGAGGTCCATCAGATAGCCGAAATCGTCTGAGGCGAAACCCAGTTCGAGCGACACCGGCCCGGTGCGTGTCGTGCCCTCGACCCGTCCGGTCCGGCGCGCGCCACCGAGTTGTTCCGGGCCCGCCCACAACACCGACTCCAGGCCGCCTTCGCGGGCCAGCGAGCCGATCACCTCACCGCGGCCGCAGTCGGCGAGCAAGCGCAACGCCCGATACAACGACGACTTCCCGGTGCCGTTGGCGCCTGTGATGACTGTCAGGCGCGAAAGTGGCAGCACGATGTCGCGCAGCGAGCGGTACCCGCGAATTGCGACCGTCTGCAGCATGTCGTTCAGTGCCCGCCTTCCGGTGCGTCGAGTTCCAGTCGCACGCCGAGCAGTCGGACGGGGCGGTCGAGCTCGAACTGGGCGAGCAGTTCCTGCGCGGTCCGCTTGACCGGCTCGGCGTCGGTGGTCGGCGCGGGGAGCTTGCGGATCTTCGTCCTGGTGTAAAAGGTCTTGGTGCGCACGGTGACTGCGACCCGGGTGACGACACGGCCCTGTTCGACAATCTCGTCGAGCGTCTGCTGAGCCAGATCGTCTACCGCGCACGCCATTTCGGCGCGGTCGGTGAGATCCTGCGCGAAGGTGACGACGTGGCTGCGTGAGCGGGGGACCCATGGCTCGGCGCTGACGTTGGTGTCGCCGCCGCCCTTGGCCAGCAGCAGTATCCACAGCCCGGTGGTCGGCCCGAACGTCGACGTCAGCAGCGTGGCATCGGTCGCGGCGAGGTCGGCGACGGTGGTGATGCCGAGTCCCGCAAGCTTTTTGGCGGTTTTCGGGCCGACGCCCCACAGCGCATCGACCTCGCGGTCGCCCATCACGGCCATCCAGTTCTCATCGGTGAGTCGGTAGATTCCCGCCGGCTTGCCGAAGCCGGTGGCCACCTTGGCGCGCTGCTTGTTATCACTGATACCCACTGAACAGGACAACTCCGTCTGGCCTACAACTTGTCGGATCTGTTCGGCCAGTCGCACCGGGTCCTCGACGTCGGCGCCGACATAGGCCTCGTCCCAGCCCCATACTTCGACGGGGTGGCCGAGGTCGCGCAGCAGGTTCATCACTTCTTCGGAGGCCTCGTCATAGGCCGCGGTGTCGAGCGGCAGGAACGTCGCGTCGGGGCACTTGCGGGCCGCGGTGCGAAGCGGCATGCCCGCGTGCACGCCGAACGCACGGGCCGGATACGACGCGCACGTGACCACCTTGCGTGGCTCGTCGGGATCGCCGTTGCCGCCGACGATGATCGGGAGCCCGGCCAGGTCGGGCCTGCGACGCACCTCAACGGCGGCCTGGAACTGATCGAGGTCGACGTGCAGGATCCAACGAGGCGTCATCGGCCGCAGAGCTTGCCCGCCACGCTTTCCCACGCGTCGCCCAGTTGGTCGAGTGTCCGGCCGCGTTCGTTCAATTGGAGATGCACGTAGTCGACGTCGAGCAGGGCGTGCAGGGCGTACGCCTGGGCGTCGAGGTCGCCGGTGGTGCCTGCCTGTTCGAGCAACACTTGAATGTGCCGATGATGCAGCATCATCGGTTCGTTGAACCGCACCAGCGGGTCGCGGTTGGCATCCGACAGCAGCGCCTGGTGGGCCACCACGAACCGCAACCGCTCGCGGCCATAGGCAAGCAGCCGATCCAATGGGGGCGCACCGGGGCCCAACGGCGGCGGCCCGAACAGGAAGGCCTGCTGCTGAGCCTTCTCGTCCTCGTCGAGCAGCACGATCATCAACCCGGCTCGGCTGCCGAAGCGCCGGAACAGCGTGCCCTTGCCAACCCCTGCCGCCGTGGCGATGTCATCGGTGGTGACCGCCTCGGCGCCGCGCTCGGCTATCAGGCGGCGAGCGGCGTCGAGCAGTAACGTTCGGTTGCGGGCAGCGTCGCCCCGCTCCTGGGGCGCTTGATCGGTGACCTGCAACTCGCGCAGCGGGTGAGAAGCGGTCATGTTTGCAGTTTAGTTCAGGCGGAATAAATCGGACCATGGTCCGGTTGGCGCGTGCGATGATCTCCTGACTATGGAAGGGAACGTAGAGATGTCCGACGCCAAGTTGTTGGTGCTGCTGGGAAGCCTGCGCGCTGCCTCGATCAACCGTCAGTTGGCCGAGCTCGCGACCGAGTCCGCCCCCGAAGGCGTGCACCTGCAGCTGTTCGACCGGCTTGGCGAGCTGCCGTTCTACAACGAGGACATCGACACCGAAGACGTTGCCGAGCCGGTGAAGGCCCTGCGCGCCGCGGCCGCTGACGCCGACGCGGCGCTCGTCGTCACCCCGGAATACAACGGCAGCATCCCCGGCGTGCTGAAGAACGCAATCGACTGGCTGTCGCGCCCCTTCGGCAACGGCGCGCTGAAGGGCAAACCGGTCGCTGTGATCGGAACGGCGCACGGCCGCTACGGCGGCGTGTGGGCGCACGACGAGACGCGCAAGTCGTTCGGCATCGCCGGTGTGCAGGTGGTGGAGGATCTCAAGCTGTCGGTGCAGACGACGGCGTTCGACGGCAGACATCCCCGGGAGAACGCGGAGATCGCCGCGAATGTGCGTGATGTCGTAGGGAAGCTGGCAGCCGAGGTCGGGTAGTGCACTACTCGTGACGGCGCTGGTCCGCGCGCCGCAGCATTCGGGTATGTGCGGATTCACTCGGACTCTGTCGCTGATGGTGCTGACGGTCGTCTCGGGCATCGGGAGGGCCAAGCCGGCCTCGCCCGCTGGCGCCCCGCCGACCCTTCCGCCCGGTACCCGGATCTGTGAGCCCGCCAAGGCGCGCTGCTGATTTGCGCTTTGCTGTTACGTCACCGTGACAGTTCGCGCCGCCAGGCCTGTCGGTGGTCGGTGGTAGACCAGGGTGACGCGCCGCGACACGACCCGAATGTGACATGCGACACGCCCGGCCAAACGCTGGCTGACAGCTTACGACCAGGGAATTTCAGAAATGTTATTCAGAACATCTTGTATCCCTTCGTAATGTCAGACACTAGGTGTAGTGTTTCGAGCACCGACAGACCCCCACCGGTACATGTACCTTCCAGGGTCGGCCGGAGGCCAGAAGTCCGGCGGTGTCGGTTCCCAGACGCACCGGGCAGCAGCCCCGGACGCCTGGAATTTTGAGGGCCCGAGGGCCGCTGAATTTCAGCGACAAGCAGTAACCGACCAGTTGCCAGTCCGTCCGCAGAGGAGCCGTACCGAAGATGACGCAACCTTCGATCACCGTGTACACCAAGCCCGCATGCGTGCAGTGCAACGCCACCTACAAGGCGCTGGACAAGCAGGGCATCGCCTACGAGAAGGTTGACATCACCCTGGACAGCGAGGCCCGCGACTACGTCATGGCGCTGGGCTACCTGCAGGCACCCGTCGTGGTCGCCGGCAACGAGCACTGGTCGGGGTTCCGGCCGGACCGCATCAAGGCCCTGTCCGGGGCGGTCGCGGCGACGGCATAAAGAAGGGGTACTCCGAAAGGCGGAAAGGAGGGGACGTCGAGATGACACCGCGCAACCTCGTCTACTTCTCCAGCGTGTCGGAGAACACCCACCGCTTCGTCGAGAAGCTGGGGCTGCCCGCCATCCGGATCCCGTTGCACGGACGCATCGAGGTCGATGAGCCGTACGTGCTGGTGCTGCCCACCTACGGCGGCGGGCGCGCCACCCCGGACATCAACGATGGCGGCTACGTGCCCAAGCAGGTCATCGCGTTTCTGAACAACGAACACAACCGGTCGTTGATCCGCGGCGTCATCGCCGCGGGCAACAACAACTTCGGCGCCGAGTTCGCCTACGCGGGCAACGTGGTTTCCCGCAAGTGCGGTGTGCCGTATCTGTATCGCTTCGAACTCATGGGAACCCCCGACGACGTGGAAGCCGTCCGCGCGGGCTTGGAAGACTTTTGGAAGGACCAGACGTGCCACCAACCGTCACAGCTGCAGAGCCTGTAACGACCGACGCGCCGGGTGCGCTGCCGGGGGAGACGGACTACCACGCCCTCAACGCGATGCTGAATCTGTACGACGCCGAGGGCAAGATTCAGTTCGACAAGGACCGCGAGGCCGCCCATCAGTACTTCCTGCAACACGTCAACCAGAACACGGTCTTCTTCCACAACTACGACGAGAAGCTGGATTACCTGATCCAGAAGGAGTACTACGAGCGCGAGGTGCTCGACCAGTATTCACGCAACTTCGTCAAGACGCTGCTGGACCGGGCCTACGCCAAGAAGTTCCGGTTTCCGACGTTCCTCGGCGCGTTCAAGTACTACACCAGCTACACGCTGAAGACATTCGACGGTAAGCGGTATTTGGAGCGGTTCGAGGACCGGGTCGTGATGGTGGCGCTGACGCTGGCCGCGGGGGACACGTCGCTGGCGGAGAAGCTGGTCGACGAGATCATGGACGGCCGCTTCCAGCCGGCCACCCCGACGTTCCTGAACTCGGGCAAGAAGCAGCGCGGTGAGCCGGTCAGCTGCTTCCTGCTGCGCATCGAGGACAACATGGAGTCGATCGGACGCTCCATCAACTCCGCGCTGCAGCTGTCCAAGCGCGGCGGTGGAGTCGCGTTGCTGCTGTCCAACATTCGCGAACACGGCGCGCCGATCAAGAACATCGAGAACCAGAGCTCCGGCGTCATCCCGATCATGAAGCTGTTGGAGGACTCGTTCTCCTACGCCAACCAACTCGGTGCGCGCCAGGGCGCCGGCGCGGTGTATCTGCACGCGCACCATCCGGACATCCACCGCTTCCTGGACACCAAGCGGGAGAACGCCGACGAGAAGATCCGGATCAAGACGCTCTCGCTTGGCGTGGTGATCCCGGACATCACGTTCGAGTTGGCGAAGAAGAACGAGGACATGTACCTGTTCTCGCCGTATGACGTCGAGCGGGTGTACGGCGTTCCGTTCGCGGACATCTCGGTGACCGAGAAGTACTACGAGATGCTCGACGACGCGCGGATCCGCAAGACGAAGATCAAGGCGCGCGAGTTCTTCCAGACGCTGGCCGAGTTGCAGTTCGAGTCGGGCTACCCGTACATCATGTTCGAGGACACGGTGAACCGGGCCAATCCGATCGAGGGCAAGATCACGCACTCCAACTTGTGCTCGGAAATTCTGCAGGTGTCGACGCCGTCGGTGTTCAATGATGACCTGAGCTACGCCAAAGTGGGCAAGGACATCTCGTGCAACCTCGGCTCGCTGAACATCGCCAAGGCGATGGACTCGCCGGACTTCGCCCAGACCATCGAGGTGGCCATCCGAGCGTTGACGGCGGTATCCGATCAGACGCACATCTACTCGGTGCCGTCGATCGAGCAGGGCAACAACGACTCTCACGCGATCGGGTTGGGGCAGATGAACCTGCACGGATACCTGGCCCGTGAGCGCATCTTCTACGGCTCCGAAGAGGGCATCGACTTCACGAACATCTACTTCTATTGCGTGCTGTATCACGCGCTGAGGGCGTCGAACAAGATCGCCATCGAGCGCGGCGCGCACTTCAAGGGCTTCGAGAAGTCGAAGTACGCGACCGGCGAGTTCTTCGATAAGTACACCGCGCAGGTGTGGGAGCCGAAGACCGACAAGGTGAAGCAGTTGTTCGCCGATGCGGGCATTCACATTCCGACGCAAGAGGATTGGACTCGGTTGAAGGAGTCGGTGGGCAAGCACGGCATCTACAACCAGAACCTGCAGGCGGTTCCGCCGACGGGCTCGATCAGCTACATCAACCATTCGACCAGTTCGATTCACCCGATCGCGTCGAAGGTGGAGATCCGCAAGGAAGGCAAGATCGGCCGGGTGTACTACCCGGCGCCGTACATGACCAACGACAACCTGGAGTTCTACCAGGACGCCTACGAGATCGGCTACGAGAAGGTCATCGACACGTACGCCGCGGCGACACAGCACGTCGACCAGGGTCTGAGCCTGACGCTGTTCTTCAAGGACACCGCAACCACGCGTGATGTGAACAAGGCGCAGATCTACGCCTGGCGCAAGGGAATCAAGACGCTGTACTACATCCGGCTACGCCAGATGGCTCTCGAGGGCACTGAGGTGGAGGGTTGCGTCAGCTGCATGCTATGAGGCCGGCTGGCGTAGGACCTTCACCCATGCGGTTTGAACGTGTAGGTCTCACCG
Source organism: Mycobacterium sp. ACS1612 (assembly GCF_001667505.1). GTDB lineage: Bacteria > Actinomycetota > Actinomycetes > Mycobacteriales > Mycobacteriaceae > Mycobacterium. The sequence continues at coordinate 54,128 of NZ_LZHZ01000008.1, forward strand.
TGCGCGAGGTAGACGAATTCGGCGCTGGCCGTTGAGGTCTGGGCGGCCTTCTTGAAGTCGTCGAGTCCGGAGAGAAAGACCGAGAAGTCGTTGTAGTGGATCGGGATGGCGGTCTTCGGTTTGGTGATCTCGACGGCCTTGACTCCTTGCTCGCCGGTCATCGTGACCACGGTGAGGAGGAATGTGGTGCCACCGGTGTGCACCAGACCGAGGTCGATGTCGGGATACCGGCGCGGGATCTCCTCGAGGCTGTCGACGAGCATCGTGTCACCGGTGATGTAGAGCCGGTACAGGTGATCGGAGCCCCTGCTGAAGTCGAGCAGGTGCCCATTGACAGGCATCAACAGCCCGTCGACTTCCTCCTCGGTGGCGTGCTTGGCCGGCATGGCGGTGATGTTCAGCGTCGCGTCGCCCTTGTGCACCACGAGCGATTCCCAGGTACCCAGCGCATGGCCCTGTTCGAAGCCTAGACCGCCGAGCTTTTCCACTGCGTCGGCCGTTGAGACGATCGGCAGTTTCTTGTCGAGCTCCTGTGCGGCGACGTCATCGAAATGATCGCCGTGGTAGTGCGACAAGACCACCAAGTCGATCGGCGGCAGGTCAGCGATCTGGCAGGCGGGCTCGACCTCGCGTCGAGCCCAGATGCCGTGGCCCAGATGGACGTGCTCACCTTTGTGCAGGAAGGCGGGATCAGTCAGGATCGTCAGCCCGCCGAACCGGATCAAGGTGGTGGCGTTACCTATGAAATACACCTCGCCCTGATCGAAATCCGCTGCTGCACTGCAGTTTAGCTCCAAAACATTCATCTTCGGCTCTCCTTTGAGGGTGGTGCGCGACCGTTACGCGTTTTCCGGTTCGGGATCGGGATGCCGCAACTCCGATGTGGTCCCGACGGTCAGCTCGATGCGGGCCCAGGCATGGTTGCCGTACCCGCGCGGATTCCACAACGAAGCCGCGGACTCCGGCTGAAGCAGGCCGGTGTCGTCCCAGGCCCGCGCGATGACGCTCAAAGGTCCGGGCTTCGCGTCCACGGTGAGCGACCAGGGCCGCCACGCCCACTGACTTGGCGCGCGATGAAGGTTGGCCTGCTGCCAGCTGCCCCCGCCGTCAATGGACACGTCTACCCGCGCGACGCTGTGGCCGTCGCTGGCGATCCCGTACCCGCGGATGGTCAGCGGACCTGGCGCGACCTGGTCACCGTCGTCAGGAACCAAGATGTCGCAGTTGAGTTCGAGCGTGGACAGCGAAATGCCCTCGCCCGGTCCCGCAGTATCGGCGTCCACCTCGGGTGGCAGGATCCGGTAATCGAGAGCCTGAAAGTAGTTCTGTGACGGGATGGATTGAACCGTGATCCCGGTGACCCATTTGACGCTGCGGGCCCCGATGTATCCGGGGACGACGACGCGCACAGGGCCGCCGTGGGCGCGTGGTAGCGCTTGGCCATTCATCTGCCAGGCCAGTAGCACCTCGTCAGCCATCGCCTTCCTGAGCGGGATGGAGCCGCCGAAGGACTGCACGGGCCGCGCCTCCTGCGCGACGTCCGGCGCGACGAACGCCACATGAAGGCCGTCATCCTGATGGACGCCAGCCGCATGCAGGATGTCTGACAGCCGTACGCCGCGCCACTTGGCGGTCGAGATCGCACCGCGATCCCAGGGGGCCTTGCCGGGTATCGGCCGCACGCGCAGCAGCTCCGCGCGCCGGTTGCCCGCACACGCCAGCGTGGCTATCACCCAGTGCTGATTGAACCGGGTGGTCAGGTCCTCGTAGTCCAGGGTGAGCGGCTTGTCGACCAGCCCGTCGACGGTCAGCTGCCACTCGTCGATGGCGATGTCCGGAAAGGGTCCGTGATTGCGGCCATAGAACGCATCCACCGGGGTGATCTCACTACTCGCCAACACCGAGGGTGGCGGCTCGGCGTTGTACGGCAGTTGGCTGCGCACAATCATGTCGTCGCGCTTATTCCACATCTGCGCACCCCACGCCCGGAGTGTTTGCAACCACAAGGAATTCGCTCAACATCGCGCACCGTGCCCGGCGGCTTGGCGAGGGTTCCCCGCACCGTGCAGGGGAGGCGAAGACGCGGTAGGCGGGCTTCCTACCATTGCCAGAAATCGGATGCTCATTTCGGAGGACCTTTCTCGTTTGTCGATCTGATGATGGGGTGGTTATTCAGGCCAGGAGCTGCTGAGGACGATGTCGACGAAGTCGTCGGGGACGAATGTGGGGTCGTAGTGCTGGAGTACGTCGGCGTTCATGACGCCAAAGGTGGTGTGCGGCCGGTGTTTTAGGCCGTTGGCCAAGGCGGCGAGGAAGCTGCGTTTGAAATCCGGGCGCGGGTGAGCAGTGGTGATGGCTGTGATCGCATCTGAAGAGAGTTGGTCGCGGCCGACGCCGACCACGTCGGTCTCGACACCGGCCTTGACCAACGCGATTTCGGGGTCAAGGAATTGAGTCACTCCGGGCGTCGTATGCAGCGCGATACTCAGCCATACCTTGCGTACGTCAGCCCTGTCGACTCCGCGGTCCAGCAGGAAGTCGCGTGCCGCGTTGGCACCGTCGACTTCGAAGCGCAGCACCGAGGAGCGGTAGCGTCGAGTGAGGCCGAAGTCGTGGAACATCGCCCCGGCGTAGAGCAATTCGGGATCTGTCTGCAGGCCGAGGCGACGGCCCTGCAGCGCGGCGAACAGGAACACCCTGCGGGAGTGGTCGAACAGCACGTCGTCTTCGGAGTCGCGAATGAACTCAGTCACTTCGCGCACCAGTGCGGTGTCGGGGATCGCCACGCCGGCAATGGTGTGGGTCGGCTGAGGGGCCATGGTCATCTCTCCTAGGGCGGGGCTGCATCTACCACTCTGTGCCGGTTCAATGTCATAAACGCACGGCTATTGCGACCTCATGCCCTCAAAAAGGGACACAATGGCATGCGTGGTGCAAGCCGATGCGCATTCGCGGGTGGTGGTGGTCGTCGTTTTCGACGGGGTGACGCTGTTAGATGTCGCGGGGGCGGCCGAAGTCTTCGCCGAAGCCAACCGGTTCGGCGCGGATTATCAGCTCAGGATCGCGTCGGTGGATGGGCGCGATGTGACGACGTCGATCGGAACCCGGCTAGGTGTCACTGACAGCCTCTGGTCAATAGAAGTCGCCGATACCGTGCTGGTCGCCGGCAGTGACAATCTGCCTGCGCGGGCGATTGATCCCACGCTGGTCGCGGCCGTCAAAGCGGTGGCCGGCCGGACCCGGCGTCTGGCGTCCGTCTGCACGGGGTCGTTCATCCTCGCGCAGGCCGGTCTGCTGAACGGCCGACGTGCCACCACGCACTGGCACGAAACTCGGTTGCTCGCCCGCGCCTTTCCCGACATCACCGTTGAGCCAGACGCGATCTTCGTCCGTGACGGTGATGTCTTCACCTCGGCCGGGGTGTCGTCGGGGATCGACCTCGCGCTCGCCCTGGTCGAACAGGATTGTGGCACCGACCTCGTCCGCGACGTGGCCCGCTGGTTGGTCGTGTATCTGAAACGCGCAGGGGGGCAATCACAATTCTCGACGCTGGTCGAGGCCAGTCCGCCACCTCAGTCCGCGCTGCGAGCGGTCACCGATGCGATTGCGTACAACCCTGGCGCGGACCACAGTGTGAAAAGTCTTGCCGCGCGCGCATCCCTGAGCACCCGACAGTTGACACGGCTGTTTCGATCCGAACTCGGAACAACCCCAGCCAATTACGTCGAACTGGCGCGAATCGACGCCGCCCGCTCGGCGCTTGACGCTGGCCGCACCGTCTCCGAGACCGCGCACTTGGCAGGGTTCGGCAGCACCGAGAGCCTCCGCCGCGCATTCATCGCCCACCTCGGCCTCTCGCCAAAGGCCTATCGAGACAGATTCCGCACCGCCGCCCGCGACGGTGAGTCCGGCAGTCTGCTGGACTCTGAGAACGAAACAGTCTGAAGTGACTGAGCAATCGTCGATTACGTGTGGTGCTGGGTGCGGATCAGGTCGGCGGCGCGTTCGGCGATGCCGTAGACGGTTGCGGCGGTGTTGGCGGTGACTATCGAGGGCATCACCGAAGCGTCGGCTACGCGCAAACCTTCGATGCCGCGTACCCGCAACTGCGGATCGACGACAGCCATCTCGTCGCCGCCCATCCGGCATGTGCCCGCGTAGTGGAAGTAACACCGCAGACTGAGCCGAAGGTATTCGTCCAATGAGTCGTCGGCGTCGTCGACGTGCGGTCCCGGATGGACTTCTGCGCCGCGCCAACCGGCCAGAGCTTCACCCTCACCGATTCGGCGGGCTAGCCGTAAGCCCGCGCGCATGGTCGCGACATCACGCGCATCGGCCAGGTAATTGGGGTCCACTTCCGGCAGCATGCCGGCGTCGGGGCCGGCGAGCCGTATCCTGCCCCGACTGTGCGGGTTGATCGCCGAGAACATGATGGAGTAGCCATGCTCCGGTGTCGGCAGCGTCGGCACAGGCAACGGCAGGCTGTGGAGCACGAATTGTAAGTCCGGCCCGTCGAACTCGAGGCTCGTGCGGATGAACCCCATGGCTTCGCCCGTTGCGTTGGCCGGTATCGAGGAAATGGGCTGACTGGCCTCGTAGGTCAGCCAAGCCAACGGGTGGTCCTGCAGGTTGGCGCCGACTCCGGGTAGCTCGAGCACGGGCTTCACACCCACTGCACGCAGGTGCTCGCTCGCACCGATGCCGGACAACAGGAGCAACTGCGCCGACCCGATAGCTCCCGCCGTGAGCACGATTTCGCGGGTGCAGGCCACCGTCGCCGTGGTTCCACCGGTTTTGAACTCAACACCTGTGGCACGTCCATCGGCCACCACCACACGGCGTACCAAAGCGTCGGTCACTACGTCGAGGTTCGACCGGTTCATTGCGGGGATCAGGTATGCGTCGGCGGCGCTCTGGCGCGCCCCGTTCACGATGTTGAAATCGGGCCAGCCAAAGCCGATTTCAAGGCCACTGCTGAGGTCGCCCGCTCGTCCGCAACCAACCTCGACGGCGGCCTCCACAGCGGCGGCGATCATGGGATTAGGGGTAGGCGGGGTGCCCACGATCAGCGGGCCGTCGACTCCGCGGACAGCCGGGTCACCGTTCGTCGCAGTCTCCGAGCGCCGAAAGTAGGGCAACAAGTCGTCAAAGCCCCACCCGGGTGCGCCGCATCGTGTCCACGCGTCGTAGCCGGTATGGTGACCGCGCACGAAGACGAGGCCGTTGATGCTCGACGAACCACCAAGGCCACGACCGCGAGGCGTTGCGACTCGCGTACCCGTGAAGGCATTGACCGCACCACTGTCACCCCAGACGGCAGTGCTTCCAAGCAATGACAACCACGCCGCAGGCACCGCCATGGCTTCCAATGGCTCACGAGCGCCTGCCTCGATCAACAGCACATGAATGGTCGGGTCTTCGGATAGTCGCGCTGCCAAGACGCAACCCGCCGTTCCTCCACCCACCACGATGTAGTCATAACTTTGCCGTGTCGGCTCCATAGCAGGCGCTCCGTCTCTTGACTTTCATGACCACTGATGCAGCGGGCTCGAGGCGCGCTGTGGCGACCCTTGTTTCAGGACAACGGCGTTGAACACATTTCGCCTGTATGGAAGTAACGCGAATATCTCGATACCCCATCTGTTGGGAATCGTGTTCCTCGTCACTGTTTCTGGCCACGAACATGCCCGTCGTCGACGGCCGAGCCCGGCCCTCATGGTTCGCTGATCCACCTTGAATCGAACGCTGGCCGCTTCAGCGATATCAAAGGAAATGCAGTGATGGGCAGTGTGATTCGTCGTACGAGTGCTACCCAACAGGGCATGTTTCACCCTTCGCGGTAGGCCTGGGAGGGTTAATCCCGCAGGGCTTTGAGGCAGCCGATCGACGTCCCAGCCGCCAGAATTTCGCGTTAGTGTTGGTAACGTGAAAAGTCTCGGCCGCCGCCGTGCTCGGGATGTGGCGGGACGCACGAGCCAGAAGGTGCTTGGGCACACGACATTCCATGAGCCGGATGCGTTCGGACTGTCTGTCGTCCCTGCTCTGGCCTACCTCACTTGAAAGAAGGAGAGCGCCCCCATGTCTTTCGATGATTCGTCTCTTCCGCCGGTGCAGCGAGAGGAGGCCGAGGCCTTCGCAAGGGCGGTGGCAGGCCAGGTTCTGCTGCCAGGTGACGCGGGATACGACGCGGAACGCGCCGTCTTCAACCTGAATCACGAACTGGCGCCCGCGGTCATCGTGGTCGCACAGAGCACCGCTGACGTCCAGGCGGCAGTCAAGTTCGCGGCGGGACAGCACCGGCCGGTCCTGGTGAAGACCACCGGCCATCAGATAGTCGGCACAGCGCGCGGCGCCGTGCTGATCACGACGCACCGGATGAGTGAAGTCACCATTGACCCCGTCCGTCGCACGGCCAGAGTCGGCGCCGGAACGATCTGGGCCGATGTGGTGCAGAAGGCGGCCGAAGTGGGGCTGGCACCGCTCAACGGGTCGAATCCCACGGTAGGGGTCATCGGTTACACCCTGGGCGGCGGTCTCAGTCCCACCCTAGGCCGCTCTCACGGGTACGCCGCAGACCACGTGCGCGCAGTCGACCTGGTGACCGCGGACGGCGAACTGCGGCATGTCGACGCGGATTCGGACCCGGAATTGTTCTGGGCGCTGCGCGGCGGCAAGGGCAACTTCGGAGTCGTCACGGCGCTGGAATTCGACCTGTTCGCGGTGCCCCGCCTCTACGGCGGCGCGCTCTATTTCCCTGGCGAGCGCATGGCCGATGTCCTGCGAGCCTGGACGGCGTGGCACCCGACCACGCCGGAGACCATGAGTTCCTCATTCGCCGCGCTGCGCCTGCCGCCACTGCCCGAAATACCCGAACCGCTGCGCGATGCGTTCACAGTGTCGCTACGGATCGCCTACACGGGCACCGTCGAGGATGGCGAACGGATGATTGCGCCGCTGCGGGCGATCGGTCCGGCGGTCCTCGACACCGTCGCGGACATGCCGTACGCCGACGTCGCGTCGATCCACAGCGAGCCGACCGACCCATTGCCTTACTACGAGCGCAGCATCACGCTGCGGGAGTTTCCCGAGAAGGCACAGGACAAGTTGGTCGACCTCGTCGGCGCGGACTCCGACACCACCCTGTGGATCGCCGAGCTGCGTGCGCTTGGCGGCGCCTGGGATCGGCAGCCGGAAGTGCCCAACGCAGTGGCGACCAGGGGGCTGCCGTACGTCCTGCTGGGCGTCGAAGTCGGTCCATTGTCAGAGGAGCAGCGGCTCAAAGAATCGGTCGCCGGGCTGCTCGACGGCATGGCGCCGTGGCAGGGTGACCGGCGGGTGGTGAACAACCTCGCTCCCGAAGAGGCGGCCGACGCAATCGCGATTTACGGGCCGCAATGCTACGCGCGACTCGCCGCCGTCAAGAAGACGTACGACCCGACCAACATGTTCCGCCTCAACCACAACGTCGTGCCGGCATAGCTGATTTCGGTTGCGGTACACACGGGTTGAGTCACGAGTGCTGCGGCATTGGATGGTTTTGGTGGCGGTGCTGGTGGCCGCGTTGGCGGGGTTCGCGGTGTATCGGCTGAACGGGATATTCGGCTCCAAGGACGTCACCTCGACCCCGAGCGGGGCGGCCAACGAGATTCACGCGTTCAACCCGAAGCATGTGGTGATGGAGGTGTTCGGGCCGCCGGACACGGTCGCGACCATCACCTACACCGATGTCAACGCCCAGCCGCAGCGGGTCGACAATGCGACGCTGCCGTGGACCTACGACACGACCACCACCCAGCCGGCCGTCTTCGTCAACGTCTCCGCCCAGGGCGACAGTGACTCGCTGGGCTGCCGGATCAAGATCGACGACGTGGTCAAGGACGAGAGAACGGTCAACGCGTTGAACGCCTTCACCTACTGCTTGGACAAATCCGGATGAGCCAACACCTGGCCATATGGGTGCGACGGTTGTGTGTGCCGATCGCGTTGTTCTGGTTGGCGACCGCGGCGATCACGAACGTGTTCGTGCCGCAGCTGGAGAAGGTCGGCGAAGAGCACAACGTGGCGTTGAGCTCGCCGAGTTCGCCGTCGCTGCAGGCGTTTCAGCGCATCGGCAAGGTGTTTGGTGAGTTCGATTCCGATAGCGCTGCGATGGTGGTGCTGGAGGGGAATCAGCCGTTGGGTGCGCAGGCGCACCGCTACTACGACGAGTTGGTCAAGCGGTTCAACGCCGACACCAAGCATGTGCAACATGTGCAGGATTTCTGGGGCGATCCGCTAACCGCGGCGGGCTCGCAGAGCCCGGACGGTAAAGCCGCCTACGTGCAGGTGTTTTTGGCGGGCAATCAGGGTGAGGCGCTGTCGCTGGAGTCGGTCGACGCGCTGCGCGACATCATCGCCAAAACGCCTGCACCACCGGGCATTCACGCCTACGTCGCCGGCTCGGCCGCGCAAATCGCCGACCAATTCGAGATCGGCAACGCGAGCACTGTGCCGGTTACGCTGCTGACGGTCGCGGTGATCGCGGTGATGTTGCTGATCGTCTACCGATCGCCGGTAACCATGGTTTTGGCACTGCTCACGGTGCTGGTTCAGATGGCGGCCGCGCGGGGGCTCGTCTCGTTTTTGGCCAACGTGGGACTCATTGGGCTGTCGACGTATTCGACGAACATCTTGACACTGTTGGTCATCGCCGCCAGCACCGACTACGTCATCTTCCTGCTCGGCCGCTACCACGAGCAGCGCAACAGGGGGGTGGACCGAGAGGCTGCCTTCCACAATATGTACCGGTCGACCTCTCACGTGATCCTGGGATCGGGGCTGACGATCGCGGGTGCGGCGGCGTGCCTGTACTTCACCCGGTTGCCGTACTTCCAGAGCCTGGGCATCCCGGCGGCGATCGGCGTGCTCGTGTCACTGGTCGCCTCTCTGACCCTTGCACCGGCGGTGGTGGCGGTGGGCGCTCGGTTCGGGCTGTTGGACCCCAAGCGTAAGACCGCCACGCGCACCTCCCGGCGGATCGGGACCGCGATCGTGCGGTGGCCGGGACCAATCCTGATCGCCACGATGGCGTTAGCGTTCATCGGGCTGGCGGCGCTGTCCGGGTACAAGGTCAGCTACGACATCGGCGAGTACATGCCGGCCAGTGCGCCGTCGAATGTGGGGTATGCGGCCGCCGAGCGGCACTTCTCCAAGGCGCGGCTGAATCCTGAACTGTTGATGATCGAGGCCGACCACGATCTGCGCAATCCCACCGACATGATTTTATTGGAGCGGGTGGCCAAGGCGGTGTTCCACACCGACGGCATCGCCCAGGTGCAGTCGATCACCCGACCGTTGGGCACGCCGCTGGACAACACCTCGATCCCGTTCCAGCTCAGCGCCAACAGCGCCGCACAGATCAACAACCTGCCGTTCCAACAGGATCGGGCCTCCGACCTGCTGCGGCAGGTTCAGGTCATCAACGACTCGATCGACGTGCTGCGCCAGCAGTACGCGTTGCAGCAGCAATCCAGCGCGATCACCCACGAGCAGAGTCAGGCGTTTCAGGACACTGTGGCCACCGCGCAGAACCTGCGCGACAAGATCGCCGACTTCGACGATTTCTTCCGCCCGCTGCGGAACTACTTCTATTGGGAGCCGCACTGTTTCGACATCCCGGCGTGCTGGGCGTTGCGGTCGCTGTTCGACGCGCTCGACGGCATCAACGAGTTGACCGATCAGCTGGCCAACGTCTCGGGCAGCATCGCCAAGCTCGATGAGTTGCAGCCGAAGTTGTTGGCGCTGATTCCGCCGCAGATCGCCAACCAGGAGACCAACCGCGACCTGACGATGACCAACCATGCGACCACGTCGGGGATCTACGACCAGACCGCCAAGGCGTTGGAGAACTCGACGCAGTTGGGGGCGGCCTACAACGCGTCGAAGACTGATGATTCGTTCTATCTGCCGCCGGAGGCGTTCAGTAACCCGGAGTTCCTGCGCGGGCTCAAGCTGTTCTTGTCGCCGGACGGCAAGGCCGCGCGGATGATCATCACCCATGACGTGGATCCCGCGACGCCGGAAGGCATTTCGCATATCGATCCGGTCAGGCACGCAGCCGAAGAAGCGGTCAAGGGGACACCGTTGGCGGGGTCGAAGATCTATATCGGCGGCACGGCGTCGACGTACAAGGACATCGCCGAGATGGCGCACTACGACCTGATCATCGCCGGCATCGCGTCGTTGAGCCTGATCCTGCTGATCATGTTGTTCATCACCCGAAGCCTGGTGGCGGCGTTGGTGATCGTCGGCACGGTGGCACTGTCACTGGGCGCCTCGGTCGGCGTATCGGTGTTGGTCTGGCGATATCTCCTGGGTATCCAGTTGTATTGGGTGATCCTGCCGTTGTCCATCATCCTGCTACTAGCGGTGGGCTCGGACTACAACCTGCTGTTGGTGTCCCGGTTCAAGGAAGAGATCCACGCGGGCATCAACACCGGCATCATCCGGTCCATGGCAGGCACCGGGTCGGTGGTGACCGCCGCCGGGTTGGTGTTCGCCTTCACCATGGCAGCTTTCATCTACAGCGACCTGCGGGCGCTCGGACAGATCGGGACGACGATCGCGCTGGGTCTGCTGTTCGACACCCTGATCGTGCGGTCGTTCATGACACCGTCGATCGCCGCGCTGCTGGGACGGTGGTTCTGGTGGCCGCTGCCGGTGCGCCAACGACCGACTCCAACGGTTACGCACCGTGGTCCACCACGAGCGGCGCGAGCATCTCGATGAGCGCCACCTTGGTCGCGCGCTTGCTGAGTCCCGAGTTGATCCGTAGCACCTCCCACGTGTGCACATCGCAGATGGCGACCAGTTGCGCCAACCGGCGATTACGCTCGGCCCTGGGCAGGCCGGCGAGAGTGTCGGAGAAAGCCTGCTCACACCATCTGCGGTGGCCCGTCCGGCCGGCGGCGAGGATGTCGCGAACCGCCGGGGTAGTGGCCTCTTCGGCGAGCATCTTGAGCGTGAGTCGGCCTGAGAGTTCGTAGTTGTGAACCAGATTGGCGACCACGTCGTCGAGGACATTGGGACGGGCCCGGCCGCGGCGTTCGACCACTTCGCTACCCATTTCGGCGAACATGGCGGCGAACACCGCATCCTTGTCACCGAACCGACGCAACACGGTCTGCGTCCGCACTCCGGAACGGGCGGCAATGTCGGCAAGGGTGATCTCAGCGAAGGGCCTGTCGGCGAACAGTTCCCAAGTGGCTTCGAGTATCGCGGTGGCCGTACGCGCGGTGCTGACGGCGCGCGCGGTCATCCGGTACGGCCGCGTGGCGCCTTTCATATTGGTGACCGTAACGCGAAAACGTGGCCCGCACGAACGCTCCCGACGAGTGTGGAGTCGGTACACGCGAAGCGGAAGTGACCGTGCAATGAGTCCACACTCGTCGGGGTCGCGCTAGCCCATCGCGAAAACGGGCAGGCGATCCACCCGCGTCAGCACCGAGTGCTTCGGCGGAACGCTGGGGCCGGGGCCGGCCTCCTCTAGCTTCGCCTCGTGGTCGATCCAGCATTCGCCGGTGCGTTCGTCGTAGTCGCCTCCGTAGAAGACGCAGCACACACCGATGCCGTCGGTGTCCTGATGATCGGCGACGCATTCCCAGAAGTCGTCGCTCACCGGAGCGGCGGCCGCGTTCGCGGCGAGTCCGATAGCAAGGCCGCTCACCATCACGGCGGCGACCAACGAGCCCTGGATGTTCATCGCACCAGCTCGGCGAGACGACCCGGCGTGACCCGCGGACCCTTCGGTGGCGCCGAGGTACCCGGGTCGACCGAAACAGTGTCGAGCGTGGATTTCGGCGGTTCGCCGCGGTCCAGACTGCACTCATACATGTACTGGCTCGGGTCCCACGTGCCGCCGTAGAAGATGCAGCACGTTTCGGCGCCGACCTTGTCGGGATGGTCGGCGACGCACTCCCAGTAATCCGACATCGTCGAGTTGTTTGGTTGGGCGTCGGCAGCCGCTGCGAATCCGACGGCGAGTCCTGTGGCGAGAGCGGCTGAGGCCATCAGCCGCCGCATGGTGGTGGTGTGCATGGGCGTCTCTTTTCGTGGGCGGGACCGCCTGTTTGCACTGCTGGCGGCCTGGTGCAGCCAATTTTGAAAAGACGCACCGCTCGCCGGAACGGGGCACACACCGCTACCGGCCGGTCGCTGGACGGGGATACGGCGTGCAACGCGAGTAGGGGATTAGGGAGCCGCCGAGTAGCCGGCTGTTTTACGGAAAGCGAACACGCCTGATGCGGGCGGCGACTCGGTCACCGTCGCCCGCGACCGGGCCGAGATTTGCCTGCGGCCTGAAAGCTGACAGTCAGAGGATTAGACCAAAGTTGCCCGCAGTGCGGCCGGCAACAGTAAACGCCGGAATATTACTGTCCGACAATAACTTTCGTGAATCACCTCGACGTGTCAGCAGGTCCCCAACCGTGATACACCACTCCTGTGAATGCGCCATTTTTCAGTCGGGAACGAATCATCGCGCCGCCAGGCTGGAGTCGCTGGTTGGTGCCGCCCGCCGCGTTGTCGATCCACCTGTCGATCGGCGCCGCGTACTCGTGGAGCGTGTTCAAGAAACCGCTGGAAGGCGCGCTGCACATCTCCGGAACCCTGAGCGCCCTTCCGTTCACCGTCGGCATCGTCATGCTCGGCCTTTCCGCCGCTGTCTTCGGCACCTGGGTGGACCGCAGAGGCCCGCGCGCCGCCATGTTCGTCGCGATGTGCTGCTTCTGCGGCGGCTGGTTGGTCGGTTCTGCCGGACTGGCGCTGCACACGTACTGGTTGGTGCTGCTCGGCTATGGCCTGCTGGGCGGAATCGGCTGGGGCATCGGGTACATCTCCCCGGTTTCGACCTTGATGAAGTGGTTCCCCGACAAGCCCGGGATGGCCACCGGGTTGGCGATCATGGGATTCGGTGGTGGTGCGTTGATCGCATCGCCGTGGTCGACGGCGATGCTCGGCCTGTTCGGCGCCACCGCAGCAGGCATCTCGAAAACCTTCCTGGTGCATGGGTTGGTGTATGCGGTGTTCATGTCGCTGGGTTGGTTGTTGGTGCGGGTGCCGCGATCGGACTGGAAGCCACACGGATGGACACCGGCGCCCCCGACCGTGGGCACGATGGTCTCCGTCGGCCAGGTGTCGGCCAACAACGCCCTGAAGACGCCGCAGTTCTGGCTGCTTTGGGTGGTGTTGTGTTTCAACGTGACTGCGGGGATCGGCATCCTGGAGAAAGCGTCGCCGATCTATCAGGACTTCTTCCCCGGCAACGCCGCCGCTGCCGCGCTCGCCGCCGCCGCCGCCGGTTATGTGGCCCTGCTGTCGCTGTCGAACATGTTGGGCCGCATCGGTTGGTCAAGCCTGTCCGATGTGATCGGCCGCAAGAACGCCTACCGGATGTACCTCGGCGTGGGTGCGCTGTTGTATCTCACGCTCACGGTGATGCAGAACTCGAACAAGGTCGTGTTCCTGATCGCCACCATGCTGATCCTGTCGTTCTACGGCGCCGGTTTCGCGACCGTTCCCGCTTACCTGCGCGACCTGTTCGGCACTCATCAGGTGGGCGCGATCCACGGTCGGCTCCTGACGGCCTGGTCGGTGGCGGGCATTCTCGGGCCGATCATCGTCAACGCGATCGCCGACAGCCAGGAGGCCGCGGGCAAGTCAGGTCCGGCGCTGTACACGCTGTCGTTCTCGATCATGATCGCGCTGTTGGTCGTCGGCCTGGTCTGCAACGAACTGATCAGGCCCGTCAACCAGAAGTGGCACGAGCCAACCGAATCCGTTGAATCCGACGCGGCAGTCGAGGAGGCTGTGCGATGACCGAGGGTGAACTCCACGAATACCAGCCCACCGTGCCGAAGGTGTACATCGCGCTGGCGTGGGCGTGGGCTGGTATCCCATTCCTCTACGGTGTCTACGAACTGCTGATCAAGGTCACCCAGCTGTTCAAGACGGGGTAAGCGCGCCGCCCGAATGGCCGGTTATCGCACACGACAAGCGAATTCGCGTGCCGTAAGTGGCCACTCGGGCACAGCGATTACTTCTTGACGGTGTGCTGCGGGCCCTGCGCCTTCTTGTACAACGCCTTGAGCATCCGGTCGCGGAAGGCGGCGTTGTCGATCATCTTGATGCCCGCGTTCGCGAACTTCGGGTAGCCAAGCAGCTTGTGGAAGTAGCGGCCACGCCGGTACTCCTTGCCCCACGCGGCTTCCATCCGCTGCGCATAGTTGGTGAAGTCGTCGGGGCCGCCGTTCTGCAGCGCGGCGATCGCGCATTCGCCTGCGGCCAAACCGGATTCCAGCGCCTTGGAGATGCCCGCACCGGATGCCGGCTTACCCGCACCAAGCGAGTCGCCGGTGAACAGCACGCCGGGCCGCCACGGCGGCCACGCGGTGAAGCCCATCGGCAGCCGCCACGCACGCACACTCTTGTTCTTCTTCAACTCCTCGATGGGCGGCAATTCCCACTCGCGCGGCAGCGTGCGCAGGAACTCGCCGAGGAACTGCGTGGCGTTGATGGACTGCCAGTTCTTGTAGCTGTTGACGTAACCGAGTCCAATGTTGAACAGGCCGTTGCCCATTGGGAATACCCAGCCGTAGCCGGGCAGCTGATCGCCCTGGAACGCCAGCTTCAGATAGATGTCGAGGCTGTCGGAATCCGGCCGGTTGGCGTGCATCTCGGAGCGGATCGCGATCGCCGAGTAGCCGTTGTACTCCGAGTCGATCTTCAGCGCCCGCTTGATGGGGGAGTAGGCGCCGTCGGCCGCGATCACCGCGTCGCCGTACACCTTCTCACCGCTCTTGCACGTCACACCCACTACGCGGCCGTTCTCGACGATCGGCCCGGTCACCTCCGACGACTGACGCACCTCGGCGCCCGCCGACTCGGCGTGCTTGAGCAACAGCGTGTCCAGGTGCTCACGGCTGACGGTGTGGCCGTGATCCGGCATGCCGGGCCGCTTCGGGAAGGACAACTCCCACTGGCTGGGGCTGAACACCGTGACGCGGTTGACGCGGTGGAATTCGGCGACCTCGTGGGCTAGGCCCATCTTCTGCAGATAGCTCACCGCGCGGGCGGTCAGGCCGTCACCACACGGTTTGGCCCGTGGGAACTCGGCCTTGTCCAGAACCACCACTTTGGCGCCGGTCTGCGCGGCCTGCCACGCCGCGGCCGAGCCCGAGGGCCCGCCACCCGCGATGACCAGGTCGTAACGCTGCGTCATACGTCTCTCTCGTTCTTGGGATGTCGCACGAATATTACCCAGGGTGACGGGTCGGTGTTTGGCAAGCAAATTCAGCTGGCCAGCGCGGCGGAAGCCGGTGTTGCCGGTCGGTCTGAGCAGGTCAGCGACCCTCGGGCGGTACAGTGGGCGAGTGCGACGAGGGTCCAGGTCACGTTCGGCCGAGCCGGGTGTCAAGGTGGACGCCCGCAGCGAGCGCTGGCGCGAACACCGCAAGAAGGTGCGGTCGGAGATCGTCGACGCCGCGTTCAGGGCGATCGACCGGCTCGGACCGGAATTGAGCCTGCGTGAGATCGCCGAAGAGGCGGGCACTGCGAAACCGAAGATCTACCGGCATTTCACCGACAAGTCAGACCTGTTCCAGGCCGTCGGGGAACGGCTGCGCGACATGTTGTGGGCGGCGATCTTCCCGTCGATCAATCTGTCCACCGATCCCGCGCGCGAGGTGATCCGCCGCAGCGTCGAACAGTACGTCCGGCTGGTCGACGAGCACCCGAACGTGCTGCGGTTCCTGATCCAGGGCCGCTTCGCCGAGCAGAGCGAGTCGACCATGCGTGCGCTCAACGAAGGCCGCGAGATCACGTTGGCGATGGCCAACATGTTCGACAACGAGCTGCGGGACATGGAACTGGACGCCACCGCTCTCGAGTTGGCCGCCTACTCCGCGTTCGGCTCGATCGCCTCGGCCACCGACTGGTGGCTGGGCACCGAACAGGACAGCCCCCGCCGGATGCCGCCCGACGAGTTCGTCGCGCACCTGACCACGATCATGGTCGGGTCCATCAACGGCACCTGCGAATTGCTCGGCATCAAGATCGACGCCGACCTGCCGCTGCACGAGGGTGTGCGCCGCCGCGAGCACGTCGCCTGACGAAATTTGGGGCAGACGCCTCATGTGGTGCGGCCGTGCCGCGGCTGACCATCGGTGCATGACCAAACAACTCACCCCACAAGACACCGTTGCGGCCGTGCTGGCCAACCCGATGCTGCCTGCCGGCGACGACGAGCGATTCGTCGGATTCGGCATCATGGGACTGCCGTTCGACAACGGGCACTACTTGGCGATGCGCCATATTCCCGCGACATCGTTTGCGCCACCGTATGTTTCGGTGTGGCACCGCGACCCGTCGTGCAACTGGACGTTCTACGCGACCACGCCGGGACAGCACAGCTGTGCCCGCTATTTCAGCGCGGCCACGGCCAACCCCACCGTGCAGTGCGATATCGAAGTCGGCTGGGTCGGACCGTGGTCGGCGGTGATCCGGATTCCCGGAACACTGCATTGGACCGTCGACTTCGAGACGTCGCGAGCCACCCGGCTGATGAGCAAGATCGGCGGCCGGCTGCCCGACGAGAAATGGGCCGACCCGACCGTCTCCAGGCGGCTGAGCCGCCTCGCGCGCCGCACATTGGGCGTCGGCGACGTCCGGCTGACCGGCCGTGCCCCGAACGGGCAGTGCTACACGATGGCGCCCAAGCAGTTGTGGGTGGTCGCCAACTCGACCGCAGTGCTGGACGGCCGCGACCTTGGCCGCACCGGACCGCTGCTGCGCCAGGCCCGCCTCGGGGACTTCCGGTTGCCGCAGCGCGGAATCGGGATGGTCGGCTCGGGCCACTTCGAGACGTTCGACCCTGATCGGCACCGCTCCGCCGACCGCGCGGTTTCGGCCACCTGATCAGCACCATTGGCTGGATCGTTGGCGGCGAGGGCCGCGACCGCTAATCTGGGAGCCGGAAATACCCGGTACCCGCGTTCCCAGGAAGGACTCCTAATGACGGTCGCCCCGGAGCGGGCTGCGGAAAGCACACAGCAGCCCGTGCACACCCGCGCGCTGATCATCGGCACCGGCTTCTCGGGCCTCGGCATGGCCATCGAGTTCCAGCGCCGGGGCGTCGAGTTCCTGATCCTGGAGAAGGCCGGCGAGATCGGCGGCACCTGGCGCGACAACACCTATCCCGGTTGCGCCTGCGACATCCCGTCGCACATGTACTCGTTCTCGTTCGAGCCGAAGCCGGACTGGAAGCACATGTGGTCGTTTCAGCCGGAGATCTTCGATTACCTCAAGGGGGTGACCCAGAAGTACGGGCTGCGCCGCTACATCTCGTTTCACTCCCACGTCGACCGTGCGCACTGGGACGACGATGAGTTGCGCTGGCACGTGTTCACCAAGGACGGCCGCGAGTTTGTCGCGCAGTTCGTGGTCTCCGGCGTCGGCGGGCTACACATCCCGCTGATCCCCGAATTCGAGGGGCTCGACGAATATGAAGGCGCCGCTTTCCATTCCGCACAGTGGGACCACAGCGTCGACCTGACCGGTAAGCGGGTCGCGGTGATCGGCACCGGCGCCAGTGCGATCCAGATCGTGCCCGAAATCGTCAAGGACGTCGGTGCGCTGCATCTCTATCAGCGCACCCCGGCGTGGGTGATGCCGCGGCCCAACAACCCGATCCCGCAGAGGATGCGTGATGTGTTCACCTACGTTCCCGGCACCAGGGCGGCGATGCGGGCCGGCATCTACTGGATCCACGAGGCCGTCGGCTTCGCCATGACCAAACAGCCCAGGCTGCTCAAAATCGGTGAGCTGATGGGGAATTACAACATCCGGCGGTCGATCAAAGACCCCGAGTTGCGCCGCAAGCTCACCCCGAACTACCGCGCCGGTTGCAAGCGAATCCTCAACTCCGACACCTACTACGTCGGCATCGCCAACCCGAAAACCGAGGTGATCACCGACAAGATCGCCCGGTTCACGCCCCGTGGCATCGTCACCGCCGACGGGGTCGAACGCGACGTCGACGTCGTCGTGTTCGCCACCGGATTCCACGTCACCGACTCGTATACCTATGTCGACATCAAGGGCCCCGGCGGCGAGGACTTGGGGGACCGGTGGACCCGCGAGGGCGTGTCCGCGCTGCACGGCATCACCATCGCCGATATGCCGAACCTGTTCTTCCTGCTCGGCCCCAACACCGCGCTGGGACACAACTCGGTGGTGTTCATGATCGAATCGCAGATCCGCTACGCCGCGCACGCGATTGCCGCCGTGGAGAAGGCCGGCGCGCAGGCCCTGGCACCGACGCGGGAAGCGTCAGACGCCTACAACGCCGAACTGCAGCGGCACTTGGCGGGCACGGTGTGGAGCACGGGCGGTTGCCAGAGCTGGTACCTCGACGAGCACGGGGTGAACCGGACGCTGTGGAGCGGGATGACCTGGCAGTACTGGCTGTCGACCCGCAAGTTCAAGGCCTCGGAGTACAAGTTCCTCGGGGCCGGCTCGTCAAAGTAAGGCGACACGCCAACACAAGATGTCGCGGTTCCGGCCGTTGTCGCACCCCAGGGGTAGTGTCGGAAGGGCTCGGAGCCGCCACGGCCGGCGACATCGGGCTTGAGCGGCAAAGGGCTTTCTGCGGCGAAATGGGGTTCTCGTGAGTGATGGCATGAAGCTGATCGACCGTGTTTCGGCCATCAACTGGAACCGTCTGCAGGACGAAAAAGACGCTGAGGTGTGGGACCGGCTGACCGGTAATTTCTGGTTGCCGGAGAAGGTGCCGGTGTCCAACGACATTCCGTCGTGGAACACGCTGACCGCACACGAGAAGCAGTTGACCATGCGGGTGTTCACCGGTTTGACGCTGCTTGACACCATCCAGGGCACCGTCGGTGCGGTCAGCCTGATTCCCGACGCGCTGACCCCGCACGAGGAAGCGGTGTACACCAACATCGCGTTCATGGAGTCGGTGCACGCGCGCAGCTACAGCAACATCTTCTCGACGCTGTGCTCGACGGCTGAGATCGACGACGCGTTCCGCTGGTCGGAGGAGAATCCGAACCTGCAGCGCAAGGCCGAGATCGTCATGCAGTACTACAAGGGCGACGAGCCTCTCAAGCGCAAGGTGGCCTCCACGCTGCTGGAGAGCTTCCTGTTCTACTCGGGCTTCTATCTGCCGATGTACTGGTCCAGCCGCGCCAAGCTGACCAACACCGCGGACATGATCCGGCTGATCATCCGTGACGAGGCCGTGCACGGCTACTACATCGGCTACAAGTACCAGCGCGGCCTGGCGATCGAGGACGACGCCCGCAAGCAGGAGCTCAAGGACTACACCTATGAGCTGTTGTTCGAGCTGTACGACAACGAGGTCGAGTACACCCAGGACCTATACGACGAGGTCGGGCTCACCGAGGACGTCAAGAAGTTCCTGCGCTACAACGCGAACAAGGCGCTGATGAACCTCGGCTATGAGGCGCTGTTCCCGCGCGACGAGACCGATGTGAACCCGGCGATCCTGTCGGCGCTGTCACCGAACGCCGACGAGAACCACGACTTCTTCTCCGGCTCGGGATCCAGCTACGTGATCGGCAAGGCCGTCAACACCGAAGACGAGGACTGGGACTTCTAGCGCGCCGATATGGCGGCCTGCTCAGGCGGACGACGCTGGAGTAGCGAACGTCTCGTCGAACAGGTCGAGCACTGCCCGCCACGCTCGCACCGTCTGCTCCGGGTGGTAGCTCACGCCGGGCACGGTGGGCGTCTGGTGAGTGGTTCCCGCAGTGGGCAACCCGTCGGGGCCTGTTGGCTGAGCCCAGAAGGCATGCTCGGCTCCGCCGTACACGTTCACGCGCCAGTCGGCCCCTGCTTCTTGGAGCGCTTGCGTAAATGTCAGGAGCTGGTCGGGGCGGCAGATCGGGTCTTCGGAGCCGGTGCACAGAAGGAACGAACCGGTCACATTCGTCCAGTCATCAGGTCGGGCTTCTGGCAAGCCGGGATGTACTACGGCGACGGCCTTGAACGGCACTCCGCCGCGGGCGAGTTCCAGCACGATACGACCGCCTGCGCCGTAGCCGAGAGCGACGAGGCGGTTTCGGTCAGCACCAGGCGCCGCGAGTAGGAGGTCGAGTGCGGCGCAGCCGATGGCCCGCATTCGGTCTGCGTCTGCCATCAGCGGCATGACCCGGGCCAGCATCGCATCCGGGTCACCGTAGAACACTTGGCCGCCGTGATAATCCATCGCCAGGGCTATGTAACCGCGCTGCGCCAAATCGTCGGCGCGGCGACGTTGGTAGTCGAGAAGACCAACTCCGTCGTGTCCGATGAGCACCGCCGGCCGGAGTTCGTCGCCCTGCGGTCGCGCCAGGTAGGCGGCCATGGTGAGACCATCTGCGTCATAGGTGACTTCACGCGTTGTGATCATTCACCAGACGCTATCGAGTGTGCGCCCCTGTCTGATCGGCCTTCACTCTAGGCGAACCTCGTGCTCGGTCTTTGGACAGCCCAACGCGAAAGGCTATCTGCTCCCGGTGTTTTCGCAGCCGCGGGTATGGCGCCGGACGCGCGTGCTCGCTGAGATCGGCGATGACCACCTCGATATCCCTGACATTGCTGGCTAGCGGTGACACGATACTGACGTGGACGCCAAGGTCGGCGGTGGGGCGACGGCGCTGATCTGCGGGACCTGCGGCGCGCCGCACGGCCCGGCGGCGAAGTTCTGCGCCGACTGCGGGGCCCGGCTGCCACTGGTGCGCCGTTCGGCGGAGTACAAGCAAGTCACGGTGCTGTTCGCCGACGTGGTGCACTCCATGGACATCGCCGCGGCGGTCGGAGCTGAGCGACTGCGCGAGATCATGGCGGAGGTCGCCGAGCGGTCCGCACGCTCCGTCGCGCGGTTCGGCGGCACCGTCGGCAGCTTCACCGGTGACGGAATCATGGCCATGTTCGGCGCGCCAGTGGCGTTGGAGGATCACGCGGTGCGCGCCTGCCTCGCAGGTCTGGCGATTCAGCAGGATGTCAAACAGTTAGCCGTCGACGTCCGAAACCGCGACGGCATCGAGCTGCGGCTGCGGGTCGGGTTGAACTCGGGTCAGGTGATCGCCGGTGACATCGGTACCGGACGGTTCGGCTACACCACGATCGGTGAGCAAGTAGGCATGGCCCAGCGGATGGAGTCCGTCGCACCACCGGGCGGCGTGATGCTCAGCGCGTCCACCGCACGGCTGGTCGAGCACACGGCAACTCTGAGCGAACAGGTGTTGGTGAACATCAAGGGCGCAGGTGACCCGGTCCCAGCCTACCGGCTGCGGGGGATGGCAGACCGCCAGGAACCCGTCAGACGCGTGGAATCCAATCTCGTCGGCAGACAGGCGGAATTGAAGGCGGTCGAGGAGTTACTGGACCACGCGATCGAAGGCCATGGCTCGGTGGTGCAACTGGTCGGTCCGCCCGGGATCGGGAAAAGCCGTCTGGCGCGCGAGGTTTCGGCCATCGCGACGGCGCACGGTGTCGACGTGTTCACCGCACACTGCGAATCGCACGCCAGCCACGTCCCGTTCTACGCGGTGGCTCAACTCCTGCGAGCTGCCAACGGCGTAACGGGGCTGGACCCGCGGACCGCCCGAGAGTCCCTGCGCAACAGGGTCACTGAGGCGGATGACGAGAGCATGCTGCTGCTCGACGACCTGCTCGGAATCGCCGACCCGGCTGCCCAACTGCCCGTCATCGACCCGGATGCGCGGCGACGGCGGCTGACGGCTCTCGTGACTGCGACGTTGTTGGAGCGGCAACGCGCGGCAGTCTATGTGGTCGAGGACGCGCACTGGCTCGACGCGGTGAGCGAGTCGATGCTCGTCGACCTGTTCGCCGTCATCTCGCAGACCCCGTCGCTGGTGATCGTCACCTACCGACCCGAATACCGGGGCGCCCCGGCGGCGATATCGGGCGCGCGAACCATTGCCCTCGAACCTCTGACCGACGACGAGGCCGCCACTCTGATCGCCGAGTTGCTCGGCACTGATCCGACCGTCGCTGCTGTCGGCCATATCATCGCCGAAAGAGCGGCCGGGACACCCTATTTCGCCGAAGAGATCGTGCGTGATCTGGCGGAGCGAAAAGTGTTGCACGGCAAGCCAGGTGCATACACGTCCACGGCCGAGATAGCAGACGTCAGCGTTCCCGCGACGTTGCAGGCGACGATCGCCGCCCGCATCGACCGCCTGGAGCAGTCGGCCAAGCGCACGTTGAGTGCTGCGGCGGTGATCGGTGCGCGTTTCCGCGTGGACCTGGTCACTGCCTTGGGTGTGGAGCCCACCATCGATTCACTGGTGGCGGGCCAACTGATCGATCCTGTCGGGTCGACCGGCGAAGAGTACGCATTCCACCATCCGCTGATCCGTGCGGTGGCCTACGAATCGCAGCTGAAGTCCGATCGTGCCGAACTGCACCGTCGGGTGGCCGCCGCCATTGCGGCTCGCGATCCCGAATCGGTGGAGGAGAATGCCGCGTTGGTCGCCGACCATCTGGAGGCGGCGCACGATTTGCCGGCGGCGTTCGAATGGCATATGCGAGCCGGAGACTGGTTGCGGCACCGCGACATCGCTGGCGCGCGGATGAGTTGGGAGCGCGCGCGGACCGTCGCCGACCGGTTGCCCGACGACGCCGACGGCCGGATGGCCATGCGCATCGCCCCACGCACCTGGTTGTGCGCGACGATATGGCGGGCCGGCGGCAGCCTGGACGACGCCTGTTTCGACGAATTGAGCGACCTGACGACCACCGCGGGCGACAAACGCTCCCTTGTGATCGGGACTACGGGGCTCGTCACGTTGATGCAGTTCTACGGAAAGTACCGGGACGCTTCACGATTGGCCTCAGAACACGTGGAGCGCCTCGATTCGATCGGTGACCCCGAACTGACGGTTGGCCTGTTGATGACCGCGATGATCGTCAAGTGGGCGGTCGGCGAGGTGACTGAAGCCATGCAATTGAGCCAGCGTGCCATCGACCTGTCCGGTGGCGATCCCACGATGGGCAATCTGATCGTCGGCTCACCGCTGGCATTCGCGCTTGTGATGCGTGCATCGGCGCGGTGTGCGTTGGGTGTTCCCGGCTGGCGCGAAGACTTCGACGACGCGGTCCGCCTGGCCCGCGACACCGACAAGTTCACGTTCTGCGCGGTCGTCATGTTCAAGTACATCGCCACTCAGAGTTGGGCGCTGCTGGCCGATGAGGACGCGCTGCGAGATACGGCCGAGGCACTGGAGATCGCCAGCCAGTTCGGGGACGACTTCACGCTCACCAACGCGGAATTCACGCGCGGGCTCGTCCTGGTGCGGTGCGAGGGCGCCGACCGAACGCTGGGGTTCGAACTGCTCGACAGGGCTCGTCAGGTGGCGCGCGAGCACCGCAACCTCATCGTCGCCGCCTGGTGCGTCGACATCGACGTCGCGGCGGAGAAGACCCGACTCGGCGATCACGACGGCGCGATCGCGCTGTGTCGTGCCGTACTGCATGACGAAATGCAGGCCGGGGAGATGACGAATCGCGGATGGTGCACCACCGTCCTCGTCGAGGCATTACTCGGCCGAGGCGACCTCGACGCGGCGCAGACCGCCATCGACGAGTTGGCGGCGATGCCCACCGAGCCCGGATTCCTGTACCACGAGCTGCCGTTGTTGCGGTGCAACGCACTGCTGGCCAAAGCCCGCGGCGACCAGGACCGCTACCGCGACCTGCACGATCGGTACCGTGCTCGCGCCGAGTGGTCCGGCTTCGAGGGGCACATCGCGTTGGCCCGCGCGATGAGTTAGGCCTTACCCGTGCGCTCGCGGTGTTTGCACCCGGGCCAGCAGCACGGCCTGCGCATGCCTTCCTCCAACTCCTCCTGCGTGCGGCGGATGCGCCGCTCGCGGGTCTTGCGCTGCTTGGCGTCCTCGACCCAGCAGATGAACTCGTTGCGGGCCAACGGCGTGATGTCCTTCCACGCGGCCAATGCCGTGGCGTTGCCGATCAGCGCCGTGCGCAGGTCCGCGGGCAGCTTGTGCACCACCCCGCCGGGTACTCGCTGGCTACTCATGCGCCCAGAGTCTAAACGGTGGCGACGATCAGTTGTTCGGCTGTCGGTGGCCGCAGACCGTCGGTGCGGCCTGCGAAGTAGCGCGCTGCGAGATCGTCGGGGCTGACGTGCTCGACCTCGGAAAACCCGGCCGCGCGGCACATTTCGACCATCTCCGCAGGCGCGTAGTGACTGATGAACGGTGTCCCCGAGGCGGCCGCGGCGGCCTCGACCGACTGCTGCATCTGGCGCTCGGCGGCGTCGGTCAGGTCCAGCGGCAGCATGAACGTCATCGTCAGCACCGATCCGCGCGCGAACGCGGCGATCTGCCGAAGCGTGGTTTCCGTCGCCTCCCTGGTCAGGTACATGCTGACGCCCATGGACGACACCACCGCAGCGCGGTCGGTGTCGAAGCCGTTGGCCCGCAACGCGTCCGGGAACGCCTCGCCGCGCTCGAAGTCGACGGGCACGAACTGCCGGTTCGGTCCTGGCGGGTAGCCGATCTCGTTGAGCCTGCGTCGTTTCCAGTCCTGCGTGCCGGGTTGGTCCACCTCGAAGATCCGCACCGCGACGTCGGGATGGCGTTGCGCGAAGCTGTCCAGGCCGGCGCCGAGTATGACGTACTGCCCGACACCAGCGGCGGCGCGGTCGATCACGAGGTCGTCCAGAAACCGTGCGCGCGCCACGATCGACGCACGAAACGCGCGGGTGCCGTCGGGATGCATGTCGCCGCGCGCCCGCCAATCCGGATCGGGATCCGCTAGCCGCAACCCGACGGTGTCGTCGAGCACATGCGGTGGCGCGTCGAGTTCGACGTGAAGTGCGCGCCACAGCGCAGTGCGGACCGCGGTGCTGTCGGGCGCGGAAGTGGTACTCACTTCGGCGCCTGCAGCTTCCACTCGCGGCCGTCGGGGTCGCGAACCGTCATCAACCGCGTGCCCCAATGGGTGTCCTCCCATGCGCTGACGACCTCGACTGAGTCGTCGAGTTCGAATGCGTCGGCATCAGGCACCCCGAACACGAGATGCCTACGGGTGGGCTCGGTCTCGGGCACCTCGGCGATGAACAGGTAGGGGCCGTCACCTCGGCGCAGTTGGCCGGAGTTGTGGTCGGTCGCGAATTCGGTTTCATAGCCCAGCATCTGAAAGAACTTCGCCGACTTGCCCCAGTTGTGAGTTTCCAGGAACACGGCTTCATGCCCTCGGTCGTCATTCAGCCCTCCTTGGTCGATTGCGTGCCGTTCGCGTCGAGGTAGGTCCGTAGCGCATCGGCCACCAACGCGGAAAGAGAAGACTCCGTCTCGATCGCGTGGTGTTTGACCCGTCTGATCAGGCTGACCGGCAGGTACACGTTGAACTGTTTGACGTCCTCCTCGCCCACACCGACGAGGCTAGCATGCTAGCAAGCTAGCTGGAGCGTATCGGCAGTTCGAGCACTCGGAAGTTCCCGCTGTCCATCACGTAGACCGCGCCGGAGCCGCCGACCGCCACCGCCGAGGGCTTGTCGAGGCCGGTGAACGGCAGCACGGTCGGCCTATCGGCGCCCCGGGGTAGCTCCAGCACGCGGTTCGCGCGGTAGTCCGAGACGTAGACGTTGCCGGCGGCGTCCACCGCGACGGCAGTCGGTTGGGTGAGGGCGCCGAACGGAAGCACCGTCGGGGTCGTGGCGCCTGCCGACAGCTTCAGTACGCGCTTGGCCTTCGAGTCGCTGACGTAGGCGTTTCCGTCCGCGTCCACCGCGACGCCGGAAACCTCGCCGAGGTCGGTGAACGGAAGGGCAGCCGGGGCGCTTGCGCCAGGTGTCAACCGCAACACCCGATCGGTGCCCATGTCCGCGACGTAGACGTTGTCGGCAGCATCCACTGCCACCCCGGCGATCTGGTCCAGACTTGTGAACGGCAGTGTGATCGGATTGCGCACTGGCGGTGCGAGTTTCACCACTCGGTGGTGGTAACCGTCGGTGACGTAGAGGTTGCTCTGGTTGTCGACCGCGACGTCGGTCGGCTGGCCGATCTGGTCGAAGGCCAACGGGCTTGGCCGATCCGCACCTGCAGTCTGCTTCCAGACCTGGCCGTACTTCGAGTCGAGCACGTAGATGTTGGACGTGCCGTCCACCGCCAAACCCGCTGGGTGGTTGATGAAGTTGCCGAAGGGCAGCACCACCTGAGGTGCATATGCCGGCGGGGGAGGGGGCGCGGCCTGGCGGCTGGGCGTGGCCCCACAACTCGCCATGAACAGCGGTGTCGCGCTGAGCGCCGCCGCCACGGCGAGCCTCAGGCGGTGGGCGGATAGCATTTGCCCGCCGGCCACTGCCAGACGTCACGAACGGACTGTGGGATCGGGCACGGAGCTTGACCCGCGGGTATGGGCCCGAAGCCGGCGGCGGTCGGAACCCACGTCGCTCCCGGATCGCCGGCTTTGCGGAACATCATGTAGCTGTTCTGGTCCTGCAGATTGATAGCGGCCTCCTCGGTCTTTGCGCCGTCCAATTTCGCAGCCGCGTAATACACGTCGCCCTCGGGCACATATGCGTAGAAGGACTTTCCGGGCCGCAAACCGGTGAACTCCGACGCCGGATGCCCGGTGAGGACCGCACCTGCTTGGACCAGCTCGGCGCGAACATCGTCTGTCAGCGGCAGATTCACCGGACCGTCGCCTGCCTGGGCGGGCGCCGCGAAACCGATCGTCGCCGCACCGGCGATCCACACCGCGCCCAGCATTGTGCTTGTCGTCTTCTTCATGGCGTAGAGAGTGCGACAGACTGCTTGGAACTTTCTTGAAAAGACGCGAAAGGCCCCGCCACGCCGTGTGAAGTGGTCCCCGAAAGTTGGACCCTGACGTAGGGAGCCTAAGCCGCGAGGGCCTGGGCCTGGTATTGGACCGGACTCAGGCCCTTGAGCTTTATTGAGATGCGTTCGTCGTTGTACCAGTGGATGTAGACGTCGAGT
>NZ_LZHZ01000009.1 GCF_001667505.1 Mycobacterium sp. ACS1612
TGTACCTGGCCATGAGGTTGGTAGCAGGCGTGTCGGCTTGAAGTGAGGAGAACCCCCGAGTGGGGTGTGGCTTGTCGAAGGCCCACTACCTGCTCGGAGGTTCTCGTGTCCCACCGTAATGCCCGTACGACCTACCAAGGCAGATTGCTAATCGTCGCGCGGTTCCAGGATGGCTGGCGCAAAGCCCATATCGCGGCGGCGATGGGGATATCTCGCCGGTGTGTCCATAAGTGGATCGCTCGCTTCGAGTTCGAAGGTGTAGCCGGACTGATGGACCGGCCCTCGCGCCCGCACACGACGCCGACGCGCACACCTGCGTCGATCGAAGAACAAATTGTGGCGCTGCGTCGCGCTGAGCGGCTCGGCCCGGATGCGATCGGCGCCGAATTGGGCGTGGCAGTACGCACCGTGTCGCGGGTGCTGGCTCGTCGCGGCATGCCGCACCTGCGGATGTGTGACCCGATGACCGGTGAGGTCATTCGCGCGTCAAAGACCACCGCCGTGCGCTACGAACGCGGGCGGCCTGGCGAACTCGTGCATATGGACGTCAAGAAATTGGGTCGCATTCCCGACGGCGGTGGGTGGCGGGCGCACGGACGTCTTGGCGTTTCAGATCGAGAACGCAAGTCAGGCAAGGGCTTCGACTATATCCACTCGCTGGTCGACGATCATTCTCGATTGGCGTACTCAGAAATACTGCCTGACGAGAAGGGGCCTACTTGCGCCGGCTTCCTCCATCGCGCTGCTGACTACTTCCGCGCCCACGGCATCACATGCATTGAATGCATCATGACCGACAACGCATGGGCCTATCGCTGGTCGCTGCGCGAGGTGTGCGCCGACCTCAACGCCCGCCAGATATTCATCAAACCGCACTGCCCTTGGCAGAACGGCAAGGTCGAGCGTCTCAACCGCACACTGCAGACAGAATGGGCCTACCGCCAAGTCTTCGTCAGCAACGCCGACCGCGCCGCGGCCCTTGCGCCATGGCTCGAGCACTACAACACTCGACGCCGTCACAGCGCACTCGGCGGCCTCCCACCGATCAGCCGACTGCTACCAACGTCGTGACTAGGTACA
>NZ_LZHZ01000010.1 GCF_001667505.1 Mycobacterium sp. ACS1612
CCGCGCCCCCTCCGGCGGCGCCCGGGGGGCGCCCCCCCCCGCGCCGCGCGCGCGCCCCCGCCCCCCCCCCCCGCCCCCCCCCCCCCGCCCCCCCGCCCCCCCCCCCCCCCCCGGCCGCAGGATCTTGAGCATGCTCGTCGCGAGGTTGCCCTCGCTGGTGCGTGGCGCTGCCGTCGGCCCCAACTGGGTGACCGACTCCAGGTCGGGCGAGGCGATCGACGCCTGCGACACCGGGACCGGCCGCCGCACAGGCTGCGACATGCTCGGGGCGTGCGACGGACCGCTCGGATAGGACTGCGGGCCCGACGGGTACCGCGCCTGCGTGCCAGACGGATACATCGGCTGATGCGGCGGCGGGGTTGGCGGGCGCGACGTCGGCGGCTGGGGCGGATAGCCCGGCGCGGGGCGTGAGGCGACGGGCACCGACGTGGTCTGCAGCGGCGTCCCCGCCGAGCCCTGATGCCTGCCGACCTCGAACGTCAGCGCCGGACCGTCGGGATTGCCGACGTTGACCTGCATGCCGTCGTGGATGTCGGCGGTCGGCACCCGGCGGCCGTTGACGTACAGGCCGTTGAGGCTGCCGTTGTCAATCGCGACCCACCGGCCCTGGTCGAACCGCAGCACCAGGTGCGCGCGCGAGATCAGCGGGTTGCCGACGCGGACGTCGGCGCGCAGATCGCGGCCGACGACGACGTCGTTGCCGGGCGCGAACGTTCGCGTGGAGCCCTCGTACCGAACGGTCAGCGCGGGCGGATTAGGTCGGCTCATCGGGACCGACTCTATCGGGGTTGCGACCGAATGCCTTGCTGGTCTGCTGGCGCGTCAGGACGTCGCGCCGATGCGATCGTCGAACGGTGCGCAGGGGCACGTAGCCCGCCTAGTTAACTTCTTGGCCCCGCTACGGCGCGTCGTGTCAGCCGGTGCTCTTATTCGTGATCTGCTGAGGCATGCGGTCTGTCAAAGCCACCGCATGGCGGCACGGCAAATCGGGGCGGCCGATGCTCCCCGTGCTGCTGGTGTGTGCAGGCATCATCGTCGCGCTGGCCGCGGCCAACCTGCTCGCGAAGGCGGGTGCCGAGCCCGCTGTCATCCAGACCGATGATCGCGGATTCGTCGACAAGGCGGCCCGCTGCGACGCGCCGAAGTCCGCCCTGGCGCTTGGACGCACCGAACAGTCGCTGGTCGCGATCTGCGTCGACGGCAGCGGCCACTACGAATACCGCGGGATGCGCGTCAAGGACGACTACGCGCTCAAGGTGCCCGGCGCGGTGATGCTGGCCGGCAAGTACGTGGCGCGCAACGCCAACTTCACCTACATCTTCTCGCCGAAGGAACTGATGATCCTGCAGGGCTGGGGATGGGTGATCCGCAAGGAGCCGATGGTCGCGTTCGTTGAGCCGCGGCTACCCGTCGGCGGATAGTCGATCGGGCGCGCTCATGTCACCGGTTGCGGGGACGCCATCGGCGAGTCCGTAGCGCAGGAACACGGTGCCCTTCGCGCTGGCGACCGGCGGTTCGAGAAGGGTGAGGTTGGTGGGCACCGCGCCGCCGTCGAACACCTTCTTGCCGACGCCGAGGACGATCGGGTGCACCCAGAGGTCGAGGCGGTCGAAGAGCTTCTCGCCCAACAGGGTCTGCACCAGATCCAGGCTGCCGACCACCCGCACCTGCTCGTGCCGGTTACGGATCTCGCGCACCGCGACGGCCAAATCCGGGCCGAGTTGCGTCGACCCCGTCCACGAGAGGTCGGGTGTGCCGCGCGAGGCCACGTACTTCGGGACGCGATTGAACAGGGTGCCGAACTCGTCGTCCTGATGAGGCCAGTAGGCGGCGAAGATGTCGTAGGTCCGCCTGCCGAGCAGCAGCGCATCGGTGCCCTGGTACGCGGCGGCGATCTGGGCGCCGACGCCATCGTCGATCAGCGGCGCCTGCCAGCCGCCGAACGGGAAGCCCTCCGGGTCCTCGTCGGGGCCGCCGGGCGCTTGGCCGACGAAGTCGAGGGTGGCGAACAGTTCGATCTGAATGAGTCCCATGCCGAGGTAGACCTGTCGCGGGCCACGGACTCATCGCAGCGGCAGCAGCCGATCCGGTGATCCGGTCACCACGCAGTGGGTATGGCTGTAGATCGTCGACATGCAGACGTTGCAGTGCGTGCACGCCGACCGCACCGCGCTGTCGGCCTGGATCCTGTTGATCAGATCGGGTTCGGCGAGTAATGCGCGACCCATCGCGACGAAGTCGAACCCTTCGGCCATCGCGAGGTCCATGGTTTCCCGATTGGTGATGCCGCCGAGCAGGATCAGCGGCATCTTCAGTTCCGCGCGGAACAGCTTGGCGTCGCGCAACAGGTATGCCTCGCGATACGGGTACTCGCGGAAGAACTTGTTGCCGGTCATCCGGATGCCCCAGCTCAGCGGCGGCTTGAACGCGCTGGCGAACTCCTTGACCGGCGCGCCGCCGCGGAACAGGTACATCGGGTTGACCAGCGAGCTGCCTGCGGTCAATTCGATGGCGTCGAGGCCGCCGTCTTCCTCGAGCCACTTGGCCGTCTGCAGCGACTCGTCGGTCGAGATGCCGCCGCGCACACCGTCGGCCATGTTGAGTTTCGCGGTCACCGCGATCTGGTCCTTGACGACGCGGCGGACCGCGGTCACCAGGCCGCGCGCCACCTTGGCCCGATTCTCGAGCGTTCCGCCGAATTCGTCGGAGCGCCGGTTGATCAGCGGGCTGAGAAACGAGCTGGCGAAGTAGTTGTGGCCCAGATGGATTTCGACCGCGTCGAAGCCGCAGTCGATGGCGTAGCGGGCGGCGTCGGCGTGCGCCTTGATGATGTCGGCGATGTCGTCCTTGGTGGCCTTCCTGGCGAAGCGCATCGACAGCGGGTTGAAGAACCGCACCGGCGCGTACGCGGTCGCCCGCGTGGAGCGGGCGTTGGCGACCGGCCCGGCATGGCCGATCTGCGCGCTGATCGCGGCGCCCTCGGCGTGGATGGCCTCGGTCAGTTTCTTCAACCCGGGCAGTGCCTCGGGCCGCCACCAGATGGCGTTGCCCTCGGTGCGCCCACCCTTGGACACGGCGAGGTACGCCACCGTCGTCATGCCGACACCGCCCGCGGCGGGCAATCGGTGATAGGTGATCAGGTCGTCGGTGACGAGCGCGTTCGGCGTCGACGCCTCGAACGTCGCGGCCTTGATGATCCGATTGCGCAGCGTCACCGGGCCGAGTTTGGCCGGGGTGAACACATTGGGCTGAGTGTTCATGCAGGGGAGCCTGCCACAATGTGATCCGTGGGTGCGATCACACTGGACGGTAAGGCCACGCGCGACGAGATCTTCGTCGACCTCAAGGAGCGGGTTGCGGCTCTGACCGCGGCAGGCAGGACGCCCGGACTGGGCACGGTTCTGGTCGGCGACGACCCCGGATCGCACGCCTATGTGCGCGGCAAGCACGCCGACTGCGCGAAGGTCGGCATCAACTCGATCCGGCGCGACCTACCCGCCGACATCAGCCAGGCCAAGCTCGACGAGACCATCGACGAACTCAACGCCAACCCGGAGTGCACCGGTTACATCGTCCAGTTGCCGCTGCCCAAGCATCTCAACGAGAACGCCGCCTTGGAACGCATCGACCCCGGCAAGGACGCCGACGGACTGCATCCGACCAACCTGGGCAGGCTGGTTCTCAACGAGCCTGCGCCGCTGCCGTGCACACCCCGCGGCATCGTGCACCTGTTGCGCCGCTACGAGGTGGAGATCGCGGGCGCGCAGGTGGCGGTGATCGGGCGCGGCGTCACGGTCGGCAGGCCGCTCGGCCTGTTGTTGACGCGCCGGTCGGAGAACGCGACAGTCACGTTGTGCCACACCGCGACTCGTCATCTGCCGCAGTTGACGCGCGAGGCCGACGTCATCATCGCCGCGGCGGGCGTGCCGCACATGGTGACCGCCGAGATGGTGCGACCGGGTGCCGCAGTCGTCGACGTCGGGGTGTCGCGCGACGAGGAAGGCAAGCTCGTCGGCGACGTGCATCCCGACGTGTGGGAGGTGGCGGGTCATGTGTCGCCCAATCCGGGCGGGGTGGGGCCGCTGACGCGGGCGTTCCTGCTGACCAATGTCGTCGAACGCGCCGAAGCGCTCGCTAAGTGACGCTGAAAGAGTTCACCCGCAAGGTGTTTGGCGGGCAGTGGCCAATCCTGTTGGTCGGCGTGATCATCATTACCGCGTTTGGTCTTGTGGTCGCGGGTTATTGGCGACGGGGTGCGCTGGTGCTCGCCATCGGTGTCGGCGTCGCGGCGGCGTTCCGGCTGGCCCTGCCCGACGACCGGGTGGGGCTACTGGCGGTCCGCAGTCGGACCATCGACTTCGTCACGACCGCATCGGTCAGTGCCGCCATGCTCTACGTCGCGTGGACGATCGACCCGTTGGGCACCAGTTAGCGTGGGTCAGGTCAGCTTGAGTGCGGCGGCGACGATCGGCTTGGCCCACTCCGGTGTCTGCGAAAGATCTTGTGGGTTAACGATTTCGCCGTGATCCAAGTGCAGCACCAACACCGGTCGGGGCGCGTGTCCGGCCTTTGGGTCGGCGTCCGCGGAGTTGTCGTAGACCCGTAGCTCGGTCAACTGCGGCAGCAACTGCACGAGATTGAGTCGGCTGTGCCGCCAACGGCGTCGAATGCTGGATTCCGGAATGTCGTGACCGCCTGCCTGCACACGGTGGCGGACCCGCTCGAGGTGCAGATCGGGGCTGGCCAACCCGACGTAGAAGACGCGTACTTCGAACCCCTTCGACGCCGCCTCGGCGAGCAGCCGCGGCATGGTATTGCCACCGAGCGTCGTCTCGAATGCGAAGTCCTTGCGTTCCTCGATCGCCCGCTCCAGCAGGCGTCGGCCCTGATGCCACGCCGCCGCGTTCGCTTTGAGCTGGTCGAGTCCCGGGTTCGCGGCCATCAATCGGCGTGCCGCCTCGTCCGGGTTGAAGTAGTCGGCGCCGGCCGCCCGGAACATGGCGCCGCCGACGCTGCTCTTGCCGGCGCCGTTGACACCGGCGAGGACGTAAAGGCGCGGTGGTTGGGCCTTGTGGGCCATGCGGTGTGGTCAGCGCTTGGCGCGGGCCGCCTTGACCGCGGCGCGGCCCAGCTGCTCGGGGGAGGCGTCGAAGGCCGATGCCATCGCCGTCCTCGCCCGCGGGGTCTGCATGGTTTCCAGCAGGCGGTCGAAATCGTCGGACAGGTCGTCGAGGGTGGGCGCGCTGGCCTTGGTCAACGCTTCGAACTCGGCGTAGGACAACAGCACCGCCTTGGGCGTGTTGTGTTTGGTGATCGCGACCGCACCGCCGAGGGACGCCTGCTCGAAGATGGTGCCGAACTCGTTCTTGAAGCGCGTGGCCGCCACGGTGGGAACGTCGACCAACTCGCCGTCCCGGTTGCGGAAAGTCAATGTAGGCATATGGCCATTCTAGCCGTTATGCCCACAATGGCCATTATGGCTCATTTGGCTGTCCGCATCCCGACGTTCTCACTGCAACGCGCTGCCCTTGCGCCACTGATCCCACGGAATGGTCCAGTCGCCGTTCTGGGCGATCGTGAGGGGTGGCCCGCCTGTGTTTCTGACTTCGACGACGTCACCGGGCACCGAGAAGTCATAGAACCATTTGGCGTTGTCCCCGTTGAGGTTCAAGCATCCGTGGCTGGTGTCGGTATTCCCCTGCGCCCATATCGTCGCGTCGAGCTGGTGCAGGTAGATGCCGTCGGTGCTGATGCGGGTGGCGTAGTTGATGGTCTCGCGGTATCCGAGCCTGGAGTTCTTGGGTAGACCGAACGTCGAGGAATCCATTACCACCGGATTGCCCTTGTCCAGCACCGTGTAAATGCCCGGCGGGGTCCAGAACGACAACGTCCGGTCGGCCACCTGCTCGGTGCCCCCCATGCCCATCGAGGTGGGCATGGTGCGCACCAGTGTGCCGTTGCGGTAAACGCTGACCTGGTGGGTCTGGTCGTCGGCTATCGAGACATGCGACTCGCCGATGGTGAACTTAAGATGCTCGTCTTGTTGACCGAACACGCCCTGCGCCAACTGAATTCCGTAAACTTTCGCCTCGACGGTCACCGTTGTGCCCGGCGAGTAATAGTGTTCCGGGCGCCAGTGCGCGTGCTGGTCATCCACCCAATTCCAGGCACCCGCCACTGGGGGAGAAGCCGTGACGGTCAGGTGTCGCTCGGCTTCGGCCTTATCGGTGATCGGCTCGTCGAAGTGCGCCACGATGACGGTGCCTACTCCGTAGGTGGCGCCGTCGGTCAGTGCGGCCTCCGACGTCGTTTCGAGTGAGACCTTGGTCTGGTTCGGCGGGGTGAGCGTGGAAAACGACATCGGTTGTGTGGAAGTCTTTCCGCCCGGTCCGCGGCTGCTGACAGTCAGCGTGTAGGTGCGACCGTAGCCCAGCGGCACGACGGGATGCCATACCTTTGCATCGGGAGTGAGCACGCCGTCGACGCGCTTGCCGGCGTCATTGACCATGACCACATCGGTAAGCGTTCCGCTCTGCGCGCTAACCGATACCGGCGCGACCGGATCGACATCGCGTGCGCCGGGCGCGGGCTCGATTCTGATCGACGCGGGTTCATCGGGATTCGGGACTTCCGCGGGTGTCGCGTCCGTCTGGCAGCCCGCCGTCCAGAGGGCCATCAACACCGCCAATACCGCTGCCACTGCATAACGAACGAGGCTGTGCTGCTTGGGTTTTGGTACGTTCGGCGGCGTTGCGTTCATGTTCTGGTTCTGACCCCCGACCAGCGGCTTTAGTCAGTTTCGGGTACCCGCGGCACCTCGGGTCTAATCGATGCAACTGTGCAGGGGGGCGAGGGTTGTTGGCGCATGCGTCGTGAAGACGTCGGCATTCAGGCGGCGAGAACGGGTAACCACAGGACGTGACATCCTGGCACTTCCGCTTGGGGACGACCCTGGTGGCCGTCGCGACACTGCTGGCGGTGTCGATCGGGAGCGCCGGCGCCGCACCGGTCGCGGATCCCATGGGCCCTGCCTGTGCGCTCTATGCACCGCGGGGCCGAGCGAATGAGGGCTCGGCGGCCGCTGTAGCACAACAGCCGCTGAGCGTTTTCATTTCGAGCAACCCCAAACTCAGCGCTCTGAGCGCAGCTCTGTCCGGCAAACTCAACCCCGCCGTGAACCTGCTTGCCACCCTCGACGCGGGCGAGGTCACCATCTTCGCGCCGGCCGATAGCGCTTTCTCCCGCTTGCCCGTCGAGGCGACCGCCGCTCTGCGAATCGACGCCGCATCGCTGACACGGCTGCTGAACTACCACGTGATACCCGGACGGTTCACCCCCGCCGACATCGACGGCACGCACCAGACCCTGCAGGGCAGCGAGCTATCCGTCACCGGCCCCGCTGATCGGCTGTGGGTCAACGACGCACTAGTGCTCTGCGGCGGAATCGTCACCGCCAACGCCACGCTCTACCTCATCGATACCGTGCTGACGCCACCGCCTGGATGGTGAACCGTTAGCGCATCCGACGTTCCAAACGCGCCAGACAGATCGCGTCAATATTTTCGCGGCTGCGATTAGGTGGGTGTCGGCGGGGATATGGTGCGCTTTGTTATGTCTGCTCCTGATCGTGCAGGTGGCGCCGGCCGAGCCACCCCTGGGGCGCGCCACCGGCGGCCTCGCCAGCCGGCCGAGCACAGGATTCCGCGCGGTGCCAAGGTGCTGGGAGCAATCGTTTCGGCGCTGATCCTGGTCGTTTCGGGCATCGGCTGGGTGGAATTGCACCGGGTTGCCACAGTCATCACCACGTCCGAGGCGCTGGCCGAGGAGCCCTCATCCCCGGGAGCCGATCAGAACATCCTCATCATGGGGCTGGATACCCGCCGCGACCAGCGGGGTGGCCTGTTGCCATACGACCTTTACGACGCGCTGCACGCCGGTGACGAGCACTCCGGCGAGAACGATGCGGATGTCCTCATCGTGCTGCACATCCCCGCCGGAGCCGGGCCGGTCACCGCGATCTCCATCCCGCGCGACGACTACGTGGACCTGGTCGGGTGCCCGGCGCCGGGATGCCGAGGCAAGGTCAAGCATGCCTACAGCTTGGCCTATCAACAGGTGATAGGCCGTGCGGATGCGGCGCCCGGCGAGGCGGCGGACGACGCTCCTGATGCGAGCGACGTTGCGGCGGCTGAGCAGCGCGCGCGCGAGGCCGGCCGCAAGGCTGAGATCAGGACGGTCCGACGGCTGCTCCAGATACCGATCGATCACTTCATCGAGGTCAGCCTGGCAGCCTTCGTCCAGATCGCCCGGGTGGTTGAACCCATCACCGTATGCCTGCAACACGACACCTCCGACCCGTACTACTCGGGTGCCAACTTCCGTGAAGGCATCCAGCAGATCAGTGCGGCCCAGGCGATGGCGTTCGTCCGACAACGTCGCGACGTCAACGATGCGATGTTCACCGACCTTGACCGCACCAGACGCCAACAGGCGTTCATCGCCTCACTGCTCGCGGGTCTGCGTCACAGCGGGGCGCTGTCGGACCCGAGGGCGCTGCAGCATCTTGTCGATGTCGCGAAAGACAATGTCGCAGTCGACGCCGGCTTTGACTTGCTCGGTTTCATCCGGTACGCAGCCACCCTCAGCGAGCGTCCGCTTTCGCTGTACACACTGCCGATCACCGAATTCGGCCGCACCTCGGATGGTGAAGACGTCAACATCATCGACGTGCCGACCATCCGCTCCATCGTGCATAGTGTGCTGTCCACTCCAACTTCGTCGGGGGGCGTCATCGCGACCGGACAGGTCCCGAGCACGACACAGCTGGCCCCGCCCGGCGTGGTGCTCAACGTGGTCAATGGGGCTGGGCGAGAGGGGCTGGCGTTTTCCCTCGAGAAGTACTTCGCCAACGGTCAGTTCACCGAAGGCCTGGCGAGCACTGCCGACACAATCGTGGAAGCGAGCAGCATCGGATACGGCCCGGGCGCGCAGGCAGCGGCCACCGCGCTCTCCGATCAACTGGATCTCACCGCGACCGCCTCTGACGCGGTCGCGCCCAACACGGTTCAGCTCACCGTGGGCACCGATTTCGATGCGGAGGATTATCTCGATCGCGATGGTTCGACACCGGAAGGGTCGACTAGCCCCACCACGACCGTCAGCACGGTGGCCGCTGGCGCCACCGGCACGGAGGCCCCGGCCCCGACGAACCTCACCCGCATGAGCGGTCAGGACGTGCCGTGCGTGCGATAGCACCCGAAGGTGAACTGCGGCAGGTTTGCCTGGAGTTCGGGTCAATTCGGGTGGGTCGCCAGGTAGTCCGCGACGGGGATCGGTGAGGTCGCAGAGTAACCGACGGGCAGAACCACGTCACCGGCGGTCGTGTTGTAGTAGACGTCCCACCGGTAGTACCCGGCATACGCAGCGGGATCGGCTGCGAGCACCGCTGCATAGTCGTTGACCGCTTGCACGTATTGGTGGGAGTTGTTGTACCGATACAGAGCCGAATCGCGGTCCTCGGCAAAGCCACTACCGGCAAGATAGCGGCCGGCCGCCATGATGCTGTCGCGGGTCGAGAGGATGTCGCCGCCCTCACTGTAGGCGGCAAAGGTCGAAGGCAAGAACTGCATCGGGCCTTGCGCGCCAGCGGTGCTCACCCCGGCGATGCGCCCGAAGCCGGTCTCGATCAGGTTGATCGCAGCCAGATAGGCCCATCCGACGCCGGACGCCGATTCCGCCGCGCGGTAGTGACTCAACAGCTCCTCGGCCGACTTCGGTGGGTCGATGCGCCACGCCGGCAAAGTACTCTGCGCTTGGCCCTTGCTCATCGCGGTCAGTTGCCGGCGCGCGTCGACATTGCAGTCATAGATTTCCAGGAGCGACGGCGGGACTTGGCGGCGCGCGATTGGATCCCACTCGGGGTGGCGTCCGAGCGCGCGGTAGGCCGCTTGCTGTCGGCGGGCGGCCGCCAACAACACAGCCTCCGACGACGCCGGATCGCGGAGCGCCTGCTCATCGGCGACGAGATCGTCGGCCAGGTGCGCCGGGTCGGACGCCAGCCGCCACTTCGTAGGAGCGGACGACGGCCGCGGCGGCGCGGGCGACAGCGTGGTCGATGTGGCTGCCGCAGCCGTGGTGGTTGATGGCCTCGCCGGCTCTGCGCAGCCGGCGAGTACCAACAGGAACAGGATCACGGCCACAAAAAATGGCATGGCGCGCCGGATCGGACGGATGCTGGCAACCGCCGAACGCGCCGGGGAGGCGTCGACACGCGTTTGGCTCAAGGTGTTCATCTCACGGGATTTGTTCAAGGTTGGCGCGGGTGCAGATGTAATCCGCCCACTGAAGTGTCGCGTATTCGATCGTGCGACATCAAGGGGTGTGTCCGGGTGGCCGAGCGCGTCGCTGAGTGCACAGTAGGCAATTTTGCCTACTGTGCAAACTTGGGCTAGGTTGGGGCGCGTGAGGACGGGCCTTCGCGAGCGCAAGAAGCTCGATACCCGCTGGGCGCTCAGCAATGCCGCGTTGGAACTCGCGCTCGAGCGCGGGCTCGACAACGTCACCCGTGAAGACATCGCCGCCCGGGCCGGCGTGTCACTACGGACGTTCAACAACTACTTCGCAGGCAAGTACGAGGCGGTTGCCTTCCGACAGATCGATCGAATGCGCCAGAGCTTGGCGGTATTCCGACAGCGGCCCGCCGACGAGCCGCTGTGGTCGGCGATCACCGAGTCGGTGCTCGCACCACTGGAGGCCGCGGGCGCCTTCGATGTTCGGCCGACGCCCGACGAGTTGGCCGTCATCCGCGAACTGCTGTCCGCGCGGGATATGCGCGCAGCGCTGACGCGGGAACTGTTCGCCGACTGGGTCGATGCGGTTGCCGAACGCACCGGGCTGGACCCGGTACGCGATCTGTACCCGCGGTTGGTCGTCGCCGTCGTCAGGGCGGTCGGCGAAACGGCGATGGAGACGTACGCCAATGCCGATCCGCCGGTGGCCTATACCGAACTGCTGCGTCGCGGCCTTGCCGAAGTCGCCGCTGGACTGCCTGAAAGGTGATGCCGATGTCTGAAAACCACGTGGTCATTTCCGGGGCGGGCCCCAACGGATTGATGGTGGCGTGCGAGCTTGCGCTGGCCGGTGTGAGGCCCGTCGTGCTCGAGCGGCTGTCCGCGCCCAGCGACGAACCCAAGGCCAACGGCATGATCGGCCAGGTGGTGCGGCTGCTCGACATGCGCGGGCTCTACCAGATGTTCACCGGGTCCGACGAACCGCCAAAACCGATGTACGAGTGGATATTCAGCGGTATGCGGGTGCCGTTGACCGGGATGTCGGACAGCCCGATGTACGGTCTGCCGATCCAGC
This sequence comes from Mycobacterium sp. ACS1612, assembly GCF_001667505.1. Lineage (GTDB taxonomy): Bacteria > Actinomycetota > Actinomycetes > Mycobacteriales > Mycobacteriaceae > Mycobacterium. The sequence continues at coordinate 11,365 of NZ_LZHZ01000010.1, forward strand.
AGCCGCGACTTGTCCGGCTTCTGCTCGAACGCGCGCATGACCTCGGTGTCGAAGTGCGATGGGCGCATGAGTTGATCGGGGTGGACCCCCGTTCCGACGGGGTGACGATCACCGTGTCCACCGCAAACGAGACGTACCGGCTCGACGCCACCTACCTCGTCGGCGCCGACGGTGGCCGCAGTACCGTGCGCAAACTGGCGGGGATCGACTTCCCCGGCCATACGTCGGACATGGTGGCGCGGATCGCGCACGTCGGCGTGCCACCGGAAATGCGTTCCGCCACAGGCGGAATCAACGTGCCCGACTTTGGCCCCCTGCCATTCGGGCACAACCGACTCGACAACGGCGGATTCATCTTCGCCGAGATGGAACAGGGCAGGCCGCTGGTCGGGACCATCGAGTTCGACCAGCAGGCCGACGATTCGGCTCCGATGACGTTGGAGGAGTTGCGTGACAGTGCGCGACGCGTGCTCGGCGTCGACCTGCCCGTCGAGGCGCCGCGCGGCGAAGGGCCGCACGCGTTGCGTCGCATCGCCGGACAGAACACCCGGCAGGCCGACCGGTACCGGGTGGGCAACATCTTCCTGGTCGGCGATTCGGCGCACGTGCACTCCGCCATGGGTGGCCCGGGCCTGAACCTCGGCATGCAGGACGCCATGAACCTCGGCTGGAAACTTGCCGCCGCCGTCAACGGGTGGGCCCCGCCCGGCCTGCTCGACACCTATCACAATGAGCGGTTCCCCGTCGGCGAGCGCGTGATGATGCAGTCCCTGTCACAGACTGCGCTGTTCCGGCCAGGCCCCGAGATCGCCGCTCTGCGAACACTTTTCGCTGAGCTACTGCAGCTGCCGGGCGTCGGCGCGCACATGGCGCATCTGCTAGCGGGTTCGGACGTCCGCTACGACACCGGCGACGAGCATCCGCTGTCGGGCCGTCTCGTGCCCGATCTGACGCTCGACGACGGACGCCGGGTGGCCGAACTGCTGCGCTGTGGACGTCCCGTCCTACTCGACTTGTCCGGCTGTGTGGGTGACGCCGCCGGTGAGTGGGCCGACCGCATCGACGTCGTCACCGGGTCCACCGCCGACATCGACGCGGTGGCGATCCTCATTCGACCCGACGGCTATGTCGCTTGGGCCGCAGACACTTTCGACGCGGACGACAGCCAGCGGTTGCACGCGGCACTGCGGCGATGGGTTGGCGATTATGCGAGTGTCGCCCTGATACCGACCGTGACGTAAGGCAGTGCCAGGCCGTTGGTGTTGGCCAGTGCAGGATGGGTGGCCAGCAACTCGCGCACCTGCTCGAGGGTGCGGGTGCGCACCTTCTCCGGTGACGTGATGCAGTAACTGCGCGAGGCGACAAGGTCGATCAGCGCTTGCGGGGTCAGGTAGCTCGTCCACTCGACATGGTGGCGCTCGACGTCGGTGAACGGCGCGGGCAGCGTCACCTGTTGACTCAACGGGTCTTCTTCGTGGCCGATGATGCGGCCCAGATCCTTGACCCAGCCCAGCCGCTCGTCGCGGGTGTTCCACACCAGCCCGAGCCGGCCCCCGGGCCGCAGCACGCGCGCGATCTCCTTGGCGGCGAGTTCGGGGTCGAACCAATGCCAAGCCTGGGCTACCAATACCGCGTCGACGCTGTCGTCGGGCAGCGGGATCTCCTCCGCGGTGCCCAGCAGCGCGGGCGTATCGGGCAGCGAATTGCTCAGCAGCTCCAGCATTTCCGGGATCGGGTCGACAGCCACCACACTGAGTCCGCGCTCGACGAGTCGGGTGGTCAGCTTTCCGGTGCCCGCGCCGAGGTCCAGCACGTCGACGGTGCCGTCGGGCAACAGCCAGTCGATGGCCTCCGGCGGGTACGAGGGCCGCCCTCGCTCATATGCCGCGGCCTCCGCGCCGAACGACAGTGAACGCTGCTGCCTGGACTGGTTCACCTTTCGGCCAACTCCAACGTTCGACGAATCAGCTTGCCCACCGCCTCGGTCTCCAAGAGAAAGCCGTCGTGGCCGTAGATGGAGTCGACCACGTTCAGCTCGGTACAACCGGGCAGCAGCTCCGCCAATTCCTCCTGCAGCCGAATCGGGTACAGCCGGTCCGACGTGATGCCACCGACGACGACGGGCACGGGGCAGCCGCGCAGTGCCGCCTCGATGCCGCCGCGGCCGCGACCCACGTCGTGGCTGGACAGCGCATCGGACAGCGCCACATAGGTGCCCGCGTCGAACCGCTTGAGCAATTTGCGGCCCTGGTGTTCCAAATAGCTCTGCACCGCGTAGCGCCCGCCGGTCGCCGGGTCCTCGCCACCCTGCGGATCGTTGCGGAACCTGGCGTCCAGTTCTTCCTCGCCGCGATACGTCAAATGCGCGAAGCGCCGCGCGATCTCCATGCCGACATCGGGTGAGCGCCCGGTGCCGTAGTAGTCGCCGTTGCACCAGTGCGGGTCGGACTTGATGGCCGCGATCTGGGTGCTCTGGGTGCCGATCTGGTCGGCGGTGGCGCGCGCGCCGACCGCCAGCACCAGCGCGGCGCGGACCTTGTCGGGGTAGCCGACGATCCACTCCAGCGCCCGCGCGCCGCCCATCGAGCCGCCGACCACCGCCGCGACCTCGGTGATGCCGAGCGCGGCCAGCGCGGCGACATCGGCCTCGACCTGATCGCGCACCGAGACGAGCGGGAATCGCGAGCCCCACGGCTTTCCGTCCGGCGCAACCGAACTCGGGCCCGTCGAGCCGCGGAAGCCGCCCAGCACGTTGGTGGCGATCGCACACCAGCGGTTGGTGTCGATCGGCGCACCAGGCCCGGCGACGCCTTCCCACCAGCCCTCGGTCTCGTCGCCAGGACCGGTCGGGCCGGTGACGTGGGAGTCGCCGGTCAGCGCGTGCAGCACGACGACCACGTTGTCGCGGCTCGGCGACAACTCACCCCACCGCTGCACCGCGATTGTCACGTCATCAATCACCGCGCCGTTCTCCAGCGTCAGCGTGCCGATGTCGACATAGCCGACTTCGCCTTCTGCGGGCAGCGACGCCACGTCGACTCTCACTTCGGACAGTGTCATCAGAACGCCGCCGTGGCTTTGGGGTCCGTCGAACCCGACGTGTGGAACGGCTTCGCGGCCGCGAAACCCTGTTCGAGGTCGGCCAGGATGTCGGCGATGCCCTCGATGCCGACCGCGAGGCGGACCAGTCCCGGCGTCACGCCGGTGGCCAACTGCTCCTCCGGGGTGAGCTGGGCGTGCGTGGTCGACGCCGGGTGGATCACCAGCGACCGCACGTCGCCGATGTTGGCGACGTGGCTGTGCAGGGTCAGCGCGTTGACGAACGCCTTGCCCGCGTCGATGCCACCGGCCAGCTCGAAGGCCAGCACCGCGCCGGTTCCCTTGGGTGCGAGCTTCTTTCCGAGCTCGTACCACGGCGACGTCGGCAGCCCGGCGTAGTTCACCGAGATGACATCGGGATGACCGGCGAGGTATTCCGCTACCTGCTGTGCATTCGCCACATGGCGTTCAACGCGCAGGCTCAGCGTTTCCAACCCTTGGGCCACCAGGAACGCGTTGAACGGCGCGGCGGCCGAGCCGAGATCCCGCAGCAGTTGCACGCGCGCCTTCAACGCGAATGCGGGCGGGCCGAGTTCGGCGAACACCACACCGTGATAGCTCGGGTCCGGCGTGGTGAAGCCGGGGAACTTGCCGTTGGTCCAGTCGAAGGTGCCGCCGTCGACGATCACGCCCGCGATCGCCGCGCCGTGCCCGCCCAGATACTTCGTGGCCGAATGCACGACGATGTCGGCGCCGTGGGACAGCGGCTGGATCAGGTACGGGGTGGCGACGGTGTTGTCGACGATCAGCGGTACACCGGCGTCATGCGCGACGGCCGCGACGTTGGGGATGTCGAGGATGTCGTTCTGCGGGTTGGAGATGGTCTCGCCGAAGAACGCCTTGGTGTTGGGCCGCACGGCCGCGCGCCAGGAGTTCAGATCGTCGGGATCCTCGACGAAGCTGACCTCGATGCCGAGCTTCGGCAGCGTGTAGTGGAACAGGTTGTAGGTGCCGCCGTACAGTCGCGGGCTCGACACGATGTGGTCGCCCGCGTTGGCGAGGTTGAGGATCGCGAAGTGCTCGGCGGCCTGGCCGGAGGACAGGAACAGCGCGGCGACCCCGCCCTCGAGCGCGGCGATGCGCTGCTCGACGACGTCCTGGGTCGGGTTCATGATCCGGGTGTAGATGTTGCCGGGCTCGGCGAGGCCGAACAGCGCGGCGGCGTGGTCGGTGCTGTTGAACGTGTACGACGTGGTCTGGTAGATCGGCAGCGCCCTGGCGTTTGTCGCGATGTCGGGGGTCTGGCCGGCGTGGACCTGTTTGGTCTCGAACGACCAGTTGGCCTTCGGGTCGTCGAGGGTGTTTTCGGTGCTCATGGGCTGTTCTCCTGATGTGATGGGCCTGGCTGGGGTGCGGTCGACGCACTCAGCGACAACTGCGCACGCCGGACCTCCGCCTGTCTTCTCTGGGGGCCCGTCACAACGGACCCGCGCTTGCCGGTAGCCATGGCGGCTACGCAACCTGGTCAATCACCCGGGGCACCCCACCGCGGTTGGAGGGTTGCCGGCCAGCAAGCCGGGGCTTGACGCTGGCACTCATGACCGCAGAGAAGCGTATCTCATGTCGCTGACTGGGTGCCAGCGCCGTCTGCGGCCGCTGTGATCGTCGCCTCGACGACTGTGCGGCGGCATCGGAAGTAGATCCCCATCTTCTGCGGCTGGCGAAGCTACTGGTCAGTAGGCCAAGCTGGCCCCTCGCGTGCGCAGCGGCGCTTGTAGTCTGGCGCGCGATAGGACATATAGAACCGAAACTGACGCCGGGAGAAGACGACATGAGCGCCGAGCAGCCGACCATCATCTATACGCTGACCGACGAGGCGCCGATGCTCGCGACGTACTCGTTCCTGCCGATCATCCGGACCTTCACCGAGCCGGCGGGGATCAACGTCGAAAGCAGTGACATCTCGGTGGCGGCGCGCATTCTCGCCGAGTTTTCCGACCGGCTGACCGAGGAGCAGTGCGTGCCGGACAACCTGGCCACGCTTGGCGAGCTGACCCACAAGCCGGACACCAACATCATCAAGCTGCCGAACATCAGCGCGTCGGTGCCGCAGCTGCTGGCCGCCATCAAGGAGCTCAAGGCCAAGGGTTACGACCTGCCCGACTACCCGGGCGACCCGAAGAACGACGAGGAAAAGGCGATCAAGGAGCGGTACGCCAAGATTCTCGGCAGCGCCGTCAATCCCGTGCTGCGCGAAGGCAATTCCGACCGACGCGCGCCCAAGGCGGTCAAGGAGTACGCCCGCAAGCATCCGCACAGCATGGGGGAGTGGTCCCAGGCGTCGCGCACCCACGTCGCGACCATGAAGAAGGGCGACTTCTACCACGGCGAGAAGTCGATGACGCTGGACACCGACCGCAAGGTCAAGATGGTGCTGGAGACCAAGAGCGGCGAGACGCTGGTGCTCAAGCCGGAGGTGGCCCTCGACGCCGGCGACATCATCGACAGCATGTTCATGAGCCGCAAGGCGCTGTGCGACTTCTTCGAAGAGCAGATCGAGGACGCCTACAAGACCGGCGTGATGTTCTCGCTGCACGTCAAGGCCACCATGATGAAGGTGAGCCACCCCATCGTGTTCGGCCACGCGGTGAAGGTCTTCTACAAGGAGGCGTTCGCCAAGCATCAGAAGGTGCTCGACGAACTCGGCGTCAACGTCAACAACGGGATGAGCGATCTGTACGACAAGATCGCCACGCTGCCCGCCTCGCAGCGTGAGGAGATCATCCAGGACATCCACGCCGTGCACGAGCACCGCCCGGAACTGGCGATGGTGGATTCGGCCCGCGGCATCACCAACTTCCATTCGCCCAGCGACGTGATCGTCGACGCGTCGATGCCTGCCATGATCCGTCTCGGCGGGAAGATGTACGGCGCTGACGGGCGCACCAAGGACACCAAGGCCGTCAACCCGGAGTCCACGTTCAGCCGCATCTACCAGGAGATGGTCAACTTCTGTAAGACGCACGGCCAGTTCGACCCGACCACGATGGGCACCGTCCCCAACGTCGGGCTGATGGCGCAGCAGGCCGAGGAGTACGGGTCGCACGACAAGACGTTCGAGATTCCCGAGGACGGCGTCGCGAACATCGTCGACATCGACACCGGCGAGGTGCTGCTGACACAGAACGTCGAAACCGGCGACATCTGGCGCATGCCGGTGGTCAAGGACGCGGCGATCCGTGACTGGGTCAAGCTCGCCGTGACCAGGGCACGGGCGTCGGGCATGACTGCGCTGTTCTGGCTCGACACCGAGCGGCCGCACGAGGTGGAACTGCGACAGAAGGTCAAGGAGTACTTGAAGGACCACGACACCGAGGGCCTTCACATCCAGATCATGCCGCAGGTGTGGGCCATGCGGTACACGTTGGAGCGGTTGATCCGCGGCCAGGACACCATCGCGGTGACCGGAAACATTCTGCGCGACTACCTGACTGACCTGTTCCCCATCCTGGAGCTGGGCACCAGCGCGAAGATGCTGTCCATCGTGCCGCTGATGGCCGGTGGCGGCATGTACGAGACCGGGGCGGGCGGTTCGGCGCCCAAGCATGTCCATCAGCTGGTCGAGGAGAACCACCTGCGCTGGGATTCGCTTGGCGAGTTCCTGGCTCTTGGAGCGTGTTTCGAGGACATCGGCCGCAAGACGGAAAACAAGAGGGCAACCCTGCTCGGCACCACGCTGGACTCCGCGATCGGGAAGTTGTTGGACAACAACAAGAGCCCGTCGCGCAAGACCGGCGAGTTGGACAACCGGGGCAGCCAGTTCTATCTCGCCATGTACTGGGCGCAGGAACTGGCCGAGCAGACCGAGGACAAGGAACTGGCCGATCACTTCGCGAAGCTGGCCAAGACCCTGGCCGACAACGAGGACGCCATCGTGTCGGAACTTGCTGAGGTACAAGGCAAGTCGGTGGATATCGGCGGCTACTACTACCCGGATCCGGAGAAGACCACGGCGGTGATGCGGCCGAGCAAGACGCTGAATTCGGCACTGGAGTCGGCAAAGATCTGACGATGGCCAAGATCAAGGTCGAGGGCACGGTCGTGGAACTCGACGGGGATGAGATGACCCGCGTCATCTGGAAGATGATCAAGGACAAGCTCATCCTGCCCCACCTTGACGTCAATCTCGACTACTACGACCTCGGCATCGAGCATCGAGATCAGACCGACGACCAGGTCACGATCGACGCGGCCGAAGCCATCAAGCGTCACGGTGTCGGCGTGAAATGCGCGACCATCACGCCCGACGAGGCCCGCGTCAAGGAGTTCAACCTCAAGAAGATGTGGCTCTCGCCCAACGGAACCATCCGAAACATCCTGGGCGGCACCATCTTCCGCGCGCCGATAGTCATCGAGAACGTGCCGCGGCTGGTGCCGGGCTGGACCAAGCCGATCGTCATCGGCAGGCACGCGTTCGGCGACCAATACCGCGCCGACAACTTCAAGGTCGACAAACCCGGCACCTTCACCGTCAGCTTCACCCCGGATGACGGCAGTGAGCCGATCGTGCACGACGTCGTGCACATCCCCGAGGGGGGCGGCGTGATGATGGGGATGTACAACTTCCGCAAGTCCATCCAGGACTTCGCCCGCTCGTCGTTCAACTATGGGCTGCAACAGAAATACCCGGTCTACCTGTCGACCAAGAATACGATCCTCAAGGGCTACGACGGGATGTTCAAGGACGAGTTCGCCCGCATCTTCGACGAGGAGTACAAGGACGAGTTCGAGGCCGAGGGCCTGACCTACGAGCATCGCCTGATCGACGACATGGTCGCGTCGTGCCTGAAGTGGGAGGGCGGGTACGTCTGGGCGTGCAAGAATTACGACGGCGATGTGCAGTCCGACCTCGTCGCCCAGGGCTACGGCTCACTGGGCCTGATGACGTCGGTGTTGTTGACGCCCGACGGCAAGACCGTCGAGGCGGAGGCCGCGCATGGCACCGTCACCCGTCACTACCGGCAGTACCAGCAGGGCAAGCCCACGTCGACGAACCCGATCGCGTCGATCTTCGCGTGGACACGCGGGCTGGCGCACCGCGGCAAGCTGGACAACACGCCTGATGTGATCAAGTTCGCAACCACGTTGGAGCACAGCGTGATCGGCACCGTCGAAGGCGGTCAGATGACCAAGGACCTGGCGCTGCTGATCGGCGACGGCCAGCCGTGGCAGACCAGCGAGGAGTTTCTCGACAGCATCGCCGCCGACTTCAAGAAGGCGCTCGACGCTAGCTGATCGCCTCGCGCGGCGGCGGTGATGCGTAGCGGTCGACGAAGTCGACGATCAGATCGGCGATCCGTTGCGGCGCTTCGAACATCGGGATGTGCCCGACGTCGTCGAGATGGGTGATCTCGGTGCTGGCGGGCAGGTGGGCGGTGAAGTGCCGGGTGAACCGGGGATGCGGCAGCACGTGGTCCTTCTCGCAGATGACCAGATGCGTCGGCGTGCTGCCCTCGGCCAGCTCCATCAGACCCGGCAGCAGCAGGGACTTCACCAACAGCTGGTAGTACGCCGGGCAGTGGGTGACGTCGTCGATGATGTCGCGCCACTGTTCGTCGGTGAGGCGGTCGGGGCGCGCGCTGATCGGCACGTAGCCGAGCTGGCGGACATACGGCAGTCGCAGCGACCGCTGGCCGAGGACCATCGCGACCAGCCACACCGGAAGGCCGGCCAGGAACTTGCCCACGATCTCGAACTTGGCGGGGGTGTAGCGGCTCCACCCGCCCGCGGGCGCGATACCTGTCAGCGTGCGCGCGCGGCCGCGGCGCTCCAGTTCGAACGCGACCCAGCCGCCCAGCGAGTTGCCGACGATGTGCGCGGTGTCCCAGCCCAGGGCGTCCATCCGACGTTCCATGTCGTCGGCCAGTTCGGCGGTGTCCAGGAAGAACCGGCCCTTCACGCCGCCGTTGTGGCCGGGCATGGTGGGGGCGAGCACCTCGTAGCCCGTGTCAGCAATCAGTGGGGCGACGCCTTTCCACACGTTCTGGGACATCATGAACGGATGCAGCAAAAGGATCGGCTCGCCGGAGCCAAGGTGGATCGGTGCGCGCTCGGTCATGTGCCCGACCATAAAGGTGATACCGGCGGTATCGCAAGCTGCACTTCTGCGACCTCGGGTACGGTCTGGCCCCGTGATCGTCACGACCATCAACGTCAACGGTGTGCGCGCCGCGATCAAGCAGCGCTCGCAGACCAACCTGGGTCTGCTGCCGTGGCTGGCCGAAACGAAGGCTGACGTGGTGTGCCTGCAAGAGACCCGCGCCGACGACGACCAACTGGCCGCCGCATTGGCGCCCGCGCTGCCCGACGGCTGGCATCTGGCGTCGGCGCCGCCCGGGTTGGGCGGCTCGAATCTCGGACGCTTCGCCGCGGGCTGCCACGGCTGTGCCGTGCTGGCCCAGTGCCGGGCCTGGGCGCTGAGCCAGTACGAGATCTACGGGGTGTGGGGCGGGCTCTCGGAGAACGACCGCTCGGCGATCTGGAAGGGCCGCGCCCCCAGGCGCAGCTACCTGCGCAGGCCCAAGCGCCCGCGCCGACCCCGGGTCACCGCGGCTTAGCGACCCCGGTTCCGGCAGCGCTCCGAAGAGACTCCCCGTCCGTGCTGCTCCTGACTTCTACACCGCAAACCCGCCCTGTTGGATCTGTATAAGGGCCGCGTTTAAGTTGAATAAAAGGCTGTTTAAGTCTGGTGTCAGGAAGGGATTGGGCAGGAATCCCGGCACGAACGCTGGTCCGGTCGGCACTACTTCGGTCAGCGGGCTGACGGGCGCGAAGCCGCCGAAGGGATCGCCGCCGATCACCCCGGTGAGCGGGCTGGCGATGTCTGCGCGGAAGTCCGGTGCGGCGTCGGTACCTGGCTGAGCGGAGCGTACCTGCCGTTGTGTGGGCGCGACCGGCGCTGATTCGACATTGCCCTTGTCGACATTGCCTTTGTCGCCACAGTCACTGCCGGTGGTGTCTGCAGCCTTGACGGTGTTGTTGTGGTGTGCGGGCTTGTTGCCCGAGCCCGAAGCCTCACCCGAGCCAGTGGCATCCGAGTTGCCCTGCCTGTGCGCACCCGAACGCCCTTTGTGGCCGGACCATGCATGGTGGGACGAGGACGGCCCACTGGCCCCCTCGGACCTCGAAGAGTCGGAGTCCGACCTGTCCGCGGAGGCGATGCCGCCGCCCAGCGAGGTGGCCAGGCCCATACCGACTCCCAGCATCACCGCCAGCGCACCCACTCGCCCGATCCCCTTCGCGAACCGAAACTCTCCCGTGGAATCCTGCCGACGTGAACCATTGGACGCGGACGGCGATATCGGCGTTCGCCGCATCCGCGGCGCATGAGTATGAGTCATTCCCCCGATCCTTTCTGCAAGGGGGCGCGTCGAGCTGGCGCGCTTGCTGAAGCCCACAAAGGTACGCCGACGTCAAGGAACTTCACAGAAGCCATACAGGGATGGGCAGTCTATTACTTGCGCCTCGCAACATGGGCAGCCGTTGACCAGGACAAAGCGCGCAACGAACGGCCTGATTGCCGACCCGATTGCTACCTGTCGGCAAGACCTACACCTCCATAGGCGTGGAGGCAGTACTACTTGGCGCGTTCGCGATACCGGTTTAGGCAGTACAGTTCGGCCAGCGACCATCCGAACGGCGGGCCGTGCTGCACCGTGAGGGCGCCCATCGTCTCCGCCTTTAGCCCGTTCGGGTTGCTCAACAACCGCGCTGCCGCTGACAGCACCACGGCGGCGGTATCCTCGGCGACTGTCTGCCCGTCCCACCCGACACCTCGGGTGTAGGAGCGCGCCTGCGCGGCGACGATACTCAACACAGCGTGGAGCCGGTCGAGGTCGGCGTTCGCCATTCCCAGGTAGCCCGCCAGATACTCGGCGGCGGAATCGCCACCGAATGTGGTCGGCAGGGTGAAGGGAAAGCTGTGGACACTTAGGCCTCGGTCAGGAGTGTGACGGCGTGAGCCTGCAGAAGCGCAGTGTCATAACGGGTTACGATGCGGATGCCCACGGAGTCGTAATCACCCCATGTTTGGTCGAGCACTTTGACCTCCGAATCGACGTCCCTCACGACGACAACCTTGCTGAAGTCCACCAGCGCCACCCTGTTCTTGGTGGAGACGGCGGGAATGTTGTCGGTGATGATGACCGGCAGACCGAACACTTGGAAAGCGGCGCCGTTCTGGATCGTGCTGGGGTCAAACAGGTATTGCCGGAAGTCCTGGTCTGAGGTCTCGCCGGGGCTGGCGATCTTGAGCTTGCGCAGGGCGGCGAATGTCGCTGGGGTCATCACCCATTGGGATCGGGAAACATGGTTGGCCTGAGCGGTCGCCATGCCATCGATCAATGAGTCTGCATCGGTCAGATCGAGTGTGCCGGTGGCGATTCCGGTAGCACGGAGGATGCCCTTAATCGTGTTGGATGATCCGGTGCCGTCCCACAGTGCAGCATCCAACGCGTTGGCCACATCGGTGATCAGGCGTTGGCGGAGAACGGTGTCGAGCCCGACAACGGACTGGCGGAGAAGTTCGTTCGATACCCGCGCCAACACCTTGAGAGACTTCAAAGTGCTTGGGAGAAGGGTCACCTCGTCAAAGCCGACATCTCCGTCGGCAATCTGAGACCCCTCAGCCACGAACCCGGCGGTTACGCCGTTGGTGATGCGGGGCACGCGTACGGAGTCGTTGGAGTCCAGGATGGTTGGACCGGCGGCCAGAAACGTGCTGGCCTGTTCTAGGGGTTGGACAAGTAGCTGCGCTACCTGAGATTTGAGCAGCGTTGTATTACTGCCGGTGACCTTAATGGCCATGAGTGAATACGTCCTAAAAGAAACGAAAAGTCAGATGGGGATTGACTTCTCGCCACCCGGACGAAAGGTCGAGAATAGGGAGGCACCCGGCCTCTACCTACGTATAGCTTAGCACAGCTAAGCGAAGTTCTTGAGGATGCCCAACAGATTCACCGGCTCCTTAGCGGTGCCGCGAACACCCTGCCCGATGTCACCGATGGGCTTGCGGGACCGCAGGTGCGGTTTCTGCTGGAGTAGCTCTTCAATGGCGGCGTTCAGCGCCTCGGGGTCATCCAGCAGATCGGCGTCCCTGGTGGGGTCGAACTCGAGGTCTGCCGGATCAGCCAGTCGCCCGGTTGCCCGCACTAGTTCGGTGTGCAGCCGGTGCGCCAGTTCGTCGGCCCGTTGTCCGCGTACGCGAAGCTTGGCGTTCTCGTCGCGAAGTTTCTCCACGTAGGACCGCGAGAATGTGTCGGCGTTCTCCTCGTCGGTGTTCACGGTCTCCGGAGGGTCGACCTCTGCGGCGGCGTCGGCCTCGGTGGCCTCCACCTCGCTGGAGGTTTCCACGTTCTCAGTGGTGTTGTCGTCCATAAAAAGGGCCTCTGATTCGCCTTCTAAGCGATGTTCTCGGGTGGGGCTGGTAGAGATGGGTTGCCTCAGTGGCGAGGTTGCGCAATTCGGCGGCAACCTCGTCGTCGGTGTATCCCAACCGCTTCAGGGTGGTGGTGCGCGACAGAATCCCCGCCGCGAAAAGCTTCTGGGCGGCGTCGGCGGTTTGGGTCTGACTCTGTGTGTCGGCGGGCGCCCATTGCTAGAAAGGTTGAAGATGGATCGCAGCCTGCAAGCACGGCTGGCGTCCCACGTGTCGTGGGTTAACACCGAAGACCGCACTGCCCGCACGGCGAAAGCTCGGCGGGCGCTGGAGGAGAAATTTCCACGCGAAGCTGGCGGGGACCCGCAACGGGCCCAGTCGCTACGCAAGGCCCACTATGCCCGTATGGCGCACAAAAGTGTGATGGCCCGCCGCGCTAGATCCGGTCGCCGCGACGAAGACGCTTAGCGGCCTCTCGCGCCCGCTGATCGGCGGCACTGGCCCCGTAACGCTCCAGCATGGTGTCCGACTTCCAGCCCATCAACCGTTTCAGATCACGTTCCTGCCCACCCGCCATCAGGAAATCGTGGGCGTTGGTATGCCGAAACCGGTGCGGGTAAACGGATTCCGGGTCCAGACCCGCCATGTCCGCGCGCACCTTCACGCGTTTGCGAACCCCATCTGTGCTGAGCCGGCCGCCGAAAGGCAATGGCTCACCGAGCTTTTGGCTGCGGGCTGGGTCGACGTGGTCCGCGTGCTGCACCCCGATGTGGCAGGGCCGTACTCGTGGTGGTCGTGGCGGGGCCGGGCGTTCGACAACGACGCCGGGTGGCGCATCGACTATCAACTGGCCACCCGCACGCTGGCGGCGCGGGCGTGCGCCGCGCGGGTGGAGCGGGCGGCGGAATATGCGTTGCGGTGGTCCGACCACGCGCCGGTGACCGTCGAATATCGCTGATTTCTGTTCCCTCAGTTGAGGCCGGGCGACTCTCCGCTTGCGCCAGACGTAGTCCGGTTCAAGGCTGTGCAACCTTCTGCCGGCATACCGAAACCTTTTGCGTCGCCGCTATTTTCATCATCAGCGAGTGGTCGGCGACCAGGCGCCATCGGTCAGACCGCCACAGCGGCATCGGATCATTGGGCCCGACCCCATCGTCGGGATCAACCTGCCCACCGATTCCGACACAGACATACAGCTTGACAACGCCCGTCATCGCACCCCAACGCACACAAATCGCGAGATAGGGTCAGTCGATGACCACCGCTGGACGCCATCGCGTCGTCATCATCGGTTCGGGTTTCGGCGGGCTGTTCGCCGCCAAGCACCTCAAACGCGCCGACGTCGACGTCACGCTGATCGCGAAGACCACCCACCACCTGTTTCAGCCGCTGCTGTACCAGGTCGCAACCGGCATTCTGTCGGTCGGCGAAATCGCGCCCGCCACGCGAATCATCTTGCGTAAGCAGGAAAACACGCAGGTGCTGCTCGGTGAGGTGGTGGGCATCGACCTGGCGAACAAGACCGTCACCTCGAAGTTGCTCGACTGGGAGCGGGTGATCGAATTCGACAGCCTGATCGTGGCCGCGGGCGCGCAGCAGTCGTACTTCGGCAACGACCAGTTCGAGGCGTTCGCGCCCGGCATGAAAACCGTCGACGACGCGCTTGAGTTGCGCGGCCGCATCCTCGGCGCGTTCGAGGCCGCCGAGGTGACCACCTCGCAGGAGGAACGCAAGCGCCGGCTGACCTTCGTCGTGGTCGGCGCGGGCCCGACCGGTGTCGAGGTCGTCGGGCAGATCGCCGAACTCGCCGACAGGACCTTGACCGGCGCCTTCCGGACGATCGACCCGGCCGAGGCGCGGGTCATCCTCGTCGAGGCCGCGCCCGCGGTGCTGCCGCCGATGGGCCCGAAACTCGGGCTGAAGGCGCAGCGCAGGCTGGAGAAGATGGGCGTCGAGGTGAAGTTGAACACGATGGTCACCGACGTCGATTACATGGGCCTGACGGTCAAGGACAAGGACGGCGAGCAGCACCGCATCGAATGCGCGGTCAAGGTCTGGTCGGCCGGTGTGCAGGCCAGCCCGCTGGGCAAGCTGATCGCCGAGCAGTCCGACGGCACCGAAACCGACCGCGCGGGCCGGGTGGTCGTCGAACCGGACCTGACGGTGAAGGGCCATCCGAACGTGTTCGTCATCGGCGATTTGATGAGCGTGCCCGGCGTGCCGGGCCAGGCGCAGGGCGCCATCCAGGGGGCGGTGTACGCCACCAAGCAGATCAAGGCCGGGCTCAAAGGGAACGACCCCACCGCGCGAAAACCGTTCAAGTACTTCGACAAAGGCAGCATGGCGACGGTGTCGCGGTTCTCCGCGGTGTGCCAGATCGGCAAGCTCGAGTTCGGCGGCTTCCTGGCCTGGCTCGCGTGGCTGGGCCTGCACCTCTACTACCTGGTGGGTGGGCGCAACCGGCTCGTCGCGGTCATCTCGTGGTTCATCACCTTCCTAGGCAGGGGCCGTGGCCAGATGGCGATCACCGAGCGCTGGGTGTTCGCACGCCGGGCGCTCGAGCAGTCCCGGGAGCAGAGCGCCGACAAATCCGTTGGCTGAGGCGTGCGAAAATCGACCCATCATGAGCAACTCCCGCCCCGTCGTCTTTTCCGGTGTCCAGCCCACGTCTGATTCCCTGCACCTGGGCAACGCGTTAGGCGCGATCAAGCAGTGGGTCGGCATGCAGGACGACTACGACGCATTCTTCTGCGTGGTGGACCTGCACGCGATCACCATCCCGCAGGACCCCGAGCAGTTGCGGCGGCGCACGCTGGTGACGGCCGCGCAATACCTGGCGCTTGGCATCGACCCCGCGCGCAGCACCGTGTTCGTACAGAGCCACGTGCCCGCGCACGCCGAACTCGCTTGGGCGCTGGGCTGTTTCACCGGCTTCGGGCAGGCATCGCGGATGACGCAGTTCAAAGACAAGTCGCAGAAGGAAGGCAGCGAAGCCACCACCGTCGGGCTGTTCACCTATCCGGTGCTGATGGCCGCCGACGTGCTGCTGTACGACACCGAACTCGTTCCGGTCGGCGAGGACCAGCGCCAGCATCTGGAGTTGGCGCGCGACGTCGCGCAGCGGTTCAACGCGCGGTTCCCCGACACCTTCGTGGTGCCCGACGTGCTGATCCAGAAGGCCACCGCCAAGATCTACGACCTGCAGGATCCGACGGCGAAGATGAGCAAGTCGGCGGCCACCGAGGCAGGGCTGATCAGCCTGCTCGACGAGCCGAAGGCGACGGCCAAGAAGATCCGCTCCGCGGTGACCGACAGCGAGCGCGAGATCCGGTTCGACCAGGCGGCCAAGCCGGGGGTGTCCAACCTGCTCGCCATCCAGAGCGCCGTCACCGGCACCGACGTCGACAAGCTCGTCGAGGGTTACGTCGGCCGCGGCTACGGCGACCTGAAGGCCGATACCGCCGAGGCCGTCGTCGAGTTCGTCACGCCTATCAAGGCGCGCGTCGACGAACTGCTCGCCGATCCCGCCGAACTCGAGTCGATCCTCGCCGCCGGTGCGGAGCGTGCTCGCGACGTGTCTGCGAAGACCCTCAAGCGGGTATACGACCGGTTAGGTTTCTTAGCGCCACGCGCGTAACCCTCTGGGAGGTCGGAATGGCCGAGCCGGCCGAGCCGGACAAGCCCGGGATGCTGGATCGTCTGCGCGCCAAATACGCTTGGTTCGACCATGCGATGCGGGCGCAGCAGCGCTATCAGGACAGCAAGGGCGACTTCTACGCGGCGGGCATCACCTACTTCACGGTCTTCGCGCTGTTCCCTTTGCTGATGGTGGGATTCGCGATCGGAGGCTTCGTCCTCGCCAGCCAACCGGACCTGCTCACTGAGATCCAGGACAAGATCAAGTCAACGGTGTCGGGCGGGTCCGGCCAACAGCTGGTGAAGTTGATGCAATCGGCCATCGACTCGCGCACCTCGGTCGGCATCATCGGGTTGGCCACCGCGGTGTGGGCCGGGCTCGGGTGGATGGCGAATCTGCGTGAGGCGCTCTCGCAGATGTGGGGTTTGATGCGCCAGGATCCACCGGGTTTTCTGCGCACCAAACTGTCTGATCTGCTCGCGATCACGGGTTTGTTCGCGGCGATCGTGGTGACGATCGCGATGACTGCGCTCGGCAGTTCCGACGTGATGCGGCATGTGCTGGAATGGCTTGGGCTACAGGACCTTCCAGGCGTGAGCCTGGCACTGCGGGCGGCGTCGTTGGTGGTCTCGGTCCTGGTTTCGTGGCTGCTGTTCAGCTGGATCATCGCCCGGTTGCCGCGTGAAAAGGTGAGCTTCCGCAGCGCGCTGCGCGCGGCACTGCTCGCCGCGGTTGCGTTCGAGATCTTCAAGCAGGTGGGGTCGATCTACCTGCGGTCGGTGGTGACAGGCCCGGCGGGCGCGACGTTCGGCCCGGTGCTGGGCCTGATGGTGTTCGCGTACATCACCTCGCGGCTCATCTTGTTCGCGACGGCGTGGGCGGCGACGGCGACCGAAAACTTGGTCGAGGAGCCAATCGAGCCACCTGCGCCGGCGCAGATCACTCCGCGAGTGCAGTTCCGCGAGGGCCTCGGGGTGGGCGGCGCGCTGGCCGCACTGGCTGCGGGAGCCTTTGGGGCGCTGACGTTTTCGCGGTTACGAAGGCACTAACCTTTGCGTGCCGCGGTCAGCACCACGCAGCAGCGGTCGGGCGCCGGGTCCAATTCGGGGATCGGGCCGTGCGGTCCGAGCGCGCCTGCCAGCCCGTCGATCAGGGCGTGGTTCATCTTGCAGACGAGTTCGGTCTGCGCCCGCGCGAGCGTGTGGAACGGACAGTTGGCCATCACGACTCGAGCGTCCTGGCGGCGCGGTTCATAACCGTTTTCGGCAAGGGTTCGCACGGCCAGATCAAGTGCTGCGGTGACGGTTCGCGGAAGCTGATCACCCACGGCGGCGTCGCCGAGGCGACGGCCGTGGGAGTGGGCAAGGCGGTGCAGCACCTCGATGACTGGGGTCCCTGCATCGGTCGACTCGGCGATCGCGTCGGCCATCAACCTGCCTGCCAATTGGTACTGGCGTTCGGGAAGAGAGACGGCGATCTCCCGGTCGGTGCGTCGGTACAGCTTCGCGGGCCGACCCGCCCCCGGGCCACTGCGGCCGCTCACTCGCGCATAGATAGCGTCGAGCAATCCGTCACGTTCGAGACGGTCAAGGTGGAACTTCACCTGGTGCGGCGCAAGGCCGAGGCGGTCGGCCGCGAGTTCACGGCTGACGGGATCGGGTTGGGCGCACACAAACAGATAGAGGCGGCGCCGAAGCGGGTCGGAGAGCGCGCCGATGCCCGCGGCGTCGCGATCGGTGAAGGTCCCAGACACCCTTCTAACGTACAAGACTATTGACGATAGAAGTCGGCAGTTCTAACGTGAGAATTATTATCCGTTAGAAAGGAATGGAGACATGGCTACTTCTGCATATGTCGATCGCACCCGCCTAGCCGACCCGTCCTACCAGGCATTTCTGCTGTTGCGCACGGTCTTCACGGTGGCGCCCATCCTGTTCGGGCTGGACAAGTTCTTCAACGTGATGACCGACTGGCCGAAATATCTCGCCCCGTGGATCGACGGCATCCTGCCCGGGTCCGCCCAGACCGGGATGTACATCGTCGGGGTCATCGAGATCGTCGCGGGCATTCTGGTGGCCGTCGCGCCGCGGATCGGCGCCTACGTCGTTGCTCTGTGGCTGGCCGGGATCATCGTCAATCTGCTGACGGGACCAGGCTTCTACGACGTCGCACTGCGCGACTTCGGCCTATTGGTCGGCGCGTTGGCGCTCGGCAGGCTCGCGGAAGGCCAGCGCGCGCCTCGGCGGATCAGCTGATCGCCTTCAGGCCGATCACGCAGCCGACGATGCCGGTGATCAGCACGAGCTTGAGCGCCGAGGCGCCCTCGTGGCCGGTGAGGATCGCGTAGCCGACCGTGAGAGCGGCGCCGATACCCACCCACACCGCATAA
The DNA here is from genome assembly GCF_001667505.1 of Mycobacterium sp. ACS1612. GTDB lineage: Bacteria > Actinomycetota > Actinomycetes > Mycobacteriales > Mycobacteriaceae > Mycobacterium. Next base: position 29,866 of record NZ_LZHZ01000010.1, read on the forward strand.
CTGGTGCCCGGCGGCAGGCTACGCATCGCGATCGCCAACCCGGCCATCGAGAAGAACAGGGCGACAACGAAAATCACGGAGGGAACGAGTCGGGTGAAACCGCTGGAGCGACTCAGGGCCGTCGCCCACACCGCTTCCAGAACACCCGATGCCATCAAGATCACCCACGCCATGGCGCACCTCCGTACATGCGCCGTCTTGTCGCTGGCCGGGTACGTCGCTCCTCGTCCGGTGTCACTCGCTGACGATCCCGACGGTAGCAAATGAGCCGAATGCCCAGGTGAGCGCGCTAGTGCTGGGGCCGCCGGTTCAGCGATCGTGCGCCGAGGATGAGGCCGAAGACGATGATCGCGCCGACGATGCCGACCCCGACCCGCACCGGCATCGCGTCGATATCCGGCAGCGACGCCGAGGCCTGCGCCGACGCGGGGTTGGCCGCCGCGGTCGGTTCGGGTGCGAGCAACGAGGGATCGGGTTCGATCAGCGTGCCCACTTTGGTGCCGGGCGCCGTCGCGAATCCGTAGTCGAGCAGGTGCGCCGCCTGTTCCCACGGCGCGATCGGCTGGCGAGTTCCCTTGAGCAGCACCGCCATCAGCCGTCGGCCGTCGTGATTGGCGGCACCGACGAAGGTCTGGCCCGCGTCGTCGGTGTAACCGGTCTTGCCGCCCATCGCGCCGGGGTAGTGGTAGAGCAGCTGGTTGTCGTTCTCCACCGGGTAGCCGGCGTCGCCGCGGCCGGGGAAGTCGAAGCTGCGGGTCGCCACGATGTCGGTGAAAATCGGGTTGTGCCACGCATATCGGTAGAACAGGCCGATGTCGTAGGCCGACGTGCTCATGCCGGGTCCGTCCAGACCCGACGGGGTTGCGGCGCGCGTGTCCCGGCCGCCCAGCTTGGCTGCCAGGTCGTTGATCTTCCTCACCGCGGCGTCCATTCCGCCGAGCTGCATGGCCAGCGCATGCGCGGTGTCGTTGCCGGAGTGCATCAGCAGCCCGTGCAACAAGTCGTTGATCGAGTAGAAGCCGTTCTCGCCGACACCGACCTTGGTGCCTTCGGCGTTGGCGTCCTCCTGCGTGCCTGCCACCACTTTGTGGATGGGCAGATCCCTGATCGCCTGCATCGCGATCAGCACCTTGATGATGCTCGCAGGCCGGTGCCTGCCGTGCGGGTCGCGGGCGGCGATGACGTCGCCGCTGTCGATGTCGGCGACCAACCACGCCTCGGCCGAGATGTCGTCGGGCACCGGAGGTGTGCCGGGGGCGGTGATGATGCCGCAACCGGAGAGCCCATCGCCGCCGAGCGGCTTCGCGGGCACCGGTAGCGGCGCGGGCGGATCACCCGACTCCGGCACCTCGGAGGAGTCGACGGCAGGCGGCGTGGTCTCCCGGTACGGGCACACCGGTGCCGCTTCGGGTTCGGCGCTTGCCAGCGCCGGAGCTGCCGTCATGAACAGCGCTATCGCCAGCGCTGCGGCGCGCGGAAACACGACTCGAAAGTTCGCCATCGTGTGCGCAGATTAGGTGGTCCGCCGCCGAAAATCGTGGAGGCGCGCTGTGGCCTATGAGGTCAAAGTTGCGGATGTGACTCGCCAAAACGCCGAAACGGCATTCCAGCACGCTTCTACTCGAACTTTGCGTGCCGGAATGCCGTTTCGCGGCGAACGGGGTTAGAGGCGGCGGCCCGCTTCGCTGAGCACGCCGTGCAGGATGTCGTAGATGGCGTCGAATTCCTTCTGCCCGCTGATCAGCGGCGGCGCCAACTGCACGACTGGGTCGCCACGGTCGTCGGCGCGGCAATACAAGCCGGCCTCGAACAGCGCCGGGGTGAGGAAGCCACGCAACAGGCGCTCGGACTCCTCGTCGTTGAACGTCTCCTTGGTGGTCTTGTCCTTGACGAGTTCGATGCCGTAGAAGAAGCCCTCGCCGCGGACGTCGCCAACGATCGGCAGGTCGTAGAGCTTCTCCAGCGTGGCCCGGAACGCGGGCGCGGTTTCCTTGACGTGGTTGTTGAGGCCTTCGCGTTCGAAGATGTCGAGGTTGGCCAACGCGACCGCGCTCGACACCGGATGCCCGCCGAACGTGTAGCCGTGAGCGAAGGTGGTCTTGCCGTCGTTGAACGGCTCGAACAACCGGTCGGAGGCGATCATCGCGCCGATCGGCGAGTAGCCCGACGTCAAACCCTTTGCGCACGTGATGATGTCGGGCACATAGCCGAAGTCGTCGCAGGCGAACATCGAGCCGATGCGGCCGTAGGCGCAGATCACCTCGTCGGA
>NZ_LZHZ01000011.1 GCF_001667505.1 Mycobacterium sp. ACS1612
ACAACCCACGGATGCGCCTTCACATACACAACAACCTCCAACTAAATGGCTGTTGCAATCACCCCCGGAAACCGCCCCGCGTTTTAGGGCAGTTTTACGTCTGCTCGGCGCCACCCGACTCCTCAGGCGGTGTCGCGGTAGTTCTGCAGATAGCGGTGCATCCGGTCCGGATGCTTAGCGTTCTCACGTTCGCCGAGGATTCGTTGCGCGGTGCCTGCCGGATAACCATGCCTGGCCAGCCGGTGCTCAACCGAAGGGTCGAAGTAAGCGGCCGAGTAGATCAGCGCCAACACCAGCCCGCAGCCGACACCCACCCACGCGATCCATCCGAACCCCAGCGCGAGCAGCAGCACGGCGGCGAGCGGCACCACCTGCACGACCGCCCGCACCATCTGGCGCTCCCACCGGGTGCGGCAAGTGAGATCCCGCAGCACCCACTCGCGGTAGCGGGGTCCGAGTGTCCCGCCGAACGTGTACCAGATCCAGCGAATTGGGTCGGGCCTGTGGATCATCGGTCCAACTCCGCATCGAGCGCGCCTGCGGCCAACGCCGCGGTGTTGATACCAGTGAGGACCTGATGGAGGTGCTCGAGCTCGGACAGTTCGACGCCTAACCGCGCGACCACAGCCGGCGGAACTTTCAGCGCCTGCTTACGCAAGCCGCGGCCTTTCGGCGTCAGCTCGACGTGGGTGGTGCGCTCATCGACTTCGCTGCGTGACCGGGTGATCAGACCCTGGGCCTGCAGCCGCTTGAGCATCGGCGACAGGGTCGCCGAATCCATCTGCAGCACGCGCGCGATGTCTTTGACCGACAGCGGTTCGCCGCCGGCTTTCGCGTTGTCCCACAGCGACAGCATCACCAGGTACTGCGGATGAGTCAGCCCCAGCGGTTCGAGCAGCGGCCGGTACACCGCGAGCACCGCACGGTTGGTGACGGCGAGCGCGAAACACACTTGGCGCTCCAATGCGAGCGGATCGACCTGCGCGGCGACTCCACTGGTCACGGTCCACTCCTTCCTATAGCTAGGAACCTAATAGTTAGTGTCCTAACTATATTTAACCTCCGCGCTCGTCAGAACTAGCCCGTTGCCAAGGAGATATGCGTCACTGCCCCGAACGGAGGACCCGCCAGAAACTGGCGCAGCCGTTAATATCAATTCAGTAAGCTGGCCTTTGTATTTGCAAGCAAATGTCTAGGAGTCAAAGTGTGGTCGACAGCTGCTCGGGTCGTGATCGTCGGTGCGGCGATGTCGCTGGCATTCGCACCATCCGCGGCCGCGGACAGCGCAGGCTTTCTGCACGCGGTGGTGCCCACCTACAACAATGTGACGCCGCAGCAGTTGCTGACCGCGGGGTACAACGCCTGCAACGCCATCCGCGGCGGGATGAACTCCACTGACGCCACGCTCCAGGTGCAGAAGGAGATCGGCGTATCGGTGCCCGCGGCCGGTGACATCGTTTCGGCCGCCGTGGTCCACCTCGGCTGCTAGACGATCTCGTTGTTGGGGGACAGTCCCGCCAGCACTCGCCCGTAGGCTTCGTCGCCGCTGTTCGGCTGGATGCCGGCGTGTTGATGCAGCACGTTGATATCGCGGAAATACCGCTGAAGGTCGGCGGACAGCAGTACCTGAGAGCTACTGCTGGCCTCGAAAAGCTGATTGACGCACGACCGGCTGAGTCTCGCGATCTGGCCGATGTAGGCCCGGGCCTGTGCGCGCTCCAGCATTGTCGGCGGTCTGCGGAGCACCCCGCGGAACAACGTGGTGAGCCTGCTGGTGAACATTTCGGCGGCTTCGAGGTCGAACTGCGCCTTGGCCAGTTGGTGATGCAGTAGCGGCGCCTCGGCGGCTTTCGGCCATGCGGTGTGCGTGATGGCGCCGCGCGTCGGCAGGGTCTGCATGAAGCAATCCATCGCTCCTCGGGCGATTCCGAGCAGCGACGGTGCGCTCGCGGCGTTGATCCACATCACCCACGGACGGTTGAAATACACCAGCCCCGAATACCGCCGGCCGGGATAGCGGCCCTCTACAAGGTCTTGGAAAGGAATGCTGCGCGCTGCGGGGACGAACACGTCGGTGACCGTCGCGATGTTGGTCGCCGTTCCGGCCATCCCAGCTGCCCGCCAGTTGTCCTGGCGATCCACCTCCTTGGTGGGTATCAGCAGCGCGCGCGGCCCCGAGTCCTCCTCGCCGAGTACGACGGCGGCCGCCGCCAGCCAATTACTGTGCACGCCAGCGGTGTTCCACAGCCAGCGTCCTGTGACGCGGTAGCCGCCGTCGACCCGTACGGCCTCGGCGGTGGGTGCGAGCGCGCCGGCGATCTTCAGGTCTGGCGTCGCATACACCTCGTCGGCCGCTTCCTCGGGCAGCAGGGCAGGCAGGATGTTGGACAGCGTCATGATCGTGCACATCCAGCCGGTGGACGGGCAGCCGCGGGCAATCTGTGCGAGGACCTCGGCGACGATGCCCTCGTCGGCCTGATACCCGCCGCGGTCCGTGGGCATACAGAGTCTGCAGACGCCGGCCTCGGTCAGGTCGCGCAGGTTGTCCGGGTGCATGCGGCGAAGTGTCTCGGTCTCCGACGCGCGCGCACGCAGCCGATCCACCAACCCGTTCACCTGCGCGAGCACCTGTTCGGCGCTTCGCGGTGACTGTAACGGAAAACTCTGCAGCACAGCGGACATCGGAAAACTCCCTGGGTCGAGGTCGCGGTCACTCCGCTTAACGAACGTGGAACGCGAAATCGTTCAAATCCCGGCGCATCCTCTCCCGCGCAACGGGAAAACTATTGCTGGAAGCGGTAGCCCATACCCGCCTCGGTCAACAGATGCACCGGACGCGACGGGTCGTCTTCGAGTTTGCGGCGCAACTGCGCGAGATACACCCGCAGGTAGTGGGTCTCCTTCGCATAAGCCGGTCCCCACACCTCCTTGAGCAACTCTTCGCGGCCCACCAGCTTGCCGCGGTTGCGCACCAGCATCTCAAGCATGCCCCACTCGGTGGGCGTCAAATGGACCTCCGCGCCGTTCTTCGTCACCTTCTTCGCCGCCAGATCGACGGTGAACGACGACGTCTCGATGACCGGTTCGTCGGTGTCGGAGGACGTCGCGCCCCGGCGCACCGCTGCCCGCAGCCGAGCCAGAAACTCGTCCATCCCAAAGGGTTTCGTGACGTAGTCGTCGGCGCCTGCGTCGAGTGCTTCGACCTTGTCGGCGGAATCCGTCCGCGCCGACAGCACGATCACCGGCGCCGTGAGCCAACCCCTCAGGCCGCCGAGCACTTCGATGCCCGACATGTCGGGCAGGCCGAGGTCCAGCACGATCACGTCGGGCCGGTGGTCGGCCGCCGAGCGCAGCGCCTCCGCTCCGGTCGCGGCGGTGGTGACTTCGTACCCGCGCACCGACAGGTTGATCCGCAACGCACGCAGGATCTGTGGTTCGTCGTCGATGACGAGTACCCGGGTCTTCTGTGGTGTCATGCCGAGCCGTCCTTGGGCGCGGCAAGGTCGATCTCGACGGTGAGCCCTCCGCCGGGGGTATCGGTCACCGAGATCGTGCCGCCCATCGCTTCGACGAACCCGCGCGCCACCGACATGCCAAGTCCGACACCGATACTCGTGTCGTGGTCGCCGAGTCGCTGGAACGGCGCGAACACCTCGGCTTCGGCGCCACGCGGGATGCCGGGTCCTTCGTCGACGACCGCGATCAGCACCCGCTCGCCGACCTGCCCGGCCGTGACGCGCACCGGGCTGTCCGGCGCGTAGCGCAGCGCGTTGTCGATCAGGTTGGCCAGCACCCGCTCCAGCAGGCCGCTGTCCGCCATCACCACCGCATCGCTGACGTCGACCTTGACTCGGTCGACGCCCTGGCGCCGGAAACCGGTGACGCCCTTACTGATTCCGAGCAGCGCCCGCTGGACCGTTTCCTCCAGATACACCCGACGCGGTTCGGGCCGCAGCACACCGGCCGCCAGCCGCGACGAATCCAGCAGGTTGCCGACCAACGCCGTGAGCTGGTCGACGGATTCCTCGATGGTTGCCAGCAATTCGGCGGTGTCCTCTGCGGAGAAGTCGATGTCGTTGCTGCGCAGGCTGGACACCGCGGCCTTGGCGGCGGCCAGCGGGGTGCGCAGATCGTGGCTGACCGCCGACAGCAGCGACCGGCGCAGTTCGTCGGCCTGTGCGAGGGCCTCCGCCCGACCGGCCTCTTCGGTCAGCTCCCTTTGCTTGACTAGGCCGGCGGCCTGTTTCGCGACCGCGCCCAGTACCCGCCGATCGCGGGCGGGCAGTTTGCGCCCCGCCATCAGCAGCCAGAACTCGTCGTCGCCGACCTCGACTGCGGTGTCAGCGGTGTCGACGTCCACGCAGGGGTCCGTGCCCACGCATCCGACGATGCCAGCGCCTTCCCGCAGCAGGCTGACGGCGCGCTGTGAGTAGGTTTCGCGCACCCGTTCGAGCAGCGCATTCAAATTCGCACCGCGCAGCACCGACCCGGCGAACAGCGCGAGCAGTTCGGCTTCCTGCGACGCGCGACGCGCTTCTCGGGCCCGACTCGCGGCCCCGTCGACCAACGCTGCGACCGCTACGGCGACGAGCAGCAGCACCACCACGGTCACCGCGCTGTCGGGCTCGGCGATGGTGAACGTGTATCGCGGCGCGACAAGGAAGTAGTTCAGCAGCAGCCCAGATAGCAACGCCGACAACGCCGCCGGCGCCACCCCGCCGAGCAGCGCGACGATCAGCACGCCGACGAAGAAAATCGCGCTTTCGCCTCCGATGCCCAGATAGGGATCGATCAGGTAGACGATCACCGCGCAGATGGCAGACGGAACCACAACGGCGGCAAGCCAAGACATCGCATGGTGCTGTTGGGGCGTCATCCGCGACCAGACCGAGCCGCGGACGGCCTGGTCGTGGGTCACCATGTGCACGTCGATCTTGCCGGACTGTTGCACCACTGCGGCGCCGATGCCTTCGTCGAAGATGCGGGCCCACCGTGACCGCCGCGAGGTGCCGATCACCAACTGGGTGGCGTTCTCGTCGCGGGCGAAATCGAGAAGCGCGCCTGGCACGTCGTCGCCGACGACGGTGTGCAGTGTGGCGCCCAGGCTGATCGCGAGTTCCCGGACCCTGCCCATGTGGGGCGCGGACACCCCGGAAAGGCCATCACCGCGGACGACGTGCACCACCATCAGCTCCGCACTGGACTTCGACGCGATTCGAGACGCCCTGCGCACCAATGTTTCTGACTCCGGACCACCCGTGACGGCCACGACGACGCGTTCGCGTGCCTCCCAGGTGTCGGTGATCTGGTTCTCCTGCCGGTACTTCTCGAGGGCGGCGTCGACCTGATCGGCCAGCCACAGCAACGCCAATTCCCGCAGTGCCGTGAGGTTTCCGGGCCTGAAGTAGTTGGACAGCGCGGCGTCGACGCGTTCGGGGGCGTAGACGTTGCCGTGAGCGAGCCTGCGCCGCAACGCTTCCGGGGTGATGTCCACCAACTCGATCTGGTCGGCCGAACGGACCACCTCGTCGGGTACCTTCTCCTGTTGCTCGATGCCGGTGATCTGGGTGACGACGTCGTTGAGGCTTTCCAGGTGCTGTACGTTGACCGTCGAGATGACGGTGATGCCCGCGTCGAGCAGTTCCTCGACGTCCTGCCAGCGTTTGGGGTTCCTGCTGCCGGGGGTGTTGGTGTGCGCGAGCTCGTCGACGAGCACCACGTGCGGCTGGCGCCGCAGCACCGCCTCGACATCGAGTTCACCGAACAGCTTGCCGCGGTACTCGATGTACTTCGGCGGGACGGTTTCGATACCACTGAGCAGGTCGGCGGTCTTCTTGCGGCCATGGGTCTCGACGACCGCGGCGACCAGGTCGGTGCCGCGCTCGAGCCGACGGTGTGCCTCCCCGAGCATCGCGTACGTCTTACCCACGCCGGGAGCTGCGCCGAGATAAATGCGCAGCTCCCCGCGTTTGGTGGCGTAGCGGGACGTGCTCACACGATCATCATCCACCGGACTCGTCAGCTCTTTGCCGGATACTTCTGGTCCAGTTCGATGTTGAGCTTCAGCACGTTGACCGCCGGTTCACCGAGGAAGCCCAGCCAGCGGCCGTCGGTGTTGTCCGCGATGACGTCTGTGACCAGGTCCGCGCTGATGCCGCGGGCCCGGGCCACGCGATTCACCTGCAGATCTGCGTAGGCGATCGAAATGTCCGGGTCCAGGCCGCTGCCGCTGGCGGTGACGGCGTCGGCGGGGACCTGCGGCTCCGCTGAGGCGGCACCGCGGATGGGCACGATCTGGCCGATGCTGTAGTCCTCACCGGACTTCGCGCATTCGACGTGCACGCCTTCGTAGGTGTCGAGAAAGGGCGCCTTTGTCGTCTCGCACGGTTCGTTGACGCTGACGACGCGCGTCGGATGCACGACGTTGCCCTGCGCGTCGCGGGGACCGATCACCGACAACACCGCACCCACGCCGCCGCCGGTGCAGAACGGGCGTGCGCCGTTGACGCCTTCCCGCGTGCCGACGGCCTTGCTGCGCGTGCAGACCTGCGTCAGCAGGCTCGGCTTGTCGGGCGCGTCGACGACGCTTTCCGGGCCGAGATTGCTGGCGCTGGTGGACAACGGGTCGTAGCCGGTGCCCGCCGTTGACGGCCTGCTCTGGAAGTACGTGGGCAGCGCGTTGCCGTCCTTGTCGGTGAACGACTGCCCAATGAGGCTGCTGCCCACCAATCTTCCGTTGACCTCGACGATCGAACCGTTGGCCTGATCGCGCAGACCGGGGATCTGGCCGACCAGCCAGATGAACACCGGGTAGGCAAGGCCGACGATGACCGTGACGACGAGCAGGGCGCGTAGCGCGGCCCAGTGTTGGCGAGCCGAATTCGAGATTTTCATGTTCACATTCCTGGCAAGAATTGGATGACGAGGTCGATCAGCTTGATCCCGATGAACGGCGCGATGATGCCGCCCAGCCCGTAGATGTAGAGGTTGCGGCTCAACAGCTTCGACGCACTGCTCGGTGTGTAGCGCACACCACGCAGCGACAGGGGGATCAGCGCGACGATGATGATCGCGTTGAAGATCACCGCGGACAGGATCGCCGACTGCGGGCTGTGCAACCGCATGATGTTGAGCAGGTCCAGTCCGGGGAACAGCGCCACGAACATCGCCGGGATGATGGCGAAGTACTTGGCGATGTCATTGGCGATGGAGAACGTCGTCAACGCACCGCGCGTGATGAGCAGTTGCTTGCCGATCTCCACAATCTCGATCAGCTTGGTCGGATCGGAGTCGAGATCGACCATGTTGCCGGCCTCTTTGGCCGCCGACGTGCCGGTGTTCATCGCGACGCCGACGTCGGCCTGCGCCAGCGCGGGCGCGTCGTTGGTGCCGTCACCGGTCATCGCGACCAGCTTGCCGCCCGCCTGCTCGTTCTTGATCAACGCCATCTTGTCCTCGGGCGTGGCCTCGGCGAGGAAGTCGTCGACACCGGCCTCGTCGGCAATGGCTTTGGCGGTCAACGGGTTGTCGCCGGTGATCATCACCGTGCGGATGCCCATCCGGCGCATCTCGTCGAACCGCTCCCGCATGCCCTGTTTGACGACATCCTTGAGGTGGATGACGCCGAGCACCGACGCGGCTCCTTCGACGACCCGGCCGACGACCAGCGGTGTGCCGCCCGCCGCCGAGATACCGTCGACGATATCGCCCAGTTCGGTTGTCACTCGGCCGCCTTCGGAGCGCACCCATTCGGCGACCGAGCTGGCCGCGCCCTTGCGCAGCGAGTACCCGTTCTCGAGGTCGACGCCGGACATCCGGGTCTGCGCGCTGAACTCGACCCACCGCGCCTTGTCGAGTTCGCCTGGCGTGCGGGCACGCAACCCGTACTCCTGTTTGACGAACACGACGATGGAGCGCCCCTCAGGCGTCTCGTCAGCGAGGCTGGACAGTTGGGCGGCGTCGGCCAGCTCCTGCGGCGTCACCCCGGTCAGCGGAACGAACGCGGCGGCCTGACGGTTACCCAGCGTGATGGTGCCGGTCTTGTCGAGCAGCAGCGTGTTGACGTCACCGGCGGCCTCGACGGCGCGGCCGGACATGGCCAGCACGTTGCGTTGCACGAGGCGGTCCATGCCTGCGATGCCGATAGCCGACAGCAGCGCGCCGATTGTGGTCGGGATCAGACAGACCAACAGCGACACCATCACGATGCCGGAGATGCCGTTACCGGTGAGCGCCAATGAATCCGGCACGCCGGGGTTGTTGGCCTTGGAGAAGATCGCCAGCGGCTGAAGGGTCGCGACGGCGAACACGAAGATGATCGTCAACGACGCGAGCAGGATGTTGAGCGCGATCTCGTTGGGTGTCTTCTGCCGGTTGGCGCCCTCGACGAGGGCGATCATCCGGTCGATGAAGCTCTCGCCGGGCTTCTGCGTGATCTTGACGACGATGCGGTCGGACAGCACGGTGGTGCCGCCGGTGACCGCGGAGCGGTCGCCGCCCGATTCGCGGATGACGGGTGCCGATTCGCCGGTGATCGCCGATTCGTCAACCGAGGCAATGCCTTCGACGACGTCACCGTCACCGGGGATGGTCTGGCCCGCTTCCACGACCACGATGTCGCCCTGCTGCAGCAGGGGAGCGGCGACTTCCTCCTCGCGTCCGGGGGCGCCCGGCCGCCAGCCGATCAGGCGGCGCGCCATTGTCGCGGTCTTGGTTTTCCGCAGCGACTCGGCCTGCGCCTTACCGCGGCCCTCGGCGACGGCCTCGGCGAGGTTGGCGAAAATGACTGTGAGCCACAGCCATATCACGGTCAGCCAGCCGAACCAGGACGGTTCGGTGACTGCCAGGATGGTGCTCCACACGGCGCCGATCTCGACGATGAACATGACCGGATTGCGCCACAACGTGCGTGGGTCGAGTTTACGCAGCGCGTCGGGCAGCGACGTCCACAGCATCTTGGGATCGAGCAGGCCGCCCCGCATGCGTTTCGGGTTATCGGCTTGCGGCCGAGTGGGTTCGAGGGTGGCGACGGACATCAGTGGACTCCTTCAGCGAGCGGGCCGAGTGCAAGCATCGGCAGGAAGGTCAGCGCGACGACGATCAGCGTCACGCCGGTGACCATGCCGACGAACTGCGGTCGATGGGTGGGCAGGGTGCCGACGGACTCCGGCGCCTTGCCCTGCTTGGCGAGGGATCCGGCGAGTGCCAGCACGAAGATGATCGGGAGGAAGCGGCCGAACACCATCGCCAGGCCCAACGCGGTGTTGTACCAGTTGGTGTTTACGGTGATGCCTGCGAACGCCGATCCGTTGTTGTTGGCCGCCGAGGTGAACGCGTAGAGCACCTCGGACAGTCCGTGCGGACCGGTGTTGAGCATGCCTGCCCGTTGGCCCGGCATCGCCATCGCGACGGCCGTGCCAGTCAGCACGATCAGCGGAGTGATCAGGAAATACGTTGCCGCGAGCTTGATCTCACGTGGCGTGATCTTCTTGCCGAGATACTCCGGCGTGCGGCCGACCATCAGGCCCGCGACGAACACGGTCATGATCGCGAGGACGAGCATGCCGTACAGGCCGGATCCGACGCCGCCGGGGGCGACCTCGCCGAGTTGCATGTTGAACAACGTGATCATGCCGCCGAGGCTGGTGTACGAATCGTGGAACGAGTCGACAGCACCGGTGGATGTCAGCGTGGTGAGGTCGGCGAAGACCGCGGAGTCGGGCACACCGAAGCGTTGTTCGATACCTTCCATCGCCGATCCGACCGCCGTCGGGACGGTGCCGTGGGCTTGAATCTGGAACCACAGCATGAAGGTGACGCTGATGGTGGCGATCACGCCCATCACCGCGGCGATCGCGTAACCCTGCTTCTTGCTTTCGACCATCCGGCCGAACGTGCGCGGCAGCGAGAACGCGATGCAGGACAGCAGGAAGATCTCGATCCAGTTCGTCCACGACGTCGGGTTCTCGAACGGGTGCGCGGAGTTCACGTTGTAGAAGCCGCCACCGTTGGTGCCGAGTTCCTTGATCACTTCCTGGCTGGCGACCGGTCCGCCGGTGATGGTCTGTTGACCACCGGCCAGGGTGTTGACGACCTGGTCGTGCAGGTGGAAGTTCTGGATCGCGCCGCCGGCGACCAGGATGATCGCGGCAGTGACGGAGAGCGGCAACAGGATTCGGATGGTACCGCGGACCAGGTCTACCCAGAAGTTGCCGAGCTCGCCCGTGTTGCGTCGGGCCAGGCCTCGGACGAACGCGATGGCGACGGCCATGCCGACGGCGGCCGAGACGAAGTTCTGTACGGCGAGGCCGGCCATCTGCACCAGGTGGCCCTGCGTGGATTCGCCTGAATATGCCTGCCAGTTGGTGTTGGTCACGAAGCTGACCGCGGTGTTCCACGCCAGTGCCGGGGTCATCGGGGTGCCGGGGTTGTCGAGGTGCAACGGCAGCATGCCCTGGACCAACTGGAGGATGAACAGGAACAGGATGCTGACCGCCGAGAAGGCGAGCACGCTGCGCGCGTAGGAACCCCAGGTTTGCTCGGCCTTCGAGTCGACGCCGACGAGCCGGTAGATGAGGCGTTCGGAACGAGAGTCCTTCGTGGTGGTGTAGAGCCGGTACATGTAGTCGCCGAGCGGCACGTGCACGGCGACCAGCGCGATGATCAGCGATACGAGGAACAGGAGTCCCGCTGTTGTGCTATTCACTAGAACCTCTCGGGGAAGAGCAATGCGGCGAAGAGGAACACGGCCATCAGAACCGCGAGGAGCAGGCCAACGATGTTTTGACTCACAGGTCCTCGACCAACTTCTGGACCAGGCCGAGCACGGCGAAGACCGCCACGGTCAGCACGATGAATATCAGCAAGGACATGCCCATCTCCAACGTTTACGGGGCGCCGGATTTCGGCGTCCTGATAGAGAATCGGCCCAGTTCAGAGCATTGATGCCGCCCTTGACAGTTTCTTGACGGCCCGCCTGCATTCCTTTACGGATTCATGTCAAGGCGGCATCAAAGTTCGATCGGGACCCGTCAAGAGATCGCTAGAGCTATGGCGTATGAGTGGGGGACGGCGGATCGTCGACGGGGTGACGATCTCGCGATCGCGATTGCGGCGGGCATCCACCCGTCGCGGCTCAGCCTGGACGCCGAGTGGATGGCCGAACATGATCTGCGGGTGGCGGCCCGGTTGGGGATCGGGTTGATCCGCGTGGGTTCGATGAAGCAGATCGAAGCGTTGTCCGCGGTCGACTACCGCCGGCACGAGATTGTCGTGTGTCTGTCCGACGGCACGGCGCGCGGTTTCCGGTTCGACTCGCTGGAACTGGACCATGCGATCGGCGCGGTGATGGCGGGCAACCGGTTCAATCTTGTTGGGCTGCATTGTGATGTCGGTTCACAGCTGCACGAATTCATCAGCTGTCCGGCGGCCGTCGGGGACATGATCACGACGATGGATCAGCGTAGGCACCACCGGATGGTGCTGACGCGCGTTGGTCTCGGTGGCGGTCGGACTGTGCCGCAGGGGGATTGGTCTCGCGCGTTGCCCGAGTTGTCGATGCAGATCGAACAATCCGTTGACGACGCGTGCGCGACGTTGCGGTTCCCCCGGCCGCTGGTGGTGCTGACTCCGGGATTGGCGATCACGGGCCAGAACGCGGCATGACGGCGCGTGGGGGCATGTGTGAAATTGCCCACGTAGCGAGCGACAACGAGTTCTAGCAGAGCCCAAGGGCGCAGAGGAAGTTGCGAAGCGCCGGGTTCATCGCTGGCGCCGGGGTGCTGGGCGTTTGGGTTTCGATTGTGCCAGCAGATTGGTCGTATGCCCCGGTCGTGGGTTCCTCGGGTGTCGTTGTTTCCGCGGCCGTCGTCTCGTCGGATGGCGCGGGTTCGGCGGGTGGGGGATCGGGC
>NZ_LZHZ01000012.1 GCF_001667505.1 Mycobacterium sp. ACS1612
GGCGGTTTCCGGGGGTGATTGCAACAGCCATTTAGTTGGAGGTTGTTGTGTATGTGAAGGCGCATCCGTGGGTTGTCCGTCAGTTCTGGGATCACATCCGTGATGGGATGTCGGCCGCCGAGGCGGGTGTGGCCGTCGGCGTGTCGATGTACTCGGGGCGGAGGTGGTTTGCTGATGCTGGTGGGGTGAGACCGAAAATTTGTGATGGTGGGCAACGCAAGTGGACGCGGTTGAGGTTGGATGAGCGGGTAGTGATCGATGTGGGTGTCAAGACCGGCAAGTCGATCCGCCAGATCGCCGAGGAGTTGGGGCGGCCACCGTCGACTGTCATGCGTGAAATCGAGCGAAACGCGTTTTGCTACGGGCGGTATCGGGAGCGGTATCGGTTCGGTGCACCGAAGAAAGGCGGCCGGGATGCCAAGCCTCGATATAACGCCACCGGTGCACAGGTGCGCGCCCAGCAGCGGGCGCGCCGTCCGAAACCGGGCAAGCTGGCGGTTAATGCGAAGCTGCGCGATGAGGTGCAGAGTCGGCTGCGAGACGAGCACAGCCCCAATCAGATCGCTAAGCGGTTGCCGATGGATTTTCCCGAGGATGCGGAGATGCGGGTGTCCCACGAAACCATCTACCAGTCGATCTATGTACAGGGCCGCGGCGATCTGCGCCGCGAACTGCACAAATGTTTGCGTACCGGGCGGGCGTTGCGTAGACCCCAACGTCGCCCCGATGAGCGCCGCGGTCGCATCCGCGACATGGTCAATATCAGTGAGCGCCCACCGGGGGTCGAGGACCGCGCGGTGCCCGGGCACTGGGAGGGTGATCTGATCCTGGGCAGCACCGCTTCGGGCTCGGCGATCGGCACCCTGGTCGAGCGGATGACGCGGTTTGTGATGCTGCTGCACCTGCCTGACGGGCACGATGCCTTCCAGGTGCAGGAAGCAATGGTGGCGAAAATGGCTGCGCTGCCGGTGATCTTGCGTAAGACCCTCACCTGGGATCAAGGCAAGGAGATGGCCAATCATGTTGCTGTCGCCGAGGCGGTCGACATGGATATTTACTTCTGCGATCCGCACTCTCCGTGGCAACGCGGTACCAACGAGAACACCAACGGCCTACTGCGCCAATACTTTGCTAAAGGCACCGACCTATCGGTATTCCCGGCCGACTACCTGGACTACGTGGCGACCAAACTCAACACCCGCCCCCGCGAAACACTGGGCTGGAAGAAACCCGCCGAAGTCCTCGACGAACTACTCTCAGAACCACCCAAACCACCCACTGTTGCAATCACCGCGTGAAACCGCC
>NZ_LZHZ01000013.1 GCF_001667505.1 Mycobacterium sp. ACS1612
GGATCCCTCTGCGGGGAGGGGGGCGAGGTCGACGGGAGGCGGAGCTTCGGGAAGCAGCGTCGGCGCCCTGGTAATGGTCCGGCCGCCGGCACCGTTGTGTTTGCCGGAATTGTCGTCGACAGGCTTCTTTTCGCCGCCTTTCGCACCGCCGGACCCTGCCGCGTCACCGGTCCTTTCCCGGGCGGTGCTGCCGCGTTGATCGGCGGCGGTGTTGGCATTCGCACCGCCGGAGTTCGTCCTGGTGTCAGTGCGGTCGGCGGACTTTCCGGTACCGCTCGCCGAATTGTTGCTTTTGGTACTTCCGCTTCCTGTCGAGTCGCCGGTATCGGCGGCGGACACCGCGCTGCTGGCACCCATCAACAACGCAACGGCGATCACACACGCTGCGAGATGTTTATTCATCCGACCCATAGCGCCTCACCCCACGCCGGCGTCCAACTGCTCCTCGGTCCCCGGCTTCCCGCCAGTATCGCATCCCAACCGCCGCGGGTCCGGCGCATCGCGAGATCGCTTCGTCGGTGCCGTGTCGGACGAAGTGCGTTGTGTCGCAAGGCTTTGGCAGACAGGTGAAGTGTGGATTGCCGATGACCGATTCCGCAGCGGCGGGGATGCAATCACCTGCGGCGGACGAGAATCAATGTTGCGATGCTGCAGATTAGCGCGGACGCAACGTCATCGAACTTCGGCTGCAATAACCGCGGCAATGGCGCTGACTGGCATATTATTAGGACGACTTTCCATCCTATCGAGCCGTTCACCGTTCATTGGTTCCGACGCCGATTCAGCGGACATGCCTTGGTTGGAGCACTCACTGGCCGGTAGCCCACCCTGGCGCTGAGCGGCGTTACGGGCGAATGCATTCCCGTTGATCGGCACCAAAGAGGTGATGTCGAGCGGCGGACTTGGAGGCGGCAACGACCACGAATCAGATTGAGAGACAATGACTTCTGCCGGAGTGCCGTCAGCGCAGGTGAAGAGTTTGCAGTCACCGGCACTGAATCCATCGGTAACTTGCCGTTGTAGTGGGCTTCGCACCGGTAACCGTCTTCGGGACTCACCCGAATGCTTGGAGTTTCCTGCGCCGCATCGTTGGCGTCGGCCGGCTCGGTCGGCGGAGAGTGCGGTTCGTAGTCCAAGGGTCTTCACGGTGTGGTTGCCACCAACTGCCACCGCAAACTGCAACGAGGAGAGCGTCAATAACATGGCAATCTCTTTAGTGAAGCAAAACATAGGTGATTCCGCGTAACGAATGCGCTCGGCGGCATGCACCGCAATTCGGCGGGAGAAGAGGACCACCATCGTGTTCGACCGAGATCGGCCACCCTTGAAGTCGTACTCACACCCCACCCGGCACCCGATCCGCTTTGACCACGTTGAAGCTCAAAGCGCGGGGAGCAGAAACACCGATGCAGCATCAGGACCGCGCCGGGTGCGTGCTCCGGCGCCGTCGAGTGCCGATGTCTCCTTAGGCAGTTCTAGTCGCCGGTGCGCTCGAATCTGTCGTTGAATTCCCCGCCGCCGGTGCACGCGCCCCCAGCCGCGACCGACTGGTTGCCGCGCCCGGTCAGGACCGCGATCGGGTCGCCCATCTCCGCGGGCAGCGGGTACTCGGCGTTGATCGTGATCTGTGCGGTGCCGCCGGCGCCGCAGGTGGTGGTGCCCTGCTCAGCGCGGGTCCACTTGTCGTTGGCGAACATCAGCGTGACGGCGCCGTCCGTCCCGTGAAACAGACTCATGCACCGATCGCCGGTCCGCAGACAGTAGGTGTTCGCGGTGAGCGTCCTCGGCGGAATGGTGGTGCCGTTGGTGAAGGTCGTCGTCTCGCGATAGTTGCCGCGTAGCGCGTCGGCGGGCGATGCCATCCGCGGCGGCAGCACCGCGGGGTCGGCCACCTTGCCGGGGTCGGCGTCCCCGGTGCGGGTGTATTTCACGGTTCGTTTGGCGGCGCAGGCGCTGTTGGTCGAGGCGCGGACGGTTTCGCCGGTGAGCGTGCCGTCGGGTTGCGGTTTCAACGAGTAGACCACCCAGATCTCGTCGGGGGTGGGGCCGCCGCATTGCGCCGAAGCGAGACCGACGGCGACCCACGTTCCGCCCAGTTGATCGAACGTCAGGTTGGAGACCAGGGCGATGCCGC
Organism: Mycobacterium sp. ACS1612; assembly: GCF_001667505.1. Lineage (GTDB taxonomy): Bacteria > Actinomycetota > Actinomycetes > Mycobacteriales > Mycobacteriaceae > Mycobacterium. The sequence continues at coordinate 2,135 of NZ_LZHZ01000013.1, forward strand.
CTTCGCTGATGTTGGCGGCCGTCGCGACACATCCGCTGGCGCCGCATGTCGAGCGGACCGCCCACGTGGCCGTCGTGGCGGGCGCATTGGCAACCGGCTTGTCGTCGAGATCTGTGCCCGGCCCGAGATCGGCGCGGTAGGTGCCGTTGAAGGTTTCGGGGGCGGCGGCCGTCGCGGCTGGCGTCCCAGGATTGTCGTCGCGGGTGAGCTGCACGGCCGCGAAGACGCCGCCGGCGATGAGCACGACGACGCCGAGGAGCGCGCCGGCCAGGATGAGTGGCGTGCGGGACGAGCGTTTCGGGGGCGGTGGCGCTGGCCATGGTTGAGCGGGAGGCCACGGCGGCGGCATGCCGGTGGGGGGATGGGTCGGCCGGTAACTGAGCACAGGCGCTGGCTGGCCCCAGTTGCTGTGGATCGCCGGCGCGGCTTGCGTCGGTGCAGCGTGCGACTGATCGGTCGGCTCGGTGATGGCTTGCCTTGCGGCAGCGGCCATTTCGATGGCGGTGGGGTAGCGGTCGGTGGTCTGTTTGGCCAGGCCCGTTTCGATGACCCGGTCCAGGCCGGGCGGAACGGTGTTCGATGTCTGGGATGGTCGGGGTGGCGGGGCGACCATGTGGCCGACGGCTACCTGCTCGAGAGTGGAGCCAGGGAACGGTGTTTCGCCGGTGAGGCACTGGTACAGCACACAGGCCAGGGCGTAGATGTCGGAGCTGGGCTCGATGTCGCCGGTACGGAAGCGTTCGGGGGCCATATAGGCCCACGTGCCGATGGTCGACCCCTCGGAGGTCAGCTTGGTGTCGTCGGCGGCGCGGGCGATGCCGAAGTCGATGAGGTAAGCGAAATCGTTGTCGGCCAACAGAATATTGGACGGCTTGACATCGCGGTGTACCAGGCCGGCGCGGTGGGCGCTGTGCAGCGCGCCGGCGATCTGCTCGATGATGTTGACGGCGCGTGCGGGCGGGAGCGGGCCGGACTTGAGCAGGGTGTCGAGGTCGGCGCCGTCGACGAGCCGCATGGTGACATAGAGGCGGCCGTCGATCTCGCCGACATCGTGGATTGGAACGACGTGGGGATCATCGAGACGTGCTGCGATGCGGGCCTCGCGTCGGAAGCGACGGTCGAAGTCGGGGTCCTTGGCGAAGTGAGGCAGCAGCATCTTCAGCGCCACGACGCGGTCGATGGTGGTGTCGTAGGCCTTCCACACCTCGCCCATACCGCCCCGGCCGAGCAGCTCGATCAGTCGATAGCGGCCGAATGGCGTCCCCTCCACGCGCCCACGATAACGGGTACGGGTCGCAGGTCCCGCGATCTTTCAGCCGCTGCGCGTCAACCGCCTGCGCCTGAACTGCAGCCAGCCGTCCTGCGAGAGCTTCACGCCAGCGCCATGTCCCAAAACGCGACCTCGTGTGCCAGCACGTCGGCGACTAGCTCGTCGTGTCGATCCGGGACGGCCAGCACGCCGAGTGCGTCGACGTAGTCCGCGAAGGCGGGCGCAGACCAGTGCTCGATGAACTCACCGAACGGGGAGGCATCGGACGCGGCGGACGTCCAAGCGAGCAGGTACACCCGTTCGAGCACCCACAGCGCGGTAACCGCCGCCTCATATGGGGTGGCATCCAGTCGCCCCAGCAGTTCGCGGTAGGCGAGTGTCGCCGGCAGCGGTTCCTGCGTTAAGTCGATTCCCCGCCGCGCGGCCTGGTCCTCGAACCAGTCCAGCTCCGCGACCAGCGCCACGCAGCCTCCGGCGAGTACCGCCTGGGCTACGCGCGGCGCGCGTGCCAACAGCCGAGCCTGGAAAGCCAGCAGGTCACCGACGAACAACGCGTCTTGCACGAGCCACCGGTCAAACGCGGAATCCGTGATAGCGCCGTCGCGCACCGCGTCGAGGAAGGGATGCCGGGTGGCCGCAGACCACAGCGAATCAAGCACGCCCCGAAGGATAGTCACGGTGACAATCGGGGTGAGAGCGCGCCTGCTCCGGTCAGACCGTCTCGGGGACCCGCAGGTGTGCGACTGCCAAGTCGAAGTCGCACTGGTCGAGTATCTCTGCGTGGGCGTCCTCGCTGCCCGTGGATCTGATCCTGTCCAGCGCGTCCTTGTTCTGATCGAGGGCTTCGGCGCTGTCGAAGGTCGCCGCGGTCACGCCGCGACCGGATGCTCGGTCGACGAGCAGGCTGGCGCTGCAGAATCCGTCTAGCTCCTCGAGGGCGGGCAGGATCGTCGTCTTGAAGAACTCGATCCCTCGGTCGATTTGATCCGGGTCGACCTTGACCCAGGTGGCTCGGACGCGGCAGCCGTCACCGGCGCGGTGCTCGCGGTGCATGGCAGCGATCTCCCATTCCTCGACCTGCGCGCTGCCTCCGAATAGTTCTGCGGCCTCGTCGCGAATCGGCCGAATGGTCTCCGCGCTCGCCTGCATCGCTGCTTCTGAATCCCAGGAGCTGGTGGCAATGCAGCGGCCCGATGATCGCTCCACTAACAAGGACATGCCGATACACCCGGGAATACCCTCGAGCGCGGGCATCACGCTGTCGCGCATGTGTGCAATACCGGCGTCGATGGATGAGGGTTGCGCTTGGATTGTGGTGCTTCGTGCGTACATGATCTGCCTCCGGTGTATGTGGGGCAGCGTCTCGACGGCGCCGCCGGACCACTTCATCGTCCTCCCACCGGGAAGACATGGCAATGGGTGAGGGCTGCCACCTGAGAGCTATGCAGGTCGCTGAAACGCGCTGTGCGCCCGAACAATACGTGCTTCATAAGCAAGCGCAGCTAATGAGTTAAGCGGACACGTTGGGCGCGCCATCCTGTTACGGTCGCAGCCGCTTGCTGTCGCTCAGCGGGGGAGAGTAAGTCAATCGGCCCCGCCAGGCTCCCTCGAATTTGTATGCTCTGGCAAGCTGTTCAACTACAGCTGAGGGCGTGTCGCGTCGGGGGTGACAGCGTGGAGGCTTTGTTCACGAGTCAAGTCGGCGGGGCCGGTCTGCGCGATCGGATCCTCTCGGTGCTCCAGGACGCCGTCGACCTGGCCCGCGATCACCAGGTCGACGTCCACGTCATGACGTTCTCCTTCACCGACGCCCAGATTGCCAACCGGCTTGTCGAGGCGGCGAGAACGCAGCCGAGCCTGTCGATTCGTCTACTCGCGGACTGGAATCAGGGCGCCGAGGGCACCGGACGCAAAGTCCGCGCGCTAGCTGCTCTCGGGCTGCCGAACCTCGAAGTGCGGTACAAGAAGGATCAGCCGTACGTCTGGGACGCCGACGCGTGCCGGATGCGATGGTCCTATCAGGCCAGCCGGGGTCTTTTGCACCACAAGACGTTGGCGGTTCTGGTCGACGGGCGGCCACACACGCTGCTGTGCGGCAGCTTCAACTGGTCGAAGCGATCGGCGAAGTCCTACGAGAACCTCATCGTCTTCACCGCCGACGACCCGGCGTCGCTGAACCTGATGACCGCTGTCGAGCGGGAGTTCGCGGCGTTGTGGTGCGACGGCGCCGCCACGCTGTCGCCGGACGAGGTCCGCACCCACTACACCGCGGTTCTCAAGGAATACCAACAAGATTCGACGCGCGACGCCGCAGCGGTGGTCGGGGTGGCGTGCGGAGCCGGCGCTGCGCTTGACGTCCTGCGCGACGGGGACGCGCCCGATGCTTCAGCGGGGCCGCCGTACGCACAGATCGCATTCAGTTCCCGCACACCGGAACAAGCCGACGCCGCCGCCGGGTACGCCGAAGCCAACCGGCGGAATCGGTTCGAGATGTGCAAACCGTCGGGAAAGACCAAACACGTTCCGGTGACATTGTCGACGCTCGCGCTCGACACCATTGCCCGCGCGCAACCCGGTGAGCATCTGCTGGTGGCCATGTACGCGCTGTCGGTTCGGGTGCCCGAGTACGGCGAACTACTGGCCGCGGCCCGCCGCGGGGTACGCCTGCTCATCGTGCTGGACGGGCACGCCGGTGTGCGGCCGCTGTCGCAATTGGCCGAGGCGGCGTACGGCAAAGAGAAGCTGCCCATCCACCTTCGGGCCACCGGACGCAAGACCATGCACCAGAAGTACATCGTTCATCCCGAAAGCCGCACGGTGCTGACCGGCACCGCCAATCTGTCGACGGATGCGTCGCACCGGCACAGCGAGCACCGGATCCTCTGGCGCGGCGACGCACAAGCCACCGATGCGTTCATCGCGGACTTCGAGACGATGTGGCAGCGGCTCGCCCCGCCGTTCAAGTCGCGGACAACCGCGCCGGCGTACGGATCTTGACGTAACGCCAGGCTGGGCGTAGCTTTTCGGCTAGCGAGACGGCCGCCGCGTCGTTCCCGTTGTTAATGATTAGTGCTTACGCCGGGTCATTCTTCCTCTCCTCTACCTGAAGCGCGTAGGCGATGTCTTGTGTCATGTGTCTGCTGCTGTATGGCAGTCGCGCGCGCGGAGACTTCGACGCTCAGTCCGACGTCGACCTGACCGCGATCACCGCGGGTGACGCACCCACGCCCGTGTCGTTCGGGCGGACGACGATGATGGCCGAACCGCTCGACGATGCGCTGCGCGCCACCCGGTCGGGCAGCCTGTTCGCCTACCATCTGGTGTCCGAAGGGAAGGTGTTGTTCGAGTCCGAACCGGTGTTCGCCCGAATCCGTCGGGCCTTCCGGTTCCGCGACGACTACACCCCGGTCATCAGACACTGCTCGGACGCCGGATGGTTTCTGGTGCGGCATCACGAGAAAGCCACCGACGCAAGCAAATTCAACCACGCCGTCGCGTGGTGCACCCGAGAGATGCTCATCGCCAAGGCGGCGACGGCGCGAGAGCCGGTCTTCTCCGCCGACGGTCTGGCCGAATTCGTCGGGTATGACGCCGTCGCGCCGGTGATCCGCAGCAAGCGCAGCGCGGTCATCGACCCGGAGGTTGTGCGGCAATTCCGACACATCCTCGGCGAATTCGGCACGCCGGCGCCGGCGCCGCTAGACCTGAGCGGCGCCGGACACCGGTTCCGGAAAGATCGAAACTCCGCTGGCGTGATAGCGGTTCGCGCGTTTCGCGATCCCGTCAGCACGAACATAAAAGGCGGGGAACATGTCTCAACTCGATGATCAGTTCGACCTCGACATCCGGTTGGCCCCCTTCGTGCGCCCGCCGCACTCGCTGACTGAGCAGATGCGTGACACCGGCGGGTGGGAGTGCTATTCCGTCGACGCGAGCTGCGGCGAGACCTGCCCGTGCAGCACCGTCGAGACCTGCAATCAACAACTCGAAGACTGCGGCTACCCGTTCACCTACCCGGGGAACTATTGCGAAGACCAGTCCGACGGCTGTGGCGATCCCGATCCCGACGGTCCCGACATCGACGACCCCACGGATGAGTGCGACGAATAGACACTCGTGGAAGCGTTGACCGTCGCTGTCGATACCGCGCGGCGATTGAGCGCAGACCCAGGTGCGCCTGGGCTCTGGGGAGGATATGCCGGGCTGGCGGTGCTGGCTGCAGCGCTGGATATCACTGAGCCCGAATGCAGTTGGGACAGCATCGGCTTCGACTATCTGTGCCGCGCGGTCCAGGGCATGGAGGCGGATCCTGCACCGGCGCTCGGATTGGCCGGACTCACGGGCTTGGCGACCGCCGCGTCGTTGTTGTCCCGCGACGGCAGCCGTTACGACACGTTGTTGACCACACTGGACACCGCGATCATCGACCGTGTCGTGCAGGTGTCCGACGGTGTGCTGCGGTCGCGGCCACACGGCGTTCCGGTGTCGCTGTTTGACGTCATCACCGGATTGGCCGGCGCCGGTCGGTATCTGCTCAGCCGAACGTCAGCACCCTGTCGGGCCGCGCTGGAAAAGCTCTTGCGCGCGCTGGTCTATCTGTCGGAGGACGGTGGTTGCGCCGTTCCCCATTGGCACACCACCTTCAATCACTCGACCGACAACCTGCGCGCCAACTATCCTGACGGTCACGTCAATCTCGGTCTCGCTCATGGGATTCCGGGGCCGCTTGCACTGCTGTCGCTGGCCGCCAGTCAAGGTGTCGAAGTCACCGGTCAACGCGACGCGATCGTTCGCACCGCCAACCGGATCGTGCAGGCGCAGTGCCGCGACGAATGGGGCATCGGCTTCCCGGTGGCCACCGCGTTGACACAAACGACCGCATCCCCGGCGCGCTCGGCGTGGTGCTACGGGTCGCCGGGGGTAGCGCGAGCGTTATGGCTCGCCGGGACCGCAACAGGTCGCTCCGACTACCGCGACCTCGCGGTGGCGGCGATGACCGCCGTCTTCGAGCGACCCATCCCGAACCGCCGGATCGATTCCCCCACGCTGTGTCACGGTGTAGCAGGGCTGCTCCAGATCACGCTGCGCTTCGCGCGCGACGCCGCCGGAGAGGTCTTCTCCACCGCCGCAGAAGAACTCACCGCACAACTGCTCGACGCCTACGAACGGAACAGCCGGTTCGGGTACCGCGACCTCAAACCGACAGGCGAACGCATCGACAACCCCGGCTTGTTGGAGGGCGCCGCAGGCGTTGCGCTGGTCTTGCTCACCGCCGCCACGCCGGCGGAGCCGATCTGGGACCGGATCCTGATGCTGTCATGACGCTGTACGAGCCGCTGGATTTCGCGGTGGTCCGGGCGCCGCTGTTGCCGGTCGACACCCTCGACGCGTGCACCGGGGACTTGCGCAACGCGCTCACAAGCGAGGCGCGCGCGGCGCTCGCGGTGGCGAGCATGACATTCAGCGACGCGCTGGCCAAAGACGGCCCCGGCCCGCTGCGTCCACGCACCGAATCCACCCTGCGCCGATACCTCATCCGAATGTCCACCCGGCCAACGCCGCTGGGCCTGTTCGCCGGGGTGGGCCTGGCCAGTTGGGGCCAGCGCACCGACATCGAACTGATCGCCGATCACCGGCCACGGCGCACCCGCCCGGACGCGGGGTGGCTGACGGCGCTTGTGGATCGGGCGGAATCCGATCCGCGGATCCGCCGGCAGTTACGCGTTCGGGCCAACCCGTTGGCGCTCACCCGTGCCGGACGGATCTTTTTGGCGGAGCGGGCGTCCCGTGACAACGGTGCGGCGCTGTCGGTGTCGGTGCGAGCCACCGACGTGGTCAAGCGCACCATGGCGGCGGCGCGGACACCGATCGGATTCGGCGACCTGGCGGCGTATCTGCTCGAGACGACGCCAGGGGCGACGGTCGAGCAGGTGACCACGTTGGTGGACCGGCTATGCGAGCAGACGCTGCTGCTGACCGACCTGCGTCCCCCGTTGACGATCGCCTCGCCCGCGCGCTACGTGCTCGAGAAGTTGAGTGACATCCCCGCCGCGGCACCGGTCCGCGCACAACTGGCCGCCGTTCTGCAGGCTGCCGACCAGTGGGACGCCGAGCAGTCACCGGACGAAGGGTGTTTTCGGGCTCTGACCGCGCGGGCCAACAATGCGGTGATGACGGAAGGTGCGCCGCTGCAGGTGGATTCGGCCATGAGTCTTGCTTCCGCTACCGTGTCGAAGCGCATCGCCACCGACGCCGCGCGCGCGGCGGAGGTGTTGCTTCGCGTGAGTCGCAGTGCGCGTGGGCCCGCGACGTTGGAAGGCTATCGGCGCGCGTTCGAGCAGCGTTACGGGGTGCATCGCGAGGTGCCGCTGGTGGAGATGGTCGACCCGCACGTGGGCATCGGGCCGCTGCCGACCACAGCGTCGGGTGCCGCGGATTCGGCGGGGCACAATCAAACGCTGTTGGATATGGCGGCGGAGGCGTTGCGCAGCAGGAGTCGCGAGGTCTGCCTGGACGACAACGCGATTGCACAGCTCGCCACCGGTTATATGCCGGCGACTGGGGTGCCCCTGTCACTCGACGTCGATGTCGTGATCGCGGCGGAGTCACGGGAGGCGATCGACGCCGGGGACTACGACCTAGTGGTCGGTCCGAGCATCGGCAGCGGAGCGGCCGGGCGGATGCTGGGCCGCTTCGCGGATTTCGTGCCGGACGCGCCGAAGGCGCTGGCGCAGGTGGCCGCCGCCGAAGCGGAACGCTCACCGGGGCGGGTAGTCGCCGAACTCGTCTACCAGCCGAGGACGCGCAGGTTGGGCAACGTGTCCACGCGGCCGAATCCGCGACGCTACGAGATTGCGATCGACCTACCTGCGAGCACCGACCCCGAGCACACCATCGGCGTCGACGAACTGGTCGTGGGTGTGCGGGACGGCAAGTTCCGGGTGCGGTGGACGCGCACCGGCGAGGAGGTGATGATCACCGCCGGCCATATGCTCACGTCGACGCGCGCGCCTGCGGCCGCACGGTTCCTCTCCGAGGTAGGGCGCCATCAGATTCGCCAACTCAGTGCGTTCTCGTGGGGGCCGGCGGCGTCGTTCCCGTTTCTGCCGCGGGTCCGATACGGGCGCATCGTATTATCGTTGGCGCAGTGGCGATTACGCGCGGACGGTTTCCGCTGCGGGCTCGATGATGCAGCGACCTTCCGCACCGAACTCGATGGGTGGCGGGCGCGATGGGATGCCCCGGCCGCGGTGGTCGTCGCGACCGGCGATCACCGACTCGCTTTGGATTTGATGAGACCGGGGGATGCCGACGAACTGCGCCGGGAGTTGCGTTCCGGCGGTGCGGTGGTTGTGCAGGAAAGGTTCCCGGAACGGGACCGGGCGTGGTTGACGGATACGGGCGGTCGGCGATTCGCGGCGGAGTTCGTAGTTCCGCTGATCCGTCGCGCCCCGACACCGCAGCCGGCCGCCGAGCCGGTGGGCGGCTGGCGAATAAATCTCAAGGCGCCGGGCAGCGATTGGTTATTCGTCAAGTTGTACTGCCCGGTCGATTTGGAAGAGGAGTTGCTCAGGGGGCCGGTGCGCGCGTTCACGCGGGAGGTGGCGGGCGACGGTTTCGTTGAGTGGTTCTTCATCCGATACAGCGATCCGCGCAGGCACATTCGGTTGCGATTCCGGGGTGACCCGGCGCGCCTGCTGGCAGACCTGCTGCCGCGGATCGCGGCGTGGGCGACAGAGTTGACCAATGTCGGTATGTGTGAACGCTTCTCGATAGACACGTACGAGCGAGAGCTGGATCGTTTCGGCGGACCGGACAGTTTGGCCGCAGCGGAGCAGTTCTTCTGCGCCGACAGTGCAGCGGTCAGCGATCTGTTGGCAGGCGGTGAGATGGAACCGCTGCCGACGGCGGTGATGACCGTCGACGCGATGTTGAACGGTCTGGGGCTGAACAGGCGGGAACGGGCGGAATGGTGTGCGGCGCGGTCAGGTCCGCGGTCGGAATCGGGTGCGGATTACCGGGAATGGAAACAACTGCTACGGCCGATGCTCGCCGACGAGACCGCATCCCCGCTAGGCGACGTGCGTGACCGGCTCCAAAGGGCGAGCGCTCAGTTACGTTACACCACAACGGAACTGCACGACATGGGGCGTATGTCATGCGCTCCGGCTGATCTGTACGGCAGCCTCGTACATCTGCATCTGAACAGACTGCTGGGCGCCGACCGGGCCACCGAAAGGCGGGTAAACGGGCTACTGGGACGACTGCAGCACGGGCTGACATTGCAGAGTTGAAATAACCCACCGACTGGATAGAGAACCGAAAGGTTAGAGCGTTATGCATCACACGAAGAGGAGTTTCGTGACGCATGTTCGCAGATATCTCGACAACAGTAGAATGCATGCAGAGCTCTTCTCATGATCAGAGCCAGACAAGCGGTGCCGGATACGGTTCGCAAGTCCATGCGAGGTCCTAGATCGAGCGCCCGACTGAGGCTGCGCCCCGGGGCCGAGCATCATCCCCATTCCTCACAGGGCGACGGTGAATCGGAGAAACGACGCGCCAACCGACTCGCCATGTTGAGCGTGATCGCGACTCTGATCGTGGCGGTGTTGGGCAGTCTAACGACGATGACGGTTGCCAGTACTAGTTCCCACAATGAGCGGGATCGCGCCATTGAGAACTCTCGACGAGGCAATCAGCAGGCTGCGTATGCCGAGTTTCTAACCGCAACTACGGAATTGAACAGCGATGTTTACGACGGTCTCGTCCTGATCGAACTCGGGAGCAACGCTCGAGACGATGATAGGGCCAGTGCGATCCTAAGGAAGGTGAACGAAACAACAGCGCTCGTCGATACGAAGTACAACGTTATCGTTCTCGTCGGTTCCGATGCTACTCGTGCTGCAGCGACTGCTTTGGCGGATGCGTATAACGGAGCCACTACCAAACTACGTGAATCGATTTTGAATCAAGCGCGCGGTGCAAGAGGCGTCGAACCTGGGGTCCCTCGCGCTGCGGATTTTGTGAAGCAGATCAGGACTCTGCGGAACAAGTTTGTCGCGTCTGCGCGCAGTGATCTAGGCGCCTATTAACCAAATGCTGGCTATGGTCACTGGTAGCACAGACACGCCCGAATCACACCCCGGCCGGAACCTTCTCCGCCGACTTCCGCATCTCCTGCCGTAGCGACGAGAACTCCGAAATGGTCCGAGTCGCCACCGACGCCACCGGGCGCGCGTTACGGCCCGTCGGCTCGGTCTTGGACACCATCACCACGCTGTCGATGTACGGCTGGATCGTCGTGGCGTTCTGCACCGTCGCGACGATCACCAACTGGAAGCCGAACTTACGGAACGCCTGCAGCGCCTGCTGCGCGAACTGCGGGTCCGACTTCGAAAATGCCTCGTCCAGCATCAGCTGCGCGAAAACCGGCCTGTTGTCGTCACTTTCGGGATTGGCCAGGTTGAAGCTCAACGCGCCGGCGAGGCAGAACGCCATCAGCTTCTCCTGCTCACCACCGGAGTTGTCGCCGGCATTGCTGTGCGTGCGGATCAGCTCCTCGGTGCTGACATCCCACTCCGCGCAGTCGAATGTGAACCGGTTGCGCACGTCGAGCGCGTCCCGCGTCCACGCCTTGTCCTCCGGCGCCGTCGACGCCAACCGGTTACGCAGCCGCAGGATGTCGGCGTACTGGTCCAAGATCGCCTGCTTGTCGCCCAGCCCGACCTCGGCGATGCGCCGCGAGATCGAGCGCACGATCTCGGTCAACTCGCTTACCGCCGTCAACTGCCGCGGCGTCGCCCGCAGCGTCAGCCGGGTGCCGCGGTTGAACTCGACTGCGCCCAAACCGGTGTTCACACGGTCGATCTGATCGCTGATCCGCCGCGCCTCCTGCTCGGCCACCCGGTGCAGCGTCAGGATCGCATCCGGCGCCTGCTCGGTCACCAACCGCATCATCCGCTCATAGGCCTCGGGCAGCTCGCGTTCGTCGATGTGCTTGCACAGCGCGACGTAGTCGTGCACCCGCTCGTCGAAATCCTCACTGTCGTTGGGGATCGCATCCGGGAACGACGTGTCGAATGTGTTGAGGATGCGCGCCAACTCGTCGTAGGAGCGGCGCCGGCTCTCCCGCAGCTGCTCACGTTCCTTCTTGATCGTCGCGAACAACGCATCTCGGTGCGGCTCAGGGTCGAGCAACTCCAGCGACACCGGCAACGCCGCCGCATATCGGTTCAGCAGCTCCGTCAACGGCTCCGAGACGAACGCCGGCGACAGCCGCTCCTCGAGGTCCATCAGCCGGGTGCGCCGCTCGTCGAGGCTGTCGCGGCGGGTCTGAATCGCGCCGCGGCGCGTCATCAATTTCTGGATCTGCGACCAACATTCGTCCGCGCGCGCGTTCAGCGCCTCGATGTCGGGGTTGTCCGCCATCAGCAGTTCGTACTGCTCACGCAGCCGCTCGGCGTGCCCGTCGGCGGTCTCGGTGTCGATCTGGCTCCACTGCGGGAACTGCTCGCAGATCGCCTTGCACGCCGCGGCCCGGTCGCGCCACTGCTGGCGCTGCGCGGCGATGTCGTCGGCGGTGCGGCGGGCCTTCTGGTAGGCCTCCTCGGCGGCGGCCAGCTCGACGGTCAGCGCGTTGATCTTCGCGGTGACGTCACCCTGATACAGGTACTCGGACTGCTTGACCGGGCGCCGGTCGTCCTTGACCGCCAGTCGGTCGGAGTCCTTGTACAGGCCGGTGTCGGTGACGGCACGGCGGAACCGGTCGAACACGTCAGGGGTGTCGACGCACACGTGGTCGCCGGCGTTGGTGATGACGTCGACGGCTTCGGCGGCGCACGGATGTGAAGGATCGACGGCAAAGAGCTTGCCCGCCAACGTATTCGCTGCCGGCTCGACCGGCTCGGCGCCCAGGAACTTCACCCGCACGTGGTGCAGCTGCAGCCGGCCCCGCATGTCGGTCTCGTTGACGAACCGCAGCACCGCCGCCCAATGCTGGTCGGGCACCAACAGGCGCAGGCCCGCACCGCGCAGCACCTTCTCCACCGCGAGCCGCCAGCGGGTCTGTTCGGGCTTGAGGTCGAGCAGCTCGGCGATGTAGGGCAGCTCGGTCGGGTCGGCACCGACGGCAGTGCAGATGTGATCGCGCATCGCCAACGCGAACTCCGGCAGCGCAGAGCCGACGTGCTCGACACGCTTGAGCTCCTTGGCGGCATCGTCGCGGGCGATGCGGGCGGACTTCTGCGCGTACTCCGCGTCAGTGGACGCCTCCCGGTTGCGCTCGACCTTGGCGAGCATCTCCGTGGCCTGCGCGAGCAGTTCCTCCCGCAGGTTCCAGAACTCGTCGGCGGTGTCCGGGATCTCGATGTCCTGCGCGGTGAGGAGGTCCTCGTACGCGGCGCGACGCCGCTCCACCTGCTCGGCCTCGGCCTCGGCGGCGGTCACCTGCGACTGCAACGGAGCGATGTTCGCGCTGGACCCGCTGATCTGCGCGTTGAGCGAATCCGCTTCCGCCTTCGCCAGGTTCAGCGACCGGGTGACGTCTTCGTACTCGTTCTCCAGCTGGTCGATGGTGCCGTCGAGCGTGGCGATCTGGGCGGGACACTGCGCGAGCCGGACATGGTCGGTGTAGGCGCGCACCATCGGCGCGTCGACCAGGTCGATGATGCCGAGGTCCGAGGATTCCGAGGCGTACCGCTGCTGGATGGCCTCGATGTCGCCGAGGATCTTGCGTTTCTTCTGCGCGACGGCGAGCAGTTCGCGGGCCTCGACCAGCGGGTCGATCTGCTTGAGCGCCTCGGGCAGCCGGGCCAGGCTGTCGGGTTCGTCGAGCATGAACTCGCGCACGAACTGCTCAAGCCCGCCAACGCTTTTCAGTGACTTGGCCTTGCCCAGCAGCTGTTGGGCGGCGTCGGAGGCGCGGATGCCGATGGTGGCGTACAGCTGCGCGAGGTACTGCGACTCGACCTTGGTGGAGAACCGCCAGTCTTCTTTGAATACGTTTGCGTCGAAGCGGCCGGCGGCCCAGCGGTTGCAGACGTCCTCGATGTCGAGGTCGCCGTCGCCGAGCACGAAGCGGCTGGAGGAGTCGTTGCGGGACTCGCCGGTCAGCCACTTGAGCACCAGGCCGGTGACGGTGCGGCCGGTGTCGCTGGTGTAGGTGACCGCGACGGCCGACCAGGCGGTGCCGTCGCCGCGGAGGTACATGACGCGGCTGGTGCTGCCGTCGCTGCGCTGGCCCCAGGCGCCGCGGACGTACTTGTCGACGGTGCGGCGGCCTGCACTGGACCCAGCGGCGGTGTTGTCGCCGGAGGCATTGAAGTTACGCCGGTTGAACGGCAAAAACCCGAGCGAAATCGCGTCCAGCAGTGAGGATTTGCCGCTGCCCGAGGCGCCGGCGATCAGGGCGCCGCCTGCGCTGAACGGGATGGAGTGGTAGCCGTCGAAAACACCCCAGTTGATGACCTGCAGCCGGGACAGATGGAACTGCTCAGTCATCGACCTTCATCTTCGTGCTGTCGTCCACCTAGCGTTCCTCGGTCGGTCATTTGTCGGACGCCTCAACATAGGCGACGGGGCCGACATCGCCGGCGTGGGGAGGGTCGTGTCGGGGGAGAAATCCGTCACCTGACCTGTTTGCCGACGTCAGCGGTATCCCCAGGTCTGGAGTGGTTTTGGCGCTCCACCGAACGCATGGTGCCAGTGCGAAAGATGTGACTTATGATGGCGTAGTCGTTAACCGGGGAGGGAACTCCGCACCGGCACTGATCGCGTCACGGAAGGCAAGGACGCGTCCTGGAATCGTGGACAGCACCGCGATGGTGCGGCCGTCACGGCCGTAGGCGGCAGTGAATTTCCACTCCTCCGGACGCCCCTCGACAACGGTGAAGGCATCGTAATCTGTGGTCACACCGAGCATCTGGAGCTTAACGTCGTACTGGTCGGACCAGAAGTACGGCAATTCGTCGTACGCGTCGGCGTTGCCCGGACCAGCCAGCAGCGTGCGCGCCGCGGCCTCGCCCTGGCGCCCGGCGTGGTCCCAGTGCTCGATGCGTAGATGCCGCTCATAGCGCGGATGCCACCAGCGCGCGACGTCACCGGCGGCGACGATGCCACTGGCGCCCTCGACTGCTCCAGTCGCGTCGCATACGAGGCCATCGTCGATCCGCAGTCCTGAGCCGTCGAGCCACTCGGTCGAAGGGGTGACGCCCAAGCCGACGATGACCAGATCAGCCGCGAGCCGTGAGCCGTCGCTGAGCCGCACACCTTCGACTTGTCCGTTGCCCGTGAAGGTCTCGACGTTCACGCTGGTCCTGACGTCGACGCCGTGCTGCTTGTTCAATTGCGCCCAGCATGAGGCCATTTCGACGCCAAGCGCCGACAGGAGCAGGCCGTCGCTGCGTTCGATGAGGGTGACGTCGAGCCCGAGCATCCGGCACGTCGCAGCGACCTCGGCGCCGATGAACCCGCCACCGACCACCACTACGCGGGGACGGCCGGCAAGTCGTTCGCGAATGGCGAGGCAGTCGTCGACCGTGCGCAACAGCATGACCCCGTCTGGCACCTCGCCCGGCCACGAGCGCGGGGTGGCGCCAGTGGCGATGACAAGGCCGTCGTAACGCAGCGACAGTGGCGTGCCGTCGTCGTCGAGCTGCAGGGTGTGCGACGACGGATCCAGCCTGCGTGCCGTCGCACCGCGCAGGACGCGAGCGTCGAGATCGAACTGCGGAGCCAAGTCGATTCCGGCGCGTTGAATCTGCCCGCTGAGCAGTTTCTTCGACAGTGGCGGACGGTGATACGGGGCGTGCCATTCGTCACCGACAATGGTCAGGGCGCCGTCATAGCCCTCCTTCCGCAGCGTTTCGGCGGCGCGCATCCCCGCGATCCCCGCCCCGACGACAACGATGTCGCGAAGGTCAGTAGGCATGCGGCTAGTCCTCCACCGTGATCGCCTGGGTGGGACACGACACTTGTGCACCCTTGATCTGTTGACGCAGGTCGTCACCAGGACGGTCATTGAGCACGTGCAGGCCGTCTTCGCGGACGTCGAACACTTCGTGGCAGATGCTCATGCAGACGCCGTTTCCGTCGCAGGTGTCAAGGTCGACTGCTACTTTCATTGGGCTGCAACCTCTTTCGTGTCGGCGATCTGCTGGCCGCTGGTCATCTCTGCGCCTTGGGGTCGTTGTCGAGCGCCTGCGCGTTCGCGCGCCGCTTTGGCAGCCGGCGAGTACTCGAGGTAGTCGATGGCCATCTGGGTGTCGGCTTCATGGTTGGGGTGATGGCTGGGCCGCAGGTAACGCAGCGGCGCGGCCAGCAGCAGGCTCCACGGTCCGGGTAGCAGACCCTTGCGTGCGGCCCGCGTCCAGTCGCGCCAGCGCCACTTCTGGTCGATCGTCGAATCGGCGGCCATCAGATAGCGCGCTCCGGCGATCCACCAGGCAACGAACAGCGGGGTGGTCATCAGCATCGAGAAGGCCCGGATGGCGTAGTTGCCGCTGACGTGTTGGTACACGTCGTAGACCAGCGAGCGGTGCTCGACTTCCTCAGCCCCGTGCCAGCGCAACAGGTCGAGCATCATCGGGTCGGCGCCGACGTCCTCGAGAGTGCGGTTCTTCAAAACCCACTGGCCCAGCATCGCGGTGAAGTGCTCAAGGGCGGCCACGTCGGCCAGCCGGCGATAGAGCCACCACCGTCGCAGCGGGGGCGGAAAAAACTTCGGCGGATCGCCGAGCATTGCCGACAGGTGGCGTCCGAGGCGGTCGGTGTAGGGCTTGGTGTCGATGCCCTGGTCGGCGAGATGGTCCAGCACGACTTGGTGTGCCCAGGCGTGCCAGGACTCCTGCTGGATGAACGGTTTGATAGCCGCCTCCAGCTCAGGGTCGTCGACCAGTGACGACGCCTCCAGAACAGCTTTGATGAAGTGGCGTTCGCCCTCGGGTAGCAAGAGGTGCAAAACGTTGATCATGTGCGTGGTGAACGGGTCGTCGGGCACCCAGTGCAGCGGTGTCTCCGACCAGTCGAAGCGGACCATGCGGCGGTACATGGGATGTCCGTCGTGATGCAGCTGGACTTCTGGCATGAACTCTCCCCGGATATGACGGCTGTCGGTGTCCGTCGGCTACCCGAGTTGGATGCCGGTTATGCGTACCGGCGGTACTGGATTTTGAAAAGCGGGAAAACAGGCTTCTTTCACAGCTTTTCGTCAGTCGGCTGCCAGGTGGTCGGGGCGGCTCAGTTCTCCGCGGGCTCTTCGTCTTCTGCCTGCGACCCGCCGTTGAGCAGCTGTTCGAATTGCTGCTGGAGTTCGGTGATGACGGAGGCGGTCATGATCGCGGTGATGACGGGGGAGATGGTGTAGCTGTCCTCGTCGTCGCGGGTCTTGCGCAGGATCTCCAGGCCGGTGAGCCGGGCGATGGCGCCGTCGATGCGGGCGGCGAAGGTGACGGCGTCGCGGTCGGTGTCGTTGAGCACGCCGGAGAACAGGCCGTGCATCTCCTCGCGGCTGATCAGCACGGTCTGCCCGCCGGAGGCGCGCATCATCTGGGCGAGGTGCAGCGCGAGGATCGAGTCGTAGGTGCCGAGCGGTTCCCGCCGCAGAAGCTTTATGCCCCTTGCGGATTCGTAACGCGCCTGCTCGACGAACGCGACGTCGGTCCCATCGACGATGCGCAGCAGCAGGTCGAGTTCCGACAGCCGGACGGACAGTTCCTTGCGATATTCGAGGACCCAGCTGTAGACGTCGGCGTCAGCCTCGGCGCTGATGTAGCGGCGGGTGAGCAGGTGCTGCAGGGCCCAGCAGCCGCGGTCGGGCAGTTCGGATACGTCCCCGTCGAAGCGGGGCCGCCGCTGGACCGGTGGACGGGCGGACTGGTCGACCTGCGGAAGTTCGGAAAAAGCGGCGAAGTCGGCCTCTTGTTCGGCTGTGGTCACCCGCGCTCCTCACTCTGCAATTGGTCGGACGCCCCAACATAGGCCACGGCCCCGACATACTCGACACGCGGCGGGGTCGTGTCGGTGGCAAGGCATCACGGCGAGATCGTGCCGTTGTGAAGCATGAGACTTGTGCGTGTTGGGCTGCCGCGCAGCACCGTGGCAATTCCACGTCGGGTGTGCGATTGCGTGACGGACAACCCCTGAAACCGCGCGATGCACAGGGTCCTGTCCATAGGATGGCTGCGTGCGGTGAATCGGTGGGGGTCGCGGCTGCCAAGCGGTTCACTGCGTGACCGGCAGACAAGGTCTGGATACGGTGGCCGTTTTGTCTTCTATTTCGCCGCAGCGGTCGGGACAGCAGAACAAAGCAGAGCTGCACGAAGCCGTGCGGGCGCGCTGGCGTGAGCTCGTTCGCCGCGCGCGACCGCTCGGCGACACGGCGAGAATCGGTTGCGGCGTTGACGACACCACCCAGCTTGCTGCGGTTACGTCCGCACTTGAGCCTGTGGTTACGCAGCAGCGACAGCAAGACACAGCTGTCCGGTCGCAATGGCGCGAGCTCGTGCGACGAGCACGACCGGTTGACGACACTTCGCGACTAAGCCTGACCCTCGACACCACAGCGCGAGTCGACCTCGACGGGGACCAAACTGCGCGGCTGGCAATCGATCTTGATCGCACTCCGCGGGTGGCAATCGATCTTGAGCGCACTGCGAGGCTAGCCGCGCAGAGGGGGCCGGTTGTGCTCCGGCGGCCGAGACAGCGAACGAGTCCGGGACAGCAAAACAAACCACTGCGCCCAGCCGTAACGGTCAGCGAGGCAGATGTTTGGCGGCTGCGCGTCAAGCGGACTGCCGTGGCGTTCGCGGCTGTTCTCGTTTTTCTTGCGCTGGTGGTCTTGAGTGGACGGCCCTTCGGGGGCGACGATCACTCCAAATTGCAGCCTTCGGTGCCTTCCGCTAATGGTGACGGGTCAGCTGCTGCGACGGAACGGCGAGTGGGTGCACCTGGCTTCCAGGGTTCCCCACCAAAGGGTTCGTCCGGCGGTGCGTTGCCTCCGGCTCAAGGCGTGCAAGCGTCACCCGGCGAGCCGGAACAGCGCCCACGGCAGACGCCGGCCGATCGGGCAGAGAATCCGTCGCTGTCGTGGTGGGAGTTGTTGATCAACGTCGGACTGGCGGTCGTGTCGCTGGCGTTGTTCACGGTCGCCAGTACCACCTTGTGGTGGATGCTGCACGCGTGGCGAAGTCCGGATGCGTTGGCGGCCACTGGTTTTCGGCGTCGAGCAGCTGGTGCACCTCAGTCGTTTTCATTACTGTTGCCGGCTCGCCATGAACAGGATGTGCTCGCGGACACGATCGAATCGCTGGCTCGCCTCGACCACCCAATGTATGAGGTGATCGTGATCATCGGTCACGACGACCCACAGACGGAAGCCGTCGCGCGCGCGGCAGCGGCACGCCACCCGCGCATCGTCAGGGTCGTCATGGACTACCACCTGCCGAAGAACAAGCCGAAAGCACTGAACACCGCGCTGCGCAGGTGCCACGGGGATATCCTCGGTGTCTTTGACGCCGAGGACGAGGTGCACCCGGGGCTGCTGCGTCTGGTCGAGGCCCGTTTCGAGGAATCCGGCGCGGATGTGGTTCAGGCGGGCGTGCAGTTGATGAACGTGCACACGAGTTGGTGGTCGGTGCGCAACTGCCTCGAGTACTACTTCTGGTTCCGCTCTCGGCTGCATTTCCATGCGGAGAAGCGGTTCATTCCGCTCGGCGGCAATACCGTGTTCGTTCGCACCGACCTGCTGCGGAAAGTGGGCGGCTGGGATCCCGAATGTCTGGCCGAGGACTGCGAGATCGGGGTGCGGTTGTCCTCTCGCGGTGCCGTCGTCGCGGTCGCCTACGACCCGCAAGCGGTGACCCGCGAAGAGACCCCCGATTCGATCCGTGCTCTCGTCAAGCAGCGCACGCGCTGGGATCAAGGTTTTCTGCAGGTGCTGCGCAAGGGTGAGTGGCGCAGGTTGCCAGGCCGCAGGCAGCGCGTGCTGGCCCGCTACACCTTGGCGATGCCCTTGCTGCAGGCGGCAACCGGCGCGTTGATCCCGCTGTCACTCGCGTCGATGTTCCTACTGAAGGTTCCGATGCCGACGGCGTTGGTCACGTTCTTGCCGCTCGCGCCGACACTCGTCACCATGGCGGTCGAGTCTGCCGCACTCGGCGAGTTCGGCCGCGAATTCGGCATCCGAATACGTTTTCGTGATCACGCCCGTTTGTTGCTGGGCACGTTCCCGTACCAGCTGTTGCTTGCTGCCGCCGCGGTGCGGTCGGTGTGGCGTGAGAGTCGCGGCCAGGGAGGCTGGGAGAAGACCACTCACACCAACGCCCACCGCACCGCCACACCAGAGCCGCTGGCCTCCGCATGAGTCGATCAAGCCGCGTGAATGCGTCGATCCCGGTACTCGGGATCCTGTTGATCCTCACCGCGACACTGCGGTTGATCAACCTCACGAGGTCGCCTGCCCGGATCGACGACGAGGGCACCTACATGGCTCAGGCCTACGCCGTGGCCAAATGGGGAGAACTCGCCCATTACACCTACTGGTATGACCATCCGCCGGCCGGTTGGTTGCAGTTGGCGCTGTGGACGGCGATCTCAGGTCCTGACTTCGGCGGCAACGCTGTCGCGGCCGGAAGATGCCTGATGGCCGTCGTCGCCGTGATCACGGCCGCGCTGCTGTGGACCCTGGCCCGCCGACTCGAGATGTCGCGGTGGGCAACCGCGGCCGCGGTGGGGATCTTCGCACTGTCGCCGTTGGCAATTTCGTTGAGCCGCACGGTGTATCTCGACAACCTGGCCACTGCGTGGGTGCTGGGCGCCCTGGTGCTGCTGTGCTCGTCCCGCTATCGGCTGTCGGCGATGTTCAGCGCCGCAACCTGTTTCGGCATAGCGGTGCTGACCAAGGAGACCATGCTGCTGCTGCTGCCGACGTTTGCCTGGTTGGTCTGGACCAGGGCCGCACCGGTCACCCGCCGCTACGCGCTCGCGGTGTTCGCTGCCGTGTTCGGCGTGGTGGTGAGCACGTACCTGTTGATGGCTGTGCTTCGCGGTGAGCTGGTGCCCGGGCCCGGACACGTCAGTTTGTGGGACGGTATCAAGTTCCAGTTGTGGGAGCGCGCACCCGGCGGCGCGCTCGATGACCCCGGTTCGCTGAAACGCCATACTGTCGATGAATGGCTCAAACTTGACCCAGCCCTACCGTTTTTGGCCGTTCCGATCACTTTGGCGGGACTTTTCGTCAAGCGGTTGAGGCCGTTCGCGGTCGGGTTGGTGATACTCATCGCCACCATTCTCCGTCCCGGTTACCTGCCGGTGCCGTTCATCGTGTCCGTGCTGCCGTTGACGGCACTGGTGGCTGCGGGCACCGGCGAGGTGGTGCTGCGCCACTTGCGCCGCCCGGCTGCTGCGCGCTCGATCATGTTGCGGCGGTTGAGGATTCCGGCACTTGCTGTCGGCACGCTGGTCGTGTCCATCGCGGTGTCGCTCTGGCTGCCGACCTATCACGGCTTGCTCGACTCCGATGAAGATGCGTCGATGCGGCGCGCACAGCATTGGATCGAGGAGAACGTGCCGAAGGCCGACCGCCTGATCATCGACGGCGCGTTCTGGATGGACCTGGTCCGAAACGGGCGCGATCGGCGAAATGTCGTGTGGGCCTACAAGGTCGACACCGACAAACAGGTACAGGGCTGGGCGCCGCACGGCTGGGCCGACTATGACTGGGTGGTGTCGACGGCTTCGCTGCGGGCCAACGTGCCGCCGACCGGTGTGCTCGTCGAGGCGATAGCGCACTCGCACCCGGCGGTGACTTTCGGCTTGGGTGGGACGCGCGTCGAGGTGCTGCGTGTCGACAACGGCAAACCGAGCTCGAAACCTCCGTCGCCAGCCGCGCCGGCGTTCGGCGGGCAACTCGCAGCCCGCCTTGCCGGCGGCACCGACCCGGAGGTGCTGGCGGCCCTGCAGTCCCGGATGGTGGACCAGCGTGTGCTCGCGACACTGGCAGTGATCGCTGCGACACAACCCGTTCGGGTCGAAAAGCTTTCCAGTATTCAAGGAGAGGACGACACGGGAACGCCCATACGTGACGTCACGCTGGGGGGTCCGCGCGATCGGCTGCAAGGCGTGGCGGCATTCCTCGAACGCCAAGTCGGTCCTTTCACAGTGCAGTCGGTGGCCTCCAACACTGACGAACTGCAGATCCGATTTCCCCTGCGGGCTAACGATATCGGCCTGGGAGCCAACCCACCGTCGTTACACGGCGGTCCGGCCGCGCTACGGGTAGCGGACCTGCGCCGCAGCCGACAGGCCGAGCAACTCAACCTCGTCCGCATCGACGGCACCGCGGCCGGTTCACTGGCGACGAGCGAAGACGCGAATCCGTCGGACTACCGGTCGATGCCCGCCGGGACGTACGTGGTCGTGACGAGCCGCCCCGACGGAGGCGACCCGGTGATATGTCAGGTGATCACGCTTCGTCCCGGAGTGAGCTACACGCTCGCGATGTTCTCCGCTGCCGAAAGCGGCCGGCTGGCAGCACAACTCGCGCCGGACGACCCAGCCGAACGGTCGCCCGACTCCCCCGTCCGGATGCTGCACGCAGCGAGTGCCACGGGATCCGTCTACCTGGCGTTGGTGGCTCCGGGAATGCTCGAGCCGATGACACTGGTGAACCAAGCTGGATACGGGCTGATCACCGGGTACGCCGGAGTGCCCGCGGGGCAATACGAAGCGGTGGTGAGTGCAAACGGACGAGAATGGCGTGAACCCGTGGAATTTCGCAGCGGTGAGCCGACGAGTCTGCTTCTGACTGACGGACCTGACGGTCCCGTCCTGCGAACGCTGCGGGATGTTCCTGAGGCGCCCGCCGCGTTGGATCCCCCGACGTTGATGATGCCTGCAACCGAAAGTGTGCCGGGGAAGACCGCCGCGAAACCGCCTGCGGGCGAAGGCTCTAACGAAAAGCGAATCGTGGTTGTGCTCTGCGCGGTCACCATCATGGTCGCAGCGGCCTTGATGGCCAGGGCGCGACCGACGCGTCGACCCGCCGGCGGCGGTCAGGTGGTTCGTCGCGCACGACCGGCTGACAACAATGTGCGCCAACCTCGAACTCCTGTCAGGGCTCCGGTTCCGCCGAGGTGGCCGCGACGTCCGAACGATGTCGCGCGGCGCGCGGCTACCGGGGCCCGCCGGCACGGCGGCGCCATGGTTCGCGGCGCACAA
The DNA here is from genome assembly GCF_001667505.1 of Mycobacterium sp. ACS1612. Taxonomy (GTDB): domain Bacteria; phylum Actinomycetota; class Actinomycetes; order Mycobacteriales; family Mycobacteriaceae; genus Mycobacterium. The sequence goes on from NZ_LZHZ01000013.1 coordinate 24,621, forward strand.
GCGCTTGACGAAACGGTGCGGCTACGGATGGACGTGCCCAACACCGCGCCGCTGCCTAGGGCAAGTGTCAAGCCGTCGGGGCGGCGGGGCTCCACATGAATCGGCGACTGGGTGCCGCTATGACCGCGTTGGTCCTGGTGTTGACGGTGGGTGCGGGCTGGCGGATCGCGAATGCGATCGATCCGCGGTTGGATCCCGCCGACATCGCAGGCTTGCGGGAGGACACGGCGCGTATCGCCGCCCAGAAGTTCCTGGATGAGTACGTCGAACCCGACGGGCGAGTCGTGCGACGTGACGAGGGCGCTGACGTCGTGAGCGAGGGACAGGCGTACGGGATGCTCATCGCTGTGGCAGTCGGTGACGAGGCCAGGTTCCGATCGATATGGACCTGGACGAAGACTCGCCTGCGTCGTTCCGACGGCCTGCTGGCCTGGCGGTGGGTCGATGACAAGATCACCGGTGCCAACAGCGCCGCCGATGCTGATCTGGATGCCGCGCGGGCGTTGGTGTTGGCGGGCAGACGTTTCCATGCGCCCGACCTCACCAAGGACGGCAGACGGCTGGGCGTGGCGATCCTGGGCATCGAGACCCTCGCAGTCGGCACCGGCGCCACGCCACCGGCCGATGTGGATCCGGCCGGCGCCTGGGTGGCAGGGTCGGGACGCATGCTGGTCGGCGGAAACTGGGCCATGACGGCGCCGTACGTTGTCAATCCGGGGTACTTCAGTCCGCGGGCCGAGCGGGAACTCTTCGAGGCATCGGCGGACCGGCGGTGGACGGAGATCTCCCGCACCCAGCGGGTCATCGGATGGCAGCTCATGGGTACCGGGCTGCTGCCGCCCGACTGGGCCACCGTCGATGAGGCGGGCCATGCCGCGCCAACGGGACCGGTCAGCGGAGGGCCCGTACAGTTCGGTCTCGACGCCGCGCGCCTACCCATCCGGTTCGCCGAATCGTGTAATCGAGAGGACCGAGCGCTCGCAGGTGCGATGCGCCCGGTGCTCACGTCGCCGGGCCGAGCGTCGGCCTCGCGAAACCTGGATGGCTCGCCCACCAGCGATTGGGAGCATCCCGTTGCCCTGGTCGCCGCGGCGGCCACCGAACAGGGCGCCGGCAACCCCGACGGCGCCGTCGAGCGCCTGGACGCCGCGGCGCGACTGGAGCAGCAGTCTCCGACCTATTACGGCGCCGCGTGGGTGGCGCTGGGCCGCATCATGCTGACCACGTCGCTGCTCGGCGAATGCCCGGCCACGGTTCACGCGGAAAGCTGACGCACGCTCTAATCTCCGTGCTTGCCGACGCCGTGCTTGCCGCCGCCATGCTTGCCGCCGCCATGCTCGCCGCCGCCGTTGCCCCACGGGGGTTCTACCGGACCGGGAAGCCACTGGGGCGGCTGGAGAATCGGTGGCAGCCACTGAATCACCGGCGCCGGGATCACCGGCGGAATCACCACAGGCGGTGGCGGAAGAGCGACCGGCGGGTGCGGCGCCGGCGGGGCGGGTGCGGCATCGTGCACTATGACCCGTCGGGGCGGTGGAGGGGGCGGAGCTAGTAGCCGGGCGGTCGTGGCGGCGGCCGCCGCGGGTGGCGCTGCGGGGGCGCTTTGAGGGACCGTGGTGGGCGCCGGCTGGGGGGCGCGGGAAGGCGCACTCGGGACGGCCGGTGCCGGCGCCGCAGCGCTGGGACGCATCGCGCTCGCGTCCGAGCCTTGATCCGCGGTAGGCCGCACATTGACCACCACCGCGATGACGAGCGCCAACACTCCGGCTACGAAGGTGGCGGTCAGCGTGCTGCCCATCAGCATGAAGGGCCTACGGTCCGGCAAATTTGTGGCGTCCAACGCGAGCAGGGTGGTGTCCGCGGATGCGTCGTAGGCCCCGAAGACCGTGGTGGCGTGATTGTTCGGTGCCATCGGATAGACGGTGGTCTCGTCGGGGTCAAGCGAGTACGCCAGGCCAATGGTGGATGTGTCGTAACGCGGCGCACTCGCTGCTGCCAGCGCAGCGCCGCGGGCCAACGCCAGCCGGGGTTCTTCGGGCACGATGACGGGCACCGAGACGAGGTCCTTCAAGTGCGCCTTGACCGCGGTGACGTCCACACCGGAGCCGACCACGAACAGGGCCCGGGCCACGGAATTCCCGAAGTCCACATCGCGGAGCATGTCGGTGACACCGGCGATCGCGTCGTTACGCTCCAGATGTTGGCGAAGTACCTTCACGACGGCGCCGTCGTCGGTTTCGACGACTGCCAGCGTCGCCGCATCGCGCTCGACGAACAGCAATCCGGTCTTGTCGTAGCCCACCGCCCGTCCGACCGCCTGGGCGAGTGCCGCGGCGGCGTGCAACTCCGAAGCCAGCAGTACGTCGTCGATGCCGTGGGCAACCAATGCCTCGCGGAGAAGGGCTGCCTCGGCGTGGTCGGTCCACGTCACGCCGGTCGACACGAGATGGTGCCCGGCGGCTATCGCGCCCTCCTGGGTGCCCTGGATCGCGGCGACGACGTGATCGGGTCCGCGCGACGGCTCCGGGCCATCGATGGCGCTGATGTCAAACACATCGTGCTCGATGATGACACCGTCGGCCTTTTCGCCTTCGACAAGTGCGATGCTCACCGTCGTGGGTGTCATCGACACACCAAGTACGATCTCCATCGCGCCCCCACGCCGCCCCCGACGGCTACTCACTGCAGGGCATCAATTTCCTGCCCCAGAAACCTTACTCGTCTGACCGCTGTTGTGTGCAACGCTGTTGCAGTTCGGCTCAATTCGGTTGGCGTGATGTTGATCTGCGGAGTCATTGCGACAAAGTCGCACCATGACAGTCACGCCAGGCGGATCGCGCTACCTTGCCACTGCGATGGGGTGCGCGCGCCGATTTCGAGTATTCGCGCGGAGTGGGTGGCACCCTATGGCCTATGAAGCGAGCAGCGATCGCGCTTGCCTCGGCGGTGCTGCTGGTCGTCGCGTGTGCAAACGGGCCCGAATCCGTCGGGCAGCCTTCCAACGGCGGACCCGAGGACATCGCGACCAACCTCGACGTGCCGTGGGGCATCGCATTCCTACCCGACGGCAGCGCGCTGATCGCCGAACGCGACAGCGGCGCGATTCAGCGGATGACGCAACCCGGGTCCGTCACGAACATCGGCGCAGTGGCGGGTGTCGCGGCCCGCGGCGAAGGCGGCCTGCTCGGCTTGGCCACCGCGGGCCAAACGGTGTTCGCCTACCTGACCACCGCTGGCGACAACCGTGTCGTGACGATGCGGTTCGACGGGACCTCCCTGACGGAGCCGTCGCCGATCCTGACCGGCATCCCGGCGAGCTCGGTCCATGACGGCGGGCGCATCGCGTTCGGCCCGGACGGCAAGCTGTACGTGACGACGGGCGAAAGCGGCGATCCCGGCATCGCGCAGGACCGCTCGTCGCTGGGCGGCAAGATTCTTCGCATCAACCCCGACGGCTCGATCCCGTCGGACAATCCGGATCCTGCCTCCCCGGTGTGGTCATACGGGCACCGCAATATCCAAGGGCTGGCGTGGGATTCGGCTGGGCGGTTGTGGGTGACGGAGTATGGCGCGAACCGGGTGGACGAACTCAACTTGATCCAACGGGGCGGCAACTACGGGTGGCCGATGGCCGAAGGCCGCGCGGACACGCCGGGGCTGATCGACCCGGCGATCGAGTGGGGCACCGGCGAGGCGTCGCCGTCCGGGCTGGCCTACTTCGGCGGGTCGCTGTGGGTGGCGTGCCTGCGCGGTCAGCGGCTGTACCGGGTACCGGTCGGCGCCGACGGCTCGGTGGCCGATCCGACACCGTTGTTCGTCGGACAGTACGGGCGACTGCGCACGGTCGTCGCCGCACCGGATGGCGCGCTGTGGTTCACCACCAGCAACCGCGACGGCCGCGGGAGCGCGCGCGACGGCGACGACCGGATCCTGCAGTTTCGGCCGTAGTTCTTACCCCAGCGGCGCCAGCGGATAGATGATCTTCGCCTCCGCCGACTCCGGCGGCGCGATCGCCTTGACCTGCCCGCCCTGGATCTGCACCAGCATCGGATTCAGCGCGGTGTTGTTGTGGAAGTGGTCGCCCTCGGTCGCGAACTTGATTGGCCCGTAGAAGGTTTGGATGTCGGTGGCGGCGATCAGGTCGTTCAGCTTGCCCCGGTTGTCCTCGGACAGCGACGGCGGCTGACCCAACTTCTCGACCGCCGACTGCAGCACCAAACCCGCGGCGCTGCATCCAGCCGCGGTGTAGTCCGGCGGCGAACCATGCTGCGCCTCAAACGCTTTCGCGTAGTCGCCCGCCGACCCGAACAGGTCGTCCTTGAACGTCGCGGACGGCAACCACACCGAGATGCCCATCACCCCGTCGGCCTGCCTGCCCAGCGCCTTGGAGAACGACGCATCGGTGATCCCGTAGTGCTCGATGATCGCCTTCGGCGTGTAGCCGGTCGCGGCCATCGCCTTGACGAAGTCGACCAACAGCACGTCGTGGCCGCCGACCGCCACGATGTCGGGCCGCTGCGATGCGACCACCTGCGCCACCGGCGCCAGGTCGGCGTTCGGCGGGAACAGCGAGAAGTGCACCACGTTGAGCTTGGCCGCCTCGGCGCCGGACCGGAAGCCTTGAGCGGTGTCGTCGGAGAAGGGCTCGTTGGCGCCGACGACGGCCGCCGTGAGCGGCTTCGGGTTTGCGGTGTCCACGATCGACTGGATCGAGCGTGCGGCCGTGGTGTCGACGGCCGGAATGACGCCAAACGTGAACGCGGGCTGCTTTTTCCAGACTCCAGGCGACTCCGCCGAGCCGGCGATGCACGGCACCTTGTACTTCGCGCAGATCGGATCCATTGCCAGCTGCACACCGCTGGTGTACGCGCCGAACATGGCGTTCACACCTTCCTGCGTGGCCAGCCGGGACGCCGCGTCGGCGCCGGTGGCGGGATCGCTCTTGCAGTCCTGCACGATCAGATCGACTTGGTATTTCTTGTCGCCGATCGCCAGTCCGCCCGCCTTATTTACCGCGTCGGCCCACATCTGGTAGCCGCGCTGCGCGATCTGCCCACCGGTCGCCGATTCACCGGACAGCTCGAGCACGGCGCCGACCTTGAACTTGTCGGTCGCCCCGCCGCCTCCGCCCTGCTGCTCACCACCGCACGCGGCGAGCAGGCTCGGGCCGGCCACCACGCCGCCTGCCACCAGCCCGGCTCGGGTCAGAAAGCGTCGACGATTGATGTTGTGGGACATAATCATTCCTTTCCGGTTGCCCGACCTCCGAGATAGAGATGCATCAGCTCGCGGTCGTCTTCCACGTCGGCGGGCGTGCCCTCGAACCGGTTCTGCCCGCCCACCAGGACGTAGAGCCGGTCGGCCACCCGCAACGCCTCGCGGATGTTCTGCTCGATCATGATCACGCCGACCCCGCGGCGGGCCAGCTCGGCCGCGCGGACCAGCACGTCGCCGACGAGCTTGGGCGACAACCCGGCCGACGGCTCGTCGAACAACAGGAACCGCGGATTGAGCACCAGCGCACGGGCGATCGACAGGATCATCTGCTCACCGCCGGACAGCGCACCGGCCTGCACGTCATTGCGTTCGCGCAGCCGCGGAAACTCTTCCAGCAGTTCATCAATGCGCCGGTCCAGCTGCTTGCGGTCGCGGATCGTGTAGCCGCCGATCCGCAAATTGTCGCGCACCGAGAGCCGCGGGAACACGCCGCCGCCCTGCGGCATCATCGCCAGCCCACGGCCCAGGGTGCGATGCGACGGCAGGTGGGTGAGATCGTCGCCGTCGAGCGTGACTCGGCCCGCCCATGGGTCGATCACGCCAACCATCGCCTTGAGCAGGGTGCTCTTCCCGCAGCCGTTCGGACCAAAGATGCAGGTGACCTCGCCGGTGCGCGCCGTCATCGACACCTGGCGCAGCACCTGCACACCGTCGTATCCGGCGTCGAGGTCCTCGACGGTCACGACGCTGCCCGGGCGCTCACTCATCCGCGGACACCCCCAGATACGCCTCCATCACGTGTGGGTCGTGCGAGATCTCGTCAAAGCTGCCCTGCGCCACGATCTTTCCGGCGTCCATCACGATGATTCGGTCGCAGATGTCCTGGGCGAGTTCCATGTCGTGCTCGATCACCAGGAACGTGGTGCCCGCGTCGCGCAGGGTGCGGATGGCGCCCAGCATGATCTGGCGCAGCCGTGGGTGCACCCCGGCGGCGACCTCGTCGAGCAGCGCGACCTTCGGCTTCTGCATCAGCACCCGGCCCATCTCCAGCAGCCGCTGCTGGCCGCCGGACAGGCTGCGCGCGAGGTCGTCGGCGACGTGGGTGAGCTCGAGCTGTTCCAGGACGGCGTCGGCGTCGTCGCGGGCGTTGTTCCAGTCGAATTGCACGGCGGCGGTCCAAAGGTTCTCCCGCACAGTCATATTGACGAACAGGGCGGGAATCTGGAAGGTGCGGCCCAGGCCGGCGCGGGCGATCTTGTAGGGAGCGAGCCGGGTGACGTCGCGGCCGAACAGCGTGATGCGGCCGGCGTCGGGCTTCAGCGCGCCGGTGAGCAGGTTGAACAATGTGCTCTTGCCGCTGCCGTTCGGCCCGATGATGCCGACGATCTCGGACTGCGCGACGTTGAACGAGACACCGTCGACGGCATGGATGCCGCCGAACGAGCGGGACAGGTTCTCGACCGCCAGCACCGTCATGGGCTGGCCTCCTGCGTGGCTTTCTGGCGCGGCGCGAGGTCGTCGCGGGCGCGGCCGAGTAGCTGGCGCACCAGGCGCATTCGGCGTGCGCGCCGCGCGAGGCTGACCAGCCCGTCGGGCAGGAACAGCACGACCGCCATCACCAGTGCGCCGACGATCATGATGTAGGCGGTGGTGTTGCCGTAGCTGATCCGCATCTGTTCTTCGAGCAGGAACATCGCGGTGGCGCCGAGCGCCGGGCCCCAGATGTGGCCGAGGCCGCCGACGAGCACCATCACGACGAGCTGGTCGGTGATCAGGGTGTTCAGCACGCTGGCCGGGTTGATGAACGTGATCCAGTAGGCGTTGATGCCGCCCAGCACGGCGGGGATCGCCGCGCTCAGCACGAACGCCCAGATTTTCACCATCGTGGTGTTGATGCCCTGCGCGCGGGCGGCGATCTCGTTGTCGCGCACCGCCTTTACCTGGAAGCCGAACCGGGACCGTTCCAGCAGCAGATAGCACAGCGCGTAGGCCAAGGCGGCGGCGCCGAGCATGGTGTAGAAGAAGAAGTTGTCGTCGGAGCGGATCGGCGTGGTGAGCCCGCGCGAGCCACCGGTGAAGTCGACAACGGTGGTGAGTTGGCGGATCGCCTCGGCCAGCGCCCAGGTCGCGATGGCGAAGTAGGCGCCCTTGAGCCGCAGCGTGGGCCAGCCGACCAGCGCGGCGACGGCGCCCGCGATCACGGCGGCGACCGGAAGGGTGGCCCAGAAATTCCAGTCGTAGTCGGGTTGCATCAGGATCGCGGTCGTGTAGGCGCCGATGCCGAAGAACGCGACATGGCCGAAGCTGATGTAGCCGGCGTAACCGCAGATCACGTTCCAGGACAAGGCGATTCCGGCCCACAACGCGACACCCGTGGCGACGCGGACGTAGTAGGGCGACGTCATCATCGGCAGCAGACACATCACGGCGACGACGAGTACCAGCACGCCGAGGTTGAGGAACGGATTGCCTCCCGACGCGGGCTTACTCATGCCAGCCCCCGCCGTGAGATGCCTTGCGGGAACAGCAGTAGCGCGATGAACAGCACCGCGAAGACAACCAGCAAGGTGTAGTCGGCGCCGACGTAGGTGGTGACCAACGACTGCAGCACGCCGAGGAACAGGCCGGCGGCCATCACCCCGACCACCGAGCCGAGCCCGGCGAGCACGACGACGAAGAACGCGAAGAGGGTGTAGCGCAGGCCGACCTCGGGGGTCATTGCGTAAATGGCGCCGAGCAAGGCGCCGGCCGTGGCGGTGAGGCCGACGTAGAGGGCGTAGACCAGGCTGCTGATCCGCTTGACGTCGATGCCCATCAGGCCGGCGTTCTCTTTGCTCTGGGCGGTGGCCCGGATGGCCAGACCGGTGCGGGTGTAGAACACAAACGCCAGGAACAGGCCGGTGGCGATGACGGCGAAGGCGAATCCGGCGACCCGGATGGCGGGTGCGGTGATGCCGAGCAGCTGGACGTTGCCGGAGAAGAATTCGGTGTGCACGGTGCGAGGCGTGTAGCCGAACGCGGTGAGCAGGCCGCCGCGGATCAGGGTGGCCAGTCCGAAGGTGAAGGCCAGCCCCATCAGCGCGGGCAGGGCGTACTTGCTGGTCCTGACCCGGTAGATCAGCGGCGCGATGAGCCAGCCGACGCCCCCGAACACGATGAAGATGACCGGAAGCAGCAGGAACGAGTCGACGCCCAGCTTGTCGCTGGCCACCACTGCGGCGAACGCGCCGATGACCACCCACATGCCGACCGCGAGGTCGACGACGTCGAGGACGCCGAACGACAGCGAGAAGCCGATGCTGATGGCGACGTAAAGACCGCCGATGAGAATTCCTCCGACAAGCGCTTGCGCGAGTTCGGTCACTGCGTCCTCTCGGCTGAGCGGTCAGACTGCTCGGAGCGTGTCCGGGCCGTGAGTCCGTTCACCATAAATCAATGGTTTAGGGCCGCGGACGACTTTCGAGGTCACGGTTCCGCAACCAGCGTCGAGGAAGTTTGCTGACGGTCAGGTAGCGGCGCCGACGAGGCTGGTGATGGGTTCGGTGAAAGTCAAACGCGGCACGGCGATTTCGCGGTCGCGCCCGTCGAGGGAACGGAAGCGCACGGTGGCCGATTGGGTGGTGTCGGGGTTGGGTTGTTTGAGCGCCCAGGACCACAGCACGATGACGTGGCCGAGGTAGGCGGTGTCGAGCATGGCGACGGCGTCGGGCAGCGAGACGGGTCCGGTGGTGATGGCGTGGTTGAGCATGTCGGACATGGCGGGGGCGTCGACCTGGGTGGTCAGCGCAGCGAAGCTGGTGAGGTCGACCTCGGTGTTGCCGGGGGTGGCGGGTTTGGGGTTGGACAGGTCGCCGATCCGGAAGCCAAGGGCGCCAATGGAACTGATGTTGTGGCGGGCCAGCGGGACGTCGATGTCGAGGCGGGAGTCGGTGAAGGACGATTTGAGGAGGGCGCGGGCGGCGGCGATGGCGTCGTTGAGTTGGCGGGCGACGCCGCGGCTTTGTTCCATGGTGCCGATGGCGGTGAAGCGTTTGACCCACAGC
>NZ_LZHZ01000014.1 GCF_001667505.1 Mycobacterium sp. ACS1612
GGCACCATCCTTGGTGGCGTCAACATGATCACCACCGTGGTGTGCATGCGCGCGCCGGGCATGACGATGTTCCGGATGCCGATCTTCACCTGGAACATCTTGGTGACGTCGATCCTGGTGCTGCTGGCCTTCCCGCTGCTGACCGCGGCGCTGTTCGGCCTGGCCGCCGACCGCCACCTCGGCGCGCACATCTACGACCCGGCCAACGGCGGTGTGTTGTTGTGGCAGCACCTGTTCTGGTTCTTCGGCCACCCCGAGGTGTACATCATCGCGCTGCCGTTCTTCGGCATCGTCACCGAGATCTTCCCGGTGTTCTCCCGCAAGCCGATCTTCGGCTACACCACGCTGATCTACGCGACGCTGTCGATCGCCGCGCTGTCCGTCGCGGTGTGGGCGCACCATATGTATGCCACGGGTGCGGTGCTGTTGCCGTTCTTCAGCTTCATGACGTTCCTGATCGCGGTGCCGACCGGGATCAAGTTCTTCAACTGGATCGGCACGATGTGGAAGGGCCAGTTGACCTTCGAGACACCGATGCTGTTCTCGGTCGGCTTTTTGATCACCTTCCTGCTGGGTGGTCTGTCGGGTGTGCTGCTGGCCAGCCCGCCGCTGGACTTCCACGTCACCGACTCCTACTTCGTGGTGGCGCACTTCCACTACGTGCTGTTCGGCACCATCGTGTTCGCCACCTATGCCGGCATCTACTTCTGGTTCCCGAAGATGACCGGTCGCCTGCTCGACGAGCGGCTGGGCAAGCTGCACTTCTGGCTGACGTTCAT
>NZ_LZHZ01000015.1 GCF_001667505.1 Mycobacterium sp. ACS1612
GGACCATGATCCACCCAACCTCCTCGACAGCCACGCTGTGAATACCGCGACCCTGTCAGAAAGTTTGAGTCAGTGGACACCCCACCATTCGAACGCTTGTTCGAGGTGATGTCAAGGTAATTACTCGAGTGTGTCGGCTTGTGCGCTTTTCACCGTATAACGCGGGTGGGGGCTTGCGGCAAGGCCGGGGGCATGCCTCAAAATCCTCCCCTACCTTCGATATGGGCCGGATCGAGGCAACAGATCAGGAAATGAGGCACGTGTCCTACGAAGACGAACTGCAGTCCGAGCAGAGCTACCTCGACGGGCTCTACGCGCGACTCGACGCCGAGCGAACGCGCGTCCAGGACCGGTACCGCGCTGCGCTGCGGGAAGACGGCCTGCCGCTCGTGGAGCGCGACGCCGAAGTCCGCGCGCTGGCACGGGAGATGAACCGGCTGAACGTCGCCGACCACGCGCTGTGCTTCGGCCGGTTGGACAGCCTCGACGGCGACCCGTCGTACATCGGCCGCATCGGCCTGTTCGATGCCGACAACGACTACGAGCCTTTGTTGTTGGACTGGCGGGCGCCGGCGGCGCGGGCGTTCTACGTCGCCACCGCCGCCAACCCGGAGAACATGCGCAGGCGCCGCCAATTCCACAGCCTCGGGCGCCGGTTGGTCGACTTCACCGACGAGGTGTTCGGCCGCCCCGGTCGCGGCGCTCGCGGCGACGCAGCGCTGCTGGCGGCGGTCAATGCCCCGCGCGGCGAGGGCATGCGTGACATCGTCGCGACCATTCAGGCCGAACAGGACGAGATCATCCGGCTCGACCATCCCGGCGTCCTGGTGATCGAGGGCGGCCCGGGCACCGGCAAGACCGTGGTGGCGCTGCACCGCGTCGCGTACCTGCTCTACACGCAGCGTGAGCAGATGGAGCGACACGGGGTGCTGGTGGTCGGCCCGAACGCGGCTTTCCTCGACCACATCGGCCGCGTGCTGCCCTCGCTGGGCGAGACGAACGTCGTGTTCATGACCCCCGGCGACCTGGTCCCGGGGCTACAGGTCACGGCCGAGGACGAACCGTACGTGGCGCAGGTGAAAGGCTCGACGGCGATGCTTGACGTGCTCGCCGCCGCGGTGGCCGACAGACAGCGACTGCCGGACGAGCCGATCCGGATCCCGCTGAAGGACGTCACCATGCGCATCGACGCCGAGATCGCCGAGTGGGCCATCGAGGAGGCGCGCGCAAGCGGCCTGCCGCACAACGAGGCCCGCGCGGTGTTCAGCGACATCGTCACGTGGGTCCTCACCGAACGGGCCATCGCGTTGATCGGCCGCGGCTGGCTGACTCGAGAGGACGGCGAGGCGTGGGAGAACATGCGAGCGGATCTGCTTGCCGAACTCACCGAAACCGCGGAGTTCATCGCTGCGCTCGACGACCTCTGGCCGTTGCTGACGCCTGAGTCGCTGCTGGCGGAGTTTTACGAATCCCCGGACCGGTTGCAGGCCGCAGGCGCCGATCCGGCGTTGTACCGCGCCGAGGGCGATGCGTGGACGGTGCCGGACGTCGCCCTGCTCGACGAGTTGTTCGACCTCTTGGGGCGGGCCAAGCTGCCCGACGACGAGGCCGAACGTGACCGCAAGGCCGACGCCGAGTTCGCCGAGGGCGTGCTGGACCTGATGGTCGGCCGCGAGGATCTGATGGACGACGAGGACCAGCTGCTGGCCACCGACCTCCTCTACGCCGAGGATCTGGCCGACCGCTTCGCCGAACGCGACTACCGGGGACTCGCCGAACGTGCTGCTGCGGACCGGGATTGGACCTACCGGCACATCGTGGTCGACGAGGCGCAGGAACTGTCGCAGATGCAGTGGCGGGTGCTGATGCGGCGGTGCCCGAACCGGTCCTTCACGATCGTCGGCGATCTCGCCCAGCGCAGGGCGGCGGCAGGCGCGACGTCGTGGGACAGCGTGCTCGAACCGTATGTGCCTGGCCGCTGGCTGTACCGGCCGCTGTCGGTGAATTACCGCACCCCGGCTGAGATCATGGCTATCGCCGCCGCACTGCTGGAAGAGTTCGCGCCCGGCGTGCAGCCCCCGGAGTCCGTCCGCGCATCCGGGGCACAGCCGTGGGCCAAGCAGGTCGGCGAAGGTGAACTGGCCTCTGCCATCGACGAATTTGGGCAGACCGAGAAGGGAATGCCGGGCACCAGCATCGTGATCGGCCCGCCCGGTGTGCCAGGCACGGTGCCCGCGTCGGAGACGAAGGGACTGGAGTTCGACGCGGTCCTGGTGGTCGAGCCCGAGCGCATCCTCGCCGAGGGACCGCGTGGGGCCGCCGACCTCTACGTCGCGCTGACCCGCGCGACACAGCGCCTCGGCGTGCTGCACTGCGGCCCGTTGCCGCAAGTTCTGAGCGGTCTGCAGGTACCCCATGTGGCCTGATGGCCGCGAAAACCGTTGACAGGAAATCGAATCGAGGAGGGCTTCAGTGCCGGGAGCGAAACCGTACGGGCAGTTGCGGTACAAGCAGATCAACGGAAAGCGAATGGCCTACATCGACGAGGGCCAGGGTGACGCGATCGTATTCCAGCACGGCAACCCGACGTCGTCGTACCTGTGGCGCAACGTGATGCCGCACGTGGAAGGGCTGGGCCGACTGATCGCCTGCGATCTGATCGGGATGGGCGGCTCGGACAAGCTGGACGACTCAGGACCCGACCGCTACCACTACGCCGAACAGCGCGACTATCTGTTCGCCCTGTGGGACGAACTGGATCTCGGCGAGGAGGTGATTCTCGTTCTGCACGACTGGGGTTCGGCGCTCGGCTTCGACTGGGCCAACCGGCACCGGGACCGGGTGGCGGGCATCGCCTACATGGAAGCCGTTGTGATGCCGATCGAGTGGTCAGACTTCCCCGGTCCGATGCGCAGCGTGTTCCAGGGCTTCCGCTCCCCCGACGGCGAGTCGATGGTGTTGGAGCAGAACATGTTTGTCGAGGAGGTGCTGCCTGCGTCCATCAAGCGTCAGCTCACCGACGAGGAGAAGGCGCACTACCGCGAACCGTTCCGCAACGCAGGCGAGGACCGCAGGCCGACGCTGACGTGGCCGCGCAACATCCCCATCGAGGGTGAGCCCGCCGATGTAGTCGCCACCGTCACGGATTACGGCCAATGGCTGTCGCAGTGCGACGTCCCGAAACTCTTCGTCAAGGGTGAACCCGGCGCGTTGATACGGGGCCGCGCTTTGGACTTCGTGCGCGCCTGGCCGAACCAGACCGAGGTGTCCGTGCCGGGCATCCACTTCCTGCAAGAGGACAGCCCCGACGAGATCGGCGCTGCGGTCGCCTCGTTCGTGCGGGCGGTCAGGGCATGACCGTCTTGGTGGTCGGCGCCGGAGCAGGCGGCGGGTACATCGGTGACCGGTTGCTCGCCGCGGGCCGCGACGTCACCTTTCTGGTGCACGCGCACACGCTTGCGCGACTGCGCGAGAGCGGATTACGGCTGCGCCACGGCACCGACATCCGCACCGTCGACGTCAACGCCGTCACCGCCGCCGACCTGAACCGCACATACGACGTGGTCGTCGTCGCGGTGCGCGCCAGCGCCGTCGCATCGGCGATCGACGATGTCCTGCCTGCCGTCGGCCCGGACACCAGAATCGTGCCGATCGTCAACGGCATCGGCCATCTTTCGCTGCTGACCGCGGCGTTCGGCCGTCGTGCGCTTGGCGCGGCGGCCCGGTTGCACGCATCGTTGTCCGCGGACGGCGTCATCGATGTGGTGGCGCCCGGTATCGACATTCAGATCGGTGCGCTCGACGGCGACGACGCGGACGGGCTGAAACGCACCCGGGCCGAACTGGAGGTTCCCGACGTCGCGGTGGCGGTCCGTGACGACATCCGCGGTGCCATGTGGGAGAAGTTCGCGTTCATCATGTCCGCGGCGGTGCTCACCTGCCTGGCAGGTGCCGAGATCGGACCGATTGCCCGGGCCGACGGCGGAATCGGGTTGGCCCGTCGGGTGCTGGCCGAAGTGTCCTCGATCGCGGCGACGGAGGGCCACCCGCTCGCCGAGGAGGTCCTCAACGGTCTGGACACAGTGGTTACGGACCCGTCGTCGAAGTTCGGGCCGTCCATGTTTCGCGACCTGCGGGCCGGCCGCCCGATCGAGACGGGCGTGTTCGCGGATCTCGCCGACCACGCCCGCAGCCATCACCTCGACACGCCGTTGTTGGATGCAGCGATGGTGGTGGTCGACGTGCACAACCGCCGGGTGTCGCCGTAAGCGGCTACCTCACCACTGTCCGAGTTTGCACTGCAGGTTGTACGGGCCGTCCTGCTGCACGACCACCTGGCCGTCGACGGCGATCTCGCAGTGCGGATTCGGCGCGGCCTGTCCGCCGTGCGTGGTGCTGCTGACGGTGAAGATCGCCCACTGCGGGTCGGCGAGCGTGGTTTCGAAGACCCACGGCGCGCCGGGGCCGACGTTCACCGTCTCCTTCTTCACGTAGGAGTACGCGTCGGCGTTGTAGGCGTCCTTGCTCGGCGGCTGAGCCGTCAGATAGAAGAGGTCGAAGTCCGCGGGCCCGCCGGTCGTCAGCGTGTACCGCACCTGGTGTCCGGCCGGCTCAGCACTCGCGATGCCACCACTTACCGCCATCCCGGCGGCCGCCACGAGAAGCGCCGCCCCAACCCTTGTCGCTGTTCGCATGTCCGTCACATCGCGGCACGGTACCGGATCGTTACACGGGCAACCGCGCAGCAACGTCCAACTCGTTAAACGGCAAACGACTTCGGGGCGCACGGACAGGTTAATCCGTTCGTCACACGCAGAAATTCCGCAGAAACACAGGCGGCTTAACGTCCCGATTCGACACCCCTGGGGCGTTCTGCACTTCTGCGCTTCAACCCGACGCTCATCAGCGGATGAGCGCTGCTGACACTTAGAAAGGCTGCCCATGCGACTACCGCGACGCACTTCGTTTAGACGGTCGGCTTTAGCTGCGGGAAGCGTCATCGCTGCGACGAGCTTGTTGCTGTCCGGCTGCGGAAGCAAGGCGACCGAGTCGGACTCGGCAAACGCCGCGTCGTGCGTGGACACGTCGGGGCCGACCATCAAAATCGGCGCGCTCAACTCGTTGTCGGGGACCATGGCGATCTCAGAAGTGACCGTGCGGCATGCGATCGACCTGGCCGTTGAGCAGATCAACGCCGCGGGCGGTGTCTTGGGCAAGCAGATCCAGCTCGTCGGCGAGGACGGCGCCTCGGAGCCGACCGTGTTCGCTGAGAAAGCACAGAAGCTGATCTCCAGCGACTGCGTGGCGGCGGTGTTCGGCGGCTGGACATCGTCGAGCCGCAAGGCGATGCTGCCGGTGTTCGAAAGCTCCAACTCGCTGCTGTACTACCCCGTGCAATACGAGGGTCTCGAGTCGTCGAAGAACATCTTCTACACCGGGGCCACCACCAACCAGCAGATCGTGCCCGCCCTCGACTATCTGAAGGAGAAGGGCATCAAGTCGCTGTATCTGGTCGGCAGCGACTACGTCTTCCCGCAAACCGCCAACCGGATCATCAAGGCCTACGCCGCCGCCAACGGCATCGAGATCAAGGGCGAGGACTACACACCGCTTGGCTCGACGGACTTCTCGACGATCGTCAACAAGGTCCGCGGATCCAACGCCGGGGCGGTGTTCAACACCCTCAACGGCGATTCCAACGTCGCCTTCTTCAAGGAGTACACCAACGCAGGCCTGACGCCGCAGAAGATGCCGGTGGTGTCGGTGTCGATCGCCGAGGAGGAAGTGACCGGCATCGGCGCGAAGAACATCGAAGGCCAGCTGACCGCGTGGGACTACTACCAGACGGTCAACAATCCGGTGAACAAGACGTTCGTCAAGGCGTACAAGGACAAGTACGGCCAGGACAAGCCCACCTCGGACCCGATGGAAGCCGCGTACACCTCGGTCTATCTGTGGAAGAACACCGTCGAGAAGGCGAAGTCGTTTGATGTCAGGGCGATTCAGGATGCATGCGGCGGCGTCACGTTCGACGCCCCTGAGGGCCTGGTGACGATCGACGGCGAAAACCACCACATCACCAAGACCGCACGCATCGGCGAGATACACCCCGACGGCCTGATCTACACGGTCTGGCAGTCGCCGGGCCCGATCAAGCCGGACCCTTACCTCAAGACGTACCCGTGGGCTGCGGGCCTGTCGAGCTGAGATGGAGGTCCTGATCGGACAGCTGGCAACGGGATTGAGCCTCGGCTCGATCCTGTTGTTGGCTGCGTTGGGGTTGTCTCTGACGTTCGGGCAGATGGGCGTCATCAACATGGCGCACGGCGAGTTCATCATGGCGGGCTGCTACACGGCGTACGTGGTGCAACAAGTCGTCTCCAGCGCCGGTCTGTCACTGCTGATTTCGCTCGTGATCGGATTCGTGGTCGGCGGTGCGATGGGCGCGCTGCTCGAAGTCACCCTGATTCGCCGGATGTACGCCAGGCCGCTGGACACACTGTTGGTCACGTTCGGTGTCGGACTGGTCCTGCAGCAGGTGGCCCGTGACATCTTCGGCGCGCCCGCGGTCAATGTCGTTGCGCCAGGGTGGTTGTCGGGCGGTGTCGAGATCCTCGGCGCCGTCGTCCCCAAGAGCCGGATCTTCATCCTGGTGCTCGCGGTGATCTGTGTGGCGGCATTGGCCGCTGTGCTCAAGCTCAGCCCGATGGGGCGGCGAATCAGGGCAGTCGTACAGAACCGCGACCTGGCCGAGACAAGCGGCATCTCGTCCCGAACCACCGATATCACCACCTTTTTCATCGGTTCCGGCCTAGCCGCGGTGGCCGGCGTGGCGTTGACACTGATCGGTTCGACGAGTCCGACCATCGGTCAGAGTTATCTGATCGACGCGTTTCTGGTGGTCGTGGTCGGCGGTCTCGGCCAGATCAAGGGGACGGTCATCGCGGCGTTCGCGCTCGGCTTCTTGAACTCGTTCATCGAATACAACACCACGGCATCGCTGGCCAAGGTGATCGTCTTCGTGATCATCGTGGTCTTTCTGCAGGTGCGCCCCCAGGGCCTATTCACCGTTAGAACAAGGAGTCTCGCGTGAGGATTCTCGGCCGCTGGCAGACCTGGGCCGGATTCGGTATCGCGGCGGTGCTGCTGTTCGCGGTGGCGCCTGCGGTGCTCTCCGAGTTCCGGCTCAGCCTGCTCGGTAAGTTCCTGTGCTTCGCGATCGTCGCGGTCGGCATCGGGCTGGCCTGGGGCCGCGGCGGAATGCTGGTGCTGGGCCAGGGCGTGTTCTTCGGACTCGGCGGCTACATGATGGGGATGCACCTGAAAATCGCCGACGCGCAGTTGCGCGGCACCAGTGTGCCGGACTTCATGCAGATCGCGGGCGTCCGTGCGCTGCCTGCGTATTGGGAGCCGTTCGCCTCCCCCGCGTTCACACTGCTCGCCATCGCGCTGGTGCCGACGGCGATCGCAGCGACGCTGGGTCTGGGTGTGTTCAAGCGTCGGGTCAAGGGCGCCTACTTCGCGATCCTGTCGCAGGCGCTGGCCGCGGCGCTGGCGATCATGCTCGTCGGCCAGACGAGCCTGGGTGGCAGCAACGGCTTGACCAACTTCCGTACCTTCTTCGGATTCGCGCTCAAGGATCCGGCGAACAAGCGGATGCTGTACTTCATCGCGGCGGGTGTGCTGCTGATCGTGATCGCGATCGTGCGTCAATTGATGTACAGCCGCTACGGGGAACTGTTGGTTGCGGTGCGCGATGGTGAAGAGCGGGTGCGGTTCGTCGGGTACGACCCCGCCAACATCAAAGTGGTCGCCTACACCGTCGCCGCCTTCTTCGCCAGCATCGCAGGCGCGCTGTTCGCCCCGATCGTGGGCTTCATGGCGCCTTCGCAGGTCGGCATCCTGCCGTCGATCGTGTTCCTGATCGGCGTCGCGATCGGCGGGCGCACCACGCTGCTCGGCCCCGTGTTGGGCGCCGTCGGTGTGGCGTGGGCGCAAACCCTGTTCTCCGAACGCTTTCCGTCGGAGTGGACCTACGCCCAGGGCTTCCTGTTCATCGTCGTCGTCGGTTTCTTCCCCGCCGGGCTGGCGGGAATCGGTGCGGTGTTCAAACGATGGCGCACAAGCAAACCGACACCATCGCGCGAACCCAAGTCGGTGCCCGGTTCTGACGTCGAACCGGACGCCGAGAAAGTCGAGGCGCGCGCATGACCGGTTCGACGGTGGAACCTGTCGAAGGCGGCAACGTCGGCATGGGCAGCCAGTACCTCGAAGTCAGGGGTCTGACAGTCGATTTCGACGGGTTCAAGGCAGTCAGCGATGTCGACCTGACGCTGTTCCAGGGTGACCTGCGGTTCCTGATCGGTCCCAACGGCGCGGGTAAGACCACCGTCATCGACGCGATCACCGGACTGGTCGCCGCAACCGGGTCGGTGAACAAGTCCGGCGTGGAATTGTTGGGCAAGAAGGTGCACCAGATCGCTCGGGCCGGCGTCGGCCGGACGTTTCAGACGGCAAGCGTCTTCGAGCAGCTGACTGTGCTCCAGAACCTCGACATCGCCGCCGGTGCCGGCCGGTCCGCGTGGACGCTGCTGCGGCGGCGCAAGGGAATACTGCCCGCGATCTCCGAAGCTCTCGACATCACCGGGCTGACGGATCTGGCGGAAAAGCCTGCGGGAGTGTTGGCGCACGGCCAGAAGCAGTGGCTGGAGATCGGCATGCTGCTGGTGCAGAACGCCGACGTGCTGCTGCTCGACGAGCCCGTCGCTGGCATGAGCCACGAAGAGCGCGAAGAGACCGGCAACCTGTTGCGCCGCATCGGCGGTGAACGAACCGTCGTCGTCGTCGAGCACGATATGGACTTCATGCGGGCATTCGCGACGTCGGTGACCGTGCTGGCCCGCGGACAGGTGATCGCCGAAGGATCGGTGGCTGATGTACAGGCCGACCCGAAGGTTCAGGAGGTCTACTTGGGCACGGCGGCCGCAGGCACAGAAGGGATTTCGTGATGCTTCAGCTTGGGGACGTGCGCAGCGGCTACGGCCGTTCGGAGGTCATCCACGGGGTCAGCCTCGAGGTGCCCGCCGAAGGCGTTGCCGCGGTGATGGGCCACAACGGTGCAGGCAAGACAACACTGTTACGGGCGGCCGTCGGCCTGTTGAAATGCACTGCGGGCAAAGTATTTTTCGACGGCGACGACATCACGAAACTGCGGCCGAGCGCGCGGGTGGCCCGTGGGTTGGCGTATGTGCCCCAGGGCCAGCAGTCGTTCGGTCAGTTGACGACCGCCGAGAACCTCCAAGTCGTCGCTGACGGACGCAGGAACGGTAAGCAACTGATCGACGAGCAACTCGACCTGTTCCCCGCCCTCAAGGAGTTGCTGACCCGACGGGCCGGACTGCTCTCCGGCGGCCAGCGGCAGCAGTTGGCGATCGCGCGGGCGTTGATCACCAGCCCCCGATGCCTGATCCTCGACGAGCCGACCGAAGGCATCCAACCGTCCGTGGTGGTCGAAATCGAAGCGGCGATCACCGAGTTGACGAAGCGCGGCGACCTGGGAGTGCTGCTGGTCGAGCAGCACATCGGCTTCGCCCTCAAGTCCTCGCAGCGCTACTACATCCTGGAATCAGGCCGTGTCACGTCCTCGGGCACAGGAGGCTCGTCGTCGGAGGCCGACGTCCGCGCCGCGATGGCGATCTGACGTCTGCTCTCACAGCTGCACGAAAAGCCGGGCGGTCATGTCCCGATACCGCTGCATGAGTTGCGCGTCAGCCTGTCGGTCACCGCGGAAACGTGCCAACGCCGCACGGGATCGCAGGAGCGCCAACTCGTACAGCACGAACCCGGGATCGACCGGGCACGCTGCCAAGTCGTCGACGACCGCCTGCGCCTCCTGCAGATCACGCCCGGTGCCTCGTTGCAGCAAGGAATCGACAAGCACCACCGTGGCCGGGCCACGAAAAAGCACCTCGCCGCACTCGACGAGGTGCGCAGTCGTTGCCCTGGCGATCTCGATCGACGCGTCCAATTCTGCTGCGCGCGCTTTGCATTCGGCGAGTTGAACATCGGCCATGGTCGCCGTGAGCAGGTCGCCGTGCCGCCATGCCTGCTGTCGGCCCTTGACGAGGAGATCCATCCCTGCGGAGTCAGCCGCATTCAGCCGCACGAGCATGATGCCGTGAGTGACTCGCGCCCACGCCAGACTCACGTCGTCGCCGGCGCGTTCGGCTGCCCGCAGCGTTTCGTCGGTGTCCGCCAGTAACGCCGCGTCAGCCGCCAGGACACCATTCAGGACGGCCGAGACGTAACCACCGGCAACGACGGCGGCCCGCGTGACGCCCTGTACCTCGCGCGCCATGGCGACCCCGGCTCGCAGATGCTCGTGCCAGCCAGGCTCCCCGAGGCTGCAACGGGCGAGACCACGCAGGGTGAGCGCCCACGCCAACGGCGATTCGAAGAAGAAGTTGCCGAGCGTGGCGTTACCGTCCGCAACGTCAATGGCGCGCTCAAACAAGGCGAGCGCCTGCGTGATTCGACCCGCTATGAACATGCCATGGCTCGCGGTGTTCATCAGCAGGATCAACGCGGGATCCCCCGTCGACTCGAGCACGCGAATGTAGTCCGGCGCGAGCGAGACCAGTTCGCGAAGCCGGTGGTTGAGCGTCATCGCGACGAGGAGTCCCGACGTGCCCATCACCATCGACATCAAATCGCCTGCGTTACCAGTTAATTCACGTAATTCGTCGAACCCGCTGGCGTCGACGGCTTTACCGCCTGCGCGCCACGCATAGCCGCACAGCAGCGTGCGCGGGGCGATCCTCATCGGCACGGTGTCCGCTGCGTCGTCCGGCAATCTGTCCGCGATTTCGCGTGCCCGTTGCCAACTGGCCCGCGCAGCGCCGATGTCACGGTTCGTCAGCCACGCCCCGGCCCGCATGTGCCAACCGAACGCCGCGCCCAATTCGCCTGCGGCTTCCAGGTGGGATGCGATCAGCGCGGCATTCTCGTCGGTAGCCGACGGCTGATGTTGTTGGATCGCCTCTGCGACCTGCCGATGCAGTTCCGACCGGTCCACGATCAATTGCGATTCGTAGGCGACGGCGCGTATCAGCGGATGACGGAAGGCGTACTCGTCTCGCCCAAAAGCGGTCACCGGGTCGACGAGTTCGGCCTCGACCAACTCCGCGAGCGCGGCGTCGGGATCGACGATGGCGAGCAGGCCGGCGTCGAATCGCGACCCGATCACCGCCGCCGCGTGCAACGTTCGTTTGGCTGCCGCTCTGACGCGGTCGATGCGCGCGGCGATGGTCGCCTGGACGGTGGCAGGCACACTGATGTCGGCGGCGGCGTCCACCCGGCAGACGTACGCGCCGCGGTTGCCGCTGAGAACGCCGCGTTCGGCCAGATCGCGCACGATCTCCTCGGCGAAGAACGGATTCCCGGCCGACCGGTCCCCCACCTGGGCAGCCAGCGGAGCCACCGACGGGTCGTCGCCCAACAATTCAGCCGTCAGCAGCGAGACATCCTCACCATCGAGCGGAAGCAGACGGATCGTGCGCTCACCGGGCGTCCGAGCCAGGACGCCGCGGTATTCCGGCCGATGAGTGAGCAACGCAAGTGAACGAGTCTGCGCGAGGACCGAGAAGAGCGCCTCGATCAACGACTCGCTCACGTCGTCGATCCAATGGGCGTCCTCGATCAGATAGATGGTCGGCGTCGCGCGGGCCAGCGCGGCGGATCTCACCACCCGCCGCAGTCGCCGTCGACGCGCGTCTGCATCGAGTTCGGCAGCCCTGGCATCTGGATCCCCGATGCCCAGCAGGTCTTCGAGCAGCAGCAGATCGTCGCCCTCGGCATCGGGCAACAACGTTCTGATGCGGGTCCGCGCCTGATCCGGCGCAACCCCGCCGATACCGAACAGCCCCCGCAGCAGACCGGTCGCAGCGTGAAACGCGATACCGCGGGCATGGGATTGACAGAACGTCGAGAACACGGGCACGCCGCGCGCGGTGGCCGCCGCGACCGTCTCGCGAGCCAGCCTGCTCTTCCCGACACCGGCAGGCCCGACGATCCGGAGAACTCCACCGGCGCCGGTGATCGCCTTGTACAGAATTGCGGTCGTTTTGGCGATCTCGTGACTGCGGCCCACCAGCGGCACTTCAGCAACGGCCGCCTGGCCGTGGTGCAGCGTGATCTCGCGCAGCCGGTGCGCGGGCAGCGGTTCCTCTCGGCCTTTGACGTGCACCAGTTGTTGCGCGTCCAACGTCGCGCCGTGTTGCACCAGGCGTGCGCTGGACTGGCTGAGCATAACGGCGCCGGGCGGGGCCACCGACTCCATCCGCTGTGCGATCCCCACCTGTTCGCCGACCGCGGTGTAGCCCACAGGAGTCGCGCCGAGTTGTCCGGCGATCACCGCTCCGGAGTTCAGTCCGATGCGCAAACTCAGGTCGACTCCGTCGCGCCGCTTCACCTCGTCGGCGAGATCCTTCACCTCGTCCTGAATGGCGAGCGCGGTCAGACAGGCCCGAAACGCGTGGTCTTCCAACGCTACTGGCGCCCCGAACAGCGCCATGATGCCGTCGCCGGTGAACTTGTCGGTGGTTCCGCCGTAGCGATCCACGATGCGTGAGGAGCGGTCGACGAGGGTGGCCATGATCTCGCGGAGCCGCTCGGCGCCGACCGCAGCCGCGATGTCCATCGAGTGCACCACGTCGGCGAACAGCACGGTGACTTGCTTGTACTCGGCGGGTTCGACGGCGGTCGACGTCGGCGTGCCGCACGCGTCGCAGAATTTCGCGTCCGCCCGCAAGTCCCTGTGGCATGCAGTGCAGGCCACCTGAGATGTCTTCACGCCAGTACCGCCGATCCGGGGCCCCCAAACCCCGATCTTCCACAGGATAGGGCGCTGCCGACGCCTCCGTAGGCGGTATTCGCATCCCCGACCTGCGGCGATACCCGCAATTTTATGACTTGCCTCACAGTAGTGAACGGATTGCGAGGTCGACGCGTTTGGGGGGTAATGACCCAACTCAGCCGCCGTTCGGTCCTCCTCGGCATCGGCGCGGTCGGCGCGTTCTTAGCTGTTGACCTGGGCGCGATCGCGTATGCCAACAAGTGGATCGGTCCACAGGGTTCGTTGACTCGCGAGACCTTCATGGAAGGTTTCCGCAAGGTGTTCGGCCTGCATCCGGGCTTCCGGCGAAATCATGCCAAGGGCGTCGTCGTCAGTGGCCATTTCGACAGCAACGGCAGCGGACGCGAACTGTCGAAGGCGGCCGTTTTCGGGCGCGGCCAAACGCCGGTGATCGGGCGGTTCTCGCTCAGTGGCGGCAATCCGATGATGGCGGATGCGCCGGGCGCAGCCCGCGGTCTTGGGCTGGCGTTCACCTTCCCGGATGCCACCCAGTGGCGGATGGCGTTGCTGAATCTTCCGGTTTTTCTTGACAATTCACCGCAAGGCTTCTACGACCGGTTGTTGGCATCGAAGAACGACCCGGCAACCGGGAAGCCCGATCCGGCGGTGATGGCCGCCTTCAACAAGGCGCATCCGGAGACGGTTGCCGCCATGGCGATCGTCAAACAACATCCGCCGACCACTGGTTTCGCCGACAGCACCTTCGGTAGCCTCGTCACGTTCTTCTTCGTCGACGACAGCGGTAAGCGCACGCCGGTGCGGTGGGCGTTCGTTCCGATGCAGGCGGCGCTGCCGCCGCACCCGGGTACCACCAACTCGCTGTTCGACGCGCTCGTCCGGCAGCTGAAAAGCGGGCCGCTGCAATGGCGGCTGATACTGACGGTCGGCCAGCCGAATGATCCAGTCAACGACGCCACGCTGCCGTGGCCGAGTGATCGTCGCACCATCGATGCGGGAGTGCTGACCGTGACCAAAGTCGAGACGGAGGCAGCGGGCAACGCACGCGACGTCAACTTCGACCCCCTGGTGCTGCCGGATGGGATCGAGCCGTCGGACGATCCGCTGCTGAGCGCGCGGTCCGCGGTGTACGCGGCGTCGTACCGCGCACGTGCCGGTGAGCCGAAGTCGAAGTCCGCCGTTCAGGTCGACGAGGTCGCACCGTGACCGCCCCGGCGCGTTACCCGCTGCGTACGCGGATCTTGCACTGGCTCACCGCGCTGCTGGTCTTCGCCATGCTGCTGATCGGGTTCGTCATGGTCAACGCCATCGGCGCCTACGCGGCGCTGCGCGCCATTCACATGACCCTCGGCATCATCGTCCTCGTCATCGTCGTCGCCCGGGTCGCGAACAGGTTCACTCACCGCCCACCGAAACTGCCAGACACCGTCGGCTGGTTCGAGCACAAGCTGGTGGTCGGCTCCGAGTTGATGCTGTACGCGCTGTTGCTGGCGCAGCCGCTCGTCGGATGGGCGATGGTGTCGGCGACCGGCAAGCCGATCGAGGTGTTCGGGTCGCTGCACCTGCCCCGGATCGCCCCGTTCGACGCCAACCTCTATTTCATTCTCCGGCAGACACATTCGCTGCTGGCGTATCTGTTGGTGGTGATGATCGCCGCACACGTCAGCGCGGTGCTGCTGCACACCCTGACGCTGCGCGACGGCATGCTGTCGCGGATGGCGTTCGCACTTCGCCGCGAGGACACTCGACCCAACTCTGCGAATTTGCCCACACCCGCCGTCGAGGGCATGCACGCTGCAATACGTGAGCACACCACAGCCACCGCAAACGCTGGCCGACACGGGCGGTCTCGTCGTAACGGATGACGGCCGCCGGGTACTCGTCTTCGATCGCTGCACGGGCGCGCTGACCACACTGGCGTTCGTGCTCGGCGTGCTGACGGTCGTGGTCTGCGGCTTCGGGGTCGTCGCACTGGTCTCGGGTGAGCCGTCGAGCGCACTCGGCGCGGCGTTTCTGGCTGGCGGCGTCGTCTTCGCGGCAGTGACCTACGCGGTGGTCAGCAGGATCCGCCGCCGCCGCAAGCAGCCGCTTCACGAGTGCCGCCCGGTCGCGGTCATCGACCGTAAGCTCGGCATCTTCAGCTACGGCGGTGGCGCGGTGGTGCCGTTGGATCAGGTGCACTTCGCGCGCAAGATGCAAATCGGTTCCAGTTCACCGAAACTCGTTGCGATGACGCCGGGTGGCACACACGTGCTCAAGCGCGGCAACCCGTTCGACGGCGGCATCGGCAACGTCGACGACGTGCTGGCCTCGGCCGTGCGGCAAGGCTGAATCCGCGTCATCCGCGAGCGACCGCGTTTGCACGCTGTGTGACGGCGTGTCGGCGTACAGACGCGGTCACTCGCCGGAGAGAGATCAGGCGCGGCTGAGGCGTGAAAGCACTTCGGAGAGCACGGCGTCGACGGAGACGTCGACCTGCTCACCCGTCGCGAGGTTCTTCACCCCGATGGTGCCCGCCTCGATATCGCGGTCGCCGGCGACCAACGCGATGGACGCACCGGATCGGTCGGCGGCGCGCATCGCACCTTTGACGCCCCGGTCGCCGTAGGCCAGGTCGACGCGAACCCCGGCCGCCCGCAGCCGCGCCGCCAGCACACCGAGGGTGAGCTTGGCCGCGTCCCCCAACGGCACCCCGAACACGTCGACTCGCGACGTCCCGCCGACCGTCTTGCCCTCCGCCTTGAGCGCCAACAACGTCCGGTCGACGCCGAGACCAAACCCGATGCCGGACAGATCTTTTCCGCCGAGCTGGCGCATCAGCCCGTCGTAGCGGCCGCCGCCGCCGATGCCGGACTGCGCCCCGAGGCCGTCGTGCACGAACTCGAACGTCGTCTTGGTGTAGTAGTCCAGCCCGCGCACCATTCGCGGGTTGATCACATACGGCACACCCAACGCGTCGAGGTGCGCGAGCACCGTGTCGAAGTGCTGTTTGGCGACATCGGACAGGTGGTCCAGCATCACTGGGGCGTCCGCGGTCATCTCGCGCATCGCGGGTCGCTTGTCGTCGAGCACCCGCAGCGGGTTGATCTCGGCGCGCCGCCGCGTTTCGTCGTCGAGGTCGAGCTTGAACAAGAAGTCCTGCAACAGTTCCCGATACTGCGGCCGGCAGGTGTCGTCGCCAAGCGACGTGATCTCCAGCCGGAAGCCGTCGAGGCCCAACGAGCGGAAGCCCGCGTCGGCGGTGGCGATCACCTCGGCGTCCAGCGCGGGATCGTCGACGCCGATCGCCTCGACACCGACCTGCTGCAGCTGGCGGTAGCGCCCGGCCTGTGGACGCTCGTAGCGGAAGAACGGCCCGGCGTAGCACAGCTTCACCGGCAACGGGCCGCGGTCGAGGCCGTGCTCGATCACCGCGCGCATCACCCCTGCGGTGCCCTCCGGTCGCAGCGTCACCGACCGATCGCCGCGGTCGGCGAACGTGTACATCTCCTTGGACACCACGTCGGTGGACTCCCCGACGCCGCGGGCGAACAGCGCGGTGTCTTCGAAGATCGGCAGTTCGATGTCGCCGTAGCCCGCGCGCCGCGCGGCGTCGAGCAGGCCGTCGCGCACACCCACGAACTGGGCCGAATCGGGCGGCAGGTAATCCGGGACGCCTTTGGGCGCCTGAAAGTCGGTCACTGGGTAAGGCCTTCGAGGAATGGATTGGTGCGGCGTTCGAAGCCGATCGTGGTCTTGTCGCCGTGTCCCGGTAGTACCACGGTGTCGTCGTCGAGCACCAACAGTTTTGTCATGATCGAGCCGAGCAGATCGCGGCCGCTGCCGCCAGGTAGATCCGTGCGGCCCACCGACTGGCGGAACAGGGTGTCGCCGCTGAACACCACCGAACCCGGGCCCGGCCCGATGTTGGAGTTGACGCGGAACACCACGGAGCCGCGGGTGTGTCCCGGGGTGTGGTCGACGGTCACCGTCACATCACCCACATCTACCTTCTCTTCGCCGACGGCACCTCCCTGGCACAGTTCAACGACCTGTTTGGGTTCGCGGAACAGCGCACCGAACGCGAGTTGGGCCAGTCGGGGGCCGAAGTCCTTGATCGGGTCGGTCAGCATGAACCGGTCCTCGGGGTGGATGTAGGCGGGGCAGCCGTACATGTCGGCCACCTTCTGCGCCGACCAGATGTGGTCGATGTGGCCGTGGGTCAACATCACCGCCGCGGGTGTGAGGCGGTGCTCGTCGAGGATCTGCTGCAGCCGCCCCATGGCCCGCTGCCCGGGGTCGACGATGATCGCGTCGGCGCCGGCGCGTTTGGCCAGCACGTAGCAATTGCACGCCAACATGCCTGCCGGGAAGCCGGTGATCAACACGGCGTCCAGTGTCCCATTTCCTGTTCACGCGGGTCGCGACCCCCGCATTCAGCAATTGCTGGCACACTCGTTGCCGACCGAGCAGATGACGAGGAGGACACCGGCGGTGCCGACCAACGAACAACGGCGGGCAACAGCGAAGCGCAAGCTCGAGCGTCAACTCGAGCGCCGAGCCGCGAGGGAACGCAGGCGCCGCCTCTACGCGATCGTCGGGTCGGTGGTCGCGGCGATCGTCGTGATCGGCGCCGTCGTGGCAACCGTCGTCATCACCAAGAAGGACTCCGACAGCAAGACCGCGTCGGCGGCGACGACCACCTCGGCCGCGCCCACCAGCGCCGCACCGTCGGCGCCGGGCGATCTGCCCGCCTTCGTCGCGCCGGCGGACCTCGGCGCCAACTGCCAGTACCCGGCCACCCAGGACAAGGCGAGCAAGCCGAACAAGCCGCCGCGCGCCGGCAAGGTCCCGACCGACCCGGCGCAGGTGAGCGCCAGCATGGCGACCAACCAGGGCAACCTCGGGCTGCAGTTGGACAACGCGAAGTCGCCGTGCACCGTCAACAGCTTCGCCAGCCTGGCGCAGCAGGGCTACTTCAACGACACGCCGTGCCACCGGCTGACCACCTCCCCGGGTCTGGCCGTGCTGCAGTGCGGCGACCCGACGGGGCAGGGCACAGGCGGCCCCGGCTACCAGTTCGGGAACGAGTACCCGACCAACCAGTTCCAGCCCGACGATCCCAAGCTGCAGCAGCCGGTGAAGTATCCGCGGGGCACCCTGGCGATGGCCAACGCCGGTCCCGGCACCAACGGCAGCCAGTTCTTCCTGGTCTACAAGGACTCGGAGCTGCCGCCGAATTACACGGTGTTCGGCACCATCGACCAGACCGGGCTGGCGACGCTCGACAAGATCGCCGCGGCAGGCACCGCCGACGGCGGCCAGGACGGCAAACCGAAGGACGACGTGACGATCAAGTCGATCCAGCTGGACTGACACCGCGGCATGACCAGTCCGCCACCGTACGGGTACTACGGCTATCCCCCGCCGCGGCCGACCAACGGGCTGGCCATCGCATCACTGGTTTGCGCGTTCCTCTTCGCACCGCTCGGCGTGGTCTTCGGCCACATCTCGCTGTCGCAGATCCGCAGGACCGGTGAAGAGGGCCGCGGGCTTGCCGTCGCGGGGCTGGTGATCGGGTACCTGATCACGGCGCTCACCGTGCTGGTGGTGGTGCTGAGTGCGATCTTCATCGTCCGCGTCTCGCGGGAACTCGAGTCGTTGGACGGGCTCACCGGCGACTATCCCGGCATCACGGCGGCTCCGTCGCCTGCGGTGAGCAACCTACCGCCGTTCGACCCGCCGAAGACGCTGGGCTCCAACTGCCAGTACCCGGCGACGACCGAACCGGCGAGCA
The DNA here is from genome assembly GCF_001667505.1 of Mycobacterium sp. ACS1612. GTDB lineage: Bacteria > Actinomycetota > Actinomycetes > Mycobacteriales > Mycobacteriaceae > Mycobacterium. Next base: position 18,648 of record NZ_LZHZ01000015.1, read on the forward strand.
AACCGGTCAAGCCGCCCCAAAACGGGCGCATCCCAAGGGATCCCGCGACAATGCGGACCACCGTCATCACCACACAGGGCACCATCGGCCTGACTCTGGACAACAGCAAGACGCCGTGCACGGTGCACAACTTCGCCAGCCTGGCGAGGCAGGGGTTCTTCGACAACACCGCATGCCATCGGTTGACCACGTCGGCTGCGCTGGGTGTGCTGCAGTGCGGCGATCCGACCGGCAGCGGTACGGGTGGGCCCGGGTACCGGTTTCCCAACGAGTACCCGACGAACCAGTACCGACTGGCCGATCCTGCGCTGAAGGCGCCGCTGCGCTATCCGCGCGGCACGCTGGCGATGGCCAACTCAGGGCCGGGCACCAACGGCAGCCAATTCCTTTTGGTGTACCAGGATTCTCAATTGCCACCGACCTACACGGTGTTCGGCACCATCGACAACGCAGGATTGGCGACGCTGGAGAAGGTCGCCGCGGCGGGCGTTGCGGACGGAAGCCAGGACGGCAGGCCGGTTGCCGACGTGACGATCAAATCAGCCCAAATCGGCTGACGCTCAGTCCCGCTTCGACTGGATGTTGAACAGCACGTCCTCCCCGTCGACCTTCGTCACTTCGACATGCGCCGTGTAGTTCCCGTCGGGCCCGGTGAAGTGGCAGTCGAATTTCTCCCCCACCTCGGCGGCGACGTCCGATGGGCACTTCGTGTCGGTCGGCTTGAATCCGGTGTGCTTCGAGACGAAGTCGTTGACCGTCTCGGCGGCCCTATCGGGCTTGATCGTCGAACCACACCCGGCTAACACCAACGCCAGCGAAGCAAACGAAACAACCAAAGCAGCGCGCATCGCCGCAGTATCGCAGACAAAGCAAACGGTCGTCGGCTATGCGGCAGAAGTGACCCGGTAGACGTCGTACACACCCTCCACATTGCGCACCACGTTGAGCACGTGGCCGAGATGCTTCGGGTCGCCCATCTCAAAAGTGAACCGGCTGATGGCGACGCGGTCGTTGGACGTCGTCACCGAGGCGGACAAGATGTTGACCTTCTCGTCGGCCAGCACCCGCGTCACATCGGACAACAGCCGGTGCCGGTCGAGCGCCTCCACCTGGATGGCCACCAGGAACACCGACGACGGCGACGGCGCCCACTGCACGTCGATGATCCGCTCCGACTGTTGTTGCAGCGACGCCGCATTCGTGCAGTCGGTGCGGTGGACGCTGACGCCCCCACCGCGGGTGACGAAGCCCATGATGTTGTCGCCGGGCACCGGTGTGCAGCACTTGGCCAGCTTCGTCAGCACCCCGGGCGCACCCGGCACGGCCACACCGACGTCGTCGTTGGTGCGCTGCCGCACCGGCATGGTCGCCGGTGTGGAGCGTTCGGCGAGCTCGTCGGCGGCCTCGTCGTCGCCGCCGAGCTGGGCCACCAGCCGCTGCACGACGTGCCGAGCGGAGACGTGTCCCTCGCCCACCGCGGTGTACAGCGCCGACACGTCGGTGTAGCGCAGTTCGCGGGCCAGCGCGGCCATCGACTCGGCATTCATCAAGCGCTGCAACGGAAGTCCGCTGCGCCGCACCTCACGGGCGATCGCGTCCTTACCGGACTCCAGCGCCTCCTCGCGGCGTTCCTTGGCGAACCACTGCCGGATCTTGGCCTTCGCGCGAGGCGACACCACGAACGTCTGCCAGTCCCGTGAGGGTCCCGCGTTCGGCGCCTTCGACGTGAAAACCTCGACCACTTCCCCGTTTTCGAGCTTGCGCTCCAGCGCGACCAGCCTGCCGTTGACCCTGGCGCCGATGCACCGGTGGCCGACCTCGGTGTGCACCGCGTACGCGAAGTCGACCGGGGTCGACCCGGCGGGCAAGGTGATCAGATCGCCCTTCGGGGTGAACACGAAGATCTCCTGCACCGCAAGGTCGTAGCGCAGCGCCTCGAGGAACTCACCGGGGTCGGCGGCTTCCCGCTGCCAGTCGAGCAGTTGACGCATCCACGCCATGTCGTCGATCTCGGCGGCGGCGTGGGGATGAGGCGCGTTGCGCCCCTTGGTCTCCTTGTAGCGCCAGTGCGCGGCGATGCCGTACTCGGCAGTGTTGTGCATGTCCTTGGTGCGGATCTGCACCTCCAGCGGCTTGCCTTCCGGACCCACCACAGTGGTGTGCAGCGACTGGTAGACCCCGAATCGGGGTTGCGCGATGTAGTCCTTGAACCGTCCGGGCATCGGCTGCCACAGCGAATGCACTACGCCCACAGCGGCGTAACAGTCGCGGATCTCGTCGCACAGAATGCGCACGCCGACTAGATCGTGGATGTCGTCGAAGTCGCGGCCCTTGACGATCATCTTCTGGTAGATCGACCAGTAGTGCTTGGGCCTGCCCTCCACGGTCGCGTTGATCTTCGACGCGGTGAGCGTGTTGACGATCTCGTCGCGCACCTTGGCCAGGTAGGTGTCACGCGAGGGCGCCCGGTCGGCGACCAACCGGACGATCTCCTCGTACTTCTTGGGGTGCAGGATCGCGAACGACAGGTCCTCGAGCTCCCACTTGACCGTCGCCATGCCCAGCCGATGCGCCAGCGGCGCAATCACTTCCAGCGTTTCGCGGGCTTTGCGCGCCTGCTTCTCCGGAGGCAGGAAACGCATGGTGCGCATGTTGTGCAACCGGTCGGCGACCTTGATCACCAGGACGCGGCCGTCACGGGCCATCGCGATGATCATCTTGCGGATGGTTTCGGCGTCGGCCGCGGTGCCCAGCGCCACCTTGTCCAGCTTGGTGACGCCGTCGACGAGATGCGCGACCTCCTCGCCGAAGTCGGCGGTCAGCTGTTCCATCGTGTAGCCGGTGTCCTCGACCGTGTCGTGCAGCAAGGCGGCGACCAGGGTCGTGGTGTCCATGCCCAACTCGGCGAGAATGTTCGCGACAGCCAGGGGATGCGTGATGTACGGATCTCCGGAGCGCCGCAGCTGGTCGGCGTGCCGCTGCTCGGCCACCTCATAAGCCTTCTGCAGCAACGCCAGATTGGCTTTCGGGACGAAACTCTTGTGCACGGCGACCAGCGGCTCCAGCACCGGGTTGACGGCGCTGCGCTGGGCGGTCATCCGGCGGGCGAGCCTGGCCCGTACCCGCCGCGACGCGCTGGTCGAGGTCTTTGGTGGCTCGTGCTCCTCGCGTCCGCGGGAGATCTCGATCGGCTGCGTCTCGGGTAACGACGCTGCAGGAGGCGATTGCACGGCTTGACCCGTACCGGGATCGTCAGCCATGGTCACCTCCCATATCGAGTCAGACTTCGAGGATAGCCCTCAGACCGTGTGCAAGCTGCTGACCGGCAGCGGTTTGAGCAGGTCGCGACCCCCGAGCGCGGCCAGCTCCAAAACCACCGCGGCACATGTCACGTTCGCGCCCGCGCTGCGCAGCAGCTTGGCAGTGGCGGCCACAGTGCCTCCGGTAGCCAAAACGTCGTCGATGATCGCGATGTTCCGGCCTGCCAGTTCGATGCCCTCCGCGGGCACCTCCAGCGTGGCGGTGCCGTACTCGAGGTTGTAGGTCTCGCCGATCACCGGCGGCGGCAGCTTGCCGCCCTTGCGGACCGCCAGCACCCCGATGCCGAGCTTGATGGCGACGGCGCCGCCGAGCAGGAAGCCGCGGGCGTCCACCCCGGCCACCAGGTCGGCACCGTGTGCGACGGCCGCCAGCGCATCCGACACCGCGTCCAGCCCCCGCGCGTCCGCCAGCACCGGCGTGAGGTCCTTGAACTGGATGCCCGGCTCCGGAAAGTCGGGTACCTCGCGGGTCAGCGACGCGACCAACTCGGAGATCTCCGTCATGACCCCAACGCCCAACGGTCCATGTTCCACCCCGCGCCCCACCGAGTCGGATTGCTGCTCACCGCATACATCTTCTTCGACGTCAGCAGCGTGCGCTGCTGGCGGTACAGCGGCAGCGTCGGCATGTCACCCCACAGAATCGAGCCGCCCTCACCCAGCAGTCGGGCGACTTCTTTCGGGTCGGATGTGACAGCGATCGACGCGATGATGGCGTCGATGCGCTCGTTGCTGTACCCAGACAGGTTGTTGCCGTTTCCGGTGTGCAGATCGTAGGCGTCCATCGCCGAGGAACCCGACGAGCCGCTGCCCGCGGCGCCGCCGGTGCTGGCGATCAACACGTCGATTTTGTTGTCCCGCAAGCTGGTTGGGCCGATGCCGTCGGCCGCCGCGTCCTGCACGGTGATGCCCGCCGGCCCGCACGCCTTGGCGATCGCACCCACCGTAGCGGCCAGTCGGGCGTTGGGGCTCTGGTATCCGATGCGCACGGTCAGCGGTTGATTGGCCAGCGCGGCGCGGGCGGCGTCGGGGTTGGCGACCGCGAACTGTCCGGACTCCACCGCGCCCTCGGCGGAACTGAACGCGTCCTCGGATGCGGGGTTGAGTCGCGAATTGGCGATCGGCACCGAGGCGTTCTTGGCGATCACGTCGCGCGGCGTGCACAGCGCGAGCGCCCGACGCGCAGGCACCGCGGCCAGTGGGCCCTGCGGAGCGAAGATGAGCTGTTCGATGCCCGCCGACGGCGTGTCCGTGCGCACATAGTCGTCGGGCAGGTTCAGCGTCCCCGACGAGCCCGCAGCCACGTCGACGACGTCGTAGGCGCCCTGATTGACTTTGTCCTGGATGTCGGCGCCGCGCGGCCAAACGGTGATCTTGTTGGTGACGGCTTTAGCGCCCCACCACTTGTCGTTGGCAACCAGGACGACGGAGCCGTCCTTGTTGACCGAGTCGATCTTGTAGGGGCCCGACGACGGGAAACGCTTGGCGTCGAACGCGTCGGGGCTCAGGTTCCAGGTGCTGTTCCACACCTGTGCGATCCGCTCGACCGTCGGGCCGTCATTGTTCAGGACGGCGGTGGTGACTCCCCCGTCGCCAAGACCCAGTTCGTCGGCGATCACGTGTGACGGCATCATCGACGTCGCGTCGAACAACTGGCCGTAGTCGACGAAACCGCGGTCCTGGGCGAACGTCACGCGCGCCTTCTTCTGGCCGGGCGCGCAGTCGACCTTCGCGATGTCGCTGTAGCCGGCACGGTTGGCGGCGTCGAATCCTGGCAGTCGCCCGGATTGCGACGCCCACGCCAACACCATGTCGTCGCAGGTGATCGGTTTGCCGTCGGAATAGACCGCGTTGGCGTTGATCTCGTAGTCGAGTACGAGTGGGGTGCGGCCGACCACGGAGATGGTGCCGAAATCGTGGTCGCCGATGATCTGGCCGTCGGGGCCGTGGTAGTTGAAACCCGTCAGCACCCGCGCGAAGGCTTGCGGCCCACCAGAGGCGGCGCCTGCGACGGTGTTGGTGTTGTAGGTGACCAACATGCCGTCGACGGCATACTCGATGCTGCCGGCGGTGCTACTGCCGCAGCCCGACAGGCCCAACCCCCCAGCCAACGACAGCGCGGCCGCCGCGATGACGCTTCGGCTCCGGACCGTCATCGGCTAGCGCCCGCGGGTGCTTCGCTTACCCGACGGGCGCCCGGTTCGGCTCGCGGTCGGCCGGACAGGCTTCGATCCAGGTGCAGGCTTCTCCGGCGCCGGCTTGGCGGCTACCGCCGCCACCTCCTCCGGTGCGCTGTCGGTCACCTCTTCGGTGGCCCTGGTCGGCTTGCGCCTGTTGAGCACCCGCCGGGTGTGGGTGCGCACGAGATCGGTGCGCTCGCGCAGAGACACCAACAGCGGCGTGGCGAAGAAGATCGACGAGTACGTACCGACGATCACGCCGACCAACTGCACCAGCGCCAGGTCCTTGAGCGTGCCGACGCCCAGCAGCCACACCGCGACGACCATCAGCGCCGCGATCGGCAGCACCGAGATCAGGCTGGTGTTGATCGACCGCATGAACGTCTGGTTGACCGCGAGGTTGGCCTGTTCGGCGAAGGTGCGGCGGGCGGTGTGCTCGAATCCGTGGGTGTTCTCCTCGACCTTGTCGAACACGATGACCGTGTCGTAGAGCGAGAAGCCGAGGATGGTCAGCAGACCGATGACCGTGGCCGGGGTGACTTCGAATCCGACGATCGAGTACACACCCGCGGTGACCACCAGGTCGAACACCAGCGTCGCCAGTGCCGACACCGCCATGTAACGCTCGTAGCGCACGGTGATGTAGGCGGCCGCCAGCACCAGGAAGACCACCAACGCGATCAGTGCCTTCTTGGTGATCTGACCGCCCCAGGTCTCCGAAACGTCGGACTGGCTGATCGCCTGCTTGCTGGGCTTGCCGTCGGATCCCTTGGGCTGCAACGCATCGAATAACGCCGTGCCGAGCTTTTCGGTCTCTTCGTTGCTCAGCTTCTCCGAGCGGACCTGCAAGGTGGCCGACGGCCCGTTGCCGACGACCACGACCGACTCCGGGCTCTTGCCCAGGGTCTTGCTGAACACGTCTTCGACCTGCTGCACGGTGATCGTGCCGTTGGCACCCGCCGTGGGCATCGACACCTTGGTGCCGCCCTCGAAGTCGATGCCGAACGTGAAGCCGCGCAGCACCATGCTCGCGATGCAGACCGCGAGGATCAGGCCGCTGATCGCGTACCACAGCTTGCGGCGCCCGATTACCTCGAACGCTCCGGTGCCGGTGTAGAGCCGGACGAAGAACCCGTGTTTGGGCGAATCGGCTGCGGCGGCTTCGAGATCGAGTGCCTCGACCGCGGCGGAATCGGTCACTTCCGACGAATGTTTGGACGCCATCACTTATCCCGTCCCGTCGCGTGTGCTGCCGCCCGGCGTTCGCGTGCGATCTGCTGCACTGCGCCCAGCCCGTTGAGCGACGGCTTGGCCAGTGTCGGCGACTTCGATGCCAGGTACACCAGCGGCCAGGTCACCAGGAACACCACGACGACGTCGAGAATCGTCGTCAGGCCCAAGGTGAACGCGAAGCCCTTCACCTGACCGACCGCAAGGACATAGAGCACCACCGCGGCCAACAGCGTCACCGCGTTGCCGGACAGAATCGTCTTACGGGCCCTGGCCCAACCGCGTGGCACCGCCGAGCGGAACGAACGCCCCTCCCGTATCTCGTCTTTGATGCGTTCGAAGAACACCACGAACGAGTCGGCCGTGGTGCCGATACCGATGATCAAACCCGCGATACCGGCCAGGTCGAGTGTGTAGTTGATGTATCTGCCGAGCAACACCAGGATCGCGAAAACCATTGCGCCGGAGGCGACGAGCGACAGCGCGGTCAGCAGACCGAGCACCCGGTAGTACAGCAGCGCATACACCAGCACCAGTGCGAGGCCGATCGCGCCTGCGATCAGGCCCGCCCGCAGTGAGGTCAAACCCAGTGTCGCCGAGACGGTTTCGGCTTCCGACGACTCGAACGACAGCGGCAGCGAACCGTATTTCAGGACGTTGGCCAGTTGACGCGCCGAGTCGGCGGTGAATTGACCGGTGATCTGGGTGCGTCCGCCGGGTATGGCCTCCTGGATCTGGGGCGCGCTGACCACCTTGGAGTCCAACACGAACGCGGTTTGGGTGCCGACGTTGGCGGCGGTGAAGTCGGCCCAGATCTTCGACGCCTCGTCGTTGAACTCGACCGTGACGACGTACTCGCCGCGCTGCTGGTCGAGTCCCGAGTCGGCGTTCTTGATCTGCTCACCCTTGATGATCGCCTTGTCCAGCAGATAGACCTCTTTGCCGTCCTGCGAGCAGGTCACCAACGGCAGGTTCGGGTCGTCGTTACCGGCCAGCACGTCCTCTTGGTCACAGCGGGTGGCCTGGAACTGCAGCGCCAAAATCTGGATCTGCTGATCGGTGCTCTGCCGCAACTGCTTTTCGTCGGCGATGCGCTGCGCGAGCGTCTGGTTCTGCGGCGGGGTCGGGG
>NZ_LZHZ01000016.1 GCF_001667505.1 Mycobacterium sp. ACS1612
CGCCGAAGTCCTCGACGAACTACTCTCAGAACCACCCAAACCACCCACTGTTGCAATCACCGCGTGAAACCGCCGGCCGAAGTGGGCAGTTTTACGTCTGCTCGCGGGAGGGTTTACGGCCCGAGCACGTCGCCCAGATACTTCTGGCTCAGCCGGGGATAGGTTCCGTCGTTCTGCGCAATGTTGAGCCACTGGTTCATCCACTGCTGTAGATCCGACCCGGTTCGCGGTACCAGATAGCCCTTCTGCTCGAACGTGAACGGATGGTCCAGGCTGACCCCGCACAGCTGCGGATTTTGGTTGGTCTGCCAACGGACTTCACTGGAGTCGGTGATCATCGCGTCCGCGGCGTTGCTGGTGAGTTGGTCGAAGATGGTGTTGTTGTCCGGATTGGTGATGATCTGCGCCTGGTGCAGATGTTCCTTGTCGAAGTCGGCGTTGGTGCCGCCGGGATTGACCACCACGCGCACATCCGGATGGTCGATATCCGCCAACGTCTGAAACTTCGACGCGTCCGCACACCTCACGATCGCCGCCTTCCCGTCACGCAGGTAGGGAGCGGTGTAGAGCGCCTGCTTGGCGCGGTTGAGCGTGATGCTGATCCCGCCCATCGCGGCATCGCATTTGCCGTTCAGGTCGTTGACCAGATTCGCCCACGTGGTCGGTTCGACGTCCAGTCGAACACCGAGCCGATCGGCCATGTCGTGGGCCATCTCGATATCCAGTCCGCTCCAATTGCCTTGCGGATCGCGGTAAGTGAACGGCCGATAGTCGCCGGTGCTGCAGACGCGGACCGAACCGCGCTGCATGATCTGCGGTAAACCGCCCGCCGTCTGCATCGCGGTCGGGGGTGCCGTCGGCGTCGGCGTCGAGCTGCAACCAGCGACAAGCGCCATGGCGACCAATGTGGAAACGACCGCAGTGATGTTCCTCATGCGTCGAGTGTGTACCGTCGACTGTGCTGCGCAGGTCAGCCCGCACTCTCCTGAGACGTTCGGCGGCTGAGACCCCGCGCAATCATCACCGTTGAAACAAGAATCGAATAGGCGATGCTGCGGAAACCGGCCCCGGCAACTTTTTCCTGCCAGGGCTTGCCGCGATGGCCTTGAGACAGAATCGGATTCGCTGCGGCGGTCCCCAATGCGGCGCCGAGTGCGGTGAAGAACCAGTTGCCGTATGTGCCGAACAGCAACGTCCAACGGGCGACGCGCGCCGCATTCGGCGACAGCTTCACGTGGCCCCAGATGGCTCCCACGGCGATCAGGAAGGTCCCGTTCATCACGCCTTCCAGGTGGGCGGACAATGCCATCCGCATGTTCTTGAAGCGCCGCTCCTGCAGGCCGGTGACCAGTCCGATCAAAAACAACAACACCCCGTGGCGCATCAGCCGGCGATCTGCTGTCGGCATTCTGTCCTCCTTCTGTGCGACAACCGTTCGAACCAGTGTCTGAGCCCGTCGGCCCGGCCACGTATAGCTGGTAAGCCGCGAATCCCACAGAATGGGACACGCGGATCGGGTTCGAGCAGGTACTTCATTCAACGCTTACGTCATGGGTAATTGATCCGCTGCTGATACTGATTTCATGTCTACTCCCACTCAACGCCAGACCGGCGCGGACGTCATCGCGCAGTTCCTTCCGTCGTCGCCGTTGGTGACCAAGCTGGGCATCGCCGCCGACGTTCTCGACGCCGACGAGGTCCGCCTGCGGTTGCCGTGGGATCCGACCAACGTCACCATCGCCGACATGGTGCACGGCGGCGCGATCGCAGCGCTGGCGGATGTCGCGGTGATGGCCGCCGCGTGGGCGGGTGCGGACGTGCCGGACTCACTGCGCGGCGTGACAACGTCGATGTCCGTGCAGTATCTGGCGCCTGCACGGGCGACCGATCTGATCGCGATCGGCCGTGTCCTGCGCCGGGGCAAGACGTTGGTGAACTGCGACGTCGACGTCGTCACATCCGACGGCCAGGCGGTGGCGAAGGCGATCGCCACCTACAAGATCGGCTAGAGCGTGACCTCGTTGAGTCGGCCGGTGGCGACGTCGAAGATGAAGCTGCGCAGCGATTCGTGCTTCGTGACGAACGGGCTGGCCTCGATGCGGCGCAGCGACTGACGGACGTCTTCTTCGATATCGATGAAGCTCTCGGCGGCCCATTCCGGTTTGATGCCGATTTCGTCCTGGATCTGCTGTTTGAATCCGTCGTCGGTGAAAGTCAGCATGCCGCAATCGGTGTGGTGGATCAGGATGATCTCTTTGGTGCCGAGCAGCCGCTGACTGATCGCCAGTGAGCGGATCTCGTCGTCGGTGATGACGCCGCCTGCGTTACGGATGACGTGCGCCTCGCCGTCGCCGAGGCCGAGGATCCGGTAGACGTCGAGGCGGGCGTCCATGCATGCCACCACGGCGACGTGCTTGCTGGGAGGCAGCGGCAACGGGCCTGAGAAGGTGCTCGCGTACGCCTCGTTGTTCTTGAGGTACTCGTCGGTCACTGACATTTGGGCCTCCTTGGTCGCGTCGACGCGACCATAGCAACGGCGCCACCCGATGCAACGGTGAAAATCACCGCGTATCGATGCGACGGCCGCCCTGCCGGGGGCAGCAGGGCGGCCGTCTGATCGGGGGGCGGGGTCAGAGCAACGGGATCCAGACCGGCCCGCGCCAGAAGCCCCACGCCCGGTAGCCGGGGTCGAACACCGGGTTCACCCACTGGCCTCCGTACAGGAAGGGCCGGTGGTCGATGACGGCGCGGTCGTAGGCGGCCCGGTCTTCCCACCGGATGTCCGGCCGGCCGGGGTGCACCCAGCCTGGGCCAGGCCCGTGCCACGGTTCTGCGTTCGCCAGGCCTGCGCCCAGCCCGAGCGCCCCTGCTGCGAGGCTGCCCGCGATGACGGTCCCTGAGATCAGTCGCTTGATCAACATGTGCATTCCTTTCCGTGTCTAATGACGTCTCAATGGGGCTGTTGGTTCAGGTCGTAGACCGTGGTGCCGCCCACATTGGTCGCGGTGAAGTGCTGGCTGACCCACTCGCTGATCTGCTGTGCGGGACCGGATTTCCCGTGCATCGGGCCACGGCGGTCGCTGGCGATGAAGTAGCGCACCTGATGGTCGGCGACATACGTCTGGAACTGGGCCAACGTCGGCGAGTTGTCGCCACCGCTGAACCCGCCGATCGCCATCAGCGACGCGCCCGACTCCAGCTCGAGGCGGCTCACGCCCATCGAGCCGATACCCGCTGCGGCCCAACGGCTGTCGGCGCCCTTCAGCAACTCGAACAGGGCAGTGTTGTCGGCGTCGGGCCCACCTGGGCCGCCTGGTCCGCCAAAGCCGTGGCCGCCGAACGCGGCGATGCGGCTGGGGCCGGACATCATGCCGGGGCCGCCGCTGGTGTGCGTGACGTTGTAGATCGCGAACGCGGTGGGTGCGGCCAGTCCGAAAAGCGCTGCGGCAGTGCTCAATACGACCACCGCACGGCCCAACCGCTGCGCCCCTACGGCGGTCACGGCCGCGACGAACACCGAGCCGACCAGCACCCCCCAGCGCAACGCGGGGAACCAATCCGGTGTGCGGTCCAGCAGGATGAACGCCCAGACGCCGGTGGCTGCGGCCATGGCCGCCAACACAATACGCGACCACAGGAAGTGCCTTCCCCGCCAGAGTTCAACCGTCGAGATGCCGACCAACGCGGCCACCGCGGGCGCCAACGCCACCGTGTAATACGGGTGCACGATCCCGTCCATGAAGCTGAACACCGCACCGGTCACCAGCAGCCAGCCACCCCACAACAGCAGGCCGGCGCGCACGCGTGCGGTGCGTGCGGTGCGCCGGGTGAACCAGATGCCTGCGGCCAGTCCGATCAGCGCAGCGGGCAACAGCCACGACGCCTCGGCGCCCATCGACGGTCCGAACAGTCGGCCGATACCGGCTTCACCGCCGAAGAACAGGTTCGCGCCTCGCGGTCCGCCAAAACCCCCTGGTCCGCCTTCGCCGCCGGCGATACGCTGAATCCCGTTGTAGCCCAATGCCAGTTGCAGCAGGCTGTTGTCGGTGGAGCCGCCGATGTACGGGCGCGAGTCGGCGGGCCAGAGGCTGACCAGCGCGACGTACCAGCCACCCGACACCACCATCGCGGCGGCGCCGACCAACAACTTGCCGATCCGCTTCCAAAAGCCGACGGGTGCAGCGACCAGGAAGGCCAGGGCAAGCCCGGGCACGATCAGAAACGCCTGCAGCATCTTCGTCAGGAATGCGAACCCGATGACGACGCCCACCGCAACCATCCAGCGTGTGCTGGCCGTCTCGATGGCCCGCAGCATGCAGTACGCGGCGGCCACCAGCAGCAGCACCAGCAGCGCGTCCGGGTTGTTGAACCGGAACATCAGCGCCGCAACCGGTGTCAGCGCCAGCGCTGTACCTGCGATCAGACCGGCGGCGGGTCCGCTGGTGCGGCGCACGGCGGCGTACAGCAGTGCGACGGCACCGACGCCCATCAGCGCTTCGGGCAGCAGCATCGTGAACGCGCTGAACCCGAATAGCCTGCCGAACAACCCCATCACCCACAGCGCGGCAGGCGGCTTGTCGACAGTGATCGCGTTGCCCGCGTCCAGCGAGCCGAACAGCCAGGCCTTCAGGTCCTGGGTGGCGGCCTGCGCCGCTGCGGCGTAGTAGTCGTTGGCCCAGCCCGAGGATCCGAGTCCCCACAGGTACAGCGCGGCGGTCCCCACCAGCAGCGCCAGCAGTGCGGGACGGATCCACCACGGATCGCGTCGTGCCGGCACGTCGGGCGCCGCCGCTGTCTGTGTCGGCGCGTCGGCAGTGATCGTCATCAGAGGTTCCTTTTGTCGTTGGTGGAAATCAGCGGGTCCGGCGGGGGTGAAACACCCAGCCCCGCAACAGCACGAAGCGCACGGCGGTGGCTGCCAGGTTGGCGACCACGAGCACGGCGAGTTCGACGAGGTGGTGTGGTTGTGCGACGACGGCATGCAGCACGGCAAGCGCACCACTGGTGATGGCCAGCGCGATGCCGAACACGACCAGCCCCTCGATGTGGTGGCGTGTCGCATTGGAGCGGCCACCGACTCCGAAGGTGAACCGCCGGTTGGCGGCAGTGTTGCCGATCGCGGTGAGCAGCAACGCGATCAGGTTCGCCGCCTGCGCGCCGGCCCAGCCTTGGGTCAGCATGAACAACACCACGTACGCCGCGGTGGACGCGACACCGATGGCGCCGAACCGGACCACCTGGCGCAGCAGCGATCCGGGCGCGGCCGCCTTACGTGACGAACCCAGTTGCGCGGCAATGGTGTTCACCGGTATCGAACCGTCGGCAAAGCCACGCAGCATCCGGCCGATGCCTTTGAGGTCCGCAGTCGCGGTCGCGACGATGTCGACGCGGCTGTCGGGGTCGTCGACCCAGTCGACGGGGACCTCGTGGATCCGCAGGCCACTGCGCTCGGCGAGGACCAGCAATTCGGTGTCGAAGAACCAGCCGGTGTCGGCGATGTGTGGCAGTAGGCGCTCGGCGACATCGGCGCGGATGGCCTTGAAGCCGCACTGTGCATCCGAGAATCCGGCGGCCAGCGTGGACTTCAGGATCAGGTTGTAGCAGCGGGAGATGATCTCGCGCTTCGGTCCGCGCACCACACGGGCCCCGCGGCCCAGCCTGGTCCCGATGGCCAAATCCGAGTGGCCGGAGATGAGCGGCGCGACCAGCGGCGCCAGGGCGGCGAGGTCGGTCGACAAGTCGACGTCCATGTAGGCCAGCACCGGCGCATCCGAGGTCGACCACACCGCGTGCAGTGCGCGGCCACGGCCCTTCTGCTCGAGGCGGACGACGCGCACGTCGGTCAACTCGGCGGCGAGTTCGGCGGCGATGCGCGGGGTGGCGTCGATGCTGGCGTTGTCGGCGATCGTGATCCGCACCTCGAACGGGAGATTTTCCCGCAGGTAGCGGTGCAGCCGATGAATCGAGTCGGCGAGAGCGGCTTGCTCGTTGTACACCGGCACCACGACGTCGAGCACCGGCACGCCTGCGGCGCGAGCCGCGATGGCGGCGTTCGGCCGCGGTGCGAAGTGGATGCGGTGGGCCAGGCCGGTGTCGGGTTCAAGGGCGATTTCTGTCATGACGTCCATGTTTGGACAGCAGAGTATGTGCTCCGTTGGCCGAAGCTATGCGCAAGCTATGAATCGCGCGGCGGCTGGGTGAGGTCGTAGATCAGCACGTCGTCGACGGTCTGCGGCGAATAGTGGGTTTCCACCCATTCGGCGATGTCGGAGGACGCATTGCGACCCGTCGAGAGGCCCCAGTGTCCGATCGTCATCTTGCCGCGGACGAAGTAGTGGATCCGGCCCGCCGCGACGTCGCGTTGGAACTCTTCGAGAGTCGGCGACGGATCGGTGCCGTTGAACCCGCCGATCGCCATCACCGGTGCGCCGCTTGACAATTGGTATCCCGCCGCGTTGTTGGAGCCGACGGTGGCCGCCACCCACGTGTACTTGCCTGCGTCTGCGGACAGCGTGGCTGCCAACGCGGGCCCCGGCGTCGGCGAGTCCAATAGACCCCCGGGTCCGGTCCAGCCGCCGAAGCCGTGCCGCGCAGGGCCGACCGACGGGATCGCACCGCTGTGCGGCGCGGCCGCCGTGGCGACGGAATACGCTGCCGGTGCGGCCAGACACGCCGCGACGGCCAGCGCGGCCACCGCCCTTGCGGCGGGCCTGACCAGGCGACCGGCGACCAGCAGCAGCGCCGCCGCGCCCACTCCCCCGGCCGCGACCGCGGCCCGCAGCCACGGCATCCAGTCGGCGTTCCTGGACAACAGCACAGCCGCGAGAATGGTGGTCACCAGCACCGTGCCGGACAGTGCCGTCGCAGCGCGGACGTCAGTGCGGTTGCGCCACAACAATGTTGCGCCGATACCGATCAGTGCTGCGACGGCAGGCGCGAGCGCCACCGTGTAATAGGGATGCAGGATGCCGTTGGCGAAGCTGAACGTCACCGCGGTGACCACCAGCCAACCGCCCCACAGGATCAGCGCCGTGCGTGTCGGGTCGGTTCGGGGTGCGCGCCGTGTGATCATCACGCTGGCGCCCAGGCAGATCACCGCGGCGGGCAGCAGCCACGCGATCGTCGGCCCCATCTGGTTGCCGAACAGCCTGCCCCAGCCGACGTCGAAGTTCATGTTGCCGAGGCCGCCGGGTTCGTCGCCGGTCAACCGGCCGAAACCGTTGTAGCCCAATGCCAGTTCGACGATGCTGTCGTGTTGGGAGCCGCCGATGTAGGGCCGCGACGACGCGGGCCACAGCTCAACGAGCAACAAATACCAACCGCCGGACACGACGACGGCCGCGGCGGCGGCCAGCAGATCGGCGATTCGCCGTCGCATCGACGGGGCACCCGCCACCAGGTAGGCGGCCGCGAAGCCCGGCAGCACCAGGATGGCCTGCAGCATCTTGGCGAGGAACCCGAACCCGACGAGTGCGCCCGCCGCGATCAACCACCAGCGGTTGCCGTCTTTTTCACACGCCCGCAGCACGCAGTAAGCGGCGCCGACGAGCAGCAGTACCAGCAGCGCGTCGGGGTTGTTGAAACGAAAGATCAACGCGGCGACCGGTGTCAGCGCGAACACCGCGCCCGCCAAGAGGGCCGCGGCTTCGCCGTTGATGCGCCGCACCGCGGCGTACAACACCGCCACCGCCGCAACACCTTCCAGCGCCTGAGGCACCAGGATACTCCACGAGTTGAGTCCGAACACCCGCACCGAGATGTCCATGATCCACAGCGCTGCGGGAGTTTTGTCGACGGTGATCGCGTTGGCGGCGTCGCTCGAGCCGAACAGCATGGCTGTCCAGTCGCTGGCGCCTGCCTGCGCGGCCGCCGAGTAGAACGCGTTGGCCCATCCGCTCGCCGAGAGGTTCCACAGGTAGAGGACGCCCGTCGCCGCGAGCAGCACGGCCAGTCTCACGCGCGACCAGACGCAAAGTGTCCGAAAACTGCGGCATGTCGGGGCACTTTCTGTCTGCTCGCCGGGGAGAACCAGGGTCGTCACCCCAAGAGTTTCCGTGAGTCCGCTAGGCGCCGGTTTTGGCCGGGCTGTGACTGAACTGTGAATTGCCAGGAAACGTCACCACGAACTCGGTCCTGCCAGGCACGCTGTGCACCCCGATGGTGCCGCCGTGGGCGCGAACGACGGCGGCGACGATGGCAAGCCCCAACCCGGTGCTGCCGCCGCGCCGCGAACGCGACGAGTCACCGCGGGCGAACCGCTCGAACACCTCGGGCTGCAACCATGCCGGTATCCCGGGGCCGTCGTCACTGACGGTCAGCACGGCGGAACCGCTTTCGTCGACGGCCAGCGACGTGGTGACCGACGTGCCGGGTGGGGTATGAGTTCTCGCGTTGGCCAGCAGGTTCGCCAGCACCTGGTGTAGCCGCGCCTCGTCACCGCTGACGACGACGGGTTCGTCGGGCAGATCCAACGACCACTGATGGTCGGGTCCGGCGATGTGGGCGTCGCTGACCGCGTCGACGACCAGACGCGACAAGTCGACCTGTTCCCGCTCCAACGGCCGCCCGGTGTCCAGTCGGGCCAACAGCAACATGTCCTCGACGAGTTGTGTCATCCGCTCGGTTTCGGATTCGACGCGGCTCATCGCGTGTGCGACGTCGTCGGGTAGCTCGTCTCGTTTGCGTTGCGCCAGTTCGGTATAGCCGCGGATGGCGGCTAGCGGTGTGCGAAGTTCGTGGCTGGCGTCGGCGACGAACTGCCGGACGCGGGTCTCGCTGGCGTGCCGGGCTGACAGCGCCCCGGCGATGCGGTCGAGCATCCGGTTCAGCGCCGAGCCCAGTTGGCCGATCTCGGTGTCGGCGCGGGCCGGGTCGACCTTGACGATCGGCGTCGGCAACCGCACCTCGCCACGGTCCAGTTCCAGGTCGGCCACCTGGCGGGCGGCCTCGGAAGCCCTTGACAGCGGGGCGAGTTGGCGTCGGATGATCACGATGCCCGCAGTGGTGGCGCCGATCAACGCGACCGCCGCCACGATGGCGAAGATCGCCAGCACCGAGAGCAGCGTGTCGTCGACGTCGGACGTGGGCAGGCCGGTCACGATCGTCACGCCGGGGCCCCGCGCGTGCATCGCGATGACGCGGTAGCGGCCCAGCCCGTCGAGGTCCACCGTGATCGGCTTCTCGTTCGGCGTGACGTTTGCGAGTTGTTGTGCGGCAGTTGCGCTGATTGCGTTCTGAGAGCCGTCGGCGTTGATGATGCCCGCGTCGACCGGCGCACCGCGATGGACGACCGCTCCCACCGTTCGCGCGGCTTGTCCTGGCGCGTTGAGAAACGCGGGGCCGGGGCCGAAGTCGTTGCGGATGATGACGCGACGGCGGAAGTCGGGCATCGGCCCCATGTCGGGTCGCGTTGGCGGAGGGCCGAATTCGAACAGCCCGACGGAGCGGTGACCGGTCTCGACAAGCCGGTCGTCGAGCTGATTCATCAAAAAGCGTTGCAGCGCAAGCTCGGTGCCCACACCGACCGCGGCGCACACCAGGGCGAGCAGAACGATCTGGGTAGCCAGCAGCCGGGCCCGCAACGACCAACTCCGCGGCGCGCGGAAGCGGCCGCGAAGCGCGTCAGCGCGGGGGCTTGAGGACATATCCGGCGCCGCGCAAGGTGTGGATCATCGGCTCACGCCCGCTGTCGATCTTCTTGCGCAAGTAAGACACGTACAGCTCGACGATGTTGGACCGCCCGCCGAAGTCATAGCTCCACACCCGGTCCAGGATCTGCGCCTTGCTCAGCACGCGTTTGGAGTTGCGCATCATGAACCGAAGCAGTTCGAACTCCGTCGCGGTCAGCGAGATCACGTCACCGCCGCGGGTGACCTCATGGCTGTCCTCGTCCAGCACCAGATCGCCGACGACGATCTTGGCGCCGCCCGTTTCACTGGTCACACCCGTGCGTCGCAACAGCGCACGCAGACGCAGCACCACTTCTTCGAGGCTGAAGGGTTTGGTCACGTAGTCGTCGCCGCCGGCGGTCAGACCCGCGATGCGGTCCTCGACGGAGTCCTTGGCGGTCAGCAGCAGCAGCGGCAGCCCAGGGATCTGTTCACGCAGCTTGTGCAGCACGTCGAGGCCGCTCATATCCGGCAGCATCACATCGAGCACCACCACGTCGGGCGGAGTTTCCTTGGCGGCGGAGATGGCCGAAGCACCGTCACCCGCAGTGGCGATCTCCCAGCCCTCGTAGCGCAACGCCATCGAGACCAGTTCGGCCAGTACGGGCTCGTCGTCGACAACCAACACGTGGATGGGTTTACCGTCCGCACGTCGCATCACGACGCGTCCGGGATCGTTGTCGTTGACCGTGAAAGCGCTCGAACTGGACACGCGCCCATTATTGGTGGCGGCCATATGTCACGACTGTGCCCTATCTATGCGTCAGCTGTGAAGACACACAGACACATCCGACGCTGACACAACACACAGCGAATTCACACCAAACGCCTGCACCGTGGTCGCATGAGCACCGACCAGATCGCCCCTGACGCGCCCGTTTGGGGCGCTCCGCAAACCCCATCCCGCGGTTGGGGCTGGCGCGAGAGCGCGGCAGCCGTCGCTGTCGCGGCGGTGATCGCGGCCCTAGGTGGTGCCGCCATCTACGCCGCCACGGCGGGCAGTCCGCACTCGTTCGGCCAACCTCACCAGGCATTCGGCCCGGGCGGCCCACCCGGCCAGCACGGTTCGATCGGTCCGCGCCAGACGGAACCGCAGTCGTTGCACGGCGAGTTCGTCGAACCCGCCGGTCCTGGGGCCTACGTCACCGTCGTCACGCAGACCGGCGCGGTGACCGCACTATCGCCGACATCGATCTCGGTCCGAAGCGAGGACGGCTTCAACCAGACCTATGCCATTCCCAGCACCGCGGGCAACGCGGGCGTCCCCTTTGCCGTCAACGACCAGGTCGAGGTCCGGGCGACCCGCAACGGCGGCACCTTGACGGTGACCAACATCGGCAATCCGCAGGGCGGGCCGACGCACCACAGTTAGCGATCAGCCGCCTGGCGCGAAGCCATCGGGCCGCTCAGCCGTGACAGGCGGTGTGACGAACGTGGTCTCCGGTTCGCTAGGCGCGGTTGTCGACGTCGTCGTCTCGCCGAGTGTGACTTCGGGGCCCTCACTCAGCACACCAGCGCCGCCCGTCGGACCGGCGAACGCGAGTCCCAGTCCGGCCATGGCGATGGCGGCGCCGGCACCGATGCTCGCGGCAACGACCTTCACTTGCTTCGATTTCATGCGCGTATCTCCTGGTTGGCTAGTGCTGCACCGCCGTCGGCGGGTTCTCCGACGGGGTCGTGGTGATCGGCGGCACGACCGCAGGTGTCTCCGGCGCCTCGGGCACCACGGACTCGGTGATCGTCTCCCCCGTGGTGACCTCCGACGTCGTGACCGGACCGGGCGGTGCCGGCTCCGGCGGCTCTGCCACGCTGACGTCGCTCATCGTGACCGTCAGCGCGCCCATAGCCACTACCCCAGCGACACCGGCGATGGCCGACACAACCTTCAACTGTCTCGAATTCACCTCTGACCACTCCCTTTGGTCTTGGCTCGCACAGTCCTGCCCTGTTCGGGTAACCGAAGGCGGCGGAGGCGAAACGTTTCCCGGGTAGCGTCGACTCCTTGAAACTGAAAGCACCCTTGAAGTGCAGTGTGAATCGACTAGGCGCGTCCAACTGCAACAACGGGCTGCCGGAAGGTCCATCTCTTACCCTGTGCGTCATGCACGTAGCGAGGGGACGCAGCCGATGACGCGTTTCCTCGCCCGGCGGTTGCTGAACTATGTCGTGCTGCTGGCGGTGGCCTCGTTTCTGACCTTCTCGTTGGCCTCGCTGACGTTTCGTCCGCTGGACAACCTGCTGCAGCGCAATCCGCGACCGCCGCAGGCCGTGATCGACGCCAAGGCCACCGAGCTCGGGCTCGACAAACCGATTCCGCTGCGTTACGGCCATTGGGTGTCGGGGGTGATGCACGGCGACTTCGGCACCACCATCGGCGGACAGCCGGTGTCGGACGAACTCTGGCGCCGCATCGGCGTCAGCCTCCGGCTGTTGGTGATCGGTTCGGTGGCGGGCACGATCATCGGCGTCGTGGTGGGCGCGTGGGGGGCGATCCGGCAGTACCGGCTGTCCGATCGTGTCATCACGGTGTTGTCGCTGTTGGTGATCAGCACGCCGGTGTTCGTGGTCGCCAACCTGTTGATCCTGGCCGCGTTGCGCGTGAACTCGGTGCTCGGTCTGCAGTTGTTCGAGTACACCGGCGAGACGTCACCAGATGCGGTCGGCGGCGCCTGGAACCAATTCGTCGATCGGGTGCAACACCTTGTGCTGCCGTCGTTCACGTTGGCGCTCGGCGCGATCGCGGGTTACAGCCGCTATCAACGCAATGCGATGCTCGACGTGCTGGGCCAGGACTTCATCCGCACCGCGCGCGCCAAGGGATTGACCCGGCGACGTGCGTTGTTCAAACACGGACTGCGCACTGCGTTGATTCCGATGGCCACCTTGTTCGCCTACAGCGTCGCGGGCCTGTTTACCGGCGCGGTGTTCACCGAGAAGATCTTCGGCTGGCACGGCATGGGCGAGTGGTTCGTGCAGGGCATCGCGACCCAGGACACCAACATCGTCGTTGCGATCACGCTCTTTTCGGGCGTGACGATCCTGTTGGCGGGGTTGTTGTCCGACGTCATCTACGCGGCCCTCGATCCACGGGTGCGGGTGCGATGAGCGAACCGATCACCGCAAAGTCTGGTGTCGACGTCAAACAGTTCGCCTCGCGAAGCGCGTTGGTACGGCGCCGGTTCCTGCGCAACAAGCCGGGTGTCATCTCGCTGGCGCTGCTGGTGGCGCTGTTCGTCGCGTGCTACGCGTTGCCGCCGCTGTTGCCGTACAGCTACACCGATCTCGATTTCTACGCCCTGCAGCAGCCACCGAGCACCGACCACTGGTTCGGCACCAACGCGCTGGGCCAGGACCTACTCGCCCAAACCCTGCGCGGCATGCAGAAGTCGATGCTCATCGGTGTCTTCGTGGCGTTCATCTCGACCGTCATCGCGGCGACGGTGGGAACCGTCGCAGGTTATTTCGGCGGATGGCGGGACCGCACGCTGATGTGGATCGTCGACCTGATGCTGGTGGTGCCGAGCTTCCTGCTGATCACCATCGTCGTGCAGCGAACCAAGGGCGACGTGATGTGGCTGATCATCCTGCTGTCCGCGTTCAGTTGGATGATCAGTTCGCGAATAGTGCGGGGCATGACACTGAGCATGCGTGAACGTGAATTCGTTTCCGCCGCACGGTATATGGGTGTGCCCAACTGGCGGATCATCGTGCGCCACATCCTGCCGAACGTCGCATCGATCATCATCATCGACACCGCGCTGAACGTCGGGGTGGCGGTGCTCGCCGAAACCGGGCTGAGCTTCCTGGGTTTCGGTATCCAGCCGCCCGACGTTTCGCTGGGGACGCTGATCGCCGACGGCACCAAATCGGTGACGACCTTCCCGTGGGTGTTCCTGTTCCCCGCGGGCGTTCTGGTGCTGATCATCTTGTGCGCCAACCTTGTCGGCGACGCGTTACGCGACGCACTGGACCCGAGCGCGCGGACGTTGCGGAGGCGCCGCTCGTGAGCCTGCTGACGGTGTCCGATCTGCATGTCACCTTCCCGACCGACGCCGAGCGGGTGAGTGCGGTGCGCGGCATGAACTTCGAGGTGGCCGAGGGCGAGGTCGTGGCGCTCGTCGGTGAATCCGGATCCGGCAAGTCCGCAACGGCGATGTCGATCATCGGGCTGCTGCCCGAGTACGCCGAGGTGTCCGGCTCGATTCGGCTGCATGGTGATGAGCTGCTCGGCTTGTCCGATAACCAGTTGTCGAAGATTCGCGGCAGGCGCATCGGCACGGTTTTCCAGGACCCGATGTCGGCGCTGACCCCTGTCTACACCGTCGGCGACCAGATCGCCGAGGCGCTGCAGGTTCACCGTCCCGAGATCGGTAAGGGGGAAGCCAGGAAGCGGGCCGTCGAACTGCTCGAACTCGTCGGCATCGGCCAACCCGAGCGGCGGGCCGCGGCCTTTCCGCATGAGCTGTCCGGCGGGGAGCGGCAGCGGGTGGTGATCGCGATAGCAATCGCCAACGATCCCGATCTGTTGATCTGTGACGAACCGACCACTGCCCTCGACGTCACGGTGCAGGCGCAGATCCTCGACGTGCTGCGGACCGCCCGCGACGTCACCGGCGCCGCCGTGCTGATCATCACCCACGATCTGGGGGTGGTCGCGCAGTTCGCCGACCGCGCATTGGTGATGTACGCCGGACGGGCCGTCGAGACAGCGCCCGTCGACGTCCTGTACCGCGGCCGCCGAATGCCTTATACCGCTGGGCTTCTCGGGTCCGTGCCGCGGCTGGACGCCCAGCAGGGGGCGCGGCTGGTGCCGATTCCCGGTGCGCCGCCGTCGATGGCGGCGCTGCCGCCCGGTTGTCCGTTCGCACCGCGTTGCCCGTTGGCCATCGAGCAGTGCCGCGCCGCCGAACCGGCGTTGCTCCAGATCGCGGCCGGGCATCGGGCCGCGTGTATCCGGACCGAGCACGTGGCGGGACGGACCGCCGCGGACATCTACGGCGTGTCGACCGAACCGCGTGACACGGTGGTCGACGCCGGTAAGCCGGTGGTGTTGCGTGTCGACGACCTGGTGAAGACCTACAAGCTGACCAAGGGCGTGGTGCTGCGCAGGCAGGTCGGCGAGGTGCGTGCGGTGGACGGCGTCAGCTTCGAGCTACCGCAGGGCCGCACGTTGGGCATCGTCGGGGAATCCGGGTCGGGCAAGTCGACGACGCTGCACCAGATTCTGGAGCTGTCCACACCACAGGGCGGGTCGATCGAGGTACTCGGCCGTAACGTCGCGACGCTCGACCGGCATTCCAGGCGAGCGCTGCGCGGGGACCTGC
Source organism: Mycobacterium sp. ACS1612 (assembly GCF_001667505.1). GTDB lineage: Bacteria > Actinomycetota > Actinomycetes > Mycobacteriales > Mycobacteriaceae > Mycobacterium. Next base: position 14,993 of record NZ_LZHZ01000016.1, read on the forward strand.
AAGTGGTGTTCCAGGATCCGGTCGCCTCGCTGGATCCGCGCCTACCGGTGTTCGACGTGCTGGCAGAACCCTTGCAGGCCAACGGTTTCGACAAGAATCGCACCGATGAGCGGGTGACGGAATTGCTCGACATCGTGGGGTTGCGCCGCGAGGACGCCAGCCGGTATCCGGCCGAATTCTCCGGCGGGCAGAAGCAGCGCATCGGCATCGCGCGGGCGCTGGCATTGCAACCGAAGATCCTCGCGCTCGACGAACCCGTATCGGCGCTGGACGTTTCCATCCAGGCGGGCATCATCAACCTGCTACTCGACCTGCAGGACCGGTTCGGCCTTTCGTATCTGTTCGTGTCGCACGACCTGTCGGTGGTCAAGCACCTAGCCCACCGGGTGGCCGTGATGTACAAGGGAAAGGTGGTCGAACAGGGTGACGGTGATGCGGTGTTTGCCAATCCGCAGCAGGAGTACACCCGCCGCCTCCTTGCCGCAGTTCCTCAGCCGAACCCGAATCGCAGGTAACCTTCCTCGCCATGAAGATCCGACACTTCGCCGTGCTCGCCGTCGTCGCCGGGCTCCTCCTCACCGCGTGTTCTGGCAAGGAGGAAGCACCGCCGCCGGCGGGCGGGTCTGCGGAGGTCGGCAGCGCCAACGACATCAACCCCCAGGACATCGCCAAGTTGCAGCAGGGCGGCAACCTGCGGTTGTCGCTGCCGTTGTTTCCGAACAACTTCAACCCGTTGCACATCGACAGCGAAGGCACCGGCGCGGCGATGTTACGAGCCACCATGCCCCGCGCCTTCCGTATCGCCCCGGATGGCTCGACGACGGTCAACACCGACTACTTCACGAAGATCGAACTGACGGGAACAAACCCTCAGGTCGTCACCTACACCATCAATCCCAAAGCTGTCTGGAGCGACGGCGCGCCGCTCACGTGGGAGGACATCGCCGCACAGATCCACGCGACCAGCGGCAAGGACAAGGCCTTCGCGTTCGCAAGCCCCAACGGCAGCGAACGCGTCGAATCGGTGACCCGCGGCGTCGACGACCGCCAAGCAGTCATCACGTTCGCCAAGCCGTTCGGCGATTGGCGCGCCATGTTCGCCGGCAACGGGATGCTGCTGCCGAAGAGCATGACCGCCACTCCAGATGCGTTCAACAAGGCCCAACTGAACGCGCCTGGCCCGTCAGCAGGCCCGTTCATCGTCTCGACCGTCGACCGGACCGCGCAGCGGATCGTGCTGACGCGGAACCCGAAATGGTGGGGCACGCCGCCGCTTCTCGACAGCATCACCTATCTGGTACTCGACGACGCCGCGCGCGTCCCAGCGCTGCAGAACAACACCATCGACGCGACTGGTCTGGCCTCGCTCGATGAGCTGGAAATCGCAAGGCGGACACCGGGAGTCTCGATTCGACGGGCTCCTGCGCTCAGCTGGTACCACTTCACTTTCAATGGTGCGCCAGGAACGATATTGGCGGACAAGGCGTTGCGTCTCGCCATCTCCAAAGGCATTGACAGGCAGACGATCGCCGATGTGACGCAGCGCGGTCTGGCCGACAAACCGGCAGCGTTGAACAATCACCTCTATGTCGCGGGCCAAGATGGCTATCAGGACAACAGCCAGATCGTCGCGTTTGACCAGGAAAAGGCCGAGCAAGAGCTCGATGCATTGGGCTGGAAGCTCAACGGGCAATTCCGGGAAAAAGACGGCCGCCAGCTCGTGATCCGTGACGTGTATTACGACTCGTTGACCACCAAGCAAATCGCTCAGATCGCCCAGAACAGCCTCGCGCAAATCGGCGTGAAGCTCGAACTGGTCACTGCCCGGGGCGGCACTTTGTTCACGGATTACGTCACCGTGGGCAATTTCGACATCGCGCAGTTCGCTTGGTCCGGAGATGCTTTCGCACTTTCGTCACTTACCCAGATCTATGCCTCGCAGGGCGAGAGCAACTTCGGCAAGATCGGCAGCCTAGAAATCGACGCCAAGATCGACGAGACGCTCGACGAACTCGACGCCGAGAAGGCGCGGGTACGCGCCAACGAGCTCGACAAGCTGATCTGGGCAGAAGGATTCAGCCTGCCGCTGTTCCAATCCACGGGCAACGTCGCCGTACGAAGCACTTTGGCGAACTTCGGGCCAGCAGGTCTTGGCGATCTCGACTACACCAAGATCGGCTTCATGAAGCCGTGACGCGCTGCACAGTGCGCGGGACCGCGGCAGGCACGGCCTTCTCCACGGCGGCGGCCGCGGCGATTCCCCAGATCAACAGTCGCACCCCGAGCCCGCCTGGCGTCGAATCCAGTTCCTGGGCCCTGGCGGGCAGGTTGGAACTGGTGCCGTCATAGACGGCCTTGATGACGTCCAACGCTGCCCGCTCACGCAGATCGATCGCCGAGTGTCCCGCCGTCGCGAGATCGACGAGGACGGCGTCGGGGACCAGCGAGGCGATCCTGCGCGCCACCACGGGCGGCGTGATCAGGTCGCGACCCCCTGAGATGACGACGGTCGTCCACGTGAACTTCGGCATCTCCGCGACCAGGTCGAACGGTTCCTTTTCGAACTCTGTTGTGCCGATGCCCATCTCGCGGTACACGACCGCCGGGTCTAGCGGTTTGCCGTCGGGGGCGGCGGCGTAGTTCAGCTCGCGGTAGCCGATTCGGCCGACCAGGTCCGGCTCGTGGCGATACGGCGCTTTGCGTTCGAAAATAAAATGGGCGCCGCGGTCGAGCACGGACCACAGCGCCCGGCGGCCGGCCAGCAGCAGGTCGAGCTGGCGGCGCAGCACCTGTGGGCCCGCGAAACCGTATACGGCCGCCGCGAGTTGAGTGGACTCCGGGCTCAGCTTGTCCTGCTGCACCAGTTCGCGCACCTTGGCCGCCAGGTCAGCGGTCTGCGCGCCGTCGCCGTCCCACAGCACCCTGCGGGTTTCAGCCCTGACCGCGTCGATGTCGTCGGCCGACAGCACCGGCGAGTCGAGAATCATCGCGTGCACCCGCTGTGGGTGACGCACCCCGACCCCGGCGGCCACATACGTGCCGTACGAGGTGCCGTAGATGACCGCCTTGTCCACCTGGGCGTCGTCGAGGACGGCGGCCACGTCGTCGACCACCTGGTTGATGGTCAGCGCCTCCTCGGGCAGGTCCGTGCCGCTGTCGTCGTGGCGAGACATCCCGACGCCGCGGTGCTCGACCATGATCACGTCGAGCCCCTCGGCCGCGGCACGCCTGCGAAATCCCCGATAGAGCGCGATCGAGGCGGCGCCGGGGCCGCCGGGAATGACGACCAGCGGATGCGCCGATTTGCGGCCGGTGCGCACGTAGAACAGGTCGAAGTGCTCGCCGCCGTCCCCCCGGATCGGCCGCCGCACCGCTCGCACACCCGGCAACGCAGCGAGCTTCTCGTGCGCCCGCCGACGCTTGGCGTTCATCGTCATCACCCGCCATTCTGCCCCCTCGACGGTCCTTAGGTTCCGGATGATCGAAAGCAGTGCACGCCGGGACGCCATATCGGTACAACCGTCCCATGACCTCCGCGGACCGCGTTACCCGCCTGCTGCCCGGCACCTCAGCATGGGCCGACCTGCTGGCCCAGATCGCCGCAGGCGCAAAGGATCGAGACCTCAACGACGAGAACCCATTCGACCAAGTCGCTGCGCTGAAGCGGGCCGGCTTCGGCACACTGCGGCTCCCCGAGCACCTCGGCGGCTCGGGATTCACTGTGCCCCAACTGTTCTCCGCAGTGATCGAGGTGGCGCAGGCCGATCCCATTGTGGCCCACATCTTTCGGACACATTTCTGGTTCGTCGAGGAACGGCTGCGCACCGCCGACGATCCCAGTTCGGCGCGCTGGCTACACAAGGTGGCGACGGGAAAGATCTTCGGCAACGCGTTCAGCGAGAAGGGCTCTCTGGCCGTCGGCAGCCTGGTGTTCAACACCCGCCTGCTGCCCGCCGACGGCGGCGGTTACCGGCTGACCGGCGAGAAGTACTACAGCACCGGCACGCTGTTCTCGGACTATCTCACCGTCGCCACCACCACCGACCACGACTCCGTCGCGACGGTCGTGGTGCCCGCCGACCGGGACGGTGTGCAGCTGATCGACGACTGGGACGGCTTCGGGCAGCGCCGCACCGGGACCGGTACCACGGTGTTCACCGACGTCGCGGTGTCCACCGACGAGTTGCTGAGCGACACGCCGTACGACGCGGCCCCGGTGCCCACGGTGCAGTACGCGTCGTTGCAGCTGTACATCCACGCGGTGGTCGCCGGCATTCTGGCGAGCGTCGTGGACGACGGTGTTGCGCTGCTGCGGTCGCGGGACCGCAGCTTCAGCCATGCGCTGTCGGAACGCCCAACCGATGACCCGCTGTATCAGAAGCAACTCGGCGAACTGGCCGCGACGGCCTACATCGCCAAAGCCGCCGTGCTCGACGCGGCCGAGGCGATCGCGGCGGCCACCGCGTCGGAGATCGACGGCGTGCCCGACGCAGACCTCGCCGAGGCGGCCCAGTTGAAGGTGGCCAAGGTCAAGGTGCATCTGGACAACGTCGCGCCCGAGGCCGCCACCCGACTGCTGGAACTCGGCGGGGCCAGCGCGGCCAGCAGACAGCGCAACCTCGACCGGCACTGGCGCAATATCCGCACCATCACGCTGCACAACCCGGTGGCGTACAAGGCGCGGGTGATCGGCCAGAACCTGTTACACGGCACCGCAATTCCAGCCAACGCCTACTTCTGACGGCGATGAAAGGACTACCCCGTGGCACGTCAACTGCACCTCGGCGGATTTCAGATCGCGTCCCAGGTCACCCACTCGCACGCCGCCTGGCGGCATCCGGGCAGCGACACCCGATTCACCACGCCCGACTACTACCACCGCATCGGCAGGATCCTTGAACGCGGCAAGTTCGACTTCGTGTTCTTCGCCGACCTGCTGGCTGCGCCGGTCAGGTTCGGCGACGACATCACCGAACCACTGCGCCGCGGCACGCAGGCCACCGCCACGCTCGACCCGTCGATCGTGGCGGCCAGCATCGGGGCGGTGACCTCGAAACTCGGCATCGCAATCACCAAGTCGGCCACCTACTTTCACCCGTACGAACTAGCCCGCATCTTCTCCAGCCTTGACCACATCACCCAGGGCCGGGTGGCGTGGAACATCGTCACCTCGCTGACCCAGAGCGAGGCGCAGAACTTCGGCCACGACAACCATCTGGATCACGAGTTCCGATACGAGCGCGCCGACGAGTTCGTCCGCACCACGTTGGAGTTGTGGGCCAGCTGGGACCCCGATGCGCTGGTGCTGGATAAGGCCAACGGAGTGTTCGCCGACCCGTCGCGGATCCGCCCGGTCGACCACAACGGGCAGTACTTCCGCTCGCGCGGCCGCTCAACGTGCCGCACTCGCCGCAGGGCAGGCCGGTGCTGATCCAGGCCGGTTCATCGCACACCGGTAAGGATTTCGCGGCCCGCTGGGCCGAGGCCATCTTCGAAATCGATCCCACACCCGAAGGTCGCCGGGCGTACTACGACGACGTGAAATCCCGCGCCGTCAACTTCGGCCGCGATCCCGACCAGGTGTTGATCTTCCCGGCGTTCATCCCGTTCATCGGCGAGACCGAGTCGATCGCCCGCGAGAAGCAGGCGTTTCACAACGAACTGGCCGACCCGATCTCCGGGCTGATCACGCTGTCGGTGCACACCGACCACGACTTCTCCGGCTATGACCTGGACGCGCCCGTCGAGGATGTGCAAGTCAGCGGCACGCAGGGGCTGTTCGACGCGGTGCGACGGGTCGCCAACCGCGACAACCTGACGCTGCGCGACGTCGGCAAATGGTATGCGCAGGGGGTGCTGCTACCACAGTTCGTCGGTACCGCCGAGCAGGTCGCCGACCAGATCGAGGAGTCGTTCAACGCCCGCGAAGCCGACGGGTTCATGGTGTCCGCCGCCCAAACACCGGGCACCTTCAACGATTTCGTCGATTCGGTGGTGCCGGAGTTGCAGCGGCGAGGACTGTTCCGCACCGAATACACCGGCACCACGCTGCGCGAGCACCTCGGGCTCGGTCCGGTTTCGTTCGAGCCGTCGAAACGGTTGCAGTCAGCAAGCTGACCGAATCAGATCGGCGGCTTTCTCGCCGATCAGTACGCTCGGTGCGTGGGTGTGGCCGCGGATGATGGTCGGCATCACCGACGCGTCGGCCACCCGCAGCCCGTCCACACCGCGCACCCTGAGTTCGGGATCGACGACGCTGGCGTCGTCGCTGCCCATCCGGCAGGTGCCGACCGGGTGATAGAGCGTGTGCGACAACGAATTCAGCGCGCGTTCGAGCGTCTCGTCGTCGAGTTCCGTCGCGCCGAGCGGTCGCGCCACCTTGCCGATGATGCCTTTCAGCGCTGCGGTCTTGGCGATGTCGGCGCACATCCGGAGCCCGGCCATCAGCGCCGCGCGGTCGGCACCGGCATCGTCGGTCAGGTACTTCGGGTCGATGACCGGCTTGTGGTTCGGATCCGCCGAGCGCAGCGTGATGGTGCCGCGACTGTGCGGTTTGAGCAGGATCGGCCCCATCACCACGGCGTGCCGGTCGTAGGGATCGCCCAGACCCTCCTCGAAATACGGGGCGGGTGCGAAGATCAGCTCCAGATCCGGGTGGTCGAGGTCGTCGCGGCTCTTGACGAACCCGTACGCCTCGCCGACGTTCGAGGTGAGCATGCCGCGCCTGCGGAGGAGGTAGTTGACCAGTTCCAGCGGCTTCTCGGCGGCGAACAGCGTGTCGTCGGGTACGTCGAAGCCCAGCGGAACGACAAGGTGGTCAATCAGATTGGCGCCGACGTCGGGTACGTCGGCCACCACGTCGATACCGTGTTCGGCAAGATGGCCGCGCGGGCCGACGCCCGACACCATCAGCAGTTGCGGGCTGTTGATCGCACCCGCGCACAACACGACCTCACGTGCGGCTCGCACCACCCGTCGCTGGCCCAGCTGCTCGAATTCCACTCCTGTTGCCCGTGTCCCGTCGAACAGGATGCGGGTGACGACGGCTTCGGTGTGCAGCGTCAGGTTCTTCCGCTGCAGCGCCGGCTTGAGATACGCGTCGGCCGTGCTCCAGCGCGCTCCCCTGCGCTGTGTGACAAGGGTTTCGACGAATCCGTGGTGGCCGCATTCGCCCACGGCGGCCAGCCACGCGGCGGTCGACTTGCGTGGACTGCGCTGCGCCGAGAGCACCAGCGGACCGCTTTCGATGCGCCGGAAGTATTTCTCGACGTTCGCGTTGTTCCATTGTTCGCCGGCGTATTGCGCCCACTCGTCGTAGTCGGCGGGAAAGCCGCGGACCCACATCATGGCGTTCATCGACGACGACCCGCCGAGCACTTTGCCTCGAGGCCAATAGATTTCGCGTCCGTCGAGTTGCTTCTGCGGTTCGGTCAGGTAGTCCCAGTCCATCGCGCTGCGAAACAACTTCGCAAAGCCGGCCGGGATGTGGATGAACTTGTCCTTGTCCCGCGGGCCCGCCTCGAGCACGACGACGGAAGCGGTCGGATCGGCACTGAGCCTGTCGGCCACGATGGATCCGGCTGAGCCGGTCCCTACCACGATGTAGTCGGCGTCCACCTGCCGCAGTCTAAGAGGCGACGGAGAAACCCGACGGGGTTTACAAAGACGTCAATATCAGCAATCTTCTATTCGGCGTGAAAATCGCGTAAGACATCGCTAAACAGCACCACGGAGCTATGGTTGGCAACCACGGTTCTGACGAAAAACGCCGCCGTGAAGGTCCTTGCGGTTGGGATCGGTGCGCCGCTCGTGGCCCTCATCCAGTTGGTGGGTCCGCGGGGCGGCACCAATGTCGGCACTGTGGCCACCAATTCTCCGCCGGTCGGCGCGGGTCGCATCGTCACCGCACCCGGTTCGTAATCGGGCGCGGGCACGATGAGCGGCAACTTCTCAAAGACGCCGGTGAAGGGCCGTTGCACGGGCGGGGTGGCTTCCTTCTGCAACTGACTGCTGGGCTCGCGCGGGTAGCAGCCAGGCGACGACGATCGCCGCACCGAATGCAATGCCTGCGCTGACCAGTGAACCGGCCTGCATACCGTCGAGGAACGCGCTGTTCGCGGCGGCGCGGACCCCCGGCGCGGCGGCACCCGGCAGCTGACCAATGACCTGCTGGGCTGCGGCCATTGACCGCTCCAGGGTGTCGCGAGCCTGCGCTGGCAGGGCGGTGATGACCGAGTTGTCACTAAGCCGGGCGGTGTAGATCGACGCGAACACGCTGCCGACGATCGCGACGCCAAGGGTGCCGCCCAACTCGCGGGTTGTGTCGTTGACAGCCGAGCCGACACCGGCCTTGTCCGCGGACAGCGATCCCATGATCGATTCGGTGGCCGGCGCCGTGGTCAGGCCAAGGCCACCGCCGAGAAGCACCATCTGCAAGGCGATTTCGAGGTAGGGCGTGGCGGCGTCGGCAGTCGACGCCCAGGCGAGCCCCGCGGCGAAGACCATCAGTCCGCCGGCAACCACGGCAGTGGTGCCGATCCGTTGCACGATGCGGGGTCCGGCGATGCTGGCGACGGCAATCGAGATGGCCACCGGCAGTAGGCGTACTCCGGTCTCAAATGCGGTGTAGCTCTTGATGAATTGGAAGTACTGGGTGATGACGAAAATGAAGCCGAACAGCGTCAGGAAGCCTGCGGTGACCGCCAGACTTCCGCCCGAGAACCGCCGGTTGGCGAAGACGGATACGTCGAGCATCGGATGTGGGGTGCGCCGCTCCCACAGGGCGAACAGGGCGAGCACCACGATTGACACCGCGAATCCTGCTGCGGTGTGGGCGCTGCGCCATCCCCAGGTCGGCGCCTCGATGACCGTGTAGACCAGTGCGGTGATGCCGATCGACGACAGGAGCAGGCCGGGCGCGTCGACCGGCGGTGCCGCGGGGTCGCGCGATGTCGGGATGAACAACCGGCCACCGATGACGGCGATTACGGCCACCGGCACGTTGACCATGAAAACCGCGCCCCACCAGAAGTGTTCGAGCAGCCAGCCGCCGGTGATCGGGCCCACGGCCACGCCGACACCGACCATCGCGGCCCACAGTCCGATCGCCTTGGCCCGCTTCACTGGGTCGGGGAAGATGTTGGTGATCAACGACAAGGTGGTCGGGAAGATCACCGCGGCACCGACCCCCATCGCCGCGCGGGCGGCGATCAGACCTTCAGCCGAATTCACCTGCGCCGCAATAGCTGATGTGATCGCGAAGAGTGCGAGGCCTGCATTGAGCCAGCCGAGACGGCCGAACCGGTCGGACAGACTGCCCGCCGACAGCATGAGTCCCGCCATCACCAGGGTGTAGGCGTCGACGATCCATTGCAGTTGCGCGGTGTCGGCGTCGAGTTCGCGAGACAGCGTGGGCAGGGCGACATTGACGATGGTCGCGTCGACGCTGATGACGAAGACGCTGAGGCAGATGAAGGCGAGTGCGGCGATCGAGTGACGACTGGACATGGACAGAACCGTAAACCTTTCAGACAAGTTTTTCAAGCAATACGACTATTTACTTGTCTAACGGGTAGAGTTATTCCCGTGCCGAGGAGCTATCAGCAGAACTGTCCGATCGCCAAGGGCCTTGACGTGCTGGGTGAGCGGTGGACGCTGCTGATCCTGCGCGAGCTGATCGGCGGCGCCCGCCGCTACAGCGACCTGCGCGCGCAACTGCCGGGCATCGCGACGAACCTGCTGGCTGACCGCCTCCGCGAGTTGGAGGACGCGGGTCTGGTGACAAGGGGGGAGCTGCCGCCACCGGTCGCGCGCACGGTCTACACGCTGAGCGAGACGGGCTGGCGCAAGGTGCTGCCCGTGGTGAAGGCGATCGCGACGTTCGGCCTGGACATGGTCGCGGCCGACGACAGCGCGCTGACGCCGCTGAACGGTTTCCTTGCGGGCATATTGTTGGCCTTCGACCCCGGCCGGGGCGATCTAGGTGCGTCGTACCGTGTCGACATCGACGGCCGCCGGTTCGAATTCGCCGTCGACAGCCACGGCCTGAACGCCGCACAGGGCCCGCCGGCGGTCAGCGTCACCGCGACGGCGGCCGCCCTGATCGGCGCACGACTCGGCGCGACAGCAGCCGAGCGGAAGGCCGCATTGCGGCGGGTCGCGTTCGACGGCGATGCCGATGCGGTGGCGGCGATGCGGCGGGTGTTCGCGCTCACCGGCGACCCCGGACTGTTGGCGTCCTAGCTGGCGGTATCTCCTGTCAAGTTTGATGTGGGCTCAGAAGCGTTCGCCGACAAGCAGTGAAGCCAGTGTTGTC
>NZ_LZHZ01000017.1 GCF_001667505.1 Mycobacterium sp. ACS1612
ACCCGCCCAAGGCAACCCACGTCCGATTGCAGCCCGAGGCCTTCGGCCTCGAGTCAGCCCCCATACCGTCTAGTCGGCGAGTTCGGCGCCGTCGTGTGCGCCCTTCTCCCACGCCTCGCGGATGGCGAACTTCTGGATCTTGCCGGATCCGGTGAGCGGGAAGCCGTCGACGGCGTACCACTTCGTCGGGGTCTTCTGCGGTGAGATGTGTGCCCGCACGTGGGAATGCAACTCGGCGACGGTCGGCGGCGCGGCGGGATCGTGTGGCCGAATGAACGCGCCAACCACCTCACCCCAGCGATCGTCGGGTAACCCGACCACAGCCACCTCCGCGACGGCGGAATGACGGTAGAGGACCTCTTCTATCTCGGCGGAAAAGAGATTCTCGCCTCCGCGGATGATCATGTCCTTGCATCGGCCGACGATTCGGCAGTAACCGCGCTCGTCCATCACGGCCAGATCGCCGGTCTGCACCCAACCGTCGGAGGTCAACGTCTTGGCGGTCACCTCGGGCATGTTGAAGTAGCCGAGCATCGTGAAATAGCCTCGGGCCCATAGCTCTCCAGGACAGCCGATGGGCACCGTCTCCCGCGACGCCGGATCGACGATGCGGATTTCGGTGTGCGGCAGTGCTTTTCCCACTGTCGAGCCCTTGTCGGCGGCACTGTCGGACGGAAACGTGTTGGTCAGCACGGGAGAACACTCGGTCTGGCCATAGACGATGGTGAAGTCGACTCCTAGCGTGCTTTCGACGCGCTTGACGAGCGCCTCCGGTACCTGAGAACCGCCCGACACGACCGAGTGCAACGACGACAGGTCACGACGCGAGATGTCCTTGTGCTCCATGGCGGCGATGATCATCGTCGGGACGCCGCCGGCATACCACGGCCGCTCCAACTCGATCAGCTCGAGGAACGCACCGGGGTCGAATATGGGCATCAATACCAGCTTCGCGCGGCGGTCCAGCGCTCCCAGCACGCCCATCACGCACCCGCCGGTGTGGAAGAGCGGCATCGGCAACAGCATGCCGACGCCGTCGAGTATCTCGACCCGATCCACCCACAGCCGGGCGTTGTTGACGATCGCGCGGTGCGGGAGCATCACCCCTTTGGGGAACCCGTGGTGCCGCTCGTGTACTGGATCTGGGCGGGGTGGTTCTCGTCAACGGCAGGCAGCGTCACCACCTCGGGCGCGTTCTCGGTCAGCTCGTCGAGTTGGTCGAGCAGGAACACTTCACGCAGGGCCGGCACATCCGGGCGGATGACCTTGACATGCGCGGTCAGCGGATTGCCTCTGACCTCGTCCACGTGCAGCAGCCCCGCCGCCTGCGACTGCCCCAGGATGTACTTGACCTCCTCGGGTTGCAGGCTCGGGTTCACGGTCACCAGTGTCAGGCCGGCCAGCGCGGCGCCGTACTCGACGATCACCCACTCGGGCAGGTTGTGCGCCCACACCGCGATGTGCTCGCCGGTCCGGAAGTGTTGCAACAGCCAACGCGCGCAACGTTCCGCATCGGCGAGCAACTGCGCGTAGGTCCACTCGCGGCGGCTCGGTTTTGGCAGTCCCTCGACGAGGGCGACGCGGTCAGGCACCTGCGCCGCGACCTCCCGCAACCGGCCGCCCACGGTGACACCGTCGAGCAGGAGTGGACCACTGCCGTCGGGAATCCAGTGTGATGCGATCAGCGCCTCCATCACCAGAAGCGTACGTTTCGCGCTCCCGGTTCGAGGCAGTTCAGGCCGACGCGCGCTCGCGGTGGCGGTTCCCGATCGCCCAGCACACCAAGAAGATTGCGAACGATATGGTCGTGACGAACACCGATACCGGCACACCGGGCGCCAACGACAACAGGATCCCGCCCACCGCCGAGATCTCGGCAAACACCACGGAGGCAATGATCGTCGCGGCTGGCGAGGCGAACACCCGCACCGCGGCCGCCGCCGGGGTGATCAACAACGACATCACCAGCAGGGCGCCGACGATCTGCACACCCTGCGCTGCCGTCACACCGACCAGTGCGGCGAACACGATTCCCAATGCACGCACCGGAAGGCCGCGTCCGGCAGCAACTTCCGGATCGACGGTGGCGAACAACAAGGGCCGGTAGGACACCGCCAGCACGGCGACGACGAGCACTACGACGACGCTCAACAACGCCAGACCGGAGTAGCCGACCCCGACGATCTGACCGGTCAGCAGCGCGAAACTGGTACCGGTGCGGCCGGGGTAGAGGTGGATGAACAACACCGCGAGGCCGAGTCCGAACGCCAGCACCACACCGATCGCCGAATCACGCTGTTGCGCCCGCTGCCCCAGAATGCCGAACAACACCGCGGCCAACCCGCAGCCCAGTAGCGCGCCGAAGCCGACGTTGAAACCGGCCAGCAACGCGAAAGATGCTCCGGTGAGCGACAATTCACTCGACCCGTGCACGGCGAACGACATCTGCCGCATCACGATGAACGGCCCGATCAAGCCAGACACCAGCGCCAGCAGCGCGGCGGCCAACAGCGCCTGCTGGACGAAATCACGGCCGAGCAGATCGGCCGTGACGTCGAACGAGAACATCTTCGACAACATGTCGGTGAGCCGGTCAGTCATGCTCGTGTCCGCTCGCGTGGCCCGAGTGGTCATCCTGGCCGACCACCACGTAGCGCCCGCCCACCTTAACCACCTGGATGTCGGCGCGGTACAACTCGGACAGCGTCGCCGACGTCATCACCTCTTCTACGGCGCCGATCCGGAACCTGCCGTCCACCAGATACAACACCCGATCCACATACGGCAGAACCGGATTGACCTCGTGAGTGACGAACAGCACCGCGGTATCCGCTTCGCGGCGGCGCCGATCGATCAGCCCGGACACCAAGCGGGCGTTGGCGGGGTCGAGGTTCAGCAGCGGTTCGTCGCACAGCAGCAGCACAGGATCGGTCGCCAGCGCCTGCGCGATCCGGACCCGTTGCATCTCGCCGCCGGACATCACGCCGACCGGCTCTGCGGCCAAGTGCATTCCGTTGACCTGTTTGAGCGCCTGCTGTACCGCGACGCGTTTGGCCGCCCTTTCGGTGCGCCGCACGCTGGCCACGCCCCACCGATGTCCGTCGTAGCCCAGGCCGACGAGATCCTGGCCGCGCATCGAAAGTCCGCGTTCCACCGCCCGGTGCTGCGGGACGTAACCGATCCGCTCGCTGCCGGTGCGCACCGGTTGCCCCGTCACGGTGACGCTGCCCGCGCTGAGGGCTAGTTGGCCAAGCAGCACCTTGAAAAGCGACGTCTTGCCGGTGCCGTTGGGTCCCAACACAGCGACGAACTCGCCGGCGCGCACAGTCAGGTCCAGATGGTTCCACAACACGCGATCGCCGAATTTCAGGCAGGCGCCGGTCAATTCGGCGACGACGTCAGCAGCCACACTGAGAACTTAGCGGTTGCTCTGTGCTGCTTTGTCCAACTGGTTGGCCAGCTGGTCCACGGTCTGCCGTTGCCAGGTCAGGAAGTCGACGCCGGCGGGCAGGGTCTCGGTCACCGTGATGATCGGCACCGAGGCTTGTTGGGCGGCGGCCTGAATCTGTTCGGTGACGTTGGTCTGGGTCTGCGAGTTGTACACCAAGGCCGACACCTGGCGGTTCTTGATCAAGTCGAGCAGCGCGGCCAGGTCGGCGGGCGACGGGTCGGTGTCGGCTTCGATCGCCTTGGTGAAGCCCTCCGGTGTCTTGTCGACGATCCCGGAGTTGGTCAGCAGGTAGTGCGCGACGGGTTCCGTCGCCACCACGGACGAGCCGGGATGGGAGGCGCCGATGGCACGCTCGGCGGCGGCGATCATGTCGGCCTGCTGGGAGAACTGGTCGGCGTTGCCGTTGTAGTCGTCGGCGTGTGAGCCGTCGACCTGTGACAGCTTCGCGGCGATTTGTTTGGCGACCTCCTTGGCGGTCTCCAGGTCGTAGAACACATGCTCGTTGGCAGGCCGCGGCGCGGAGGCGGACAGCAGCGAGTACGCGTCCACGACCTCTACGTCCTTGTGGGTGGCCAACACGTCGTCGACCCAGTGGTCGTAGCCGCCGCCGTTGTACACCACCAGGGAGGCGTCGGCGATCGAAGCGGCGTCGGCAGGGGTGACCTCGAACGAGTGCGGGTCGTCCGCGGGGTTGGAGATGATCGCTTTCACCGACGCGTGGTCGCCCGCGATGGCGCTTGCCACGCTGCCCCAGACATTCGTCGACGCGACCACCGACGGCCGATGATCCGAGGCGGCCTTGTTGCCCTGGCTGCAGCCGGTCATCCCGCCGATCAGGGCGGTGCTCACCGCCAGAGTCACCGCTGCCGTGATCGCGCGCATCGCACACTCCTAATACAAATGAAAACCGTTTCCAATTACTCTAGCGCACCGATGAGGGGGTTTACCAACTTGATCCACTAACCTCAGGGAGCATGTCGAGGAGCCCCACGCCAAGACGGCGTGCGACGCTGGCCTCGTTGGCCGCCGAGCTCAAAGTCTCGCGCACCACGATCTCCAACGCCTACAACCGACCGGATCAACTGTCGTCCGATCTTCGCGAACGCGTATTGGCCACCGCCAAGCGGTTGGGCTACCCCGGTCCGGATCCGGTCGCCCGCTCGCTGCGCACCCGCAAGGCAGGCGCGGTCGGCTTGATGATCACCGAACCGCTGAACTATTCGTTCTCCGATCCCGCCGCCCTGGATTTCGTTGCCGGTCTTGCCGAATCGTGCGAGGAGGCCGGGCAGGGCCTGCTCCTGGTGGCCATCGGGCCGAACCGAAGCGTCAGCGAGGGGTCGGCGGCGGTACTGGCGGCCGGTGTAGACGGGTTCGTGGTGTACTCGGCCTCCGACGACGACCCGTATTTGTCGGTGGTGCAGCAGCGGCATCTGCCGGTCGTCGTCGTGGATCAGCCGAAGGACGTGCCCGGCACGTCGCGGATTTCCATCGACGATCGGGGGTCGATGCGACAGCTCGCCGAATACGTTCTAGGCCTTGGGCATCAGGAGATCGCGCTGCTGACCATGCGGTTGGGACGGGATTGGCCGCACGGCGGCCCCCGCCCGGCGGTGGCGGACCCCGAGCGGGTGCAGACGCCGCATTTCCACGTCCAGCGCGAGCGTATCCACGGCGTCTACGACGCGATGACCGATGCGGGTCTGGATCCCTCGTCGCTGACTGTGGTCGAAAGCTACGAGCACCTGCCGACGTCGGGCGGCGCGGCCGCCGAGGTCGCGCTCGAGGCCAACCCGCGCGTCACCGCCTTGATGTGTACCGCCGACGTGCTCGCCATCTCGGCGATGGACTATCTGCGGGCGCGGGGGATCTACGTGCCCGGCCAGATGACGGTGACCGGATTCGACGGCATCCCCGAGGCGCTGCGCCGCGGCCTGACCACCGTCGTCCAGCCCAGCATGGAAAAGGGCCGACGTGCCGGACGGCTACTGCACAATCCGCCGCGTGACGGCCTGCCGGTGATGGACGTGTTGGAGACCGAAGTGGTGCGCGGTCGCACGTCGGGTCCGCCCGCCTAGCCGTCCAGCAGTTGCGCGCAGCGCAGTAGGCCGATGTGGCTGTAGGCCTGCGGATGATTGCCGAGGGCGCGCTCGGCGACCGGGTCGTACTCCTCGGACAACAGCCCCGTCGGCCCCGCCGCGGCGACCAGCCTGTCGAACAGCGCCTCGGCCTGCGAACGCTGGTCGACCAGCAGGTAAGCCTCGAGCAGCCATGCGGCGCACAGATGGAACCCGCCCTCGGTACCGGGCAGGCAGTCGTCCCGGCGGTACCGGTAAACGGTTGCGCCACTGCGCAATTCAGCCTCGGTCGCAACAACAGTGGCCGCAAACCGCTCATCCGACGGGTCGATCAACCCCGACAACCCGATATGCAGTGTGGCCGCATCGAGGTCGGTGCCGTCGTAGGCGGCGGTGAACGACTTCACCTCGTCGTTCCAGCCTCGCTCGAGCACTTGCGCGGCGATCTCATCACGTAGCGCCGCCCATCCGGACGGCGCCTCACGCCCGAATTCCGTAGCCAGCTTCAACGCGCGGTCCACGGTCAACCAGCACATCACCTTCGAGTAGACGTGGTGGCGGGGTTTGCCGCGGATCTCCCAGATCCCGTTGTCGGGTTCCATCCATCGGCTTTCGACGGCGAACACCATCTCGCTGACCAGGTTCCAGTCCGCGTCGGTCAACGGGTTCGGCACGCCGTCGGCCACCCGGCGATGACAGAGATCCGAAATCAGTTGGACCACAGGGCCGAACACGTCCAACTGCACCTGCACGTTGGCGGCGTTGCCGACCCGCACCGGACGTGAGCCCGCATAGCCGGGCAGCGAGTCGATCACCGCCTCGGGGCCCAGTATTGCGCCGGACAATGCGTAGAGCGGATGCAGACGCTCGGGTCCGTGCATGGTTTCGATCACCCCGTGCAACCAGCGCAGGTACCCTTCGGCTTCCCCGGTCGACCCGAGGGACACCAATGCCGATGCGGTCATTGCGGCGTCGCGAATCCAGCAGTAGCGGTAGTCCCAGTTGCGCACCCCACCGATCTCCTCAGGCAGCGACGTGGTGGCCGCCGCCATGATCGCGCCGGTGTCGGCGTGCACCAACCCGCGCAGCGTGAGCGCCGAGCGCTTCATCAACTCCGGCTTGATCGACGGCAGGGTGAGTGTGGAAACCCAGTCGCTCCAGTGACTTTCGGCACGCGCACGGCGCGAGTCGGCGTCGACCGGGCTTTCCGTCAGGTCTTCGGTGCCGCACCGCAGTTCCAGCACCACCGGGCCCTGCGACGGGTCGACGACGGCGCACGCCGTCTGGTGCACACCATCCGGGACGATCTCCCACTCGACCCCAGGCGAGCGCAACACCATGGGGTCGTTGGTGGCGAATACGCGTAGTCCCTCCGCGTCCGCCTGCAGATGAACGGGCGCCTGTGCGAACTCCGGGCGCGGTGCGAATTCCACCACCGCCCTGGCCTGTCCGCTGATCACCCGGATCAGGTCGGTGCGTCCCGCGCCGACGTCGTGTGACAGGTAATCGGTGACAAGGAGACTCGCCCAACGGGTTTCGACCGTCATCGTACCGGTGACGTAGCGCTGCGACAGCGGCAGCGCCTCGCGCTGCGGACCGATCGAGAAGTGGCCCGAGGTGGCGTCACCGAGCAGACGGGAGAACACAGCGGCGGAGTCGGCCTGCGGATGGCACATCCACACCACGTCGGCGTCGGGTGTCAGCAGCGCGACCGTGCGCGAGTTGGACAGCATCGTCAACCGCTCGATCGGCGTGCTGTGGCCGCCGAGCAGCCAGGTGCGGCGCGCGTCGAGCAGGCATTCCAGCACGGCCGCAACGTCTTCCGGGGATTCGACGCGGTGGTCGGCAAGCGTCTCACCGTCGCCCACCTTGATGCCGACGTCGGGACCGTGCAGTCGATGGAAGGCCTTCTCGTCGGTGACGTCGTCGCCGATGAACACCGCCGCCGACGCCGCCTCCTGGTGGCGCAGGATGTCCAGCGCCTGCCCCTTGTCGGTCTGTATGACGGCGAACTCCAGCACCGCCTTGCCGGTGGTCACCTGGGCGTCCCAGTGCATCGCGGCGGACTGCGCCTTGTCCAGGGCCTCTCTGGCGTCGTCGGGGTCGGCGTTGCGGACGTGCAGCGCGACGCTGGCCGGCTTGATCTCGACTGTGACACCGGGGTACTCGCCCGCGATCGCGCCGAGGGCGTCCTTGATCTTGCCCAACAGCGCCTTGGCCGAATCGTCGATGGCGTGCACGAACCCGGTGTCGAACTCCGACCCGTGGCTGCCGACCAGATGGACTTCGGCGGGCATCCGCGACAGCGTTGCAAGGTCGCGCAGCGCGCGACCCGAGATCAACGCGGCCGTCGTCGACGGGAGCGCGGCCAGCGCACGAAGTGCGGCCGCCGACTCAGTCAGGGGGCGGGCGTCATCCGGGTTGGCGACGATCGGCGCCATGGTGCCGTCGTAGTCGCAGGCCACCAACAGCCGCGGCACCCGCGCGACGGTGCCCAGCGCGCGTTGCAGTTCGACAGGTAGCGGTGAAGCCACCCGCTAGATCTTAGGGTGCTCGCCGTCGCCGATGAGAAGACGCACGGCCAGATCCAGTCGCTTGCTGACGTCGGTCGCCGACGCCCGCCGGGTAAGCCAGGCCAGCAGGTTGGACAACCAGACGTCCGAGATGACGCGTGCGATGTGGTACTGGTCCTCGGTCGGCTCGCCGTCGCTCATCGCGCGGGCGAACATGGAGTCCATCAGCTTGCCGACGTGATCGACTTCACCGGCAGCGGACGCGTCGGCGAACACGAACGCGCGGGTCATGGCCTCGGTCAGCAGCGGGTTGCGTTGCATCGCCCGGTTCAGCTTGCCGACCATCAGGTTCAGCCGCTGGTACGGCGTGCCGCCGGACAGCGCGGCACGGTCGGTCTTGGCGTCGATGCGCTCGAATTCCCTGCCGAGCGCGGACACCAGCAGGTGCACCTTCGACGGGAAATAGCGGTACAGCGTGCCGACGGCGACATCCGCCCGTTCCGCGACCGCACGCATTTGAACCGCCTCGTAACCGCCCTTCGAGGCGATGGCCAACGTGGCGTCCAGGATGCGCTTGCGGCGCTCCCGCTGGGCCTCTGACCCGAGCTCGGACTCCGCCAGTACGGCCACGTTCATCACCTGGCGCGGCCGCGAATCCGACCCCGAACCCTGCGCGGGCTGTGCCGGCTGCGACATCCCAGACATGTGGTCGGCTACTCCTTCATCGTGCGTGCTCATGAAAACGATACGCATCCAGGACTGCATTTTCTTCCCTCAGCACACCGACGACACCGGCGTGTGCTGCCTCAATGGCGGTCGACTTGACGGTCGAACGCTGGCACTATTAGAACACGTTCTAGTGAGAAGCACGGCCTTCTCACCCAAACGGTAGGAGTCACGTTGTCGGCCACCATCACAGACGAGCAGTTTGCTGCGCGCGACCTGGTGCGTAGCTGGGCGGCCAGCACCGCCACCGTCCAGGCCGTGCGTGACGTCGAGGGGGGCAGGGCCGATGCGTGGCACATCTCCTACCGCGGCCTGGCCGAACTAGGGATCTTCGGCGTAGCGCTGCCAGAGGCGCACGGCGGCGCGGACGGCACCGCAGAAGACCTGTGCGCGATGGTCGACGAGGCCGCCGCCGCGATGGTGCCCGGTCCGGTTGCCACCACCGCGCTGGCCACGCTGGTGCTCGGCGAACCGCATGCCAAGCTGCTCGAGGCGCTTGCCTCTGGCGAGCGGACGGCGGGTGTCGCATTGACGGCCGATGTGCGCTACGGCGACGGTCAGGCCACCGGCACCGCCGACTACGTGCTCGGTGCCGACGCGGCCGGGGTGCTGATCCTTCCCGCGGGGAACGAGTGGTTGCTCGTCGACGCGACCGCGGCCGGCGTGACGATCGAACCGGTGAAGGCCACCGATTTCTCCCGTCCGCTGGCGCGGGTGGTGCTCGAGTCGGCGGCCGCGGACGTGTTGGACGTCGACGCGCAGCGGGTGACGGATCTGGCCGCGACAATGCTGGCCGCCGAGGCCGCGGGGGTGGCCCGTTGGACGCTGCAGACCGCGACCGAGTACGCGAAGGTGCGCGAGCAGTTCGGCAAGCCGATCGGCA
This sequence comes from Mycobacterium sp. ACS1612, assembly GCF_001667505.1. Taxonomy (GTDB): domain Bacteria; phylum Actinomycetota; class Actinomycetes; order Mycobacteriales; family Mycobacteriaceae; genus Mycobacterium. The sequence goes on from NZ_LZHZ01000017.1 coordinate 9,649, forward strand.
GCTTTCAAGCGATCAAGCACATGTGCGCGGAGATGCTGCTGCGCTCCGAACAGATTTCGGTGGCCGCCAGGGACGCCGCGGCCGCGGTCGCGAATTCCGATGGCAGCCAACTGTCGATCGCTGCGGCGGTGGCGGCGGCCACCGCGATCGAGGCGGCCAAAGCGAACGCCAAGGACTGCATCCAGGTGCTCGGCGGTATCGGGATCACGTTCGAACACGATGCACATCTGTATCTGCGTCGCGCGTACGGGATTTCGCAGTTCCTGGGCGGATTGCCGCGTTGGTTGCGACGGGTGGCCGCGTTGACGAGTGAGGGCGTGCGCCGCGATCTGCACATCGATTTGGACTCGGTGGCCGACCTGCAGCCCGAAATCGCTTCGGCGGTAGCGCGAATCGCGGCGCTGCCCGCTGAGAAGCGTCAGGCGGCGCTCGCGGAGTCCGGGCTGCTGGCGCCGCACTGGCCGCGACCGTACGGCCGGGAAGCCAGCCCGGCCGAGCAGTTGCTGATCGACCAGGAGATGGCCAAAGCCGGTGTGGTGCGGCCGGATCTGGTGATCGGGTGGTGGGCCGCGCCGACGATCCTCGAGCACGGCAGCCCCGAGCAGATCGAGCGCTTCGTGCCGCCCACGCTGACCGGTGAGCTGTTCTGGTGTCAGTTGTTCAGTGAGCCGGGCGCCGGCTCGGATCTGGCGTCGCTGCGGATGAAAGCCGTTCGGGCCGAGGGGGGTTGGAAGCTCACCGGGCAGAAGGTGTGGACGTCGAGGGCGGACTGGGCACAGTTCGGTGTGTGCCTGGCGCGCACCGATCCCGATGCGCCCAAGCACAAGGGCATCACCTACTTCCTGATCGACATGTCCTCACCCGGCATCGACATCCGTCCGCTGCGCGAGATCACCGGTGACAACTTGTTCAACGAGGTGTTCTTCGACGAGGTGTTCGTGCCCGACGAGATGGTGGTCGGGCAGGTCAATGACGGCTGGCGGTTAGCGCGCACCACATTGGCCAACGAACGCGTCGCGATGGCGCACGGCACTGCGCTGGGCAACCCGATGGAGGAACTGCTCCGCACGGTCGCCGACCTCGACGTCGACCCTGCCGTCGCCGACCGGCTCGGCGAACTGATTCGGTCCGCGCAGGTGGGCTCTCTGCTGGATCAGCGGATCGCGCAGTTGATCCTCGGCGGGCAGGACCCCGGCCCACAAGCCAGCGCCCGCAAGCTGATTGGCGTGCGGTACCGGCAGGAGCTCTCCGAGTTCCGCATGGACCTGTCCGCGGGCGCCGGCATTGTGGAGAACAAGGAAGTGCACGACTTCCTCAACACCCGCTGCCTGACCATCGCAGGCGGTACCGAGCAGATCCTGTTGACCATGGCCGGCGAGCGACTGTTGGGGCTGCCGCGCTAGCCGCACGCGAGCTGAGCAGTCCTCACAGTCGACCCCTCGTGCGCTGCCGCTCAGCCGTCGGACTCACCGCCGCAAGCAACTCCGCCAGTTCCGAGACGGCGATGTGTTCGAGGTTGGCGACGGCTGCGACGATGTCGGCTCGCAACCCATCGTCTGCGAACGGCTCGGCGAGCCAGTCGAACTTGTCGACCACCCTGTCCCAAGACATCGGTCGAGTCGGCGATCCTTCGAAGTCCGACTGCTCGCGTGACAGCGTCCGACCGTCTCGGGTGACGACATGGACCCGGGCAGCGGTCCGGTCGGGATAGGCCGCCGTGAGATCCGGTGCGGGCTTGACGTCGACCCGCGACAGCAGGTGCTGCACGTCGCTGCGGTTGACGCGTTCGGTCTCGATTTGTTCGGGTCCGACCTGCCCGTCAAGGAGGGCGACAGCGGTCAAATATTTCAGGTTCTAGTCGCCCTGCTCCTTGGTGGACGGATGCTCCTTGTCGCCATAGCTGCCGCCCCCGGCGAAGTCGTAGGCACCCTGAAACACTTCGAGTGTCGCCGAGGCGACGTCGCGGCCACTGATTTGATACTCATCGCGGATCGCCAGCGTCGCATCGATGATGGCCTGGCCGTGAATCAGTGAGCAATATTGCTTGAGGTAGGTTCGCTCGACCGCGGTCAGGGACCGATCGTCGGTGCGCATGTCGATACCCTGGTCGAAGAGCAGCTCGAGTCCGTTCGGGCCGTCGAAGAGCGCTCGGGGGCCGGTGATTCCGCGGGCAGCCAGCGACGTGATGTACACCGCCCGCATGCCGGTGATCGCCGGCGAGATGCCCTTCCAGTTCGAAACCGGTTCGGCATGTACGGCGGCCAGCGACACATTGTCCACGGTGGACGCGGCGATGGCAGACGCGGTCTGTGCGGCGTCGAGGCCGAGCAATTTGGCCGATCCGGCGGATGCCGACATCGCTAGTTGCAGAGCGTGATTCAGTCCGCGGGTCATGACGGGAACCTGATCGCTGAACCGGCATTGGATCTCATAGGCGACCGCGAGGGCAAGCAGAAAGTCCAGACCACTGGCGCCGACGTGCTCGGCCACCGCGAAGACAGCGCCGAAGTTGTCTGCCGGGCGGCAGAGGCCGCCGGGTGTCAAGAATGTGTCGAGCAGATCGGGATAGCGCACCAGCACGGCGTTGAAGAATGCAGCCTGATCCACCGATGCGCGCCCGCCGCCGATGAGGGTCGCGCTGGGGCGACCACTGAATTCCTCGGCGTCTGCGCGGATCGGACCGATCAGTTCTCCATCGAGTGCGCCTATTGCGCATGCGACGCTGTCGAGCACGTTGCGCTTGAGCAGCTGCATGGAGTTGTCGTCGATGTCTGCCGCAGCCGCGTCGACCACCCACTGGCCCAGACGGTCCACAATGTGCTTGTCTGTCATGACTTTTAGTCAACCGCCAGCAGAACCGCGCCGCCACGACCAACTGCTTACCTGTGGTCGGTGGAACTTCGTACCGCAGTTCTACGAACCCAGGGTGGTGCGGTGCGGATCGCTCGCAGGGACCCACCAGGCACCGGCTGGAGCAGTGCGCCAGTTGCTGCTTTCAGCGAACGCGATCACGGACTCGACGACGTGCGCGACGGCGGGGCGGTCGTCGTGTGCCCGGTGCAGCAGTGACCACGTCCACAGCGGAACCGGATCGGTGACCTCGCATTGCGCCAGCCGCGGCGGCATCGCCGATGTGTGCCGCTTCGGCGACTCGAGTACCGGCACCCGAAGTCGTCGCACATGCGCGTAGAACGCGTCACCGGTGATGCCGCCATCCTCGACAGAGACGACGCGAGCGCCCGTATCGACGGCGAACTCCTGGGCGAATCGGTTCCACGATGACCACGTCGGGCCGCCCGGATCGGTCAACACGGTGACGCCCGCCGCAGGCACGTGTGTCGCTGAACCGAGCCGGACGGCGTGCAGAGGCTCCGCTCGGACGAGATGAACTGCGAGCCCGCGTGTTTCGGCCTCACGCTGGTCCACCCATGCCACTGCGAGATCGAGGCTGCCTTCGGCGACGCGGTCGGCCTGGGCATGCGAGGGCAGCACCCACTCATCGACTCGCACCGGTGCCGTCGGCCCAGCAGAGCAGCGATGTCGTCGGGTAACCAACTGACGTAACCGATCCGAAGCGGTGTCGTCTCCGCCGCGGTGCGATGGAGGCGCTGACGGGCGTCCTCAGCCAGCGCAAGCATCCTGCGCGCATCGTCGAGCAGGGACCGGCCCGCCTCGGTCAGCGCCACGCTGCGCCGATCTCGGACAAACAACTCAGCGCTCAGTTCGCGTTCCAACGCGATGATTTGTTGGGACAGGGCGGGACCCGAGATGTGCAGTCGCTCCGCGGCTCTGCCGTAGTGCAATTCTTCGGCCACGGCGACGAAGTAGCGCAGCTGCCGCAGTTCCATGGGCCGAGCTTATTTGTCGTCTCAGCTGCAATGCGAAGAATGCCCTACCAGTCGTCGTCGACAAGTCGTGGACCAACGCCTTCAGGTGGGCTTGGCTCCCGGGTATGCGTTTGAATCCGATAGTTCCCGAGCAACTCAGCGCAGAACAGCGAGATCTCTATGACGACATGGCCGACGTGATCGAGGAGAACTTCGGTGAGCTGATCGCGCGACGCCAAGACGGTGCGTTGATCGGTCCCTTCAACGGGTGGCTTCATTTTCCGGCGTTTGGACGGCATGCGTGGGCTTTCAACAGATCGTTGTGGGAGCACAGCGTGCTACCACCAGCTGTCCATCAGTTGGTCATCCTCGTGACGGCGGCGAAGTTTGGTGCCCGCTACGAGATGCATGGACACGAGTACTTCGGCCGGCGGGCGGGACTCTCCGAGCGCACGATCGCAACAGTTGCCGCCGGCGAGCGGCCTTCTGACTCGAGCCGCGCCGAAGCGGTCGCATACGACATGGCTGCGGCCCTCAATCGAGGCGGGTTGCTGTCCGAAACGACGTACCGGGCGGCGGTCTCTGAGTTCAGTGAACTGGGTACCGCAGAGATCGTGTTCGTCGTCGGATGCTTCTCCATGGTGGCTGTCACGCGCTCAACGCGTTCGACGAGTCCCTGCCTGACGGCTGAAGATCAGCTCACTCTGAAAGCGGCCTGGCATTGAATTTCAGGGTGACACCCAGGATGCGCACTGTCCCAGCCGAACTGGACGTGTTGATCGACTTCGCCCGTTGGACGGTGCGGTCATAGCGTGCCCGGCGCGCGGGGTCCCGCAGCTGCGCATAGGCGGCCAGGACCTGCCGTAGTTGCTTCTCCGTCGATTGCGGTGCGGTTCTCGTGTCCGGGTGAAGCGCTCGGACTCGTCTTCGGTACGCGGTGGTGATCGCCTCGGGGGTTGCCGTTCGCGGCACACCCAGGACGGCGTAGGGATGGAATCGCTGGCGCAGCACGCGGCACTCCCTCCCAATTCGGCTGGACGCACGAATGTTTGGGATTACCCGATTATTGACGCAGTCGAAACGTGCTAGCTGAACGTGGTTTGCGAGCACGCGTCCGGCGAGGTGATGTTCACGCCCGCGTAGACGACTTGGATATGGGCGCAGGTGATCACATCGGCGGTTAGCATCGGCTGGCCGGTGTGCCAGTCGGTGGGTTGAATCTGGCCGGTGATGAAGTACTTCTCAGGCGGGCCGCCGCCGAAGTAGATCGTGGTGATCTCACGGGTCCCGCCCGCCTTGAAGACCCTGGTGTTCTCGGCGACTACCTGGGTCTCTAGGTAGTTGTACTTGTTCATCGAGCGGATCGTGGTCGTCTGTCGTGCCCACAGGTCACCGGGGAATCCTTCGACGGCCTCGCCATCGCGTCGCTGCGCTTGCGTCGTGAAGTAGCACTGTTTGTCGGGCAGTGGACAGTTCAGCGTGGTGTGCATCTCCAAAGTGGTGCCGTCTGGCAGCGGGATGGAGGAGTCCCCATTGTTGGATGCCGCCGACGAAACCGCCGGCGTCCACACCGCAAGCGTCATCACGCCCGCGCAGAGCGACCCGACAAGACTGCTCAACCGCTTCGTCACGTTGCTTCCCTCCGGTCGGTGCGGCGAATCGTAGTCCGCGCTTATTCGTCGTAGGTGACTTCGACGGAATCCGACCGTGGATGCGCCTGGCAGCCGAGGATCAAACCCTCATCGAGATCCTGTTGCTCGAGCACATCGTTGACTTCCATCTCGACCTCGCCGCTCTTCTTGAGCACCGCGCACGCGCCGCAATGGCCCTCGCGGCAGGAGAACGGTGCGTCGAGACCCTTGTCCAGCAGCACGTCCAGCAGCTTCGCGTTCCGCGGCCAACGCACCTCGTGGCGTTCACCGTCGAGCGTGACGATCGCGGTCGCGGGTCCCTCGTCGCTGTCGTCCTCGGAGATGACCACGGCTGCGAACGGGTCGGAATCCAGCGACTTGAACACCTCGATGTGGATCTTGTCCGTGGGTGCCCCTGAGTTCTTCAGCGCCTCTTCGGCGGCGGCCATGAACGGGCCGGGCCCGCATATGTAGGCGTCGCGGCCGATGTACGGCGCGGTCAGTCCTGCCAATGCCGCCGCGTTCGGCAGTCCCTGCACGGACACCAACCAGTGCACGACCGTGAGCCGATCGGGATACTTCGCCGTCAGTTCTCGCAGCGCACTCGCGAAGATCACTGAGTTCTCGTCTTCGTTGGCGTAGATCAGTACCACCTTGCCGCTGCCCTCGGCGAGCGCGGACTTGCAGATCGCCATCATCGGGGTGATGCCGCTACCGGCGGCCAGCAGCAGAAAATCCTGATCGAGCGTCTTGGGCACGAACGTGCCGGACGGAGCCAACACGTGGATCTTCATCCCCGTGTGAGCGTGGTCGCACAGCCAGTTCGAGGCGTACCCGTCGACGGTCCGTTTGACCGTCACCGTCATCGGGTCGCCGGTGAACGGCGAACTGCACAGCGAATAGCAGCGGGCCACCGAACCGGTGCGCTCGCTGGGCACCCGCAGCGTGAGGAATTGCCCGGGTGAGTAGTTCAGTCGATCGGCCGGAATCTCGACCCCGTCGGGCACGGTGAACACCAGCGACCGCGCGTCAGAGGTCTCCTCGACGACGCCGGCCACCTGCAGCTCGAGCACGTGGCTACCGAGCGGCTCGTCAGTCACTTGCGCGCCCTTCCTGTAAGCGATAACTAGAACAGGTTACAGAAATGCATGTGCCCAGGTCCAGCCGCTGCAGGAATACCCTGCTCGACACAAATCGTAACGTGTTCTAATCTCTGTTGAAGCCCTACTGTCGGGAGGCAAATCCAGTGACGTCCATTGAACAGGGTGACGTGCAGTCGGTCCTAGCCGGCATTGAGGACCTGTTACCGCTGATCGCCAAGCGCGCCCAGGCCACCGAAGACCTGCGACGGCTGCCCGACGAAACCGTGGCCGAACTCGACGAGGTGGGCTTCTTCAAGCTGCTGCAGCCCGAACAGTGGGGCGGCTTGCAATGCGACCCGACGGTGTTCTACGAAGCGGTGCGTCGCATCGCCACGGCATGCGGTTCGACCGGCTGGGTCAGCTCGATCATCGGCGTGCACAACTGGCATCTGGCGCTGTTCGACCAGCAAGCCCAGGAAGAGGTGTGGGGCCAGGATCCGTCGGTACGCATCTCCTCGTCCTATGCGCCGATGGGTGCTGGCACCGTGGTCGACGGCGGCTACCTCGTCAACGGCTCGTGGAACTGGTCGTCGGGTTGTGACCACGCCACGTGGGCCTTCCTCGGCGGCCCTGTCATCAAGGACGGCAGGCCGGTCGACTTCGGCAGCTTCCTGATCCCGCGCACCGAATACCGCATCGACGACGTGTGGCACGTGGTCGGCCTGCGAGGCACTGGCAGCAACACCATCGTGGTCAAGGACGTGTTCGTGCCCCGGCACCGGTTCCTGTCCTACAAGTCGATGAACGACCGCACCGCAGGCGGTCTGCAGACCAACACCGCGCCGGTGTACAAGATGCCGTGGGGCACAGTGCATCCGACCACCATCTCGGCTCCGATCGTCGGCATGGCGTATGGCGCCTACGACGCTCACGTGGAGCACCAGGGTAAGCGGGTGCGCGCCGCGTTCGCCGGTGAGAAGGCCAAGGATGACCCGTTCGCGAAGGTGCGCATCGCCGAAGCCGCCAGCGACATCGACGCCGCGTGGCGTCAGCTGATCGGCAATGTCGGCGACGAGTACGCACTGCTGAAGGCGGACAAGGAGATTCCGTTCGAACTGCGCGCCCGTGCACGCCGCGACCAGGTGCGCGCCACCGGCCGCGCCATCGCTTCGATCGATCGGCTGTTCGAGGCGTCCGGCGCCACCGCGTTGAACAACGACGCTCCGGTGCAGCGGTTCTGGCGCGATGCACACGCCGGCCGGGTGCACGCCGCCAACGATCCCGAACGCGCGTACCTGATCTTCGGCAACAACGAGTTCGGCCTGCCCCCGCAGGACACGATGGTCTGATGACGTCGTTCGCCGCCGAAACCGCTCAACAGCAAGAGCTCACCTTCGAGTCGACGTCCCGCTTTGCGCAGGTGCGCGAGGACATGCGGCTGCACTATCACGAAGCCGGCGTGGGCAGCGGTCCGACGATCGTACTGCTGCACGGCGGCGGGCCCGGCGCGTCGAGTTGGTCCAACTTCGGCCGCAACATCGGCGTGCTCGCGCGGCACTTCCACGTGCTCGCGGTCGACCAGCCAGGCTACGGTCATTCCGACAAGCACACCGAGCACGAGCAGTACAACCGCTACAGCGCCACCGCACTGCTGGACCTGTTCGACCATCTCGGCCTCGAACGTGCTGCGCTGGTGGGTAATTCGTTGGGCGGCGGCACGGCGGTCCGATTCGCGCTCGACAACCCCGACCGTGCGGGCCGGCTGGTGCTGATGGGCCCCGGCGGGTTGTCGGTGAACTTGTTCGCACCCGACCCCACCGAGGGCGTCAGGCTGCTCGGCAAGTTCTCCTACGAGCCGACCCGGGAGAACCTCGAGGCGTTCCTGCGCATCATGGTGTACGACCAGAAGCTGATCACGCCGGAGTTGATCGACGAACGCTTCGCCATCGCCAGCACACCGGAGTCGCTGGCCGCCACTCGGGCGATGGGAAAGTCGTTCGCGGGCCCCGACTTCGAACTCGGCATGATGTGGCGCGAGGTGTACAAGCTGCGCCAACGGGTACTTCTGATCTGGGGCCGGGAGGACCGCGTCAACCCGCTCGACGGGGCGCTGGTGGCACTCAAGCAGATTCCGCGAGTGCAACTGCACGTGTTCGGGCAGTGCGGGCACTGGGCGCAGTTGGAGAAGTTCGACGAGTTCAACAAGCTGACGATCGATTTCTTGGGAGGCCAGTCATGAGCATCCGGTCGTTGGGTTATCTGCGGATCGAGTCGACCGATGTCGCGGCCTGGCGCGAGTACGGGCTGAAGGTCCTCGGCATGGTCGAGGGCAAGGGGGCCACCGAGGGTGCGCTCTACCTGCGGATGGACGAGTTCCCCGCACGGCTGGTGATCGTTCCCGGCGAGAGTGACCGACTGCTCGAGTCAGGTTGGGAATGCGCGAATGCCGAAGGGCTGCAGGACATCCGCAACCGACTAGACCTGGAAGGCACGCCGTACAAGGAGGCGACCGCAGCGGACTTGGCCGACCGCCGTGTCGACGAGATGATCCGCTTCCAGGATCCGTCGGGCAACTGCCTCGAGGTGTTTCACGGCGCCGCGCTGGAGCATCGGCGGGTGGTCAGTCCCTACGGACACAAGTTCGTCACTGAGGAGCAAGGTCTCGGGCACGTGGTGCTCACCACCAGAGACGACGTCGAGTCGCTGCACTTCTACCGCGACGTGTTGGGCTTCCGCCTTCGTGACTCCATGCGACTGCCCCCGCAACTGGTTGGCAGACCCGCCGACGGGCCGTCCGCATGGTTGCGGTTCTTCGGCGTCAACCCGCGCCATCACAGCCTGGCGTTCATGCCGGGTGAAACCCCAAGCGGGGTCGTGCATCTCATGGTCGAGGTGGAGAGCGCCGACGATGTCGGGCTGTGCCTTGACCGCGCGCTGCGCCGCAAAGTGCCGATGTCGGCCACGCTCGGCAGGCATGTCAACGACAAAATGCTGTCCTTCTACATGAAGACCCCCGGCGGCTTCGACATCGAATTCGGTTGCGAGGGACTCGAAGTCGAAGACGACCACTGGGTTGCCCGGGAGAGCACCGCGGTCAGTCTTTGGGGTCACGACTTCAGCGTCGGCTTCAAGTAGTGACCAAGGAACCACTGGATCCGCGCACATTCCGCAATGTGCTCGGCCAATTCTGCACAGGTATCACGGTGATCACCACCATGCACGACGGTGCGCCGATCGGTTTCGCTTGTCAGTCGTTCGCCGCGCTGTCGTTGGATCCGCCGCTGGTGTTGTTCTGCCCCACCAAGGTCTCCCGGTCATGGCAGGCCATCGAGGCCAGCGGACACTTCTGCGTCAACGTTCTCCACGAGAAGCAGAAGGACGTCTCGGCACGATTCGGGTCCAAGGAGCCGGACAAGTTCGACGGACTCGACTGGAACCCCTCGAAACTCGGCTCGCCGATCATCGAAGGAACGTTGGCGCACATCGACTGCACTGTGCATTCCGTACACGACGGCGGCGACCACTACGTGGTGTTCGGCGCGGTGCACTCGCTGTCCGATGTGCCGCACAAGAAACCGCGGCCGCTGCTGTTCTACCGCGGCGAGTACACCGGCATCGAACCGGACAAGACCACTCCCGCGCAGTGGCGTGACGACCTCGAGGCGTTCCTCACCGCCACCACCGACGACACCTGGCTCTAGATACAGCCCGCCGCACACGGATCGGCCACTGGCAGAGAATCGGGCGGCGGGGCGTTCGGGTCGACGGGCTCCTGCTGGGTCAGGTCGACGTCGCCCTCCAGGTCGGGAGCGATCGGCAGGAACTTGCAGAAATAGTTGATCGCGAACTCGCATGGGTTGTCGCCGGAATCGGCATGCGCGGGCGCGGCGAGCAACGTGGCCGTCGCCATTGCGACCGCAACACCGAACGCCTTCTTCAGCACGAGGCCACCCTACTTTGGATCTCTGCCACGCGGGCGGCGTCAACGCCCCACGGTTCGTCCAGTCCCAGCCGCGCGTCCAGATCCCACAGCACACATTCCTCGCCTGGCTGCGCGACCAACGTCCACGCCACGACGGTTCTGCCGAGTTGTTCCTCGACCGGGTCGACAGTCACGGATGCCGGTGCGCCACCGTCGGGATGATGGTGCAGGAATCTGCCGTAGGCGGCTTCGCAGAATGCCGAATAGCGTGCCGTGCACAGAATCAGCCCGTGCCACGCCTCGTCGACGGCGCGCGACGGCATGCCGATCATCTGGTTGTCCCACAGTGCGGGTGCGCAGCAGCGCAGCCACTGCCGCAGTCCGGTCGCGACGATTTCGCGGGGTTGCCACGGGCAGGTCTTGAAGACTGCGGGGGGTAGCTCGAGATTGTCCACCGCCGCGGACATCCGCGCGAACCGATCCCCACGCTTGAGCTTCACGTTTTTACTGTATGCGGGCCGGTCGACAGACGTAACCTTTGCCTGTGGGCAGCATTGTGTTGATCATCATCGCATTCGTCGTGGTCGACATGATTGCGCTTGGCTTCGTGGTGTGGTGGCGGATCTTTCGGCGGCCACGCAATCAACCGCGACCCGGCCAGGAAAGCGGCTTCAACCTCTAGAGGATCGCGACCGCCACCACCAAGCCGAAGGCGAACTGTGCGGCCGCCACCATCAGGATTGGGTGGTGGAATTCGTCAGCATGCAGGTTTGCCGACATCTCGACGCCGAGAACCATTGTCGCAACCCGCATCATCACCACCTGCGCGGCGATGCCGACAAGGCCGAACACCGCGGTGGAGATCAACCCCTCCGCCAGCCTGCCGCCGGACCCGTAGATCGCTACTACCACGATGAACGCCATGCTGATGATGCCGGCCGCCGAGATGATCACGGCATTCGGCTTGCCCTGCTTGACCATCTGGCGCAGAGGACCGGGGGTGGCCACGTCGATCGCGTAGAACCCGATCACCATCAACACCAGCCCGACCGCGGCGTACAGCCACATCGCGCCGACACCCCGGCCGACGGTGTTCCAGAATTCCGACTCGAGCGCCAGCACGGTGGTCGTCATGATCAGCTCCCTTTGTTCAGCGGAATTCGGTGTGGGACAAAGGCTGCACGGTCGTCAGTCACCAGGCCGCCGGCTTCGCGGATGCCCAATCCCGCAGAGGAATCACCGACCAGCCAGGCGCCCAGCGAGGGTCGCACGTCGTCGAAAAGCGGGAGTGGGTCGAACAATTGGTAGACATAACCCTCTTCGCCGTAGATCCCGCCGGTGGCCAACTCGACACCCGGGCCGACGATCGTGATGTTCCCGCCTTCACGTCCGAGTTTCGGTTTGCGGACGTACTCGGTGAGCTCGTGGGGTTCGTCGAGATACGCGGGCAGCAGGTTCGGGTGACCGGGATACATCTCCCACAGCACCGCCAGGATCGCCTTGTTGGACAGCAGCGTCTTCCACAACGGTTCGATCCACATCGTCTTCGGCAGGCTGGAGGCGACGTGCCTGCCGAACTCGTCGTCGAGCACCCACTCCCAGGGGTAGAGCTTGAACATCGCGTCGATGGGCGCCTCTTCCAGGTCGACGAAGCGCTCGAGCGCAGTATCCCAACCGACATCCTCGATCTCCAGCGCGATCGTCTCGAACCCCGCTTCGGCCGCCGTCTCCTGCATGTAGGTCGTGGTGATTTGGTCTTCGCCGGTCTGCTCGGCGCCCGACCAGGAGAAGTGAAGTTCGTTGTTCGGCAACGACTCTCGCACGAGTTTCCACCGGTCCACGAGCTGCTCATGCAGCGAGTTCCACTGGTCGAAGTCGGGAAACTTGTCCTGCAGCCAATGCCACTGCAGCACCGAGGATTCCAACAACGTCGTCGGGGTGTCGGCGTTGTACTCCAACAGTTTGGCCGGTGAGCCGCCGTCGTAGCGCAGGTCGAACCGCCCGTAGACATATGGGTCGGAACGCCGCCATGATTCGGCGATCGACTGCCAACTCCATTCCGGCAGGCCGAAATCCGCGTACCGCTCCATCAGAACAACCTGCTCGACCGCGTTCAAACACATCGAATGGAGCAGTTCGACGTCGGCCTCCAGCGCCAGCACTTCATCCATCTCGAACTCGTAGAACACCGACTCGTCCCAGTAGACGCGATCCGCGCCCGACGGATCGAGCGCGGGAGTGCCGAAGACGAGCCCCTGTGCTTCCACGATCGACTGCCAATTCGGTCGTCGTTCTGTTCTCAGGCGTTTCACTCGCTGCTCAGCCGCCGCCGCTGCCCGAGAACTTGGTGCCAAGACCGCCCCGTTGGATAGTGGTGCCCGACGACGTCTTGACGGTGGTGTCCTTCGGCATGACCGTCGTGCCGCCCACCGGACGTGATCCGACGGTTCCGCTGCTGCCGTAGTAGTACCGGTACTGGTGACCGCTGTAGATGAACAGGCCGCCGGAACCGCCCGAGTGGCCGCTGCAGTAGCTGTCAGGCACGACGATGGGTCCGCCGGAGCCGTCCTCTTGCACGCACTGCGCGTTGACGGTGCGCGGCGACAATGCCCAATAACCCAGCGCCGCAACAACACCCACCACACCGACGACCGCGGCGCCGCCGATCAGCCGCCTGTTGCGGTGATACCGCCTGACATTGGCCTCGAACCGCGCGCGCTCAGCAGCTTTGCGTTCGCGCTCGGCCTTTTCTCTGGCGCGCGTCTCGCCGACGGTCGGCGGTCTCGGGCGGGTGGTCGCAGGATCTTGAAACCGCATGCTGCCACCGGACGGCTTGTCCGCCTTGTCTTCCGGCGCGCGCGTTTCGTCGTCCGACGGACCGCTTCGCTGCGGTGAATCTTCCTCGGGCCCCACTCATCGCTCCTCGTCACGATCTGGCAGGCAGTCTGCCACAGCAAACGTCGAGGAGCCACGACTATTGCCGTAGTCCCGTCCGCGCCTCGATGAATTCGACGATCGTCGCCGCGACCTCGCGATGGACGGTCTCGTTGAGGACGTCGTGCGCGCCGGGGAACTCGACCAACTGGAACATCTCGATCTGGTCGGCGTAGGCGCGCACACCGTCGACCGGCGCGATCGGGTCGTTGGCGCCGTGCACAGCCAGCGTCGGCACCGCCAGCTGCGGCAGATCGCCGCCGAACCGGTCCCAGGCTTTGTCGAGTTCCCGCGCCAACGGTTTCCCGTCGGCATCGACGAAGGCCAGCGGGTCGTTCTCCAGCGAATCGAGGTAGAACGGATCGCTCGACAGCCAGCCGGGATCCAGATCGAACGACGTATCGGCATCGAGCATTTCGGGGATCGGAATCAGCGGAGCACCCGATATGACTCCCGCCTGGTAGCGGTCGGGGTGGTCCAGCAGGCGAAACAGTGTGACCACCGCGCCGAAGGAATGGCCTTGCGCGATCATCGGCAGCCCGGGGCCGCCCCGCTCGGCCAATTCGGTCAGCGTGTCAGCGAGCGCGGCGCTGTCCTCGATCGATCCGAAGTCCCCACGCGGGCCCGGGCTCAGACCGTGGCCGAACTGGTCGACCGCCCAGAAGTCGATGCCTGCCGCGTTGAGCGCGAAGGCGTACCGGTGGTAGACGCCGGTGTGCTCGCCGAAACCGTGCAGGAAGACGACAGCTGCCCTTGGTTCCGCGGCCGCCCAGTGCCGGTAGTAGGCACGGCCCTTGGGGTGATCGATGAACGGCATGTCACGACGTTAACGCCGACCCAACAGCACGTCGCGCTGTTCGTCCACACGCACGCGGATCGCGTCGACAACGGCGGCGACCTCCGGTCTGCGCAGCGTCTCGCCACGGGTGACAAGCCAGTACGTCAACCGGATGGCCACCTTGTCAGGTAACACCCGCAGTAGATCGTCGTGGCGGTCGGCCATGAAGCACGGCAGCAGGCCGATGCCGGCGTGCGCCCTGGTCGCCTCCACATGCACGAAAACGTTGGTGGACGTCACTGATTCACGCATCGCCGGTGCGAAGCTCGTCGCGATGTCGAGGTCGTCGACCTGCAGCATGGAGTCGATGAAGTAGACCAACGGGAAGCGCGCGAGGTCCGCGACGCTCGTCGGCGTGCCGTGTTCGGCGAGGTAGTCGCGTGAGCCGTAGAGGCCGAGGCAGTAGTCGCCGAGCCGAATCGCCTTGGCGCGATGAACCTTTGGCTCTCCGACGACCACTTCGACATCGAGCCCGGACCGCTGCTGAGTGGCGCGCCGGGTGGTCGCCACGATCTCCACTGCCACCTTGGGGTGTGTGCGCTGCACCTGCGCGGCGGCAGGAGCGGCGATGTACGCGCTGAATCCGTCCGTCGCCGATATCCGCACCACGCCCTCGAGCGCGCGCACGCCGCCGGCGTCGACGGTCAGCGAGCGGACCGCCGACTCGACGGTTTCCGCGGCTGACAGCGCCGCGCGGCCGAGGTCGGTGAGTTCCCAACCGCCGGCGACACGCGCGAGCACCCGGCCCCCGATCGACTGTTCGAGCGCGGCGATGCGCCGCGAGATCGTGGTGTGATTGAGCCCGAGTTCCTCGGCCGCGGTGCTGTAACGGCCGGACCGGCCCACGGCAAGCAGCACCAACAGATCGTCCGCGCTGGGGCGGCGGGTCGGCGAGTGCGGTGACGCATCAGCCATACCTGCATTTTTGCAGATATGTCGTGCAGATTTGGCCATTGCACGTGCGGTTAAGTGCATGAATACTCGCACACAGATCTGTGTCGGCCATCACATCTCAGGCAGGAGTGTGCGATGAGTGTCCACGAACCCGAGACGATCCCGACCGGGTTGAAGCGCGTAGTCGCCGCTTCGATGGCCGGCACTGTCGTCGAGTGGTACGAGTTCTTCCTGTACGGCACCGCGGCCACCCTGGTGTTCGGCAAGATCTTCTTCGCCAAGGGCAGCAGCGACCTCGACGCGATCATCGCGGCACTGCTGACCTATGCGGTCGGATTCCTGGCGCGGCCGCTGGGCGGGGTGGTGTTCGGGCACTTCGGGGACAAGTACGGCCGCAAGAAACTGCTGCAGTTCAGCCTGCTGTTGGTCGGCGCGGTGACGGTGCTGATGGGATGTCTGCCCACGTTCGCCCAGGTCGGCTACTGGGCGCCGGTGCTGTTGGTGACGCTGCGGTTCCTGCAGGGGTTCGCCGTCGGCGGCGAATGGGGTGGCGCGGTGCTTCTGGTCGCCGAGCACAGTCCTGATCGCAGCCGAGCATTCTGGGCCAGTTGGCCACAGGCCGCCGTCCCGGTCGGCAACATGCTCGCGACCGTCGTGCTGTTGGTGTTGAACGGCACTTTGTCGGACGCGGCGTTTCTGTCCTGGGGATGGCGCGTGGCGTTCTGGTTGTCGGCGGTGGTGGTGCTGATCGGCTACTACATCCGCACCAAGGTCAGCGACGCGCCGATCTTCCTCGAGGCTCAACGCGAGGTCGAACAGGTCAAGGCCGTCTCGTTCGGCGTTGTCGAGGTGCTGAAGCGTTATCCCCGTGGGGTTTTCACGGCGATGGGGTTGCGGCTGGCCGAGAACATCATGTACTACCTGGTGGTCACCTTCTCCATCGTCTATCTCAAGGAGCAGGTGCACGCCAACACCTCCGACATTCTGTGGTACCTGCTCGCCGCGCATGCGGTGCATTTCGTCGTGATCCCATTCGTCGGCAGGATGTCCGATCAGTACGGCAGGCGACCTGTGTACTTCGTCGGCGCGGTGCTGGCGGGCACCTGGGGGTTCTTCGCGTTCCCGATGATGAACTCCGCCAACTACCTGTTGATCATGAGCGCCGTCGTCATCGGCTTGGTCTTCCACGCGCTGATGTACGCCCCGCAACCGGCGATCATGGCCGAGATGTTCCCCACCCGGATGCGGTATTCCGGTGTGTCCCTTGGCTATCAGGTCACCTCGATCTTCGCGGGATCGTTGGCCCCTTCGATCGCGGCGGCTCTGCTCAAGGCATACGACTCGTCGGTCCCGATCGCGTTGTACTTGGCCATCGCGGCCGCCATCACGCTTGTCGCGGTGTACTTCACGCGTGAGACGAAGGGCATCGACCTCGCCACCGTCGATCAGGCCGACCGCGAACAACTGGCCAAGGCAGGCGTCGTATGACGGACCTGCATGGTCGCACCGCCCTGGTCACTGGCGGGGCGAGCGGGATCGGCGCGGCGTGTGCCAGGGAACTGGCCGCGCGCGGAGCCACCGTGACGGTCGCCGACGTCGACGAGGCGGGCGCTAAGGATCTCGCCCAGGACATCGGTGGGCAAGCATGGGCGGTGGACCTGCTCGACGTCTCCTCGTTGGAGACGCTGAATCTCGAGACCGACATCCTGGTGAACAACGCCGGAGTGCAGAGCATCAACTCGATCGTCGACTTCGATCCCGAACGGTTCCGGACGCTGCTGACACTGATGGTGGAGGCGCCGTTCCTGCTGATCCGGGCGGCCCTTCCGCACATGTACCGGCAGAAGTTCGGCCGCATCGTTAACATCTCATCGGTGCACGGCATCCGCGCTTCGGAGTACAAGGTGGCCTACGTCACCGCCAAACATGCGCTCGAGGGTCTGTCCAAGGTGACCGCGCTCGAGGGCGGACCGTACGACGTGACCAGCAACTGCGTGAATCCCGGTTATGTGCGCACACCGCTGGTCACCAAGCAGATCGCCGATCAGGCCCGCACCCACGGCATCCCCGAGCATCAGGTGGTGGCCGACATCCTGCTCAAGGAGAGCGCGATCAAACGTCTCGTAGAACCGGAAGAGGTTGCCTCCCTTGTCGGTTGGCTGGCGTCCCCGGCAGCCGGGATGGTCACCGGCGCGTCATACACCATGGACGGCGGATGGAGCGCCCGGTGACCCACGCCGTCGACGTTCCGCAGTGGCAGCCGACGCAATGCGATATCGCCGACGCACGCGTCACTGAGTTCGCGCGGTTCGTCGAGCAGCGCACCGGTGCAGCCTTGCCGGACTACCAGTCGTTGTGGCAGTGGTCGGTCGATGACCCCGCCGCCTTCTGGGGCGCGCTGTGGGAATTCTTCGGCCTGGGCGATGCGCCCGAGTGTGTGCTCGAAAGCGCCGAGATGCCGGGCGCACGGTGGTTTCCCGGTGTGGAACTGAATTACGTCGACCAGATCGTCAGCAACGCGCGCACCGACCGGCCCGCCATCCTGAACGTGACCGAGGACGGCGGCGTCGCCGAGTTGTCCTGGCGCGAGCTACTCGGCCGCACCGCGGCGTTCGCGGAAACTTTGCGCTCCCATGGCGTCACGGCGGGTGATCGCGTCGTCGGCTACCTGCCGAATATCCCCGAGGCCGTCATCGCGTTCCTGGCGACTGCCAGCATCGGTGCCATCTGGAGCGCCTGCGGGCAGGACTACTCGGCCAAGGCCGCGCTGGACCGACTCGGCCAGCTGGAGCCGATCGTGCTGGTCACCGGCGAGGAGTACACCTACGGCGGTAAGACCCACGACAAACGCGCCGACGTCGCGACGCTGCAGGCCGGCCTTCCGACGTTGCGTGCCACCCTACTGACATCCGACCTCGCCGAGACGGCCGACCCGGACGAACTCGCCACGGTGCCAGTCGAGTTCGACCATCCGTTGTGGATCCTTTTCTCTTCGGGCACGACCGGCCTACCGAAGGGCATCATGCACGGGCACGGCGGAGTGGTGCTCGAGCATCTGAAAGCCATTGCTCTTCAGTCGGATATCGGCGCCGACGACACCTTCTTCTGGTACACCAGCCCGAGCTGGATGATGTGGAATTTCCAGGTCGCCGGATTGCTCGTCGGCGCGACGATCGTCTGCTACGCGGGCAGCCCGAACTATCCGCGGCCGGATGCGTTGTGGGACATCGCCGCTCGCGTGGGTGCCACCGTGCTCGGCACCAGCCCGGGTTACGTTCTCGGCTGCGCAAAGGCGGGTGCGGTGCCGCGCACGGAACACGATCTGTCGAAGCTGCGGACCGTCGGCATCACCGGGTCGTCGTTGCCGCCGTCGTCGTCGTTGTGGTTGCGCGACAACGTCGGTGAGCACGTCCAAGTGGCCTCGATCAGCGGTGGCACGGATGTGGTTTCGGCGTTCATCGGCGGTGTCCGCACGGTGCCAGTGTGGCCCGGTGAACTGTCGGCGCCGTACCTCGGCGTTGCCCTGGACGCATGGGACGAGTCCGGCAAACCGGTGCGGGGTGAGGTCGGTGAACTGGTCATCACTAAACCGATGCCGTCGATGCCGGTGTCCTTCTGGCACGATACCGACGGATCACGTTATCGCAGCGCGTATTTCGAGATGTTTCCCGGCGTGTGGCGACACGGCGACTGGATCACGATCACCGGCCACGGCAGCATCGTCGTGCACGGCCGGTCAGATTCGACGCTGAACCGGCACGGCATCCGGATGGGCAGCGCCGACATCTACCAGGCCGTCGAACGGTTGCCGGAGATCGCCGAGGCATTGGTCATCGGCGCCGAGCAACCCGACGGCGGCTATTGGATGCCCCTGTTCGTCGTGCTCGTCGACGACGCGGAACTGACCGACGAACTGCGTGACCGGATCAAGCGCACCATCCGCGACGAGGTTTCACCGCGGCACGTGCCCGACGAGATCATCGCCGCGCCGGGTGTTCCGCACACCCGTACCGGTAAGAAACTCGAGGTGCCGATCAAGAAGTTGTTCCAGGGGGCTGACCCGGCGCGGGTGGTGGAGAAGAGCGCCGTCGACGATCCGGCGCTGCTCGACTGGTACGCAAGCCTGAAGCGCTGACCTGTGGAGGGTTCTGGGCGCGTGTCGTAGCGCTGTGGCAGTATCGAACATGTGTTCGAGGGGTTTGGGGATGGGGAGCTCGTCGATGTGATGGGTGAGTCGACGCGCGATGAGTCGACGGCGATTGCGCAGCGCTTGGCGGC